>NZ_BAABCX010000001.1:0-1351612 GCF_039539325.1 Zobellella aerophila
CCGGCGCCGAGAGTGGCTCGGGCACGGCCGGCAGCGTTGGGACGGCCCTGGCCGGCCAGTATGGCAGCCTGACGATAAACAGCGACGGCAGCTACAGCTATGTGGTGGACGAGTCCAATGCCGCGGTGCAGGCGCTGCGTGTCAGCGGCCAGACCCTGACCGAGAGCTTCACTTACACCCTCACCGATGCGGGAGGGCTCACCGACAGTGCGACCCTGACCATCACCCTCGAAGGCCAGAACGACACCCCGGTGGCCCATGACGACAGCGTCACCGCCGTCGAGGCGGGCGGGGTGGCCAATGGTTCGGTGGGCAGCGCCGGTACCGGCAATGTGCTGAGCAACGATACCGATGTGGACGGTGGTGATACCAAGGCGGTCAGCGCCATCCGCACCGGCGCCGAGAGTGGCTCGGGCACGGCCGGCAGCGTTGGGACGGCCCTGGCCGGCCAGTATGGCAGCCTGACGATAAACAGCGACGGCAGCTACAGCTATGTGGTGGACGAGTCCAATGCCGCGGTGCAGGCGCTGCGTGTCAGCGGCCAGACCCTGACCGAGAGCTTCACTTACACCCTCACCGATGCGGGAGGGCTCACCGACAGTGCGACCCTGACCATCACCCTCGAAGGCCAGAACGACACCCCGGTGGCCCATGACGACAGCGCCACCGCCGTCGAGGCGGGCGGGGTGGCCAATGGTTCGGTGGGCAGTGCCGCCACCGGCAATGTGCTGAGCAATGATACCGATGTGGACGGTGGTGATACCAAGGCGGTCAGCGCTGTGCGCACCGGTGCCGAGGGGAGCTCGGGCACGGCCGGTAGCGTGGGGATGGCCCTGGTCGGCCAGTATGGCAGCCTGACGATAAACAGCGACGGCAGCTACAGCTATGTGGTGGACGAGTCCAATGCCGCGGTGCAGGCGCTGCGTGTCAGCGGCCAGACCCTGTCCGAGAGCTTCACCTATACGATGCGTGACGCAGGCGGTCTGAGCGATCAGGCGACGCTGACCATCACGATTGATGGCCGCAATGATACCCCGCTGGCGAGCGATGACAGCGGCAGTGCCATCGAGGCAGGTGGCCTGGCCAATGCTACGACGGGCAGTGCCGCCACCGGCAATGTGCTGAGCAATGATACCGATGTGGACGGTGGTGATACCAAGACGGTGAGCGCTGTGCGCACCGGTGCCGAGGGGAACTCGGGCACGGCCGGTAGCGTTGGGACGGCCCTGGTCGGCCAGTATGGCAGCCTGACGATAAACAGCGACGGCAGCTACAGCTATGTGGTGGACGAGTCCAATGCCGCGGTGCAGGCGCTGCGTGTCAGCGGCCAGACCCTGTCCGAGAGCTTCACCTATACGATGCGTGACGCAGGCGGTCTGAGCGATCAGGCGACGCTGACCATCACCATCGACGGTCGGAACGACACGCCGGTGGCACTCACCACCAACATCAATGAAAAGTGGAGCTTTGGTAAAGGCTATCACCGCGATATCTCCGTACTCTTTACCGACATCGACAGTGCGTCATATGGTGAAGACCTTGATTTCGTTATCAAGGGATTGCCTGCCGGCCTGAGCTATAACCCGGAAACCGGCGTTATTTCCGGTAAGCCGGCCGAGGTCGGTAAGTTTGTCATCACCTTGACGGCAGTGGACCAAGCAGGAGCCAGCGTATCCCGTGACTACTTGCTGGAGATCTTAGCTCCGCCGAAAGAGATACCCGTTACCCGGCCTGCAGGTAATGCCGACTTGCCGCCTCCCAGGGTGGATAATACTTCGGTTGTTAACGAGTCATCGCCGTTGCCACCAGGCCTGTTCAACCAGGGGGGGAGTCAGGATCCAACCGCCGGAGTTGGCTTTGTTTCCACCACCCCGGACGGGCAAACAGAAACCGTGTTGCTGTCGGAGGCCGCGGCACTGGTAGTGCAGACGACCGGTGCCGGCGGTAACACCACCATCAGGGCCTCGGTCGATGTCAGTGTCAGTGATACCGGTGAGGTGATTTTTACCGATATACAGCAGCAGGCCTTCGATACGATAGCCATGAGTATTTCCGGCATCGTTTCAACGGTCGATAATCAATTAACCATTGGTATCGCCGATGCGAAAGCCGGGCAAGGTCAGGTTTATGCCGGTACACTGCCGGATGGCGGCGCTTTGCCGGATTGGATACGGGTTGACCCGGAGACCGGCAATGTCACCGTCAGTTCGCCTGGGCAGGTAAAAGAGCTGGCTATCAGGATCCAGGCGGTGGGCAGCGATGGTCAGGTGCGTATCCTCGAGATCAAGCTGGACGTTGAAGCGCTGCTGCGCAAACAAGCGGAGCCGGAGCAAGCGTCGTCAGCGCCGCCGGTCACCGGCTTCGTGCCCCTAGCCGAGCAGTTGGCCGCCGAGGTGGATGCGATGGAAGGTTACGGTAACCGGTTGCTGAGCATGCTGACCACAGTGTAAGGAGTTGATGTGAACCAACAGGTTGCAGCTTTACTCGGGCTGGAACAACAATTGCGCAAGGCGGGCAGCCTTGCGCAGCTGTTTTATACCATTGTCAATCAGAGCCATAATTGTGTTCCCTATACCCAGGGTGTCTTGCTCCTGGGCGAGGAACTCCGCCACCTGCAGGTGGTGGCGGCCTCGGATATTCCGGCGGTTGACTATACCTCGCCGTTTGTTGCCTGGGTTGAACGTCTTGGACGACACATAGTATCGACGGAGTCTGCCCATCAGTTGCATGTATTGAATAGGCAGCAGGTACCTGAGGGTTTGCATAGCGAGTGGCAGGAAATGGCGCCAGAGCATCTGCTCTGGGTACCGTTACGGCTTGCCGCTCGGGAAGGGCACAGGCTCGGGGTGCTGTTACTGTTCCGCCCGGAGCCCTGGTCCGAACAGGAGTTGGGGGTGCTGGAGCACCTTTCCGGCACCATGGCCCATGCGCTGTTCGCACTGCAACGTGGCCTGCCGGTAAAACAGGTTCTGCAGCGCCTGCGGCAGCGAAAAGTGGTGCTGTTTGCCCTTTTGGCACTGTTGCTGGCCATGTGGATACCCGTCAGGCTCAGCACCCTGACACCGGTTGAGGTCATCGCCAGGGAGCCTCTGGTGATCAGCGCCCCGCTCAATGGCGCCATTACCCGACTCGAAGTCAATCCTAACCAGAGTGTGCAGGCCGGTGAGCCTTTGGTCCGGTTTGAGGATACCGAGCTGACCAGCGAGTATGAGATAGCCCAGCAGGCACTGCTGGTTGCAGAGGCCGAGCTGAAAACCGTGCAACAAAGCGGTTTTATGGATCCGGCACAAAAAGCGCGCCTGGCCGAGCTTGAGTCCCAGGTCAGGTTACGACAGGCCGAACTGGGTTATGCCCGCTCCCGTCTGGAAAAAGCGACGCTTAACGCACCCGGAGCCGGCGTTGCGGTATTGGGCGATCCCAATGAATGGAAAGGGCGACCGGTTAAGGTAGGCGAGCGCATCATGTTGCTTGCCGACCCCGGGGCCATAGAGCTGGAAATCATGCTGGCGGTGAAAGACTCCATTGCCTTGCAGCAAGGCGCGGAGGTAAAGGTCTTCTTTGATAATGACCCCCTGTCCGCCTGGTCGGCCCATATTCAGCATGCGGGCTATGAGCCCCAGCGCACACCCGATGATCTGATGGCATATCGTCTGGTTGCCCGGCTCGACGACCGGCAGCACACGGCGTCTCTCCCCAGGATTGGGACGCGCGGCACGGCAAAAGTCTACGGCGACCGGGTGAGCCTGTTCTTCTATCTGTTCCGCCGGCCCATTACCAGCGCCCGTCAATGGCTGGGTTGGTAAGACGATGACGGTCGGTGCAGTATTACCGTCATTGCGTCAAAATCTACGCTTGTTACCCGGGGTTCCGGATGAGGATGGCGCCCCGCGCTGGTTGCTGTTTGACCCGGTACGCAACAAGTATTTTGCACTGTCGGCCGAGGCGCTTTACCTCATCCGGCATTGGCGCGCCGGGCTGGCGGTCGGCAGCTTTTTGCTGGAGCTGAAAGAGCTGGGCCCTGACTACAGTGCCGAAGAGCTGGCGGCGTTTGTTGATTTTATCGTGTCGAATAACCTGAACGAGGCCCGCTCGGTCGAGGATTCCGCCCGGATTTATCAGCAGTACAGGGCTCAGGTGCTGGGCTTCTGGCGCTGGCTGATACATCATTATCTGTTTATCCGTATCCCCCTGTTTCGTCCTGACGCTTGGCTGTCACGCTGGGTGCCCCGTCTGAACTGGCTGTTTGCACCGGTGACCCATTACCTGGTGATCTCGCTCGGCCTGCTCGGGCTGGTGTTGGTGGTGCGCCAGTGGGACACCTTCTGGTCAACCTTTTTGCATTTTTTCAGCCTGGAGGGTCTGGCCCTCTATGGGCTTACCCTGGTGGTGGTGAAAAGCGCCCATGAACTGGGGCATGCGTTCGCCGCCAGGCGCCAGGGATGCCGGGTTGCATCCATGGGGGTTGCCTTCCTGGTGATGTTTCCGGTGCTCTACACGGATACTACGGATGCCTGGCGGCTCAGATCCAAATCGGCGCGGCTGCGGATAGTGACGGCCGGGGTACGTACCGAGCTGTATCTCGCCCTGCTGGCCACCTTTCTCTGGAATCTGTTACCCGATGGCCCCTTCAGGAGTGCCGCCTTTTTTATCGCCACCACCAGCTGGGTGACCTCGATACTGGTGAATATCAGTCCTTTCCTGCGCTTCGACGGCTACTATGCCTTTTCGGACTGGTTGGGCATCGAGAACTTGCAACAGCGGGCCTTTGCGTTCGGTCGCTGGCGCTTGCGTCAGCTCCTGCTGGGGCTGAAAGATCCCTTGCCGGAGCCTCAACCCCGGGGCAGGGCAAGGCTGATGGTGTCCTACGCCTGGGCGACCTGGCTGTATCGCTTTTTCCTGTTTCTTGGCATCGCCCTGCTGGTCTATCACCTGTTCTTCAAGGTGCTGGGCATATTGTTGTTTGCGGTGGAGATGCTCTGGTTTATTGTGCTGCCGATCTGGAGGGAAGTCAGTGTGTGGTGGAAACGCCGGCGTGAGTGTTCCATGGGAATGAGTCGTCTGTTGTTCTGGGTATTGGCGACGGGTTTGCTGATTTGGAGCCTATTGCCCCTGCATGTCAGTGTTCCAGTTCCGGCCATATTGAAAGCACAGTCCGAACAGACGCTGTTCGTCTCCGAGCCGGCGGCCATCGCTGAGGTGAGGGTTAAACAGGGGGATCTGGTCGAGGCAGGCCAGCTGCTGTTGCGGCTGGAGTCTGAACAGCTGAATTTTGAGTTGCAGCAGGTAGAGGAGGAAATCCGCCTTGCCAAGCTGCTGCTGGATCGCAGCGGCAGTTCTGCCCGTGAAAAAGCCGGCCGTGCCATTACCGAACAGCAATACCGGCGACTGCTGGAGCGGAGGACGGGATTGCTGGCCCGGCAAGGGAGGCTGCAGGTTCGAGCGCCGTTCGCGGGCCGGGTGACCCGGATTGAGCGGCTGCATCCTGGCGTATGGGTGGGCACCGATATGCCGTTGCTCTCGGTTGTTGACCCCACCCGAGTCCATGTTGAAGGGTATATAGGGGAGCAATATCTCGATTTGGTCGGTGCGGGGAGCAAAGGGGTCTTTATCGCCGACCGGCCGGGTGCGGCCGCCCTGGCGGTTGAGATCCGTGATGTGGATATCGGCGCCGTCTTTGCCCTGCCTTACGGGGAGCTCGGCTCCGAATATGGCGGCAACATTGCCGTGCGGCGTATCGCCGAAGACCGGCTGGTGCCGGAAGAGGGCCGTTACCGGGTCGCCATGGTGCTGGACGCTCCCATCGCGGCAGGCATCGATGCCCGCCTGCCCGGCTTGGTAAAGGTTGAAGGGGAACCGCGCAGTTGGCTGTGGTATCAGCTGCGCAGGATGCTGGCGATCCTTGTCCGGGAAAGCGGCTTCTGATCAAACAGGGCCCGTTATGAGGGCCCTGTATGGTCTTAGCGGATCACCGCCCGAAATTGCAGGCCGCGGCGGCGGGAAAGCCAGGCCGCACAGAGCAGGCTGCCGGCCAGCAGCAGCAGCAGGGGCGCGCTGCCGAAGCGGGCATAGGGCGTCAGCCCCCGGGTGCCCATCACCTCGACGCTCAGCACATTGGCCTCGAACTGGGGCAAGGAAGCCTGGATCCGGCCTTTTTCATCGGTGACCAGGGTCACGCCATTGTTGGTGGCGCGGATCAATGGCCGGCCCAGCTCCAGGGCGCGCATCCGGGCAATCTGCTGATGTTGCCAGGGGCCGATGGATTGACCGAACCAGGTATCGTTGGACACCGTTAGCAGATAGTCGGTGTCGGCCTTCATATTGCCGCGTACCAGGGAGGGAAAGGCCACTTCATAGCAGATAGCCACGCTGAAATGGCGGCCGGCCGCTTCGATGTCCGGCTGATCCTGGCCGCCCCGGGAAAATGACGACATCGGCAGGTTGAAGAAGGGCGCAATCGGCCGCAACAGGTCGCCGAAGGGCACGAACTCGCCAATCGGCACCAGTTGCTGCTTGTAATAGCGGTTGCCATTCTCCGGCTGATAGGGATCCTGGGTCTGCCCCAGGGCAATCACCGCATTGTAGACCGACTCCTGATCGGGACGGGTCACGATACCGCTCAGCAGGGCCTGACCCCGTTCGCGCATAAAGCCGTCGACCTGCTTCAGCCAAGGGGCCAGGTGTTGCTCCGAGGAGGGCAGCGCCGATTCGGGCCAGATCACCACATCCGCTTCGGTTAACGGCTTGGTCAGGGAAAAATGGCGATCCAGGCTCTGTTCCAGTTGGCCGGGCTGCCATTTCAGGGACTGGGCGATATTGCCCTGTACCAGGGCGAAGCGGCTGGCCTGGGTCGGGCTGACCCACTGGAGTTGGCCGGCACCGAAGGCCAATCCCCACAATGCCAGACTCAATATCAGGGGCAGCAGCCGGCGCTGGCGTTGCAGCAATAGCCAGAACGCACCGGCGGAGAACAGCAACAACCAACTGATGCCCTGCACTCCCAGTATGGGCGCCAGACCCGCCAGCGGCCCTTCCAGCTGGCTGTAGCCGAACCAGAGCCAGGGAAAGCCGGTCATCACCCAGCCGCGTAGCCAGTCCGCCAGGATCATCAATACCGGGAATACCAGCAGCGCCCGCAGCGGCTGTTGGCCGGCACAGCGGTTGGTCAACCAGAGGGCGAGGGCGGAATACAGGCTGAGATAGGCGGCGAGCAGGGCGACCAGCAGGAAGGCGCCGGGCAGGGGAATGCCGCCGAACATGGTCATGCTGACATGGATCCACCAGAGCCCGGGCAAGAACAACCCCATGGCCCACACAAAGGCGGTTTTCGCGGCCTGGCCGGGGGGAACATTCAGGCTGGTGAAACACAGTCCCAGCAGGGACACCAGCGCCAGAGGCCAGTAATCGAAGGGACTAAAGGCTAAAACGCCAAGGGCCCCGCTGAGCAGGGCCCCCATATACCGCAGATAGTTAGGCACTTATACAGATTCCGACGAGGAGGCTTCTTGGTTGTCGGGTATCTTAACCTGTAATTGCAGCAAACGTCGACGATCGGCATGGGCGACTTTGAACACAAAGCCGTCTATCTTGACCTGTTCACCCTTGGCGGGCAGGTGGCCGAAGGCATGCATCACCATGCCGCCCACCGTATCCACTTCTTCATCGCTGAAGTTGGTGTGAAAATACTCGTTGAAGTCTTCGATGTCGGTGAGCGCGGCGACGGCATAGACCCGCTTGCTGATCTGGCGAATCTCGTCGTTTTCTTCGGCGTCGTATTCATCTTCTATGTCGCCGACAATCAGCTCGAGGATATCTTCGATAGTGACCAGGCCGGACACGCCGCCGAATTCGTCTACCACTATGGCCATATGGTAGCGCTCTTCGCGGAACTCCTTGAGCAGCTTGTCGAGACGTTTGCTCTCGGGAACCACCACCGCGGGGCGCAGCACCTTGTCGATGGAGAATTCTTCTTCGGTGAGACCAAAACCGTAGGACAGCAGATCCTTGGCCAGCAGTATGCCTTCGATATGGTCCTTGTCTTCATTGACCACGGGGAAGCGGGAGTGGGTTGACTCGATGATCATGGGCAGGAAAGAGGAAACCGGCTGGGACTTTTCCACCGTCACCATCTGGGAGCGGGGGATCATGATATCCCGTACCCTGAGTTCGCTCACCTCCAGCACACCTTCGATCATGTCTTTGGTGTCCTGATCGATAAGCTCACGCTCACCCGCATCCATTATGACTTCTACCAGCTCTTCACGGCTCTTCGGTTCGCCCTGAAAAATCTGGCCCAGCTTTTCAAACCAGTTTTTCTTGACGGACGAACCGTTCTCAGAGTTCGAATTATCGTCGCTCATGGACCTTGTTAACCCTCATGTTCATCATCCTGATAGGGATTGGCGATACTCAGACCGGCCAGTATTCCTATCTCCTTAGATTCCATTATCTCGGCTTCGTCATCCTTAATATGGTCAAAACCGAGTAAATGCAAGCAGCCATGTATCACCATGTGCGCCCAGTGGTCGGTTAACGGCTTGTTTTGCTCCTCCGCTTCCCGTTCCACCACCTGGCGACAGATCACCAGATCGCCCAGCAAGGGCAGTTCAATCCCCGGCGGGGCCTCAAAGGGAAAAGACAGCACATTGGTGGGCTTGTCCTTGCCCCGGTAGTCGCGGTTGAGCGCCTGGCTTTCGGCCTCATCGACCAGGCGGACGGTCACCTCGGCCTCTTCCCGCTCGCCGGCCAGGGTGGCGCTCAGCCAGCCTTCCAGCTGCTGTTCGCTGGGCAGGCCCGGCGCCTCATCACAGGCGATTTGCAGATCCAGCCACAGGGTCATACGGGTTTGTCCTCGGCTGGCTGAACGGCACGTTTCTGCTTATCCTCAAAGGCTTCATAGGCACGTACGATACGGGCCACCACCGGATGGCGTACCACATCCTCGGCACGGAAGAAGTCAAAGGACAGGCCTTCTACCCCGCTCAATACCTCGATGGCGTGACGCAGCCCCGACTTGGCGTTGCGCGGCAGGTCGATCTGGGTGATATCGCCGGTGATCACCGCCTTTGAATTAAAGCCGATACGGGTCAGGAACATCTTCATCTGCTCGACCGTGGTGTTCTGGCTTTCATCCAGGATGATAAAGGCGTCGTTGAGGGTTCGGCCGCGCATATAGGCCAGCGGCGCTACTTCGATGACATTGCGCTCGATCAGCTTTTCGACTCGCTCGAAGCCCAACATTTCGAACAGGGCGTCGTACAGGGGGCGCAGATAGGGATCCACCTTCTGGCTCAGATCACCGGGCAGGAAGCCCAGCTTCTCACCGGCCTCCACCGCCGGGCGGGTCAGCAGGATACGGCGGATCTCCTGGCGTTCCAGGGCATCGACGGCGGCGGCCACCGCCAGGTAGGTCTTGCCGGTACCGGCCGGCCCGACGCCGAAGGTGATATCATGGCTGAGAATATGGGCGACATATTGGGCCTGATTGGGTGTTCTGGGTTTGATCAGGCCACGTTTGGTCTTGATCACCACCTCTTTGCCATATTGATAGCCCTCTTGCGGACTCTCGCCCTGCTCCAGCACATGGGCTTCCTTGATGGCCAGGTGCACCTGCTCCGGGGTCAGGTCGGGCACCGACTGGCCGCGCACCGGTTGGGTCTCGAGATACAGCCGCTGCAGCATCTGGCCGACGGCGCCGGCCACGGCCTTGGGGCCGACTATCTGAAAATGCTGGTTGTGGTAGTTGATTTCCACCCCCAGGCGGCGCTCCAGCTGCTTGAGGTTGTCGTCGAAGGGGCCGCACAGGCTGGCCAGGCGCTGGCTGTCGGCAGGCGCCAGTTCAAGTTCCAGGGTGGTGACGGGTCGTGTCAAAATAACTCCTGAATAGGGAATTAGGGAGTGGTGACTGGGGATTGGCAGAGGCTTTCCAGTCCTGCTCCCCAATCCCAACTCCCGGCAATTAAGGGGTAAAGGTGGCCACACCGGTTTCATCGGCCACGCCATCGGGGCGGCGGGCCAGGATGGTGCTGGGTGAAACCTGCACCCGCAGGCCCATCTCATCTTCACCACGGATAAATGTACCACGCAGGCTGTGAGGCATCACTTCGGTTATTTCCACATCGGCGAAGCCGCCGATCAGGGTGTGGGGACCGGTGAAGTTGACCACCCGGTTGTTTTCGGTGCGGCCACGCAGCTCCATGGGGTCCAGCTTGGAAGGGCCTTCCACCAGGATGCGCTGGGTGCTGCCGAGCATCTGCCGGCTGATCAGCTGGGACTGGTTGTTGATCAGGTTCTGCAAGCGGTAGAGGCGTTCTTTTTTCTCTTCCATCGGCACGTCATCGGGCAGATCGGCTGCTGGGGTACCGGGACGGGGGCTGAAGATAAAGCTGAAGCTCATATCGAAACCCACGTCCTCGATCAGTTTCATGGTCTTCTCGAAGTCATCCGCCTCTTCACCGGGGAAACCGATGATAAAGTCCGAGCTGATGGTAATGTCCGGACGGGCCTGACGCAGCCTGCGGATCTTGGACTTGTATTCCAGTGCCGTATGGGGGCGTTTCATCAGGGTCAGGATACGATCCGAGCCGCTCTGTACCGGCAGATGCAGGAAACTGACCACTTCCGGTGTGTCTTTGTACACTTCGATGATGTCGTCGGTGAACTCGATGGGATGGCTGGTGGTGTAGCGGATGCGATCGATACCGTCGATGGCGGCCACCAGGCGCAGCAGTTCTGCGAAGCTGCAGATCTCGCCGTCATGGGTCTCGCCCCGATAGGCATTGACGTTCTGCCCCAGCAGGTTGACCTCGCGTACGCCCTGCTCGGCGAGCTGGGCTATCTCATAGAGCACATCGTCGAGCGGGCGGCTGACTTCCTCGCCGCGGGTATAGGGCACCACGCAGAAAGAACAGTATTTGGAACAGCCTTCCATGATGGACACAAAGGCGGTGGCGCCGTCGGCGCGGGGCTCGGGCAGGCTGTCGAACTTCTCGATTTCCGGGAAGGCCACGTCTACCTGGGCGCCATGGCCTTCGAGCACGGATTTGATCATTGCCGGCAAGCGGTGCAGGGTCTGCGGGCCGAACACGATATCGACAAAGGGCGCACGGGAGCGAATGGCGTCACCTTCCTGGGAGGCCACGCAACCACCGACCCCGATCACCAGCTTGGGGTTGGCCGCCTTCAGCGGCCGCCAGCGGCCCAGCTGATGGAACACCTTTTCCTGGGCTTTTTCGCGAATGGAGCAGGTATTGAGCAGTAGCACATCGGCCCGCTCGGCGTCGTCGGTCAGCTGGTAGCCGTGGGTGGCGTCAAGCAGATCGGCCATCTTGGATGAATCGTATTCATTCATCTGACAGCCCCAGGTTTTGATATGAAGTTTTTTGCTCATGGCACTCTTTGATTACCGCAAGGGACATGCATTTTGAACCGGGCATTCTACTCTTTTATCGACCCACTGACTAGATAATATCCAGCCGCTCGAGCGGCAGATGCTCCCCGATTTTTCGGCGGATTTAGGGTAGAATGGATGAAAAATCCCGAGGTTATCCTACTTATGGAACGATGTGATCTGGCGATTATCGGCGGTGGCATGGTGGGGGCGCTGGCCGCCGGGCTGCTGGCCGCCACCGGTTTGGATATACGGTTGATTGAGGCGAAGACGCCGGGTCCGTTTGACGACACCCAAGATCATGACCTGCGGGTCTCCGCGATCAGCGCCGCCTCGGTGCGGCTGTTGCAGCAGGCTCATGCCTGGGAGCGGGTGCTGGCGATGCGCGCCTGGCCCTATCAGGGGCTGGAAGCGAGCGAATGGCAGGGCTTTGTTACCCGCTTTAGCGCCGCCGAGCTGGATGCGGAGTATCTCGGCTTCATGGTGGAAAACCGGGTGCTGCAGCTGGCCCTGTGGCAAGCCCTGGCCGACTGGCAGAATGTGACCCTGGAATGTCCCAATGGCCTGGCTGCCCTGCGACAACTGGATGACGGGGCCGAGCTGACCCTCTCCGATGGGCGGCGGTTACATGCCCGTCTGGTGCTGGCTTGTGATGGTGCCGAATCCCGTACCCGGCAGTTTGCCAGGATTGGGATTACCGCCTGGGATTATGCCCAGCACTGCATGTTGATCAATGTGTGCACCATTGATACGGCGCAGGACATCACCTGGCAGCAGTTCCATCCTTCCGGGCCCCGGGCCTTTCTGCCCCTGGGCGGAAATCGGGCGTCGCTGGTCTGGTATGATGCCAAGGATCGCATCGCCCAGTTGGCCGGGATGACCAATGAGCAGCTGGCCGAGCAGATCCATAACGCCTTCCCGGTCCGGTTGGGGCCGGTCAGCGTGCTGGACAAGGGGCACTTTCCGCTGCGGCGGCGTCACGCCAATGATTATGCCAAAGGGGCCGTGGTGCTGCTGGGAGATGCGGCTCATACCATCAATCCACTGGCAGGGCAGGGCGTGAATCTGGGCTTTAAGGATGTAGCAGTGTTAAGCAAATTGATCCATCAGGCGGTGGAAGGCGGCCAGGATTTTGCCGGACCGACGTTGCTGGCCGAGTACAGCCGGCAGCGCCGGCCCGATAACCTGCTGATGCAATCCATGATGGATGTGTTTTATCAGGCGTTCAGCAACGATCTGTTGCCGCTTAAGCTGTTGCGCAACCTGGGGCTGAAGGCGGCCGAGCACAGCGGCCCGCTCAAGACGGCGGTGATGAAATACGCCATGGGGTTGTGAGGGCGGGGATTGGGGATTTTCCAGTCCCGAATCCCTTCTCCCAAGTCCCAGAAAGCAAAAAACCAGCCCGAAGGCTGGTTTTTTGCTTTCTATAATGGCTGGGGTACCAGGATTCGAACCTGGGAATGGCGAGATCAAAACCCGCTGCCTTACCGCTTGGCGATACCCCAATTGTAAATGGTGCGGGAGGCGAGACTTGAACTCGCACACCTTGCGGCGCCAGAACCTAAATCTGGTGCGTCTACCAATTTCGCCACTCCCGCAAAGAGTGGTGGCTATGGCGGGATTCGAACCTGCGACCCCATCATTATGAGTGATGTGCTCTAACCAACTGAGCTACATAGCCACATAAGCATTGAGTCGCCTCAATGTTCAGCATGGGTCGAAGCTATCCGACACTGCTTAAAAATGGCTGTGGTGCAAGTCTTGAAACTGGGCACTGAGACCGATAGCAAAACCCGCTGTTCTCACAGCTTTTAGTAAAATGGCTGGGGTACCAGGATTCGAACCTGGGAATGGCGAGATCAAAACCCGCTGCCTTACCGCTTGGCGATACCCCAACAGTGATGGTCGACAGTTATAACACAAGTGTCAGCCATCTTGAAAATGGCTGGGGTACCAGGATTCGAACCTGGGAATGGCGAGATCAAAACCCGCTGCCTTACCGCTTGGCGATACCCCAACGAAATGGTGGCTATGGCGGGATTCGAACCTGCGACCCCATCATTATGAGTGATGTGCTCTAACCAACTGAGCTACATAGCCACTGCTTGCTTGCCGGTGATGTCGCATCACCGAACGGGGCGCATTATGCGTATCCGGCGTGGGAGCGTCAACCGTTTTTTCCCGAAAAATTGCCCTTCCTCAATCGTTTGGACAGAAAGTAAACGCGTCGTCGAGAGACTATACAAAACCCGGCGAGATTTACAACATCGGCGGGAATACGGCGTGATGGGCAAGGATAAGGTGAATGGTGAATCAGTGGGGAATGGGGAAGGTGGGATTGGTGATCGGGAGCAGGGGAATAGCATTGCCAGTCCCCGATCCCCGATCAGGTGGTTTAGACGTTAAACAGGAAGTTCATCACATCGCCGTCCTTGACGATATACTCCTTGCCTTCGGAACGCATCTTGCCGGCTTCCTTGGCGCCTTGCTCACCCTTGTAGGTGATATAGTCCTCATAGGCGATGGTCTGGGCGCGGATAAAACCCTTCTCGAAGTCGGTGTGGATCTTGCCGGCGGCCTGGGGAGCGGTGGCGCCCACCGGGATGGTCCAGGCGCGGACTTCCTTCACTCCGGCAGTAAAGTAGGTCTGCAGGTTCAGCAGCTGGTAACCGCCGCGGATCACCCGGTTCAGGCCCGGCTCTTCCAGGCCCATGTCGGCCATGAACTCAGCGGCTTCTTCCGCGTCCAGCTCGGCGATTTCCGACTCGATGGCGGCGCACACCGGTACCACTATGGCGTTTTCGGCGGCGGCAATCTCCTCGACCTGGGCCAGGTAGGGATTGTTCTCGAAGCCGTCGTCATTGACGTTGGCGATATACATGGTGGGCTTGATGGTGAGGAAGTTCAGGTAGTCGATGGCGGCCTTTTCTTCCTTGGTGAGCGCGACACTGCGCAATACCTGGGCCTGCTCCAGGGCGGGCAGCAGCTTTTCCAGCACCGACATCTCAAATTTGGCATCTTTGTCACCGCCCTTGGCTTTCTTGGCGTTACGCTGGATGGCCCGCTCGCAGGTGTCCAGATCGGCCAGTGCCAGCTCGGTATTGATGATCTCGATATCGTCCTTGGGCGATACCTGGCCGGCAACATGCACGATATTGTCATTGTCGAAGCAGCGCACCACATGGCCGATGGCATCGGTTTCGCGGATATTGGCGAGGAACTTGTTGCCCAGGCCTTCCCCTTTTGAGGCGCCCGCGACCAGGCCGGCGATGTCCACAAACTCCATGGAGGTGGGCAGGATGCGTTGGGGCTTGACGATCTCGGCCAGGGCGTCCAGGCGCTTGTCGGGCACAGGTACCACGCCGGTGTTCGGCTCTATGGTACAGAAAGGGAAGTTGGCGGCTTCGATGCCGGCTTTGGTCAGTGCGTTGAACAGGGTGGATTTGCCCACATTGGGCAGGCCCACGATACCGCATTTAAAACCCATGATAGTGTCCTGATTTATTTGGTTGAGTCGGCATTGAAGGCATGGAGGCGGTTCATAGCCCTGGTCATGCCGTCTTTAAACAGTATATCGGTGGCGCGCAGCGCCTCATCGACACTGGCCTCGATGAAGCCTTGTTCGGCGGCTGGTGCCTTGGTCAGCACATAACCGGCGACCTGGCTCTTGTGGCCGGGATGACCGATGCCGATGCGCAGCCGGTAGAAGTCCTTGCTGTTGCCCATGCAGGCAATAATATCCTTCAGGCCGTTGTGGCCGCCGTGGCCGCCCCCTTGCTTGAAGCGGGCGGTACCCGGCGCCAGATCCAGTTCGTCGTGGGCCACCAGGATGGATTCGGGCGGGATCTGGTAAAAATTGGCCAGGGCCGCCACCGCCTTGCCCGAACGGTTCATAAATGTGGCGGGGATCAACAGGCGTACATCCTGGCCGGCAATCCGCACCCGGCCGGTCCAGCCAAAGAATTTGCCTTCTTCTTTCAGCTGGCCGCCATGCTGCCTGGCCAGCTCGGTCACATACCAGGCGCCCGCATTATGGCGGGTATGGGCGTATTCGGGGCCCGGGTTAGCAAGCCCGACAATCAGTTCGATAGGGTGCATAGCGTGAGTCGGTCGTGAAAATAACGCCGTATTCTAATTAAGAAGCGGAATAATGACCACCTTGGCTGGCCTAATCCCCCGGAATTGGTATCATACGGCAAGTTGTTCACAATTTAACTTTAGTTTAGTTGTTAATATTGTAAACAAAAATATCCTCTTAACGTTAAATCGAGTTGTCATCAGAGCCCGGACGGTGCCTGCCGTGCCGGCCTTATTCTTTATCGGGACTCTGTACCATGCTGGAATTATTTGCCTGGGCCCTCCTGGCCGGGGTGGTCAATGCTCTGGCCGGTGGCGGCCTGTTTTTTACCCTGCCGGCCCTGCTGGGCCTGGGACTGCCGAGTACGCACGCGGTCGCCACCGCCAGCGTGGCATCCTGGCCCGGCTATATGAGTGCCTTCTGGGGGGTGCGCCGGCAGCTCGGCAATGGCCCCTGGCTGGCCTTGACTCTGTTGGGGCTCGGCGGTGGTGCGGCCGGTGCCTTTGCCTTGGTACAGTTTGACGCCAGCAACTTCAATTACCTGGTGCCTTGGTTGCTGCTGGGGGTCAGTGTGCTGTATGGCCGTCAGCTGCTTAGTCACAAAGGATCAGAAGGACCGCTGGCGATGCGGCCCCTGGCCTTGCCCTTGTTGTTCGGCGGGGCGTGTTACGGCGGCTTTTTCGGTGGCGGCCTGGGCGTGTTGCTGATGGCGATCACCGGCCAGGTGCGTCTGGGCTCAAACCTGCAGCAGCACGCCATCAAGCTGTATATCTCGGTACTGGCCAGCGGGGCAACCATCATAGTCTATAGCCTGTCGGGCCTGGTAGACTGGCATTCCTGTTTTCTTCTGGCCCTGGGCTACCTGGCGGGAGGCCGGTTTGGCGTCAGGTTGCTGGTATGGGTGAAGCCCAGGTTGCTGGCCTGGACCATAGTGCTGTTTGGACTGGGGCTCAGCGGCTACTATTTTATGCGGTTTTACGGCTAACATCCCAAATCCCAAATCCCAAACACAAAAAAGCCCGCGAGTTCGCGGGCTTTTTCAGGCTTCCAGCTTAAGCGCTTAGTGCTCAAACATGGCGGAGATGGACTCTTCATTGCTGATGCGGCGAATGGCTTCGGCCAGCATGCCGGACAGCGAAAGCTGTTTGACTTTGGACAGGGCCGCGAGTTCCGGAGGCAGCGGGATGGAGTCGGTGATGATCACTTCATCGATCACCGAGTCCTTGATGTTCTGGGCGGCAGTGCCGGAGAACACCGCATGGGTGGCATAGGCGAATACGCGCTTGGCGCCACGGTTTTTAAGGGCTTCGGCCGCCTTGCACAGGGTGCCGCCGGTGTCGATCATGTCGTCGACAATCACGCAATCACGGCCTTCAACATCCCCGATCAGGTGCATAACCTGGGAGACGTTGGCACGGGGGCGGCGCTTGTCGATGATGGCGATGTCGGTATCTTCCAGCAGTTTGGCGACGGCGCGGGCACGTACCACACCACCGATATCCGGAGAGACCACCACCGCATCCTGCAGGCCCTTGGCACGCATGTCTTCGAGCAGCACCGGGGTACCGAACACGTTATCGACCGGGACATCGAAGAAGCCCTGGATCTGCTCGGCGTGCAGATCGACGGTCAGCACCCGGTCAACACCTACGCTGGACAGGAAGTCGGCTACTACCTTGGCGGTGATCGGCACCCGGGCAGAACGCACGCGCCTGTCCTGACGGGCATAGCCAAAGTAGGGGATCACTGCGGTAATGCGGCCTGCGGATGCGCGGCGCAAGGCATCTACCATGACGATCAATTCCATTAAATTGTCATTGGTCGGGGCACAGGTAGACTGGATGATGAAGATATCGCCGCCACGTACATTTTCGTTGATCTGTACGCTGATTTCGCCGTCGCTGAAGCGGCCGACATCGGCTGCACTCAGTTTGATAAAAAGACGATCGGCGATACGTTGGGCGAGTTCCGGCGTTGCATTACCAGCAAACAGCTTCATGTCAGGCACGGTGTAAAACCTCGGGGTTGCTTCATGGGTGGCGAGGCTGGACGGGGCCGTGAACCCGTATACAGACGATAATATTGCCTGCTATCCAGCCTGATTTTTTTGAATTCTAGTCTTGTTTGTGAATAACTGCAGGTGGCCGGAACGCAAGAGTATCGGGCGGCCAGTCGGTTTACACCTGCCTGTTCTGCAAACATCACTTATTGGCAACGGACGGCCCTTTTCACCGGGGAGAACGCGGGCCCTTTCCCTCGTTCCGTGATCGCTGCCTTACGCCAGCCTTAGTGGCAAGCTCGTTATTGCGGGCCTCGGTCAGGGGCGTTCAAAGCGTCGAAAAGAGGCGATATATTGCACCCTTTGGCGACAAAACCCGTGACCGAATCAGGTACCTGCGCCAGTACTTTTTCGGCCGCAGGGCGGCTGTCGAAGGTGGCGAAAATACAGGCACCCGTGCCCGTCATTCTTGACGGCGCGTATTCTAGCAACCAGCCAAGGAGCTTGGCAACCTCGGGGTGTCGCTTTTTAACCAGCGCCTCGCAATCGTTTTCCCAGGGCAAGAGCAGGCGTTGCTCCAGCGATAACGAGGGGCTGTTCCTGGGCAGATCCGGATCGGTAAATATGGCCGCCGTCGCCACCGAAACGCCCGGACTCAGCACCAGATACCAGGGCTCGGGCGGGGTGGCGGGAGTCAGGATATCGCCTACGCCTTCGGCAAAGGCGGCCTGGCCCTTGACGAACACAGGCACATCGGCGCCCAGGCTCAGGCCAAGGGTGGCCAGCTGCTCTTGAGCCAACCCCAGCTCCCAGAGCCGATTTAACCCTACCAGGGTGGTGGCGGCATCGCTGGAACCGCCCCCCAGGCCGCCGCCCATCGGCAGGCGTTTATCCAGTTCGATCCGGGCCCCCAGAGGGCAACCCGTGTGTTGCTGCAGCAGGCGGGCGGCCCTGAGTATCAGGTTATCCTCGGTCGCGACTCCGGGCAGGGCGGGGGACAGGGCCAGGCTGCCGTCTGTGGTTGGGATAAAGGTCAGGGTGTCGCCGAAGTCGACAAACTGAAACAGGGTCTGCAAGTTATGATAGCCATCATCCCGACGCCCGGTGATATACAAAAACAAATTCAGCTTGGCCGGTGCCGGCAGGCTCAGGGTCCGGCCCATCACAACAGCTCCCACTGGCTGATGGCCAGCCGCAGCGTGGTGTCGGCATGGGTCAGGGTGAGGCGGCTGGGCAACCAGAGGCCGTCAATCCGGGTATAGCCTAGGTATTCCAGGCGCCAGTCGTTGGACACCAGTATCTTCGGCCGACCGTCGTCGTCATATTCCACCCTATCTGCTTCACCGGGCAACCCCTTGATCCAGTTGGACAACTGCTCGACCGGCAGATCCCAGCCGGTCAGCCGGAACACCAGGTCCCGGGCGCTGTCGGCACTATGACGCCGGCCCTCGCTGTCGGTCAGCACTATCTGCCGCCGCTGGCGGTTTAGATCAAATACCCGTTTGCCGACCACATTGGTCAGGTTGAGCCGGTAGTCATCCTGGTTCTGGCGCCAGAACAGGCTCAGGCTGCCTCGCTCGTCGGGAGTGATAATCCCCAGGCGGGCGGACAGTTCCCACTGTTGCAGCTTGGCCAATGCCGCCTGCTGGGCCTGCCAGGATCCGGCTGGAGCTTCAACTGCCCGATAGGCGCAACCGGAAAGCGCCAGCACCAGGGATAACAACAGAAAACGCACGACAGACTCCAGGCAAGGATTTTGCGCAAGTATAAGGGTAGAGAGGGCGGCTTTTAAAGCCCTACCCTTTCTCGTACAATGGTCGGCTATTCCGAAAGATGTTGTGAGCCATATAAAACCCTCATGAGCCTGCTGGTACTGGGAATCAATCATAAGACAGCTTCCGTCGCCCTGCGTGAGCGGGTGGCCTTCGGCCCGGATGTGGGGCCCAGGGCCCTGGGCGAGCTGATGCTCACCCGGGGGGTGGAGGAGGCGGTGATCGTGTCTACCTGCAATCGCACCGAGTTGTATTGCTCCCTGAACGAGGGGGAGGGTGAGCAGGTGCGCCACTGGCTGCAACAGTTTCACCGGCTGGACGGCGATGAGCTGACCTCCTGCCTGTATCAGCACCATGGCGAAGAGGCCGTGCGTCACCTGATGCGGGTCGCCTGCGGCCTGGATTCCCTGGTGCTGGGTGAACCGCAGATCCTCGGGCAAATCAAGCAGGCCTACAGCCAGTCCCACCAGGTGGGCAGCCTCAGGGGGATACTGGAGCGGTTATTCCAGAAATCCTTTTCGGTGGCCAAGCGGGTACGCACCGAAACCGAGATCGGTGCCAGCGCCGTTTCTGTCGCTTTCGCTGCGGTCAACCTGGCCAAGCGGATCTTTTCCGATTTAAGCAACACCCGGGTGCTGCTGGTCGGCGCCGGCGAGACCGTCGAGCTGGTGGCTCGTCATTTAAAAGAGCAGTCGGTGACCCGTATGATGGTCGCCAACCGCACCCTGGAGCGGGCCCAGGGCCTGGCCCAGGAGTTTGGTGCCCAGGTGATGACCCTGGAGCAGATCCCGGAATATCTGTCCCAGGCCGATATTGTGATCAGCTCCACCGCCAGCCCGCTGCCGATCATCGGTAAGGGCATGGTGGAGCGGGCGCTCAAGGCCCGTCGCCATAACCCCATCCTGCTGGTGGATATCGCGGTGCCCCGGGACATAGAGCCGGAGGTAGACGAGCTGGGTGATGCCTATCTTTATACGGTCGACGATCTGCAGGGCATTATCGAGCAGAACCAGGAAGCCAGAAAACGGGCCGCCGGCCAGGCCGAGCGTATTATCCTGGAAGAGCGGGATGCCTTTATGGGCTGGTTCCGCTCCCTCCAGTCGGTGGATCTTATCCGAGACTACCGGGCCCAGGCCGATGTGGTGCAGCAGCAGGAGCTGGAGCGGGCTTTGCAGTCCCTTGCCCAGGGCGAGGAGGCGGCCAAGGTGGTGCGGCAGCTGGCCCGGCGGCTGACCAACAAGTTGATACATACCCCTACCCAGGCCCTTGGCCAGGCAGGCAAGGACGGCGATCAGGAAATGCTGGCCGTGCTGGCCCAAAGCCTGGGCATTAATCAGCGTTAATACAGCCGACAGCGGCGAGACACCATAATGAACATATCGATACTGAAAAAACTGGAAGGCCTGCTGGAGCGTTATGAAGAGGTGCAGGCCCTGCTGGGTGAGCCTGCGATCATCAATAATCAGGAAAAATATCGGACCTTGACCCGTGAATATGCCCAGCTCGAAGATGTGGTCGGCTGTTTTCGCCGTTATCAACAGGCCCAAGAAGATCTGACCGCGGCCGAAGAGATGTTGGCGGAAGAGGATAGCGAGTTGAGAATGATGGCGGCAGAAGAAATCGATAGTGCCAGGATCACCATAGAGACCCTGAGCCACGAGCTGCAGATCCTGCTGTTGCCCAAGGATCCGAAAGACGACAATAACTGTTTCCTGGAGATCCGCGCCGGTGCTGGCGGTGACGAGGCGGCCATTTTTGCCGGTGACCTGTTCCGGATGTACAGTCGGTATGCCGAACAGCAGCGCTGGCGGCTGGAAGTGGTCAGTGCCAGCGAGGGTGAACACGGCGGTTTCAAGGAAATCATTGCCCGTATCGAGGGCCCGGGTGTCTATGGCAGGCTCAAGTTCGAGTCCGGTGGTCACCGGGTGCAGCGGGTACCTGAAACCGAATCCCAGGGGCGTATCCATACCTCCGCCTGTACCGTCGCCGTGCTGCCGGAGGTGCCGGAGACGGAGGCGCCGGAGATCAACAGCGCCGATCTCAAGGTTGACACCTTTCGCGCCTCCGGTGCCGGTGGTCAGCACGTCAACAAGACCGACTCCGCCATCCGCATCACCCACCTGCCCACCGGCATGGTGGTGGAGTGCCAGGACGAGCGTTCCCAGCATAAGAACCGTGCCAAGGCGATGGCGGTGCTGGCCTCGCGCCTGGCCCAGATGGAGCAGGACAAGCGCCATGCCGAGGAGCAGAGCACCCGCCGCAACCTGCTGGGTTCGGGCGACCGTTCGGATCGGATCCGCACCTATAATTACCCCCAGGGGCGGGTATCGGATCACCGTATCAACCTGACCCTGTACCGGCTGAACGAAGTGCTGGAAGGCCAACTGGATATGCTGACCCAACCGATAGTGCAGGAATACCAAGCCGATATGCTGGCTGCGCTGGCGGAACACTGATGCGCCTGGACGCCCTGAAACAACAGCTCCGCCGACGGCTGCACGAGAGTGAATCGGCCGCGCTGGATACCGAGCTGCTGTTGTGCCGGGTGCTGGGTAAACCGCGCAGCTTTTTGCTGACCTGGCCCGAATTCGAACCGGATGAAGCCCAGCTGGTGGCACTGGAAGCCCTGGTGCAACGCCGGCTTAACGGCGAGCCGATGGCTCATATTCTGGGCGAAAAGGAGTTCTGGTCGCTCAGCCTGGAAGTGTCGGCCGCTACCCTGATCCCCAGGCCGGATACGGAAACCCTGGTGGAAGCCGCCTTGTCCCGCCTGCCGGAAAGGCCGGCCACCCTGGTGGATCTGGGGACCGGCACCGGTGCCATTGCCCTGGCACTGAAGAGCGAACGGCCGCAAGACAAGGTATGGGCGGTGGAGTTTAATTCACAGGCGGCGGCCCTGGCGCGCCGCAACAGTGCCCGCCTGGGTTTGCCTATAGAGGTGAAACAGGGCAGCTGGTTTGCACCCCTGACCGGTTTGCGCTTCGATATGATAGTGTCCAATCCCCCCTATATCGATGTCGCCGATCCTCACCTGCACGCCGGCGATGTGCGTTTCGAGCCGGCCTCTGCCCTGGTGGCCGGACAGCAGGGGATGGCGGATCTGATTACGCTTATTATTCAGGCTCCCGATTTCTTGCAGCAGGGTGGCTGGTTGTTGCTGGAGCATGGTTGGCAGCAGGGGACGGCGGTGCGCCAGAGCTTTGTCGAACGGGGTTATAAACAGGTAGAGAGTCTACGGGATCTGGGGGGACAGGAGCGCGTCACCCTGGGGCGCTGGCCCGGGGAGGAACTATGTTGAAAAGCAAGGTAAGCAGCCACTGGCAGACGTTGAATGAACGCAGCCTGATGACCCTGGCGCTGGACGTGGTGGAAAGTCTCTATGGTTGTAAGGTCAGGGATAAGGCAGAATTCCGGCTGCTGGAGCTGGAATTGACGCTGGTCCAACAGCTGGGCGCCGAACCGGATGCGAATGAACTGCTTGAGGGCTTGTATCGGCAGCAGGGCTTTAGCGGGGACTGGGAACGTTTTTTCTCCATCGATAATGCCTTGTTGGATCGGGTGCTGGAGCGGCGTAAGGGACTGCCGGTGACCCTGGGAATATTGCTGCTGCACCTGTGTGACAGGCACCGGATCCGCGCCGAAGGCATCTGTTTTCCCGGCCATTTCCTGGTGCGCCTGTGGCGGCAGGGAGAAGCGCAGATCATCGATCCCTTCACCGGCCGGAGGCTCGAGCCCGGGGAGATGGAAAAACTGTTGCGCGGCACCTTGGGCAACCTGGCCAAGGTCACTCCCGAGCATCTGCAGGCGGCGGACAAGGCCGATATCCTGGAGAGGCTGATCAACGTCACCAAGGCCGCCTTCCTTTTTGATAAGCAGTTTTCCCAGGCCCTGGCCTGCAGCCAGCTGTTGCTGCTGCTCAAGCCGGAATGCCCCTATGAAATCCGTGACAGGGGGTTTTTGTTCGAGCAGCTCGACTGCGATCAACTTGCCGCCAAGGATTTTGAATTTTTTATCCAGCACTGTCCCGATGATCCGATCGCCGACGTGCTGCAAGCCCAGATAGCGGCCCTCGATCTGGGCCCTCACACCCTCCATTAGGAGCCGAGATGAAAACCGTAACTATCGATCAGATTTCCGTTGCCAACGACAAGCCCTTCGTGCTGTTTGGCGGCATCAATGTACTGGAGTCCCGGGAGCTGGCGTTGAAGGCCTGCGAGCACTATGTGCAGGTGACCGACAAACTGGGTATTCCCTATGTGTTCAAGGCCAGCTGGGACAAGGCCAACCGTTCTTCCATCCATTCCTTCCGTGGTCCGGGCCTGGAAGAGGGCATGAAGCTGTTGGCCGAGATCAAGGATACCTTCAAGGTACCGGTGATCACCGATCTGCACGAGCCCTGGCAGGCGGCAACCGTGGCGGAGGTGGCCGATGTCATCCAGCTTCCGGCCTTCCTGGCCCGCCAGACCGATCTGGTGGAAGCCATGGCCAGGACCGGGCGGGTGATCAACATCAAGAAGCCCCAGTTTTTAAGCCCGGGGCAGATGAAGAACATTGTCGACAAGTTTATCGAGTGTGGCAACGACCAGCTGATCCTGTGCGAACGGGGTGCCAATTTTGGTTACGATAACCTGGTGGTAGACATGCTCGGTTTCGGGGTAATGAAAAAAGCCACCGGCGGCGCGCCTATCATCTTTGACGTGACCCACGCCCTGCAATGCCGGGATCCTCTGGGCGAGGCCTCCGGCGGGCGCCGGGAACAGGTGGTGGATCTGGCCCGTGCCGGTCTGGCCACCGGACTGGCCGGCCTGTTCCTGGAGGCTCACCAGGACCCCGATCGCGCCAAGTGCGATGGTCCCAGCGCCCTGCCGCTGGCCAAGCTCGAACCTTTCCTGGCTCAGCTCAAGGCCCTGGATGAGCTGGTGAAAAGCTTCGCGCCGCTGGATACGACGAGCTAAAAGCCAGCAGCCAAAAGCTGGAAGTGGGAAGCTGACCTCCTTGAGCTTCCTATTGCTGCCGTGGGTCAGGTTTCAACTTGACAGTTTGTTGTCAGAATAAATTGTGACCCACAAAATGCCGCTCCCCATTCCCTGTTCTAACCGTTGTCGGCCCCAGGCACGACCTACGGACTTGCCGCTTCAGTCCTGATTGCGGCAGCGTTCGGCCGGCACGCTTAAGGCGCGCAACAGGTATTCTCAGAACTCCTCGGCAAACGGTTGTTGTTCCAGGGCCTCGGCCATGCAGGCCAGCCAGGTGTCCCGTTCGGCTACGCCGATGGCTAGGTGGCGATGCGCCTGGGGTATGCTGATGGGGCCGTATTTTTCCCGGTACAGCGAGGGGCCGCCCAGCCAGCCGCACAAAAAGCGGGCCAGCTTGTCTTTGCTTGCGGTTAGGTCCTGGGGATGCATGGCGCGGATATGGGCCGCATCCGGGCGCTGGTCCATGGCGCGGTAAAAGTCTTCTACCAGCCGGCGGAGGCCGGGTTCGCCACCGGCGGCCTGGAAAGAGGAATCACCCTGCCCGTAGGCGGAAGTCAATAACATCTATGGCTCCTGAGCCGATATCTCAAATGCCGGTCATTATATAGCAAGAATGCGCGGCCTGTACCCAGCGCATCGTTGTGGGAGTGGCGACCCAGCCGCGATGGTGTTTGATATGGCCTGCGGCCAATCGGCCCGGGGTTGGGCCTCCTACATGCTCAGGTGATTTCACTCGGTGACTGGGGGTCCTCGGTATGCGACGTCGCAGAGGCCATTTCCTGTAGTATCCGGCCCAGCTCCATGGGCAGGGGGAAGACGATCACCTTGCTGTTTTCGCTGCTGATCTCGGTCAGGGTCTGCAGGTAGCGCAGTTGGATGGCCTCGGGCTGTTGCCCCAGCATGCGTGCCGCTTCCAGCAACTGCTTGGAGGCTTCCAGCTCGCCGGTGGCATGGATCACCTTGGCGCGTCGGGCCCGCTCGGCTTCTGCCTGGCGGGCGATGGCCCGGATCATCGACTCATCCAGATCCACGTGCTTGATTTCCACCGTGCTGACCTTGATCCCCCAGGCATCGGTACTCTGATCCAGGATGCGTTGCAAATCCGCATTCAGGGTGTCCCGGGCGGAGAGGATCTCGTCCAGCTCGTGCTGGCCCAGCACCGAGCGCATGGTGGTCTGCGCCAGCTGGCTGGTGGCCTCCAGGAAGTTTTCCACATTGATGATGGCCTTTTGCGGATCCATCACCCTAAAGTAGAGCACCGCATTGACCCGGACAGTGACGTTGTCCTTGGAGATCACATCCTGGGAAGGAATATCCATGGTCACGATGCGTAAGTCGACCCGTACTATTTGTTGTACAAAGGGGATCACCAGTATCAATCCGGGTCCTTTTATCTTGTAGAAACGACCGAGCAGGAAGATTACCCCCCGCTCATATTCGCGCAGGATGCGGAACATGCTGGTAAACAGCATGACCACCAGGATGGCGAGCAACAGCTGCAAATAGATAAAGTCGATGATCATTGGGCTTCCTCCTGAGCGGCTTCGACCTTGAGTTCAAGGTCGTGCACCGACAGCACCACTACGGTTCTGTTTTGAGCTATGGGTAACTGGCTATGGGCCTGCCAGCGCTCACCGGCAACCAGCACGGTGCCGGTGGGATCGATGGCGGTCAGGCTGATGCCTGTCATGCCGATCATGCTGTCGCTGCCGGACACGGGGGCGGCCCTGCGTTGTTTCACGATCAGCCTCACCACCACCACGATCAGGGTCAGGGAAAACAGGGTAAAGGCCGCCACAAAGGGCCAGGCGATGCGAAACGCCTGATCCGGGGTGTCGAACAACAGCACCGAGCCGATGGCGAAGGCGACCAGGCCCCCTCCGCCGAGGATGCCGAAGCTGGGTGCCAGGGCCTCGGCGATCATCAAGGCCAGGCCCAGCAGGATCAGCGCCAGCCCGGCGGTGCTGACCGGCAGCATTTGCAGGGCCAGCAGTGCCAACAACAGGCAGATGGCGCCGATCACGCCGGCTACGCCGAAACCAGGGCTGTAGAATTCCAGCAACAGGCCGTACATGCCCACCAGCATCAGGATATAGGCGATATTGGGGTTGGTGATGATCATGATAAAGCGCTGGCGCCAGTCGGGTTGCCGTGCCTCGGCGATCAGCCCCTGAGTGTTCAGGGTGAGGCTATGTTCATTGACTTTGATTTCCCGGCCATCGAGGGCGGTCAGCAGGGCGGGCACATCGGCCACCAGCAGTTCGATGACGTTTTGCTCCAGGGCCTCGCTGGCGGTCAGGGTGGCGGCGTCGCGTACCGCCAGCTCGGCCCATTCGGCATTGCGGCCGCGTAACTGGGCCAGCGAACGGATATAGGCCACGGCGTCATTCAGGGTCTTGCGCTCCATGGCACCGCCTTCGGGCGATGGCGCTTCTCCCTCTTCTTCCTCTTTTTCTTTTTTATCTTTGTCCTGTTGTGGGGGGGAGGTACCGGGCCCGCCTATCTGCACCGGGGTGGCGGCCCCCAGATGGGTGCCGGGGGCCATGGCGGCCACATGGCTGGCATAGAGAATATAGGTACCGGCCGAGGCGGCCCGGGACCCGCCCGGGGCAACGTAGACTACCACGGGCACACTGGACTCCAGCATGGCCTGGATAATATCCCGGGTCGCGCTGTACAGGCCGCCGGGGGTATCCATAGTGAACAGGATGAAGGCGGGTTGGGCACTCTGTGCTTCCTGGAGTTCGGTGACCAGAAAGTCCGAGGTACCCGGGCCTATGGCACCCTTGATATCCAGTTGCCAATAGCGCTCCTCGGCCATGGCCGTGGTACCCAGCAGCAGCCACAGCAGTAACATAGTGCGCCAATGCATAGATCCAGCTCCAGTACAGTCTCTATTAGAGCTTAGTGCATGAGGCTGTATTGGTGATTATTTAACCGTCACTTGCTGTCTTGCCGCTCCCGTCGGTGATACCGCTTGTGAGTGACCAGCTCGCCGGTGGCTCTGGATTAAGGCGAGTCTGTATTCAGGGTTGATTTCGTTGGAATAATCAGGATTATCCAACATCATACTTAGGGGGCTGATGCAGTACCCGCATCATCCTAAAGGGAGGACAGGTGCAGATAAGAACCGCAGTTCATCGGGATTTGGCAGCCATGTTTAGGCTTGAACAGGCGGCTTTTGGCGAACATGGTTATCCGGATTTCTTTTTTCGTCAGGCGCTGGATCTATGGCCGGAGCTGCTGCTGGTGGCCGAATCGCCCGGCGGTGAACTCGCCGGCTATTGTCTGGGCGGGGTAGGGACTGTCCCTGGGCAAGGCTGGGTGCTGTCGCTGGCGGTGGCCGATGCATATCGGGGGGCGGGCATCGCCGGAGCCCTGTTGCAGCGGCTATTCACCGGCATGGCGCAGGCCGGCTGCCGGCAGTGGCGGTTGACGGTAGCACCGGAGAGCCCTGCGGTAAGACTGTACCAGCGACTCGGTTTTGAACAGGAACAACGGGTGCCGGATTATTTCGGTCCCGGCCAGTCCCGCCTGGTACTAGTACGCCGGGAATAGCCGGCTCAGACCTGGTTGGCAGCTTGCTCCAGGCTGCGCCAGTCGTTGAACAGGTGCACGGGCTCGCACAGCTGGCGTATGGCATGCAGGGCGGTAGCGTAGCCGAGCTGCAAACCGAACAGCCGCACCCCGCGCCGTTCTTTGGCCTTGGCCACCATTTGGTGCAGTTCGGCGGAGACCTGGAACTCGCCGTCGCTGACCAGCAAAATATCGGCCTGCTGCCATTCCTGCCGCCGCAGTCGTTGCAGGGCTGCGGTCAGCGGGGTACTGACATCGGTACCGCCGCTGAAGGAACCGCGCAGCATATCCAGCAGTTCGGGCAGCGTGAGTCTCTGATTGTCCAGGGTAAGCAGTTCACCTTCGCCACCGAACAGATACACCAGGCAGCTTCTGTGCTGTTTCTTGGCCAGACGCAGGGCTTCCAGTACCATGGCTTTGGACACCTGCTCCGCCAGGCCGTGCATGGAGGCCGAGGTGTCAAGGCAAAGAATCAGCGGTCCATGCCGCAGGCCCTGACCCTGACCTGTGCCCTGATCGGTCCTGGGGCTGGGCCAGTCGTTGCCGGCGTTAATGGGCATGACTCCTGCCACTGCGTAACTCAGCAGGCCCTGCTCGGCCCGGCGGGCGTGCCACAGCAGGTTCAGCATACTGTGGCCCATAAAGGCGGCTTCCAGTGGCAGCATCCGCGCCAAGTCGTCGGAACGGGTAATGCCCTGGGTTTCCATCGGGATACCCGGCAGGATACGCTGCAGGGGTCCTTGCTCACGGGGGCTCATCTGTTGCTGAAGCTTGCTCAGGGTGGCGCTTTGTTCAGGATCGGGACGCTGCTGGCCAAGCAGTGCCAGCAATCGTTGTAGTTGCTGGATTTGGGCGACCCACTGCTGCAGGCGCAGCAGATCGAACCAGGCCCGATCCCGGAGCTGTCCGCAGTCCGTTTCAGTACCTATGGCCGGGGCTATACCGAGCTCTTCCGCAACTTTTTGCAGGGTTTGCCACAGCAGAACCCTGTGCTGCCATTGTTCGGCCAGCTTATTAAGCTCGCATCGGGTATGGCGGGCCCGGGCCTGCTGTTCACTACGGATGGCCGGTATCCCGCTGTGGGTCAGCAGGGCGGCGGTGGCTGGCCACGACAGTTCTACCTGCTCCAGCACCAGCAGGATATCCTGCGCCACTGCCTGGGCGACTTCCGGAGTCTGCTTGCAATAGCCGAGTGCACCCGAACGCACCAGCAGCTGGCGGATACGCCGCTCCGTGCTGCTGCCGAGCCAGGTTCCGCTCGGGGGAACCAGCCCCTCATCCACACTGGCCAGCCAGTCTAGTACATAACCGGCCCTGGGCAGCAGGCTGCCCAGGGAATGGGTGACCACCAAGCTGAACAGGTTTTCCGGCAGGGCGGCAAGCGACGCCAGCCCTGGAGGCAGGGGGACGGACATGACTCAGCCCTCGGCCGGCAGGGCGGCGAAGTCTCGGCGTAGTTGCAGCAGCCGTTCCTGCTGCTGACCAAGCAGTTGATGCTGACGGGCCAGTTGCTGGCGGGCCTGCCTACCGAGCTCGTGACTCAACCACAGGTGGCGCTCGAGCCTGTCTGCCAAGCCGTTCAGCTGCTGGACGAGCCAGTCGAGATAGCAGGTCAGTTCGTCGAGCCGTTCATCGAGCTGACGCAGGCGGGCGGCGATATGGGCCGCCGGCCAGGACCTGGTCCGCAAGGCCGTAGGCCGCTGATACGTTTCCATCAGCGGCTGGTATTGCCCCAGGTCGCCGCCCAGATTGCGAATTTCATCGGCGGTAAAACAGGCATCCGGCAGCCGGGGCTGTCGGTAGAGCGCTTGGCCTGCGGCGTTGCGGCGGGGCCGCTGGCCTTCCCGCTCGGTTACCGGCTGGCCCAGTTCGTCCAGATAAAGTTGGTAGCCCTGCTCGTTGAGCGCCGGCAGTACCGGATCCGCGTCCTGCTCCAGCCGTTGTTGCCAGCTGTCCACCATATTCGTGATCAGTTCCGGGCTGAAACCGGGATCGGTGCCGATATGCGTGTGCAGCCATTGCTCCAGACGGACAAATTGTTCCGGTTGCTGCCACAAGCAATGGGGCAACAGCCAAGTATCGAGCAGCCCGGCTTCGGTCTCTCCGTTGCAGAAGGCGGACACCTTGAGCAGCTTGACCACCTTGCGCCAGCGGCGATCCGATACCGGGATTTGCTGCTCGGTCAGAAAATGGCGCAGCTGCAGCAGCAGCCGGATCAGGGCGGGGGACAACGACAGCTGTTCGGCTCGGGTACGGATGGTCGCCAGCGCTTCGCTGGTCAGCTGTTGTTCGGCCGGTGGCGCCTGGTAGTCATGATCGAGGGTCAGCAGGGTGGTAAAGGCAGCGTCGCTGACCGGCGCCACCTGAAAGCGCAGCAGGAAACGGTCATACAGGGCATTGAGTTCGGCGCCTTCCGGTAGCTCATTGCTGGCGGCGATGACTGAGATCAGCGGTACCGGCAGCCGGGTGTTGCCGTTGTCAAAACGACGTTCATTGAGCAGGGTGAGCAGGCTGTTGAGGATGGCGCTGTTGGCTTTGAATATTTCATCGATAAAGGCGATGGCGGCGTCCGGCAGGTAGCCTTTGGTCTGGCGCAGGTAGTTATCCTGCTCCAGGGCCTTGATAGATAGGGGGCCAAACAGCTCTTCCGGTACTGAGAAGCGGGTCAGCAGCCGTTCAAAATAGCCGCCGCTACTCACTAGGGTGTGCAGGCGTCGTGCCAGTTCGCTCTTGGCTGTGCCGGGTGGGCCGAGTAATAGCAGGTGTTCGCCGCCCAGCGCAGCCAGCAATGCCAGCCTGGCAGGGGTATCCCGCTCCAGCAGACCTTGCTGCAGGTGAGAAATCAATGTCGCGATGCGGGGTTTTACGTCCATTGGCCAGACCTGTGAGTTAATTGTATTAAAAATATTTACACATTGTACTCAAAATTAGCGGTATGGCCAGGGCATGGGCTGATTCCCTGGCCGGGCAGGGCGTCAGGCTGATTGTCGGGGGACAGGGAGCAGGTCGCGGCGATGACTCCTGCTTGCTCCCTTAAGGTCAGGCTGCTCTGTTTAGCAGGCTGTCGTCAAACAGCGCCTTGTTGGCCACCAGTTCCAGGGGATCGAAGTCATCCACATTGATGGTGCGCAGCCGGCTGACTTCTGCCTGGGCCAGTTGACGGGCCTCGACCTGGGTCAGAATCCCGGCGGCCAGGCCGTCTTCGGCGACTTTGTCCAGCATGGTAAAGGGACGGCGGCCCAGGGCGTGCACCACTTTGTCGAACAGCGGCTCGGCGTCGATGATATCGCGCAGCGCCTGCTCCAGCATACCCAGAGGGTTGCCTGCTTCCGCGGTCAGGTACAGGTCGGTTGCCAGGCTGTTTCGCGCCGGGTTGGGGCTTTGCAACAGGCGGGCTACCTGATGGTCCAGCCGATCGCCTGGGCGCTTGAGCGGCTTGCCGAAGGGCCGCAGCAGGCGCTTCAGCATCCAGGCCAGGCCGCGGGCGGGGAAATTGTCGAGCAGCTCGTCCAGCGCCGTCTGGGCGCGATAAAGTCCATCCTGACAGGCCCAGTGCACCAGCGGCAACACCTCGGCCGGGCGGCCTTCATCATTGAAGCGCTTGAGCGTCGCCGACACCAAATACAGCTGACTGAGGATGTCCCCCAGGCGGGCGGACAGCCGTTCCTTGCGCTTGAGATCACCGCCCAGGGTGGCCATGGCGATGTCGGACAGCAGCCCCAGGTTGGCGCTGAAGCGGTTCATCTGCCGGTAGTAGCGGGCGGTGCTGTCGTTGACCGGTGCCTGGCTCAGGCGAGCACCGGTCCAGCCGAACCAGACACTGCGTACCAGGTTGGCCAGGGCAAAGCCAAGGTGGCCGAACAGCGCCTGGTCGAACTGGGTCAGCGCCTTCTGGGCATCCGGCTCCCGTACCGACAGCATTTCCGCTAGTACGTAGGGATGGCAGCGAATGGCGCCCTGGCCGTAGATGATCATGCTACGGGTGAGGATATTGGCGCCTTCCACGGTAATGGCGATGGGGGCGCCCTGATAACCCCGGGCCAGGTAGTTGTTCGGCCCCATGCAGATGCCCTTGCCGCCGTGGATATCCATGGCGTCGATGATGCTGCGCTGGCCGCGGTCGGTGAGATGGTATTTGACGATGGCGGAGATCACTGAAGGTTTTTCGCCCAGATCGATGCCGGTGACCGTCAGCATGCTTGCGGCATCCATCAGGTAGGCATTGCCCCCCAGGCGGGCCAGCGGCTCTTCTATGCCTTCCATCCGGCCGATCGGCAGCTTGAACTGGCGGCGGATGCGGCTGTAGGCGCCGGAGGCCAGGGCGACCGCTTTGGCGCCGCCGGTGGCGTTGGAGGGCAGGGTGATGCCCCGGCCCACGGACAGGCATTCCACCAGCATGCGCCAGCCCTGGCCGGCCATCTCCTTGCCGCCGATGATAGTGTCGATGGGCACGAATACTTCATGGCCCCGGGTCGGACCGTTCTGGAACGGCACATTCAGTGGGAAGTGGCGACGACCGATCTCCACCCCCGGGGTGCGGGTGGGGATAAGGGCACAGGTGATGCCGAGCTCCTCCACTCCGCCCAGCAGTCCATCCGGATCCCTGAGTTTAAAGGCCAGCCCCAGCACGGTGGCCACCGGTGCCAGGGTGATGTAGCGTTTGTTCCAGGTCAGGCGCATGCCCAGCACCGGTTCCCCCTGCCACTCGCCCATGCATACCACGCCAAAGTCGGGGATGGCGCCGGCATCTGAGCCCGCTTCAGGGCTGGTCAGGGCGAAGCAGGGGATCTCTTCGCCTCGGGCCAGGCGGGGCAGGTAATGATCTTTCTGCTCTTTGGTGCCGTAGTGCTGTAGCAGCTCGCCCGGGCCCAGCGAGTTGGGCACGCCGACGGTGGAGGCCAGCACGGCGCTGGTGCTGCACAGCTTTTGTAATACTCGGGACTGGGCATAGGCTGAGAAGGCCAGGCCGCCGTATTCTTTTTTAATGATCATGGCGAAGAATTTGTGTTCTTTTAAATAGGCCCATACCTCGGGTGACAGATCGGCCCGCTCGTGGGTCACCTCCCAGTCGCTGGTCATGCGGCACACGGTTTCGACCGGACCATCCATAAAGGCCTGCTCTTCCTCGCTTAAGCAGGGCCGGGGGTAGTTGTGCAGGGTTTGCCAGTCGGGCCTGCCACGAAACAGCTCGGTCTCCCACCAAGTGGTGCCGGCTTCGATGGCTTCTTTCTCGGTATCGGACATCTCCGGCATCAGCCCTTTGTACAGTTTGAGCAGCGGGCGGCTCAGCAGGCTCTGACGCAGGGAAGAAAGGTTGAGTACGACCGCCGGCACGGCAAAAATCAACCAGACAACCGGAGCTACCTGACCCAGGGTCGTGCCCATGGCCAGGATCACGGCGGTGAGCAGGGTGCCGGCCAGGAGGCTGGCTTGACGATGCGCCAGCATTCCCCAGGCAAGCAGCAGTGAAAGGGCGGTAACCATAAACAACTCCTTGTAACGTGTAACCAGTGAGAGGTCTGACCTGTCGTGTTCCTTAGTTGTAATTCATACGGTTGTTTAAATCAAGGATCGTTTGGGTTAAATAACGGTTCCAAATAGTCGATCACTCTCGGCAGCGTGTGGCACCCGCTCGCTGTAGCAGTGTTCGGATCCGTTATTTAAATGCGCGTACCTGTGAGTGGTGGTGGTGCATACCTCTCCCTGTCCTTCCCCATTTTTCCCCCTTATGCCAAAATGCCCCTTTATCGCTAGTGAGAGGCCTTTGCATGTACCAGGATCTGATCCGTAATGAGCTCACCGAAGCGGCCAGCGTGCTGCAACATTTCTTGCAGGATGACGCCAATATCCAGGCCATCGAACAGGCCGCCCGTTTGTTGGCCGACAGCTTCAAGGCGGGTGGCAAGGTGTTGTCTTGCGGTAACGGCGGCTCTCACTGTGATGCCATGCATTTTGCCGAAGAGCTCACCGGCCGTTACCGGGAAAACCGCCCAGGTTATCCGGCCATCGCCATTTCCGATCCCAGCCATATTTCCTGCGTCTCCAACGACTTCGGCTATGAATATGTGTTCTCCCGCTATTTGGAAGCGGTAGGCCGGGAAGGGGACGTGTTGTTCGGCCTGTCCACCAGCGGTAACTCCGGCAACATTCTCAAGGCGATTGAAGCGGCCCGGGCCAAGGGCATCAGGGTGATTGCCCTCACCGGCAAGGATGGCGGCAAGATGGCAGGGCTGAGTGATGTGGAGATCCGGGTGCCCCATTTCGGTTATGCGGATCGCATTCAGGAAGTGCATATCAAGATAATCCACATCCTGATCCAGCTGGTGGAAAAAGAAATGGAACAGGGCTAAGGAAAGCAAACCATGTGTGAACTGCTCGGCATGAGCGCCAATGTGCCCACCGATATCTGCTTCAGCTTTACCGGCCTGATGCAACGGGGCGGCCGCACCGGCCCCCACAAGGACGGCTGGGGCATCGTTTTTTACGAAGGCAAGGGCCTGCGAACCTTCAAGGATCCGGCGCCTTCCAGTCAGTCGCGTATCGCAACCCTGGTGCAGGAATATCCGATCAAGAGCTGCGCCGTGGTAAGCCATATCCGTCAGGCCAACCGGGGTGGCATCGCCCTGGAAAACACCCATCCATTCACCCGGGAGCTGTGGGGGCGTTACTGGACCTTTGCCCATAACGGTCAGCTTACCGGTTATAAAAAGCTCAATACGGGCCGGCATAGGCCGGTGGGCGATACCGACAGCGAGCTGGCCTTCTGCTGGCTGCTGCACGAGCTGGAACAGAAATACCCGCGTAAGCCCGGCAACATGGCGGCTATGTTCCGCTACGTGGCCAGCTTGTGCGATCTCCTGCGCGGCTTGGGGGTGTTCAATATGCTGCTGTCGGATGGTGAGTATGTGATGACCTATTGCAGCAACAACCTGCACTGGATCACCCGCCGCGCGCCCTTCGGTCCGGCTCATCTGATCGACGAGGATGTGGAAATCGATTTCCAGAAAGAGACCACTCCCAACGATGTGGTGACGGTGATAACCACCCAGCCGCTGACCAACAACGAACAGTGGCACAAGATGCAACCCGGCGAGTTCAACCTGTTCCATCTGGGAGAGCGGCTGGCCGGGAATCGGACAGAGTGAGCTACTTATATCGGTCGGCAAATACAGGTACAAGCCTTTGCCGACCGACGGCGTAACAGCCATTTCCGTCTGATATTGTCGCCCTCCATTCTATATATTTATTTTTGTATACACTGTTATTCCCGGACTCATACCGGCGGGATCACGAAAGAAGGGGGCTCATCGCTTTGTATTCTCAGTGTTTTCCTCACGGCGGCAGCCTTCGCTAGGAGACAGATTTTGGCGACAACTGAACGGAATAGTCACATTCAAGCTGAAATGATGTTGTTTCTGCATGAAGCTGTAGCGAGACTGTGCAAGGAAACAATTTCTGTTATTGATATTAATTCTTATTTAATCTGTTTGTGATTGAATTTGAAGCATATTTTTTATGAGAATACGCTTAGGGTTTAATAAATCAGCCTGATTTAGTAAACTGCGCCCGGATATTATTTGCTCATTGGTAATTTCCTTTAATCAAAGTAAGTCAACACCACCTTCAGCTGGTTGACTCCAGAGGATGAAGTGGTGCCTAACAGGTCGGTCTGTTCAGGGAGCATGACAAAAGCATCGGCACCGAACATCAGCTGACGCCTCAACAAGCTGGCACCAGGCCGTGGGGGAATGGCCAATTGAACCCTTTGGGCGGTAGCGTGCCCGAGTACTTAATTCAGTTGAGATACCATACAATATGAAGTTATTAGTTACCGGCGGAGCAGGTTTTATTGGTTCTGCAGTTGTTCGCCATATTATTAAAAACACACAAAATAGCGTAGTTAATGTCGATAAACTGACTTATGCAGGTAATCTGCAGTCTCTTGACGATATTGCCGGCTCATCTCGTTACAGTTTTGTTAAGCTGGATATTTGTGATCGTGCTGGTCTGGAGGCTCTGTTTGCCGAGCATCAGCCCGATGCGGTGATGCACCTGGCGGCAGAAAGCCATGTGGATCGTTCCATTACCGGGCCAGCCGAGTTTATTACCACCAACATAGTAGGCACCTACACCCTACTGGAAGCAGCCCGCCACTACTGGAATGAGCTGGATGACACCCGCAAGTCGGCGTTTCGCTTTCATCATATCTCTACCGACGAAGTCTATGGCGACCTGTACGGCAGCGACGACTTCTTTACCGAAACGACCCCCTACGCCCCCAGCTCTCCCTATTCAGCCAGCAAAGCCAGCTCGGATCACTTGGTGCGCGCCTGGCAGCGTACCTACGGCCTGCCGACCCTGGTAACCAACTGTTCCAACAACTACGGTCCTTATCACTTCCCGGAAAAACTGATCCCGTTGGTGATCCTCAATGCACTGGAGGGCAAACCCTTGCCCATCTACGGCAAAGGTGATCAAATTCGCGATTGGCTGTATGTGGAAGATCATGCCCGTGCCCTGTACAAGGTGGTAACCGAAGGCGAGCCCGGCGAGACCTATAATATAGGCGGCCACAATGAAAAGCAGAACATCGAGGTGGTGCACGCTATTTGCGAACTGCTGGAAGAGTTGGTACCGGAAAACCCCAACTCCATGGCTGCTTACCGTCATTCCCGCGAAGGCGGGAATCTACAAGGCAGTCCGGAAGGTTTCAAAGGCCTGATCACTTTTGTGACCGACCGCCCTGGGCACGATCAGCGCTATGCCATCGATGCCGCCAAAATAGCTCGCGAGCTGGGCTGGCAGCCGCAAGAAACTTTTGAAACTGGCATTCGCAAGACGGTGGAGTGGTACCTGGCAAACCCCGAGTGGGTGAACAACATCAAGAGTGGCGCCTACCAGAGCTGGATTAGTCAGCAATATGGAGTGGCATAATGCATATCCTGTTACTGGGCAAAAACGGCCAAGTAGGTTGGGAGCTACAACGGGCGCTGGCGCCGCTGGGCAAACTGACGGCGCTGGATCGTCATGCCACCGACTATTGCGGTGATCTGGCTAACCCGGAAGGGCTGACGCAAACCATTCGTGCGCTTAAGCCGGATGTGATTGTAAATGCTGCTGCTTATACCGCCGTTGACAAGGCCGAAAGCGAGGCTGAGCAGGCCAGACAAATCAACGCCGATAGCGTGACCATGCTGGCTCGGGAGGCCGAAGCATTGGGCGCCTGGCTGGTGCATTATTCTACCGATTATGTGTTTAACGGTGAGGGTGATATTCCCTGGCAGGAAAACGATGTCACCGCCCCGCTTAATGTTTATGGCGCCACCAAGCTGGCCGGAGAGCTGGCAATACAGCACCATTGCTCTCGTCATCTGATTTTTCGTACCAGCTGGGTGTATGCTGCCCGGGGCAACAACTTTGCCAAGACCATGCTGCGCCTTGCCAGTGAGCGCAGTGAGCTAGGGGTAATAAATGATCAGATAGGTGCCCCCACTGGTGCCGAGCTTATTGCCGATGTAACGGCTCATGCTATTTATCGTGCAATGGCACAACCAAAGTTGACCGGTCTGTATCATCTGGCGGCAGGTGGTGAAACTAGCTGGTACGACTATGCCTGTTTCGTGTTTGAACAAGCCCGCCAGGCGGGGGTTAAACTGGCGCTGACGCAGCTGAATCCCATTCTCACCAGTGCTTATCCTACCCCGGCCAGCCGGCCACTGAATTCTCGCTTGAATACCACCAAACTACAAACAGCATTTGGCCTTGAATTTCCTCACTGGCAGCAAGGTGTTAAGCGCATGCTGACAGAAATCATGGAGCAATATCAATGAGTAAACGTAAAGGTATAATCCTGGCCGGGGGCTCGGGAACCCGGCTTTACCCGGTGACCATGGCGGTAAGCAAGCAATTGCTACCGGTGTACGACAAACCCATGATCTACTACCCGCTCAGCACTCTGATGCTGGCCGGAATCAAAGATATTTTGATCATCAGCACACCTCAGGATACCCCCCGCTTCGAGCAACTGCTGGGCGACGGCAACCAATGGGGCCTTAACCTGCAATATGCGGTACAACCCAGCCCCGATGGCCTGGCTCAGGCCTTTATCATCGGTGCCGATTTTATCGGTGATGATCCCTGTGCTCTGGTGCTGGGCGACAATATCTTCTTTGGTCACAATCTGCAGAAAGAGTTGGAAGAAGCCAGTGCTCAGGAATCCGGCGCGACCGTGTTTGCCTATCATGTTCATGATCCTGAACGCTACGGCGTGGTGGATTTTGATGAACGGGGCCAGGCTTTGAGCCTGGAAGAAAAACCAGCGCAACCCAAAAGCAACTATGCGGTAACCGGCCTGTATTTCTACGATAACCAGGTGATCGACATAGCCCGTAGCCTTAAGCCCTCGCCCCGCGGCGAGCTGGAGATTACCGATGTCAACAAGGTTTATCTGGAGAAAGGAGAATTGGCGGTAACCACCATGGGACGGGGCTACGCCTGGCTGGACACCGGCACGCACGACAGTCTGATGGAAGCCGGTAGTTTTATTCAGACTATAGAACATCGGCAGGGGCTAAAAGTGGCTTGCCCAGAGGAGATTGCCTATCGCAAGGGCTTTATTGATGCCGAGCAGGTACATCAATTGGCTGAGCCGATGACTAAAAATGGTTATGGCCAATATCTTCTGAATATGATTAAAGCAGGATATCGAGTATGAATATAATCAAAACAGCTATCCCGGAAGTTATTATATTTGAGCCCAAGGTTTTTGGTGATGAGCGTGGTTTTTTTTTCGAGAGCTTTAACCAAAAAATATTTGAAGATGCTATAGGCAGAGAAGTCAAGTTTGTTCAGGATAATCATTCCCGTTCAGTAAAAGGGGTATTAAGAGGCCTTCATTATCAATTACCGCCTTTTGCTCAAGGTAAGCTGGTAAGGGTCGTGCAGGGTGAAGTGTTTGATGTGGCGGTAGATATCCGTAAGAGTTCTCCAACTTTCGGGAAATGGGTTGGTGTCTACTTGTCAGCAGAAAACAAGCGCCAACTTTGGATTCCGGAAGGGTTTGCACATGGCTTTTTAACGCTATCAGACACTGCAGAGTTCTTATACAAAACTACAAACTATTATGCACTGGAAAGTGAGGGAGCGATTATCTGGAATGATCCAGATATTAATGTCGAATGGCCCACAGATATAGAGCCTGTTCTTTCAGGAAAGGATAGTGCAGCTGCTTTTTTTGCTAATACTGAGGTTTTTGCCTGATGCAGGATTTTTCTATTTCTCCTAGAGAGATGGCTTCTAGCTTCTGGCGTAATCGTAGTCTTATTAAAGTTCTTACCAAACGAGAGGTAGTTGGACGTTACCGAGGATCATTTCTTGGTATTCTCTGGTCTTTTTTTAATCCCTTGTTAATGCTAACAGTATATACTTTTGTATTTAGTGTTGTATTCCAAGCTCGTTGGACTGGTGGGAGTGAATCTAAAACAGAGTTTGCGCTAGTTTTGTTTGCTGGCATGATGATGTTTAGTTTTTTTTCTGAGTGTATAAACCGTGCGCCAAGCCTGATATTATCTAATGTTAACTATGTCAAGAAAGTCGTATTTCCTATCGATATTCTGCCATGGGTTTCACTGGGTGCTGCGCTATTTCATTTTTTAATTAGTCTTTTTGTGTGGTTAATCGCATACGTAATTTTGTTTGGAGTCCCTCAGCCAACTGTTCTTCTACTACCGTTGTTGCTTATGCCATTAACCCTGCTTGTTATGAGTCTTTCATGGATGTTGGCTGCCCTTGGTGTGTATCTACGAGATATATCGCAATTTATTGGTATTGCTACGACGATGCTAATGTTTCTCTCGCCAATATTTTATCCAGCGGAAGCACTACCAGATACGTATCGTAAATTGATATATTTAAATCCTCTTACAGTGGTGATAGAGCAAGCTAGAGATTTGCTTTTCTGGGGGAAACTTCCCAATTGGTCCATGCTGACAGTATATACATTAGTCGCAACTCTAATTGCCTGGTTGGGATTTGCATGGTTCCAGAAGACAAGAAAGGGGTTTGCTGATGTCCTCTGATATTGCCATAAAAGTCGAAAGTATTGGTAAGTGTTATCATATATATGACCGGCCGCGTGATCGCTTGATGCAAATGATTTTGGGTAGGAAAAGGCAATACTTTCGAGAGTTTTGGGCTTTAAGAAATGTAGATTTTGAAGTTCGTAAAGGTGAAACATTAGCAATAATAGGAAAAAATGGCTCAGGCAAGTCAACATTGCTACAGATGATTTGCTCTATACTTAATCCTACTTGTGGAACCATAAAGGTTAATGGCCGAGTTGCTGCACTGCTTGAATTAGGTGCTGGATTCAATCCCGAATTTACAGGGCGAGAAAATGTATATATGGCTGCCGCCTTATATGGTTTGACAAAGGAAGATGTGGACCAGCGCTTCTCTGCTATTGCCACATTTGCTGATATTGGAGAGCACATTGAGCAGCCAGTAAAAACATATTCAAGCGGAATGTATGTACGTTTGGCATTTGCTGTAATTGCACATGTGGATGCCGATATTCTCGTAGTCGATGAAGCATTAGCCGTAGGTGATGCAGTATTTACGCAAAAATGTATGCGATTTATACGCTCCTTTCAGCAAAAGGGGACCTTGCTATTTGTGAGCCATGATACAGCCGCAGTGCAGAATCTTTGTGAAAAGGCTTTGTGGCTGGCTAATGGTCAAGTTAAAGGGTTTGGATCTTCAAAAGAGGTGTCTGAAGCCTATCTACAAAATAGCTTGCAAGAAGTCTATGGTGAGCAGATAAACCTTTCCTCTGTTACAAAAAAGTCTAGTATTGAGGCGGATGCACAGGTTACTACTAATGGACGTGAAATTTCTCGGGGTTTTGTTGATTACGATGCTAAGCTGAAAATTGTAAATAATCTTAGCGATGCAAATGGCTGGAAATCAGGATCTGCAGAAATCATTGACGTGCGTGTGAGTAATCTTAGTGAAGACGGAAGAGAAGTGTTTGAAGGAGGGGAGTTGATACGATTGAATATTCGTGCACGAGCCTACACAGATCTTGACCGACCTATAATAGGTTTTACTGTAAAAGATCGCCTTGGCCAAGATTTATTTGGCGAAAACACTTTGCCATTTACAGCATATAATAAAAAAAGCGTTAAGTCTGGTGAGGAATTTGAGGGAAGCTTTTGCTTTCAGTTACCTATGCTTCCAAATGGACAGTATGCACTTTTAGCGGCAGTTGCTAATGGTGATCTTCATGAGCATGTGCAACATCATTGGTTGCACGATGCTGCAATTATTTCTGTTTCTTCCAGCAAAGTTCGCTGGGGGCTGGTTGGTATAAAGTTTGAGAGTGTGAAACTTTCTGTAATTTGAAAGATTTCTTGTTGTGGATAAATATAGAACTTTCTCTTTATCTCGGATGATTTAAATGAAGTATTTGGCAAAAATTGACCTCTCAAATAAAAATAACTCCCATACTCTAGCCTATGAATTTGTAGATAAAATATCAGTTGGACGCTCTTTGCAAATCCTGGAGGTTGGATGTTCTTCTGGCTATCTTGGTGTTGCATTACGAGAAGCGGGGCATCGAGTTTTTGGTGTTGAGCCGACCCACGAAGCTGCACAGGTTGCTGCGGGGGTGCTAGATAATGTATTTGAAGGCTTTGTTCAGGATTTCTTTGTAGAATTCCCTGACTTAAAGTTTGACGTGGTGATTTATGGCGATGTTCTTGAGCACATAGCTGATCCAAAAGGTGTATTGGAGCTGACTCGTAATCATTTGGCTCCCTCCGGATTCGTTATTGCATCTGTTCCTAATGTTGCACATATCTGTATACGAGCGATGTTACTTGAAGGGCGTTGGGATTATACAGATCTTGGAATAATGGATCGCACCCATCTTCGTTTCTTTACAAAGAAAACGCTGGTTGAGCTTTTTTCTAAGAGTGCCTATAAGATTACTGATATTAACTCAACCACACTAGCTCCTGCTGGTTTTGAGGCGATGTTTGATGCAGGGGTGGATAAAAATATTTTGCGGCTCCTTCAATCGTTTGTGACGAGTAGAGAGTCACTTGATTTCCAATATATTTGCCTGGCCACTCCAGTAGCAACCTCTGCTGAAGCTAAGGTATTGAATGATAAAGTATTCAGCGAGCAGTCTGAGAAAGAGCAGGTTTACGAAATTAGTGAGACCATGCATTCGTTTGAGCGAAAGGTGATTGAGCAGGAAAAAGAGATAGAAGCCCTGCATGCACTCGATAAGGCTCTTCGTGAGTCAATTAGTTGGCGAATAACAGCACCATTGCGTTTTGCTAAAGCATTGACCAAAGGCCAGCTAGAGAAATGGCGTCACGTGGCTAAGCTGGTATATCACTTCTCACAGTCGGAAGGTGGCATAAATACTATCATGCGAAAGGCGCTAAATTTATATAGGCGTGATGGTGTAAAAGGCCTGTTCCGAAATGGTCGCTTGTTCATGCTTCGTATGCAAGCCGAAACTTTTGAACGTAATGACTATGCAAAGTGGGTGCGTCGCTTCGATACAATAGATGATAATATGCGAGATAGGATCCGTACAGCTGTAAGTCGGATTCAGAATCCACCTGTGATTTCTGTCGTCATGCCGACTTACAACGCCAAGCCACAATGGTTAACAGACGCGATAGAGTCGATACAGAAGCAGCTTTATCCGCACTGGGAACTGTGCATTGCCGATGATGCTTCCACAGATCCGACCATTCGTCCACTGCTCGAGAGTTTTGCTAATGACGATAACCGGATAAAAATTGTATTCCGTGAAAAAAATGGCCATATCTCTGCCGCATCGAACAGTGCACTTGAATTGGCAACTGGTAATTGGGTTGCGTTAATGGATCATGATGATTTATTACCGGAACATGCCCTCTATCATGTGGCAGAAGCCATACTCAGTAATCCTGATGCTGGTGTAATCTACTCGGATGAAGATAAGATTAATGAGGCGGGTAAACGGTTTTCTCCCCATTTTAAGAGCGATTGGAATCCAGAACTATTTTTTTCGCAGAACTATGTGTCACACCTCGGTGTTTACAGACATAGTATCTTAAAAAAGATTGGAGGCTTTCGTATCGGGCTAGAGGGTAGTCAGGATTACGATTTAATATTACGCTGTCTCCCACACCTAAGTGATGAACAGATTATTCATATACCTCGGGTGTTGTATCACTGGCGTGTAGTTGAGGGCTCTACTGCCCTGTGTTCAGAAGAAAAGAGTTATACTACCGAGGCTGGTATTAAAGCGCTACGTGATTACTTTGCGAAGCAGTCAAAATTTGTTACGGTAGATAGTGGTACTGTACCTAATACTTACCGTGTGAGTTACTCTATTCCTTCCCCTGAACCGTTAGTTAGCCTCATTATTCCCACTCGTGACTGCCGTGAAATTACAGAGACTTGTGTGCGCAGCATCCTAACAAAGACTCACTATGCTCACTTCGAGATACTGATTTTAGATAATGGCAGTGTTAATCAAGATACACTTGAATTTTTCGAAAAAATTCAAAGAGAGGATACTCGCGTAAAGGTGATTCGTTACGATCACCCTTTTAACTATTCAGCGATAAATAATTATGGCGTCAGGCATGCTAAAGGTGACATTGTTGGCCTTGTGAATAATGATATTGAAGTTATCAGTTCTGAATGGCTTACCGAGATGGTTAGTCATGCGATGCGTCCTGAAATTGGATGTGTTGGTGCCAAACTGTATTATAGTAATGACACCTTGCAGCATGGTGGCGTGATTCTTGGTATTGGAGGGGTGGCTGGTCACTCGCATAAGTATTATCAAAAGTCTGAAGTAGGGTATTTTAGCAGATTATTGCTTTCGCAAGCTGTTTCTGCAGTGACGGCTGCCTGCTTACTTATTAGACGAGACATTTTTGATAAAGTTGGAGGGTTAGATGAGGTTAACCTTAAAGTTGCATTTAATGATGTCGACTTTTGCCTCAAGGTTCGTGAGGCTGGGTACCGTAATGTTTGGGCTGCATACGCAGAACTATATCACCATGAGTCTGTAAGTCGTGGTGCTGAAGATACTCCTGAAAAAATAAAGCGATTCCAGCAAGAGATGAAATTTATGCAGGATAAGTGGGGCAGCACTTTAATACAAGATCCATATTATAATAGGAACTTGACTCTTGATCATGAAGATTTCAGCTTGGCATGGTCACCAATAGGAGATCTTGTATGATTGAAAGTACTAATAATATTCCATTGTGTGTTGAACTCGATAGTACTTTGTTGCGTTCCGATCGGTGTTGTTTCCTAAATCAGTGAACTATCTGCTGAGCTCGTGATCTTCCAACGAACGGATTCGGGAGCAGAGTGATGGGCAAGCCACGACACAACATCAGCAACTGGCGGCAATACAATCGTGCCCTGTCAATCGTGGCTCGCTCACCTTCTGGATAGACGAGCAGGCCATTACCAACTGGTATTGCCAACAGCACCATGGCGGTCGGGGCCGCGGCTTTCACTGTAGCGATACCGCCATTGAAACCACCCTGATGCTCAAGACCTTCTTTGGCTTGCCGTTACGCACACTGGAAGGGGTTATCAACTCCATTTTCCAGCTGATGGACGTACCGCTGACCTCGCCCGGCTATAGCAGTATCAGCAAGCGGGCAAAGACCGTGGACATCAAGTATCGGTTACCCAGCAAGGGCGCCGTGACCCACCTGGTTATCGATGCCACCGGCCTGAAGGTATTCGGTGAAGGCGAGTGGAAACAGCACAAGCATGGTAAGGATAAACGCCGGGTCTGGCGCAAGTTGCACCTCGCCGTGGATACCCAGACTCACGAAGTGATTGCCGCCGAAGTCAGCCTGGAAACGTGGCCGATAACGAAGTGCTGCCAATTTTACTCAATCCGCTTCGGCGCAGGTTTGTACAAGTTTCCGCTGATGGTGCCTACGACACGAAAGACGGCCACCGGCTACTACTCAAAAAAGGTAGCATCGCCACCATTCCACCAAGAAAGAATGCCGGCTATTGGGAGGATGATCATCCTAGGAGTGAGGCAGTGACAGCGTTAAAATCTGGAAATTTGGCAGAATGGAAAAGCTCATCTGGCTACCATCAGCGGTCGTTGGCGGAAACGGCGATGTCCCGATACAAACAGTTGCTGAGTCCCTGGTTAAATTTTCTGGATGTTCTGATTTCTATTTTTATTGGTTTTTTGCATGGGGATTGACAGCGTTTACTTTTGTTTTTCTGTTGCGGGATGTTGATATTTATATAAACTTTTTTATACGTTGGCTATATACCCTTTAGCTATGCTTGTTGGTGCCACATCTGTGCTGCCGGTGGGGTTGCTACAACTGAAACGGCAATTGTAGTGTTACTTGCTGGCTTTTCTGTGCTTTAGATATTTTAGCTGTTGCTACCGTTGGTATTCTAGTGGTAACAATTTGGTTTTCTTTCTGTTTTTATTTTGGAAAGTCGTTTTTTAATCCTATGTCTGGTGGCTTTGTTAAGTGATTTATTTTGCTGTTGGTTCTTTTTGTGGTGGTGTTAGGGTTTGGCTGAGATGAAATTTCTTCTTTTATATAAAGGGGATTATGCTTCCACACTACGTGGACCAGAAATGCGATATTTCTCCCTTGCCAAAGAGCTGGTTTTAATGGGGCATGAAGTATCTTTATGTGGACGAACTGCACTTCCCAAGTGTTTACCAAAAAATGTCAGTTTTGTATCTGTTAATCGGTTAAAAGAAGTAGTTAAAGCGTTTCTTTATTCAGATGTTATACTGTTGCATGGCGGTGGACCTTTGGTTATTTTTTTAGCAATTGTTGCTGGTTTTTTTCAAAAACGTATTGTGCTCGATAGTTATGTCCCCCACTGGATAGAGCTGGATGAGCTGAGTAAAACAAGTGCTCCACTCCAAAATATCAAGATCTTGGTCAAGTCTTACTTTAATGCATTGCGGGGGCTTTTTGCTGGAGTGGCCTTTGATTGTATAATAGCGGCTAATCGACGACAAGAGGACTTGTATAGGGGCATTGTTGCACCATTTTCACTTACAAAGGATTTTTTTCGCATTTCATTAATTCCATTTGGTTGCTCAGAACCGGGGGAGTATTCACGAGAGCGCGGTAGGCGTTTACTTTCTGAACTTGCTGATGGTGAAATATCAAATAATAACTTTCTTATTGGCTGGCTAGGCGGGACCTATGGTTGGTTTGATCTGGAGGGTGTTCTACAAGAAGTATCCAAGGCGCTAACTATAAATGAATCTATAAGAGTGGTTTTTTTTGGAGTATCGCAGGAGCGAAAAATGCAGTTGTTAGAGCATGTTGCACCTGATGTCAGAAGTCATATTATCTTCTTGCCTTGGATAGATTTTTCAAAGCGATTTGAATATTGGTCCGGTTTTGATATCTCACTGGTTTGGGGTGGTGAGGGATATGAAAATGACTATGCCTCCAGAACACGAAATTTTGATTGTTTAACATTGGGATTGCCAATAGTCCAGAACTGGGATGATGAATGGGGAGCTAGACTTGAAAGCACTGGTGCGGGTAGGGTTGCTGACCGAAGTAACCTTTCAGATGTGCTCTATGAGTTAAGCATATCTCCAGAGAAAGTTTCTGAGATGCGTAAGTCCATGCTTGACATTGCACCTTCATTTTATTGGGTGCGTTTTGCAGAAAAGTTGATAGATGTTGTATCTATACCCCCAATGTCTTTTGTACGGCGCTTTTGTGGGGTGTTAGCGTTTTTTTTTATATTGCCAGCCTCTCTAGTGTTCTTTATTTATAATTTATTGCTCACGCTTAAGAAGTCTTGAATGAATCGTAAATTAAGTATCCTTGGTATACGCGGTGTTCCTGCCGCACATGGCGGCTTTGAATCCTTTGCGGAACGGCTATCTATGTTTCTCGTGAAAAAGGGTTGGAACGTTACTGTTTATTGTCAGGAAACAGGTACAGGCAGTGTTTCAGAGAGTCTTTGGCAAGGTGTACGGCGTGTTCATATTCCAGTTCAGCAAAGTGGTGCCTTGGGAACGATAATCTTTGACTGGCGAGCTACCAGCCATGCCTTGTCACAGGAGGGATTGTTCCTGACCCTAGGCTATAACACCGCCATTTTTAACCTGCTGCAGCGCTTTAAAGGACAAATCAATATCATCAATATGGATGGCATTGAGTGGAAGCGAGATAAATGGGGGATCCTAGCCAAAAGTTGGTTCTGGCTGAATGAGCGGGCAGGGTGCTGGGTTGGTAACCATTTGGTCGCCGATCATCCCAAGATTTTGGAACATCTGACTTCGCGTGTAAGTGCTGAAAAGATTACTATGATCCCTTATGGTGCTGATGAGGTGGCTGATGCTGATGCCAGCTTGCTGTTGCCCTACGGAGTCGAACTTGGTCGCTTTTCTGTTATTATCGCCCGCCCCGAGCCGGAGAATTCCTTTTTGGAAATGGTGGCGGCCTTCAGTCAGGTTCGTCGTGACCACAAGTTGGTGGTGCTTGGCAATTTCCAGCCCGAAAGCAACCCTTATCATCGCCAAGTGTTGGCAGCAGCGAGTGATGAGGTGATCTTTCCCGGGGCTATCTATGATACTCCGGTAGTGCAGGCCCTGCGCTGTTACAGCCGTTTTTATTTGCACGGCCATAGAGTGGGGGGAACCAACCCATCGCTGGTGGAGGCCATGGGTGCAGGCTGTGCCGTTATTGCCCACGACAACCCATTCAATCGCTGGGTAGTAGGTGAAGGTGCGGCCTATTTTAGCGATACCGAAGGTTGTACTCGGCTGTTTGATGATCTGTTAAAAAATGACGCTGCTATTGGTCGAATGCAAAGTGCCAGCCGGCTTCGTTTTCGCAAGTGTTTTACCTGGCCTCGAGTGCTGGCAGAATACGAGGCCTTGCTAAGCCATTGGCTGGCGAAAAATAATCAACAATAATACTGGAGCTGCTATGGCGCGCCATTCATCGGGATTAACAGAGCGTTATCCGGCTCAGATTATGGTGCCATTCCTGGATGCGCTGGCGCTAGTGGCCGGCGCGGTACTGGCTCATGGCTGGCGTTTTGGCCATTTCAATCTGCCGGAGCGTTACTGGCTGGCCACTGTGATCATGGTACTGCTGGTTACCTTTATCAACAGTACCATCGGTGCCTATGAGCGCTGGCGCATTACCCGTATCTCCAGCTTGCTGGCCCGTCAGTTCCTGGTGTGGCTGGGAGTAGCGGCCCTGGTGGCCTCCGTGGTGTACCTTACCCATTCGGCGGATCGGTATTCCCGTCTGTGGGTGGGAGCTGCGTTACTGGTTTCTTTTATGCTGGCTGGTGTGGCTCGGGTTGCCATTCAGTTGCTGTTGCGCCAAGCCCGGCGTATGGGGCGTTCTTCTCGCTCGGTATTTCTGGTTGGGCCAAGGAATAATATCCTGCGGGTAGGGCAGAGCATGCGCTCTACTCCTGAGGAAGGCTATTGCATTGCCGGCGTGCAGCGGCTGGGTGCAATGGCTGCGGACGATGGGGCTTTGATCAGCCTGGCCCGCCGGGTAGCCCGGTCGGGCGCGCAGGAGGTATGGATTTGCGTGCCGCTGGAGATGGGTCCGGCGGTGCGCTCGGTATTCCATGCCCTGCGCCACCACACGGTGGAAGTGCGCTTTATTCCCGAATTCGCTGATATGCAGCTGCTCAACCACAGGGTTAGTGAAGTAGCCGGCCAGTATGCCTTTGATCTGAGTGTTACGCCGATGAATGGTATGGCACAAATGCTCAAGCGGCTGGAAGACCTGGTGATTGGTAGTCTGCTGAGTGTGCTGATTGTGCCGGTATGTCTGGTGATTGCTGTTGTCATCAAGCTGACTTCACCCGGCCCGGTGCTGTTCAAGCAGTACCGTACCGGGGTGAATGGCAAAAGCTTTAAGGTATATAAGTTTCGTACTATGACGGTGCATCAAGAGCAGGGGGGCCAGGTGACCCAGGCAACCCGGCAGGATCCTCGTATTACGCCCATCGGTGCCTTTTTACGCCGTACTTCTCTGGATGAACTGCCTCAGTTTTACAATGTGTTACAGGGGCGTATGTCTATCGTCGGTCCTCGGCCTCATGCCCTGGCGCACAACGAGTATTATATGGATCTGGTGGAATCTTACATGAAGCGTCATAAGGTCAAGCCGGGCATAACCGGCTGGGCCCAGGTGAATGGTCTGCGTGGTGAAACCGATACCCTGGAAAAGATGGAATCCCGGGTCGAGCACGATCTCTGGTACATCAATAACTGGTCGTTATGGCTGGACTTACGCATTATTTTTTGGACTGTGTTCAAGGGATTTGTGAACAAGAATGCCTACTGATAGACTCCCGCTGCGTAGGCGTGAGTGAGCTCGGGTAGGGGGATCACCCTGGTCGCCTCCCATTCCTCGTTTTAAACAAGCAACCATTTCCAGGAATTCGTCAACGCCACGGTCATGAATTTATGAGTCAATCAGCAGCCATAACCTGTCAGCCAGCCGATGACAGCGCCTTGAGCCAAAACTATACCAGCCTGGCGGTGTTCCTGATGGGTGCCATCGCCCTGGTAATACCAAGCGGTTATACATATGGCGCGGCCCTGCTGCTGCTGGGCAGCTTCAGCCTGCTATATTCTCGCCCGGCGCTGCATCTGCAGCAGGAAGACAAGCAGATCATGGCGGTGTTGGCGCTGTATTCTTTGCTGTTCTGTGTCCAGTTGTGGCTGGAAGGCGCCGGAGCCAGTGCCTTTGACCGCCCCAGCCGCTTTATCTTTGCCGTTCCCGTGCTGCTGTTTGTGCTGGCGTATCCCCCCCGCTTGGCGTTTTTGTGGTCTGGGCTGGTGGTGGGTGGTGTGCTCACCGCCGGCTGGGCCATCTGGCAAAAACTGTTTTTGGGTATAGAGCGGGCCACCGGTTACACCTATGTGATCCAGTTCGGCAATATCAGCATGCTAATGGGCATTTTCTGTCTGGCCGGTCTGGGCTGGGCAGCGGTACAGCCCAGAGCGCGGGGCTGGATGGCATTGCTGCTGCTGGGTGCCTTGGCGGGCATGCTGGGTTCGCTGCTTTCCGGTAGCCGGGGGGGCTGGATTGGGTTGCCTGTAGTGTTTTGGATGTTGTATCGGGCCTATGGCCGGGAGATAAAACGCAGCTCCCGGATAATGGTACTCGCATTATTGTTTTCGGGTGCCGGGCTGGTATACAGCGTACCCCAAACCGGGGTGCAGGCTCGTGTACAGCAGGCGTTTACCGATATTCAGCTGTACACCAGTGGTGAAAGCAAGAATACCTCGCTGGGGGCGCGTTTCGATATGTGGCACGGCGCCGTCTTGCTGAGTATGGAAAAGCCGCTTACCGGCTGGGGCTGGTCCGGTTATCAGCAAGGCATGCAGGCATTGGCCGATAAGGGAGTGGTGATCCAGTTTGCGGCAGAGCACCATGCCCATAATGAAATGTTGGATACCCAGGCTCGCCGCGGTATTCTTGGACTGCTTTCATTATTGGCATTATATCTGGTGCCGTTAAGGTTGTTTACTCTCCGTTTGCAGGCAAGGGATCTGGAGTTGCGTGCCTTGGCGCAGGCAGGTGCTCTGCTGCCGGTGGCGTTTATGGATTTTGGTATTTCCCAGGTGTTCTTTGGTCATAATAGCGGCGTCATGGTCTATGCTTTTTGGCTGGCGGTATTGTGGGGTTGCATGAGGACGCGGGAGCGACAGCTGGAAGAAAAAACGGGGATGGGTGATCGGTGATTCGGGAATAGCCGATTCCCTCTAAGTAGAACAAAAAAGGAGCCTTTCGGCTCCTTTTTTGTTCTTACTCAGCACTCAGTCATCCTGGGCGGCGTAGCCTTGCGGCGGCAGCTCATGGCCATCCAGCCAGGCTTTGCCGTCTTGCATGGCCAGACGGCCTTCACAGAACCAGCGGGTGACCAGCGGATAGATGGCATGTTCCTGTACCAGTACCCGGGCGGCGACCTGTGCTTCGTCGTCGCCTTCGAAGATGGGCACCCGGGCCTGCAGGATCACCGGGCCGCCGTCCAGCTCTTCGGTGACGAAGTGCACGCTGGCACCGTGTTCGCCGTCGCCGGCTTCAATCGCCCGCCTGTGGGTATGCAGCCCCTGGTATTTGGGCAGCAAGGACGGATGGATATTGAGCATACGCCCCTGATAGTGGCGTACAAAGCCGGGGGTTAGGATGCGCATAAAGCCAGCCAGGGCCACCAGATCTGGCTGGTAACCATCGATGATGTCCATCAGGGCGGCGTCGAATGCCTCCCTATCGGGGTAATCCCCGTTGGCGACCACGGCGGTAGCGGCGCCCGCCAGGCGGGCCCGCTCCAGGCCATAGGCCTCGGCCTTGTTGCTGATCACGGCAACCACTTCACCGCCGAGTTGGCCGGCGGAGGCACAGTCGAGCAGGGCTTGCAGGTTGCTGCCGCTGCCGGAGATCAGCACGACGATGCGCTTCATTTGATCTCGACCTGAGCCTCGCCTTCGGCGGCGCTATCGACCCGGCCGATCAGCCAGGCGTTTTCACCGGCATCAACCAGTGACTGTACGGCGGCCTCGGCCTGCTCGGCCGGCAGGGCGATGACCATGCCCACACCACAGTTGAAAGTACGGTACATTTCAAAGGTTTCCACCTGACCGGCCTGCTGCAGCCAGCTGAATACCTCGGGCCACTGCCAGCTGCCGCCGTCGATCACCGCCTTGGCACCGGCAGGCAGTACGCGCGGGATGTTTTCCCAGAAACCGCCGCCGGTAATGTGGCTGAGGGCGTGGATATCGAACTGCTTGATCAATTCCAGTGCGGGTTTGACATAGATGCGGGTCGGTGCCATCAGTGCATCGGCCAGGGTGGACTCACCCAGCGGCTGTTGCAGATCGGCCTGGCTCACTTCAAGGATCTTGCGGATCAGGGAATAGCCGTTGGAGTGGGGGCCACTGGAACCCAGGGCGATCAGGGCGTCACCGGCGGCCACTTTAGTGCCGTCGATAATCTCGCTTTTCTCAACTACACCGACACAAAATCCGGCCAAATCATAGTCGCCGGCCTCGTACATGCCGGGCATTTCCGCGGTTTCACCACCGATCAGGGCACAGCCGCTCAGCTCGCAGCCGGCGCCGATACCGGTGACCACATCGGCGGCGGTATCCACGTCCAGCTTGCCGGTGGCGTAGTAATCGAGGAAGAACAAGGGTTCGGCGCCCTGGACTATCAGGTCGTTGACACACATGGCGACCAGGTCGATGCCCACACCCTGATGGCGCTGCAGGTCGATGGCCAGGCGCAGCTTGGTGCCGACACCGTCGGTACCTGCGACCAGCACCGGCTCTTTATAGCCGGTAGGCAGCTGGCACAGGGCGCCGAAACCACCCAGGCCGCCCATGACTTCCGGGCGTTGGGTACGGCGGCTGACGCCTTTGATGCGTTCAACCAGGGCATTACCGGCATCGATGTCGACACCGGCGTCTTTATAGCTCAGGGGTTTGTTCTGCGTCACGAGATCCCTCGTTTATTCGTTGTCTAGAATTAGGTGTACTGAATGGCTGCCTATTCTAGCAGCAGAGGCGGTCGGGAAGAAGAAATCGTTTCTCTAAAAATTAACTCGGCATATCTGCCATCACACACTACTTTATGCTAGTATCCCGCGGTTTTTCGTGGGCTGGTTGAGGAGAATGGAATGAAAATCGTTGAGGTCAAACATCCTCTGGTGAAGCACAAGTTGGGTTTGATGCGTGAGGCCGATATCAGCACCAAGCGTTTTCGTGAACTGACCAGGGAAGTGGGCAGTTTGCTGACCTATGAAGCCACCGCCGACTTCGAAACCGAAAAGACCACCATCAACGGCTGGAACGGTCCGACCGAGGTGGATCAGCTCAAGGGTAAAAAAGTGACGGTAGTCCCCATCTTGCGTGCCGGCCTGGGCATGCTGGACGGCGTGCTCGAGCATATGCCCAGTGCCCGGGTCAGTGTGGTCGGCGTGTATCGGGACGAAGAGACCCTGCAGCCGGTGCACTACTTTAACAAGCTGGTCAGCCATATCGATGAGCGGCTGGCACTGGTGGTGGATCCCATGCTGGCCACCGGCGGCTCCATGGTGGCCACCATCGACTTGCTCAAGGAGCAGGGCTGCAACCAGATCAAGGTGATCGTGCTGGTGGCCGCGCCCGAAGGACTGAAGGTACTGGAGCTGGCCCACCCGGACGTCGAAGTCTACTGCGCCGCCATCGATGAACGACTGAACGACCAGGGTTATATCATCCCAGGCCTGGGCGATGCGGGTGACAAGATCTTTGGTACCAAATAATACAAAGCCGGCAGCAGCCGGTTTTTTTCCGCTTAAATAGGGTTAAATGAAATGAATTCAGCAGAAAAATCTGATGCGCACCTGACGCCACCGGCGTTGGCCGATACCGGCTTCAAACAGGCGCTGGCCGGCACTCAGATGCTGTTCGTGGCCTTCGGCGCGCTGGTGCTGATGCCGCTGATCACCGGCCTGGACCCGAACGTGGCGTTGTTTACCGCCGGGGTCGGCACCTTGATCTTCCAGCTGTGCACCAAGCGTCAGGTGCCGATTTTTCTGGCTTCTTCCTTTGCCTTTATCGCCCCCATCCTTTATGGCGTACAGACCTGGGGCATTCCAGCCACCATGAGCGGCCTGATGACGGCAGGCTTAGTCTATGTGTTGCTTAGTCAGCTGGTGCGCTGGCGCGGTACCGGGCTGCTGACCCGTTTGTTGCCACCGGTGGTGGTGGGCCCGGTGATCATGGTGATCGGCCTGGGCCTGGCACCGATGGCGGTGAACATGGCCATCGGCAAGAGCGGTGACGGGGCCGCCGAGCTGATGCCGCACAACATTGCCCTGTGGCTGTCGCTGTCTGCCTTGCTGACCACCCTGTTGGTCTCGACCATGGCTAAAGGGATTTTCCGGCTGGTGCCGATCACCGCTGGCATCACGGTCGGCTACGGGCTGGCGCTGTATTTCGGGGTGGTGGATTTTACCCCGGTACGAGAGGCGGCCTGGCTGTCGCTGCCTCTCTTTGTTGCGCCCGAATGGCACTGGCAGGCGGTGCTCTTTATGATCCCGGTGGCCATCGCCCCGGCCATCGAGCATATCGGTGACGTGCTGGCCATCGGCTCGGTGACCGGCAAGGACTATATCAAAAAGCCCGGTCTGCACCGTACCCTGCTGGGGGATGGCCTGGCCACCGGCGCCGCCTCGCTGTTCGGCGGCCCGCCCAATACCACCTATTCCGAAGTGACGGGTGCGGTCATGCTGACCAAAAACTTCAACCCGGTGGTCATGACCTGGGCGGCCGGTTTTGCCATTACCCTGGCCTTTGTCGGCAAGTTTGGCGCCCTGATGCTGACCATTCCCACGCCGGTGATGGGCGGCATCATGATACTGCTGTTCGGCTCCATCGCCACCGTTGGGCTGAACAGCCTGATCAAGCACCAGGTGGATCTGTCCCAGGCCCGTAACCTGTGTATAGTGGCCGTTATCCTGGTGTTCGGGATCGGAGGCATGGCCTTTGGCCTCGGCAGTTTCAGTCTGCAGGGCATCAGCCTGTGCGGCATCGTCGGTATTCTTTTGAATGTGCTGCTGCCCAAGGCCCGCAGCCGTTGAGCCTGGCCGTGATTGCCGGTCTCTGGTTAGCATGGGGCCATATGCCCCGCTGATATTGACAAACGGATGCTGAACGCGATTTTTTTATCCCTGATGGCCCGGCCGGACAATCGGCCGAGGTCTCCGGGTAACACCGCTTGGTAACGTAAGGAGGGGGACGAGCAAGATGCAGGAGGAGGGGACACAGCCGGCCCAACTGGCATTGGCGGTGCAACTGCCCGATGATGAAACCTTTGCCAGTTTTTATCCCGGTGACAATGCCCAGCTGATCACCGCCCTGAAAAATGCCGCCATCGGCCAGGGAGATGCCCTGCTGTATTTTTGGGGGCAGGGCGGCAGCGGCCGCTCCCATCTGCTCCACGCCACCTGTGCCGAGATCAATGCCTCGGGCGAGGCGGCGGCCTATATATCCCTCGATCGTTATCGGCAGATGTCGCCCCGTATGCTGGAGGGCATGGAACTGCTGCCCCTGGTGTGCCTGGATAACCTGGATGCTATCGCCGCCGTGCCCGAGTGGGAGCGTGCGGTGTTTGATTTTTTTAACCGACGGCGGGAGTGCCCCACCGGCTCATTGATAGTGAGTGCGATCAGCGCCTCGCGTAAGCTGGGCCTGGGTCTGCCGGATCTGGCGTCCCGCCTGGACTGGGGGGTGTCTTACCAGCTCAAACCCCTGGACGATGAAGGCAAGCTCAGCGCCCTGCAGCTGAGATCCGAACTCAGGGGGTTCAAGCTGCCGATCGACGTGGGCCGTTTCTTGCTCAACCGCCTGTCCCGGAATATGAGCACCCTGCTGGCGGCCCTCGATCTGCTGGATAACGCTTCTTTTCAGGCCAAGCGTAAGCTGACCATTCCGTTTGCCAAGGAAATACTGGGCCTGTGAGCAGGGGATGTGTGATCAGGGTATAGGGATTGGGGCAGGATCCTGGTAACGGGGTCGGTCGGGCCTTGGCCCGACGGGTAGAGCGGGGCTTTCTTCACAGCGGATTTCCGCATCTCTCCATTGTCGGCCCAAGGGCCTGCAGGGTTTATGGGACGCATAATATTTGTGGGAGGCCCGACCTCGGGCCGAACCCCGCTCCCACAGGGGTCAAGTCTCCGCTATTCCCTATTCCCCGCTGTCTTTCTTCTTGCGGATACTCAGGCCCAGTTCTCGGCCCCTGAGTTTGGCATAGTAGGTATTGCCGATAAACATCAGGCTGGCAAAGCTCAGCTCCACCAGTGCCAGCCAGCGCTCCCCTTCATCCACCCACAGCAGGGTGAGGGCATGGACAAAATAGGGCATGATTAAAAACACCGCCCAGGCATGGGTAAAGGGATTGCCGGCCAGCATGCCGCGCATCGGGATAAACAGCCAGGGCAGCCACATTGCCAGCATGAAGCCGGCGCCCAGTTGCGGGTGGGGCGATAGCCAGCCGTGCCAGAGGGCGACCCAGAGGATCAGCCCCCCGTAGCCTAACAGCGCCAGCCTGCGGGCTAGTTGGGTGCTCATCCTATGATATCCAGCACCTGGCTGGGCGGGCGGCCCAGCACCGCCTTGTCACCCTTGACCACGATCGGGCGCTCAATCAGCTTGGGGTTGGCGACCATGGCGGCGAGCAAGGCGTCTTCGTCGGTGACCTCGGCCAATCCCAGGGCCTTGTATTCTTCTTCCTTGGTGCGCATCAGCTCGCGGGCGGAGTGCATGCCCAGCTTGGCCAGCAAGGCCTTCAGTTCGGCGGCACTCGGCGGCGTGTCCAGATATTTGATAATCTCGGGGCTGATCCCCTGTTGTTCCAGTAACGCCAGGGTTTCGCGGCTTTTGGAGCAACGTGGATTGTGGTAAATACGTAGGCTCATGATCAACTCCATAATGGCAATGCAGCCGGCATTGTATAAAAGGTATCGCGGAGGGTACAGCTCATGGGTAGACATAAGGCGGTATTGTTGGCCGTTTTTTTGATCGCTGGATGCCGTGAGGCGGCGACCCTGACCCTGGTGGATGGGCAGCAGCAGGCGTTAACCGACTATCGGGGACGGTGGTTGGTGGTAAATTATTTTGCCGAGTGGTGCGCCCCCTGTCTGCGGGAACTGCCCCTGCTCAATGAGCTGGCCCAGACGGCCGAACCTGCGGTACTGGCGGTCAGCTTCGACAGCATGCCCTCCCAGGCCTTGCAAAAACTGATCGCCCGCTATGACCTGCAGATGCAGGTGGTCGCCGAACTGGCCGGTAACTGGCCCTTCGAGCCCCCCCGGGTGTTGCCAACCACCTTTATCATCAGTCCTCAAGGCGAGCTGGCCAGCCAGCATCAGGGAGAGCTGAAGGCCGAAGATATTGTCTCCCTGGCCAGCCAATACTGGGGCCGATGAACGGGCTCCGGACTTCACTTAGTTGCGCAGCTCTTCCCACTCTTTTTGCTGTTGCCGCAATTGCTCGAGACGGGCCCCGAGCCGGGCCCTCTGCATGCTGTCTTTGGCCAGGTTGGCGGCAATTTCCATCTGGGTGACCGCCACATCATAGCGACCCTGCAGGGCGGCCAGCTCGGCCTGTGCCTGGCGGAAGGCCGACTCATCGCCGAGCGGGCGATAGGCCTGGGTCAGCAGCTCCCAGGCCAGGGCGTTATTGGCATTGCGTCTCAGGTAGTTGTCCAGCAGGGTGGCCGCTTCCTCGTTGCGCCCGGCCTGCAACAGGCTGTCGGCCAGGTTGATCAGCACCATCTGATTGTCCGGCAGCCGCTGCTGGGCTTTCTTCAAGCGGGCGATGGCCGCATCATGGCTACCCTGTTCATTATCCAGATCGGTCAGGGCATCGAGGATAAAGGGGTTTTCACCATGGCGTTTGGCCAACCCGTTGAGCAGGGGCCGGGCTTGTTCATACTCATGTTCCTTAAGCAGACTCAGTGACTGGCCGTAACGGGCCGCATCCGGCAGCCATTCTCCCTGGTCGACGGCCTGCTCAAAATAACTGTGCATATTGCGGGTGCCGGCCTGCTGGAAGCGCACCATGATACGCGCCTTGGCCAACTGGAAATTCAGGCTGGCGGGATAGGCCTGGGTCGGATAGTCGGCGGCCCGGCTGCGGGCTTCGGCGATCCGACTGGCCGGCAGCGGATGGGTCAGCAGCATCTGCGGAGGTGCGCTGGTAAACTGGTATTGCTCCGCCAGCTTCTGGAAGAAGCTGGCCATGGCATTGGGGTCGAAGCCGGCATTATGCAACAGGCGCAGGCCGATGCGGTCTGCCTCGCGTTCATTGTCCCGGGTATAGTTGATGGCCGACTGGATGCTGAGTCCCATGGTGGTCTGCAGGGCCGCCATCCCCGCCTGGGGATTGACCATGGCCAGAGCGACCGAGCCCACCACGCCGGCGATGGTGAGCGGGGTGCTGCGGCTCTGGGACTCAAGATAACGGGCAATGTGGCGCTGGGTGATATGGGTGATTTCGTGGGCCAGCACAGAGGCCAGTTCGCTTTCATTGGCGGCATTGAGGAACAGGCCGGTATGTACCTGCACCACGCCGCCGAGGAAGGCGCTGGCGTTAATACTGTCATCCTTGATCAGCAGAAACTGGAAAGGGAAGCGCATCGAGTCGGTCTGGGACAGCAACTTCAGGCCCAGATCAGACAGGTATTCGTTTAACACGGGGTCATCTATCACCGGCTGATTGGCCCGGGCAAAGCGGATAAAGGCCTGGCCGAAGCGGGCTTCCCGCTCCACCGACATGGCGCTGACGCCGGCCGTGCCTATGTCGGGCAGGTTGTTGTCTGCCTGAGTCAAGGGGCTGGCGAGCAACCCCAGGGCCAATGCCAGGGGTTTGATGACGTACCGACGCATCACTATGATGACCTTCTATATGCTGAACTAACAGCAGGATAACCCCCTGTATTCGGTGGAACAAGCATTGTTTGAGGACCGCAACAAGGGGATAATGCCTTCCTTTTACGCAAGGTTAACGATGGATAAGCTGGATGCTCGGCCCCTGCGCTGCCCATTGCCGCTGCTCGAGGTCAAACTCTGGTTGAGACAGGCACAAGGCGGGCAATCGCTGACCCTGTGGTTGAGCGATGCCGGCTCCCGGCGGGATGTGCCAGCCTATCTGCGCAGGGCCGGCCATGCCGTGGTCGTGGTTGAAGACACCCCCGGCCAGCTTGAACTTGTGATTACCAAAGCCCCATAAGGAAATTGTTGATGTTGGAGTTTCTTAAGCACTGGTATCAGCGGCGTTTCTCCGATCCCGGGGCCATCGCCTTGTTTTTGATGCTGTTGATTGGCTTTGTGGTGGTCTACTTTTTCGGCCACATACTGACGCCGTTGTTTGCCGCTATCGTGATTGCCTATCTGTTGGAATGGCCGGTCAGCCGCATGGTACGACTTGGCCTGGGCAGGGGATTTGCCGCCGGTCTGGTGCTGATCGTGTTCGCGGTCTTTACCATCGTCGCCCTGGTCGGCCTGGTGCCTTCCCTCTTTACCCAGATGGCGAACCTGGCCAAGGAAATCCCGGTGATGATCACCCGCAGCCAGGACGTGCTGCGCACCCTGCCGGAGCGCTATCCCGAGCTGGTGGATATGACCCTGATAGAAACCATGCTGGATGCCACCCGCGCCCGTCTGTTGGGGTCGACCGAGGCGGTGCTGGGCGTGTCGCTCAGCTCTTTGGCCAATGCGGCCGTGTTGTTGGTGTATTTGATCCTGATTTCGGTGCTGGTGTTCTTCATGCTGAAGGACAAGCCCCAGCTGTTGGCCGGCATGGCGCATTTCCTGCCCCGTAACCGTGAGCTGGTATCCCGGGTCTGGCAGGAAATGAACGGTCAGATAGCCAATTATGTACGGGGCAAGGTGATCGAAATCGTCATCGTCGGGGTGGTCAGCTATGTGACCTTCGCCCTGCTCGATTTGCGTTACGCCCTGCTGCTGGCGGTATTGGTGGGTTTTTCGGTGCTGGTGCCCTATATAGGGGCGGCGGCGGCGACTGTGCCGGTGGCCATGGTGGCCTTGTTCCAATGGGGTTTTACCACGCCTTTTTTCTACGTCATGATAGCCTACGCCATCATCCAGGCGCTGGACGGCAATGTGCTGGTGCCCGTGCTGTTTTCCGAGGCGGTTAACCTGCATCCGATTGCCATCATCGTCGCTGTGCTGGTGTTCGGCGGCCTGTGGGGATTCTGGGGGGTGTTCTTTGCCATCCCGCTGGCGACCCTGGTGAAGGCGGTGATCAACGCCTGGCCTTATCACGAAGAGCCGGCTGACTCCTGATACTGTGCTTGTGCATCTAAATAACCCATACCCAACCCTCTGAGACGGCGTTCAGGAGCCGGTAAGCAGGCCTTCCGCGGCCGGATCGGCGAAGCCCCAGGGGCTCCGCCGCAAGTTGGGATCCCCGAGGCCCGCCGCTCTGCCATCTCAGACGAGATTAACAAAAAAGGAAATATGCAGTGAGAGAGAGTTTTGGCTCGCGCTTTGGTTTTATTATGGCAGCGGCCGGGGCGGCCGTTGGACTGGGTAATATCTGGGGCTTTCCCACCCAGGCGGCGAGCAATGGCGGCGGTGCCTTCCTGCTGGCCTACCTGGCCCTGGTGATGCTGCTGGCGTTTCCTATGCTGGTGATGGAAGTGGCCATCGGCCGCCATGGGCAGGCCAACCCGGTTGATTCGGTCAGGGCCCTGGGCCGGAGGAGCGGGCAGAGGAGGTTGGCCGGGATGATCGGCTACGCGGGTATGATGGTGCCCAGCCTGGTACTGACCTTCTATGCCATCGTCGCCGGCTGGCTGCTGGCGTTTCTGGCCGCCACCGTCACCCGTATGCTGGGCTGGCAGGCGGCGACCGACTGGCTGCAGGCGTTTGGTCTGTGGCGCAATATCATCGGCACCCTGGTGTTTTACCTGCTGACCATACTGGTGGTGCAGGCCGGGGTGCGGGCGGGCATAGAGCGCTGGTCGGCGCGGCTGATGCCGGCGCTGTTCGTGCTGTTCTTGCTGCTGTTCGGCTATATCCTGACCCAGCAGGGGGCGGCTGAGGGCCTGCGCCATTATCTGGTGCCGGATTTCTCCAAGGTAATGGAGCCCAGCCTGCTGATCAGCGCCATGGGCCAGGCGTTTTTTTCGCTCACCATCGGCGGCTGCTCCATGCTGATGTACGGCTCCTATCTGAGCAAGAAAGAAAGCATACCGGCGACCGCCTTTCAGGTGACGCTGATCGACACCGGCGTGGCGTTGCTGGCCGGTCTGGTGATCCTGCCGGCCATGTTTGTGGCCATGCATAACGGGGTGACTATCTTTGCCGACGACGGCAGCCTGTTGAGCTCGGATACCCTGGTGTTCGTGGTATTGCCCGCCCTCTTTGAAACCATGGGGCCGGTGGGGGGATGGATGTCGCTGGTGTTTTTCGTGCTGATGGGCATAGCGGCGCTGACTTCCTCCATTTCCATGCTGGAAGTTCCCGTGTCCTACAGCACCGAACGCTTTAAGACCTCCCGCCCGGCCATGAGCTGGCTGCTGGGACTGGGGCTGGCCCTGTTCAGCCTGGTTATCTGCCTGAACTTCGGTGCCCTGTTCGGCTTTGTCATCCGCCTGGCAACCCAGTATACCCAGCCATTGGTGGCGCTGGGTTTCTGCCTGCTGGGCGGCTGGATGTGGGGCCGGGCGCGGCTGTTTCAGGAGCTGGTACAGGGCACGCCCGCGCTTGCGGAGAGCCTGTTCTGGCGTATCTGGCCCTGGTATATCCGCTTCGTCTGCCCGTTGTTGGTACTGCTGGTCATCTGGCACTCGCTGTAACGGTTCCCGTTATTCCCGGCGGGCGCAGCGAGATAAGAAATCTCAGGTGGCAGGCACGAGAATCCGCCGCCTGAAAGTGATGGAAGGGTGGGTCGACGTGGGGAACGGCTGCTTGCGCCTTCATTGATCCTCGCCAAGACTGAAACCGTATCAATCTCATACGGGGGCAGCGGAATGAAGCTACGATTGCTGCGCTACTGGGAGCAGATACGGACCAGCTTCTGGTTTGTGCCCGGCCTGTTGGCGCTGGCCGGCCTGTCGCTGGCGCTGATCATGCCCTGGTTTGAGCATTTTTTTCCGTTGCTGGGGCTGTCGGATTTTGCCTTCGATCCGGGCCGACAGGCGTTGGCGATTATCGCCTCCGGCGCCATTTCCGTCACCGGGGTGGTGTTTTCCATCACCCTGGTGGTACTGAACATGGCGGCCAGCCAGTTGGGGCCGAGGCTGGTACGCAACTTTATGGCGGAGGGCACCACCCAGTGGATACTGGGCGCCTTCCTGGCCACCTTTATTTACTGTCTGATCGCCGGCGTCAATATGCAGCAGCACAGGCCTTTCCAGCTGACCCTGCTGGTGGGACTGCTGGCGGGTATCTTCAGCTTCATGCTGTTGATCTTGTTTATCCACCATGTGTCCGTCTATATCCAGATCCCCCGGGTGCTGGAGCGGGTGGGCTGCGAGCTGAAAGCCCACCTGCGAGCCCTGTTTCCGCCCCTCGAGGATGCGTCTATGGCGGAGCCCAGCCTGGCCCACCAGCATCAGCTGAAGAAAAAGCTGATGGATGTGGCGGCACCGGCCAGTGGTTATGTGCAAGGGATCGATCTGGATCAGCTGCTCAATCTGGCAAGTTGCCATGGCGGCTTTATTCGGCTTTGCTACCGGCCCGGTCATTACCTGATCGAAGGCTGCACCCTGGCCCGCGTCTGGGTCAGGGAAGAACATAAATCCGCGCTGATCGCGGGCCTGCACGACGCGGTGCTCACCGGCTCCGAACGTACCGCAATCCAGGATCCGGAATTTGCCGTCCATCAGCTGGTGGAAGTGGCGCTGCGGGCCCTGTCGCCGGGTATCAATGATCCCTACACCGCCCTCCATTGCCTCAACAAGCTGGCCGATGCCCTGGCCTTGCTGTCAACCCGGCAGGTGGGCCTAACCTATTGCTATGATGAGCGCCGGATATTGCGGCTGGAACTGTATCCGTACAGCTACGGTGGCATAGTGGATGCGGCCTTCCAGCAAATCCGCCAGTCGGCGCTGGGCAATGCGGCCGTGGTGATCCATATGGTGGATGTGATGCATCAGCTGTCCCAGTTGGCATTGCCGGAGGCGCTCCGACATACCCTGCTGATGCAGCTGGAGACCCTGCATCAGGAAAATAAATCCCGGCTGAGCCCGCTTGACCTGGCCGCTCTGAGTCGACGGGTCAGTCAGGTACAGCTGGCCCTGAGGAGCAGGCCCGAGGGGGGGCGGCTAAACAAGCCTTGATTGCGGGCCATCCGGTTGTGGTTAATATCGGCCGAGCGCGGGCCACCTGCACCGGGGGATCAGAGATTCAGGTAACGGTTGATGTCCAGCAGTCCCGCCTCCTGGGGACTGCTTTCCTGCATATAGGCATGCATGTCGTGCAGGTAGAACCAGAATTGCGGGTGGGTGCGACGGATGCCGAAATGGCGGGCGAGGGTGTTGAGATCGGCCTCGCGGGCCATGGCCTGCAGGGCGGCGACAAAGTCGTCCAGCTGTTCCAGTTTAATATTGAAGATAAAGTTGGGATAACTGCCGACGATACCGGGCAGTATGGTCAGGGTATCGTTCTGGGGGCGCAGGCGCAGATCTTCACCCAGGATAAAGGCCACGTTCGAGTGATCCCGGTTGTGCAGCAGGCTGTATACCAGGCGTCGCTCGCCAACTTCCACCCGCAACAGGCTCACCTCCGGCAGCCACTGGATGGCCGGTAATTCGCCCGCCGTGACTCCCGTCAGGGCCCGCAGACTGCGCTCTGCCTGCTGTTCGGCCGCCGAGCTGCCCACCCGCCGGCAGTCGCCGTCCGGGCAGCGATTGAGGGTATCCTCGGGCCCCCTTACCTCCGCCAGTTGCCGTAACACCTGGCTGCCGAAGTCCGCCAGCGGCACCCGGGCCGAGACCCTGAGCCGGCTGGGGGTTTGCTCATCCACATCCGCATAGGTGGTGAACAGCTTGAGCTTGCCGCTTTGGTCGTACCAGCTATGGAGCAACTCATTGCGCAGTGCCGGGGGCAGGAAGCGCAACAGGTTGGTTTCCGAGCCGTTGCGGATCAAGTCGAAATAGAGTCGGGTCTGTGCCTGGTGTGACACGCTGCCGTAGACATTGAAGTTGGCCACCAGGGCGTAATAGGTGCGCTCCAGCAAGGGGTAATCCATGATCCACATGGTGCTGGGGGTTGCTCCCTGCCAGCCCCGGATCACGCTGGCGCTGTCATGATGGCGGAAGATGGTGAGCAGGGCGTCCGGGTTGTGTCGATCGCCATGCCACAGGTGCTCCAGATCCGGGCCCTCGGGATACTGACGGGCATAGTCTCGCTGCCGCCGGGCCAGATAACGGTTGCGCTGATCCCTGTGGCTGATCCAGTCCGGCCCCAGGCTCAGCAGATCCGAGGTCAGGCCGGGCAGGGCGAGCCAGCCGCCGACGGCGGCCGCATGGGCCGGGTAGGTCACAAACAGGTCATGGTCGGGCGACTGAAAGCCGACCCAGAACTGATCGCGGATCACATCGGTGGCAATCTGGCCGCGGCACACGGGGCCGCGGATAAAGGTACGGGTAAAGTAGAGGGCATTGTCCAGCAGGTACTGGTAGCGGGCCCGGGCCGGAATGGCTGCGAAGGTGACGAAGGGGTTGGCGGCGCTGGCCGGGCTGTAGTCGGGAAGTTGACTGACCGCCCAGTCCGGGGAGAAAAACAACTGCTCCAGGCGGGCCATTTTTTCCCGGCTGAGGGGATAGGTGATGTGGGTCTTGTGCACTCGGGTTTCGAGCCTGGGCCGCAGGCGGTAATAGATTGCTCCCGTTATCCCGTCGGTGGGGCGCACCGTGGCGAGCACCGCTATGGGCTCGCCCGGTGGCGTGCGGGAGCGGAGCAGTTCGAAAAACACGGGCTCGGGATGATCGGTCAGGCTCAGATGGGCCAGAAACCAATGCTCGTAGAGATAACGGGATACCAGTTGCCGGCGCGGTTCGGGACGGTTGAGCCAAGCTTCCCACTGGTTGAGAGTCTGGCTCATGGCATCGCTAAGTACCGTCTGTTGTTCGGGTACGGGCGCACCCTGGCCGAGCCAGCTCAGCAGGGTCTGGTATTCGGCCTCACTCAGGCCGGTGACCGCGAAAGGCATACCGCCATAGGGATGTTTGCGGGCGTAGTCGTCAAACTCGTCGGCGGTGGTGCACCGGTTGCTGCGGGTGATGGCGATATCCAGTCTATCCGGCAGCCGCTCATTGGCGGGCCAGGGACTGTCATGCCCCAGGGCCAGCATGCGCTCCATCAGCGCCGGCAGCGGACCGTTGCCGTCGATCACACTGTAAAAACCGCGCCCACGCCAGGCTTGTTCGTCGTGGGCATCGACATGGAGCCGGTTGGGTTCGGCGTCCTGGGTACGGGTGCCGTCGTATACCCGCTGTTTACTGGCTCCGCGCACCACCCCCTGATGACTGGACAGCTTGAGCTGGCAGGGGGCGTCGTAGCAGGCATGACAGACCACGCACTTGTGCTCGAAAATAGGCCGGATATCGGTCAGGTAATCTACCGGCTGCGGGGATGCCGGCGTCGGCCGGGGCAGTTCTTCCTGCGGTGCGGAGCGATACAGGGCCAGCATGGCGCCGCCGGCCAGCAACGCCGGCAAGACGGCAAACCAGATGCGTTTGTTCATGATGGCCCTTGTCGGTATGCCCTGCCTAGGTTGTTATCACGTGAGCCGGTGGGGGTAAAGCAAAATCGGCGACACCCGTGCCGGGTTTCGCCGGGTGGCGGCTCAGTAGAGCATGCTGTAAAGCTGGCGGCGATATTTGGAGGCGACGGGATCGGCCCCCATGCCGGTGAGCATATCCATGAGGTGCTTCTTGGCTTCGCCGAAGGACATATCTCGTTTCAGCACTTCCAGCAGCAGCTGCAGGGCCTCTTCCTGCCGTCCCGCCTGGAAATAGAGTATAGCCAGCTCCTGCATTAACTCCATGTCGTCGGGCGTGTCCGCCAGTTTCTGCTCCAGTTGGCGCAACTCCGGGCTGTCGGCGGCTTCTTCGGCCAGCTTGAGCCGGGCCAGGATGTGTTGATACTGGCTGTCCTGATCGGCCATGCCGATGGTCGCCAGCAGCTGCTTGGTCTCGTCGAGTTTATTCAGGGCCAGGGCGGCTTCCGCCAGGCACAGGCGGATAGCGGCGGAATCTGCCAGGGCCCGGGCTTGCTGTAGCAGTCCATAGGCCGTCTGAGGATCCTGGCCCAGGGTTTGTTTGGCCTGGTCGAGCAAGAGCTCGGCCTCATCGGGCTGGTAAGGGGCCAGGAAGGCTTTTATTGCGGCCTCGTCCTTGGGCCCCTCGGACACATCGGCCGGCTGGCCATCCTTGAAGGCCACCAGGGCGGGCAGGGCCTGTAATCCCAGTTGGACCGCCAGGCTCTGTAGCTGGGGATCGGCGACATCGACCTTGGCTAAATCGATATGGCTGTTGTCGGCGCCAATAAGACCTTCAAGCACAGATGTCATCGCCCGGCACTCAGGCACTTGCTCGGCATGGAAATAAATTACCACCGTCTTGCTCATGGAGGCCTGGATAATTGCCTGCTGGAAGTTCTGTACATTGATATCAAGGATCATAAACAGCGTCTCATTAAGGGTTTATAGCTAAATAAGGTTGCGGACCGGTTATTTCAAGCCAATCCGGATAATCGGTCAATTTTATCAGCTGCGGCGCAGGCCCCTGCTCCCCGGCCACCGCCAGGCTAAGCCAGGCCGAGGGCAGGGGCCATTGATACAGTCGGTAGCTTTGTTGTCCGAGCCGGGTGTGAACGCTATCCGGATGCCAGCTAAAGCCGGCCAGGGACCCGGCGATGCCCGACCCCTGTGCCTTGACCAATGACTCCTTGGCGGTCCATAAACGGATAAAGGCTTGCGCCGGATCAGCCTGGGCCAACAGCCAGCGCTGTTCATCCGGGTGCAGATAGCGGCGGGCGAGGCGGTGGGCTTGGACGTTGTTCAGTCGTCGAGTCTCCACATCGACCCCCAAATCAGCCCGGGTATCGAGGGCCAGCGCCAGATAGGGGCCACTGTGACTTAAATTAAAAAACAGCGGCTGGTTTACCAAAGCAGGCTTACCTTTTTGATCCACCCGGATCTCGAGTTGCTGTCCCGGGATCCCCAGGCGCCTGCCCGCCAACCGCCGCAGCAGATAGCGACCCAGCAGGAATAGCCTGGCCTGTTGCTGGTGGGCGATCCCGGCCAGACGGGCCCGCTCATCAAAACTTAGCCAATTTGCTGCATTTATCGGCAACTTTATGTTCCGACTATCACAAATCAGAAACTCGGAGGCTATATCTTTGTTTTCAGGCATTTTCTCTTTTGCAAATGATCACTGAGTTGCACTAGTATCTTGTAAATCGACCGCTTGTTGGCATTTTTCGAATGAAAAAAGTCCTATTCATGAGTAGTTTCCTGGCGCTGGCCGGATGTAGCAGCATGCCGCCGGCTGAGCCTGGCAAGCATGCCATGACTAAAAAGCCACGTTCTGCCGTGACTTATAGCATCAGCACCGGGCCCAGCAAGGGCCTGTTCAATAAAACGATGGCCGGCACCGGTAGCAGCACACCGGATCTGCAGCGGGTGTATCAACGCTGGCGAGGCGTGCCCTATCGCTACGGTGGGGTAGATGCCAGCGGCATAGACTGCTCCGCCTTTACCCAGACAGTGTACCAGGAAGTCTATGGTATGGACCTGCCCAGATCGACCTATCAGCAGGTCGGCTTGGGTCGGCAGGTGGGCAAGAATGAGCTACAGCCGGGCGATCTGGTTTTTTTCCGCACCGGTAAAGGCGTACAGCATAATGGTGTCTACCTGGGTGATGGCAAGTTTGCCCATGCATCTTCCAGCAAGGGGGTGACCATATCCCGGTTGGATAATGTGTATTGGCGAAACCGTTATTGGCAGGCCCGCCGCCTGCTCGATGAAGGTATCTGAGCGCCCTTAATTCCAATAAAAAGAGAAGCAAACCGATGCTTCTCTTTTTATTTCCAGCCTTTGTGAACGGCGGTTATAAGAACCATTAGTGCTGACGCTGGAAACGATTGAGCTCGTTCATCACCTGCAACAGCAGCGACAGCTCAGGGTTGGCGTCCGGCTTGGCTCGATAGTCGGGCAGGCTCAGTAGTTGAAAATCGCCCTGCTGATTGAACAGGGTGACTTGATCCTGCTGATAAATCACATATTCCTCGTTATCTGCCGCCAGGCGCCAGCGATTGGCCTGTGCCTCGAACAGCGATTGGCCATTGGCATAGACCCGAAATGGACTCTCGACCCCCAGGGCTTCCTTCATCAGGGTCGGGATCAGATCCAGCTGGCTGGTATTGTGCTCGAAGCTCTGCAGCCCGCGGCCCGGCCAGGCCAGGACCAGCGGTACATGCAACTGATAGGGCGAATAACTGCTGCCGTAACCCCAGGTGTTGTTGCGGTTTTCGTTAAACTCCATGCCATGGCTGGCGGTGATCACCACCAGGGTGTCGTGTTCCATGCCTTGTTCACGGAGGGTCTCAAACAGCTGGCCAAGCAGCTGATCCGTATAGAAGGCGGCGTTGCGGTAGCGATTGAACAGAGCTTCTCTTTGCTTATCCTGATAGGCCTGGGCCGGATTCAGCCGCTCCAGGGAAGGCTGGAAGGGGCCCGTCACCCCCATGGGGACATCCAGTGCATTGAGGGCATCCAGATACAGGTAGGAAAACCAGGGGCGCTGACCGTCCTGGCCTTTCAGCCATTCAATCAGCGCCGCCTGTGCCTGCCTGTCCCCCTCTGCCCCCCCGACGGCGGGGCGGAACGGCTGGTTGCGCAGGGTTGAAAAAATCGCATGTTCATAGAGGGGCTTGTCCAGTCCGTTGCTGACAAACAGGCCCATCAGGTAATCCTGACGTTGGAGCTCGTCGATAAACACCGGCGAAATGGCATCGGCTTCTACCCCCGTCCGGTAGTGGGCCGGCAGGCTGTAAAACAGGCTGAACAGGCCTGCTTCAGGGTGGTTGGCGGCGCTCAGATGGTTGTTGAAGCGTAAATGCCGGTCGGCATATCGGCTCAGGTTGGGCATGACGATGGCGTCCAGCATATCGAAACGCAGGCCGTCGGCGACCACCAGCAATATGTTGGACGGTTTGCCCGGGGCCTGCACCGTCAGCTGGCGCAGGGGGTAAATCACCTGGAATCTGCCCTCGCTGCCCTGCTGGCTGCTGGTTTTCTGGTAGTCGTCCGGATCCAGCCAGCCCCGTTTTATCAAGAAGCCCTTCGCCGTCATCGGGTAGGAGAGCGGGAAATTGGCTTTTTGCGCGGTAATGGGACTATAGAGGGTCGCATCGGCCCAGATGTGCACCGTATGGGTAAGGAAAAAACACACCACCAGGGGCAGGGCGATGGGCATGGCCATGGAGCGGCGACGGCGCTGGCTCCATCGCCACAGCCAATTGGCCAGCCACAGTTCCAGCAGGAACAGCAGCGGCAGCCAGATAAACAGCCAGCCCCAGCCGGATGCCTGTTCGGACTGGCTCGGATCCAGCAGCAGGCGCCAGACGGTGGGGTTGAGATGGAACTTGAACAGGCTGAAAACCTGGGTGTCGATCAACAGCAGGGTCAGCGCCGCCGTGGCGATGGTGGCGCCAAGGAACTGCACCGCCCTGAGCCTGGGCAGCAGGAAGGTGAGCGGGAACAGGGTCAGCAGGTAGGTGAAGAAGCTCAAGAAGGCAAAATGCCCTACCCAGCTGACCAGCAGATAGGCGACGCCCAGGGGGGTATCGGGCCAGTCCGATCCGATCAGGTAACGGCTGGCCACCATGATGGCCAGCAATATATTGAAAGACACAAACCAATGGCCCCAGCCGATCAGGCGGGAGACATTATCACGATAAAGGTTGCCGGTTTCGACCATGGCTCAGCCGTCTGTCGTTGGACAAGGGGAACTCAATGAGCCCCTTTCTGGGTGTCGATGGAGGCGCTCAGCACCCGGGTGAACTTGTCGGCGATGGCCTTGCGCTGCCCCGGTGATACCTGGTGATTGAGAATATGGGTCACCAGGTTGCCCAACACCATCAAACGCAGATCTGCCGGAGCCTGATGCTTGTCCAGCACGGCCTCCAGTTCGGCAAGCAGTTGGTCATATTGTTGGTCGTATTTTGAAATGATAGGCATGGGCGTTCAATCATGTAACTTGGTGACGAGACGGCTATAATACCCCACCCCATCTGGCAACTCTATGGCAATCTGTCATAAGACCGTGCTGGTGAGCCTGGGTATGCAAAAAAATGACCCCACCAGACGGTGGGGCCGCTCGTTGCGTGTTACCTCATGTCTAGGGTCATAGCGCAGGCGCAGGTGGTACGTCGATATCCGACAGTCCGAAGGACGATATGCTCGGCATTTCGCACAGATCCATCAGGTCATGAATCCCCGGGGTTCCTGTAAGCTGCTCCTCAAAGGTCTGTAGAAGGGCGTTGTGGCCAAGTGCACCGACCTCCGGAATATTAACCAGAAAGGTCTTACCGGTAGTGTCGTCGTGGCTGTGGGGAATACACAGCTGCGGGTGGCTGAACTTGCCGGATTGAAGCGCAACTCTCCAGTCCGTTAACCCAGTTTCCAGCATTTCCACCAGGGATGCCTCGTCTTCCACCCCTAGATCAAATTCCCGCATACCTGCGTCGAGGTTGTTGAAGTTGATGATCGGGAAGTGACCGGCGGTCTTGTATGTTTCCACCACCTGGCGCAGGTTTTTCTTGGCGCCGTTGTGGAAATAAGGACCGGTAAATTTGATGTTGCGTAGACCGGGGGTCTTAAAGGCGCCGTTGCGCAGGATCTTCTCACCGATCACCACATCCGGTACGCAGTTGACGTTGGGGTTGTTGTTGGGGTCGCCCTGGCGCCGCCCTTGAGCATTGGCGTTGCCCACCAAGCCAGGACCGCAGGCCAGGGCCAGGTTGAACGGTATGGGGGTCAGGTCATCGGGGGCGGTGGGGATCAACAGCTCATTGTTGGCTATCACCTCCGCAACCGCGTCGATATTGTCGTTTGAAAGATTCGGATCCAGAACGGTAAGATCCTCGCCATTCTGCCGACGCAAAATGGTTTCCCGTAGCCAGGATAATGACAGCGGCACGCCGTCGAGGATATCCCCCAGAGAAATATCATCCGAGCTGGGCCTTACGCCAATGTTGTAGAAGCCGGCATCATACACCTGAGCCTGGTCATTGAAGGTGATCATGCGCTCCAGGGGCACCTCCAGGGCCTCCTTGCGCAACTGGCCCGGCGGCAGTGGCGGCACCGGCGGCGCGCCAAAGCCGGTGAGGGAGGACACGGTGGCCCCGGTAAATTCCGGGTTGAAGTGGCAGATACCACAGCCCGTGGCCCCGGCAAAGAAGCGACCCACACCCCGGTCGATGGCCAGCAGCGTGCTGACGGCATTGGCCAGAGTATTTGCATTGTTCACCACGTCATTACATACAGGTGGATTATTGCAAAGACCGATCGGACTGCCGGGCGCGACTTGAACGGCGAAATTGGCGGTGGCTGCATCTGTTTCCGATCCAGACACGGCACCAACGGGAATAAATTTGGCGTAATGCTCGGCACAGAGTTGCTTGGCATTGGCCACGCCCGCGGCGTTGTTGTTCAGCGCCAGGTTATTTACGCAAGTTTCGAAGGGTAGGCCCGTGACATCAATAGTAATGGCTCTTCGGCCCGTGCCATTGGTCAAGGTGCCGGTGGCGATACCGCCGGCCAGCAGATCCACTATGGTGTAGTCGGAAGTCAGGGTGGCCTCATAGGCCTGTACCGCCAAGCCAAAGAACAGGGCGAAGTTGTATTCCAGAAGGGTGAAGTCGTAGCCGCCTGCACAATTATCAACCTTGGTCGGCAGAGCGGGGGGAGGATTAAGTGTCAGGCATACGTCGTTGCCGCTACCATCCCCCCAGAAACGCTGGTCAAAGATGGCTTTCACAAGGGAATGGTAATTGTAATTTTGGTTTAACCCTGTACCACCGCAGTTGGCCCAGACATTCAGCAAGTCATCATCACAGGCGACCTTCTGGCCGTCCAGCGGTATGGCCAGGCCAAGTTTCTTGCCGATATGGGCAAAGGTACGGCCGGCAAGCTGCATTTCAAAATCGCTCAGAGGCGGGCCCACGGCCTGGGAAGCCAGGGCGGAAAAGGGAACTCGCAAGGTTTCGGGGCTGAAACCGTCGACGCTTGTGTAGGTCAAGACCTGGGCGTCGGGATCTCGAAAACCAAGGGGGTTGACGCCATTAAAGAAGCCATCGGCCCGTCCGTCCAGGAAATTGCGCAGGTTGAACACGGCATTGATCACGGTGGGGGCATTGCGTGGCTCTACCCGCCGGGCGGTATCGGGGATGCCCGTGTCATTGGCTGTAAAATCGACATAAAAGCCATCGTCCTCGGTTGCCAAGTCTCCACTATCGACCCGGCCACCGGAAAGGGCGGTAAAGGTACCGGCGCGTTGTCCCTGGGAAGAGCTCACGTCATTGATATCAAATGCAGGGTCACCCTTGGGACCAGTACCGGGAGTGCCATCGATGTCATCAACCGACCAACCCAGGCTCAGCAGCTCGTTTTCGCTGACCGCAAAACCCACTTCGGTGCCCAGGTCATTTATACCCGAATAATGGGGGTTGGTAAGCTGCCCATTGGCGGTTCCCAGCAGATCATGCGCAACATCATTGCGTTTGAGCCCCGGGCTGATCTGGTTTTTAGTGCGGTGATCGGCACCGGCATGGTAGTGGCAGCTGGCGCAGGCGGTGATCCCGTCACTGCCCACTTGCATGTCCCAAAACAAGGCTTTGCCCAAACGCTGCAGATCGGTCCGCTTTTCCGGTTGTGTGATGATGGGCCAGGAGCCAGCATTGGGACCTTCCCCATCCAGTAACCCCAGGGTGTTCACGTCTGGCACCGCCACCTGGTTCAGAGGCGCGACCGCAATGGGCTCAACCACCTGGGCCGAGACATTCGATGTCATCATCAACGGTAACGATGCCATTAACCCCAAAAGGAGGATCTGGCACCGCCAACGAACTTCAAACTTGTTGTCCATGTTTCACTCCCTGAGCACGTACGGTGCTCTTGTTGTTTTTTTCGGCTCAGGACTTGACAGCGACCACTGCCTTCAATAAGCCCAGCTTTTTTTCAACGGCTGTTAAAGCCTAAGAAAGTCCTGAAAAGGGCGCATGACGAAGATCTCTCCTTCTTGCCGGGAGAAGTCGACTAAAATTATCGAAAGAAAAGAGGACATACCTCCCGGGACATTTTGAATACTCAGGAAGCTCTGGTGGCATATCGAAAGAACCAAAATAACCCACGCGTGCTCGCCGTTTCCAATTATTCGGCCCTGTTGCTTGGCCTGGAAACACTGGTTTGTTCACGCTCCCCCCGGTTCGAGTGGGCGGGAGCACTCCTCAACAAAGAGAGTCTTGGTAGGGCGGGGGAGTTCGGCGCCAGCATTATTGTGACCGAACTGGACTCCATGCTGGGCAGGGAGTGTGTCAGTCTGCTTGGGGGGGAGAGCGAATTTTCCATCGTGGCATTGCAGGGATCGGCCACGGAGGCTCAAATTGATGAGGCGGTGAGAAAGGGGCTTAAGGGGGTAGTACAGAAACAAGCGCCCAATGAAGTGTTGCTCAGGGCAATTCTCGCCGTTCATCGGGGAGAGCACTGGCTGGATCGCCTGGTCACCAGCCGGATCCTGAGGGGATTGACGGGAGAAAGCGAAACCTCATCTGCAAATCTGCTGGACCGACTGACCAAACGCGAGCTGACTATCTACCACGCCGTCATCAAGCAGGTGGGCGAGCCCATCCGTAAACTGGCCTGCGAGCTTCACATCAGCGAGCATACCTTGAGGAACCACCTCACTGCCATTTATGCCAAGCTTCGCGTGTCCGGCCGGCTAGAACTGCTGGCCTTTGCCCGAGGCGAACAAAATACCAACCCCGTTTCCGAAGACAACAGCTATTCCTGAAACACATCGTCGGGCGTTCCACTTGCTTGCTGGGTGGCTATAATACCCACCCCTTCTGGCAACTCTATGGCAATCTCTCTGTTATGAGCCTGGTAATTGAACATATCATAGTCCACTCCCTGTTCGGCGATGAGCAGGGCCGAGTCCAGCTGGCCACCCGGGAGCAGGAGCTGAGCGCCAATCCGGCGGTGCAGCAGCTGATGGCCGAACTGCATCATATCTACAACACCAAGGCCGGCAAGGTATTCGGTTATTTCAACGAAGAGGAAACCGGCTTTCGTGATCTGGTGCGGCGCATGCAGGATCAGAGCCTGACTTTTGCCGGCTTTTCCCATCTGGCCGCCGAACGCCTGCTGGCCGAGCTCAACCGGCTGGAGATGAGTGAGCAGGGGGTCTTGCTGTTTGTCCGTTACCAGTGGCTGGGTGCCGATTATCTGCTCATCGCCCTGCTCGATAATAAGGACAGCGTGACCGTCACCGAAAAGCTGGAGGTAAGCCAGGCCAGCTACCTGGATCTGGGCAAGATGCAGCTGGCGGCCCGTCTGGATCTGACCGAGCTGCAGACTCGGTCGGAGTCTCGCCGTTATTTCTCCTTTATCAAGGGCCGGGCCGGACGCAAGGTGTCGGACTTCTTCCTGAATTTTCTGTCCTGTGTCGAGGGCATGGATCCCAAGGCCCAGAGCCAGGGACTGCTGAAGGCGGTGGATGAATACTGCGAGGCCCGTCAGCTCAGCGGTGAGGAGAAGCTTGCCAGCAAGGCCCAGGTGCATAAATATTGTCGCGAGCAGTTGAACCAGGGTGAAGAGCTGGAACTGCGAGAACTGTCGGCCGAGCTGGGTACGGATGACGATCTGGACTTTTATCAGTTTGTCAGCGAGGAATATCAGCTGGAAGATAAATTTCCGGTGGAGCGTTCGGCGCTCAAGGGGCTGACCAAATTTGTGGGCTCGGGCGGCGGCCTGACCATCAGCTTCGAGCAAAAACTGCTGGGGGAACGGATCCAGTACGACGCGGCGACCGATACCCTCACCATCAAAGGCGTACCGCCCAATCTCAAGTCGCAACTGGTGGGGAAGTAGGGGTGGAGCGTTTTCTGTCTTATAAATAAGGCGGCCGCAGGGCTGAATACCATTCACTTAGGAAAGATAAGGTGTCCCTAAGCCAGCCGTCGATGGCATGGATGCCATCGCCGAGCATACAAGGATGTACTTGCTGCGTGTTGGCGTGGGATACCTTATCTTGACTTGTCCTTAATCGAACGGCATCAGGCCGCCTTTGCATTATCTCAAGTAGGCATACTTGCTTACAGGGATCCTGCGTTCTCCGCCAGGTACTTGGCCACACCTTCGGTAGAGGCCTGCATGCCTTGCTTGCCTTTTTCCCACTGGGCCGGGCACACTTCGCCGTTGGTTTCGTGGAATTCCAGGGCGTCGACCATGCGCAGCATTTCGTCGATGTTACGACCCAGGGGCAGATCATTGACCACCTGGTGACGGACCACGCCGTTCTTGTCGATCAGGAAAGAACCGCGGAAGGCCACGCCGGCTTCCGGATGCTCAACGTCATAGGCCTGGCAGATTTCGTGCTTGACGTCGGCAACCAGCGGGTATTTCACCTGGCCGATACCGCCGTTTTCCACCTTGGTGTTGCGCCAGGCGTTGTGGCTGAACTGGGAGTCGATAGACACACCAATCACTTCCACGCCGCGCTTCTGGAATTCTTCGAAGCGGTGATCGAAGGCGATCAGCTCGGACGGGCACACAAAGGTGAAGTCCAGCGGATAGAAGAACACCACGGCGGCTTTGCCCTTGATGAAAGCTTTCAGGTTGAAGTTTTCAACGATTTCGCCATTACCCAGTACGGCGGCGGCGGTAAAATCGGGAGCGGGGCGACCTACGAGTACCATATCAAGACTCCTTATCGGCTATAAATTTGACTGAAACCTTCAGCCATTGATGTAACAGGACAAAGTGTAGAGGCTGTGCTAGTTTTGTTAAATCGAATTAAACAGATTACCTTAATCGAGTTTTCAAATGCATCGTTGGCCCAGCCTGAAGCAATTGACCTATCTGGTCGCCCTGGATGAACATCAGAATTTCAACCGGGCCGCCAAGGCCTGTTTTGTCAGCCAGTCTACCCTGAGTACCGGCCTGCAAACCCTGGAAACATTGCTGGGGGGAGAACTGATCGAGCGGGATCACAAGGCCTTTGTGATGACGCCACTGGGGAGGCAAGTGGTGGCGCGCGCCCGCGAGTTGCTGGCGCAGACCCGGGATCTGATGGAGCTGGTGGAGGGACAGAAGGGGGCCATGAAAGGTGCCATCCGCCTGGGCTGTATTCCTACCATAGCGCCTTTTCTATTGAGCAGGCTGGTGCAGGCGAGCCGGCGCCATTATCCCGAACTGCAGCTCTTGCTGCGGGAAGACACCACCCAGCAATTGCTGACCCTGTTGCGCTCCGGCGAGCTGGATGTATTGCTGCTGGCCTTGCCCACCGACACCCGGGGATTGCATAGCCGGACCCTGGGACAGGATCCCTTTATGTTGGTGATGCATCAACAACTGGCCCGGGGATTTACCCAGCCGGTGGATTATGGGCAGTTGCCGGACCAGAGTATCTTCCTGCTGGAGCAGGAGCACTGCCTGACCGGGCATGCGGTCAGTGCCTGCAAGCTGACCGACAGCCGTAAGATTAATCCTTTTGCCGCCACCAGCCTGCATACCCTGGTACAAATGGTTAGCGCCGGTCTCGGCACCACCTTCTTGCCACAGATGGCCATCGATGCCGGTATTTTGCATCACACCGGGATAGTGACCATGACCCCTCAGGGGGAACAGGCCTACAGAGACATAGGCCTGGTGTGGCGGCCCAGTGCCACCCGGGTGGAAACTTTCTACCGGCTGGGGGATCTGGTCTCCGAGCTGCTTTAGCCCGTCTCCCCAGGGGCTGGCTTCTGGCCGCCTTCTTTTACTGCTCCAACATGATAAAACAACAACAAGTCAGCCATCAGCCTGGCTTGAGTCCTAATCAACTTTGCCTGTGCGCTTATTTCAAGACCCGGCAGGGGCTGCATAACAGATTTAGAATTGTTTGTACTGCTAGGTGTTATCGAGACATTTACAGGTTAAACATGATTGATTTAAACCTTGGAGTTAGGTCGGGACAAGTTATTGCATATGTAATTTAATTACGTTTTATTTATACATTTATATTGTCTTGGTCCAGTTTTTTATTATTAAGAGAGCCAGTTTTAGACCTTGTTTTAACCGGACAGCCAGGGAGCGATTTAAATCGAGATTAAAGTATTGAATCCCTGTATTTATGTGATTTGGGTTGGGTTTTATGGAAATTAACTATTGATCTTATGGTTTTTTTTGCGCAATTTAATAGGCGTTCCCCGGCGGTATCGGTACAGGATGATAAGCAAGCACGGTGAAATTGAATTGTGGTTGCAAAATTAAAAATGAAATTCCTGACCTGAGCGCCAAATGGTTATCACACGGAAACGAGCATATTTAACTAACGAGGACTGAGACCATGTCATACGCAAGCGACATTCATGCACTTAAATCATTGATTAATGAAAACCCGACCTGGGGCGCCATTAAGCCGGAACACGCCGCTCGCATGCGAGCCCAGAACAAGTTCAAGACTGGCCTGGATATCGCCAAGTACACCGCGAAAATCATGCGCGAAGACATGGCGAACTACGACAAGGACAGCTCCCAGTACACCCAGTCTTTGGGGTGCTGGCACGGCTTCATCGGCCAACAGAAGCTGATCTCCATCAAGAAGCATTTTGGCAGCACCAAGCGTCGTTACCTGTATCTGTCCGGCTGGATGGTGGCGGCACTGCGCTCCGAATTCGGTCCTCTGCCCGATCAGTCCATGCACGAGAAAACGGCGGTGTCCGGCCTGATCGAAGAGTTGTACACCTTCCTGCGTCAGGCCGACTCCTGGGAGTTGAACCACCTGTTCCGTGCCCTGGAAGACGCCCAACAAGCCGGCAACCAGGCCAAGGCCAAGGAAATCGAAGCCCAGATCGATAACCACGAAACGCACATAGTGCCGATCATCGCCGACATCGACGCCGGTTTCGGTAACGCCGAAGCGACTTACCTGCTGGCCAAACAGATGATCGAAGCGGGTGCCTGCTGTATCCAGATCGAGAACCAGGTTTCCGACGAGAAGCAGTGTGGTCATCAGGACGGTAAAGTCACCGTGCCTCACGCCGACTTCCTGGCCAAGATCAACGCGGTTCGCCTGGCGTTCCTGGAACTGGGTGTGGATGACGGTGTAATCGTTGCCCGTACCGACTCCCTGGGTGCCGGCCTGACCAAGCAGATCGCGGTCACCAACGAGCCGGGCGATCTGGGTGATCAGTACAACAGCTTCATCGACGGTGATGTGATCGAAAGCGCCAGCGACATCAACAACGGCGATGTGGTGATCAAGCAGAACGGCAAGCTGGTTAAACCCAAGCGCCTGGCCTCCGGCCTGTTCCAGTTCAAGGCCGGCTCCGGTGAAGACCGGGTGGTGATGGACTGTATCGCCAGCCTGCAGAACGGCGCCGACCTGCTGTGGATCGAAACCGAGAAGCCGCACGTGGGCCAGATTGCCGGCATGGTTAACCGTATCCGTGAAGTGGTGCCCAATGCCAAGCTGGTCTATAACAACAGCCCGTCCTTCAACTGGACCCTGAACTTCCGTCAGCAGGTGTTTGATGCGTGGCAGGCAGAGGGCAAGGACGTTTCCGCCTACGACCGTGCCAAGCTGATGAGCGCAGACTACGACAACACCGAGCTGGCCAAGCTGGCCGACCAGTGGACGGCCAACTTCCAGCGCGACGCGGCGCGTGAAGCAGGTATCTTCCACCACCTGATCACGCTGCCGACTTACCACACCGCGGCGCTGTCTACCGACAACCTGGCCAAGGGCTACTTCGGTGACGAGGGCATGCTGGCCTATGTTGCAGGCGTTCAGCGTAAGGAAATCCGTCAGGGTATCGCCACCGTCAAGCACCAGGACATGGCCGGCTCCAACATCGGTGATGACCACAAAGAGTTCTTCGCCGGCGAAGCCGCCCTGAAGGCGGGTGGTAAAGACAACACCATGGGTCAGTTCGAGAACATCTGATCACCCAGGAAGAAGCAATCGAAGAACAACAATTCTAACTAGGTCCATCTCGTTTTTAGGCAGCCTCAGGGCTGCCTTTTTTTTGCTTGGCGCCGCGTCGGCCACTCTTCCTGTTTGGCCGAGTTAGGAACAGGTGCATCAACATTGTTGACTGGTTTTATGGGGATTAATCAGATTATATGACTAAAAAATTATTATTGATTGAAATTATATCTGCGCGGGTGGCTTGAAAAGTCGTCGATGTAAATATAGTGTTAATAAAATGATTTGTTCGTGTTTGTCTGGCCCGCTCCGGGCCGAACAAAATGGGGGCTGATGATCGGAGCCGCTATACTTTTGGTCGTCAGATGAGTTTCATGCCTGTTGCCCGCAACAGGCGACACAAAGAGAGCGCCTATGGCCAACCCCAATAACGCCACCATTACCACTGTACATAAGGCAAAGTTCACCGGCGCGAATGCGCTCACCATTCCGACCCTGAAGATCCTCAAAGACGATGGTGCTCTCTATGCCGACGCCGTGGTGCCGGAGCTGGACCGGCAAACCGCCCTGCGCATGTATGACAGCATGGTGTTTATCCGTGCCCTGGATGAACGCATGCTGGCGGCACAGCGTCAGGGTCGGATCAGTTTTTATATGCAATGCCTGGGCGAAGAAGCCACCACGGTTGGCAGTGCCGCAGCCCTCGACGAAAAAGATATGATCATGGCGCAATACCGGGAGCAGGGGGCCTTGCGCTACCGTGGTTTCACCCTGGAACAATTCATGAACCAACTGTTTACCAACGAGCAGGATCTGGGCAAGGGCCGGCAGATGCCGGTGCATTACGGTTCACGGGATATTTATTTTATGACCATCTCTTCGCCGCTGGCGACCCAGATCCCCCAGGCCAGCGGTTATGCCTATGCCCAGAAGCTGCGGGGCTTGAATAACACCACCATTTGCTATTTTGGTGAAGGGGCGGCGTCCGAGGGGGATTTCCATGCGGGATTGAACATGGCGGCCGTGCTGCAGGCGCCGGTGATTTTTTTCTGCCGCAATAACGGCTATGCCATTTCCACACCCGCCAACGAGCAGTTTATCGGGGATGGTATCGCCTGCCGCGCCGTCGGTTACGGCATCCAGGCGATACGGGTGGACGGCTCGGATATCCTGGCGGTCTATGAGGCTACCCGGCTGGCCCGCAAACTGGCCCTGGAACAACAGGAGCCGGTGCTGGTCGAGGCTATCGCCTATCGCCTGGGGGCCCACTCCTCATCCGATGATCCCAGCGGCTACCGTTCGAAAGCAGAGGAGGACCGCTGGCGAAAAAATGACCCCATCGCCCGCTACCGCCTGTGGTTGCTCAAACAGGGATGGCTGGACGACGAGGCTGATAAGGCCAAGACGGACACCTTGCGCCAGGAGATCCTGGATGCCCTGAAGGTGGCCGAAAAAATTGCCAAACCCGAGCTCGAGCAGTTGGTGACCGATGTCTATGCGGAGCCGACCGACCAGCTCAACAGCCAGCTCGAGAAACTGAAAGACCATGTCCGCCTGTACCCAGATGCCTATCCGGTGACCGGGGGGAGGGTGAAATAATGGCACAGATGAATATGCTGCAGGCCATCAACAATGCGCTCGACCTGGCCATGGCGCAGGACGACAGCGTAGTCTGTTTTGGCGAGGATGTGGGGCATTTCGGCGGCGTGTTTCGCGCCACCAGCAAGTTACAGGACAAATACGGCAAGGGGCGCTGTTTTAATACGCCGCTGACCGAGCAGGGCATCGCGGGTTTCGCCAACGGCATGGCGGCCCAGGGCATGAAGCCGGTGGCGGAAATTCAGTTTGCCGATTATATCTTCCCGGCCTTCGATCAAATCGTCAATGAAACGGCCAAATTTCGCTATCGCTCCGGCAATCAATTCAATGTGGCCGGTCTGGTGTTTCGTACCCCCTATGGCGGCGGCATCGCCGGCGGTCATTATCACAGCCAGTCTCCCGAAGCCTATTTTGCCCATACTCCGGGATTGAAGCTGGTGGTGCCGCGCGATCCTTATCAGGCCAAAGGCCTGTTGCTCGCCGCCATCCAGTGCCCGGATCCGGTGCTGTTTTTCGAACCCAAACGCTTGTACCGGGCCTCGGTCGGCGAGGTACCGGAAGACTATTATGAGCTGCCGATAGGCCGGGCCGAGGTGGTACAGACAGGTTCGGATGTCACCCTGCTGGCCTGGGGCGCGCAGATGGAAACCATCCAAAAAGCCGCCGAACTGGCGGAAAAAGACGGTATTTCCTGTGAGATTATCGACTTGCGCAGCATCCTGCCCTGGGACAGCAAGACGGTGGCCGAGTCGGTACTGAAAACCGGCCGCCTGGTGGTCAACCACGAAGCCCCCCTGACCGGCGGTTTTGCGGCCGAAATCGCCGCCACCATCCAGGAGTTGTGTTTCCTTTATCTGGAAAGCCCGATTGAACGGGTATGTGGCCTGGATACGCCTTATCCCCTGGCGCTGGAAAAAGAGTATATGGCGGATCACCTAAAAACCTATGAAGCGATAAAGCGCTCAGTGAACTTCTAAGAGGCCGGTATGAAAAAGGATTTCTATCTGCCAGATATTGGCGAAGGTATTGTCGAATGTGAGCTGGTGGAGTGGCTGGTGCAGGAGGGCGATCATATCCATGAGGATCAGGCGGTCTGTGATGTGATGACCGACAAGGCCCTGGTGCAGATCCCGGCGGTGCATGCCGGCGTGGTCAGCAAGCTGTATGTGCCCAAGGGGGAGCTGGCCAAGGTGCATGCGCCCCTGTTTGAAATGGAGCTTGAAATGGCGCCGGCGGAAGAGCTGCCGTCAGCTGCGCAAACCGAAACCCGGGGTGAGGCTGCCGACGCGCCCGGCTCGGTGGCGGCCAGGCAACCCGTCGAGGCCCGCCCGGAAAAGGTGGTCGCCAGTCCGGCGGTGCGCCGCCTGGCCCGGGAAATGAGCGTCGATTTAACCCAGGTCACCGGCTCGGGGGACAAGGGGCGGGTGTATAAGGAAGATATTCACGCCTTTGTCGACGGCATTGCCGCAACCACCGAGGCCGTCGCGTCGGCCCCCGCCGCCACGGAACCGCTTGCGCAAGGGCGGCGGGTCGAGCCGCTCAAGGGGATCAAAGCCGCAATGGCCAGGCAGATGGCCGAGTCGGCGGCCACCATTCCCCATTTTACCTATTGTGATGAAATTGCGCTGAACGAACTGGTCGCCCTCCGGGAGCGGCTCAAGTCGCACTCAGCCCTGCAGGATCTCAAGCTGACGCTGCTGCCTTTTTTTATCAAGGCCTTGTCGCTGGCCCTGAAGGACTTTCCGATCCTCAACAGCCGGGCCAATCAAGCATGCAGCGAGCTGACCTATCTGCCGGAGCACAACATCGGGGTTGCGGTGGACTCGTCGGCCGGCCTGCTGGTGCCCAATATCAAGCAATGCCAGGACAAGTCCGTCCTGGAGATTGCCCGTGAGCTGGGGCGGTTGACGACAGCCGCCCGCGAGGGACGGGTCAGCCCGGCGGATCTCAAGGACGGCACCATCACCCTGTCCAACGTCGGAGCCATCGGCGGTACGGTGGCGACGCCCATTATCAATAAGCCGGAAGTCGCCATCGTGGCCCTGGGCAGGATGCAGACCTTGCCCCGTTTCAATGACCAGGGCGAGGTGGTTGCCAGCCGGCTGATGCAGGTGAGCTGGTCCGCCGATCACAGGGTCATCGACGGCGCCACCATGGCCCGTTTCAGCAATCTGTGGAAGCAGTATCTGGAGCAGCCTGGCCTGATGTTGGCGAAGTTGGTGTGATGTTTGTAGGTTCAGTGTCAAACGGGATTGATTGGCTTTTCAGACGACCTGCAGCGCCAGGGGTGGAAAATGCTCCTGCCGTTCCGGCATTCCCGCCATCCTTGGCGGTTAGTGGCGCAGCTGAGCCCTCAGGGGGTTATGGCGTGTCGGTGGAAAGCCAGGCATTCCCGTTAATGAACCGGTATTGGCTTATGTGGCGAGGACGGGTGTTCGACCCTATGAGAGCATAGCCAGGGGCGCGGTAATGTATAAGCACAGCCTGCATAATTTCTATATCCCCGAAGAGCAGTCCATCTACCTGCTCAACGCCAACGATGCCAAAAAGCTGAAAGACTGGATTGCCCTCTGTGTCTCCGAGCTGGAAAAGCTGGGCTATCAGCAGATTGAACTGGTCGGCAAGGGCGCCTATGGCTTCGCCTTTGCCGGCACCGGCATTGACGGCGAGCAATACGCCTTTAAATTTTCCCGGGTTAACCTGCCCCAGCATATCCAGGACAGGTTGGCCGATGAGGCCTATATGCTGTCCCAGGTCCAGCATCCCGGCGTGCCCCGCTATATCACCTATCAACTGCTGAAAAAGCAGGGGATCCTGATGATGGGCAGGGCCAGGGGGGAGGATCTGGAGCACCATGGCCTCAAGCTGGGGCGGCTGTCGGCCCGGCTGCTGCTCGATATCGCGGCGCAGCTGGCCGATATCCTCAAGATGCTGCGGGAACATCGGCAGGCCGGGCTGCCGGCGCCCATAGTGCATGGCGATATCAAGCCCTCCAATATCGTCTTCGATCCCGAGACGAACCGCATCAGCCTGGTGGACTGGGGCTCTTCGGTATTTGCCCAGACCGATATCAACGGCCAATATATTGCCAACAATGTGATGCAGTTGATGTCGTCGGATCTGCAGATCTCCAACGCCCGGTTGGGCGATGTGTATTTTATCGGCCCCGAGCAGCGGGCGGGGCAATTGTCCAGCCCCCGTTTCGATGAGCAGGGGGTGGCCAGCACCCTCTATGCCCTGGCCTCGGGACAATCCTGCCGTTTTGGCAGCAGGGCCATTCCGGCCAGCAGCCTGGGGTTGCCCAGGGAGTTCGCCGCCTTGCTGGATGGGCTGCTGGCGGAGGATCCCAGGCGGCGTCGGCAGGCAGGAGATTATTTTATTGCCCATATGCCCAGGTTGAAGCGGCTGGTATTGCCCGAGCTGTCGTTGTTTGCGGATGAGCCCCTGTTGCCGGTGTGGGTCAGCCCGGAAAAACACGAGATGGACACCGTGGTCTATTCGTCGCGCAAGTCTTTTTTGCGGGAGCACAGCGAAGAGGAGGACATCCATTTTGTGGATGACGCCCAACTGGAACGCTACTACAAAAATTACCTCGAAGGCATGGGCGAGACGGAAAAAGCCTTTGTCGCGGCGGTCAGCCGGCTGGGTCGTTATCCGGCGGTCGGCGGGCTGGCGATACACTGGCAGGAAAACGGCGTCTATATCGACTCCAACCTGAACCTGTACGACGAGTCGTTGAGCCGTTCCTTTGCCATTGCCGTCAATAACGTGGTGTTCTTGGCCCAGGCGATCGATAAGGTGGGCATCTTCAAGGCCTGCCTGTTCAATGCCCGCAACACCCTGCATCTGAGCAGGCATTCTCCCGATGAGCCATTTAGGGTACCGGAGGGCACCCGTATTCCCTATCGCCTGGCACCCGTGTTAAGCAATGAGGGCGCCAGCAGGCAGCACTCTTATTTCGAGGATGGCCGGGATCCGGACGAACAGCTGGCCTTGCCTTACGCCATCATGGACAGCATCGCCAAACTGAACCAGATCCGCCACACCGGCTGCATCATCTTCGAAGTCACCGGCCTGTACATGAAGCTGCATACCTATTATCGCCTGCTGGATGTCGGCGCCGAAGCCGAATTCTCGCGCTTGCTGCAGAATATTGTCGATAAGGTCCCGCTGATCACCGATGAAGGGGTAGGGGGCTTTATGAAACTGCCCTATAAAGACACCCGTTATTTTGGTCATCAGCCGGTGCGGGATGCGTTTTATTATCCGGCCAACCCGTATCAGTAAATAATCGACCTGATGGTTCGACAGAAGTCAGATCCGAACGCAGACTCGCACTGAACCCATCCATGGGGCTCTGCCGCGCCGTCCTTGGCGCGAAAGGTCTGCTTACCGGATCCTGACTTCTGTCATATATAGATATTAAAATCAGTTATTTATCGGGCGGAGCCTGCCTGCTCAAGCACGAAGGATATCAGATCGGGATAAAACGCCAGGAAGGCTTGTTCCATGGCGTCGTAATGTTCGACCAGGAGTGGGCCGCACCGGGGCAGGGGGGTAGGACGGCGGAAACGGCTGTCCATCCGTTCCAGGGCCAGGGTGATACCGGGCAGGGTGGCATATTGCTGCAGCAGCTGATATTGCTTGATGCGCTCCACCAGGGTGACGAGCGGATCCGGCCAGTGCCCGTCCGGTTGCAGTTTGCTATGGCTGTAGCCGATGAAGTCCGGCAAGGGCCAGGCATGATACTGCTGCCAGTGTCGGGCTAGAAAATGGTCGAACATCATATCCATGATGATGCCGCCGAATCGGCGAAAGGGACTGGGCAGGGCCCGGACCGCGCCCAGGTGCCGGGGATGTAGATCGGTAAAGCTGTCAATCTGCCGATGCAGCCGGATGCCGGTCTGCAGCTCGGCAGGCAGGTTTGGGTCTATCGCCCCCCGGGCGAATTCCCCCAGCAGGGCGCCGGGCAGGCTGGTGTGGCTGATATGGGCCAAGTGCAGATGGGCCAGATAATTCATTCCGGGGAGCCGCTATCAATATCTTCCTGTGACCGGTCCAGCTCTGCATCCATGTCGTCGATCTCGGTGTCGTACTCTGTTTCTCCGGCCAGCTGGTTATCCAGCACTTCCAGCAGGTTGATGGCGACGGCGACAAAATCGCTGTCGGTGACTATGCCCACCAGTTTGCCCTTGTCGACCACCGGCAGGCAACCGTATTTGTGCTTCTGCAGATAGAGGGCGGCCTCGCGTATCCCGGCCCGGGGGCTGATGGTGGTCACCTCCCGGGTCATGATATCGGCCAGGGTATGGCTGGTTAAGAAATCACCATTGGTTCCGCTTTCCAGGCTGGATTCCTGGGCGGCCAGGATATCCCGCTGGCTGACCAGGCCAATCAGCCGTTGCTGTTCAACCACCGGCAGGTGGCGGATGTGCCGGCGTTGCATCAGGGTACGGGCCTGTTCCAGCGTCGCCGCCGGCTCCAGCCCGACTACCTGGCGTGACATGATTTCGGATACGATGGCGGCCATATTTTTCTCCACTTTTATTATCAAGATAGTTCACCCTGCCGGACGGGGAGCGCAACAAGACCAATCCGGGCGCCAATTCCCTTGATCCCGCCGGATATGCTCACTAGACTAGCGCCCGTTGTCCAGTGAGGTTGATATGCAGGTTCGTGATTTTTCCTTTGAGCTCCCCGATGAATTGATTGCCCGTCATCCCATGGCGGAGCGTACCGCCAGCCGTCTGCTGCAGCTGGACGGCCCCAGCGGCGCCATTACCCACGGCCACTTCAGCCAGATACTGGAGCTGATCCATCCCGGCGATCTGCTGGTATTCAACAATACCCGGGTGATCCCGGCCCGGTTGTTCGGCCGCAAGGCCAGTGGCGGCAAGCTGGAAGTGCTGGTCGAGCGGGTGCTGGACGACAAGCGGGTACTGGCCCATGTGCGCGCCTCCAAGTCCCCCAAGCCGGGTACCCGACTTGTCCTGGAGCCGGATGTGCAGGCCACCATGCTGGCCCGTCACGACAGCCTGTTTGAAATCGAGTTTGATGATCCTCGGCCTGTGCTGGAGATCCTGGAGGCGATCGGCCATATGCCGCTGCCGCCTTATATCGACAGGCCCGACGACGAGGCGGACAAGGAACGTTACCAGACCGTCTACAACGAAAAACCCGGTGCCGTAGCGGCGCCCACCGCCGGCCTGCATTTCGATCAACCGCTGTTGGCGGCCCTGCGGGACAAGGGCGTCGAGCTGGCCTTTATCACCCTGCATGTGGGCGCCGGCACCTTTCAGCCGGTGCGGGTCGACAATATCCTCGAACACCAGATGCACGCCGAATATATCGAGGTGCCGCCGGCGGTGGTGGCGCAGATCGAAGCGACCCGCGCCCGGGGCGGCCGGGTGGTGGCGGTCGGCACCACCTCGGTGCGCTCGCTGGAAAGCGCGGCCCGGGCCACGCTCGCCAAGGGCCAGCCGCTGGCGCCTTTTTATGGCGATACCGATATTTTTATCTATCCCGGTTACCGCTTCCAGCTGGTGGATGCCATGATCACCAACTTCCATCTGCCCGAGTCGACGCTGATCATGCTGGTCAGCGCCTTCGCCGGACATGGCCACATCATGGAGGCCTATCGCCAGGCGGTGAGTGAGCGTTACCGGTTCTTCAGTTACGGTGACGCCATGTTTATTACCCGGCAACCACAGCCATAGGCGTCAAGCCTGACACCCGGTCACCAGTCCTGGTTGCCTGTTTTGTGTAATTAAAGAGGCAACAGCGTTGCCTTCTCCGACACGCTGCAAGTACATCCATGTAGGCTCGCACATGCCATCCATGGCATGTGACGGTCGGTTAAGGCAATCCCTGTTGCTTCTTTATGGTATCGGAGTGGGCTGATGGCGGCAGCAGACGGTGCCGGGGCTTAGAGGAGGGCAAAGGGGGCCGCTCCACTGACCGTTGGCGCCATGGATGGCGCCGCCGAGCCCCCAGGGAAGGGTTTACGGCGTGTCGGTGGAGTGGACCCTTTGGCCGATTTGCAGCGTGGTGAAGCGCTGTTGTTTTCAAGAAGGTCGGACTGTTTCTCCGGCCAGTGAGGTAAATAATGAAATTTGAACTGCAAACCACCGACGGCCGCGCCCGTCGCGGACGCATGATCTTCGAGCGGGGCGTGGTGGAAACCCCGGCCTTTATGCCGGTGGGCACCTATGGCACCGTCAAGGGCATGACCCCGGAAGAAGTGGCCGGCACCGGCGCGCAGATCCTGCTGGGCAATACCTTCCACCTGTGGATCCGCCCGGGCCAGGAGATCATGAAGCTGCATGGCGACCTGCATGATTTCATGAACTGGCAGGGACCCATCCTCACCGACTCCGGCGGTTTTCAGGTGTTCAGCCTGGGCGATATCCGCAAGATCACCGAGGAAGGCGTGCATTTCCGCAACCCGGTCAACGGCGACAAGATTTTCCTGACCCCGGAAACCTCGATGGAGATCCAGTACGATCTGGGCTCCGATATCGTGATGATCATGGACGAGTGTACGCCCTATCCCGCCACCTGGGAGGAAGCCAAGAAGTCGATGGAAATGTCGCTGCGCTGGGCCAAACGCTCCCGGGATCATTTCGACAAGCAGGGTAACAAGAATGCTTTGTTCGGCATCATTCAGGGCGGCGTCTATGAAGATCTGCGTGACCAGTCCCTGGAAGGGCTGCTCAATATCGGCTTCGACGGCTATGCGGTCGGTGGCCTGGCGGTGGGTGAACCCAAGCACGAAATGCACAAGGTGCTGGAGCATACCTGCCCGCAAATTCCCGCCGACAAGCCCCGTTATTTGATGGGGGTGGGCAAGCCGGAAGATTTGGTGGAAGGGGTACGCCGGGGCATCGACATGTTCGATTGTGTGATGCCGACTCGCAATGCCCGTAACGGTCACCTGTTTACCACCGAAGGGGTGGTGAAAATCCGTAACGCCAAGCATAAAATCGATACCGGCCCCCTGGATGCGGACTGTGATTGCTATACCTGCAAGAACTATTCCCGCTCATATTTGCACCACCTTGACAAGTGCAACGAGATCCTGGGTGCGCGTTTAAACACCATTCACAATCTCAGATTCTATCAAAGGGTTATGGAAGGTTTACGCGGAGCCATAGAGCAGGGTAAATTAGATGACTTTGTAGCTGAGTTCTATGGCAGGCAGGGTAGGCCCGTGCCGCCATTGGGTCAGCAGGTGGCTTCAGGCGAATAACGAAGACGCCAGGTGATGGCAGAATACGGCTAAGCCGGCCGTTGGCAGCTGGGTCGAAAATGCTCCTGCATTTTCGACAGTTCCGCCTTCCAGGGCGGTCAGATGTTGCCGGCGAGCCGTGCCTGTCATTGCCTGTGCACTGGAATTGACACTCTTTCACCATCCTAATGAGGAACTAAAACGAATGGATATTATCTCCAAAGCCCATGCCCAAGGTGGCGCCGCCGGTGGCGGTATGGAAATGATCATCATGCTGGTGGTATTCGGCCTGATCTTCTATTTCATGATCTTCCGTCCCCAGTCCAAGCGGGTCAAGGAGCACAAGAATCTGATGTCTGCCCTGAGCAAGGGTGACGAGGTGCTGACCAACGGCGGCCTGGTGGGCAAGATAGCCAAGATCTCCGCCGAAAACGACTATGTGGTACTGAGCCTGAGCGAACAAACCCAGGTGACCATCAAGAAGGACTTTATCTCTGCCGTCCTGCCCAAGGGCTCTATCCAGTCCCTCTAATTCCTTACCAAGGAGCACAGCGTGTTAAATCGCTATCCGCTGTGGAAATACTTGATGGTGATCCTGGTGATCACCATCAGTTTTCTTTATGCAGCACCCAATCTATTTGGCGAAGACCCCGCGCTACAGATCTCCGGCTCCCGGGGCACCGAGGTCACGCCCGCTACCCTGACCCAGGCCCAACAGACGCTGACCGAAGCCGGCATCAGCATCAAGAGCGCCGTCCTGACCGACAGCCAGCTGCTGATCAGATTCAACAATACCGATGACCAGCTCAACGGCAAAGACCTGGTGGCCCAGGTGCTGGGTGACCGTTATATCACCGCCCTTAACCTGGCGCCTGCCACCCCCGCCTGGCTGGCCGCCATTGGCGGCAACCCGCTTAAACTGGGCCTGGACCTGCGCGGCGGTGTGCACTTCCTGATGGAAGTGGATATGCACGCGGCGTTGAGCCGGGTACAGGAGCAGATGGTACAGGACTTTCGTACCGAGCTGCGTGAACAGCGGCTGCGTTATTCCGGCGTACTGAACCAGGATGATGGCGTGCTGGTGGTATTTCGTGATGAGGCTGTCCGTGATCAGGCTCTGAGCCATTTACGCAAGCGCTATCCCGAGCTGCTGTTCAGCGAGCAGGACAAGGGTGAAAACGCCGGCCTGTTTGCCACCATGAGTGAGCAACAGCTGAAGGAAACCAAAGAGTATGCCCTGCAGCAAAATATCACCATTATCCGTAACCGGGTCAATGAGCTGGGGGTAGCCGAGCCGCTGGTACAGCGCCAGGGTGCCGAACGCATAGTGGTGCAGTTGCCGGGTATTCAGGACACGGCCCGGGCCAAGGAAATTCTGGGCGCGACCGCGACCCTGGAGTTTCGTCTGGTCGATGAACGCGCCGATGTCGCCGCAGCCACCGCCGGTCGGGTACCGCCCAACAGCGAGCTGTTCAGTGATCGGGATGGCCGCCCGGTGGTGTTGCAAAAGCGTATCATCCTGACCGGCGAACATATTGTGGATGCCAGCTCGGGGATGGATGAATTCAGCCGTCCCCAGGTTAATATCGATCTGGATGCGGCCGGCGGCAGCCGGATGGCGGATTTCACCAAGGATAACGTGGGTCGGGCCATGGCCACCGTATTTACCGAGTACAAGCCGACCGATGAGCTGGGCCGTGATGGTAAACGCCTGTTCCGCAAGGATCAGGAAGTCATCAACGTGGCCACCATCCAGTCCCGCCTGGGGCGCAGCTTCCGTATTACCGGTATCGACTCCATGTCCGAGGCCCAGAATCTTGCCTTGCTGCTGCGCGCCGGTGCCCTGATAGCGCCCATCCAGATAGTGGAAGAACGGACCATAGGCCCCAGCCTGGGTCAGCAAAACGTCGAGAATGGCCTGCAGGCCATGATCTACGGCATGCTGGCGGTGGTGGCATTTATGACCATCTACTACCGCAAATTCGGGCTGGTGGCCAACCTGGCCTTGCTCGCCAATGTGGTGATCATCATCGGGGTGATGTCTTTGGTGCCGGGGGCGACCATGACCCTGCCGGGCATTGCCGGCATAGTGCTGACCATAGGTATGGCGGTGGATGCCAACGTGCTGATCTTCGAACGGATCCGCGAGGAGCTGCGGGACGGACGAGGGGCGCAGCAGGCGATACACCTGGGTTACGAGAAGGCGCTCAGCACCATTGCCGACGCCAACATCACTACGCTTATCACCGCCGTTATCCTGTTTGCCATAGGTACGGGCCCAGTCAAAGGCTTCGCCGTGACCCTGATCATCGGCATCCTGGCCTCTATGTTTACCGCGTTGGTGGGTACCCGGGCGCTGGTTAACCTGCTCTGGGGCGGTAAGCGCCTTAGCAAACTGTCGATATGAGGAAAATAATCGATGTTTGAAATCCTCAAGACCAAAGAACCCATCGCCTTTATGCGCTATGCCAGACCGGCCAGCGCACTGTCGTTGCTGCTGATCGCCTTGTCCTTTTTGGGTCTCTTTACCAAGGGCTTGAACTGGGGGCTGGACTTTACCGGCGGTACTGTGGTGGAAGTGGCCTTTGACCAGCCGGTGCAACTGGACGCGGTACGCGACGGCTTGGTCGACGCGGGGTTGCCCGGGGCGACGGTACAGCACTTCGGTACCAGCCGGGAGCTGCTGATCCGCCTGGCTCCCCAGGCTGACGTCAATGTGCAGCAGCAGGGCGAAGCGGTGCTGACCGCCATGACGGGCATATCGGACTCGGCCGAAATGAAGCGACTGGAGTTTGTCGGTCCTTCTATCGGGGCCGAGCTGGCCGAGCAGGGGGGGCTGGCCATCCTGGTGGCGCTGCTCTGTATCCTGCTCTACGTCGGTATGCGTTTCGAATGGCGGTTGGCATCCGGCGCCGTGCTGTCTCTGGCCCATGATGTGATCATTACCCTGGGGGTATTCTCCTGGCTGCGGCTGGAAGTAGACCTGACCATAGTGGCCGCCTTGCTGACCGTGGTGGGCTATTCACTCAACGACACCATAGTGGTATTTGACCGGGTGCGGGAAAACTTCCGCCGGCTGCGCAGCGGCACCACCGCCGACGTGTTTAACGAGGCGATCACCGACACCCTGAGCCGGACCCTGATCACCTCGGCGACGACGCTGGTGGTGGTGGTGGCCCTGTTCCTCAAGGGGGGGGCACTGATCCACGGTTTTGCCACCGCCTTGCTGTTAGGTATTGGTTTCGGTACCTACTCGTCCATCTATATCGCCAGTGTCTGGGCCATGTTCCTGGGCGTGCAGCGGGAGCATATGTTACCGCCGCCGGTTGAAAAGGAAGGGGCTGATCAGGATCCCCTGCCGTGATAATCCAGATAAATGGGGCCTTCTGTGCCCCTTTTTATTGGCGAATGTATTTGCAGCATGACAAATGTCATTGAGCTGCATAACATGTGGTGATAATAAGACAAGTTCGGAGCCATCTTGAAACACAGGTTTTTGCTCAGTTCGGTGATAGCCTTGCTGGGGTTGCTGGTAACAGCATGTTCGGCCCCCCGGGTGGTGACCCCCACCCTGATTTTGCCGGTACCTATGCAGGTATCCTACGAAAGTGAGCTGAGTATTGCCCGTTTGGGACAGATGTTGAGCTACCCCGATTTAACGGCGGAGCAAAGGGCCGAGCTGTTTTTCCAGCGCGGCGTGGTGTTCGATCGGGTGGGCCTCAGGGCGATGGCTCGGCTGGACTTTAACCGCGCCCTGCGAGACAAGCCCGATTTCGCCGATGCCTATAACCTCAACGGTGTCTATCTGACCCAGAACCAGGAATTCGACGAAGCCTATGAAGCCTTCGACTCGGCCCTGGAGCTGGCGCCTGACTATCACTATGCCCATCTCAACCGGGGGATCGCCCTCTATTACGGTGGCCGGCCGACCCTGGCCGCCCGTGATCTGAAAATATTCCTCGATGAAGATCCCAGTGATCCCTACCGCCTGCTGTGGTGGTATCTGGCGTTGGAGCAGGTGGACGCAGACGAGGCGAAGGCTCGGCTGAGTGCGCATCTGGCGCAATATGGCAGCGATGAATGGGCCTGGGATATCGTCAAGGTGTATCTGGGGCAGAGCACGGACGAAGCCCTGCTCAACCGCATCTCCAACGAAAGCCAGGATAATCAGGAGCTGGCAGAGCGCCTGTGCGAGGCTTATTTCTATCTGGCCAAACAAGCCCAGCGCAATGATCAGCCCGAGCAGGCCGCCGCCTATTTTAAATTGACCCTGGCGACCAACATCCATGACTTTGTCGAACACAGGTACGCCTTGCTGGAGCTGGACCTGGCTGGGGAGCAAGCCATGTTGCGGCGTTGAGGCCATGGTACGCCCGGGGTGGCCCGGGTCCTGTTAACCGGGATGTTAGGGACTCGTCCGTGACCCATGTCCAGCTGTCGGCCCGGCCGGTACCGGCAGCCATTCCACCCCGGCAATTGATTCCAATAGCCATTGCAGTAACGGGCAGTCAGGGCATGCCGGCGAAAGCATGGCGATTGTTGCCGAAAACGGCTGATCCATCCGAGGCATTCCCGGCTATGCCGGGCACATCGCTGAGCTGGTTTTAGCCATACCCGGATTGGGTTTGGATACCATTGAGGTGAAAGACCGGCTCTCCTGCCTGGGTGCCCGCCGGCACTGGCGCTGCTGGCCGGTATTGTGCGTCAGGCCGATATGGCGATGCAGACAAAAGCCGGGCCGGGGTGAGGATAACACCTGAATCCCTGTTACGACTGTGCTAATATCCTGCGCCTTAAGCACAATTGAACCGAATGGATATGCTTGAGCAAGTTCGTATTGTATTGGTAAACACCTCCCATACCGGCAACATCGGCTCCGCCGCCCGGGCCATGAAGACCATGGGCCTGGGGGATTTGTGGCTGGTGGATCCCGTGACCCCGCCCGATGGTCAGGCGGTGGCGCTGGCCGCCGGCGCCAGCGATATCCTGGCCCGGGCCAGGATAGTACCGACCCTGGCCGAGGCGGTGGCCGACTGTGGCCTGGTGATCGGCACCAGCGCCCGCTCACGTACCTGGTCCTGGCCCATGCTGGATGCCCGCGAAGCGGGTGAAAAGGCGATGGCTGAAGCACCAAAACATAAGGTGGCCCTGGTTTTTGGCCGGGAGCGCACCGGTCTGACCAATGATGAATTGCAACAATGCCACTTTCATGTGGCCATCCCCGCCAATCCTGAGTACAGTTCTCTCAACCTGGCGATGGCGGTGCAGACCCTGAGTTACGAGGTGCGCATGGCCTGGCTGGGCCGGCAGGCGGTCGACACGGCGGAGCCCATCGAGCAGGATTATCCCCTGGCCGAGGAGCTGGAGCGTTTCTACCAGCATCTGGAACAGACCCTGCTGGACACCGGGTTTATCATCAAACCCCACCCGGGACAGGTGATGCTCAAGTTGCGCCGCCTGTTCAACCGGGCCCGTCCCGAAGATCATGAACTGAATATCCTGCGGGGCATCCTCAGCTCGGTGCAAAAACGCCAGAAGCGCGGCCCAAGTGGTAATACCTGAGTGAATTACCCGGACATATACTTGACTGAAATACTCGGGTATGACACCCTGACCGCATCTAAAGACACGGTTTAATCCCATGAGATTGACATCAAAAGGGCGCTATGCCGTTACTGCCATGCTGGACGTCGCCCTCCATGGCAGCGACAGCCCTGTATCCTTGGCTGACATTTCAGAGCGTCAGGGTATTTCCCTCTCCTATTTGGAGCAGCTGTTTGCCCGCCTGCGTAAGCAGGGGTTGGTGAGCAGTGTACGTGGCCCCGGTGGCGGTTACCGCCTGGGGATGAATGCGGCGGCGATTTCGGTCGGCTCCGTGATCGCCGCGGTCGATGAATCGGTCGATGCCACCAAGTGCCAGGGCAAGGGCGATTGCCAGAGTGGTCACCAATGCCTGACCCACACCCTCTGGTGTGCGCTGAGCGATCGTATCAGCAATTTTTTAGACGGTATCAGCCTGGCCGAACTGGTGAACCAGAACGATGTCAGGCGGATTGCCGAGCAGCAAGATAACAATGTGAGCCTGTTGACCCTGGACGAACCCGGGCAACAAAAAGTGAGCTTAAAAGTACAACTTTAAGTGTCGATGACAAGACTGCCTGTTAGGGCAGCGTTGTAATGGAGAAGATGATGAAACTGCCCATTTATCTCGACTATGCGGCTACCTGTCCGGTGGATCCCCGAGTAGCCGAAAAAATGATGCAATACCTGACTATGGACGGTATTTTCGGTAACCCTGCATCCCGTTCGCACCGTTTTGGCTGGCAAGCCGAGGAAGCGGTCGATGTCGCCCGTAACCAGATTGCCGAGCTGATTAACGCGGATCCCCGCGAAATCGTCTTTACCTCCGGTGCGACCGAGTCGGATAACCTGGCCATCAAGGGCATTGCCAACTTCTACGGCAAGAAAGGCAAGCATATCATCACCTCCAAAACCGAGCACAAAGCCGTGCTGGATCCCTGCCGTCAGCTGGAACGGGAAGGCTTCGAAGTGACCTACCTGGAGCCCCAGCCTAACGGCCTGTTCAGCCTGGAACAAATCGAGAACGCCTTGCGCGACGACACCATCCTGGTGAGCCTGATGCATGTCAACAACGAAACCGGCGTTATCCAGGATGTCAAATCCATCGGTGAGCTGTGCCGCAGCCGCAAGATCATGTTTCATGTGGATGCCGCCCAGAGCGCCGGTAAAATCACCATCGACGTGCAGGACATGAACATTGATCTGCTGTCGCTGTCCGCCCACAAGATTTATGGCCCCAAAGGCATCGGCGCCCTCTATGTATGCCGCAAGCCGCGGGTGCGTCTGGAAGCCCAGATGCACGGCGGCGGCCACGAGCGGGGCATGCGTTCCGGCACCCTGGCCACCCACCAGATCGTCGGTATGGGTGAAGCCTTCCGTATCGCCAAAGAAGACATGCAGGCTGAGGGTGAGCGTATCCTGACCCTGCGTAACCGCCTGTACAATGGCCTGAAAGGCATTGAGGAGGTCTATGTCAATGGTGACCTGGAGCAACGGGTACCCGGTATCCTGAATATCAGCTTCGCCTATGTAGAAGGTGAGTCGCTGATCATGGCGCTCAAGGATCTGGCGGTGTCTTCCGGATCGGCTTGTACTTCCGCCAGCCTGGAGCCCTCTTACGTACTGCGAGCCCTGGGCCTGAACGATGAGCTGGCACACAGCTCTATCCGTTTCAGCATAGGTCGCTTCACTACCGAAGAGCAGATTGATTACGCCGTGCGTCTGGTCAACGACGCCATCGGCCGTCTGCGTGACATGTCTCCCCTGTGGGAAATGTTCAAAGACGGTGTCGATCTGGAATCAGTTGAGTGGGTGCACCATTAAGGTGTCTATGGATTTGCGAGGATAAAGAATCATGGCATACAGCGAAAAAGTAATAGAGCACTATGAAAACCCCCGTAACGTCGGCGGTTTCGACAAGAACGATCCCAATGTGGCCACCGGCATGGTGGGTGCGCCCGCCTGCGGCGACGTGATGAAGCTGCAGCTGAAGATTAGCGATGAAGGCATCATCGAAGATGCCAAGTTCAAGACCTATGGCTGTGGCTCCGCCATCGCCTCCAGCTCGCTGATCACCGAATGGGTCAAGGGCAAGAGCCTGGACGAAGCGGCCAGCATCAAAAATACCCAAATCGCGGAAGAACTGGCCTTGCCGCCGGTGAAAATCCACTGCTCCATCCTGGCAGAGGATGCGATCAAGGCGGCGATTGACGATTACAAGAAGAAGAAAAACATAGCGTAAGGCAGAGTAGATATGGCGATCACCATTACCGACGCAGCCGCCAACCGGGTGCAGACATTCTTAAACAACAGGGGCAAGGGCCTGGGGTTACGCCTGGGGGTGAAAACCACCGGCTGTTCCGGCCTGGCCTATATACTCGAGTTTGTTGACGAGCTGTCCGAAGGCGACAATGTGTTCGAACATGAAGGTATCAAGGTGATCGTCGACAGCAAAAGCCTTATCTACCTGGATGGCACTCAGCTGGATTTTGTGAAGGAAGGCCTCAACGAAGGCTTTAAATTCAACAACCCCAATGTAACCGGGGAGTGTGGTTGCGGCGAGAGCTTTAACGTTTAAGGATATCGGCATGAATTACTTTGAGCTGTTTGGCTTGCCCGAGCACTTCGTTCTCGACAAGCAGGCACTGGCCGATACCTACCGACAACTGCAGATGCAGTTCCATCCCGACAAGTTTGCCTCCCGTCCCGAGCGGGAGCGTTTGCAAGCGGTACAGCGTGCCGCTCAAATCAATGATGCCTTTTCCACCCTCAAGCAGCCCCTGACCCGCGCCGAATACCTGCTTTCCCTACATAACGTCGATATCCGGGCAGAGCAGCAGACCCTGAAAGATCCGGCCTTCCTGATGCAGCAGATGGAGTGGCGGGAGCAGCTCGAAGAAATTGCCGACGCCGCCGATATTTTCGGGGCCATCATGGCGTTCGACATGGAGCTGCAGCAGGAATATCAGTCGCTGATCGGCCTGCTCGAAGCCCAGTTGGCCGGGCAGGAATGGAACCAGGCTGCCGATACGGTCCGTAAACTCAAGTTTATGACCAAGCTGCAGTCTGAGCTGGAACGGTTGGAAGAAGCGCAGCAGGAATTCTGAATCCAATGGCATTACTACAAATCTCCGAACCGGGGCAAAGCAGCGCGCCTCACGAGCACAAGTGGGCCGTGGGCATTGATCTGGGCACCACCAACTCACTGGTCGCCACGGTACGCAGTGGCCTGGCCGAGTCCCTGGCCGACGAGCAGGGGCGCGAACTGTTACCTTCGGTGGTCCATTACGGCACCGACGGCATCAGGGTGGGTTATCAGGCCAAGGCCGACGCCGAGCTGGATCCCCATAACACCATCATGTCGGTCAAGCGCTTGATGGGTAAAGGCCTGGCCGATATCAAGCAGCACAGGCTGCCCTATCGCTTCAGCAGTTCGGACAAGGGAGTGCTGCAGCTGGAAACCAGCCAGGGGCTGGTCAATCCGGTCCAGGTCTCCGCCGAAATCCTCAAGACCCTGGCCCAACGGGCCGAGGCCAGCCTGGGTGACAGCCTGCAAGGGGTGGTGATAACCGTCCCCGCCTATTTCGATGATGCCCAGCGTCAGGGCACCAAGGATGCGGCCCAGCTGGCCGGCCTGAATGTGCTGCGGTTGCTCAACGAGCCGACCGCCGCGGCCATCGCCTATGGCCTGGATTCGGGCCAGGAAGGGGTCATCGCCGTCTATGACTTGGGTGGCGGTACCTTCGATATTTCGATCCTGCGCCTGCATAAAGGGGTGTTCGAAGTGCTGGCCACCGGTGGCGATTCCGCCCTCGGCGGCGATGATTTCGACCATGCCCTGGCCGACTGGATCCAGTCCCGGGCGCAGCTGGCCGATCCGACGCCGGCCCAGCAGCGCAACCTGCTGGCCCTGGCCTGTGACGCCAAGCAGGCGCTGACCTCACAACCGACGGTGACCCTGGCCTGGCAAGGCTGGCAGGGGGAGCTCAGCCGTGATGATTTCGAGGCGCTGATCCAGCCCTGGGTAAACAAGACCCTGATGTCTTGCCGGCGGGCGATCAAGGATGCGGGCGTCAGCCTGGAAGAAATACAGCAGGTGGTGATGGTCGGCGGCTCCACCCGGGTACCCCTGGTGCGCGGCAAGGTGGGCGAGTACTTTGGCCGGGCGCCGTTGACCAGCATAGACCCGGACAAGGTGGTGGCCATCGGTGCCGCCATCCAGGCCGATGTGCTGGTGGGCAACAAGCCGGACAGCGACATGCTGTTGCTGGATGTGATCCCGCTGTCGCTGGGCCTGGAAACCATGGGCGGCCTGGTGGAGAAGATCATTCCCCGCAATACCACCATTCCCGTGGCCCGGGCCCAGGAATTTACCACCTTCAAGGATGGTCAGACCGCCATGGCGGTGCATGTGGTGCAGGGGGAACGTGAACTGGTGGCCGATTGCCGCTCCCTCGCGCGTTTCAACCTGACCGATATTCCGCCGATGGCCGCCGGTGCTGCCCATATCCGCATCACCTTCCAGGTGGATGCGGACGGTCTGCTGTCGGTCAGCGCCATGGAAAAATCCTCGGGCGTGCAGGCGTCCATCGAGGTCAAGCCCTCCTATGGCCTGAACGAAGAGGACATCGCCGACATGCTCAAGGCCTCTTTCGAGTATGCCCAGGCCGATATGCAGGCCCGCATGCTGGCCGAGCAACAGGTGGAAGCGGCGCGGGTGGTCGAGAATATCGAAAGCGCCCTGGCCGCCGACGGTGACAGCCTGCTCGAGCCGGCCGAGCGTGCCGCGATCGAAGCCAGCATGCAGTCGCTGAAGAGCATTGCCGCCGGCGAGGATATCCAGGCGATCAAGCAGGCGATTGAGGATACCGACAAGCTCACCGCCGATTTTGCCGCGCGTCGAATGGACGCTTCTATTCGTCAGGCCCTGGCCGGCCAACGTGTTGATAAGGTTTAACCATGCCAAAAATCATTTTTCTTCCCCATAGCGAGTTGTGTCCCGAAGGGGCCGCCATCGACGCCAGCCAGGGGGATACCATACTGGATGTGGCGCTGCGCAACGGCATCGATATCGAGCACGCCTGTGAGAAATCCTGCGCCTGCACCACCTGCCACGTCATCGTGCGGGAAGGCTTTGATTCGCTGAACGAGAGCAGCGAACTGGAAGACGATATGCTGGACAAGGCCTGGGGCCTGGAGCCGGAGTCCCGCCTGGGCTGTCAGGCCCGGCTGGCGGACGAGGATCTGGTGGTCGAAATCCCCAAGTACACCATCAATATGGTCTCGGAAGGTCATTGATCAGGGAGGCAATATGAGTCTCAAATGGACTGACAGTCAGGATATCGCCCTGGCCCTGCTGGAGGCGTATCCGGATACGGATCCCAAAACTGTCCGTTTCACCGATCTGCATCGGTGGATCTGTGAGCTGGAAGAATTCGAGGATGATCCCGAGCATTCCAACGAACGTGTCCTGGAAGCCATTATCCTGGCCTGGATGGATGAATATGAATAAAGCTTGAAGCTGGAAGTCATGTTTTCCGCCATTGTTTGTGATTGATGCGTTTCAGTTGTTCCAAGCCACAGTGTAAGCTGTGGCTTTTGTCGTTTTATCTGATCGCAGTATTAAGGAAGCACTATGTCCGCAGCTATGAAGGTGATTCTGTGTCATGAGCCCGCGCCGGCCCAGTGGGGCGAACAGGCAGGCTTGAGTTTTCAGCATGACGAGGCCAGGGTGCACCTGACCGATGCCGATGATGTGGTGCGCCGGGCGCAGCAGGCGGGCCGCAGGCTGGATGCCATGGGGATTAAAAATGTCAGCCTGGCGGGTGAAGACTGGTCACTGGAAAGCCGCTGGGCCTTTGCCCAGGGTTTTTATAATGCCAAGGGTGGCCAGCAGCTGGACTGGGGCAGCCTGGCCGCGGATGAACAGGCCGAGTTGGATGCCAGGGACACCGCATGTGGTTGGGTGCGGGAGATGATCAACGGCACGCCGGAAGATGTGTACCCGGCCGCGCTCGCCACCGAAGCCGGCAAGTTTATCCAGGGCTTGGCGCCCGGGCAGGTCAGTTACCGCACCTACAGTGGCGAGCAACTAAAAGATCTGGGCTATATCGGCATCTATGAAGTGGGGCGGGGCAGTGTGCGCAGCCCCACCCTGCTGGAGCTGGATTTTAACCCTACCGGCGACCCTGATGCGCCCGTGGCCGCCGCCTTGGTGGGCAAGGGCATTACCTTCGATTCCGGTGGTTATAGCATCAAGCCGTCGGACGGCATGTCGGTGATGAAGTCCGACATGGGCGGGGCCGCCACCGTGACCGGCGCCCTGGCGCTGGCGATTCGGCGCGGACTGAACAAAAGGGTCAAACTCTTTCTCTGCTGTGCCGAAAACCTGGTATCGGGCCATGCCTACAAGCTGGGTGACATCCTCACCTACAAGAACGGCGTGACCGTGGAGATCCTCAACACCGATGCCGAGGGCCGGCTGGTACTGGCCGACGGCTTGCTGGCGGCCAGCGAGGCAGGGGCTGCCTATATTCTCGATGCGGCTACCTTGACCGGGGCGGCCAAGATGGCCCTGGGACGGGACTATCATGCGGTATTCAGTTTCAACGACGGGCTGGCCGGTGAGGTGCTGCAGGCCGCCAGGGATGAATTTGAGAAAGCCTGGCGGCTGCCGCTGGAGCCGTTCCATGTCGGTCAGCTGTCATCCGCCTTTGCCGATATGGCCAATGTGCACAGTGGCGAGGGGATGGCCGGCGCCTCGACCGCGGCGGCTTTCCTGTCCCGCTTCGTGCCCGATGGCGGCAAATCATGGGTACACATGGACCTGTCTGCCTCTTACCAGAAGAATGGCAACGATATGTGGGCCCCCGGTGGCAAGGGGCATGGCGTGCGCACCATTGCCGCCTGGCTGGCCCGGGTAGGTGAACGGTCCTGATCAAGCCGGGCCCGCAGTATGGGCCCTGTGCGCTCATCATGGCATGGCCCGGTGTGGGTATCCTCGACCCATACAGGGCTGCTGATATCGGCGCAATAAAAATGCCTCACAATAGTGTTAACTTGGGTTTTGTTTACGTATAATTCCGCGCGTTTCATTCACAGACCGATTAATTTAAGGAACACCCATGGCCCTCGAACGTACTTTTTCCATCATCAAGCCTGATGCAGTAGCAAAGAACCTGATCGGTGCCATCTACCAGCGTTTTGAAGCTGCGGGCCTGAAGATCGTTGCCTCTAAAATGGTGCACTTGAGCCGCGAACAGGCCGAAGGCTTCTACGCCGAGCACAGCGAGCGTCCTTTCTTCAAGGCGCTAGTTGATTTCATGACTTCCGGCCCCGTGATGGTCCAGGTGCTGGAAGGTGAAGACGCCGTGCGCCGCAACCGCGAGATCATGGGTGCCACCAACCCGGCCGACGCCCTGGCAGGTACCCTGCGTGCCGACTATGCCAACAGCATCGACGAAAACGCCGTACATGGCTCCGATGCCGCCGCTTCCGCTGCCCGCGAAATTGCCTATTTCTTCAGCGACGAAGAAATCTGCCCGCGCACCCGCTAAGCGTCGGCTGCACTATGTTAAAAAGGAGCTGCGGCTCCTTTTTTTGTGCGGTGGTCTCCGCTTATTGAATACGAGGCGAATATGGTCACCCTCGTCATGACCCGCCAGCCCTGCACGCCGCTTGCCGGTAAGGTTCTCTCCGTCGCTTCCCAAGGGGACCATTGCTGCCCACATGGCGTATCTTCTAATGCCATCGCAGTAAACAAGCGGTTTATTTCATTTTTATATCAACCCGGACAAAGGGCCGACTCTCCGATCCGCTCAAACACCCCCCTGTGATACTCAGCACATGACATCTGACCGTCATCCCTGGCGGCCAGATGTGGTGCCTGGCCTCCCCTTGGACAGCACTGTCATTTTTATCTATTACAACCACCTCAACAAAGGTGCACATTTCACATAAATATTGTTTACATTTATTTATACATAAATGATTATATTGTTTTTGGTTTGGTATACAAATATGACGGGCCGGGAGCACTTATGAGTTCAAATTCCAACCAGAAGTCGTCAGCGAGTATTCGTCCCGAGGATGAAAACCTCGGCATTACAGCCAATATCGCCTATGGTTTTCAGCACGTCCTGACCATGTACGGCGGAATCATTGCGGTGCCGTTGATCGTGGGACAGGCGGCTGGCCTTGGGTCGACGGAGATTGGCATGCTGATCGCCGCTTCGCTGTTTGTCGGCGGTGCCGCTACCCTGCTGCAAACCCTCGGCATCCCTTTCTTTGGCTGTCAGTTACCCTTGGTACAAGGAGTGTCCTTTGCCAGCGTGGCGACTATCGTCGCTATCGTCACCTCGGGGGGCGGATTGCCATCTGTATTCGGTGCTGTGATAGGGGCGGCCCTCATCGGTCTGTTGATCACGCCCGTTTTTTCCAAAATCATTAAATTTTTCCCGCCCCTGGTCACCGGCACCGTCATCACCACCATCGGCTTGACCCTGATGCCGGTGGCCGCACGCTGGGCCATGGGGGGCAACAGCCGTGCCCCGGACTTTGGCAGCATGAGCAATATTGGCCTGGCGGCGCTGACCCTGGCGGTGGTCTTGTTACTGAGCAAGCTGGGCAATGCGGCGATTTCCCGGCTGTCCATCCTTCTGTCCATGGTGGTGGGGACCCTGGTGGCGGCGGTGCTGGGACTGGCGGATTTCTCCAATGTCCTGAACGGCCCTGTTTTTGCCTTCCCCACGCCTTTCTATTTCGGCATGCCGGTGTTTGATATCGCGGCGATCATTTCCATGTTGATTGTGGTGCTGGTGATCCTGGTGGAGACGTCTGCCGACATCCTGGCCGTAGGCGATATCATCGATACCAAGGTGGACTCCAGACGCCTGGGTGATGGCCTGCGAGCGGACATGATTTCCAGTGCCGTGGCGCCGTTGTTCGGCTCCTTTACCCAAAGCGCCTTTGCCCAGAATGTGGGTCTGGTTGCGGTAACCGGGGTGAAAAGTCGCTATGTGGTCGCCTTTGCCGGCCTGATCCTGGTGACCCTGGGTTTGCTGCCGGTCATGGGCCGTGTCATTGCCGCCGTGCCCACTTCAGTGCTGGGTGGTGCCGGTGTGGTGTTGTTCGGAACTGTCGCCGCCAGCGGCATCCGTACCCTGGCCAAGGTGAATTACCACAACAACATGAACTTGATCATAGTGGCGACTTCCGTCGGTTTCGGCATGCTGCCGATCGCCGCGCCCAGCTTCTATCATCAGTTCCCCGATTGGTTTGCCACCATTTTCCATTCGGGCATCAGCTCCGCGGCCATCATGGCGATCATACTGAACCTGCTGTTCAACCACTTTAAGCTGGGCAACTCAGACAAGCAGTCGGTGTTTGCCGCCGGTACCGAGCGGACCATTCGTCAGGAAGAGATTGCCTGCCTGAGTGAAGGGGACTATTTCCTCGGTGGTAAGCTGTTCGATGCCGAAGGCAATGAAGTGACCATAGAAAGTGGCCAATCTCGCCCTGGGGCCAAGACCATCGGTAAACCGGTTTCCGACCACTGAGCGCAGGGCCATACCGTCGGTGTGGCCGGTAACGGAGTAATTGTGCCCAAGCCGTCTTGAACCAGGCGGCTTTTTGTTATTATCGGTATGGTTCCGCCACGGGTAAGGGTGCCGATGCTGGCAACCGGATGCTAAACTCTGTACAATTTCGCGCCCTGTGGGCTCTGATAAGTTAAGTAAGAGGCAACCGATGAGTGAGACAAAAGTAAACCTGCTGGATTTGGATCGTGACGGCATGCGCCAGTTTCTCGCCGAACTGGGTGAGAAGCCGTTTCGGGCCGATCAGGTGATGAAATGGATCTATCATTTCGGTTGCGACGACTTCGAGCAGATGACCAATATCAACAAGGTACTGCGTGCCAAGCTGCAGGCAAAGGCCGAAATCCGCGCCCCTGAAATCAGCCGCGAGCAAAAGTCAGCCGATGGCACCATCAAATGGGCCATGCAGGTGGGTGGCCAGGAAGTGGAGACTGTCTATATTCCCGACGGCGACCGTGCCACCCTGTGTATCTCGTCCCAGGTGGGTTGTGCCCTGGACTGCAAGTTCTGCTCTACCGCCCAGCAAGGCTTCAACCGCAACCTCAAGGTGTCGGAAATTATCGGCCAGGTATGGCGTGCCGCCAGCCGGGTCGGCTTTGTCCGGGACTCAGGCCGCCGTCCGATCACCAATGTGGTGATGATGGGCATGGGCGAGCCCCTGCTCAACCTGACCAACGTGGTGCCGGCGATGCGGCTGATGCTGGAGGACTACGGCTTCGGCCTGTCCAAGCGTCGAGTCACCCTGTCTACATCCGGCGTGGTGCCGGCCCTCGACAAGCTGGGTGATATGATCGATGTGGCGCTGGCAGTCTCGCTGCATGCGCCCAACGACAAGCTGCGCTCTGAGATCATGCCGATCAACGACAAATATAATATCGCCACCCTGCTCGACAGTGTGCGCCGTTATATCTCCAAGTCCAATGCCAACCATGGCAAGGTGACCATAGAATATGTGCTGCTCGATCATATTAATGACGATATGCAGCATGCCCATGAGCTGGCCGAGCTGTTGAAAGACCTGCCCTGCAAGATTAACCTAATCCCGTTCAACCCCTTTCCCGGTAATTCCTACGGTAAGCCGAGCAACAGCCGTATCGATCGCTTTAATAAGGTATTGATGCAATATGGCAATACCGTCACCATCCGTAAGACCCGGGGGGACGATATTGATGCCGCCTGTGGCCAGCTGGTAGGGGATGTGATCGACAGAACCAAACGGACCCTGAAAAAACGGATGCAGGAGCAAAGTATATCCGTCACAATGGTTTAAGAACCGAGCCATGGGTATATGAGGGAATGCAGAATAAGAGGCTATTGCCGGGGGGGGCCCTGTTGGTCATACTGGCCGGGTGCGTAAGTGAAACCAGTTATGTGGGCTCGGGACCCCAGCCTCGTGATGCGGTCTTTACCTCTTCCGATGCGGCCGTCACCAGGATGAACCTGGGGTTGGAATACTTGCGCAGGGGAGACATGGAGCAGGCCAAGTTTAATCTGGACAAGGCCCTTTCACAGGATCGCCGTAATCCGGATATCCATTTGGCGAGGGCTTGGTTTTATCAGTCCGTCTCCGAGTTCGGCAATGCCGAGAACAGTTATCGAGAATTGCTGAAACTTTCGCCGAATCATGGGGATGGGTTGAATAACTATGGTGTTTTCCTCTGTGCCCGGGAACGATTCGACGAAGCGGATGTCATGTTTAGGAAGGCGGTGGTGGTACCCGGCTATGTACAGGTTGCCGACACCTATGAAAACGCGGCCCTCTGTGCCGAAAAAGCAGGTCAGCAGGAGAAAGCGTTAGGTTATTATCAGCGAGCACTGGAATACAATCCGGCCAAGCCCAGATCTCTGCTTGGCGCGGCTGAAATTTTAGTCATGCAGGGGGATAGCATGGCTGCCCGACCTTATATCAACCGATATCAGGCCGGGCATCAAGCCAGCCCCCAGAGTTTATGGTTGACCGTCCGTACCGCAGAAGACTTGGGCATGATAGCGCAAGCCCAACAAGCCGGAACAGATTTAGTGCGGTTATTTCCAGGTTCAGAACAGGCCAAGCGATTTTTAGCAAATGACTACTAACGATGTAGAACAACAAGATGAAGCCGGAGCGACTGAGTCGGCGGGCCCGGGTGCCATGCTGCGCCAGGCGCGGGAAGCCAGGGGATGGACCCAGTCTGAAGTCGCACGCCGATTGAACCTACGGTTGGCGGTGATCGAGTCGATTGACGAAGATCATTACAAGGCAGGGGTTGCCCTGACCTTTTTGCGCGGCTATGTAAAGGCTTATGCCAAGGTGGTGGGTGCGAACGAGCAAGAGGCCCTGTCCGCCTTCGATGGCATGAGCGGTATCGGAGCCATGAGCGCTGCCACCGCCCCCATGCAGAGCTTTTCCAAACGCACGCGTCAGCAGGCCAGCGATAAATGGCTTAAGCGTATCAGCTGGTTGGTGGTGCTGATTCTACTGGGCTCCCTGGTGTTCTGGTGGTGGCAGGACAGTGACTTCAATTATCCCGAGCGCAAGGAGGAGCCGGTGGTAGAGAGCCAATCGGAGCCTGAAACCCAGCCGCTTGCATTGGACTCGCCGGAGCCGGCCACGCCCGAACTGGCGGAGCCGTTAACAACGGTGCAGAATGATGCCGCTTCTGTACCCGCGGTGAGTCAGGGCGAGGCTCGAGGCGAGGCCGCGACTGTGGCGGGGACGGTAGAGGGTACAGCAGAGCAAACGGCTGCTCAGCCGGGTACGGATGCGACCCAGGCCCCGGCGGTAGAGCCGCCAGCCGAGCCTGGTAACCCGAACCAGCTGGTGATGCGGTTTGTCGCCGATTGCTGGATCAAGGTGACCGACAGCCAGGGCAAGGTGCTGGCGGAAGGGGTCAAGAAGGCCAGCGACACCCTCGAGCTGGACGGCTCAGCGCCATTCCGGCTGGTATTGGGGGCGCCGCAGGCTGCCCGTATTGAATATATGAATAAGGAAGTGGATCTGTCACGCTTCAGGGCCGGGCAGGTTGCCCGACTTACAGTACCGCAATCCTGATTAAGTTAAGAGTGAATCATGTCCCAACACGCCTCTCCCATTATTCGTCGTAAATCAAAGCAAATCCGTGTTGGTTCGGTACTGGTCGGGGGCGACGCCCCCATCAGTGTGCAAACCATGACTAATACCCTGACTACGGATGTTGCCGCCACCCTGGCCCAGATCCGGGCTGTGGAAAAAGCCGGTGCCGATATCGTGAGGGTGTCTGTTCCCACCATGGAGGCGGCGGAAGCCTTCAAGGCCATTCGCGCCGGCACCACCATGCCGCTGGTGGCGGATATCCATTTTGACTATCGCATCGCCTTGCAGGTGGCAGAATACGGCGCCGATTGCCTGCGTATCAACCCGGGTAATATCGGCCGGGAAGACAGGGTACGTGCGGTGGTGGATTGTGCCAGGGACAAGGGCATCCCCATTCGTATCGGGGTCAATGGCGGTTCTCTGGAAAAAGATCTGCAGGAAAAATACGGTGAACCCACGCCTGCGGCCCTGGTGGAATCCGCCCTGCGCCATGTGGAGATACTCGACCGGCTCAACTTTGATCAGTTCAAGGTCAGCGTCAAGGCCTCGGACGTGTTCCTGGCCGTGGGCGCCTACCGTGAGCTGGCCAGGCAGATTGAGCAGCCGTTGCACCTGGGCATTACCGAAGCCGGTGGTTTCAGGAGCGGGGCGGTGAAATCGGCGATCGGCCTGGGCATGCTGCTGGCCGAAGGGATAGGCGATACCCTGCGCATCTCCCTGGCCGCCGATCCGGTGGAAGAAGTGAAGGTGGGCTTCGATATTCTCAAATCCCTGCGCATTCGTGCCCGGGGCATTAACTTCATCGCCTGCCCGTCCTGCTCCCGTCAGGAGTTTGATGTCATCGGCACCGTCAATGCCCTGGAAAACCGGTTGGAAGACATCATCACGCCGATGGATGTGTCCATTATTGGTTGCGTGGTCAATGGCCCCGGCGAGGCCCTGGTCTCGGATCTGGGCCTCGCCGGCGCCCAGCGCAAGAGCGCCTTCTATGAGGGGGGCGTACGGGTGGACAGACTCGATAATAATGAACTTTTGGATGTGCTTGAGTCTCGCATTCGCGCCAAGGCGGCGATGATGGATCCCGCCGCCCGTATTCCGGTGCAGGACAAGGAGTAAGTCGCTTGCTTAATGCACCAGTGTGAACCGGAATCCGCTCCTCTCACGCCGACACGCCATAAATCCATTCATGGGGGCTCGACTACGCGATTTCTGGCGTAGACGGTCGGCTTAGAGAACAACGGATTCTGCTCCCTGAACCGTGGCGGCAGTAGCCCATTAGCATTCATTTATTTTAAGCCGTTAAACATAGAGATATTTTCGTGGCCAAACAGATTCAAGCAATTCGTGGTATGAACGATTGCCTGCCGGAACAAACCCCGGCCTGGCAACAGGCGGAAGCGGTACTGCGCGACCTTATGAGCGCCTATGGCTATGCAGAAGTGCGCATGCCTATCATGGAGGTCACCGGGCTGTTCAAGCGGGCCATCGGTGAAGTCACCGACGTGGTCGAAAAAGAAATGTACACCTTCGACGACCGCAACGGTGACAGCATGACCCTGAGGCCCGAAGGCACCGCCGGCTGCGTACGCGCCGGTATCGAACACGGTCTGCTCTATAACCAGGAGCGGCGCATGTGGTATATGGGCCCCATGTTTCGCTACGAGCGTCCCCAGAAAGGCCGTTACCGCCAGTTTCACCAGTTTGGTGTCGAAGTCTTCGGCCTGAACGGGCCCGATATCGACGCCGAGCTGATCATGCTTACCGCCCGCCTGTGGAACCGGCTGGGTGTCAGCGAACACCTGACATTGCAACTGAACAGCCTGGGCCAGCCGGAAGAGCGGGCCCAATACCGCCAGGCGCTGGTGGCTTACCTGGAGCAGTATCAGGACAAGCTGGACGATGACAGCCGCCGGCGCATGCACACCAATCCATTGCGGGTGCTGGACAGCAAGAGCCCCGAAGTGCAGGCGCTGCTGCAGGATGCCCCGGTACTCAGTGACTACTTCGGCGAGCAGACCCGGGCTCATTTCGCGGGGCTCCAGTCGCTGCTGACGGCGGCCGGAATCGCCTTTGAGATCAACCCTCGTCTGGTCCGTGGTCTGGATTATTACAACCTGACCGTGTTCGAGTGGGTCACAGAGAGTCTGGGTGCCCAGGGTACCGTCTGTGGCGGTGGCCGTTACGATGGCCTGGTAGAGCAGCTGGGTGGCCAGGCCACGCCGGCGGTCGGCTTTGCCATGGGCATGGAGCGGCTGGTCTTGCTATTGGAAACCCTGGGGCTGGTCGAACCGCAACCGGCACTGGCCGATATTTATGTCGCCATGATGGGTGACGACTGTCTGAGTGCGGGCTTTGCCCTGGCCGAGCAGTTGAGGGACGCCCGGCCGCAATGGCGGATCATGAGCCATTGCGGCGGCGGTAACTTCAAGAAGCAGCTCAAGCGTGCCGACAAGAGTGGCGCCGCCGTGGCGTTGATCCTGGGTGAAGATGAAATCAGCCGTGGCGAAGTGACGCTGAAATACCTGCGTGGCCAGGGTGAACAAGAGAGCCTGAAGGTTGACGATATCGTCGGACATTTAACACAGAAGGGGATCTGAGTGGATATTTACAGCACCGAAGAGCAGCAACTGGATGCCCTGAAACGTTGGTGGCAGGAGTATGGCAAGGCCATCCTGCTGGGCTCTGTCATCGGTTTGGGCGGCCTATTCGGTTGGCGCTATTACCAGGACTACCAGCTTGAGAGCCGCTCGCATAATGCCGAAGCATTCACCCAGATGACCGAGCAGCTGGCCGAGCAGGGCAGTGCCGTCTTTACCGATGCCGCGACCTTTGCCGAACAAAACCAGGGCAACAGCTATGGGGAGCTGGCGGCCCTGATGCTGGCGGCGGAGGCGGTGAAAGCCGGTGAGCTGCCGCTGGCCCAGCAGCAGCTGGAGCTGGCCTTGTCCGGTATTGAGGATACCAGCCTGGAAGCCGCGGCACGCTTGCGCCTGGCCCGGGTGCTGCTGGCCCAGCAGCAATATCCGGCAGCGGCGGCTGAACTGGACAAGGTAACCCAGCCGGCCTTTTCCGCCCTTAAGCAGGAAATTCTGGGGGACCTGTATCTGGCCCAGGACCAGCATTCAGCGGCCGGCGAGGCCTATCGGGCGGCAGCAGCGGCCGGTGGCTTGAGCAACAACCCCGGACTGCAGCTGAAAATGGACCATCTGGCAATTGCTTCAACCGATGTGGGTGAGCATGATAATGGCTAGTCGTCTCACCCTGATCTTCCCCCTGGTGGTGGGCATGGTCCTGACGGCCTGCTCCAGTCAGGAGTCGGCGTTGCCGGTCAATCCGGTTCCGGACATCAGCAATGAATTCACCGCCGAGTCGCGTTGGTCCTCCTCGATAGGCAAAGGAGTGGGAGAGTATTATTCACAACTTTCGCCGGTGGTCGACGGAGCGCGGATTTTCGCCGCCTCACGGGATGGCATCCTGCAGGCCCGGGATAAAACCTCGGGCAAGCGGCTGTGGCAGACCCGGCTCGACAAGCTGGCGGTAAATCGGAACCAGCGTAGTCCCCGTATCTCCGGTGGCCTGACCGCTGCCTACGGCAACCTCTACTTCGGCTCCGAAAACGGCTTGGTATATGCGGTATCCCAGGAAGATGGCAAACTGCTCTGGGCTCAGGCGGTGGCCGGCGAAGTCCTGGCCGCCCCGGCGGTGGATGAAGGCAAGGTGGTGGTGCATACCAGCGCCGGCAACCTGATCGCCCTGGATGTGATGACAGGTGCACAGCAATGGCTGCTACGCAATGAGCAACCGGCGCTGACCCTGCGCAGCATGTCTACCCCGATCACCGCCGGTGGCGCCGTGCTCTACGGACGGGCCGATGGCCGGCTGGGTATAGTGCTGCTCGCCGATGGCCAGCCGGTACGGGACGCCCGTATCGCCAGCCCGAGAGGGGCGACCGAGTTGGAGCGGATGGTGGATGTGGCGGCAAGCCCCTTAATCCTAGGGGAGGTTCTCTATGCCATGGCCTATAACGGCCAGCTGACCGCTCACCAGCTGATTTCAGGCCAGTCGTTGTGGAAGCGCCAGTATCAGGGTTCCCGGGATCTGAGCAGCGACGGCCAATGGCTGTATATCACCGACAGCCGCAGCCATCTGTTCGCCCTGGATGCCCGCAACGGAACCGAGTTATGGTCTAGTACCCAGCTGGAAAACCGCCAGCTGACCGCCCCGGCGGTGTTTGGCGATTACCTGGTCGTGGGTGATGCGGAAGGTTATCTGTATTGGTTTGAGCGCCGCTCCGGTCGCCTGCAATCCTTGCAGCGGCTGGACAGCGACGGCCTGTATGTGGCGCCCGTGGTTGATGGTGATACCCTGTATGTGCAAACCCGTAGTGGCGATCTGGTGGCCTTGAGCCACCCCTGATCCCCCTGGCGGCGCCCGGCTCCTGATCCCGGATCAGGAGCCGTTATTGTTTTTTGGAGATTAATAATATGATGCCTGTTGTGGCCCTGGTAGGGCGCCCGAACGTTGGCAAGTCTACCCTGTTCAACCGTCTGACCCGTACTCGTGATGCCTTGGTGGCCGATTTTCCCGGCTTGACCCGGGATCGTAAATACGGTCAGGCCAGCATCGGCGAGCTGGAGTTTATCGTGGTCGATACCGGCGGTATCGATGGCAGCGAGGAAGGCATAGAGCTGAAAATGGCCGAGCAGTCCCTGGCCGCCATCGACGAGGCCGATGTGGTGCTGTTTATGGTGGATGCCCGGGCCGGCCTGACCGTTGCCGACGAGGCTATTGCCGCCCATCTGCGTCGCTGCCAGAAGCAGACCCTGCTGGTCGCCAACAAGACCGATGGCATAGATGCCGATTCGGCGGTGAGTGAGTTCTACAGCCTGGGGTTGGGGGATATTTATCATATCGCCGCCGCCCATGGTCGGGGCGTGTTGAGCCTGCTGGAAACGGCCCTGGCCCCGCAGCTGGAGGAGCTGGCCGAACAGCGCCAGGCGGCGGAGCTGGCCCTGGCGGGCGAGGATGACGGCCTGACCCTGGATCCGGAGCTGGGTTTTGAGGACACCCTGGCCGCCCTGGATCAGCTGGACGAAGAAGAAGCGGAAAGCGCCGCGCCCTTCGAAGATTTGCCGATCAAGTTGGCTATCGTTGGTCGCCCCAATGTGGGCAAGTCGACCCTGACCAACCGTATCCTGGGTGAGGAGCGGGTGGTGGTCTACGATATGCCCGGCACCACCCGCGACTCCATCTATATTCCGATGGAACGGGACGGACAGGAGTTTATCCTGATCGATACCGCCGGGGTGCGTCGGCGCGGCAAGGTCCATGAAACGGTTGAAAAGTTTTCGGTTATCAAGACCCTGAAAGCCATCGAAGACGCCAACGTCGTGGTGCTGGTGCTGGATGCGCGGGAAGGTATTTCCGAGCAGGATCTGAGCCTGCTGGGGTTTGTGCTCAACGCCGGCCGCAGTATCGTACTGGCGGTCAACAAGTGGGACGGCCTGAGCCTGGATGTAAAAGAGGATATCAAGCGGGAGCTGGATCGGCGGTTAGGCTTTATCGACTTTGCCCGCCTGCATTTCATCTCGGCCCTGCACGGCAGCGGTGTCGGCAACCTGTTCGGCTCGGTGACCGAGGCCTATGAATCGGCGACCAAGCGGGTGAACACCTCCATGCTGACCCGTATCATGCAGATGGCGCAGGATGATCATCAGCCGCCGCTGGTGCGGGGACGCCGGGTCAAGTTGAAATATGCTCACGCCGGTGGTTACAACCCGCCGCGCATCATAGTGCATGGCAACCAGGTTAAGGACTTGCCTGAATCTTATAAGCGCTACCTGATGAACTACTTCCGCCGTTCCCTGCATATCATGGGCTCGCCTATCCGTGTCGAGTTCCAGGAAGGGGATAACCCTTACGCCGGTCTCAAGAACAAGCTGACCGAGACCCAGTTGCGTAAGCGCAAGCGGTTGATGAAGCATATCAAGAAGAAGTAACTGATCAGGCAAGGGCCGGCCCTTGCCGTTGCTTTTATTCGGCGGTCTGGATCAGGAAGAAAGTACTGCTGCGACGCAGCATCTTACGATGGGCATTGTGCATCAGTATCTTGCGTCTGGGCGACCAGCTGCCTTGCTTGCGTTGTTTAATCACCGTGCGTTTTCTTTTAATCATGCGAATTTCCTCGACTAAAGCGATCAGGCACATGGCGTAGCCCGATCGCTTTGTTTTTAGCAGTTTGCCGGTGCCGGGTAAAGTGACAACTTGGTTAAATCTCGGATGGCAGCGGGGAATCCGCCTGTGGCTCGTTTCGGACCGTATTGATCCCCGGGTCGGTCTGCGGGCCATTAAGCCACTGCAGGCTGTGGTAGTACTGGCGAATATTGTTGACAAAGTGCAGGGCTTCCCGGCCCCGGGCATAGCCGTGGCGGGTCTGGCGATACCACTTGGGCTGATGCAACAGCACCAGATTTTCCTTCACCTGTGCCCAGGCGTTCGGATCCTGTCCGCGTTTCTTGGTCAGACGACGCACGTCCAGCAGATGGCCCAGCCCCATATTATAGGCCGCAAGGGCAAACCAGATACGCTCATCTTCCGGGATGCTGTCGGGCAGCCGTGCCTTCAGCTGGCCCAGGTACTGGGCGCCGCCTCGTATGCTCTGCTCCGGATCCAGCCGGTCTGCAACTCCCATCAGCTTGGCGGTGTCCTCGGTCAGCATCATCATACCGCGCACGCCCGTATAGGAACGAGCCTGGGGATCCCAATGGGATTCCTGATAACTGACGGCGGCCAACAGGCGCCAGTCCAGCTTGCCGGCGTGGCGCTCAAACAGGGGGCGGAAGCGGGGCAGCCGGTCTTCGGTCCGCCGTAAGAAGGTGCGGGTATCGACGTAATCAAAATCCTGGATATGGCCGAAGTATTTTTCATTCAGCCGGGCCAGGGTGCCGTCGGCCTGCCGCTCATCAAAAAAGTCCAGCATGCTGCTGTACAGGCTGTCATCGGTCCGCTGTTCCAGCACCCAGGCGACTGGTAGCGGCTCGGACAGGGTAAAGGCGGCGGCGATATTGGGATAGTAACGCTGGGTACGGGCCAGCAGGGTGTCTTCCACCAGGGTGAAATCCGTATCGCCTTCGGCCACCTGGCGCAGCAACTCTTCCGCATCCGCCTCACGGCGGGTCTCCCACCTTAATTCCGGATAGTCCGGGCCCAGCCGGTGCAGCCATTCGGCCTGGCTGGAGCCGGCCAGCACCCTGAGTCCGCCTGTTATCTGACCCAGCTCGGTGGGCCTGGGCTGACCCTTGCGATAGGCCAGGGTCTGGGCCACCTCATAATAGCTGGGACCGAAACGATAATGCTGACGCCGCAGGGGGGTGTTGATCAGCCCGGCGGCCAGTATATCCACCTTGCCCTCGTCCAACAGGCCGAATAGCTCATCCAGATGATAGGCGGGCACCATGGTCAGCCTGACGCCCAGCCGTTCGGCAAACTGCCGGGCCAGTTCGTAGTCCAGGCCGTCCTCACCCTGTTTGCGAATAAAATAATACAGGGGGTGATACAGGGTGCCGACCCTGAGTTCGCCGCGGGCGATGATGCCGGCTTGTTGATTGGGGATGTTTTCTTTGACGTCACAGGCGCTTAGCAGTAAGGCGCCGAGCAGCAGTGTGAGTCGTGACAGTCGGTTAATGCATTGCAAATGTGATACCTCGGCCGGGATTACCGGGATTTTATAGCAGAAGCCGGCTCATTCGTCATATGGGTTCGGGAAATCGCCGTCGACAGGGCAGGGGGGGAACCCTATAATACCGCCAATTTCTCAACCCCCCATTCACTCAAGCTTTGAGAATAGCCACTATGGAAATACTGAGAGGTTCTCCGGCCTTATCCGGTTTCAGAACTCAGGCATTAGTACGCCGCGCCCAGGAGCAGGGGTTGCCCCTGGTCGAGATAGCCACCGAGTACGTGCATTTTGTGGCACTGGCCGGCACCCTCGAGGCTGATACCAGACAGACCCTGAGTCGCCTGCTCGACAGCCCGGAGCAAGGCATCATCCCGACAGCCGGCAGCCTGCTGATGCTGGTGACGCCCCGTCCCGGCACCCTGTCGCCCTGGTCCAGCAAGGCGACCGATATTGCCCATAACTGCGGCCTGTCCCAGGTGAAACGCATCGAGCGGGGCATCGCCTATTACCTGAGCTTCGATGGTCAGCCCGGCGACGCAGAGCTGGCGGCGGTCAGGGCATTGATCCATGATCGTATGACCGAAGCGGTACTCGGCAGCCTGGATGCGGCCGCCTGCCTGTTCCAGCAGGCCGAGCCGGCGTCGCTGCAGGCGGTGGATGTGCTGACCGGTGGCCGGCAAGCCTTGGCCGAGGCCAACCAGCAGATGGGCCTGGCGTTGGCCGACGACGAAATCGATTACCTGTATGACGGCTTTACCCAGCTGGGACGCAACCCCAACGATATCGAGCTGTGCATGTTCGCCCAGGCCAACTCGGAGCATTGCCGCCACAAGATCTTCAACGCCGATTGGACCATAGATGGTGTGGCGCAGCCCAAGTCCCTGTTCAAGATGATCAAGAACACCTTCGAGCAGGAGCCGAGCCATGTGCTGTCGGCCTATAAAGACAACGCCGCCGTAATGGTGGGCTCGCCCGCGGGGCGCTTCTTCCCCAGCCCGGCGACCAATGAATATCTCTATCATCAGGAAGATATCCATATCCTGATGAAGGTGGAAACCCATAACCACCCCACCGCCATTTCTCCCTATCCGGGTGCGGCCACCGGCTCGGGCGGCGAGATCCGCGACGAAGGCGCCACCGGCCGTGGCTCCAAGCCGAAGGCCGGCCTGGTCGGCTTTAGCGTATCCAACCTGAGGATCCCCGGCTATGCCCGCCCCTGGGAGCAGGATTTCGGCAAGCCCGAGCGCATCGTCAGCGCCCTGGATATCATGCTGGAAGGCCCGTTGGGTGGTGCCGCCTTCAACAACGAATTCGGCCGTCCGGCGCTGCTCGGTTATTTCCGCACCTATGAAGAGCAGGTGAGCAGCTTCAACGGCGAGGAAGTGCGCGGCTATCACAAGCCGATCATGATCGCCGGTGGCCTGGGCAACATCCGCGGCGAACACGTGGAGAAAGGCGAGATCGCCGTCGGCGCCAAGCTGGTGGTGCTGGGTGGCCCGGCGATGAATATCGGCTTGGGCGGCGGTGCGGCATCGAGCATGGCGTCCGGCCAGTCCAGCGAAGATCTGGACTTCGCCTCGGTGCAACGGGAAAACCCGGAAATGGAGCGCCGCTGTCAGGAGGTGATCGACCGCTGCTGGGCGCTGGGTGAAGACAACCCGATACTGTTTATCCACGATGTGGGAGCCGGCGGCCTGTCCAACGCCATGCCCGAGCTGGTCAACGACGGCGGCCGCGGTGGCCGTTTCGAGCTGCGCAACATCCCCAACGACGAGCCGGGCATGAGCCCGCTGCAGATCTGGTGTAACGAATCCCAAGAACGTTACGTGATGGCGGTGGCCAGCAGCCGGATGGCCGAGTTCGAGGCTATCTGTCGCCGGGAGCGGGCGCTGTTTGCCGTGCTGGGCGAAGCGACCGCCGAGCGTCACCTTAGCCTGCACGACAGCCATTTCGACAACCAGCCGATCGACATGCCGCTCGATGTGCTGCTGGGCAAACCGCCCAAGATGCAGCGGGATGTCACCACTGCCAGCCATCAGAGCCCGGCGCTGGAACTGCACGGCATCAACCTGAAGGAAGCGGCCGAGCGGGTATTGACCTTGCCGACCGTGGCCGATAAGGGCTTCCTGATCACCATAGGGGACCGCAGCGTGACCGGCCTAGTGGCCCGGGATCAGATGGTGGGTCCCTGGCAGGTGCCGGTGGCTGACTGTGCCGTGACCGCCGCCGCCTTCGACACCTATGCCGGCGAAGCCATGTCGATGGGCGAACGGGCGCCGGTGGCGCTGCTCGACTTCGCCGCCTCCGCCCGACTGGCGGTGGCGGAAGCCATCACCAACATCGCCGCCACCGAGATCGGCGAGCTGAACCGCATCAAGCTGTCGGCCAACTGGATGTCCGCCGCCGGCCATCCGGGTGAGGATGCCGGTCTGTACGAAGCGGTGAAAGCCGTGGGCGAGGAACTGTGCCCGGTATTGGGGCTGACCATTCCGGTGGGCAAGGACTCCATGTCGATGCAAACCCGCTGGTCCGATAACGGCGAAGACAAGTCGGTGACGGCGCCGATGTCGCTGGTGATCTCCGCCTTCGCCCGGGTCACCGATGTGCGCGCCACCGTGACCCCCTGGCTGCGTACCGATCTGGGGGAGACCGATCTGATCCTGGTCGACCTGGGTAACGGTAAGCACCGCCTGGGTGCCTCCTGTCTGGCCCAGGTGTATCGTCAGCTGGGCAACCAGCCCGCCGATCTGGACGATGCCGAGCAGCTGAAAAGCTTCTTCTACGCCATTCAGGCGTTGCTGGCCGACAACAAGCTGCTGGCCTACCACGACCGGGGTGATGGCGGCCTGTTCGTGACCCTGACCGAAATGGCCTTCGCCGGCAACACCGGCCTGGATATCGAGCTGGATCTGCTGGGCACCGATCTGTTGGCCTCCCTGTTCAGCGAAGAGCTGGGTGCCGTGCTGCAGGTCCGTCGTGAAGACAAGGAAGCCGTACTCACCTGCCTGGCCGGCCATGGCCTGGCCGCCTGCAGCCATGTGCTGGGCAGCCCCAACGCGGACGATCAGCTGCGCTTCTTCCATGACGGTAACGAGGTCTTCGCCGAGTCCCGCAACCAGTTGCGCAAGCTCTGGTCTGAAACCAGCTACCGGATGCAGGCGTTGCGCGATAATCCGGACTGTGCCCTGTCCGAGTTCGAGGCCAAGCAGGATGCGACCGATCCGGGGCTGTCCGTGTCGCTCAGCTTCGATCCCAAGGAAGACATAGCCGCGCCCTTTATCGCCAAAGGCGTACATCCCAGGATGGCCATCCTGCGCGAGCAGGGGGTCAACTCCCATGTGGAAATGGCGGCCGCCTTCGACAGGGCCGGCTTTACCGCCGTTGATGTGCATATGAGCGATTTACACAGCGGCCGCTATCGTCTGGACGAATTTGCCGGCCTGGTGGCCTGTGGCGGTTTCTCCTACGGGGATGTGCTGGGTGCCGGCGGTGGCTGGGCCAAGTCAGTGTTGTTCAACGAGGCTCTGCGCGCTCAGTTCGCGGCCTTCTTCGAGCGGCCCGACAGCTTCGCCCTGGGCGTGTGTAACGGTTGTCAGATGTTGTCCCGCCTGCGCGAGCTGGTACCCGGCGCCGCGCACTGGCCGGACTTCGTACGCAACACCTCCGAACGCTTCGAAGCCCGCTTCAGCCTGGTGGAAGTGCAGGAATCGCCCAGCCTGTTCCTGTCCGGCATGGCGGGCTCCCGCCTGCCGATCGCCGTGTCTCACGGTGAAGGGCGGGTACAGCCGGTACACGCGGATATCAAAGCCATCGAGGCCAGCGGCACGGTGGCACTGCGTTATGTGGACAACCAGGGTCGGGCGACCGAGCGTTATCCGTTCAACCCCAACGGCTCGGCCAACGGTATTACCGGTCTGTCGAGCCAGGACGGCCGGGTGACCATCATGATGCCGCACCCGGAGCGGGTATTCAGAACCGTGGCCAACTCCTGGTATCCCGCGAGCTGGGGAGAGGACGGCGCCTGGATGCGGATCTTCCGCAACGCCCGCCGCAACCTGGGGTAATTTCCCGGATTTTAGAAAGCCCGCCGCGATGCGGGCTTTTTATTTTCCGTTTGAGTCTATATGATGAGGATGCCCGAAAAATAACCAGTCACGCCAAGCAGGTGTGTCGATTAATAAGCATGGGTGGGCAATGCATAGTGAACCTTCCTTCATTTCACTTATAGAGCATGTACATGGATGAATCCTATTTGCCGTCGGTAAGCTACTGCGATTTGCAATCGGATTATGCCGAAGACCTGTTGGCAACAGCTTCTGCCGAAATGGCCCTGACCGAACACATCATGACCCATACCCGGGAAGGGATAGTGGTGATGGATGCCCGGGGTATGGTCGAACGGGTCAACCAGGCTTTTTGCAGCCTGAGTGAACGGACGGCGGATGAGGTCCGGGGGCGGCACATCACCAGCATAAATCATGATCTGCATGAGCGGCGCTATTACCGCCGGATCTGGCTGCAACTCCAGGAGCAAGGCCATTGGCAGGGAGAGGTTCAGCATAAGACCAAGCAGGGACGCCTGGCGACTCACTGGTTGATGCTGCGGCTGATAAAAAACCATCGGCAGCAGGTGGTGAACATCATCGGCATATTGGATGATATCAGCCGGCTACGCCAATCCGAGGCCCGGCTCAGTTTTCTGGCGCATCATGATGCGCTCACCGGTACCGCCAACCGTACCCAGCTGCTGGCATGGTTTGCCAAAACCAGCACCGTCCTGCCTGTCGGTCAGCAGTTGGCCCTGCTGTTTATCGATCTGGATCGTTTCAAGCCGATCAATGACAGCTTTGGCCACGGGGTGGGCGATCGGGTACTCAGGACCCTGGCTCAGCGACTGCTCGGGCTGGTCGGCGACGATGAACTGGTAGCTCGGATCGGCGGCGATGAGTTTGTCATGGTTTGGCAGGGGGAGCATACAGAAGCTTCCCTGTTGCACAAGGCGCAACAGTTGCTTGAGCAGCTGGAAGTACCGGTCCCGGTGGATGACTACGAGCTGAGCGTGGGCGCCAGCATCGGTGTGAGCCTGTATCCCAGACATGGGCTGGAGATAGAAACATTGCTGCGCTACGCGGACACCGCCATGTATGAGGCCAAAAAACTGACCAGTGCCAAGGTCTGCGTGTTTGACAAGGCACAGTTCACCCGCCTGGAGCAGCAATACCTGCTGACCAGTGAGTTCCGGGAGGCGATCGAGCAGGAACAGTTGTTCCTGGAATACCAGCCCAAATTCGTACTGGGCGCCAGTCATACCAACGGCCTGGAGGCTCTGCTCCGTTGGCATCACCCCCGCCTGGGTATCCTCTACCCCGAGCAGTTTATGCCGGCGGCCCAGAATGCTGGCCTGCTGTGCCGGTTGGCGGAGTGGGTATTGTGCCAGGCGGTCCGGCAGGTCGATGACTGGCAGCGGAACCACGGCTGGCAGGGCACGGTTAGCCTCAACCTGACCGGGTTGGAGCTGGAGCAGCATTGGGCCTCGCGTCTGTTGCAGTTGCTTGAACAGGAACGGATCGCACCGGAGACGTTCTGCCTGGAATTAAGCAGTGATTTTATCATGCGGCGCTGCGAGTCGCTGGGGGCGGCCCTGGCCATGCTGCGTCAGGCCGGCCTCTCCATCTACTTGGATAATGTAGGGATAGGCAGGATGAGCTTCGACAAGCTGAGGCAACTGCCGTTGGACGGCATCAAACTGGACCGGAGCCTGTTTTCCGATCGTTTCGATGCCAGTGACCAGGCCCTGGTGAAGGCGTTGATGCTGCTGTCAGATTCCCTCGGGCTGGATGTGGTGGCCTGTGGCATTGAAACCCAGGAACAGCTGGCCTTCTTGCAGCGTCATGGTTGCCGTACCGCGCAGGGCTGGCTGCTGGCCAAGCCGATGGCGGCACATCGGGTGATCACCTTCTATGCGGATGGTGACCACCATCCTAGTTGAATGGCCGGATACCTGTCACTCTAAACATATGATCATATTTGGGCCATCGTTTCAGAAGCAACACAGCCGTCTCCCACGACACGCCATAAACCATCCCTGGGGCTCGGGAAATGCCGTCTGACCGCCAGGATGGCGGGAATGCCGAAACGGCAGGAACATTTCCGGCCATGGCATTTCACGGTCGTGGGAGGCGGCTGTGTTGCCTTTTCTGGAGCAGCGAGTTGCCTGCAGACAGCAGCAACAGGCGACGCCGGAGTATCAAGAAGAACAAAGGGATCTGCTCAGCCGACCATCCGTGTTACCGATGGCACGGCTGAGCCTTCAGGGAGGATGCACGGCGAGTCGGCGGAGCTGGCCCTTTGTTCAAGATTGATATGACAATCAAACAGATCGATTTTTAATGGGATCGGTATGATAGCCCCTAATCGCTCCCCTGCAGGATCAATCGGCCCGGCTGGACCTCAAGCCGGACCAGTCGCTGTTTGATTTGGGCCTGCAAGGGATCGGCTTCATCGAGCACATACACCGGATAGCGGGACAAATACTGCGCCAGCCCCTGTAGCAGATAGGGCATGAACATGCTGGCCTTGGGTTGTGAACTGTTTTCGAGGCGATATTCCAACAGCTCGAATTCGTCCAGGAACAGGGCGCCCTGCTGGTTGTCGTAACGGGGCCTGGCGGAGAAATTGCCGTCTAGCAGCCAATTGTAGCGGGTATCTGGTTGGGCAAGCTGGATCCAGAGCTTGCCGCTGACCCGGACTTTGTCGGCCTCGGGCTGACCCAGCGTCATGGCAATCTGCTGCAAACGCATGTCCGCACTCAGCCAGTCGCCTAAGGTAAAGGGGTATTCCTTATTCAGGCTGGCGTTCAGCCGTTGATTCAGTTGCTGCTCGGTCAGGATAAGGGTTTGTGCCTGGGTGAGCTGACTTATCCCAAAGACAACTAGAAACAGTATAATTTTCATAAGCCTATATAACCCATATTGGTTCAGTCATGTCGGGGACTATAACCCGGCCAAGAGGAGCAAGGCATCATTGAGTGATTATCTTTACACATTACTGGGGTGGTTGCTATTTCTTGCCCATACCAGCCTGGTGATAGGTGTGACGCTCAGAGTCATCATGAAGCGCCGGCCCGTCGGGGTATCCCTGGCCTGGCTGGCGCTGATTTTCGCTATTCCCATCCTGGGGGTCGCCACCTATATCCTGTTTGGCGAGGTGCGGCTGGGTCGTAAGCGGGCGGAGCGGGCCAAGTCCATGTACCGGCCTCATGCCGACTGGATCAACGTGCTGGTGTCCCGTTTTCCCGGCCAGCAGTTTCAGGTCAATGAGCAGGTCAAGCCCATCCATGAACTGGTGAAGGCTCGCCTCAACATGCCGATGCTGAACGGCAATGAGATGAGCCTGCTGCAACAGCCCCATGCCATACTGGCCTCCCTGCTGGCCGATATTTCCTGGGCCCACAGCTCCTGTTATATGGAATTTTATATCTGGCACCCGGGCGGGCGGGCCGATGATATCGCTTTTGCCCTGATGGCGGCGGCGCGGCGCGGCGTGGACTGCCGGCTATTGCTGGACTCGGTCGGCAGCGCCGATTTTTTCCGCAGCCGCTGGCCAAAACGGCTGCGTGATGCGGGTGTCAAGGTGGTGGAGGTGCTGCCGGTGGGTGCCTTCCGGGTGCTGTTGGAACGGCAGGATCTGCGCATGCACCGCAAGCTGGTGGTGATCGATGACGATGTCGCCTACACCGGCTCAATGAACCTGGTCGATCCGGCCTGTTTCAAGCAGGACGCTGGGGTGGGCCAGTGGGTGGACATTATGCTGCGTATTCGCGGGCCCATAGTGCCAATCATGTGGTCGCTGTTTGTGTGGGACTGGGAGATGGAGACCGGGGAACGACTGCTGGAGCAGCTGGAATATCACCCGGTGTCTTTCCTGGACAAGCAGCTCAAGCTGCAGCTGTTACCTTCCGGCCCCTTCATGGGCGGTGATGCCATCCAGCAGAGCCTGCTGACCGCCGTGTATCAGGCCCGGCACCGGCTGGTGCTGGTTACCCCCTATTTCGTACCCGATGACCCCCTGGTGGCGGCGTTGTGCTCTGCGGCGGATCGGGGAGTGCAGGTGCAGCTGGTGCTGCCGGCCAGAAACGACTCGCGCATGGTGAATTACGCCTGCAACGCTTTCTTTGACGAGTTGCTCAGCGCCGGGGTTGAGATCCATCTCTATGCCACCGGCCTGCTGCACGCCAAATGCGTGCTGGTTGATGAGCAGTTCGCCCTGGTCGGCACGGTGAACCTGGACAGGCGCAGCCTGTGGTTGAATTTTGAGATGAGTCTGCTGATCGACGATGGCGACATGGTCAGGAAATTGCTGTGGCTGGCCGATACCTACCTGGCCGAAGCCGAGCCGGTATCCTGGCTCAGCTGGCGACAGCGACCGCTGCGCCAGCGGGTGCTGGAAAACCTCTTCTACCTGCTCAGTCCCTTGCTGTAACTTTTGGGAATAGGGAGCTTATCCCACTCCCCACTCCCCACTCCCCACTCCCGGTGATGGCGGGTTATTTAAACACCACGGTGCGATTGCCGTAGACAAACACCTTTTCTTCCAGTACTAGGGCCAGGGCCCGGCTCAGCACCGACTTTTCCACATCCCGTCCCGCCTTGGCCATATCCTGGGCCGAGAAGGTGTGATTCACATGGGTCACATCCTGTTCGATGATAGGACCTTCATCCAGATCATCGGTGACATAATGAGCGGTGGCGCCGATCATCTTTACGCCGCGTTCATAGGCCTGGCGGTAGGGGCTGGCGCCGACGAAGGCGGGTAAAAACGAATGATGGATATTGATCAGACGCTGACGATAGCGGGCCACGAACTCAGGGCTCAGGATGCGCATGTATTTGGCGAGGATCACATAGTCAGGTTGGTAGCGGTCAATGGCTTCGGCCAGCTGCTGCTCATGCTCGACCCGGTTCAGGCCCTCATGAGACACGGTATGAAACGGGATATCGAACTTTTCGGTCAGTGATGACAGCACATCATAGTTGCCGATCACGGCGGCGATATCCAGGTCCAGGGCCCCGGCATAGCGTTTCATCAGGATGTCGCCCAGGCAATGAGCCTCCTTGGTCACCAGGATCACGATACGCTTGCGGCCAGCCGGTACCAGGCGCCGTTGGCTGCCGGTCGGCAGGGCGCTATCCAGATCGGCCAGCAGGGTGTGCTCATTGAAATAGCCTTCCAGCTCGGTGCGCATAAAGAAGTGGCCATTGTCGTAATCGACAAACTCATCATTACGCATGATGTTGAGCTGATGCTTGTAGCAGATATTGGTGATTTTCGAGATCAGTCCCTTGGCATCGGAACAGTGGGTCAACAGTACTTTTCTTTCCATGGTGGCGGTCTGATTAAATTAAAAAGTGGGGATCATGCCCGGCGCTGGGCACAGCATTGTTTATATTTTTTATGGCTACCGCAGGGGCAGGAGGTATTTTTGCCGATCTTCGGCGGACTAAACTGGCCTGAATGATACGTCCAGCGACCCTGGGAGCGGAGAAATAAAGAACGTTCATGGAGTTGCTGAATGCGGCCCTGAACTTTATAGCGCGCCTTGAACTCTACCTCACCCCGTTCGTCATCCGGTCCGCCCCGGGAGTAGACAATCTCCAAGCTGAGCCATTCGCTGTTCAGGCCGGACTCGGTGAGCAGTTCCGGTGTCAGTTCGCCGCGGGTCTCCGGGTGCCAGGTTTGATACAGATACTCGCCCAGGCCCAGCCGATAGGCGCTATAGCGGGAACGCATCAGCGCCTCCGGGGTAGCGGCCTTGGCCTGGCCTCGCAGCAGGGGCGCGCAGCATTGTTCGAAAGCGGCTGAACTTTGGCAATAACAGGGTTGCATATCAGATACCTAACCTGGGAGCCAGCCAGTATGCCATGGCGGCAGGCAAAGCGAAAAATAAAAAAACGGCTCCGTGGAGCCGTTTTATACACCGTATTCAGGCTGGATTACTGGGCCATTTCAACCTGGATGGTTGCCTGCGCCTTGGCATCGACCCGACGGTCCAGCTGACGCTCGGCGTCGGTGACGCCCTGGGCCAGCTCGTTACCGTACCAGGCGGTTTGGATGTTTTCACCGGCTACACCGCGCTGCATCAGGTATTCACGGGCGGCCATGGCACGACGCATGGACAGGTCACGGTTGTATTCGGCGCTACCGATACGGTCGGCGTAACCGGCCAGTTCAACCTGGTACTCAGGGTTGTCCTGGGTGAAACGGGCTACTTCGTCCAGGGTGGCCCGGGATTCGGCGGACAGATCCGATTTGTCGAAACCGAAGTAGATAGCGGCATCGGCAGTCACGGTACGGGTTTCGTAGGTGGTTTCAGCCTGGGGCTGGGGGGCTACCGGCGCAACAGGGGGAGGGGCTGTGTCACCACGGTTGGGGTGCAGCACCAGCTCCAGCATCAGGTTGTTGACGTCGGTTTCAAAACCGTTGTTTTGCAGATCGCCCAGGTCTTCGATACGGCGATAGCGTGCCTGCACGTCCACCAGGTCGGAAACCTGGTAGGTCAGACCCAGGCCAGCCAGGGGGGCGACACCGTCATCACCGGCTTGGGCGTCGGAGTCCCAGCCCAGGGCGCCCAGCTCACCAAACAGGGAGACTCTCTGGCTCAGGGGCAGGCGGCCGATGGCTGACAGGTTGAGGGCATTGGTGTCTACAGCACCGCGGTATCTGTTAACGCCCAGTTCGGCACCGACGTACTGGTTGAAGTTGTAACCGCCGAACATGCTGACGGCGGCCTCATCGTTATCGGCATCAGGCTGGTCACGTTTGATATCTTCGTACTGAGCATAGCCCGCGCCCGCGCCCAGATACCAATCGTTAGCCTGTACATGGGTTGCTACACCGGCCGTTGCCAGGGCAACGGCGATCAGAGAAGGAGCCACTGTCTTTTTCATATCGTCTTCCTCATTTATGAAAATTCGGCAATGCCGAAATACATGTCACACCCCACCATGGGTTTCGATGGCGTTGGTGTAATGCGGGCGAGTCCTTTTCTTATCTTTTTAGTATAACCGGGAGTGTCCATCATGCTGCTAACGCCCGACCAGTGTACCCGCATGAGACTTAGACTAGCGGTTTTGGCTAGGCCGGACAAGAAATGGATTGAGGGCCGGGGCTAAATTTGTCGCAGGTTTTGCCGGTTCCGGCTCGGCGGCAGGGAATATCTGGCCTGGGTATTGATTCAGATAGCGCTTCATACGAAGCTTTTTTACCGTAAGATGACAAAATTTGTCCAGTTCATAACGAGTCTCTTTGTCAAATATTAACTAGAATAAAAAAGAAGCGATAATGTTCTCGGTATCCCCTATAGGAGTAGCTAGGTTATGAATCCTGATACCAGTCTGGTCGGAAAGAAAATCCGGCAAATCCGCGAGACCATGGGACTCAGCCGCCCTAAGTTTGCTGAGCTGCTCCAGGTTCCACCCACCACCCTGAAAAATTATGAATTGGGATACAGGGAGGTGGGAGGGGCCTTTTTGGTGGCTCTGGCCCAGCACCCCGAGCTGCATAAATATACCCTGTGGCTGTTGTCCAATAAGACCCTGAGTGAAGTCGGGCAGGTGAGCCCGGAACAGTTACACTGAGCCGTAACCGGATCAGGGGCTGCCTTCATCACCTGCTTTATGCTAAAAGATGCAGCATGCTAATTTTTCGCAGCTGAGGTGTGTTGTGGGTATCATCCGTTCAATATCTGTCATTTTTGTTTCAGGGCTGCTTTTCTCCTGTACCCAGTCGCCTACCGGCAGGAGTCAGGTGCTGTTGTTTTCCGAAGCCGAAATGGCTTCCCTGGGGCAGTCTTCATTTGAACAAATCAAGGGGCAGGAAAAGGTCAGCACCAGCAGTGGGGACAATGCCTATATCCAGTGTGTGACCAACCAGCTGGTGACCGTACTGCCCCCCTCCTATCGCCAAAGTCCGTGGGAAGTGGTGGTGTTCGACTCTCCTGAGGTGAACGCCTTCGCCTTGCCCGGCGGTAAGATCGGGGTTTACAGCGGCCTGTTGAAAGTGGCCAAAACCCAGGACCAGCTGGCTTCCGTGATTGGCCATGAGATGGCGCATGTGTTGGCCAAACACAGCAATGAGCGGGTTTCCCGCACCCAGCTGACCAACATGGGACTGGGAGTTGCCGATGCGGCCCTGGGACAGTCGGGGCTGCGCGAACCGGCGATGGCGGCCTTGGGGCTGGGGGTCCAGGTGGGCTACCTGCTACCCTATGACAGGCAGCAGGAAGTCGAGTCCGATCGCCTGGGTCTGGAGTTGATGGCCCAGGCCGGCTTCAGGCCGGAAGAAGCCGTCACCATGTGGCGCAATATGTCGGCGGCCTCATCGGGACAGCAGCCTCCCGAACTGTTGTCCACCCACCCCTCTCACGGCTCCCGTATCCAGGAGCTGAATGCCCTTATGCCCCAGGCGCAGTCTGTCTATCAACAAGCGCACAGCCAGGGCAAAGTGCCTTCGTGTCGTCGTTAAGGCCGGTTCATGTATTACGGTTTTGATATTGGTGGCACCAAGGTTGCCTTTGCCGTCTTCGACGATGATTTTAACGAACGGGAGCGGGAGACCTATGCCACTCCTGGCGAGGATTACCCGGCGTTTGTTGCGCAGATCGGCCGACGGGTTGCCGCCGCCGACAGCCGGTGGCACTGCCGGGGGCGAGTCGGGCTGGGCTTTCCCGGTGTGCTCAGGCCGGACGACAGCCAGGTGCTGGCACCCAATGTGCCGGTGATCCACGGTCGGGCGTTACTGGCCGATTTGCAGCAACGCCTGGCGCGGCCTATTTTTGCCGGTAATGACGCCAACTGTTTCCTGCTGTCGGAGTATCACCAGGGGGCGGCAGCCGACATCGACTTGGGTCTGGCCCTGACCCTGGGTACCGGTGTGGGTGGTGCCCTTATCCATCAGGGGCGCCTGCTCGCCGGCCGGCACGGCGGTTGTGGTGAATTCGGCCATGGCGGTATTAACGCGACCCTGTTGCGGCGCTATCCTGAATTGCCGCTCTTTGCCTGCGGCTGCGGTCGGCAGGGGTGTCTCGAGACCTATGTTTCGGGTACCGGCCTCAGCCGGCTTTATCTGCACTGCAGCGGCCGTTCCCTGCCGGGGCAAGAGATTATCCGGGTCTGGCAGCAACAGCAGCCGGAGGCGGCTCGGTGTCTGGACATGTATCTGGATATTCTGGCTGCGGGAATAGGTGACTTGGTTACTCAGTTGGATCCGGGGCGGGTAGTGCTGGGGGGCGGGTTAAGTGAATACGACTGGTTGTATCGGCAGCTGGCAGAGCGACTGCCCGGCTATTTGATGAATGGCGTCCGGCCTCCGGCCATAGTAGCCCCCCGCTTTGGTGGTGCCGGTGGGGTCCGTGGCGCCGCATTATTGGCCAAGTACGCCGCTTAAGCGTTTAGCTAGCCCCGTTAATTTGTTAACATGACTTTTTTTGTACCCAAACAGAGGGAATGTCATGTCGTCATACGAGACTATTGAGCAACAGGCGAGCTACGGAATTGGTCGTCAGATTGGTGATCAACTGGCCCAGCAATCATTTGAAGGGCTGGATATTGCTTCCGTACAGCAGGGTCTGGCCGACTCCCTCAATGGGATCGACTTTGCGGTATCCCGTGAAGACATCAATGCGGCCTTCCAGGTGATCGGTCAGCGCATGCAAGAGCAGCAGGCGGCCCAGTCTGCCAAGGCACAGGAAGAAGAAGCGGCGTTCCTGAGCGCCAACGGCGAGCGGGCTGAAGTACAGCAAACCGCCTCCGGCTTGCAGTACGAAATTCTCAGCGAAGGTACCGGTGCCAAGCCTGCCGCTACCGATACCGTGCGCGTGCATTATCACGGCACCTTTATCGACGGCTCCGTGTTCGACAGCTCCGTGCTGCGTGGTGAGCCCGCCCAGTTCCCGGTAAACGGTGTGATCAAAGGCTGGGTAGAAGCCCTGCAGCTGATGCCCGCGGGCTCCAAGTGGAAGCTGTATGTGCCTTATGAGCTGGCCTATGGCGAACAGGGGGCCGGCTCCATCCCGCCCTGCTCCACCCTGGTATTTGAAGTGGAACTGCTCGAAATCGCATAAATACCCAAGCCGGCAACCGCCGGCTTTTTAATGAGTGGGGCTGGGGATGTCAGCCTTCGCTTATCCCCGGTACCCATTGCGGCCAGAGAATTTGCAAGCCTCGGCTTATCTGGCAAACTTTGGGTCTATTCTTCATCAAAAGTAAGTGAAAGGAAAACAGCATGACAAATCCGGTTCGCATTGCCGTGGCTGGCTGTAACGGACGCATGGGTAAAGTCCTGGTGGAGTCGGTCAGCAATACCCCTGGTGTGTTACTGACGGCCGCCATCGAACATGCCGGCTCGAGTGTGCTCGGTGCCGATGCGGGTGAGCTGGCCAATGTGGGCAAGCTGGGCGTGATCGTTCGTGACGATCTGGCGGCCATCATCGATGATGTTGATGTGATCATCGATTTTACCCGTCCCGCAGTGACCCTGGGCAATATTGCCCTGGCCAGGCGACACGGCAAGCGACTGGTGATCGGTACCACCGGCTTTGATGAAGCCCAGAAGGCCGAAATCCATGCTGCCACCCAGGAGACCGCCATGGTGATGGCGTCCAACTACAGTGTGGGTGTGAACCTGGTGTTCAAGTTGCTGGAGCAGGCCGCCAGGGTGATGGGCGATTACACCGATATCGAAATCGTCGAGGCCCATCACAGATACAAGGTCGATGCCCCATCCGGCACCGCACTTAGCATGGGTGAGGTGATTGCCGACACCCTGGGACGGGATCTGAAAGCATGTGCCGTCTATGGCCGTGAAGGGATCACCGGTGAGCGAGATCGCAATACCATCGGCTTTGCTACCGTGCGGGCCGGCGACATAGTGGGCGAACATACCGCCATGTTCGTGGATATTGGCGAACGGGTTGAAATCACCCACAAGGCCTCAAACCGGCTGACCTTCGCCAATGGTGCCGTACGGGCCGCGGCCTGGATTGCCGGCCAGCAACCTGGCCTGTATGACATGCAAGATGTGCTTAACCTGAAGTAAACTGCAAATATTCACTGAGACAGGTCATGAATTCAGTTATTCAGCGATGAAAAAACGTTTTTGTGGCCTGATGTGTTTTATTTTTAATTTTTAATGCTTTGTTTTTGTTATAAAAAACGATCGCTTTTTCATTTTTATTGATTTTTTCGTAAGGTTTGAGTCAATAACATCTTTTTTGTCTTCAATTAGAGTTTTTTGACTTTTTATGCTGCATTTATGAATTGTAATTCAGATAAGCTATTGACCTTGCACCGGAAAACAGTAAAGTGCGAAAAAGTTTGTCGAAAACACGGCTTTTATATAAAATACGCAGAATTTGCCCAGTATTAGGCCGAGATGCAGTAAATTTTTTTTGTCTGTAACTCGGGACAGCCAGGTAAATTGTTGATTTATAAGAATTAACTTGGAGGTTGTCTTGACTCATTCAGCGCTGCTCGTATTGGAAGATGGTTCCGTCTTCCGCGGTACAGCAATCGGTGCCGACGGTTGTTCCGTTGGTGAAGTGGTATTCAATACGTCGATGACGGGATACCAGGAAATCCTCACCGACCCATCATATTCCCGTCAAATTGTAACTCTTACTTATCCACATATAGGCAATACCGGCACTAATGCTGAAGATGAAGAGTCAGATCAGGTTCATGCCCAGGGTCTGATTATCCGCGATCTCCCCATTATCGCCTCCAACTTCCGTAATCAGCGCTCCCTGTCCGATTACCTCAAAGCCCATAACATAGTGGGTATTGCCGATATCGATACCCGCAAGTTGACCCGCATCCTGCGTGAAAAAGGTGCCCAGGCCGGCTGTATCATCGCCGGCCCGGCGCTTGACGAAGCCAAGGCGCTGAACGAGGCCAAGGCCTTCCCCGGCCTGAAAGGCATGGATCTGGCCAAGGAAGTCACCACCGCCAAGGCCTATCCCTGGTGTGAAGGCAGCTGGACCCTGGACGAAGGCCACAGCCAGCCAGCCGAGGGTGACCTGCCTTACCATGTGGTGGCCTACGATTACGGCGTAAAACGCAACATACTGCGCATGCTGGTGGACCGCGGCTGTCGGCTGACCGTGGTGCCGGCCCAGACCCCGGCGGCCGAGGTGCTGGCGCTGAATCCGGACGGCATCTTCCTGTCCAACGGTCCGGGCGACCCCGAACCTTGTGACTATGCCATCGAGGCTATCAAGACCTTCCTGGAAACCGATATCCCGGTATTCGGCATCTGCTTGGGCCACCAGTTGCTGGGCCTGGCCAGCGGTGCCAACACCGTCAAGATGAAATTTGGTCATCACGGTGCCAACCACCCGGTCAAAGACCTGGACAAGGGGGTCGTGATGATCACCAGTCAGAACCATGGCTTTGCGGTGGACGAGGCGACGCTGCCGGCCAATGTGCGGGTCACCCACAAGTCGTTGTTCGACAACAGTCTGCAGGGTATTCATCGCACCGACAAGCCGGCATTCAGCTTCCAGGGCCACCCCGAGGCGAGCCCGGGTCCGCATGAAGCCGCCGACCTGTTCGACCATTTTATCGATTTGATTAAGCAGTACCGCGCGTAAGGAGTAGGGAAGAGTCATGCCAAAACGTACAGACATACAGAGCATTCTGATCCTGGGCGCAGGCCCGATTGTGATCGGTCAGGCCTGTGAATTCGACTACTCCGGCGCCCAGGCCTGTAAAGCCCTGCGTGAAGAAGGTTACCGCGTCATCCTGGTGAACTCCAACCCGGCCACCATCATGACCGATCCGGAGATGGCCGACGCCACCTATATCGAGCCGATCCACTGGGAAGTGGTGCGCCGGATCATCGAAAAAGAGCGTCCCGATGCCATATTGCCGACCATGGGCGGCCAGACCGCGCTGAACTGTGCCCTGGAGCTGGAAAAACACGGCGTGCTGGCAGAGTTCGGCGTGGAGATGATCGGTGCCACCGCCGATGCCATCGACAAGGCCGAAGACCGTCACCGTTTCGACCAGGCGATGAAAAGCATCGGCCTGGCCTGTCCCCGTGCCGGGATCGCCCACAACATGGAAGAGGCTTACAAGGTACAGGAAGAGGTGGGTTTCCCCTGTATCATCCGTCCGTCCTTCACCATGGGCGGCACCGGCGGTGGTATCGCCTACAACCGGGAAGAATTTGAAGAAATCTGTACCCGTGGCCTGGATTTGTCGCCCACCAACGAACTGTTGATCGATGAAAGCCTCATCGGCTGGAAAGAGTACGAGATGGAAGTGGTGCGCGATCGCAACGACAACTGCATCATCGTCTGTGCCATCGAAAACTTCGACGCCATGGGTGTGCACACCGGTGATTCGATCACGGTGGCGCCGGCCCAGACCCTGACCGACAAGGAATACCAGCTGATGCGCAACGCCTCTATGGCGGTGCTGCGCGAAATCGGCGTGGAAACCGGCGGTTCCAACGTGCAGTTCGGTATAGATCCGAAAACCGGCCGCATGGTGATCATCGAGATGAACCCGCGGGTATCCCGTTCTTCCGCCCTGGCCTCCAAGGCGACCGGTTTCCCGATCGCCAAGGTGGCGGCCAAGCTGGCTGTCGGCTACACCCTGGACGAGCTGCAGAACGACATCACCGGCGGCCTGACTCCGGCCTCATTTGAACCGGCCATCGACTATGTGGTCACCAAGATCCCGCGCTTCAACTTCGAGAAGTTTGCCGGCGCCAACGACCGCCTGACCACCCAGATGAAGTCCGTGGGTGAAGTGATGGCCATCGGCCGCAACTTCCAGGAATCGCTGCACAAGGCCTTGCGTGGCCTGGAAACCGGCCAGACCGGCTTCGATCCTGTGGTCGATCTGAACGATGCGGACAGCCTGTCGCGCATCCGCCATGAGCTGCAAGAGCCCGGCGCCGAGCGTATCTGGTACATCGCCGATGCCTTCCGGGCCGGCATGAGTGTCGATGGCATCTTCAAGCTGACTAATGTGGATCGCTGGTTCCTGGTGCAGATTGAAGAGCTGGTCAAGCTGGAAGAGCAGGTTAAGGAGCTGGGCTTTGCCGGCCTGACCGCCGACTGGCTGCGCACCCTCAAACGCAAAGGCTTCTCCGATGCCCGCCTGAGCAAGCTGCTGGGGGTGGCCGAAGGCGAAGTACGCAAACAGCGTCACCGTCACGAGATCTTCCCGGTCTACAAGCGGGTGGATACCTGCGCCGCCGAATTCTCGACCAACACCGCCTACATGTATTCTTCCTATGACGATGAGTGCGAAGCCCAGCCCACCGACAAGGACAAGATCATCGTGTTGGGTGGCGGCCCCAACCGTATCGGTCAGGGCATCGAGTTCGACTATTGCTGTGTGCACGCCTCGCTGGCCCTGCGGGAAGACGGTTACGAGACCATCATGGTCAACTGCAACCCGGAAACCGTGTCCACCGACTACGACACCTCGGATCGCCTCTACTTCGAGCCGGTCACCCTGGAGGACGTGCTGGAAATTGTGCGCGTCGAGCAGCCCAAGGGTGTTATCGTCCAGTACGGCGGCCAGACCCCGCTGAAACTGGCCCGTGCCCTGGAAGCGGCCGGCGTGCCCATCATCGGTACCAGCCCGGACGCCATCGACCGCGCCGAAGACCGGGAGCGCTTCCAGCAGGCGGTTGAACGGCTCGGTCTGAAACAGCCGGAAAACGGCACCGTCACCGCCATGGAGCAGGCGGTAGCCATCGCCGAGCGTATCGGTTATCCCTTGGTGGTGCGGCCCTCCTATGTACTGGGTGGCCGGGCCATGGAAATTGTCTACGACGAGCAGGATCTGCGCCGCTATTTCAACGAGGCGGTGAGCGTCTCCAACGAGTCACCGGTGCTGCTGGATCGCTTCCTCGACGACGCCACCGAGGTGGACATCGATGCCATCTGCGACGGTAAGGACGTGGTCATCGGCGGCATCATGGAGCATATCGAGCAGGCCGGCGTGCACTCCGGTGACTCCGGCTGCTCCCTACCGCCCTATACCCTGAGCAAGGGCATTCAGGACGAGATGCGCGAGCAGGTGCGCAAGCTGGCCCTGGAACTGGGGGTGGTCGGTCTGATGAACGTACAGTTCGCGGTGAAGGGCAACGATATCTACCTGATCGAAGTCAACCCGCGTGCCGCCCGTACCGTGCCCTTCGTCTCCAAGGCCACCGGTGTGCCCCTGGCCAAGGTCGCGGCCCGGGTGATGGCCGGCAAGTCGCTGGTTGAGCAGGGTGTGACCAAGGAGATCATCCCTCCCTATTACTCGGTGAAGGAAGTGGTGCTGCCGTTCAACAAGTTCCCGGGGGTGGATCCGCTGCTGGGGCCGGAAATGCGCTCCACCGGCGAGGTGATGGGTGTGGGCGAGACCTTCGCCGAGGCTTTCGGCAAGGCCCACCTGGGCGCCGGCAAGGCGGTGCCGAAAGAAGGTCGAGCCCTGCTGTCGGTGCGTCACAGCGACAAGCAGCGGGTGGTCGACTTGGCCGCCAGCCTGGTGGAAGCCGGTTACCAGCTGGACGCCACCCACGGCACCGCTGTGGTGCTGGGCGAAGCTAACATCAACCCGCGGCTGGTGAACAAGGTGCACGAAGGTCGTCCTCATATTCTGGATCGCATCAAGAATAACGAGTACACCTACATCGTGAACACCGCCGAGGGCCGTCAGGCCATCGAGGATTCCCGCCAGCTGCGCCGCGGCGCCCTGAGCCAGAAGGTGTCCTACACCACCACCCTGAACGGGGCCTTCGCCACCGTGATGGCCATGGCGCATGACGCCACCGCTTCTGTTATTTCCGTGCAGGAAATGCACGAGCGGGTCGCCAACGGCAAGTAACAGCGGCCAACCGGCCAAACGAATAAAAAGGCGCCTGCGGGCGCCTTTTCTGTTTGGGTATCAGGAAACTATCGGCTTTATCAATGTTTGCCCTTGAAGCTCTCGGAAGGCAGTTCACCGAAGCGTTGCTGATACTCCTTGGCGAAGCGCCCCAATTGGGTGAAGCCGCAGTCCATGGCGATACTGGAGACGCTTTCATTGGCGGCCGGCTGTTGCAAGCGGGCCCGGACCTGCTGGAAACGCAGGCTGCGGAAATAGGCCATGGGCGAGCAGTCGTAGAAGGTGCGGAAATCCCGATAGAGTTTCTCCCGGCTGACCCCGACCGCCTTCTCGAAATCATGCACCGACAGGGCCTGGTCGAGATGGGTTTTCATCATCGACTCAAGCTCGGACAGATAGGCCGGACGGTTCAGCTGGCGGTCTTCCAGATCGCGGGAATAGTTATGGGGTTGAGCATAGAGCAGCCCCGTGATCAGGGTATCCTGGAAAGACGACCAGACATCGGGAAAATCGAACAGACTGCTTTGGTTCTTCAGCATCCCCTGCAAGGTTGCCACCGTATTCCACCAGTCTCCCATGCCTCCATTCAGACGGATGCCGGGCTCAAAAATAATCGGGGCAGAGATGTCCTTATGCAGCAGGGACGCCAGTTTCTGCTCCACCGCCGTGCGGGAGATGCGCACCAGCTGCTTCCGGCAGTCCGCGCCCAGCGTTAGGCTGACCGGGTTGCCGGGAGAGACGATCAGGCCCGTCTGGGCGTTGGATTCAATCCTGTCTTTTTTATGCTCTATATACTGGGAGCCGGTCAGGGGCAGGCTGATGCTGTAGCTGTGCAACAAGTCCTGAGTCTTCACATGGGCGGGGGTGGAATACTCGATCACACCGAAGGATATCTGCCCCAAAGAAGCCCCCTGATGGCGGAACAGCAGCTCCTGGGGCTTGCTGATCTCGAGGTTGTGGGGACCACATATTCTGCCCATCCAGTCGCGGGCCGAGCCGATGCTGCTCAGCTCTATAGCCAAAAACTGCCTCTGTACCCTGTTACGGTGCTGGTTCATATGCTTCCCTTTCGACAGTGTCCATATCGTCAGCAGCGTCCGCTGTCGTTGATCCGGAAATGGCTCAACAGCATTCGATTCAATATTTTTTACGCCGAATCCCGTGCCGTTCAAGGCGTCGTGCCGGCTCTCCTTCGACGCTTCTGCGGGAGAGTAAGATAATGCGTTTTACCACAAAAAACGATCTGTTAACAAATGGATTACCAGGAAGTGCATATGGTTAACAGGCAAACTGCATATCGACTCTCCTGCTCGGGCGCTAGATTGAACCCATATCAATCAGGCTCAAAAGGAGAGGACCCCATGACCACCCACAGAAGCGTTGCCCAGTGGCAGGAATTTGTCCAGGGCTGTCTCGATTTCAGGCCCGAGCAGGGCGTTTATCGTATAGCTCGGGACATGTTCACCGATAAGGCGCTGTTTGAGCTCGAAATGGAACTGATCTTCGAGAAGCAGTGGATCTTTGCCTGCCATGAAAGCCAGATAGCCAATCCCAACGATTTTATTACCATGCAGGCCGGCCGCCAGCCGATGATCATCACCCGCGACGGCAAGGGCGAACTGCATGCCCTGGCCAATACCTGCCAGCACAGGGGCGCCACCCTGACCCGGGTATGCAAGGGCAACCAGTCGACCTTTACCTGCCCGTTCCATGCATGGTGCTACAAGTCGGACGGCCGATTGGTGAAGGTCAAGGCACCGGGCGAATATCCCGCCGATTTCGACAAGTCCAGCCGCGGCCTGCGCGAGGCGCGCATCGCCAGCTATAAGGGATTTGTGTTTATCAGCCTGGATCTCGAGTCCGATCTGAGCCTGGAAGACTTCCTCGGCGATACCCGGCTGTTTTTCGACATGATGGTCGAGCAATCGGTCGATGGCGAACTGGAAGTGCTGCCCGGCCAGTCCGCCTATACCTTCAACGGTAACTGGAAACTGCAGAACGAAAACGGCCTGGATGGCTACCATGTCAGCACGGTGCACTACAACTATGTGAGCACGGTGCAGCACCGCCGGGAACTGGAGGCTAGTAAACATGGTGCCAGCGGCGACACCCTGGATTACAGCAAGCTGGGTGCCGGCGACAAGGACACGGACGACGGCTGGTTCTCTTTCCATCATGGCCACAGCCTGCTGTTCAGTGACATGCCCAATCCCAAGGTTCGGCCGGGCTATGACAGCGTCATGCCTCGTCTGCTGGATACTCACGACGAAGAGCGCGCCAAGTGGACCATGCACCGGCTGCGCAACCTGAATATCTATCCCAGCCTGTTCTTTATGGATCAGATCAGCTCCCAGCTGCGCATCATTCGTCCGGTAGCCTGGAATAAAACCGAGGTGATCAGCCTGTGCCTGGGTGTTAAAGGCGAGTCGGCCGCCGATCGGGAAAACCGCATCCGCCAGTTCGAGGACTTTTTCAACGTGTCCGGCATGGGGACTCCTGACGATCTGGTGGAGTTCAGGGAATCCCAGCGCGGTTTTGAAGCCCGGATTTCGCCCTGGAGCGATATCTCCCGTGGCTATGAGACCTGGCAATACGGTGAAACGCCCAACAGTAAGGTGCTGGGGATCAAGCCGGTGATCACCGGGGTCGAGTTTACCCAGGAAGGGCTTTATGTGAATCAGCACGGGGCCTGGCAGGAAATGATGTTGCAAGGTCTTGAAAAGAAATCACGGCACTCTGAAGAGGTGTAAGTCATGGAATACCAACACTCACTCGAACAGTTTTTTTATCAGCTTTCGGCATTGTGCGATGATCAGGACTGGGACAATTACCTGGAGCAATTTTCTCCCGAGGCCGAGTTCCATATTCCCCAATGGGAAACGGAGCATCAGCACACCACGGATCCCAAGCGTGAAATGTCCCTGATGTATTATGCGGACAGGGGCGGCATCGAAGACCGGGTATTCCGCCTGCGCACCGGCAAGTCGGCCGCCTCTACACCCATGCCGCGCACCCTGCACCTGATTAATAACGTGCGTTATCAGGAAGAAGCCAATGGTCTGTTTACGGCCCGGGTGAACTGGGTCACCCATTATTATCGCTTCGGTGAGAGCTATCATTTTTTTGGCACCGCCAATTATCGGCTGCGTCGTGAACATGACGGCTGGAAAGTCACCTATAAACAGGCCATTTTGCTCAACGATAAAATAGATTCCGTACTCGATTTCTATCACGTTTAAGCTGACTGGGGTGATTATGTCTTATACCGCCGCTATCGTTTTTCGTGATGGCAATACTCGCTTCGTCGAGGTTAAGGAAAACGAGTTATTAATGGATGCCTCTTTGCGCCAAGGAGTTAATTTACCGGTTGACTGTCGTGAGGGGGTCTGTGCCACCTGTCGCGGTCTTTGCGAGTCCGGTGAGGTTGAACTGGATTATGTGGACGAAGAGGCGCTGAGCGAAAAAGAAATAAAAGCCGGCCATATACTGGCCTGTCAGACCCGGCTCAAGTCGTCCGGTTCTTTTTATTTCGATGTGGACTCCACATTGTGCAGTGTGTCCAGCGAGTGCTTCACGGGCACCGTCACGGTTTTTAAGCAGGTATCCGATGCCGCCGCCCTGATCGAGATCAAGCTCGACGGGGAAGGCAGCCGGTTGCGCTATTTGCCAGGGCAGTATGCCCGCATCCGGATCCCGGATACGGATCAATGGCGCGCCTATTCCTTTGCCAATCATTCGGCGGCGGAAGGTTATGTCCGGTTTTTAATTCGGCTGCTGCCCAATGGTGTGATGAGCGACTATTTACGTTATCGGTGCCGGGTAGGGGATGAAATAACCTTTGAGGCGCCCATGGGCTCTTTTTATCTGCGTGAAGTAGAAAGACCCTTATTGATGGTGGCCGGTGGTACTGGTTTGTCGGCTTTCCTGGGCATGTTGGAAGACCTGGCCGCGCGGGGGGATTGTACTCAAACTGTTCGCTTATGTTATGGCGTGACACAGGATATGGATTTAAGCGAGCTGGACCGGCTCGATTCATTTAAGACGCAGCTGGCCGATTTCGATTATGAGGTCATAGTGATGAAACCGTCTGAATATTGGCAGGGCAAACAGGGGGTGGTTTGCGATCTGTTTGATAAAGATTATCTGCAGCAGCCTTTCGATGCCTATTTGTGTGGCCCTCCGCCCATGATAGACGCGACTCAAACCTGGTTGGAAGTAAATCAGCTGCCCGAATATAAATTGTATTTTGAAAAATTTGTTTCCAGCTGATGCCGAATAACTGTTCCTAATAGTACTGAATAAGTGTCGACGGTGCGCCTGTCGGTTTATGACTTAATGACAACAAAGCATCTCGGCACAGCAGTTATTTATTGGGCGATTAACAGCAAAAAGAATAGGGGAGTGTTCGAAATGACAAAACTCAAGGCAGCCATCATCGGGCCGGGCAACATCGGCACCGATCTGCTGATGAAGATGCTGCGCTCGGACTGGGTCGAGCCGGTGTGGATGGTGGGCATAGACCCCGCATCCGACGGCCTCAAGCGCGCCCGCGAGCTGGGGATCAAGACCTGCGACACCGGCGTCGACGGCCTGCTGCCCCATGTGCTGGAAGACGATATCCGCATCGCCTTCGATGCCACCTCCGCCTATGTGCATGCCGAGAACAGCCGCAAGCTGAACGAGCTGGGGGTGATCATGATCGACCTGACCCCCGCTGCCATCGGGCCCTTCTGCGTGCCGCCGGTCAACCTCAAGCAGCACGCCGAGCAAGTGCAATTGAACGTCAACATGGTCACCTGCGGCGGCCAGGCCACCATCCCCCTGGTCGCCGCCGTCAGCCGGGTGCAGCTGGTGGCCTACGGCGAAATCATCGCCACAGTATCATCCCGCTCGGTCGGCCCCGGCACCCGCCAGAATATCGACGAGTTCACCCGCACCACCGCCGGCGCGGTGGAATCGGTAGGCGGCGCCCGCCAGGGCAAGGCCATCATCATCATCAACCCGGCCGAGCCGCCGCTGATGATGCGCGACACCGTGCACTGCCTGGTCGAGGGTGAACCCGACCAGGACGCCATCACCCGCTCGGTGCTGGACATGGTCGAGCAGGTGCAGCGGTACGTGCCCGGTTACCGGCTGGTCAACGGCCCGGTGTTCGACGGCAACAAGGTGTCGATGTTCATGGAGGTGGCCGGCCTGGGCGATTTCCTGCCCACCTATGCGGGCAACCTGGACATCATGACCGCCGCCGCCCTGCGTACCGCCGAGCTGTTTGCGGAAGAGGCCGCCAGCGGCGCCATTCACCTGCCGGCCCGGGGCTAAGGAGACATCATCATGGATTTACAAGACAAGAAGGTCGTGCTGCACGATATGAGCCTGCGTGACGGCATGCACGCCAAGCGCCACCAGATAAGCCTTGAGCAGATGGCCGATATCGCCACCGGCCTGGATGAAGCCGGCATGCCGCTGATCGAAGTGACCCACGGCGACGGCCTGGGCGGCGCCTCGGTCAACTACGGCTTCCCGGCCCACAGCGACGAGGAATACCTGCAGGCGGTGGTGCCCCGGATGAAGCAGGCGAAAATTTCCGCCCTGCTGCTGCCCGGCATCGGTACCGTCGACCACCTGAAGATGGCCCGGGACTGCGGGGTCAGCACCATCCGGGTGGCCACCCACTGCACCGAGGCGGACGTGTCCCAGCAGCACATCGGCCTGGCCGCCAAACTGGGCCTGGACACCGTCGGCTTCCTGATGATGGCGCACATGGCCACCCCGGAGAAGCTCCTGGAGCAGGCCCGGCTGATGGTGGACTACGGTGCCAACTGCATCTATGTCACCGATTCCGCCGGCTATATGTTGCCCGCTGAGGTGAGCCAAAAAATCGGCCTGCTGCGTGCCGAGCTGCCGGTGGCGCTTGGCTTCCACGGCCACCATAACTTGGGTCTCGGCATCGCCAACTCGCTGGCGGCCATCGAGGCTGGCGCCACCCGTATCGACGGCTCGGTCGCCGGGCTGGGTGCGGGTGCCGGCAACACCCCGCTGGAAGTGCTCTGTGCCGTGCTCAGCCGCATGGGCGCCGACACCGGCATCGATCTGTACCGGATCATGGACGTGGCCGAGGATTTGGTGGTGCCGATAATGGACCAGCCGATCCGTGTCGACCGGGACGCCCTGACCCTGGGCTATGCCGGGGTGTACTCCTCCTTCCTGCTGTTTGCGAAGCGCGCCGAAGCCAAATACGGCGTGTCCGCCCGCGACATCCTGGTGGAGCTGGGGCGCCGCGGTACCGTCGGCGGCCAGGAAGACATGATTGAAGACCTGGCGCTGACCATGGCCAAACAACAAGGACTGAAGTAATGGGAAACCTGAATAAAGAACAGATCGCCAAGCTTGCCGAGCACCTCGAAACCGCCGAGCTGGAAGCTTTTGAGGTGACCAAAATCACCGACGAGTTCCCGGAGATGACCTATCAGGATGCGTTCGATATCCAGTGGGAAATCCGCCGCCGCAAGGAAGCCCGCGGCACCAAAATAGTGGGCATGAAGATGGGCCTGACCTCCTGGGCCAAGATGGCGCAGATGGGGGTCGAGCAGCCCTGCTACGGCTTCCTGGCCGACTACTTCAGCGTGCCGGAAGGCGGCGACATCAAGCACGACGGACTGATCCACCCCAAAATTGAAGCCGAGCTGGCGTTCGTCACCAAGCATGAACTGACAGGCCCGGGCTGCCATATCGGCGACGTGCTGCGCGCCACCGATTTCGTGATGCCGGCGGTGGAGGTGATCGACTCCCGCTACAAGGACTTCAAGTTCGACCTCAAGAGTGTGATTGCCGATAACTCGTCATCCAGCCGCTTTATCACCGGTGGCCGCATGGCCGATGTCGCCGAGCTGGATCTGAAGAATCTGGGGGTGGTGATGGAAGTCAACGGCCAGGTGGTGCAGACCGGCGCCGGCGCGGCGGTGCTGGGTCACCCGGCTGCCTCGGTGGCCATGCTCGCCAACATGCTTGGCGAACGTGGCGAGTCTATCCCAGCGGGCAGCTTCATCATGATCGGCGCCATCACCGCCGCGGTGCAGATGAACAAGGGCGACAGCTTCGTGGTGCGCTATCAGGGCCTGGGTAGCTTAAGTGGCCGCTTTGTATAAGGAGAGCCGGACATGCCGATTGTACAGGTGAACATGATGGAAGGCCGCAGCGACCAACAGAAGGAAGCGGTCATCGAGGAAGTGACCGCCGCGCTGATGCGCAGCCTGGACGCGCCGCGCGAGTCGGTACGGGTGCTGATCAACGAGCTGCCCAGGCAGCACTTCGGCATCGGCGGCCGCTCGGCCAAGGCGCTGGGGCGGTAGTCGACCAACATGCTGGGCAACATCAGGGACGAGGCCAAGCGGCGAAAGGGTTGACTACGCCGGCTCGCCGTAAACCCTCCCTGGGGGCTCAGCCGCGCCCTCCCTGGCGCGGATGGCCGGCTTCGCCAATCCCTTCCTCCGCCCTGCTGGATAGGATGTGAGGTCAGGCTTTTAGCAAAAAATGCTGTAGGTCGGGCCTGGGCCCGACAACCACATAAAACCGTCGCGTAGGTCGGCCCTTGGGCCGACATAAGAACAAGGAGGTCAGGATGACAGCACACCGTATCACCCTGCAACGGGACGGCCAGCCGCCGGAGCAGTTTATCGTACAGCCGGGGCAGACCCTGCTCGCCGGCGCCGAAGCCGTGCACAACCGGCCGGTGCCGGTCGGCTGCCGCGGTGGCGGCTGCGGCCTGTGCCGGGTGCGTATCCTGGCCGGAGACTATCAACGCGGGCGCATGAGCCGCGCCTATATCAGCATTCAGGACGAACAAGACGGTGTTGCCCTGGCTTGCCGGGTGCTGCCGTTAACCGACATGGACATAATGCTGGCGCCACTGACAGTGCCAGCACCGGCGATAACCGCCTAAGGAGACAGCATGAGAAAAGGTGTAATGAGACCCGGTCACGTACAACTGCGGGTGTTGAATATCCAGGACGCGCTGGCCCACTATCGGGACCTGCTGGGACTGATCGAGGTTGAAACCGACGCGCTGGGCCGGGTCTACCTCAAGGGCTGGACCGAAGTGGACAAGTTCTCGGTGGTGCTGCGCGAGTCCGACACCCCGGGCATGGACTTCATGGCGTTCAAGGTACTGAACGAGGCCACCCTGGACCGGCTGCATCAGGACCTGCTCGGCTACGGCGTGGCGGTGGAAGACATTCCCGCTGGCGAACTGAACGGCTGTGGCCGCCGGTTGCGCTTCGTGGCTCCCACCGGCCACCAGTTTGAACTGTTCGCCGAGAAGGAGCAGCCCGGCCGCTACGGCGTGGGTAACCACAACCCGGAAGCCTGGCCGCGCGATCTGACCGGCATGAAGGCCCAGCGTTTCGACCACTGCCTGCTGTACGGCGACGATCTGGACGGTACCTTCGCGCTGTTCAAGGACGTGCTCGGTTTCGATCTGTGCGAACAGGTGTTGACCCCGGATGGCGAGCGGGTGGCCCAGTTCCTCACCGTGTCGATGAAGTCCCACGACGTGGCCTTTATCAAGCACGCGGAGAAGAACAAGTTCCACCACGCCTCCTTCTTCCTGGAAACCTGGGAGGATGTGCTGCGCGCCGGTGACCTGATCTCCATGACCGACACCGCCATCGACATCGGTCCGACCCGCCACGGCATCACCCATGGCCAGACCATCTATTTCTTCGACCCCTCGGGCAATCGCAACGAGGTGTTCTGCGGCGGCGACAGCTTCTACCCGGACCATGCCCCCATTACCTGGGATGCAGACAAGCTGGGCAAGGCGATTTTTTACCATGACCGCCAGCTCAATGAGCGTTTCCTGACCGCGCTGACCTAAGGGCAGGCCAGTGTCGGCCCTTGGGCCGACGGGAGAGGTAACAACGCCAGCGCGGTCAACCGGCAGGCGGAATAAGACAGCCGCCATCAACACGAACACGAGATGAGTAGAGATGAACGAATTCAAACATTTTATCAACGGCGAGTATGTCGCATCCAGAAGCAGCAAGACCTTTGAAAACCGCTGCCCGGTGGACAACAGTCTGATTGGCCGGGTCCATGAGGCCGGTCGCGACGAGGTCGATGCCGCGGTGCGCGCCGCCAGGGCGGCGCTCACCGGCCCCTGGGGCCGGCTGACCCAGGCCCAGCGCATCGCGCTGCTGAACAAGGTGGCCGAGCGCATCAACGCGCGCTTCGACGAGTTCCTCGAGGCCGAGTGCCGCGACACCGGCAAGCCCCACAAGATAGCCAGCTATATCGACATCCCCCGCGGGGCGGCCAACTTCACCGCCTTCTCCGAGACCCTGGCCAACCACTCCACCGAGGGTTTCCGCCTGGATACCCCGGACGGCAAGGGCGCGCTCAATATCGGCCATCGCACCCCCAAGGGCGTGATTGCGGTGATTTCTCCCTGGAACCTGCCGCTGCTGCTGATGACCTGGAAAGTGGGCCCGGCGCTGGCCTGCGGCAACACTGTCGTGGTCAAGCCTTCGGAAGAAACCCCCGCCACCACCACCCTGCTGGGCGAGGTGATGAACGAGTGCGGCGTGCCGCCCGGGGTGTTCAACGTGGTGCACGGTTTCGGCCCGGATTCGGCCGGTGAGTTCCTCACCCGCCACCCGCTGGTCGACGCCATCACCTTCACCGGCGAGACCCGCACCGGCGAGGCGATCATGAAGGCGGCCTCGGTCGGCCTGCGCAATATCTCCCTGGAGTGCGGTGGCAAAAACCCCGGCATCGTGTTCGCCGACTGCGATATCGAAAAAGCGGTCGAGGGCACCATGCGCTCGGCCTTCGTCAACTGCGGCCAGGTGTGCCTGGGTACCGAGCGGGTCTATGTGGAGCGGTCCATCTTCGACCGCTTCCTGGCCCGCATGAAAGAAGAAGTGGCCAAGCTCAAGCTGGGCCGGCCGGAAGACCCGGAGGCCAACTTCGGACCGCTGGTCAGCCAGGCGCACAGGGACAAGGTGCTGTCCTACTACCGGCTGGCCGAGCAGGAAGGCGCCACCGTGGAGATCGGCGGCGGCATCCCGGACATGGGGCCCGAGCTCAACGGAGGCGCCTGGATCGAGCCGACCATCTGGACCGGCCTCGCCGACGACGCTCGGGTGATCCGCGAGGAAATTTTCGGGCCCTGTTGCCACCTGCGGCCCTTCGACAGCGAAGAGGAAGTGGTTGCCTTGGCCAACGACACCCACTACGGCCTGGCGGCGGCGATCTGGACCGAGAACAGCAGCCGGGCGGTACGGGTGGCCGAGCAGATGGAAGCGGGCATCGTGTGGGTCAACAGCTGGTTCCTGCGCGATCTGCGCACCGCCTTCGGCGGCGCCAAGCAGTCCGGCATCGGCCGCGAGGGCGGGGTGCACGGCCTGGAGTTTTATACCGAGCTGAAGAACATCTGCATCAAGTTGTAAGGAGGACAGTGCGGCAATCCCTGCTGCCTCTTTCAAGCCCCGCTGTGGTCTGACAGTCATGCTGGCAGGCGGCACTGGCGCTTTGGGGAGGGCGAAGGGGGCTGCTCTACCGACCCTCCGCGCCTGGGATGGCACGGCGGAGCCTCCAGGGGCAGCGTGCTGCCTGCACCAAGTTGGGTGACGGACCGAACATTCAGTGAATGTTCGCAGCCGTTATCCAGCGAAGGTGGCCTTAGACCACGGCGTGTCGGCGGAGCAGTGCGTTTTGGCCGGATACGCCACGTTAACACTGCGAGTCGGCGTGCGGCTTCCGGCAGACCCGTATTTCGATGGACCATATAGCAGGAAATACTATGAACCAAGAACAGATTATCCAGTGCGGCAACGAGCTGTATCAGGCGCTGCGCCAGCGCGAAACCCTGGCACCGCTGACCGACCGCTTTGCGGACATCAGCATGGATGACGCCTACAGCATCTCGCTGCAGCTGCTCAACCGCCGGCTGGCGGACGGCGAGCGCATCATCGGCAAGAAAATCGGCCTCACCTCCAAGGCGGTGCAGACCATGCTCAAGGTCGACCAGCCCGACTTCGGCTACCTCACCGACGCCATGGTTTACAGCCAGGGCCAGGATGTGCCGGTCAGCGAGCTGCTGATCCAGCCGCGCGCCGAGGGCGAAATCGCCTTTATCCTCAAGAAAGATCTGCTGGGCCCGGGCGTCACCAGCGCCGACGTGCTGGCCGCCACCGAATGCGTGATGCCCTGCTTCGAAGTGGTCGACTCGCGCATCGACAACTGGCAGATCAAGCTCCAGGACACCATCGCCGACAACGCCTCCTGCGGGGTGTTCGTGCTCGGCGACACCGCCGTCAGCCCGCGTCGGGTGGACCTGGCCACCTGCGGTATGGTGGTGGAGAAAAACGGCCAGCTGCTCAGTACCGGCGCCGGCGCGGCGGCGCTGGGCAGTCCGGTGAACTGCGTGGCCTGGCTGGCCAATACCCTGGGCAGGTTCGGCATCGGCCTGAAGGCCGGGGAAGTGATCCTGTCCGGCGCCCTGGTGCCGCTGGAGCCGGTCAAGGCCGGCGACCATATGACGGTGTCCATCGGCGGCATCGGCAGCGCCTCGGTGCGGTTTATCTGAGCGGGGATGCCAGCCCCGCATAGACAGTGACCGCAGGGTCGGAAGGTGGCATCGGTCACCGCCGGCCCGCTTCTGGTTAAGCAATGAATGGATTGACCATAACAATGGAGTTGAACATGACCACACTTAAACACCTGCTGATTGCCGCCACCGCAACGACCCTGGCGCTGTCCTCGCTCACCGCCCAGGCCCGGGACTTCCGTCTGGGGTTGATTACCCCGCCACCCCATATCTGGACCCAGGCCGCCAACGACTTTGCCCAGGAACTGAACGAAAAATCCGCCGGCCAGCATAAGGTAGCCGTCTTTCCGGCCCAGCAGCTGGGTAATGAGGCGCAAATGGTGCAGCAGTTGCAGACCGGCGCCCTGGATATGGCCTTTTTGACCATCGCCGAAATCTCCAACCGGGTACCGGATTTCGGTGCCCTCTATGCCCCCTACCTGGTGGATGACATCGATCAGGCCGCGGCGCTGTTGCGCTCCGACACCGCCACCCGCTTGCTGGACCAGTTGCCGGGCGGGGTCGGCATGGTTGGCATCGGCTACGGCATGGCGGGCATGCGCCAGGTGTTGAGCCGGGAAGCGGTGGCCAGTCCGGCCGCGTTGCAAGGCAAGAAGCTGCGCATCACGCCATTCGAGCCGATCCGTGACTTTTATACTGCCCTGGGCTCGGCACCGACCCCGCTGCCGTTGCCGGGTGTCTATGATGCCCTGGCCAATGGTCAGGTCGACGCCATCGACATGGATTTCGATTCCATCCTGATCCTCAAGTTTTATGAGCGGGCCAATAACCTGCTGATCTCCAACCATATGATGTTCCCCATGGTCGGGGTGGTGTCGGGCCGGGTATGGCGCGAGCTGAGTGCCGACGACAAGACCCTGGTGCGGACCCTGATGAAGTCCCATCTGGATTCGGTTATCGACCGATTCCAGCAACAGGAAAAAAGTCAGGAGCAGGAGCTGCGCGCGCTGGATATCCAGATCACCGAAGCCGACCGCAGCACCTTTGCCGACGCCATCGATAGCTGGGAAGCCACCTGGTCCAAGAAAGCTGGCTCACTGGGCGACTTGCGTCAGGCTGCGGCCGACGTCAAAGGCAGCTGATCACTCATCGATAGGGGAGGGCCCCGGTGCCTTGGGCAGCGGGGCCGGAGGGTATTTGATGTTTAAGCGTTTATCGAATGCGATTGCCTCGGTGGAGATGTTTGTTGCGGCCCTGCTCGCCGCGGCCGTGACCCTGCTGGTATTGCTGAACATTGTCAGCCGGGCCATGGGCCAGGCGATTTACTGGGTGGATGAGCTGGCCATCTACAGCATGGTGTGGATGACCTTTCTGGCCACCTCCACCGTATTGAAAAAACGCCAGGGTGTCTCCGTCACTATCTTGACCGACTGCCTGCCGACCAGGAGCCGGCACTGGTTGGCGGTGTTCAGCGACCTGATGATACTGGTGTTTGCGGTCGCCCTGTTCGCCCTCTGTTGGCGCTGGTACAGCCCGGTGGCCTTATGGCAGGCCGGTTTCGACTTTCAGGCCTTCCAGGCCGAAACCTTCAATTTTATGTACTCCGAGAATACCAGCACCATAGGGATCAAAAAGTTCTGGGTATGGCTGGTGTTGCCGGTGTTCGCCCTGTCCCTGGCCGTGCACGCCCTGATTAACCTGTATGACAGTATCCGGACAGCCGGATCCGCGGCGGGAGAGCCGGTATGACCTTGCTGATTTTTTTATTGCTGCTGTTTACCGCCGTACCCATTGCCCTGGTGTTGGCGCTGACCGCCATCTGGTATATAGGCTCATCGGGGAATACCGTACTATTCGAGTCTTACCCCCAGCAGCTGTTCGGCGCCATCGAAAGCTACGGCCTGCTGGCCATCCCGCTGTTCATGCTGGCCGGCGAGCTGATGAATGAAGGGGGTCTGACCAGGCGGCTGATCGATCTGGCACGGATCCTGGTGGGTGGTTTTCGCGGCGGCCTGGCCTACATCAACCTGGTGGCCAATATGATGATGGCCGCCATCATGGGCTCGGCCGCTTCCCAGATCGCCATCATGTCCCGGGCCATGGTGCCGGCGATGGAAAAAGAGGGCTACGACAAATCCTATTCGGCGGCCATTACCGCCGCCGGCGGGCTCTTGTCGCCCATTATTCCGCCGTCCATGCTGTTTGTGCTGTTCGGCGTGCTGGCCCAGGTGCCGATCGCGGAAATGTTTATCGCCGGTATCATTCCCGGCCTGCTCATGTCCCTGCTGTTTTTTCTCACCATCAGCCTGATGGGGCTGGTGCATCAGTACCCGAAAGGGGAGTGGCCGACCCGGCGGCAGGCCTGGCACTTTTTGCTGATGGGCATTCCCGCCGGTTTCATTCCCCTGGTGATCATCGGCGGCATCCTCACCGGACTGGCGACCCCGACCGAATCGGCGGCCATGGCGTCGCTGGGCGCCTTGCTGATCGGCAAGTATGTGTACAAGGATCTGCAGTTTTCCCACCTGTTCGGCATCTTCAAACGTACCGCCATCAACTCCGGCATGGTGATCATGCTGATCGCGGCGGCCGGGGTGTTCGGCTGGGTGATCGTCTTCGAACAGATACCCCAGAATGCCGCCGCCTGGATTGCGGGGCAGACCTCGGATCCCTTTGTATTCCTGCTGATGGTGGTCGGTATCCTGCTGCTGGTGGGCATGGTGATCGACGGCATAGCGGCGCTGATCCTGGTGGTGCCTATCCTGTTGCCCATCGCCCAGTCCCAGTTCGGCATCAGTCCCTTCCAGTTCGGGGTGGTGGTCTGCCTGACCCTGGTGATGGGCCTGTTGACCCCCCCGGTCGGGGCCGGGCTGTTTATCGCCTCGTCCATGACCGGCGCCTCGCCCATGCGCATTTTCCGCTCCCTGCTGCCTTTCCTGGCCGCCACCCTGATCACCCTGGTGCTGTTGAGCTGGCAAGGCGGGCTGGTGACCATGTTGTTATGAAAAAGGCCCGGCAGCGGAGCCCTGTTCCGCCGCCGGTTGCCCGCGTGCAACCGGGAAGAATGGCTCTCGGGGAGGAGGAACTCATTCCCGGGATGCCGGTTGGCTTGTTTTTACACTGATGAACCGGAGCGGCTGGGATGGCCGGCCCAGCCGTTTGCTTTGACCAGGCATGAGGCCATGGACACAATAGGTCTCAGGTGAGTTATGAAAAATAAATGTTAATTTTATGTATAAATGTTTTAAGTATGAAATATATTGGTGTAAAGTAAATCAACTAAAAGACTCCCGTGCCAGGTACAACCGCCTGCGCAACGAGGAGGCCAAAGCAAGCGGCAATCTGTGTTTCGAGGGTAAGTGGTAAAGATATGAAAGACGAAATCGCACTCAAGGCCTGGTTCAGGATGTTGTCCAACACGGCACTGATTGAACAGGAATTACGCACGCTGTTTATACAGAAATTCAATGTCACCCTGCCGCAGTTCGACCTGATGGCGGCATTGCACCATGCGGGCGGGACGGAAAAGATGTCCGCCCTGTCCCAGCGGATGAAGGTATCGAACGGCAATATTACCGGCGTGGTGGATCGCCTCGAGCGTGACGGCCTGGTGGAGCGGCAAGCCCAGCTCGAAGACCGGCGGGTCAAGCTGATCAGCTTGACGAGCCTGGGTGCCGAGACCTTTGCACTCATGGCCTCGGCCCATAAAAGCTGGATTTCAGAGGTGCTGGCGGAAATGAGCGCCGAAGATCTGGATGTCCTGTATCAGCAATTATTTAAAATGAGCAGGATCCTGAAAGAGAGAGCGAAATAACATGGTGTCGTCGATAATCCGTGGGGTGAGGTCATGGTTTTTCATAAAGAAGAGATAATACGATTCAGACACTGCGATCCGGCCGGTATTGTTTTTTATCCAAGGTACCTGGAGATTCTCAATGATATGGTTGAGGACTGGTTCGAGGCAATGGGGTATCCATTTGATGAAATGGAAAGTTGTTTGGGGGCTGGGGTGCCTACCATCAATCTTAATATCACTTTCATGCATCCCTGCCGGCAAGGTGAAACACTTTCACTTACATTGCGCTGCTTGAAAATTGGTGACAGTTCTTTTGAAATTAAAATCAGTGGTGAGCGAATGGGGCAGCCCATTCTTGAGGCGCAGATAGTACTCTGTTTTACCACCATAGGACGACAGGTAAACAAGTTATCCATTCCGGATGGAATCAGAAAGAAAATGCTGGAATATAACACGGAGCAAACGACAGCAACCATCTTAATATCATAACTAGCCTGATGGCGCGTTCGGCGTCCATCAATCGAAATAATGGAATAGAAATAATTGAATGGAGTCATTCATGGATAAGGTAATTGATATTCCCAATACCGTTGCATTTGACCGCTATTACCATTGCCTATTAACCGGATGTGGCCTGCTTGCGGCAATTATGTTTGCCGGTATGGCGGTACTGGTATGCAGCGATATCGTATTACGTAACCTGACTGATATTTCATTAGCCTGGACCACCGAGGCCTCGGAGTATCTGCTGATGTCGGCGACCATGCTGGCCGCTCCCTGGCTGTTATATTGCGGCGACCATATCCGCATAGATATCAGCTTGCGGATGATGCCGCCCCGTTGGCGGATGTTTTTTGAACGGGGCAGTGATCTGTTAGGCAGTATTATTTGTGCCGTGCTGACCTGGTATAGCGTGATGGTAACCCTGGACAGCGCCGAGCAGGGCGGCTTGATATTCAAGGTGCTGGTATTTCCCGAATGGTGGCTGAACCTGCCGATGATATTCGGCTTTACCCTGCTGACGCTGGAATTTATGCGCCGGTTACTGAAGCAGCCTGACGTCGAGCCGGAGGATCAGTGATGGAATGGTATATGGCGTTACTGATCATGCTGGGCTCCCTGTTTGGCTTGATGCTGGTCGGGGTACCGGTGGCGTTTAGTTTTCTCAGCGTGAACCTGCTGGGTGCCTGGTTATTCATGGGGGGAGAGGCCGGCATAAGCCAGCTGGTGCGCAATTCGGTCGGCTCGGTCGCCAGTTTTTCACTGACGCCTATCCCGCTGTTTGTGATGATGGGCGAGCTGCTGTTTCATACCGGACTGGCATTTCGTGCTATTTCCAGCATCGAACGCCTGATAGCACGGGTGCCCGGCCAGTTGTCGATCGTATCTATTCTCGGTGGCACCACCTTTGCCGCCCTGTCCGGCTCGACCATCGCCAATACGGCGATGATGGGCAGCGCCCTGTTGCCGGAAATGCTCAAGCGTGGCTATCACCCCACGCTGGCCATGGGGCCCATCATGGCCGTCGGCGGCATCGCCATGCTGATCCCGCCTTCGGCGTTGGCGGTGATGCTGGGCAGCCTGGCCGGCGTTTCCATTACCGGCCTGCTGGTCGGGGGCATAGTGCCCGGCCTGCTGATGGCCATCGGTTTTCTCGGCTATGTGGTTATCCGTTCGTCCCTGGGCAAAAACGATACCGGCGAGCAGCAGGAAGAGCCGCAGTTGACGCGCCGGCAGCGCTGGTGGCCTTTCTTCCGTGACGTGGTGCCTTTGCTGGGTATCTTCGTGGCGGTGGTCGGCAGCATGCTGGCCGGCTGGGCTTCGCCCACCGAGTCGGCGGCGATCGGTGCCCTGGCCGCGGTGCTGGCCACCCTGGCGTATCGGGCTCTGACCATCGAGAACCTGGTCCGCTCATTGCTGGAAACCGCCCGCATCTCGGTGATCATCCTGTTTGTGCTGGTGGCATCCACCGCCTTTTCACAACAGCTGAGTTTTTCGGGCGCGACCAGCGGCTTGCTTTCGGTGGTGTCCGATTACGGCTTGACCCCTTTCTGGCTGGTGATCGGCATGCTGGCAATTATCCTGCTGATGGGCTGCGTCATCGACCAGGTCAGCATGATGATGATCACCCTGCCGTTCTTCATGCCGCTCGCCAATGCCGCCGGCATAGAGCCCATCTGGCTGGGGGTGATGATGCTGATCACCATGGAGATGGGCTTGCTGACCCCGCCTTTCGGCCTGCTGTTGATGGTGATGCAGAGCGTCGCGCCCGCATCTGTTCGTTTACCGCAAATCTATGCCTCCGCCGTGCCTTTCCTGCTGATTGAAGGCGTGGTGCTCGCTTTTATTTTATTGCTGCCATGGTTGGCAACCGGGCTTCCCGGCCTGATGGGGTAATGCGCTCCGCCCCTAACGGTGAGCGGTTAAAATCATATGGAGAAGGCTAATGAATAATCAGTTTAAGAAGATAGTCGCCGGCGGTTTCCTGACCCTGACCCCCTGGTTGGTGCTGGCGGAGGAAATTACCCTGAAGGCGGTTACCGCATTTGGGCAGGACACCTATTTCAATCAGCGCTTCAAGCAGTTTGTCGAAAAGGTCAATGCCGAAGGAAAAGGACTGGTTCAAATCAAGGTGATCGGCGGGCCTGAGTCTATGCCGCCCTTTGAGGTGGGCAATTCGGTACGGGCCGGTGTGGTTGATATGGCCAACACCACAGGGGTATTCCACGCCAACATGGTGCCGGAAACCTTGGCGATGACCTTAACGGACAAGCCGATGTCCGAGCTGAGGGAGAATGGCGGCTACGCGCTGATGGATAAAATTCATCGGGACAAGGCCAATATGGTCTGGCTGGCGCGTCTGTCCGATGGCCTCGAATATCATGTCTATACCAACAAGAAAGTGGACTCGGCTGATTTCTCCGGCCTGAAATTAAGGGGCGTCCCCGTATACCGCTCTTTCTTCCAGGCATTGGGAGCAACGCCATTACAGGTAGCGCCGGGAGAAGTCTTTACCGCCCTGGAACGGGGAGTGGTGGACGGCTATGGCTGGCCCGCCGTGGGTATATTTGATTTGGGATGGCAGGAGAAAACCCGGTATCGGGTTGAACCGGGTTTTTACAATGTGGAAGTGAGCCTGTTTATGAACCAGAACGCCTGGGAGAAACTGGATAACGCCCAGCGTGAGTACCTGAATAAGCAGGTGGCCTGGGTCGAATCCCTTAATGAAGGTGCGGCGGCCGATGCCGAAGCGGAGAAACGGCAGCAGGCTGAGGCCGGTATCGAGGCCATCGCCCTGTCTGCCGAACAGGCAAGCCGTTTCCAGACGCTATCACAACAGGCCGGCTGGCAGGCGGTGGAGCAATTGAGCCCGCAATTTGTACAGCAGCTGAAAGCCAGCTTCGGCGGTTAACAGATCCCGTTAACCGGTATTAACCACAGCGGCTGTTAAGTCACTGATCCTAATTATGTCACCGAAGTCAGGGCTGAATGCAGATGCGCAGCCGGCAGTCTGTTTACCGGCCCCTGACGCCGTACAGCCATCCGCTAAATGTAGCGGTATGAACATCGGTTATTTAACGCCGGGCCAATGGATGTGAGCATGTCTGATAAAGCCTTGATGCGGCGATTTCCTTCGTCGAGCTACCTGGAACAGCGGGCGGCGGCGCGGCTGCCCAACTTTGTGTTTGATTACCTGCAGGGCGGCAGCGGCCGTCAATGCAGCCTGGGCCGCAATATCACGGCGTTTGAACAACTGACCCTGACGCCGCGCTATTTCAACGACTGCGAGGCGGTGAGTCTGGGTACCAGGTTATTCGGACGCCATTACCAGTTGCCGTTCGGTATCGCCCCCATCGGCCTGGATGGGCTGATCCGGCCCGGTACCGTCGAGTACTTGGCGCAGGCGGCCAGGCGGGCCGGCTGTCCGGTGACGGCCAGCACCTTCGCGACCAGCAGCCTTGAAGAGGTGGCGCGGCTGGCCGGGGAAATGGCCTGGTTCCAGCTCTATCCCTTCGATGACGGCGAGATAGAACAGGACATGATGGCGCGGGCCGGCGCCGCCGGCTACCGGGTGCTGATGGTGACCGTGGATGTACCGGTCGGCGGGCGACGCGAACTGGACATGCGCAATGGCCTGTCGCTGCCGCCCCGGCTGGGCGGCCGTACCCTGCTGGATGTGCTGCGCCATCCCGGCTGGGCATTGCGCCATGCCCGCCGGGGGATGCCCGGTTTCAAGAACCTGCAGCCCTATCGCCGCCATTCGAATGACTTTCTGCCGGCCAGGATCTCGGGGCGGGTGCCCTGGGCGCGGCTGGCGCAATACCGCAAGCGCTGGCCCGGGCGGCTGCTGGTGAAAGGGGTGCTGCGCGGGGAAGACGCGGTGCGCTGCAGGGAGCTGGGTATAGACGGCCTGGTGATTTCCAATCACGGCGGCCGCCAGCTCGATGCCTGCCCCTCGACCCTGGCGGTGCTGCCGGAAATCCGCCGGGCGGTCGGTGACGACTTCCCGCTGATCATCGACAGTGGCCTGCGTTCCGGCCTGGATGTGGCGCGGGCCATCGCCCAGGGTGCCGACTTTGCCCTGCTGGGGCGGACCTTTATATATGGGGTGGCGGCCCTGGGCCAGGCGGGGGCCGGGCATGTGATAGAGATGCTCAGGGATGAACTGGAAAACGCGATGCAGATGCTGGGTTGCCCGGATATAGCCGCGCTGAAGTGCTGGCACAAGGGCGACGCGGCACTGCCAGATTATCGTCATGGCGAGGGAGAATAGCGGTTATGGCAGAACGTTCGTTTGCAAAGGAAGTAAAAAAGCTGCACGCCGGCCGGGGGGAGGTGTTTCACGGCGAGGGCATACTGGCCGTGACCAAGGCGCTGCTCCAGTCGGGGGTGTCCTATGTCGGCGGTTACCAGGGGTCGCCTATCTCGCATCTGATGGACGTGCTGGCCGATGCCAAGGAGGAGATCCTGGATGAGATGGGCGTCCACTTTGAGACCAGTGCCAGCGAAGCGACCGCCGCGGCCATGTTGTCCGCATCGGTCAACTATCCGTTGCGCGGGGCCGTGACCTGGAAGTCGACGGTGGGCACCAATGTCGCCTCCGATGCCCTGGCGAACCTGGCATCGGGCGGGGTGACCGGCGGTGCCGTGATCATCATCGGCGAGGACTACGGCGAGGGTTCCTCCATCATGCAGGAGCGCACCCACGCCTTTGCGATGAAATCCCATATCTGGCTGCTGGACCCGCGGCCCAGCCTGCCGAGCATAGTGGACGCGGTCGAAAAGAGCTTCGAACTGTCCGAGGCGAGCAATACCCCGGTGATGGTGCAGCTGCGCATTCGCGCCTGCCATGTGCACGGCCAGTTTACCGCCAAGGACAACGTCAAGCCGGGCTTCACCCTGCAGCAGGCGTTGAATAACCCCAGGCGGGATCTGAGTCGTATCGTGCTGCCGCCGGCCACCTTCGAACATGAAAAGGAAAAGATCGAAGGGCGGTTGCCGGCGGCGATCGCCTTTATCAAACAACATAAATTGAATGAGTTTTTTGCCGGGGAGCGGGGCGATGTGGGCATCATCGTCCAGGGGGGCAGCTATAACACCGCCATCCGTGCCCTGGAGCACCTCGGCCTGGCCGACGCTTATGGCCGTTCCCGGCTGCCGCTGTATGTGATGAATGTCGCCTTCCCGCTGGTGGAGGACGAATTGCTGCAGTTTGCCGCCGGCAAGTCGGCGGTGCTGCTGATTGAGGAAGGCAATCCCGAGTTTATCGAACATGAACTCAACAGTATTTTTGTGCGCTCGGGCTGCGAGACGGTGCTGTGCGGCAAAGCCGTGCTGCCGCGGGTGGGCGAATATACCTGCGATGTGCTGAAGCAGGGGATACGCACTTTCCTGCAGCAACACACCCGGGATCTGCTGCAGGACGAGCTCGCCATTTCCTTTGTCCCCCGCCAGCCGCTGTCGGTGGCGGCATTGACCGGGGTGGTGCCGGCGCGTCCCGCCGGTTTCTGTACCGGCTGTCCGGAGCGGCCGATTTTTTCCGCCATCAAGCTGCTGGAAAAAGAGCGGGGCGACTTTCATATCAGCTGTGATATCGGCTGCCACCTGTTTTCGATACTGCCGCCCTTCAACCTCGGCGCCACCACCATGGGCTATGGCCTCGGCGGTGCCTCGGCCTCGGCCTTCAATGTCGAGTCGGACAAGCCGCCCATCGCCATCATGGGCGACGGCGGCTTCTGGCATAACGGCCTGACCAGCGGCATCGGCAATGCCGTGTTCAACAAGAGTAACGGCGTCAACCTGATCATCGATAATGCCTACACGGCGGCGACGGGTGGCCAGGATATCCTTTCCTCCAAGGCCAGCAACCCGAACCGGGCCACCAATAATCCCATCTCCCGGGCGGTGGAGGGGGTGGGGGTCAAGTGGGTGAAAACCCTGACCCGGACCTATGATGTCTCCGCCGTGCTCAATACCCTGCGTGAGGCGGTCACCACCAAGGGCGTGGGTCCCAAGGTGGTAGTGGCCCAGTCCGAGTGCATGCTCAATCGGGAGCGGCGGGAAAAGCGCGGCCGCCGGGCCGATATCAAGGCGGGAAAGCGGGTCACCGAAGCACGCTTTGCCATCGATGAACAGACCTGCACCGGGGACCGGGCCTGCATCCGGCTGTCCGGCTGTCCGTCGCTGACCATCAAGCCCAATCCGGATCCCTGGCGTGCGGATCCCGTTACCCGCATCGACAACAGCTGCGTCGGCTGCGGCCTGTGCGGTGAAAACGTCCATGCGGATATCCTGTGTCCGTCCTTTGTGCGGGTCGAGGTGGTGCATAACCCGGGGCGTTGGGAAACCGTCAAAAGACGGATATCACAACGCATCATTCACTGGCTGCAACGGCGCGCCCTGAAACGCCATGCCAACTATCAGCTGCAGGAAGCAATCTGATGAAGATGACCGAGCAAAAAAGGATCAATATCGCGATCACCGCCATGGGCGGACAGGGCGGTGGCGTGCTGGCCGACTGGATAGTCGGCATGGGCGAGGCCGCCGGCTGGCAGGTACAGTCATCGTCGGTGCCGGGGGTGGCCCAGCGCACCGGGGCCACCGTCTATTATCTGGAGCTGTTCGACGGCTCTCGATCGGCAGGGGAGCCGGCTCCCGTGTTGTCCCTGTCCCCGGCCAGCGGAGATGTCGACTTGGTGGTGGCCGCCGAACTGATGGAAGCCGGTCGCGCCATCCAGCGCAAATTCGTGACTCCCGAGCGCACCACGCTGATCGCCTCGGCGCACCGCGCCTATGCGGTGTCCGAGAAAGAGGCCATGGGCAATGGCGTCGCCGATTCCGAGGCGGTACATGCGGCGGCGCGGGAAATGGCCCGGCGTTATATCAGTTTCGATATGGCGGCGGTGGCGGAGCAGACCGGCAGCGTGATCAGTGCCGTACTGTTCGGCGCCATCTTCGGCAGCGGCGCCCTGCCTTTTCCCCGCGAGGCGTTTGAACAGGCGATCCGTGAGGGTGGCATAGGGGTCGACAAGAGCCTGGCTGCCTTTACCGCAGGCGCGGTGCAGGCTCAACGCCCTGATGTTGTGGCCGCTCACGAGCCTGTGGCGGAAGAAGCGCCTTGCTGGCAATACCGAGGTGACGATGCCGGGGTACAACGGCTGTTGCAAGACATTGCTCAGGACTTTCCCGATGCCCTGACGGCCACTGTGTTGGAAGGGGTGCGCAGGATGCTGGATCACAGCGATCTTCGCTATGCCCGGCTCTATGTCGAGCGGATGCTCAGGCTGCTGGCCCTGGAGTACGGTCACGCGGGCGGTGACAAGACGGACTGGCGCTTCAGCCGGGAGGCGGCACCCAAACTGGCGTTGTGGATGGCCTATGAAGACACCATCCGGGTCGCCGATATCAAGACCCGCTCCCGGCGCTTTGCCCGCCTGTACCAGGAAGTGGGCATAGATGCGGACAAGGTGTCCTACTTTACCGAGTTTCTCCATCCCCGCCTGGAAGAAGTCGCCGAAACCCTGCCGGCCGGACTGGGGCGTTGGGTGTTGCGCACCAGATGGGCCGGCCGGCTGCTGGAAATGCTGTTTGCCGGGCCGAAAAAACTGTCCACCCAGAGCCTGCCGGGCTTCCTGTCATTGTACCTGGTGGCCTGCCTGCGCCCGTTGCGTCGCTATTCATTAAGGGATTCGCTCGAACAGCTCCGGATTAATGACTGGCTGCAGCAGCTGGAGGAAACGGTGCCGGTGGATTATGAACTGGCCTGCGAGCTGGCGGCACTGCCGGAGCTTATCAAGGGCTACAGTAAAACCCGTGAGCGGGGCCTGGGTAACTTCAATCTCTTGGCTGCCGCGGCCAGGGCGTTGAGTGGCAGCCTTGACAGTGCCGATATCTTGCGTCAGCTGAAAGCGGCTGCGCTAAAGAGCGAGCGGGGCACCGAGCTGGCCGCCGCCCTGGCCCGCCATCATCTGGCTCACCTGCTACAGCCGGAGGCCGGTAGCGCAACGGCAGCGACAGAAAAGATGGCAGTGCTGTCCTGCGCCGAATAACCCCTGTTGATTGTGCCATGGCCCCGGAGCCTGATAGTCAGGCCCTGGGGCTGCCCTCAGTAGCGTCCGCTATAAAAATGCCGCTCCGGAAACCCCGCCGTTCGGGCTAACACTGTTCAGTAAGGGGGCTCATCATCTACTAAGCCGACCGTTGGCGTCATGGCCGGAAAATGCTCCTGCCGTTCCGGCATTCCCGCCATCCATGGCGGTCAGTGACGCCGCCGAGCCCCCAGGGATGGGATTTCGGCGAGTCGGCGTGTGGAGGAGGACTCCCCTTTTCTGCTTAAGTGAACGGCATTAGCCGCTCGGGCGGAGTTTCCGGAGAGGCTGACGGCAGCATAGGTCCCACGCGGGCGACGACGATAGCCTAATATTTGCGCTTGGTTTCGCTGGGTTTTTCGCCAAACAGCCGGCGGTATTCCCGGCTGAAACGCCCCATATGGCCAAAGCCCCAGCGGGTGGCGACCTCGGTCACCGATCGCTCAGGAGCTTGCCGACACAGGTCTTCCCTGACCCGCTGCAGCCGTACACTGCGCAGATATTCCATCGGGCTGACATCCCTGAAGTCTTTGAAGCCGGCATAGAGGGTGCGCAGGCTGACCCCGGCCAGTTCGGCCAGCATGGCGGGGGTGATCGCCTCATCCGCATGGGCCTGAATGTATTCTTCGACCCGTTTTACGTGCCGGGGCGCCAGTCGCTTGTGGTCGCTCTCCAGTGCCTGGGAGTAGCAGTGGGGCTGGACATTCAGCAGGGTGCCGATCACCAGCTGCTCCAGTTGCGGATACAGCAGGTGGCCGGGTGTTGCCTGGGTCAGCATCTGACTCAGATAGGTCATCATGCTGTACCAGTGGGGGTTGGCCTGCCATGCCAGCCCCAGCTCGAATACCACGGGTTTTTTTATCGGTCGCCCCAGGTAATGGCTGCAGGTCTGCTCCAGAGCCTGTCGGTCGATCCTGAGGATCAACTGATCGCAGACGGTATTCCAGCACATATCCAGGGTCTGGGTGGGGTTGAGCACCGAGGCGGTACCGGCCATCGAGCGAAGCGGCTTGCCATCGCTGATAATATGCGCCTCACCCTGGAGCGGCATCTGTACCAGATAAAAATCCTCCAGGCGCTCCGGCCTGATCCGGACTTCGCCCCCGTATTTCAGGCGGTTGAACGACACCTGGCCGATGGGCACATGATGCAGGCGGGAGTGCAGCCTGGTCGAGCCATCGGTGATCTCGAGGCGATGGGGCTTGAATATGGAAGATACCTCTCCCTCTACTTCCCTGAGGTCCCGAGAGGTAAACAACAGCCGCTCATCATTGTCCAGCAGGGACAAGGCCAGCGCCGAGTGTGGATGACTGAGTGATGACACTTATATCTCCATGTGCATGTTGCTTGCGAGCGTTAACTACTGCTGCGTCAGCAATGTCCTGGCATCAATATATGTTTCCTGTTTGTTAATTAGAATGGTTTTTTGTTGACGCGGGTCATGGCGGACATATTTTTTCTCACTCACCGGATCCTCGTTGCACTAAACGGATAATGCCGGCACTCCTGTCTGTCCCTGTCGTTCCGTTCCCGCTGTCTGCGGGCATCTCCGAGCCACCCAAATAGTTGCGCGCATCGGATAGTCGCCGCATTGGGCGGTGCGACGCCCCGGCCGTTCCTTGTCTAGCATGGCGTTACATCAGCCCAAAGGTGACAAGGAGAAGCAAGATGGGAAGTTCAATTCAGATCAGTGCCCGGGACGGCAGCGGGGTATTCAGCGGTTACCTTGCCGTGCCTGCCTGCGGCTCGGGCCCCGGCCTGGTGTTGCTCCAGGAAATTTTCGGGGTCAACGCCAATGTACGCGAGATCGCCGACTACTATGCGGAAGAAGGCTATGTGGTGCTGGCTCCGGACCTGTTCTGGCGACAGCAGCCGGGGGTTGAGCTGGGTTACAGCGCCCAAGAGTTCCAGCAGGCATTCGGCCTCTATCAGGGCTTCGATCAGGATAAGGGCATAGACGACATAGACGCCGCCCTGGGGGTGCTGAGAGAGTGGCCCGAGGTAAATGGCGGGCTGGCGGTGCTGGGCTTCTGCCTCGGTGCCCGGCTGGCGTACCTGAGCGCCTGCCGCTGCGATGTCGATGTCGCCATCGGCTACTACGGCATGGGCATGGAGCATCACCTCGACGAGGCCGACCACATAAAGGGCCGCCTGGTGCTGCATTTTGCCGGCGCCGATGAATACTGCCCGGCCGCCGCCCGTGAGCGGATTTATGCCGGGCTGGCAGCGCGTGACAATGTCGAGCTTTATCTTTACCCGGAAGTCGATCACGCCTTCGCCCGGGCCGGCTCGCCGCATTTCCACAAGCCATCGGCGTTGATGGCCCACCAGCGCTCGGTCACGGCGCTGCGCCGCCGGATCGGCCCCCATTACGATCTGTCGGCCTTGTGGGACAAGCACTGCGAGTATGAGTTCGATACCCGCAATGTCGAGGACACCATGGCGACCATGGTCGGCGAGCCCTATGTCAACCACATCCCGACCATGACCGGCGGCGTCGGCTACCGGCAGCTGTATCGCTTCTACAAGCACCACTTCGTCGACAGCAATCCGCCCGATACCAAACTGACGCCGATTTCCCGCACCGTGGGTGACACCCAGATAGTGGATGAGCTGTTGTTCAGCTTTACCCACAGCTGTGAGATCGACTGGCTGTTGCCCGGTGTGGCCCCGACCGGGCGTTTCGTCGAAATTCCCCTGTTGGCAGTGGTCAAGTTCCGTGGCGACAAGCTCTATCACGAGCACATCTACTGGGATCAGGCCTCCCTGCTGGTGCAGGTCGGCCTGCTCGACCCGACCGGGCTGCCGGTGGCCGGGCGGGAAACGGCGGCCAAGCTGCTGGATGAGTCGCTGCCATCCAACACCCTGATGGCCAGCTGGGCCGGCAGTGCGGATAAGGAGTGAGCGATGGGAGAGGCAGTGATGAAAGAACTCGACAACCGTACCGCCCTGATCACCGGCGGGGCCACCCTGATAGGCCAAGCCGTGGCCGACAGCTTTGTCGCCGTCGGTGCCAATGTGGTGATCCTGGATATCGCCGCCGGACCGGGCTCGGCGCTGGCCCGGCGCCTGGGCGACCAAGCCCTGTTCCTGGAGGTGGATATTACCGATGACCGGCAGCTGGGAGATGCGGTGCAGCAGGCCGAAGCCCACTTCGGCGGCATCGATTACCTGATCAACCTCGCCTGCAGCTATCTGGACGACGGGGCCGACTCCGACCGGGCCGCCTGGCTGAGCGCCCTCGACGTCAACCTGGTCAGTGCGGTGATGGCCGCGAGGGCCGTGCTGCCGGCGATGTGCCGGCGTGGGGGCGGCGCCGTGGTCAACTTCACCAGTATCTCGGCCAAGGTGGCCCAGACCGGGCGCTGGCTGTATCCGGTCAGCAAGGCGGCCATGCTGCACCTGACCCGCAGCATGGCGCTGGATTTTGCCGCCGACCGGGTGCGGGTGAACTCGGTGTCGCCGGGGTGGACCTGGTCCCGGGTGATCGAGGAAGTCAGCGGTGGTGATCGTGCCAGGGCCGACCGGGTGGCGGCGGACTACCACCTGCTCGGGCGCCTGGGAGAGCCCCGGGAGGTGGCCAATGTGGTCCGCTTCCTGTGCTCGGAGCAGGCCAGCTTCGTGACCGGCGCCGACTATGCGGTGGATGGCGGCTATGCGGTCATGGGTCCCGAGCAGCAGCTCCCGGCCATTCCCCGGCTGGCGGAGCAGCAAACCGTCAGTGAACAGATAGATCAATCATCGCCAAGAATGACATGGAGACAGTTATGACCCGACGTATTGCCATAGTGGGGGCGGGCCAGTCCGGCCTGCAGACAGCCATCGGCCTGCTCGACCAGGGCTATCAGGTTACCCTGATGTCCAATCGCACCGGCGAGGAGATCCGCAACGGACGCGTGATGTCCAGCCAGTGCATGTTTAACAACGCGCTGCAGACTGAGTGTGAACTGGGACTGAACTTCTGGGAGCAGGACTGCCCGCCGGTCGAGGGTATCGGCCTGACGGTGCCGTATCCGGGTAACCCGGATGCCAGCCTGATCGACTGGGCGGCGCGGCTAAACAAGCCGGCCCAGTCGGTGGACCAACGACTCAAGATGCCCAGGTGGATGGAGGTATTCAAGCAGAAAGGGGGTGAGCTGATCATCAGGGATGCGGGCCTGGCCGAGCTGGAAGAGCTGGCGGCGTCCCATGATCTGGTGATGCTGGCCGCCGGCAAGGGGGAGATAGTCCGGCTGTTCGAGCGCGATGCGCGGCGCTCCGCCTTCGATAAGCCCCAGCGAGCCCTGGCGCTGACCTATGTACAGGGCATGACCCCCAGTGAATCCTTTTCCCGGGTTGCCTTCAACCTGATACCGGGTGTGGGTGAGTATTTCGTGTTCCCGGCGCTGACCGTCAACGGTCCCTGTGAAATCATGGTGTTCGAAGGGATCCCGGGCGGCCCCATGGACTGCTGGCAGGATATCAAGACACCCCGGGAGCATCTGCAGCGCAGCCTGGAGCTGGTGCGCCGCTACGCGCCGGAGCAGGCCGAGCGTTGCCGGCATATCGAGCTGACCGACGACAACGGCGTGCTGGCCGGTCGCTTCCCGCCCACGGTTCGCAAGCCGGTGGCGCGACTGCCTTCCGGACGCTGCATCTTCGGCATGGCGGATGCGGTGGTGGTCAACGATCCCATTACCGGCCAGGGTTCCAACAACGCCGCCAAGTGCAGCAAGCTGTATCTGGACGCCATAGTGGCGCACGGCGAGCAGGATTTCGGTGCCGACTGGATGCAGCAAACCTTCGAGCGCTACTGGCATTACGCCGGTGACGTGGTGACCTGGACCAACAGCATGCTGCGGCCGCCCGAGCCCCACCTGCTTGAACTGCTGGGCGCGGCCCAGGCTTCTCCCGAACTGGCGGCCACCATCGCCAACGGTTTCGATAATCCGCCCGATTACTTCCCCTGGTGGGTGTCCCCCGATGCCTGCCGTTACCTGATTGGCCAGCATCTGAAGAAGGAGGCATAAGATGAGCTCAGCAACGACCGTACTCAGGCAAGCCGAGCAGGTGACCGAACTTGCTCCCCCTGTGGACACCAGGGCATTACGCAACGCCATGGGACACTTCGCCACTGGCGTCACCGTGGTGACCGCTCCCGGCGAGGGGAACGCCATGGTGGGGATTACCGCCAATTCCTTTTCATCCCTGTCCCTGGAGCCGCCGCTGGTGCTCTGGAGCCTGGCATTGAGCTCGCCCAACCTGGCCTCGTTTGTGGAAGGCAAGCCGTTTGCCGTCAATGTGCTCGGCCAGGGGCAGGAAGCGGTGGCGATGCAGTTTTCCGGCGCCCGAGACGACAAGTTTGCCGGCATCGACTACCGGCTCAATCAGCAGGGTGTGCCCTTGCTGGCCAGCACCCTGGCCCGATTCGAGTGCCGGGTGGAATTTACCCGACGACTGGGCGATCACCTGCTGATTGTGGGGCGGGTCAAGGATTTCAGCACGGATGAAGGGGAACCCATGCTGTTCTACAAGGGCCGCTTTGGTGCGTTGGACGCCGCAGCGTCCTGACCTCCTCACCGGCCGGCGCTGCCGGCCATCCCTATCTGAACAAGGAACCTCAGATGAATACCCAAGCAACGCATCAATCCCACCTGCTATCGGGCATTGCCCTGGCTGCCGGCCTGTCCCTTTCGGCCGGTGTTACGGCGACCGAAGGTGGCGGCTCCATCTACCCCATGGGGGCGGAAAACTTTGGCATGGGCGCGCTGCCGCCGGCCGGTGTTTACCCGCTGCTCTATGCCAGCAGTTACAAGGCCGACCGGCTTAATGACGCGAATGGCGACGCCTTGCCGGTGGACTTCAAGCTGCGGGCCAACGTCATTGCCCCCAGGCTGTTATGGGTCACCGAACAGCAACTGCTGGGTGGCCAGCTGTTCAGCGCCTTGCTGCTGCCGCTGGTGGATCTGGATGTGACCGTCAACGGTATGCACCAAAGCAAGCGGGGATTGGGTGATATCGATCTTACCCTGGGGGTGGCCTATCATCACAACCCCTATCTGCATACCGCCTTTTCCATCGACGTTTTTGCACCCACCGGCCGTTACCATCCTAACGACCTGGCCAATATCGGCCGCAACTACTGGACGGTACAGCCGGTGTATGCGGCCAGCTACCTGGATCCGCATGGCTTCAACGCGGATATCAAGCTGATGTACGACTATAACTTCGAAAATCCGGATACCGACTACCGGTCGGGGCAGGAGTTTCATTTTGACTATGCGCTGGGTTACTGCCTGACCCCGAACTGGGTAGTCGGGGTCGGCGGTTACGGCTACAAGCAGCTCACCGATGACGAGCGTAACGGCATGACCGTCGCCAACAACAGGGGGCAGGCTTTTGCCCTGGGGCCCTCGGTGAAATATGACAGCGGCAAGGGCTTTTCCGTCAACCTGAAATATCAGCATGAGTTTGCTGTGGAAAACCGCCCCGAGGGCGGTGCTTTCTGGGTGAAGGCGGTACTTCCGCTCTAGATGCTTGGTTCCACCATGTTGATGCGCCTTCAGGCGGCCGCTTTGGTGTGCTGCCTGTTTATTGTGTGGCAGGCTGGGTTGTTGCGGGCCCGGACCCTTGATAGAGGCCGGCCAGGCAGTCCGAGAACTTGCCGGTGGGGGAGTCCGCCCGTTCATCCTTGCGGCTCAGCAGATGCCAGTCGATATAGAGTCCTTCTTCGGTGACCCGGGCCGTGGTCAGCCCCCCCTGCGCCAGATAGGGTTGCAGGGTCCAGCTCGGCATGATGGTCAGCCCGAACCCCTCCCGTACCAATGCGATCACCGCCTCGGTCACCCCGGCCCGCAGCACCCGTACCGGCAGCATCCGGTAGCGGCTGAACAGCTGCTCGTATTCCCGACCCTTGCCGGGGGTGGTGTGGTAGGTCACATAGGTGCCGGCTGCCACCTCTGCGGCGTCGACCCAAGGCTTGCCTGCCAGGGCATGGCCTTCGGGCATCACCAGCCGCAGCTCGTCACGAAACAGCAGGCGATGTGCAAAGCCCTCGGGAGGGTGTCCGCCGGAGACCAGCGCCAGGTCGATGCGACCGCTGCGCAGGGCAGTGCAAGGGTCCAGGGACACGTCCGGGATGATCTCCACACTGATGCTGGGATAGTCCCGGCTGAAGGCGGTCAGGCAGGCGGGCAGCCAGTGATAGCCGCCGTAGGATTCATTGCCCAGGCGAACCACATGCTCGATGCCGACCGACAGCTTGTTGATGTCCTGTTCGGCCCGCTCGATTTCGCCCAGTACCAGCCGGGAAGAGTGCAACAGCCGTTTTCCGGCACTGGTCGGCGCCAGTTTCTTATGCTTACGGTAGAACAGCTCCGTGTTCAGCAGCCGCTCCGCCTCCTTGATCCTGTGGCTCAGGGCCGACTGGGTCAGGCCGAGTGTCTGTGCCGCCTCGGCGACGCTGCCCGCATCGGCGATGGCGACCATCATCTGCATATGGCGGGTGCTTATTCGGGTGCTCATGTATTAATAAATTTCATCAAAAACTTGATTTTAATGAAATTTACACCGGGATATGTCCCAAGTAAACTCATTTGCAATCGACTGGTTAATGGGGTGTTTTAAAATGGTTAATCGCGGATCGGATAAAACAACCGGCAGCATGGTGGATCTGGAAGGCGAAGGGGTGCACTGGGAGCAGGACATGAGCTATGGCCAGTACCTGGCCCTGGAGCGGCTGCTGGATTGCCAGCATCCCAGATCGACCCAGCACGATGAAATGCTGTTCATCGTGATCCATCAGGTGTCGGAATTATGGATGAAGCTGTGCCTGCATGAGGCCTACGCCGCCGCACGGCACATAGAGCAGGACCACCTCCAGCCCGCTTTCAAGATGCTGTCGCGCATCGCCCGTATCCAGGAGCAGTTGATCAAGGCCTGGGAAGTGCTGGTGACCATGACTCCGGCGGATTATGCCAGCTTCCGTGACGCCTTGGGCCAGAGCTCCGGCTTCCAGTCCTACCAGTACCGGGAACTGGAGTTCCTGCTCGGCAACAAGAACCCCAGGATGGTGGAAGCGCACCGGGCCCATCCCCAACACTACCAGCACCTGACCCGGGTGCTGCATGCCCCCAGCATCTACGACATCAGCCTGCAGCTGCTCAAGCGGCGCGGCTTCGACATTCCCGATCATTGCCTGGAGCGGGATTGGTCCCAGCCCTATCAGGCCTGTGCCGAGGTGGAGCTGGCCTGGTCCCGGGTCTACCGGGAGACGGATGAACACTGGGATCTCTACGAGCTGGCGGAGAAGCTGGTCGACATGGAATACAACTTCCAGAAATGGCGCTTCAGCCATATGAAGACGGTCGAGCGCATCATCGGCTACAAGAAGGGCACCGGCGGTACCGGCGGCGTTTCCTACCTGGTCAAGGCGCTGGATCTGCAGTTTTTCCCCGAACTCTGGTCGGTCAGGACCGCCATCTAACTGATTTTAAGAACGGTACATACAACTGACGATAGACAGAGGTCAGGTCTGATAAGCAGACCCTCCGCGCCAGGGACGGCGCGGTGGAGCCCCCATGGATGGGTTTATGGCACGTCTGCGTTCGGAGCTGACCTCTGTTGCACGATTAGGATCTGTCATTTAGGAGACGATGATGAGCAAGATCTGGGACATCTCACAGACCCTCAGGCCCGGCATCCCGGTCTGGCCCGGCGATACCGAATACCGGGCCGAGCCCAACTGGGTGCTGGAAAACGGCTGTCCGGTCAACGTGGCCCGTTTTCAGCTGTCGACCCACACCGGCAGCCATGCGGATGCGCCCCGGCACTATGATGCCGAGGGCAAGGCCATCGCCGATGTGGAGCTGACCCCCTACATCGGTCCCTGTGTGCTGATCGATGTGACCCAGGCCCGTTGCCTGGTGCGGCCCGAGCATGTGGCGCCTTTTTTGCCGGCGCGGGTCGAGCGGGTGCTGTTTAAAACCTACCAACAGTTTCCCCATGACCGGTGGCGGACGGATTTTACCGCGGTGGCGGCCGACACCGTGGCCCTGCTGGCGGAACGCGGCGCAATGCTTATCGGCATCGACAGTCCTTCCCTGGATCCCCAGGACTCGAAAACCCTGGCCGCCCACCAGATGGTGCGCCGCCATGGCATGGCGATTCTGGAAGGCCTGGTGTTTGACCAAGTGGCTGCGGGGCACTACGAACTGATCGCCCCACCGCTGAAACTGGCACAGCTGGACGCGTCCCCTGTGCGCGCATTACTCAGGAGTATTGAACTATGACCCCATTGACTCGCGATGCCCTGGCCCGGCTGGATCAGGACGATGCCTTATCCCTGTTCAGGGAGCTGTTCGAGCTGGAAGACGGGCTTATCTATCTCAACGGCAATTCCCTGGGGGTCCTGCCCAAGGCAGCCAAGGCCAGGGTGGCCGAGGTGGTGGAGCGGGAATGGGGCCAGGGCCTGATCCGTAGCTGGAATACCCATGACTGGATTGCTCTTCCCGAGCGGGTGGGGAACAAGCTGGCCACCATTATCGGGGCGGATGCCGGGGAAGTGGTGGTGGCCGACTCCACCTCCGTCAACCTGTTCAAATTGGCGGCGGCGGCGGTGCGCATGCGCCCGGGACGGCGCAAGATAGTTTCCGAGCCGGGTAATTTCCCCACCGATCTCTATATCCTGCAGGGGCTGGAGGGTTTCCTGGGAGGGGAGGTGCGCCTGGAAACGGCCCCCCGTGAACGGCTGGAGGAGATCATCGACGAAGATACCGCCCTGGTGGTGCTGACCCATGTGCATTACAAGTCCGGCAAGATGTTCGACATGGCGGCACTGACGGCCCGGGCCCATGAGGTGGGCGCCCTGATGCTGTGGGATCTCAGCCACAGCGCGGGGGCGGTGCCGGTGGCGCTGAACGCCGTACAGGCCGACTTCGCCGTGGGCTGCGGTTACAAGTATCTCAACGGCGGCCCGGGGGCCCCCGGCTTCCTGTTTGTGGCCAAACGCCACCAGGCCGAGTTCCGTCAGCCCCTGAGCGGCTGGTTCGGCCATGACAACCCCTTCGCCATGAGCGATATCTATGAGCCGGCGACCGGGATCAAGCGTGGCCTGTGCGGCACCACGGGGATACTGGCGACCAGCGCCCTGGAAGTGGGGGTGGATATCATGGCTTCGGCCGACATGGCGGCGATCAGGGCCAAGTCCCGTCAGCTGGGCGATATTTTCATCGCGCTGATGGAGCAGTACTGCGCCGGTTACGGTTTTACCCTGGTTTCCCCCCGGGAGGCGGGCCTGCGCGGCAGCCAGGTATCCCTGGCCCATGAACAGGGCTTCGCCATCATGCAGGCGTTGATCGCCCGCAATATCATCGGTGATTTCCGGGCGCCTGATATCCTGCGCTTCGGTTTTACCCCGCTGTATACCCGTTATGTGGATCTGTGGGACATGGTCCAGGCCCTGGCGGAGATCATGGCCAAGGGGGAGTGGGACAGGCCCGAGTTCAAGAGGGTGACCGCGGTGACCTGAGTCATATCGTCAGCACGGCAGTCAACAAGGGCCGGCGGAGTCTGCCCAGGTATGCTGCGGCGATAGCGCCCGCGGTGGTAGCCAGGGGGCAGGAGTGCTCCCCGCAGTTTGGTTTTTATCAGGAGTCTAGGTTATGGAAAACACACGAATGGTGGCTGGCGGTGATACCGTGGCCGGCGTGAGCCAGGAGCTCAAGGGACGTCCGGCGCAACTACAATGGTCCGGCCGCCTGACTTTTATCCTGGCCGCGACGGGATCCGCCGTCGGCCTGGGTAATATCTGGAAGTTTCCCTATATCACCGGGGAGCACGGCGGCGGCGCCTTCGTACTGGTCTATCTGGCCTGCATCCTGGTGATCGGGCTCCCGCTGTTGATGGCGGAGGTAATGATCGGTCGGCGCGGCAAACAAAACCCTGCGAATTCGATGGCCAACCTGGCCCGGGAATTCAAGGTGTCCCGCCACTGGCGACTGCTGGGCTGGCTGGGAGTGGTCTCCGGCTTCCTGATCCTCAGTTTCTACACGGTGGTGGCCGGTTGGGCCATTTCCTATATTTTCATCTCGGCCCAGGGCGTCTTCGACGGTGCGTCCGGCGAACAGGTCGGCGCCCATTTCGGCCAGCTGTTGGCCGATCCCTGGGCGCTGATCTTCTGGGGGACCCTGGTGCTGATGATCACCCTGCTGGTGGTGGCGCGGGGGGTCAAGCAGGGGCTGGAGAAGGCGGTGAACGCCATGATGCCCGGCCTCTTCGTGCTGCTGCTGGTGTTGGTGGGATACGCCATGACCACGGGGTACTTTATGCAGGGGCTGAATTTCCTATTCAACCCGGATTTCAGCAAGTTATCCGGCACCAGCATACTGGTGGCCCTGGGCCATGCGTTTTTTACCCTGAGCATCGCCGGCGGTGGCATGATGACCTACGGCTCCTACCTGCCGCAAAAGGTGTCTATCGCCAAAACCGCCATTACCATCGGTATCCTGGACACCCTGGTGGCCCTGCTCGCGGGCATGGTGATCTTCCCCCTGGTATTCGCCAACGGCCTGGAACCGGGTTCCGGCCCCGGCCTATTGTTTGTGACCCTGCCGATCGCCTTCGGCCAGATGCCCTTCGGCGGCCTGTTCGGCATGATCTTCTTTATCATGCTGTCGGTGGCGGCGCTGACGTCGGCCATATCGTTGATCGAGCCGGCGGTGGCCTGGATGACCGAGAGGTATCGGATCTCCCGGTTCAAGGCCTGCCTGGGGTCCGGCTTGGTGATGTGGGTGCTGAGTCTGGGAACCGTGTTTTCCTTCAATATCTGGGAGAGGCACACCCTGTTCGGCAAGACCTTCTTCGGGGTACTGGATTACCTGACTTCCGGCTGGTTCCTGCCCCTGGGAGGCCTGTTTATCGCTATCTTTGCCGGGCGAGTCATGAGCCGCAAGGCCACGGAAGAAGAGTTGGGCAAGGGGCTTGGTTACCGGCTCTGGTATTACACCATCCGCTATGTCAGCCCGGTCGCCATCGTGGTGATGTTCCTCAATGCCATCGGCGTCATAGGGTAAAGTGCCCAAATATTAATGAACCAGGCGCCTGCGGGCGCCTTTGTTGATTCTGAGATAAATTGATTAATTTTTGATAAGGTTTGACCTGGAGCTCGGCTTCACGTATTGTACCTGCAGCACGATTTTCAAGTTAGCGCGGCCCTCGTATATTGTTGGTTCCTTACGGTACTTCAGTCACTTAGCTTCCCTTCTTTGATTGTTATTGTGTATTTCCGAGCATTGCTCATTATTTAAAAAAGGTAGGATTAAAATGGCTAACGGTACCGTAAAATGGTTCAACGAAGCGAAAGGTTTTGGATTTATCACTCCGGCTGACGGCGGCAAAGATCTCTTTGCTCATTTCTCCGAAATCGTCGGCGGCGGTTTCAAAACCCTGGCCGAAGGTCAACAGGTCACTTACACCCCGGCTGAGGGTGCCAAGGGTCCGCAGGCTTCACAAATCCAGGTAGTCTGAATCCGGTTCATTCCGTATTCTGAAAAAGCCCCGCATAGCGGGGCTTTTTTTATGCAGAATATGTTGGTTGAGCGAATATGCTCGAGGTTCGGTTATTCCCCTATATCCTCGTTCCAGAGCTCTGGCTTCGTACTGATCAATTCGTTCATCAGCTCTTTGCATTCCTGGCTGTCAAGAACGATCAGTTCTACTCCCCGCGACTTCACATATTCCTCCGGCCCCTGGAAGGTTTTATTTTCACCTATCACCACTTTCGGGATACCGTAAAGCAGCACGGCACCGCTGCACATATCGCAGGGGGACAAGGTGGAATAGAGTGTGGATCTTTTATAGTCAGCCGCCGTTAAACGGCCTGCATTTTCCAGGCAATCCATTTCCGCATGGAGCACAGCGCTGCCTTTCTGAATACGCTGATTGTGGCCGCGGGCGACGATTTTTCCATCAAGAACCAGTACCGAGCCGATGGGGATGCCGTTTTCGGCCCGGCCTTTCCTGGCTTCTTCGATGGCGGCATCCATAAACTTATCCATTTAATGCTCCTTAGGTTATTCGGTTCCCGGCATGACTATCGTCCGTAACTGTTGACGGCTTGCTCGATCGCAGGTCCGGCATTGGCGAGATCGGCCGGGATCATGACCGGATGGAGTTCAATACTGGCGTTGAAGGCGAGAAACCAGGGTTCGGCAATTGCCGGGATCTCGGCGGCGTCCTGCATCTCGAACACGATAAATCCGGCCCGCTGGCCGTTGTTGTCGGTGAAGTAGGCGGCCTCCGGTTTTAAATCCGCCAGGATGGACTGGATGGTGGCGCCGAGTGTTCCCGCCTTTGCCGCCGTGTTTCCGGCCTCGACAGGAATATTAACCTTCAACAGGAAGCGCATGATTCATCTCCTTATGTGGATAGCGGCTGGATCACGCGGCGTCGGCTAACGGCTAAATCCAGTTGCCTACCCGCAGCAGGGCGGGATGGAACCAGTGTAGACGGTATTGAATGAGGGCGCCAAACCTGGGCCAGCCGGGCTGCTTACTATCTGGTATGTCCATCAAACGGGGGATCATCGGCATCCGCTGGCTGTGTTAGGAGTCAACTGCCTGGATAAACCATGTGGCCTTTTCCCAGTGCTCATCAGGATCTATATGGAACTCAAATGGTCGTGAATTATTTTCTGATTGTATTAAACTCTGTAAATAATTGTTCAGCGGTTGGGGGTCGTATATACGATAAACCAATTCGCGCCAACCGTTGTGAGTAACGCGAGCCAGGAACAAGGCATTGCCATTGGCTTTTATATTTGGCTCTATCTCATCCTCGAAGTCATAAAGCATCTTCTGCTCATGAGGTGTTGGCATCCTGTAATCGCCAAGCTCTTTGGCCTCGACCATGATGGACAGGTGCCAGGCAAACGCCTCCTTGGGCTCGAAACTGACCAAGGCGGAATTAATGGTCGCGACGCCCGGCAAGTCATTTTTGCTGAATTCAGCCAGGGTATGAGTTTCCTCCGGAATAACCACCTGGTATCCCTTCACATTTGCAGAATGTGTCATCGGAGCTCCTAAGACATGCTACCGGAAATGCTGATGAACCGGTTTATTGGCCACAACAACCTGGTTATCGGGCAGAGGATACTGCTGTCCTTTTCCTGCCTGGATTGAACAGGACTAGTTTGGCGCTATTTTAGTCAAAGTTCAATACTAATACTCGTTGGATTGGGATAGCTGGGGAATGGTTCAGCAGGAGTCAAAGCCGGGTTACGGGAGGAGCCGGTATTGGCCGCAGCTGAAGAGCCATGGTCCGGCACGGACAGGGTAGGGGCCACGAACGGAAAGCGCCGACAGCCCCTATTGATATATAAAAGGCTGGGTTAATACCGGCTTTCCATCCACGACTCGATGATCAACTGGGCGGAGACCGCATCCACCGCATCCTTGCCCAGAGCTTTGTAGCCGCCGGCTTCAAACAGGCGGGCGCGGGCATCCGTGGTGGTTAGCCGTTCGTCCTGCAACTCGACCGGCAGGCCAAAGCGACCGTGCAGGCGGTTGGCGAACTTGCGGGCGCGGCGGCTGATTTCCTGCTCGGTACCGTCCATATTGAGCGGCAGGCCGACAATCAGCAGCTCCGGTTGCCATTCCTTGAGCAACTTTTCAATCTGCTGCCAGTCGGGTATGCCGTCATTGGCCTTCAGCGCCAACAGTGGGCGGGCCGAGACGGTGATTTCCTGGCCGATGGCGACGCCGATGCTTTTCAGGCCATAGTCGAAGCCGAGCAGGGTGCGGCTGCCACTCATGCGTGTCCCACCTGGGAGGACAGCTGGCGGGAGTCGATACCCAGCCGACCAATGGCTTCATGCCAGCGCTGGGCCAGGGGAGTATTGAAGATCAGATCGGTGTCCGCCGGTATGGTCAGCCAGCTGTTTTCCACCAGCTCCTGCTCCAGCTGTCCCGGCGTCCAGCCGGCGTAGCCCAGGGCCACCAGATATTTCTCCGGCTGTTGCTCGGTGCCCAGTGCTTCCAGCACGTCCCTGGAGGTGGTGATCATCAAGTCCTCTGCCAGCTGCTGGCTGGAGTTGAAGCCATCCAGTGGACTGTGCAGCACAAAGCCCCGGTCGGCGGCCACCGGGCCACCCTGTAGTACGGGCTTTTCCTTCAGCTCGGGATTGTCTTCCGGCTCCAGCTCCAGCTGGTCAAGCAGCTCCAGCACCTTCATATCGATGGGGATATTGATCACCAGCCCCATGGCACCCTCTTCGTTATGTTCGCAGATATAGGTGACGGAGCCGGCGAAAAACGGATCCTTCAGCGCGGGCATGGCGATAAGAAAATGATGTTGGAGTGATTCCATAGTGTCTCGGGGTCTTGGTTTCAGTTTGTATCGGGGCGCCGGCTTGTCAGGCCAGGCGCTTTTCAATGGCGTCCATCAGCATGCCGGTGATATTGACCGGGAAGGCGGCTTCTATCTCACGCACACAGGTGGGGCTGGTGACATTTACCTCGGTCAGCTTATCACCGATGATATCCAGCCCGACAAAAATCAGCCCTTTTGCCTTGAGTATAGGTCCCAGCGTCTCGGCGATGCGGCGATCGCTGTCGCTTAGGGGGCGGGCCTCGCCCCGGCCACCGGCGGCCAGGTTTCCGCGGGTTTCACCGCCTTGGGGTATGCGCGCCAGGCAATAGGGTACGGGTTCGCCATCCACCACCAGCACCCGCTTGTCTCCGTCGGTGATCGCCGGCATAAAGACCTGTGCCATGCAGTAACGGCTGCCGTGTTCGGTGAGGGTTTCGATGATAACGCCGACGTTCGGATCGTCTTCCTTGATCCGGAAAATGGAGGCCCCGCCCATGCCGTCCAGTGGCTTGAGGATGATGTCCTTGTGCTCCCGGTGGAAGGCTCGGATATCAGTAGCACTGCGGGTCACCAGGGTGGTGGGGGTGAACTCCGGGAACCAGGCGGTATAGAGTTTTTCGTTGGCGTCGCGCAGGCTCTGAGGCTTGTTGACGATCAAAGTGCCCTTTTCTTCGGCCTGCTCGAGCAGGTAGGTCGCGTAGATATATTCGGTATCGAAGGGCGGATCTTTGCGCATCAGGATCACGTCCAGCTCGGCCAGCGGGCGGGAAGCGGCGGGCTCCAGGGTAAACCATTGGCTGGCGTCTTCCTTGACCGTAAGCCGGGCCATGCGGCCGAGGGCCTCACCCTGCAGCATGCTGAGATCGCTCATTTCCATGTACCAGAGTTCATAGCCCCGGCGCTGGGCCTCCAGCAGCATGGCGAAGCTGGTGTCTTTCTTGATATTGATGGACTGAATGGGGTCCATCACGATTCCCAATTTAATGGTCATGCGAGATCTCCGAAACGGCATTGCAAGGCGGTGATGGCGGTCATGGCCGCGGTTTCTGTTCGTAATACCCGGGGGCCCAGCAGCATATCGACAAACCCCTGTCCGCGGGCGAGGGCGATTTCCTGGTCGGACAGGCCCCCCTCGGGCCCTACCAGCAGCCTAACGCCCCCGCTCGGCGGCGGCAAGGTGTTGACACTGAATTGGGCTCTGGGATGCAGATTTAATTTCAGCTCAGCGGTCTGCTCACTCAGCCATTGCTCCAGGGGACGGGCCGGGCGGATCTCGGGAATACGGTTGCGGCCGCATTGCTCACAGGCGGCGATGGCGATTTTCTGCCACTGGTGCAGTTTTTTCTCCAGTCGTTCGCCGCTGAGCTTGACGCCACAGCGGCTGGAAAACAGCGGTGTTATCACATTTACTCCCAGCTCGACGGACTTCTGGATGGTGAAGTCCATCTTGTCGCCCCGGCTGACTACTTGACCGAGGTGAAAATGCAGGGGGGACTCCACTTCCCTGTTCTGAAAATCGCCCACTTGAACCGTCACCGACTTTTTATCCACGGCGGTAATGGTGGCCGGATACTGGCCGCCATTACCATCGAACAGGACCAGGGCTTGGCCGGGTTGCATGCGCAGCACCCGGCCCACGTGGTTGGCGCCATCTTCCGACAGCGGCAAGGTGCGACCCGGAGTTAAGGGGTGAGGCTCATGGATGCGGGGTATACGCATAATGTTCGCATTGCTCCTTGACGAAGGGGTTAGGGTTGCCCTGCAGCTCATTGATGCGATGGTTCCGCTCGCATTCCCAGTCGGTGGGCGGGTGCATGCGGTTCCATGCTTCAAACAGGCGCAGCTGCTGTTTGGCTATGTTCAGCTTATATTGCTGCTGCATATAAAGATAAGTCCGGGCTATGGTTCCCCGGCTCTGTGCCGGTGGTTGCACCTTGCGGCCCTTGAAGTCGACCAGCATCTGGCAGCGGCCATACTGGTTGGGCCTGCCGTTCCATTCGGAAAAGCGGTAGTTGGAACGGTCTCCGTTGACCTCGCCGATGGCCGGAACCAGGTTGTGCAGATCACCTTCCATCTGTTTGAACTGCGCATCGGTGCGGGCACAGTTTTTGCGGCCGCCCAGCTGCCAGCATTGACGCTGGTGACCCAGCTCCCAGGCGGGCACTATATGCTCCCATTCGACACGGCTGGCCCGGCGTTGCTGTTTGCGTACCTGATAACCGCAACTGGCCAGGTCGGGCACCAGTTGCTTGCCATTCTGCTTGATATCACAGCCACAGTAAAAGGTGACGGGGTTACCCTGATAAATCCGTGGGGCAACCTTCTTGGCCTGCCGAAAAGACAGCGGCTCGGCCTGGGTAACCCATGAACACAGGCCCAGTAAAATGATGATGTAGCGCACGACTCATTGTTCTTGTTAATGATTTATAGGCGACGCAAGCTTACCATCCAGAGCCGCAGAGGCAAGGGGTGAGGGACTTGGGATTAGGGATTGGGGACCAGAGATGGCAGTCGTGCCCAGTCCCTGTTCCTGAGTCCCCGTACAGATGACAGAGGCGGGTCGGGCCTTGGCCCGACACATGGATAGACGGGGTCAGACCAGTTGCAGCAGGGTCTCGGCGTCGGACACTTCGAACTTGCCGGGTGCCTCTATCTTCAGTGCCGTCACCACCCCGTCTTCTGCCACCAGGGCGAAGCGCTGGGCTCGCAGCCCGCCGAACTCGCCGGTGTCCTTGGCCAGTCCCAGCGCCTGGGTAAAGCTGCCGGCGCCGTCGGCAAGCATGGTGATGGCATCGGCATTCTGGTGTTGCTGCCAGGCACGCATCACGAAGGCGTCATTGACCGACAGGCAGCAGATGGTATCGACACCCCTGGCCTTGAACCGGTCGGCCTGCACCACGAAGCCGGGCAGGTGGCTGTTGGAACAGGTGGGGGTAAAGGCGCCGGGCACCGCGAACAGCACCACCTTCTTGCCCTTGAACAGCTGCTCGCTGGTGGCGGTGGTTTTACCCTCGTCGGTGAGGATGGTGAATTCGTGGGTGGGCAGGGGGGAGCCTATCTTGATCATCTTGTTTTCCTCGATAAATGGATAAAACAGCTTGGGTGGCGCTGGGTGTTGGCATCACGATTTCAGCGGAAAAAACCTATTCAGCCAGGGTCAGCAGTTTGCCACAGTGCATGCATAAATACCGGCTCTGGCCGCGTTGAATTTTATTGTGCCGCCTCAGGCTGAGTCTATGCAGCCGGCAGCCGCAGTCGTAGCCGAAGGTCGGCGCCACCTTGTGGGTGTCCAGGCGGTGTCGGGTGCTGGGTTCGAGGCCGAAGACCGAGCGCATCACGGTTTGCCATTCCCGGCCGTGGGGCCTGACCTTGCCGTAGCGGGCGAATACCACCAGGTGCGCCACCTCATGGGGAATGATCTCGGTGATAAATGCCCCGACATTGTCCGCCAGCAAGACGGGGTTGAACCTCAGTTCCCAGCGCTCCAGCCAAGCGGAGCCGGCGATGCGGCCACCCTGGTTGAAGCAGACGCGGGGAGGGGGGAAATCATCGCCGAGTCTTTGCCCGGCCAGGGATAGGCAGTCGGTGACCCTGTCATTGACCTGGATAATCAGGGCGGGGGGGAGCGTCATGTACGCGGAGGTAAAAAAGGGGAAGCGAATGCTTCCCCTCGAACCGGTTATTTCAGGCCGGCGGCGTCGCGCAGCAGCGCGGCCTTGTCGGTCGCTTCCCAGGGGAATTCTTCCCGACCGAAGTGGCCGTAGGCGGCGGTGGGCTGATAAATGGGACGGTTCAGGTCCAACATCTCGATCAGGCCATAGGGGCGCAGGTCGAAGTGCTCGCGCACCAGGGCGTCGATCAGTTCTTCCGAGACCTTGCCGGTGCCGAAGGTTTCCACGCTGATGGAGGTCGGCTCGGCCACCCCGATGGCGTAAGACACCTGGATTTCGCAGCGGTCCGCCAGGCCGGCGGCGACGATGTTCTTGGCCACGTACCGGGCGGCGTAGGCGGCGGAGCGGTCAACCTTGGACGGATCCTTGCCGGAGAAGGCGCCGCCACCATGACGGGCCATGCCGCCGTAGGTGTCGACGATGATCTTGCGGCCGGTCAGACCACAGTCGCCCATGGGGCCGCCGATCACGAAGTTGCCGGTCGGGTTGATAAAGTACTTGGTATTCTTGGTCAGGAACTCGGCGGGCAGCACCGGCTTGATGATATGCTCCATCACCGCTTCGCGCAGGGTTTCCTGATCGATGTCCGGGCTATGTTGGGTAGACAACACCACCGCATCGATGGCCACCGGCTTGCCGTCGTCGTAGACAAAGGTTATCTGGGATTTGGCATCCGGGCGCAGCCAGTCCAGTTCGTGGCTCTTGCGGATATAAGCCTGACGCTTGACCAGACGGTGGGCATAGGTGATGGGGGCTGGCATCAAGACATCGGTTTCATTTGATGCGTAACCGAACATCAGGCCCTGGTCGCCGGCGCCTTGCTCCCTCGGGTCTTTACGATCCACACCCATGGCGATATCGGGAGACTGCTTGCCGATCGCATTGAGTACGGCACAGCTGTCACCATCAAAACCCATGTCGGAGCTGGTATAACCGATATCACGTACGGTTTTGCGGGCCAGATCCTCGATATCAACCCAGGCGCTGGTGGAAATTTCACCACCGACGATCACCATGCCGGTTTTAACATAGGTTTCACAGGCGACGCGGGCATTGGGATCCTGAGCCAGGATGGCGTCAAGAACGGCGTCGGAGATCTGGTCTGCAATCTTGTCCGGATGACCTTCGGATACGGACTCGGAAGTAAACAGTCTGGCCATGGGTGCTTCGGTTTCCTACATTACGGGCCACAGGCACCAGTTGCGTGTGGCGGTATTAACATCTGGATGGCTATTTTAGAGAGCGTCCCGGTCGATTGCCAGAAAAAAGTGGCAGAATTTTAATGAAATAGAATGACAGGATAATAGATTTGCGCTCCCCCCCCAGTCTTTGGGACAATACGCCGTCATTTAACCCCTTTGAAGAATGTGATCCCCAGGAGATGTCGATGCCTTCTCGTAAAGAGCTTGCCAATGCTATTCGCGCATTGAGTATGGATGCGGTGCAAAAAGCCAATTCCGGTCACCCCGGAGCCCCCATGGGTATGGCGGATATTGCCGAGGTATTGTGGCGTGATTATCTGAATCATAACCCCGCAAACCCCAACTGGGCCGACCGCGACCGTTTTGTGTTGTCTAATGGCCATGGTTCCATGCTGCTCTATTCCTTGCTGCACCTGACCGGCTACGAGCTGTCTATCGAAGACCTCAAGCAGTTCCGTCAACTGCATTCCAAGACCCCGGGCCATCCCGAATACGGTTATGCGCCGGGCGTGGAAACCACCACGGGTCCCCTGGGGCAGGGCATCACCAATGCCGTGGGCATGGCTATCGCCGAACAATCCCTGGCGGCCCAGTTCAACCGGCCCGGACACCAGGTGGTGGATCACCATACCTATACCTTCCTGGGTGACGGCTGCCTGATGGAAGGTATCTCCCATGAAGCCTGCTCCCTGGCGGGCACCTTGGGGCTGGGCAAGCTGATTGCCTTCTGGGATGACAACGGCATTTCCATCGACGGTCATGTGGAAGGCTGGTTCACCGACGATACACCTGCGCGTTTCGAAGCCTACGGCTGGCACGTGATCCCTGCGGTAGACGGCCACGACGCCGCCGCCGTGGCGGCCGCCATCGACGCCGCCAAGGCGGAAACCGGCAAACCCACGCTGATCTGCTGCCGTACCATTATCGGTTTTGGCGCGCCCAATAAGGCCGGCAGCCATGACTGCCACGGTGCTCCCCTGGGGGATGCGGAAATCGCCGCTACCCGTGAGCAACTGGGCTGGAATCATGCGCCGTTCGAGATCCCCGCCGACATTTATGGCGAGTGGGATGCCAAGGCCAAGGGCCAAGCCGCCGAGCAGGCCTGGAATGAAAAACTGACCGCCTATGCCGCCGACTATCCCGAGCTGGCCGTTGAGTTCAAGCGCCGTATCGAAGGCGAGCTGCCGGCCAACTGGGCCGAGCAAAGCGCCGACTTTATCAATACCCTGCAGGCCAACCCGGCCAAGATCGCCACCCGTAAGGCCTCCCAGAATGCCCTAGACGCCTACGGCGCCATCCTGCCCGAGCTGCTCGGCGGCAGTGCCGACCTGGCTCCCAGCAACCTGACCATGCACAAGGCTTCTCAGCCGATCTCGGCCGCCGATGCCTCCGGCAATTATCTGCACTACGGGGTGCGCGAGTTCGGCATGAGCGCCATCATGAATGGCATCGCCCTGCATGGGGGCTTTATTCCCTACGCCGGTACCTTCCTGATGTTTGTGGAATATGCCCGTAACGCGGTGCGCATGGCGGCGCTGATGAAGCAGCGCTCCATCTTTGTTTACACCCATGACAGCATAGGCCTGGGTGAAGACGGCCCGACCCACCAGCCGGTGGAGCAGATCGCGTCCCTGCGGCTGACCCCGAACATGAGCACCTGGCGTCCCTGTGATCAGGTGGAGTCTGCCGTTGCCTGGAAAGCCGCTATTGAGCGCAAGGACGGCCCCAGTGCGTTGATCTTTTCCCGTCAAAACCTGGGTCAGATCGAACGTAGCACAGCACAACTGGCCGATGTGGCCAAGGGCGGCTACGTGCTGAAAGATTGCGACGGTACTCCGGAGCTGATTATCATCGCCACCGGTTCCGAGGTTGAACTGGCCATCTCTGCCGGTGAGCAGCTGAGCGCCGAAGGGCGCAGGGTACGGGTGGTATCACTGCCCTGTACCGATGTGTTCGATGCCCAGAGCAGCGAATATAAAGAAAGCGTACTGCCCGCCGCCGTGACTAAACGGCTGGCGGTCGAGGCCGGCATCGCCGACTACTGGTACAAGTACGTGGGCTTTGGCGGCGATATCATCGGCATGCGTACCTTCGGTGAGTCGGCGCCCGCCGGCGATCTGTTCAAGTTGTTCGGTTTCACCGCCGATAATGTGGTTGCTAAAGCCAAGGCGCTGCTGGGCTAAGCCTGACAAGCAGCTGAGGCTCTTGTCGGGGTAACGGGTATGCCCCGTTTTTCTAATCCGCCAGGATATTGCTCAGTCAAAAAGCCGGCTCTTGATAGCCGGTTTTTTTTATGGGTGTTTTGGCTCGGGGTGCCGTCAGGGGAAAGCATTCCCCTGACCCCCAATCCCCGTTAGACTTGGGCCATAACGGCGATAGATGGAGGCATATCTGATGCGACATCATCAGCCCAATTTGCACAGCGAGCAGGAACCTTAATTTCATGATCCGAGTTGCCATCAACGGCTACGGCCGTATTGGACGTAGTGTTTTACGGGCCTTCTATGAAAGGGGCCTGGATAAGCAGATGAAAATTGTGGCCATCAATGAACTGGCAGAGCCGGATGCCATCGCCCACCTGACCCGATATGACTCCAGCCATGGTCGTTTTCGCCATGAGGTTAGCCTGGTACCGAGCGGTCTTGAAATTGCCGGGGATAGCATTCGTCTGTGTCACGAGCCGGACGCGGCCAGGCTGCCATGGGCCCAGCTGGACGTGGATCTGGTGCTGGATTGTACCGGCGTGCTGTCGAGCCGGGCCGATGCCGAGTTGCATCTGCAGGCGGGGGCCCGCAAGGTGTTGTTTTCCCACCCCGCCGATGCCGATGTGGACGCCACCATCGTCTATGGGGTGAATCACCAGCTGTTGACTGGAAATGAAGTCATTGTGTCAAATGCCTCCTGTACCACCAACTGTGTGGTGCCGGTAATTGAGACCTTGCACCGGGTTTTTAATATAAAATGTGGTAATATTACTACCATTCATTCAGCCATGAACGATCAGCAGGTGATCGATGCCTACCATTCGGATCTGCGCCGGACCCGTGCCGCTAGCCAGTCCATCATCCCGGTGGATACCAAGTTGGCCAAGGGAGTAGAGCGCATCTTGCCCCATTTTGCCGGGAAGTTCGAAGCCATCTCGGTACGTGTCCCCACCATCAATGTGACGGCCATGGACTTGAGTGTGATCGTGGAAAATAAGGCCACGGTTGATGAGGTTAACCGGGTGTTGAGGCAGGCGGCCGAAGGGGCGCTCAAGGGGATCCTCGACTATACCGAAGCGCCGCTGGTGTCGGTCGATTTCAATCATGATCCCCATTCCTCGATCATCGACGGTACCCAGACCCGGGTCAGCGATGCCAACCTGATCAAGATGCTGATGTGGTGTGATAATGAGTGGGGGTTTGCCAATCGTATGCTGGATACCAGCCTGACCTGGATGGCGGCGGGAAACAATCAGCGTTAATCGTTTTTTTACAACACTTTGTACTTACAGGAAGAGGACACATATGTCTGTAATCAAAATGAATGAGTTGGATCTGGCCGGCAAACGGATACTGATCCGGGCCGATCTCAACGTACCGGTGAAAGACGGCAAGGTGACGTCCGACGCCCGTATCCTGGCTTCCTTGCCGACCATAGAGGCCGCCCTGGCCCAAGGCGCCAAGGTGATGGTGACCTCTCATCTGGGACGCCCTACCGAGGGCGAATATGCCGAAGAGTTCTCCCTGCAACCGGTGGTGGCCTACCTCAAGGACAAACTGTCCGTTCCCGTACGCCTGGCCAAGGACTATCTGGACGGGGTCGAGCTTGCCGCCGGCGAGCTGGTGGTGCTGGAGAACGTACGCTTCAACAAGGGCGAGAAAAAAGACGATGAGTCCCTGGCTAGGCAATACGCCGCCTTGTGCGACGTGTTTGTGATGGATGCCTTCGGCACCGCGCACCGTGCCCAGGCTTCGACCCATGGTGTCGCCCAATTCGCCCCCGTGGCCTGTGCCGGACCCTTGCTGTCGGCCGAGCTGGAAGCCCTGGCCAGGGCACTGGATAACCCGGCCCGCCCTCTGGTTGCCGTGGTTGGTGGTTCCAAAGTGTCGACCAAGCTGACCGTGCTGGAGTCTCTTTCCGGTATCGCCGATCAGCTGGTAGTCGGTGGCGGTATCTCCAATACCTTTGTGGCCGCTGCCGGTCACAACGTGGGCAAATCCCTGTACGAGGCGGACTTGATCCCCGAGGCCAAGCGACTGATGGCCAAGTGTGACATTCCCCTGGCCACCGATGTGCGTACCGCAGCCGAGTTTTCCGAGACCGCCCCGGCCACCCTCAAGGATGTCTCCGAGGTGACCGACCAGGAGCAGATCCTGGATCTGGGCGATGCGTCCGCCCAGCGGCTGGCCGAGATCCTGAAAAGCGCCAAGACCATTATCTGGAATGGTCCGGTCGGCGTGTTCGAATTTGAAAACTTCCGGCGTGGTACCGAGATCGTGGCCAAGGCCATCGCCGAGAGCGATGCCTTCTCCATTGCCGGCGGTGGTGACACCCTGGCGGCCATCGATCTGTTCGGCATCAAGGATCAGATTTCCTATATTTCTACCGGTGGTGGTGCCTTCCTTGAGTTTGTCGAAGGCAAGACCCTGCCGGCGGTGGCCATGCTGGAGCAAAGAGCCCAGGGCTAATTGAAACGATTGATTTAATTCAACCGGCCACGCATTCTGGCCGGTTGTGGAAATAAAATAACAGGAGCGAGATAATGTCTCAGAAGATTTTTGATGTGGTTAAGCCGGGTGTCGTCAGTGGCGATGATATGCAAACCATTTTTGCCATCGCCAAGGCCAACAAATTCGCCCTGCCGGCGGTCAATGTGGTGGGTACCGATTCTGCCAACGGGGTGATGGAAGCCGCCGCCAAGATGAAAGCACCGGTCGTTGTCCAGTTTTCCAATGGTGGTGCCGCCTTCTTCGCCGGCAAGGGCCTGAAACTGGAAGGCCAACAGGCTGCCATCCTGGGTGCCATTTCCGGTGCCCGCCATGTGCACGCGCTGGCAGAGGCCTATGGCGTTCCTGTTATCCTGCATACCGACCACGCCGCCAAGAAGCTGCTGCCCTGGATCGACGGCCTGCTGGATGCCGGCGAGAAGCACTTTGCCGAGACCGGCAAGCCGCTGTTCAGCTCGCACATGATCGATCTGTCCGAAGAAAGCCTGGAAGAAAATATCGAGATCTGCGCCAAGTACCTTGAGCGGATGAGCAAGATCGGCATGACCCTGGAAATCGAACTGGGTTGTACCGGTGGCGAAGAAGACGGCGTCGACAATACCGGTATGGACAGCTCCATGCTGTATACCCAGCCGGAAGACGTGGCCTACGCCTACGAGAAGCTGAGCGCCATCAGCGACAAGTTCACCATCGCCGCTTCCTTCGGTAATGTACACGGCGTGTACAAGCCGGGTAACGTTAAGCTGACTCCGAAAATTCTCGACAACTCCCAGAAATATGTGTCCGAGAAGTTCGGCCTACCGGCCAAGTCCCTGAACTTCGTGTTCCACGGCGGCTCCGGCTCTTCCGCCGAAGAAATCGAGGAGTCCATCGGCTACGGTGTGGTCAAGATGAACATCGACACCGACACCCAGTGGGCCACCTGGGCCGGCGTGATGAACTATTACAAGGCCAAAGAAGGCTATCTGCAGGGCCAGATTGGCAACCCGGACGGCGATGACAAGCCCAACAAGAAATACTACGATCCGCGAGTATGGCTGCGCGAAGGCCAGACTGCCATGATTTCCCGCCTGGAGCAGGCCTTCACCGAGCTGAACGCGGTCAACGTGCTTTAATTACAACTGCGGCATCGGCTGTTAATGGATACCGGCCTCAGGGCCGGTATTTTTTGACCGTTAAACCGCGCGGGTTTCCCTCTTTTCCTTGCCCTGTCCGATCAAAATTTGTCTTATAACTCAATATCTCTGACTAGACTTAGGTTTAACGTAAGGGACGTGAGCGTGGACAGGGATGAAGGAACTCCACATCGATTGCCAGGATCCGCTGCTGGAAAGCCTGGTGTTTGTGACCAAATATTACGGCCATCCCCATCAGGGCGAGGCGCTGACCGCCGGCCTGCCCCTGGCCGACGGCAAGCTGACCCCCTTGTTATTGTCCCGGGCGGCGGAGCGAGCCCAATTATCGGTTCGTTTTAATCATCAGCCCCTGGCCGAGTTGTCTGAGCTGCTACTGCCCTGTATTTTACTGCTGAACGGCGGCGATGCCTGTGTCTTGTTGGCCCTGGAGGATAACAAACGGGCAAAGGTGAGCTTGCCTGCGACGGGCGAAGGCGAACAGTGGCTGGCGTTTGAACAGCTGGAGCAGTGCTATAGCGGCAGCCTGTTTTTTATCAAGCCCAAATTTCGTTACGACGAGCGTTCCCCCCAAAGCCTGCGTCATCATGACGGCCATTGGTTTTGGGGGATCCTCTGGCAATCGGCCTCGATCTATCGGGATGTGCTGATCGCCTCCCTGTTGATCAACCTGTTTGCGGTGGTGGTGCCGTTGTTCACCATGAATGTCTACGACAAGATAGTGCCCAACCTGGCCTTCGACTCCCTCTGGGTGCTGGCGACAGGGGTCTGTTTTGTGCTGTTGTTTGATTTTTTAATGCGCATGCTGCGCAGCTACTTTATCGATATCGCGGGTAAGAAGTCGGATGTGCTGCTGTCGGCCAATATCTTTTCCAAGGTCATGGGCATGAGGATGGAGGCCCGACCGCCCTCTACCGGCGCCTTCGCCAGGCATTTACAGGAATTCGAGACTGTCAGGGATTTTCTAACATCGGCGACCGTCTCCGCCCTGGTGGATATTCCGTTTGCCATGCTTTTTTTACTGGTTATCTGGATCTTTGCCGGCAACATGGTGCTGGTCCCCATCATCGCCATCCTGGTACTGGCCTGCTACGGCTTGCTGGTGCAAAGACCCTTGAGCAAAAGCATAGAAGAAGGCGCGCGGCTGGCCTCGCAAAAAAATGCCAACCTGGTGGAGGGCATCGCCGGCCTTGAGACCATCAAGTTATTCGGTGCCCAGGGTACTTTTCAGCACAGGTGGGAGCAGGCGGTCAGCCATATTGCCAGCTGGGGCATCACCACCCGCAAACTCACCAATTCGGTCTCCACCCTGGCCAGCATCACCCAGCAATTCGGTACCGTGGCGCTGATCCTCTACGGTGTTTATCTTATTGCCGAAGGTAGCCTGTCGATGGGGGGACTGATTGCCTCGGTGATGCTCAGCGGCCGGGCCATAGCCCCCATGGTGCAATTATCCGTGTTATCCACCCGTTATAACCAGGCGAAGTCGGCGATGGGCATACTCGAACAGATCATGGCCTCGCCCGATGAGCAGGAGCCGGGGCGCCGCTACATCCATCATCCCCAGTTCAGGGGGGATATCCGGTTTAACAAGGTGTCCTTTACCTATCCGGGCAGCGAGCACAGGGTTATCAATCAGGTTTCTCTGCAGATCAAGGCAGGGGAGAAGGTAGCCATTATCGGGCGTATCGGTTCCGGCAAGACCACCCTGGAGCGCTTGTTGGTGGGCCTGTATCAAACCACAGAGGGAACCATACAGGTAGATGGTATCGATATCGGTCAGCTGCAACCGGCGGCATTGAGGCGTAATGTGGGCTGCGTCCCCCAGGACGTAACCCTGTTTTATGGTTCCATTCGCGACAATATAGTGATAGCCAACCCCCTGGCCGATGAGAGCAGGGTGCTGCGTGCGGCCCAGCGAGCCGGGGTAACCCTGTTTACCAACCAGGACCCCGAGGGGCTGGATCGCCAGGTGGGTGAGGGCGGCAGGCAATTATCCGGTGGGCAGCGCCAGGCCATCGCCATCGCCCGAGCCTTGTTGAATGATCCACCGATCCTTATTTTCGATGAACCCACCTCGAATATGGATAACCGCTCCGAGTTTTATATCCGTAAAGAGCTGGCCAAGGTGGTGCCGGAAACCACCCTGATCCTGATCACCCACAGGACCTCAATGCTGGAAATCGTGGACCGGCTTATCGTATTGGAGCAGGGGGCCATCGTCGCCGATGGCCCGAAAGAGCGGGTATTGCAGCAGCTTAGGTCCGGTAAGGTCAGAGCTCAGGAGGTGAGCAATGGCTAGGCAGAAGGTGAAGGTTAAACAGAAGAGAATTCCTCCCGAGCTGCTTGATTACAGCAATGATACGGCGGCGGCGGTGTTGCTGACCACCCCCAGGGGCGCCCGGGTGCTGCTTTGGTGCATCCTGCTGTTTGTCGCCGTTGCCATTGGTTGGGCGCATTTCGCTTATCTGGACGAAGTGACCTCCGGAGAGGGGACCGTTATCCCGTCGCAACAACTCCAGGTGGTTTCCAACTTGGAAGGGGGTATAGTGCGCGAACTCTATATTCACGAAGGTCAGCAGGTAGACAAAGATCAGCCCTTGTTGTTGATCGACGATACCCGTTTTCGTTCCGATCTGCGCGAACGGGGGCAGGAAATCGCCTCCTTGCAGGGCGATATCATCCGGCTGCAGGCCGAGGTAAACAGCATCGGTGTTTCCGATGATGCCAAACTGGCCTGGCGTGAACAGGTCAAGCTTACCCGGCAGCCGCTGGTGTTTAGCGAGGTGTTTCAACGGGACTACCCGGGGCAGGCTGAGGTGCAGCAGGCGGTATTCAGCGAACGCGTCGATTATCTCAACAACCAGTTATCCATTTTCGGACAGCAGATAGCCCAACGAGAGCAGGAACTGATTGAAACTAATTCCCGGATAAGAACCTTGCAACGCGGCGTGTCCCTGGTGGCCCGGGAAGTGAATATCACCCGCCCTCTGGCGCGGGAAGGAGTGGTTCCCGAGGTCGAGATACTGCGGTTGGAGCGACAGTTGAACGAGCTGCAGGGAGAGTTGGAGTCGACCCAGCTATTGTTGCCCAAGCTGGATGCTTCCCTACGGGAGAATATCTTCAAGCGCAAGGAAGTGGCGCTGACATTTAGATCCGATGCTCAAAAAGAGCTGAGTGAGCGCCGTAGCCGCCAGGCTCAGCTGCAGGAGGGGGCCGTGGGTTTGCAGGACAGGGTGAAGCGTACCCTGGTGACCTCTCCACTTAAGGGCACGGTAAAAACCCTCAGTGTGAATACGGTGGGAGGGGTGATTCAGCCGGGAATGGCATTGGTGGAAATAGTGCCTTTGGAAGACACCCTGTTGATTGAGGCACGGCTTTCACCGAAAGATATTGGCTTTTTACGACCGGGGTTGGAGGCAATGGTCAGATTCACCGCCTATGATTTTACTATTTACGGAGGTTTGAAAGGGGAAGTTGAAAAAATAAGTGCCGATTCTATCCAGGACGAAGAAGGGAACACCTTTTACCTGGCAACGATCCGTACCTATGAGAGTTTTTTGGGTGCCGAGGATGCGCCATTGCGGATTATCCCGGGAATGCAAGCGGGAGTAGATATTATTACAGGTAAAAAAACGGTATTGGATTACTTGTTGAAGCCTATTTTAAGAGCGAAGCAAAGTGCCTTGAGAGAACGCTAAAAATAAAAAGGAGTTTAAGATATGAGAAAATACTCTATCGTCGCTGCTGTGGTGGTAACAGCTCTATGGCTGCCAGGCCAAGCACGGTCTCAGACCTTGGAAGAGGCGGTGAGCCAGACCCTGACGACTCACCCCAGGGTCAAAGATGCCTTTCACCTCTACCAGTCAAGACAATATGAACAGGATGCGGCGTTTGCCGGTTATTTACCAAAAGTGGATGCCGATGCCGGCATAGGCTATGAATATACCGACAGTCCAGGTGTTCGTGATGGCAACCCCCGTAGTGACAAAACCCTGACCCGAGAGGAGTTGGGCATATCCCTGCGGCAGATGCTGTTTGACGGCTTCAAGACTCCCAGCAATGTGCATCGAACCCAGGCCGAGGCCGATGCCCAGCGTTATGCGCTCTTGGCCACCGCCGAGGATATAGCCTTGAATGTATCAGAGGTGTATCTGGATCTGTTGCGGCATTCGGAAATCGTCAAGTTGTCGCGGCAGAATTTGGAAACCCATGAACAGATCATGGCGGATATTCAAAAACGCACGACCTCGGGACTCGGTTCCAGTGCCGATCTTACCCAGATCCGGGGCCGGGTCGCACGGGCCTACTCTAATATGACTGCGGCGGAAAATAACCAGCGTGATGCCGAGAGCCGTTTCATCTCATTGGTGAATCAGGCTCCGTCGGAGTTACGTCAGCCCAAACCCGATGCCGACTATATGCCGGCTAGCTTGGATGATGCCTTGGTCAGAGCGCAAGAAAATAATCCGACTGTCATATCGGCGGTGTATGACGCAGAAGCGGCCCGTTATCAGCATCAAGATGCCAAGTCTGGCTTCTATCCCAATATTGCCATCGAGCTGGATCAAAACTGGGATGAAGACATTGACGGGGTTCGCGGGCATTACGAAGATTTTACCGCCATGATTCGCTTGCGCTACAACCTGTTTAACGGCGGCGCCGATTTGGCCCGTAGTCGTTCAACCTCGGCATTGGAGATGCAGGCAAAAGACATTCATATGAATGCCCTCCGTCAGGCGAACGAGGGAACTCGCCTGGCCTGGGTTGCTTATGAGACATTGGGCCTGCAGAAGGAGTTTTTACGCCAACATGTTGAGTCCGGTTTTGATACCGTGGGTGCTTATAAGAAACAATTCAGCCTGGGTAGTCGAACCCTTTTGGATGTGCTGAACACCGAAAATGAACTGTTTGAAGCCCGTCGTTCCTATATTAACGCCGAGTACGATCAGCTGCTCGCAGAATATCGTATCATGAATGCAACCGGACAGTTGTTGGAGTCGCTGCGGTTTACCCAACCCGAACAATGGTTAGCCAGCAAGGAATAAGCAGAGGGAGAATTGCGATGAAATCATGGATACTAATGTTGCTCTTGTTACCATTGACCGGTTGCTCTTTGACCGCAGAGCCAGAACGGGAAACGGTTTCCGCCTTTGATTTAACAGATCCAGACTGGGATGGCGTTATTAATGCGAGGGAGCAGTGTGGCGATTCGCCAAATGGTGCCGAAGTCGACAATGTCGGTTGTCATGAAGGCATGAGTCAGGTATTAAAGCAAGATCTTCTGGTGTTGTTCGCTCATGACAGTTCCGCGATCAAGCCGGAATACAGATCAGTGATCAATGACATGGCCAGATTTATGGAGCAAACACCCGGCAAGTTGCTGTTGATTGAAGGCCATGCCAGTAAGGTGGGTAGCGAGGAATATAATCTGGCGCTTTCCAAGAGGCGGGCCGAAGCGGTACGTGCGGAGCTAATAAAAGGAGGTATTTCCGGAGACCGACTCGATATCATCGGCTTTGGCGAAAGCAAACCGTTAATCATGGTGGAAAATGAAGAAGACGAGGAGTCTGCGGCTGCAAATCGCCGGGTAGTAGGGGCTCTGGCCGACTCGAGAGAGGGCATCAGGATGCGTTGGACCGTCTATAGTATGGAATAATGACCCTCTGTCGCCGCAAGGATGACGTCCGCTGTATTGCATACCTGGGTGGTTTTTTTATCAGTTTATTGCTGATATTACCCGCCCAGTCGCTGACATCAGAAGATGATGCTATGGTCGCTGCGGTGCGGGAATTTTATGGAGAGCGGGCCGGTCAGCGAGCCCGGGCTTGGCGACAGCTGGTACGTGAAGGGCAGGAGTCTGGCTGGAGCGAAAAAGAAGTCCTGAGCCGGGTGAACAGCTTTTTTAATCGCTACCATTTTATTGATGACATCAAACTATGGGGCAAGGATGATTATTGGGCTACGCCGCTAGAGATGTTGGGGGCTGCGGGAGGCGATTGCGAAGACTTCAGTGTCGCTAAGTATTTCTCTTTACTTGAGCTGGGTATCGCGGATGAGACGCTGAGATTGGTCTATGTAAAAGCGTTGCGTCTGAACCAGTTTCATATGGTCGTTGCCTATTACCCCACCCCCAGCTCGGTTCCCTTGATCCTGGATAACCTTGAAAACACTATCCGTCCGGCAACCCAAAGAACGGATCTGGTACCAGTGTACAGTTTTAATGGTCAACATCTTTGGTTGATGAAAGAAAGAGGCAGGGGGGAGTTAGCCGGACAGGCTTCGCGTTTATCCTTGTGGAATGATTTACGCAGCCGCTTTGGTGTCAATCGACTTAACAGACCCAAAATGAATCTGGAACTATAATATGACATTATATCGGCAGCTCCTGATTACTATGCTATTTCTTTTCACAGTGTTGTTTCTTACCGCTTATTTTGCGCTTTTTAACTCTACTCGTGATTACTTGGCTGAGCAGCAATACACTAATGTGGTGAATACGGCCACCTCATTAGGATTAGCACTCACGCCTTATTTAGAAACCAGTGATAAAGTAGGTGCTGAATCCGTTATTAATGCTGTTTTTGATGGCGGTTTTTATCGTAGGGTGAGGCTGGATTTACTGGCCGCAGATGATCATATTTTACGAGAGAATCTCAATTATCCACTGAGTGTGCCGGAATGGTTTGTCGGGCTTGGCCTGTTCAAGACAGTCAGTTACGAAGCGGTGTTGACATCGGGGTGGCTGCAATTAGGTAAGCTATATATAGAGGGGCATCCTAATCAAGCGTATCATGAATTGTGGAATGGCATGAGTAGACTGGCAAGCTGGTTTCTGTTCTTTTTTGTTATAGCCTGGATATCGTTAATTATTTCTTTACGCTATTTGCTCAAACCACTGTTTATGATTCGATATCAGGCTAAGGAAATAGAGCGGCATCATTTTGGCAAGACGATTCCCTTACCGCCCACCCGGGAGTTGAGAGATGTGGTCAGTGCCATTAATAACATGTCTGCAAAGCTAGAAGTTCAGTTTAACGATCAGGCTAAGGAAGTAGAACGGTTAAGGCAGAAAGCATTTTTTGATGAGACCTCTGGATTAGGGAATAGATCCTATTTTGTCTCTCAGGTATCGTCTTGGATAACGGAGGGGATACGGAGTGCTGTAATATTGGTGTCTGTTGATATACTCGATAAAATTTATCAAGAGGAAGGTTTTTCATCCCGTGATGATATGGTAAGAGTTATTGCCGAAAGGTTACGTAAGATTTGTCATCGTTATCATGAGTTTGCATTGTCACGTATATCCGCTAAAGAGTATGCCTTGCTATTACCAGAAAATGATGGTGATAATTTAAAAATATTGGGGAATGAAATAAATCAGACCATATCCGAATTGGTGGTCAATCCGGTAGAAGGTGATGACTTTTCTGTAGTGGGTGCCAGTATCCTTTATGAAGGGGCGACCGTTTCTAACTTGTTGGCAAGTGCTGACAATGCACTTAACAAAGCCAGGATGGAGAGCCTTGGCACCGTAGTTGTTGAGCAGCAAGCTTTATCAAGTGAATTGGGACGCCTGGCATGGAAAAAGATGCTTGAAGATGACATTAGAAATGATCAACTCTTGTTTTCCTCCCAAAGTGTACAAATTTTTAATGGTTCCACTTATCATCGAGAACTCTTTACCGCTATAAAAAGAGATGATAGTCACTTTAATGCAGGAGAGTTTATAAATATAATTGAGCAATTTAATCTCGGTGCTGAATTTGATAAGCACATTATTGACAAGGCTTTGGAGAAGCTGGAGGAAGACATTTCATTAAAATTGGCGGTTAACCTGACTCAGCAAAGTTGTCATAGTGAAATTTTTTGGCATCAACTGTCGTTTACTCTGGCTAAACATAGCTCAGCCGCAGAGCGACTCTTCCTGGAAATACCTGAAAGTATTTTTGCTCATGGCAAACTACCCCTAGAGGATCATCTTGCCAAACTGAATGTAAAGTGGGGCATAGATCATTTTGGCCGTCACTTCGATATACTGGGTAAACTTGCCAGGCTGCGCCCTGTTTATGTCAAGATTGATCATGCCTATACCAATCAGATACTCGAGCCGGATTACGATGATGCGTTTTTGGCGGCTGTATGCCGGGCGGCTCATAACATAGGTGCCATCGTCATCGCCACCCGGGTTGAGAATATGGCCCAGTTGGATACCTTATCCCGGCTGCATATGGATGCCTATCAGGGCTTTGTTAGTCCGATTGAATCCCTTACTTGATTATTGTTCTATTTTTTAGGTTGAAAAGGTGATTTAATAATCAGCTTTAGCCTATTTTTTGTACGTGATGATTCTAACCCCCACCCCTAAGCTTTAGTAAAAGGAACAGTTAAGGCGAAGGGGAATGCCATGGAAACTATCACTATTAATGCCCCAGTACGGATCTCCAGCCTGGAGGGGGCTGCCTACATTGTGTTGCAAGACGGTACTCAGCAACCGGTCAAGCAAGGGCAGATATTGCCGGCGGGGACTGTGTTGCTGGTCGATACCAACACCCAGGTCGAGTATATTCCCGTTGCAGATGGGGTGGCCGAGGCTCCGCCCATCGCCGATAGCCCGACCCCGCTCGGCGAGATCAGTGAGTTGCAGGCGGCGATACTGGCCGGGTTTGATCCGACCGAGCTGTTTGCGGCGCCCGCTGCTGGCCAGGGGACCGATGGTCCTGTCGGACAGGGCAGTGGTAATGGTGGGTTTATCGCGATCGACCGGATTGGTGGTTTTACCCAGCCGGTGGCCGGCTTTGATACCAATTTCAACCCCATTCTGTTCGATAATATTGATCTGATCCAGCCGGAAGAAAGCGACTCTATTCCGGAGCTGGTGATCATTTTCGATCCTTCCCCGACCCCGTCAGGTGGCCAACCTCAACTCCCTGACGGCGGCACCTTTGTGGAGGAAAGCGCCTTGCCCGGGGGGAGCAATGCCGCCAGCGACAATGAGTGTGCGACCGGCCGTTTTGATATCGATACTGGCACGGATAAGCTGGCTAAGCTCGAGATCAGGTTGGCCAATGGCGAGTGGGTCGATGTGACCGGAGGCGGACAGGTTGCCGGTCAGTACGGCACCCTGGAGGTAACCCTGGTCGATGGGGTCTATCAATGGCGTTATGAGCTGAACGGGCCAGCGGATCATCCCGGTATCGATAAAGTAGGCGAGGACGATATCCTCAAGGATTTGTTTGAAGTGCGGGTCACGGACGATGACGGTGACCAGGCCTCGGCGGGCATGACGGTTAATATTTTAGATGACGGTCCCGTCGCCAACGACGATAGTTTCCAAGTCAACGAAACCGGGCTGCCCAATTGTAACTTGGTATTGGTGATCGATACCTCGGGCAGTATGGGCTGGATCATCGGAGGTCCCGGCATTCCGGGTGAGACGGGGGTCAATGGTTCACCGAACCGACTTGAGTTGGCCAAGGAAGCCCTGATCAACCTGATCAACAGCTACCAGGGAATTACCACAGAACTGAATATCACCGTGATTGATTTCGGCGGCTCGGTAAAAAACACGGTGGTGAATATGACTGCCGAGCAGGCCATTGCCCATATAAATTCATTAACGGCCGGGGGCACGACCAATTATACCGATCCCCTGGAAGATGCTCAGGCTATTCTGGATCAACAGCTTGACAGCCTGCCGGGTTATGAGCACAAGGTGTATTTCCTGTCCGACGGCTTCCCCAACGAAGGCTCGGCGCCCGCCGGCTGGCAGGTATTTGTCGATGCCAATGGCATCGATGTTATCGCCGTAGGGATCAGCATCCCCGAATCCGCGGTCGCGGAGCTGGATAAGGTTGGCAACAGCGGTGACACCACACTGGTTATCAATGACCCCTTTGAGCTGGACGATGCCTTGCAGGATACGGTGCCCACTCCCACTCAGCTTTCCGGTAATGTGCTGGACAATGATGTGTCCGGTGCGGATGGTTTTAAAGGGGTGATCTCCGTTGCCATAGTGGTCAAGGATCCCTCTGACTATGAGGGGCAGGCTGGTGTTACCGTTGAGGGACAGGGTGACGGTACTTTCCTCGTTACCTACGCGGTTCCCGAGTCGGGCACGGTCGACGTGATCACCGAAAACGGCGGCACTCTGACCATAGGGCGCGACGGTGCGTTCAGCTACAGTGGCCCGGGCGATGTCGATGAAGATACCACCGAAACATTCGTCTACACCATGGCAGATCAAGATGGCGATACCAGCAGCGCCAGGCTAGAAATAACCATCAAGGATAAGGACGGCGATACACCTCCTCCCGGTGGTGATCCCGGTGATAACGGTGGGCACGAACCTCCTCCCGGTGGTGACCCTGATGATAACGGCGGGCACCATCATTGTCCTCCCATCACGCATTCGGTGGACAGTCTGAGTGTGGCCAATGCGGCTGCCTCTTTCCTGGGACACTGGCACTATACGGCCGGTGCGGCCGGCCTGTTGCTCGACATAGATGGTGTCGATGGGGGTATCAACCTGTCACTGCTGACCGGACTGGAAGGTATTATTCTTGAACGGCAGGACAGATATAGCGATGAAAGCTATCTGGGAGAAAGACTGACGGCCCATATCGACAGGGATCATGACGGCGTGATAGGCGATGACGATGCCATTTTCTTTACCTTGGATATGAACGTCGACGGCAGCTATGACTTTAACCTGGTCACCCCCCATCCGGTGATGACAGAGTCGTTGTTTTTCAATGAGCAACTGCCCGGTAGTTTCGAAGAGCTATGGGCAGAGCAGATATTAGAGACAGATCTTACCACCGATATTCGTTTCAGCGGCAGCGGTAAGGTCAATCCCAGTCAGCAGGGCATAGGCGTGGGCAGTAACCTGTTCGATAGTGGTGAAACATTAAAGCTCGAGTTTTTCCAGGGAGATAAAGACGCAAAAACCGCTACCCACCCGACCCTGCAAAAGGAAATTGACAAGCTGACCCTGTCCTTTAAGTTCGGCGGCAACGGCTCCAGTGCCAATATGCAGTTTTTATTACTTTCTGCCGCCGGGGTCGTGCTGCATGACTTCCAGCAGACAGTGAATGCAGAAGGGGGAGGCCTTGGCTCCATTACCATAGATGCCGGCATCATCCAGAATGTGGATGGTTTCTACGCCGTTCAAATCAAGCACCTCGGCGGCGATGATGTCCGCCTCTATAGCACCGACACTTCGGTTAGCCTTCTGCCCGATGACCAGCTGCTGGAATTTGATGTCACCACCATCGATTGTGCGGGTGACAGCGTCTCCAGCCGGTTTAGCATAGTGATTGATGGTAATACCCAGCACCTGGCCGGTACTATCGGCAGTGATGAACTCCATGCATCGGTCAGCAGCAAGGCTTACATTCAGGGCATGGGCGGCAATGATATCTTGATTGGTGGCGGTGAAAACGATGTGCTGGTAGGCGGGGATGGCGATGATCTGCTGCAGGGAGGGGGTGGAGACGATATCCTGATCGGCGGGCTGGGTAATAATATACTGACCGGGGGCGAGGGGGCCGACATCCTGGTCTTTAATCAGGCCCAGGCCGGCTCCCTCAATATCATCAGCGATTTTGAAAAAGGCGTAGACATCCTGGATCTGCGCGATCTCCTGGTCGGCGAACAAAACGGGGTCATTACCGATTATATCAGTGTCACCTTGAGTGGCAATGATACCCTGCTTACCCTGTCTCCTAACGGAGATGGGAGTCAACAGCAGCAGATACAGCTGCAGGGAGTGGACCTGATGAGTATGTATGGCGCTACCGACAGTGCGCATCTACTGCAACTGATGCAGGAAGATCAATCATTGATCATCGATAAGTAAGCCGAGGGCAGCCAGATGGCTGCCCTGCTTGTCTTCGGAGCAGATAACATGGCCAGGATCAGTGTGGTACAGCTTCAGGGGGTAGATTATCGTTGGGATGGTCAGGATATATGGGTGCAGGCCGGTCTTGGGAGTGATTGGCGACTGGCCGGCCCCCAACTGGAGCGAATTGAAATCCTGGATGAAGATGGCGAGGTAGCCGGGTTTTTTTCGATCGACTTCGAGCGTCAGAGCTGGTCTTACCATGGTGATCCGGACCCTGATGATATCCGATTGATTGACGATAACGGAGACCTTGTCCCTTTGGGGGGCTTAGTTTCGGCACATGACATCCTCGGTGACGTACACGCCCTGTTTGAACAGGATAACTTGAACATAGAGTCAGTTCTTGACGTGGTGGTCGCGGATCCCCTGGACGATTTATTAGGGGAGGAAAAGCCGCTGCTCGCCTTGCTGGACTATGGTCACGAGCCACCGCCTTTGGGTGATGAGGTGATCAATGATGTTATCAGCTGGCTGGACTTTTACTCCCATTATGAATGAAGCTATTGGTGTCTTTCAGGTCTTATCTCGCCACCTTCTATCACGGGAAAACACCATGCGTTCATTTAAACTTGCCCTCTTACCCCTGTTGTTCAGTTCCGCCGGCTTTGCCATCAGTGTACCGGATGCCCCCCATCTGGTAACGCAGGGCGAGGCGGAAATCAAGGTCGCCCCCGATATGGCAACCTTGTCGGTGGCGGTGACCGCCGTAAAAGAAGACAGCCGTACCGCGAAAGAAGAGGTGGATACCAAGGTCGCGGCCTTGTTCAGTGGTTTAAGTGCGCTCGGTATTAACAAGGAGGATGTGGACGGAGGTAATCTGGTGACTCGTCCGGATTATCACTACCCCAGGGAGGGGAAACCGGAACTGAACGGTTATCTGGCCGAACGCAATATCACTATCCGCTTGTACCAGCTGGAACATTTAAGCCAGGTTCTGGATCTGGTATTGGAGCATGGGGTACAGAACATCCAGCAGATTACCTATGGTTCCCGGGACGCCAAAGGTTACCAGCAGCAGGCCAGGGCGGCGGCGATAGAGCATGCGAAAGCCATCGCCACCGAATTGGCGGCGGGTTTTGATCATGAGCTTGGGGATGTTTATGCCATTGAATATCAAAACCCATCTCCCTCCCTGCCTCGGCATTATGGCGTTGCCAAGATGGCGATGGCGGATAGCGCCGATACCAGTTATGTACAGAATGAAATTCATTTTAAGGACAATGTGCAGGTGGTTTTTCAACTCAACTAAGGCGTTTTTTCCGACTTGTCTCCGGCGGCAGCCGTTAAAAAAAAATTTATAACTTAAAAAAACTTGAGTTTAACCACAAAAATTTCCTAAAGCCGCCGTTTTTGATACTTTATATCTAGTCTCGCAGTTGTCATAAAGGATCAGGTAATGGCTAGTTATTCTTTAGAAAAGGATAAAATAAAGGTTTTGTTGCTGGAAGGTGTTCATCCTGGAACAGTTGAGTCTTTCAAACAGGCTGGTTACAGCAATATCGACTATATAAAAACATCCCTGAGTGATGCTGATCTGAAAGAGCGGATCAAGGATGTGCACTTTGTCGGGATCCGCTCCCGTACCCAGCTGACCGATTCGGTGCTGGACGCTGCCGAGAAATTGGTCGCTATAGGTTGTTTTTGCATAGGTACTAACCAGGTAGACCTCGAAGCCGCCGAAATACGTGGTATCCCGGTGTTTAACGCCCCCTTCTCCAACACCCGCAGTGTAGCGGAACTGGTATTGGGTCAGTTGCTGCTGTTGTTGCGCGGCATTCCCGAGCGTAACGCCCTGGCCCATCGCGGCATCTGGCAAAAAACCGCTACTCACTCTTTCGAGGCCCGCGGCAAGAAGCTGGGTATTATCGGCTATGGCCATATCGGCACCCAATTGGGCATTATCGCCGAAGGTATCGGCATGCAGGTGTTCTACTACGATATCGAGAACAAACTGTCTCTGGGTAACGCTACCCAGATAGCCAGCCTGGAAGAGTTGCTGAATATGTCCGATGTGGTGTCCCTGCATGTGCCCGAGACCCCGCAGACCAAAAACATGTTTGGTGCCGCCGAACTGGCCATGATGAAGCCGGGCGCGATCCTGATCAACGCCTCCCGAGGGACAGTCATCGACATCGACGCCCTGACCGAGTCCCTGGTCAGCAAGCATATTGCCGGTGCCGCCATCGATGTGTTCCCGGTTGAGCCCAAGTCTAACGACGAAGAGTTTGTCTCTCCGCTGCGGGCCTTTGACAATGTCATCCTGACTCCCCATATCGGTGGCTCAACCCAGGAAGCCCAGGAGAATATCGGCTATGAGGTGGCCGGCAAGTTGATCAAGTATTCCGACAACGGTTCTACCCTGTCGGCGGTTAATTTCCCCGAGGTGTCGTTGCCTGAGCATTCCGGCACCAGCCGCCTGCTACACATTCACCATAACAAGCCGGGTGTGCTGAGCCAGATTGCCCAGGCGTTCGCCGGTGACAATATCAACATCGCCGCCCAGTACCTGCAAACCACGCCCAAGATTGGCTATGTGGTGATCGATGTGGAAACGGCGCAAAGTGAACAGGCGCTGGCCAAATTGAAGGCCATCAGCGGCACCATCCGGGCCCGGATCCTGCACTGAGCATTGCTTAATGGAAGGGGCGAAAGCCCCTTCATACCTGCTCTGGTAGTTCCCTTCCTACAGGGTAATGGTTGCGAACAGGCAATCCTTGCCGAGACGTTGCCTCAAAATCTTCACTGTGGCCGCATGGCCGACGCTCACGGCTACCTGGGCCAGGCTGGAACAGTTTGTCTCGGCCAGATAGATTTCCCCGTTACCGATAAGGTTGTTACCTCTCCTAAATAACTGTTCCTAATACTGCTACATCAATCGAGTAGCACACGCAGACACGCCACTCGATGTTTCAACCCACAGCGAACATTCACTGGATGTTCGGTTGGATTAAAACACCTCGTCACGGCGAGCAAGCTCGCCCCATGTGGGCTCCGCTACGCCATCTGACCATCATGGTTGACTGAAATGCCGGAACGGCAGGAGCATTTTCCGGCCCTGGCGCAGAGGGTCTGCTTAGCGATACCCGGTTGTTGTCTCGAGTGACCTACTATTCGGAACAGCTGTTTATTCGTTCGTTACTGGTGGCATGATGATGCCAGATTGATTTCAAGCATGTGTCGTGGCTGATTAACCACAGGTCGCTGGCGTATAACCCATGAGTCATTCAATAAGAAACTATAGCCGTTGAACGGGACTCACGATGGTCTCAAATATGATGGTGATGGGCCGCTATTCAGCACCACACCATGGAAGGCAACCTCATAAGGAACATGCAAGGATGCAGTTAGGTATCAAATCTTTATCGACGAAAGTCCGGGCGCTGGGCGCAATATCTTTACTCACGCTGTCCCTGGCCAACGGCGCCAATGCGACCAGTCAACCGGGCAACGGAACCTTAATCAGGCCGATTTTCTCTTCTGTGGTTGAAGAAAGATTTCGTGGTGAAATAGCCATGGCTGGTCTGCAGGAGCTGGGTTACCAGGTTGCAGAGCCGAAGGAAACCGAATATGCCACCCTTATGCTGGCCATGGCATTTGACGAGGCGGATTTCAGTGTACATCTGTGGGATATCCTGCACGACGGCTTCTATCAGAAAGCCGGTGGTGACGCCAAACTGGTCAAAGTGGGTGAGGTTATCCCAGGGGTGTTGCAGGGGTATCTGATTGACAAAAAAACCGCGGACGATTACGACATCCGTTCGCTGGACGATCTGAAAAAACCGGAAATCGCCCGGCTGTTCGACATCGATGGCGACGGCAAGGCGGATCTGAGCGGTTGTAATCCGGGGTGGGGTTGCGAACCGGTTATCAATCATCATATCGCCAGCTACGGGCTGGATAAGACCGTCAGCCACCATAGAGGCCCTTATTTTGCACTGATGGCGGATACCATTTCCCGCTACCAGGCCGGTAAGCCCATCCTCTATTTCACCTGGGTTCCGCAGTGGATTTCCGGCGTACTGGTACCGGGCCAGGATGTACAATGGCTGGAAGTGCCCTACAGCAGTCTGCCGGATGGCAACAAGGGGGTGAACACCACCTTCGAGGGGAAAAACCTGGGCTTTGCCATCGACAAGGTCATGGCGGTGATGGGGCGTGATTTTGCCGCACAGAATCCGGCGGCGAAAACCTTTCTGTCATTGGTTCAGCTCTCTGCCGGGGAGGAGAGCGCGCAGAATCTGAAGGTAAAGCAAGGCGAAGTTTCTCCTGCGGATATTAAGCGCCATGCCCAGGAGTGGATTTCGGCCAACCGGGACACCTTCGATGGCTGGCTGGAGCAGGCACGGGCGACCATCAACTGAGTGGGTATTTAAGAGGCGTCTCGGTATCCGCCACCACGGTGGCGGAGCCCTGCAGGCTCCGGCCTGAACCGGTTATATCGCTTCCGGACGGATATCCAGCTCGTCGACAAAACGCTCGACACTCAGCTCCGCCTGTTTCACTTCGTCGAAGGTGGCGATATGGAGGACGGCGTCGCCTTCGTTCACCAAAGGCATGGTCAGGCAGCCGATCACTATGCCGGCCTTGGGGGCGATCACTTCACAATGGGCCACGCCTAAAGGTGCGTTGATGGTACCAAGGCACTGGCCTTTTACCACCCGCTCCCCCAGTTTTGTCTTAAGCTGCAATAGTCCATCCTGCTCGGCCCGGATCCAGCTGCTGGACTTGGCAATCATGGGCACAGAGCGGGCCTTGGTGACCTGGCTCTTGATCATTTCCAGGCGGCGCATCACATTGAGGATACCCCGGACACCGGCCTTGATCGCCAGGGGATCAAAACGCAGCGCCTCGCCCGCTTCATAGAGAATAACCGGCTGCCCCCGGCCTTCTGCCACCGCCCTGAGTGAGCCGTCGCGTATGCTGGCGTCGAGTATCACGGGGGCCCCGAACGCCTCGGCCATCTGACGGGTGATCTCGCAGTCCAGTTTGGCCCGTACCTGGGGCAGGTTGGCCCTGTGTATGGCTCCGGTATGCAGATCGATGATGTGGGTGCACTTGCTGACCACTTCATCGATAAAAAAATGGGCCACCCTGGAGCCTAACGAACCTTTTTCCGAGCCGGGAAAGCAACGGTTGAGGTCACGCCGGTCCGGCAGGTAACGGGACTTATGGATAAAACCGAAGACATTGACGACCGGCACGGCCACCACTGTGCCCCTTAGCCGCACCGGGTTGATCTTGGCCAGCACCTGATTGACCACTTCGATGCCGTTGAGCTCATCGCCGTGGAGGGCGGCACAGATCAACAACACGGGCCCCGGCTGTTTACCGTGTACCACCTCCACCGGCACCGTCAGGGGGGATTGGGTGTAGAGCTGTGCCAGGGCCAGCTGCATGATCTGACGCGAGCCCGGGGGGGTATGGGTATTGGCAATTTCAAAGGCCTGCACCATCAACCACGCTCCCAGGTTTTGGTTTTTTTGTGATGATGGCTTTCTATGTGCTGGATAAGCAGATCGGCCACATCTTTGCCGGTGGCAACTTCAATGCCTTCGAGGCCGGGGGAGGAGTTGACCTCCATGACCAGCGGGCCCCGCTTGGAGCGCAGCATATCAACGCCAGCCACGCTCAGGCCCATGGCCTTGGCTGAGGCGATGGCCGTTTTACGTTCTTCCGGGCTGATCCTGATCAGTTGGGCCTTGCCCCCCCGATGCAGGTTGGAGCGAAACTCACCTTCCTTCGCCTGTCGTTTCATGGCGGCGATCACCTTGTCGCCCAGTACGAAACAGCGGATATCGGCGCCCTTGGCCTCATCGATAAATTCCTGCACCATGATATTGGCTTTCAGGCCCATAAAGGCCTCGAGCACGCTTTCCGCCGCTTTACGGGTTTCGGCCAGCACCACACCTATGCCCTGGGTGCCTTCCAGCAACTTAATGACCAGCGGGGCACCGCCCACCATGTTGATCAAGTCCGGTACATCGCCCGGTTTACAGGCAAAGCCGGTGATCGGCATGCCCACGCCCTTTCCGGACAGCAGTTGCAGGGAGCGCAGTTTGTCACGGGCACGGCTGATGGCGGCGGAGCGATTGAGGGTATAACAATCCATCATTTCCAGCTGGCGTAGCACGGAGCAGCCATAAAAGGTGACCGAGGCGCCGATGCGGGGGATGATCGCATCAAACTGTTCCAGCTCCTCGCCCTGGTAGTGGATCGACGGCCTGCTGGCATTGATGTTCATGTAGCATTTCAATACATCCAATATCCTGACCTCATGACCCCGTCGTTCGGCCGCTTCTTGTAAGCGGCGGGTGGAGTAAAGGGATGCGTTGCGGGAAAGAATGGCAATTTTCATGATACTGGTTCGGCTCTCTGATTCTATCGGCCTGTTTTAGGCTATGTCTGTGAAAAGGCACACTATCTACTGGATATAGCGTCGTTTCACCAACGAGAAAAACCCGCCGTGAAGTCAAAAAATTTAATCCGTTACCCTTAAGCGTAGTGCAAAGGTATTGGCCAGAGGGTCATGGCCGGCGCTAGCCGCAGTGACCGATGCTCGACCAGCCGGTGCCGAGGTGGGGGAGTCGGCCGGACAATGTTTAGCCAATGGCTTTCCTTGTGCGTGTATCTATGCCTAAATAGTTGATCTCAGGGCTTGCAACGAGCCGGTGGTTTGTTTGTAAGTCCAACGCCCACGATACAGGAGGAATCTCATGTCTTCCCCAGTCAATAGTCCCTTCAGTGATATCCTCACCGTCGGTGATCAGCACTACCGCTATTTCAGCCTGCAACGATTACCGGACCAGCAGGCGCTGAGCCGGCTGCCCAAATCCCTCAAGGTGTTGACCGAAAACCTGTTGCGCAACCTGGATAATGACGGCGTGGTGATGGCCGATATCCAGGCCATGCATGACTGGTTGAAGGCCGGCCGGACGGAGCGGGAAATCGCCTTCCGCCCGGTACGGGTGCTGATGCAGGACTTTACCGGTGTGCCGGCGGTGGTGGATCTGGCCGCCATGCGCGATGCGGTCAAACGCCTGGGAGGGGAGGTGGAGCGGGTCAACCCCTTGTCGGCGGTGGATTTGGTGATTGACCACTCGGTGATGGTGGATGCCTTCGCCAGTAAAGACTCCTTTGCCACCAATGTGGATATGGAAATGGCCCGTAACCAGGAGCGTTACGCCTTCCTGCGCTGGGGCCAGCAAACCTTTGCCAATTTCCGGGTGGTGCCACCGGGCACCGGCATCTGCCATCAGGTTAACCTGGAATACCTGGGCCAGGCGGTCTGGCAACAGCAACAGGATGGCCTCACCGTCGCCTGTCCCGATACCCTGGTGGGCACCGACTCCCACACCACCATGATCAACGCCCTGGGCGTGCTCGGCTGGGGGGTTGGCGGCATAGAGGCGGAGGCGGCCATGCTCGGTCAGCCGGTGTCCATGCTGATCCCCGAGGTGGTGGGCTTTAAACTGACCGGCAAGTTGCGGGAAGGCATTACCGCCACCGATCTGGTGCTGACCGTGGTGCAGATGCTGCGTGAGTATGGGGTGGTGGGCAAGTTCGTGGAATTCTATGGTGACGGCCTGGCCGATCTGCCATTGGCTGATCGGGCGACCATCGCCAATATGGCACCGGAATATGGCGCCACCTGTGGATTTTTCCCGATAGATGAGGAAACCCTGCGCTATATGGCGCTCACCGGCCGCGAGCCGCAGCAGCTGGCGCTGGTGGAAGCTTATGCCAAGGCCCAGGGACTATGGCGAAATCGAGGCGATGAGCCGGTCTTTACCGGCACCCTGGAGCTCGATATGGATGAGGTGGTGGCCTGCCTGGCGGGGCCGAAACGGCCCCAGGACAAGGTGGCCCTGGCCAAGGTGCCCGCCGCCTTCGAACTGGCCATGGGCCAGGACGGCAGGCAGCCGGATCAGCTGCAGGAGGAACACCTCGATGAGGAGGGGGGCCAGACAGCCATCGGCGCCGAGAATGCGGTCAAGGGTGTACGCTTCGAGCTGGACGGCGAGCATCACCATTTGGAGGAGGGGGCCGTGGTGATCGCCGCCATTACCTCCTGCACCAATACCTCCAATCCCAGCGTGCTGATGGCTGCGGGCCTGCTGGCCAAGGCGGCGGTGGAAAAAGGCCTGACCCGGGCACCCTGGGTCAAGAGTTCGCTGGCACCCGGCTCCAAGGTCGTCACCGATTATTTAACCAAAGCCGGCTTGATGCCCTACCTGGAGCAACTGGGCTTCTACCTGGTCGGCTATGGCTGCACCACCTGTATCGGCAACTCGGGTCCGCTGCCCGCACCGATAGAAGCGGCCATCAATGAAGAGCAGGTGACGGTGGCGGCCGTGTTGTCGGGCAACCGCAACTTCGAGGGCAGGATCCACCCCCTGGTGCAAACCAACTGGCTGGCGTCACCGCCGCTGGTGGTGGCCTATGCCCTGGCCGGTAACATGAGTGTGGATCTGACCCGGGATCCCCTGGGCACGGACCAGCAGGGCAAGCCCGTCTACCTCAAGGATATCTGGCCGAGCCAGGGCGAGATCAACCGGGCGGTGGCCCAGGTACAGAGCGAGATGTTCAGCAAGGAATATGCCGCCATTTTCGACGGCGACGCCCGCTGGCGGGGGATCAGCGTGCCTTCGTCCAGCACCTATGCCTGGCAGCAGGACTCCAGCTATATCCGGCATCCGCCTTTCTTCAGCGAGATGGGCAAGCAGCCCGAGGCGATAGAGGACATTAAGGATGCCCGTCTGCTGGCGTTGCTCGGTGATTCGGTCACCACAGATCATATTTCCCCGGCCGGCAACATCAAGGCCGACAGCCCGGCCGGCCACTATCTGCAGTCGCTGGGGGTGGCGATCGGGGATTTCAATTCCTACGGTTCCCGCCGCGGCAACCATGAGGTGATGATGCGCGGCACCTTTGCCAATATCCGCATCCGCAACCTGATGTTGGATGGGGTTGAAGGCGGGGAGACCCGCCATTATCCCAGCGGGGAGCAGCTGTCCATCTATGATGCGGCCATGCGCTACCAGCGGCAGGGAGTGCCGCTGGTGGTGGTGGCCGGCAAGGAATACGGCACCGGTTCCAGCCGCGACTGGGCGGCGAAGGGCACCCGCCTGCTGGGGGTGCGCGCGGTACTGGCCGAATCCTTCGAACGCATTCACAGATCCAACCTGATCGGCATGGGGGTGGTGCCGCTGGAGTTTACCCGCGGTGACAGTGCCAGCATCCTGGGATTGAAAGGTGATGAGCTGATCAGCATTACCGGTCTGGATGAGCTGGAGCCGGGCAAGCTGCTGGCGGTCCAGATTGTCGGAGCCGAGGGTAACAAAAATACCATCCGGGCCCGTTGCCGTATTGATACCGGCAACGAGCTGAGCTACTACCGGCACGGCGGCATACTGCATTATGTGATCCGGGGTATGCTGGAGTAACGGGACACACCCTAATCAGTTCAGGGTGGCCAGTATCACCTGGGAGGGGGCGAACCGGGCCCAGGCTCGCTCGCCCCGCTTAATTCGCAGGCTGGCGCTGGTTTCCTTGGTCAGCAGGGCACAGAGGTTTTCCCCCTGTTCCAAGCGCAACAGGTATTCATCAAACTCCTCGCCCGGGATGATGTCGGTGATGGTCCCCGCCAGTTGGTTGTCACCGACAGCCGGCGTCGGTTGGCCGGTGAGCCCTATCCAGGGCGCCTTGATCAGCGCCAGCACCTCCTTGCCCGGTTCAAGCTTGAGCCGCCGGCAACTGGACTCGGTAATGTCCGCATAGAGGGGGACGCCTCCGGCCATGCTCAGGGTGACCTTGCGGCTGATGTCGGTGGGATCCAGGCTGACAACCCGGGTAAAAAACTGGTTGCGGGCACTGGTCTGCAGCGAAAAGCGGGCGACCACCGCCAGTAGGCTGTCGAGCGAGGCGTTGTCATCCTGCAGGGCGGTGACCGCCATGCGTTCAATTTGGCCTAGTAAATCGTATATTTTCAGCAGGCGCAGGCCGTAGGGAGTGAGTTCGGCGCCGCCGCCGCCCTTGCCGCCGGTTTCGCTGCTTACCACCGGCTGCTCCGCCAGCTCGTTCATGGCTTTTATCGCATCCCAGGCGGATTTGTAGCTGATACCCGCGGCCCGGGCTCCCTGGCTGATCGAACCATGCTCCCGGATCTGCTCCAGCAGGCGGATACGCTTGGGGTTAACGAACAAGGTGTCCCGGCGGTTGAGGCTGAGCAGTATGTCCAGATCCATCGGAAGGGTCCTCTGAGAAACAGCGCCTATTGTGGCGCGACTGGGCGGCCAGTACAAATGGCAATGGACCCGTCATCAATCGTTGTATTTTTTTATATATAGCGATAGGGTGTCAGCATTACTGGCGGGTAAGGCCCGCCGCTATCGTTATATAACTAAATACACAAGCCTTAAGGACGAGCCTTCACATGAAAAAAATATTCCTGCTGAGCTGCCTGCTGGTTTTCTCCGTCCCGTTGGCGGCGGATGAGCTCAGGGTCGCGGTGGCGACCAACTTTATCGAGGTAATGAAGCAGCTGGTCAAGGCCTTCGAACAGCAAAGCGGCCACAAGGTTGTCCTGTCCTCGGGAGCGACCGGCAAACTCTATGCCCAGATCAAGAATGAGGCGCCTTTCGATCTGTTCTTTGCCGCCGATGAACAGCGCCCCCTGCTGCTGGAGCAGGAAGGCATCGCTGTGCCGGCCAGCCGCTTTACCTATGCCCTGGGCAAACTGGTGCTATGGAGTCCTGATGCCGGCTATATCGACGACAACCTGACGGTGCTGAAAGGGCAGCGGTTCCGTTTCCTGTCCATCGCCAACCCGGCGACGGCCCCCTATGGGCGGGCGGCCCAGGAGGTACTGGAAAAGCTGGGGCTGTGGGACGAGCTGCAGGGCCGGATGGTGCGCGGCGAGAATATCGGCCAGGCCTATCAGTATGTTTACAGCCGCAATGCCCAGCTTGGTTTTGTGGCCAAGGCCCAGGTGTTCCGGGGCGGAGAATTCGACGACGGCTCCTATTGGCAAGTGCCCGATGACTTCTATTCGCCCATCATTCAGCAGGCGGTGTTATTGCAGGACTCCGCCGCGGCCCGTGCCCTGATCGAGTATGTGCGCAGCCCCGATGCCATCGCCTTGATTGAATCCTACGGTTATGATGTGGCCGGGGATAGCCCCCTGCTTTCCCGGCATGAGTAAGGGGGGAGCATGTCGTTTTCCCCCCAGGACATGGCGGCGCTGTGGCTGACCTTGCGGCTGGCCGGCGTGACCGTGCTGCTGTTGCTGGTGCTGGGTACACCACTGGCCTGGTGGTTGAGCCAGAGCCGCTGCCGTTTCAAAACCGTCATCGAGGCTATGGTGGCCTTACCCCTGGTGCTGCCGCCTACCGTCCTGGGCTTCTACCTGCTGCTGGCGCTGGGTCCGAATGGCCCTCTTGGCGCCTTGTCCCAGGCCCTGGGTAGCGGCTCTCTGGCCTTTACCTTCACCGGTTTGGTGATCGGCTCGGCATGCTATTCCCTGCCGTTTGTGGTGCAGCCGCTGCAGGGGGCCTTTACCACCATCGGGCGGCGGCCGCTGGAGGTCGCGGCCACCCTGCGCGCCTCAAAGCTGGACTGCTTCTTTACCGTGGTCATACCGCTGGCCCGCAATGGTTTCCTGACTGCCATCGTGCTGGGTTTTGCCCATACCCTAGGGGAGTTCGGCGTGGTGCTGATGATAGGAGGTAATATCCCCGGACTGACCCAGGTCATTTCGATTGCCATCTACGACCATGTGGAAACCCTGCAATATGTCGAGGCCCACCTGTTGTCGGGCATGCTACTGGCGCTGTCCTTCAGCATACTGATGGCGGTCTACATGCTTAACCGGCGCTTCTCGGTGGTGCATCCATGACCATTCAGGCCGCTTTCTATCTGCAGCGCCGCAACTTTGTGCTGGATGTCGATATGGAACTGCCGCTTGAGGGGGTGACGGCGTTGTTCGGTCCTTCTGGGTGCGGCAAAACCAGCCTGTTGCGGGCCATGGCCGGGCTGGAACGGTGCCGGGGCCGGCTCCGCCTGGGCGAGCAGTGCTGGCAGGATGATGGCTATTTTATGCCAACATACAAAAGAGAGCTCGGCTATGTGTTCCAGGAGGCCAGCCTGTTCGCGCATCTGTCGGTCCAGGGTAACCTGGAGTACGGCTGGAAACGGCTGCCGCCCGCTGCCCGCACGGTGGCGCAGGCGGATGTGATCGACTGGCTGGGACTGGCTCCCTTGCTGAAACACAGGGCGAGTGAGCTGTCCGGCGGCCAGCGGCAACGGGTAGCCATAGGCCGGGCGCTGCTGACCAGCCCGAGGTTGTTGCTGCTGGATGAACCGCTTTCCGCCCTGGATCGTCAGGCCAAGCGGGAGATACTGCCGCTGCTCGAAGGCCTCGCCGCCCGTACCCGGGTGCCCATCTTCTATGTGACCCATGCGCCGGAGGAGGTGGAGCGGCTGGCCGACCGGGTCGTCTTTATGCGGGACGGCCAAATCCGCCATATCGACAGCCTGCGGCAGGCCCTGTCCCGGCCCGACTCTCCCCTGTTCGTGGATGAAGGGGCGGTCAGTATCATAGAGGGGACTGTGGGCGAAAGCCTGCCCGATGGCCGTACCCCCTTCACCTTCAACGGCCTCTGCCTGTGGCTGGTAAAGCCTTTGCGCCAGCCCGTTACCCGGGCCCGGCTGCGGATCCTGGCCTCGGATGTGAGCCTGTCGCTGCACCCCCTGCCCGATGTGTCCATTCTCAACCAGCTGGCGTTGACCATCATCCGGGTGTATCCGGCACGGGAGGGCAGGGTACTGGTGGCGGGGAAGCTCGCCGACGGCCAGCCGCTGCTGGCGGAAATCTCGGCCTATTCGGCGGTACTGCTCGGCTTGGCGGAGGGGCAGCAGGTCTACGCGTTGATCAAGGCGGTTGCCCTGCTGACCTGAAGCGGCCATAAAAAAGCCGGGCCCAGGCCCAATGCCGTTCACTTAAGATGCAAAGGGGAGCCCTCCTCCACACGCCGATTCGCCGAAATCCCATCCCTGGGGGCTCGGCGGCGTCATCCATGACGCCAACGGTCGGTTTGGTAGATGAGGGCTCCCCTTAACTGAACAGCATTTGGGTCTGGGCCCGGCTGGTGTGGATGATGGGGCTTAAACGCCCTGGCGGACCACACCGGCAGGAGAGCCAATCAGCAGCACATCGGCGCCTCTGTGGGCGAACAGGCCGCTGGTGACTACGCCGACGATGGCATTGATACGGGTTTCCAGCGCCTTGGGATCGGCTATCTTCAAGCCGTGCACGTCCAGGATATGGTTGCCGTTGTCGGTGACCACGCCTTCCCGATACACCGGCTTGCCGCCGAGTTTGGTCAGCTCGCGGGCCACGTATTCCCGCGCCATGGGGATAACCTCAACCGGCAACGGGAAGGTACCCAGTACATCTACGGTCTTGGAGCCGTCGACGATACAGACAAAGCGGTCGGCCACCGCCGCGACGATCTTTTCCCGGGTGAGGGCCGCACCCCCGCCCTTGATCATGGCCATGGATGCATCGATCTCGTCGGCGCCATCCACGTAGACCGCCAGTTCACGGATGTCATTGAGATCGAACACCGGGATCTCCAACGCCTGCAGGCGGGCGCTGGATGCCTCGGAGCTGGATACTGCCCCTTTGATCTGGTCTTTGATGGACCCCAAAGCGTCGATAAAATGGTTAACGGTCGAGCCGGTGCCGACGCCGACGATGGTGCCCGGGGTCACATAATCCAGGGCGGCCCAGCCGGCCGCCTTCTTCATTTCATCTTGTGTCATGACTGTCTCCTGCAAAATTGTCGGCATTATAGCAAAGGGCCACCGCCTTGCATGTGCCTTTTACCAGCTTACCAGCGCCAGTGTCGGCCTGGGGTGATCAGCTCGGGCAGGGGCACGTCCCAGCTGTCTACCGGTATTGAGTCAACCTGCTGACAATTATGGGCCAGCCCCACCGGCTGTGGTCCCGGCCCGTTGCGCCAGCCGGCCAGGGTTCTGTCGTAGAAACCGCCGCCCATGCCCATGCGATTGCCTTGGGCATCAAACGCCACCAACGGGGTGAAGATAAGCTCGAGCTCAGACTTGGGCAGGATCAGCCGTGAATCGAGCCTGGGTTCGGGAATGCCGAAGCGATTGGCTTGCAGTGGGGTGTCCGGAGTGTAATGCAGAAACAGCAGATGGCCCGGGCTGAAGGGATGCAGCACCGGCAGGTACACCCGGGAGCCCCGGGACCAGTACCATTCGATCAGCGGGTGAGGGTCCAGCTCGCCGTCGTTGGCCAGATAGAGGGCCACGGCCCGGGCCGAACTGAGGTGGTCGGCCCGGCGTACATGGTCGATTACGGCCTGGGCGGCGTCATTTTGTTGCTGCGTGGACAGCTGGTTACGGCAGTGGCGGATGTGCCGGCGCAGTGTGAGTCTGTCTGTCATCCATCTAGCTCTCGTGAAATGGGTCAGGATAAGGTCAGCGGTTCCAGGGGCTGTTCTTGAGTCGCAGGTAGAGTTCTTCCACTTCTTTACGGGCCCAGGGGGTGCGACGCAGGAACTTCAGGCTGGACTTGATGCTGGGATCCGACTTGAAGCAATTGATATTGACCCGGCGCGCCAGCTCGGGCCAGCCGTAACGTTGCACCAGTTCGGTGAGCAGGGCTTCAAGGGTAATACCATGCAGGGGATTATTGGGCTGTGATGGAGGCATCCTGATTCCTGGGTCATTGTTTGGGCACAATTGTACCGCCTTGCGCCGGCGAGAACAGGAATATTCGACAGGATATAAAGAGTGGGGGTCCCCAGGATGCCGTTGCAGGTGTTAGTCCTTGAACCCGTTGGTTCAAGGCGGAAATCCGGTATTAACCGCAGGCGTCTCGGTCGGGCCGAGCATGCTCAATAGTTGATAACGCGGCTTTCCTGTGCTGTTGATATCGGCTCAGGGACGCCACCTTACTGACGAACATCCCAGGGAAAACGGGTATATAAATCTTCTACCCGGGCAGTCTAACTAAAATGGTGCCCGGCGTGTAGCGTTGAGTTCAAAAATTTCGACAAATTTAGTTTGCGCTGGCCAAGGCTGCTTCTATGGTGTGTTGCAGCATCTTGATGCGTCTGTCCATGGCATCAGCATATTGATGATTCTTGTCCTTTTCAAGCTCCAGCTCGTGGCAGACGTTCAGTGCCACCATGATCGCCATCTGCTCGTTGGCGGAAGACTTGCCGCCTTTTTTCATGGTATTGATGCGCTCGTTGAGCATCTCAGCCGCCCGCTGTAATGCCGCTTCTTGTCCTGGAGGACAGGCTACCTTGTAGGGGCGCCCGAGAATAACGATGTCGATTGCCGCTCTGGTCATGTGTTCCTCAGGTGGCGTGCACGATGGGGCGAAAAAGTTCTGGCGACTATATAGCGGCCTATTAGAAGTTTCAAGGGGTTGTACTGGTTTGGCGGGGGTTGCGGTGCTAGGATCAGCGATATTCCGGACAGTATTCTGCATATTCGAGTAAATAATGAACGACAAGGCCCGACTTGATTACGATGCATTCTCCGACCTGCTGGAGCAGCACAACATGGTCGTCACCCCCGCCGAGGTGCATGGCGTCCTTTGCGGTTTGATCTGCGGTGGCATGGCCAAGGATGATGTGCGTTGGCAGGAGCATTTCAATGCCTTGCTCAACGACGACTTCGGCCTGCCGGCGGAGCTGAAAAAAGCGGTCAACCTGCTGTTTTACCGTATCTATGACGAGCTGCTGAGCCAGACTCAGTTTGAGCTGTTGCTGCCCCAGGACGATACCCCCCTGGATGAACGCATCGATGCCCTGATTGAATGGGCCGGTGCCTTCCTGGCCGGTTTCGGCGTGGTGCAGCAGGAGTTGAACAAGGCATCTCCCGAACTGCGGGAAATGATCCAGGACATCAGCGGTATCACCCAGCTGTCTTCCGAGTTCGATCAGGAAGACGAAGAAAACGAAGCCGCCTTCGTGGTCCTGTACGAACACCTGAAACTGGGTGTCACCCTGGCCTTCGAGGAATTCGGCAAGGGTCAGCCGGTACCCAAGCGTCCGACCTTGCACTAAGTTTCACCCCGGTATTCCGCTCGCTTATGTCTCAATATGATGTGGTTATCAATGGTGCCGGCATGGCCGGTGCCATACTGGCATTAAGCCTGTCCAGGCTTATCCGGGCCGATGGCCGGCCGTTACAGGTAGCCGTGATTGAAACGGCCTCCCCTGATTTGGCTGCTCATCCGGGCTTTGATGCCAGGTGTATCGCCTTGGCCTGGCATAGCAGGGAGCTGCTCGACAGCCTGGGACTCTGGTCCCGGCTGGCGGAGCTTGCCACACCCATCACCCATATCCATGTCTCGGATCGAGGCCATTTCGGTCAGGTTCAGATGCAAGCCGGAGAATACCGGCTGCCGGCCCTGGGCTATGTGGTGGAGCTGCACCCGGTGGGGGCCCTGCTCTATCGGGCCATGGCCGAGACGGCCAATATTCACCTTTATTGTCCCGCCCAGATCGACGAGCTTGAACAGCAGCCACAGCGGGTCAGGCTGGTGCTGAGCGATGGCCGGAAGCTGTCTGCGGGTCTGCTGGTGGCGGCCGACGGGGTCCAGTCGCCTGTCCGGCGGCGGCTGGGGCTGCAAAGTGAACGCCTGGATTACGGCCAGAGTGCGGTGATCGCCAATATTGAAACCGGCATCATGCCGGACGGGCGCGCCTTCGAGCGTTTTACCGAGCAGGGGCCGGTGGCGCTGTTGCCCATGTCCGGCGGGCGCAGCTCCCTGGTATGGTGTGCCCACCCGGAGCAGGCCGCGGCCATTATGCAGCTGCCGGATGACGCCTTCTTGGCCCGCCTGCAGCAGCTCTTTGGCTACCGGCTGGGTCGTCTCAAGCGGGTAGGGCAGCGACACCTCTATCCCCTGGTGCTCGATCAACTGCTCAAACCCTGGCATCACAGATGCGTATTGGTGGGCAATGCCGCCCACCTGCTGCATCCCATCGCCGGCCAGGGCTTCAACCTTGGCCTGCGGGATGTGGCCGATCTGGTCGACTGCCTGGGCAAGGCCCTGGCCCGGGGGCAGGATATCGGCAGCTATCCGGTGCTGAGCGCCTATGGGGCCAAGCGGCAGGCGGATCAAGCCATCACTACCCGGCTGACCACCGGGCTGGCGCTGATGTTTTCCAATAATCACTGGCCGCTGGTGGCCGGTCGCAACCTGGGGTTGATGGCGATGGCCGGTATCCGGCCCTGGAAAGACAAGCTGGCGTGGCGCGCCATGGGCAAGAGGTAATTCATGCAAGCAGTAGATGTGATTATTATCGGCGGCGGCTTGGTCGGTCTGACCCTGGCACTGGCCTTGAAAGACACCGGATTGACGGCGGCGGTGGTCGAAGGTCAGGTGCCTGATGACCAGTTGCCCGAGATCCCCGACAACCGGGTCAGCGCCATTAACCTGGCGTCCCAGACCCTGTTCGAACGGCTGGGCGCCTGGCCCGGCGAGCGGCTCGGCCCCTATACCGAAATGGAGGTCTGGGAAGCGGACAGTTTCGGCCGCATTCATTTCTCCGCGCAAGACGTGCAGCAACCCAGGCTCGGCCATATCGTCGAAAACAGCCTGCTGCAACAGTCACTGCTGGCGGCGGCTCGGGCCAGCGCCCACATCCGGCTGCATATGCCAGCCCGGGCCAGCAAGATGGCGGCGGGGGAGCAGGGTGTATTCGTGCTGCTGGATGACGGCACCCCCATTACCGGTCGCCTGCTGGTGGGGGCGGACGGCGCCCGCTCTTCGGTGCGCGAACAGCTTAATCCCGGGCTGGTGGAATGGGATTATGATCATGCCGCCCTGGTGGCCACCATCCATACCGCCGAGCCCCATGACCAGACCGCCCGGCAAATCTTCCGTGGCCAGGAGATCCTGGCCTTCCTGCCCCTGGCCGATGCCCATCAATGCTCGATCGTCTGGTCCTGCCCGCCGGAGCGGGCCGAGGCTCTGACCCGGATGGATGACGCCGAATTCAACAAGGCCCTGTCCCACGCCTTTGATCTGCGCCTGGGTTTGTGCTGGGTGCTGGGGCCGCGGCAGAGCATCCCGCTGCGGGCTCGTTACAGCAAGCAATTCTGCGGCCCCCGCTGGGCGTTGGTAGGCGATGCGGCCCATACCGTACACCCGCTGGCGGGGCAGGGTGTGAACCTGGGCTTGCTGGATGCGGCCGCCCTGGCGGAAACCCTGGGCAAGATCCAGGCGCAAGGGGGCGATATCGGCCAGTACGAGCAGCTGAAAAGCTTCGAACGTTGGCGCAAGGCCGAGGCCGCCACCCTGCTGGCGGCCATGGAAGCGTTAAAACGCCTGTTCGGGCTGCGCCTGCCCCTGGCTCCGGTGATCCGTGGCCTGGGCCTGGGGCTGACCAACCGTTTGCCGCAGGTTAAACGCGTCTTTGCCGAGCATGCCCTGGGGACGAGCGGGCAGCTACCCGGGCTGTGTCAGCCTGAAAAAAACTAATCCGATGATGTTTTTTGATTAGTTTATCTTGGGCTTTTTCAGGCAGTTTGTCTGCAAATCAATCTGTGTTTCGCCTGTTTTTGTGTGATTTATTTTGTTTATAGAGCGATTTTACGGGGGTGATTAGTTATTTAAACCAAATGTTATGTTTTTTATGGCTTAAGATGTTGTTGTTTCATTTGTCACATACTTTTAACCTTCAGGTAATGATTAGTTTTTTTTGAGTGCTCCCCGGTTCTATCGGCGGTCCGCTTGAGTATAATCAAGGGGCAATATCGGATTATCGCTTACAGGCCGGGCCTGAAGAAAAGGATAGAGCCATGACTCAGCAAACAGTTTTGCATCCCCAGCACCTGGAAGCCGGTGCCAAGATGGTGGATTTTCACGGTTGGGATATGCCCATCAACTATGGTTCCCAGCTTGAGGAACACCATGCGGTCCGTCAGGATGCCGGCATGTTCGACGTCTCCCACATGACCATCGTCGACGTCAAGGGCAGCCAGGCCAAAGCCTTCCTGCAACGACTGCTCGCCAACGACGTGGCTCGCCTAACCCAGCCCGGCAAGGCCATCTACAGCGGCATGCTCAACGAACAGGGCGGCGTCATCGATGATCTGATCACCTATTACTTCGCCGACGACGACTATCGCATGATAGTGAACTCCGCCACCCGCGACAAAGATCTGGCCTGGATGAGCAAGCAGGCCCAGGGCTTTGATGTCATCCTCACCGAACGCCCCGAACTGGCGATGATCGCGGTACAGGGCCCCAACGCCAAGGCCAAGGCCGCCCAGGTGTTCACCGCCGAGCAGAATGCCGCGGTGGAAGGCATGAAACCCTTCTTCGGCGTGCAGTCCGGCGACCTTTTTATCGCCTCTACCGGTTACACCGGTGAAGACGGCTACGAGATCGTGGTTTCCGCCAGCGCCGCCGCCGAGCTGTGGAATGCCCTGCTGGCCGCGGGCGTGCGTCCCTGTGGCCTGGGCGCCCGGGATACCCTGCGCCTGGAAGCGGGCATGAACCTCTATGGCCAGGACATGGACGAAAGCGTGTCTCCCCTGGCCGCCAACATGGCCTGGACTGTCGCCTGGGAGCCGGCGGAGCGTGACTTTATCGGTCGTGCCGTGCTCGAAGCCCAGAAAGCCGAAGGCAGCCAGCCCAAGCTGGTTGGCCTGGTCATGAAAGAGAAAGGCGTGTTGCGCGCTGGCACCCAGGTGCGTTTTACCGACGAACAGGGTAATGAGCAACTTGGTGTTATTACTTCCGGCACCTTCTCGCCTACACTGGGACACAGCATCGCCCTGGCGCGGGTTCCCCGCAACATAGGTGCCGATGCGGAAGTCGAATTGCGTAAAAAATGGCTGCCGGTTTCTGTGGTCAAGCCCTCATTTGTCCGGTTCGGTAAAGCAGTCGCCGAATTTTAAGAACCAGTTTAAGCATCAAGAGGAACAACGAAATGAGCAATATCCCCAGCGAATTGAAATATGCCCAGTCTCACGAATGGGTTCGGGTTGAAGAGAATGGCGAAGCGGTGATCGGTATTACCGAGCATGCTCAGGACCTGTTGGGTGACATGGTGTTCGTTGAGCTGCCCGAAGTCGGCCGTAGCGTCGATGCCGGTGAAGATTGCGCCGTGGCCGAGTCCGTCAAGGCCGCTTCCGATATCTACTCCCCGGTCACTGGCGAAATCCTTGCCGTTAACGACGCGCTGGAAGACAGCCCCGAGCTGGTCAACTCAGATCCGTTCGGTGACGGCTGGTTGTTCCGCATCAAGCTGGCCGACGCGTCCGAGCTGGACGAGCTGCTGGATGCGGCCGGCTACGAAAACAGCATCGACGAAGAATAAGCACAAGCCCCCGAACAGGGGGCTTTGTTGATGTTTATTCATCCGGCGGCATTCGCTGCCGGATGGACGGTAAGGAGACCGCTTCTGCCACGACATGTCGGCGAAGCAAGTCCTTTGACCGACGCGCAACAATCCAATGTCAGACCTTGCCGGTAACTGAATCCCCCTGGGCCGGTTGTCTGTATGCCTCCAGGCTGCTGGCCTGTTAAGGAAGTGAATAAAATGACCCAGTCTTTGTTTGAACTTGAGCAGAATAATGAATTTATCGGTCGGCATATCGGCCCGTCCGAGCAGGATGTACAGGCCATGCTGGCCGTGGTCGGCGCCGAATCGCTGGACGACCTGATCCGCCAGACGGTACCTGCCAATATCCTCAACGACCAGCCCTTGGGCATCGGTGCCAGCCGCACCGAGGTAGAGGCCCTGGCTTACCTGAAATCCCTGGCCCGGAAAAACAAGGTCAACAAGAGCTATATCGGCATGGGGTATCACGACACCCATGTACCCCTGGTGATCCAGCGTAACGTGCTGGAAAACCCGGGCTGGTATACCGCCTATACCCCTTATCAGCCCGAGATTGCCCAGGGTCGCCTGGAAGCACTGCTCAATTTCCAACAACTGACTCAGGATCTGACTGGCCTGGATCTGGCCAGCGCCTCGCTGCTGGACGAAGCCACCGCCGCCGCCGAAGCCATGGCCCTGGCCAAGCGGGTCAGCAAGAACAAGAAAGCCAATATCTTCTTTATTGCCGATGACGTGCACCCGCAGACCATAGACGTGGTCAAGGAGCGTGCCGAGCACTACGGCTTCGAGATCAAAGTCGCCCCGGCCGACGCCGTGGTGGAGCACGAGGTATTCGGTGCCCTGTTCCAGTATCCGTCCACCACCGGCCAGGTCCGCGACATCAAGGGCCTGATCGAGAAGGTACAGGAGCAGAAAGGTATCGCCTGTGTGGCCGCTGACATTCTCTCCCTGGTGTTGCTGAAGGCCCCGGGTGCCCTGGGTGCCGATGTGGTACTGGGCAACGCCCAGCGCTTTGGCGTGCCCATGGGCTACGGTGGCCCGCACGCCGCCTTCTTCGCCACCCGCGACGCCCACAAACGCTCGCTGCCGGGCCGTATTATCGGTGTGTCCAAGGATACCCGTGGCAAGCCGGCCCTGCGCATGGCAATGCAAACCCGCGAGCAGCATATCCGCCGCGAAAAGGCCAACTCCAACATCTGTACCGCCCAGGTGCTGCTGGCCAACATGTCCAGCTTCTTCGCCGTGTACCACGGCCCCGAAGGCCTCAAGCGCATCGCCAACCGGGTTCACCGCCTGACCGATATCCTGGCGCTGGGCCTGCAGTCCAAGGGCGTTGCCCTCAAGCACGACACCTGGTTCGACACCCTGACCGTGGTGACCGCGGACAAGGACGCCATCATCAAGCGTGCCCTGGCCAAAGGTGCCAACCTGCGTACCGATCTGGACGGCGCCCTGGGCGTGTCGCTGTCGGAAACCACCACCCGTAATGATGTGGCCGAGCTGTTCGACATTTTCCTGGGTGAAGGCCATGGCCTGGATGTGGACGCCCTGGATACCAAGGCCGCCGCCGGCACCGATTCCATCCCGGCCGAGCTGCAGCGCGACAACGCCATCCTCGTCCACGAAGTGTTCAATAAGTATCACTCCGAAACCGAGATGCTGCGTTACATCCACAAGCTGGAAATGAAGGATCTGGCGCTCAACTACGGCATGATCTCCCTGGGCTCCTGTACCATGAAGCTCAACGCCACCGCCGAGATGGTGCCGGTGAGCTGGCCCGAATTTGCCCAGATCCACCCGTTCGCGCCGCTGGACCAGACTCAGGGTTATCAGCAGATGATTGCCGAGCTGGAAGACTGGCTGGTGAAGGTCACCGGTTACGACGCCATCTGCATTCAGCCCAACTCGGGCGCCCAGGGCGAGTATGCCGGCCTGCTGGCGATCAAGAAATATCACGAGTCCCGTGGTGAAGGGCACCGCGACATCTGCCTGATCCCGAGCTCCGCCCACGGCACCAACCCGGCCTCTGCCCAGATGGCCAACATGAAGGTGATCGTGGTGGCCTGCGACAAGAAAGGCAACGTCGACATGGCCGATCTCAAGGTCAAGGCGGCGGAAGCGGGCGAGAACCTGTCGTGCATCATGGCGACCTATCCGTCTACCCACGGCGTATACGAAGAGAGCATCCGCGAGATCTGCGAGATCATTCACAGCTACGGCGGCCAGGTGTATATGGACGGCGCCAACATGAACGCCCAGGTGGGGATTACCTCGCCCGGCTTTATCGGCTCCGATGTGTCTCACCTGAACCTGCACAAGACCTTCGCCATCCCCCATGGCGGCGGCGGCCCCGGCATGGGCCCTATCGGCGTCAAGGCGCACCTGGCACCGTTTGTGGCCGGCCATGCGGTAGTGAAAACCGACAAGGACAGCCGTGACAACGGCGCCGTGTCTGCCGCGCCGTTCGGCTCGGCCAGCATACTGCCGATCAGCTGGATGTACACCGCCCTGCTGGGCGACGAAGGCCTGAAGCGCTCCACCCAGCTGGCGATCCTCAATGCCAACTACCTGATGAAGAGTCTGGCCGAGGATTACTCCATCCTCTATACCGGCCGTAACGATCGCGTTGCCCACGAGTGCATCGTGGATATGCGCCCGCTGAAAGAGTCCAGCGGCATCAGCGAGCTGGACGTGGCCAAGCGCCTGAACGACTTTGGGTTCCATGCACCGACCATGAGTTTCCCGGTGGCCGGTACCCTGATGATTGAGCCGACCGAGTCCGAGTCCAAAGCCGAGATCGATCGTTTCATCAATGCCATGAAGCAGATCCGCGAAGAAATCCGTCAGGTGGAGAACGGCACTTGGACCCTGGAAGACAACCCCCTGGTCAACGCGCCGCATACCCAGGATGACGTGATGGACAACGAGTGGAACCGGGCCTACAGCCGCGAGCTGGCGGTGTTCCCGTCTGATGACGTGCGTCGCTCCAAGTTCTGGCCCACCGTCAACCGCATCGACGATGTGTTCGGCGACCGTAACCTGTTCTGCAGCTGTCTGCCCACCGAAGCCTACGGCGAGTAAGCGGATCACGGTTAGTTAAATCGGAAACCAAAAGGCCTTGCATCAAGCAAGGCCTTTTTTTGTTGGTACGCCAGCCTGGCGCTGTTCCGGTAAGTATGGCGGCGGCCGGATAATGTGGTAGTGCAAGTCCACTACCGGCCCGTCAAGAGAAAAGAGGCATGAGCCTATATCATTGCGGCGGCACCAGTAGAAAGTTTCCGAAATGTATTTTTTTCAGAAACTCCTGTTGCGCAATCGCGAGATCTTTAGGTTCGTAGGTTTTCGCCAGCAAGGGTTTGATTTCGCCTTTCTCAATATATTCGATCAGGTTTGGAAAGACAGGTTCATCCCATGCGATGCAACCGTTCAGGCTCAAATCCTTGAGATAGAAATCGCGCATATCCATGGTGACCATGGGGCCGGGTGCCTGCATCGGATGGGCAGGCGTTGCTTGCCCGGGACTTTGCCGTTTGCCTGGAGTAACAGGCGATGCACCTGAGTTTGTCTGACCGGGTGGTTGAGCCACGGGATGAATTGCAGATCAGGCCGATGACCGCCTCCGGGCAAATAGCCGGCTGGACCCAGGTCTGCAGCCGGGCCTTCGGCTACGCCATAGACGAGACCGTGATCCGGCGATAGCCGGGGAGCCCGAGGTTCGCCTGCGGCTGGCCGAACGCGAAGGGGAGGCGGTGGCCACCGCCTTGCTCAACAAGACGGGGGAGGTGATCGGTGTGCACCAGGTGGGGGTACCGCCGGAGCATCGGGGTAAGGGCATTGCCAATGGGCTGATGCAACGGCTGATTGCTGCCTGTCAGGATTGGGGAGACCGGCATATCACCCTGCAGGCCTCGGGCGCCGGCGAGGACTTGTACCGGCGGCAGGGTTTCGAGCCCAGGTTCAGGATCAAGAGTTACCGACGCCGCGAACCGATGCAGCAGGCCTAGTTGAGGCGCGGGTTCTTAGTCAGACAGCTGTTTCTCGGTGGTGATATAGGTGCCGGGGGCCTGGTAATAGTTAAATAGGGTGGCAGTTTTGTGATGTCCGGTCTGGCGGAACAACTCCGACAGGCTGAGCCCCACGCCCAAATAGAGGCTGCGTTCGTTGATCTGGGTCGGATCCGAATAGCCCCTTGCAAGATACCCGAGATGCAGCTCGCCGTATTTCAATACCCCTTGCTTGAAGGCATCGAAGCCGCTGAGCTTTAGCGCGACCAGGAATTTCGAATTCTGGTAGTCGGTGATGAAATCGGCCTGTTGTGGCTTAACTCCGTATTCCCAGCGGATGTCTATTTTTTCGGCCAGCTCCGGGTAAATGCTCAGATAATAGCTGGCGGTGCTGCCCACCCCATTGGCGATAACATCTTCATAAGAAAAGCCAAAGTCGCTGAACGAATCACCCACTTCCATATAGCCGAACACCGCAAACGCGCTGAGGGCGCCATAGAGGGCGGCATCCCCGGGCGTGAAACACCATTGTTCATAGAGGTAGCCAAGTCCCTGTGACGCGGCGTAAACGCTGTATAGGTGTCCCAGTTTATCGGCACCGCCCTCGTTGGTGTGCTGACCAAACCAGCCTTCCGACTGCGCATGGGGGACCCGGCTGAAATAATCCCAGTTGGCCACTCCCCACAGGGTAATCAGGCCGGTACCGGCCAGCAACACGGTTTGCAGCTTTTGCTGCTGTTGGGCCCCAGGCAGCACCTGCTCGCACGCAGCCTGGGCGTTGTTGGTGCAGGCCCAGGAAAACAGCACAGGCACCAGCGGTAAGGCACCCAGCCGCCTCTTGTCGGTCAGCAGTGTCACGTCAATCCATCATTCGTCGGTAACATGCTAGAAGGTTAGCAGGCTGGTGCCACCTTGGAATGTATTGTCCCGGGTCTAGGGTGTGTCCCGTTACCCTGCATTCATGTCGCCGAGGCTGTGGCGCTCCGGGGCAAGGCGCTTAGCGTGCCGTTTGGTGGGCCCACATCAGCGGTAAGCTCGCGGCCACGAAACGGCACAGCCTCAGCCCTTCGGGTCGCGGTCCAAAAGGCAAGGCCAGACCCAGGCTTGCCGGATACCGGCCGCGAGACCGGTATTTTTTTGCCGCTTGTCCCGGTCATTGTCATTAAGGTCCGTTATGGTTCGGATCTGAGCCGGATATCATTGAGGTAAATACAATGAACAAACTCCTTTTTTCCCCTTTTTTACGCGCGAGTGTCTGCTCACTGGTGTTGGCCCTGCCCGTTGTCGTGCAGGCCGAAGCACCCGAGGTCATCGAGCTGACTCAGACCGGCTGTCAATTTGTCGAAAGCGAGAATGGTGTTGATCACGGCTATACCACCAGGACCAAGGCCGACTGCGAGCGGATCAATGCCCAGACCGCCGATGAGCGGCTGATGCAGGCCCGGACACTGGAGCTCGAACCCGGTCGCTATATCTTCAGGGTGACTAACAAGAATGTGTCCTATGAGCTGGGGTTCTGGTTGCGGGGCGCCAGCCTAGTGGACCGAGCCTTGTTGCCCAGCGTCTCCGGCGGAGGCCTGGTAACGGGAACCAGCCAGGACTATGAAATCGAGCTTGAACCCGGCGAATATCTTTATTCCTGTCCGCTGAATACCACCCCCGACTACCGGCTGAGTGTCAAAGGCTAGGGTGTGTTCCGTTACTGCGCATTAATTACGCTTCGGGGTAAGGCGCTTGCCGTGGAGTTTGGTGATCCCACATCAGCGTTCAGCAACGCGGCAACGGAGCGGCCCGGCCTCTCGGCCCTTCGGGTCGCGCCCTGTCGGGGCGGCGACGACATTATGAACAGTACCGGGACACAGCCTAGGCCGTCTCTTACCGATGTGATTTAAACAAGACCAAGGGAGGGGTCTTGTTTTTTTGCCATGCACGGCCAGATCATGACCTATTGACGTTCTGCGTGCCGGATGCGGTTGCGTAACGCCGACTATACTCAGCGTTTCAACCGTAACGTCAGGAGTCACCATGAACCGGAATTATGAAGCAGAAAGGGCCGCACTGCTGGAGGATGTGAAGCAGGTACTCAAGGATGCTGAAGCGCTCTATAAGGCGGCCGTCGATGATGGCACCCAGGAAGGCAAAGAGCTGAAGGAAAAGCTGAAGGCACAGTTGCACAGGGCGCAGCAGCAGTTTTCAGAGCTGGAAAGCTCGCTGGTGGAGCGAACCCGACAAGCGGCGGCACATACCGACGATCTGGTGCACAAGAATCCCTACCAGGCGATGGGCATAGCGGCCCTGATCGGCTTGGTGCTGGGGGCCTTGCTGAGCCGTAATGGCCGCTGAGTCGGCAGGATTACGGGGTGCCGTTGGCCGGCCGTCGAGGCTGCAACGGGAGCGACATCCTCGGCTATCATGGTCACTATCTTACTCAGAAGGACGGGTCTATGAGCGGTCAGATCAATTCGCTGAAGGAATTGTTGCATACCATTACCGAGTTGCTGTTTGTCCGCTTTAAGATGGCTCGCATCGAGTTTGTGGCACAGAAAGAGCGCATGGTGCAGTTGGGCATACTGGCGGCTTCGGCGGTTTTCTTATTCTTTATGTCCTACATCAGCCTGTTATTCGGCCTGAACCTGGTGCTTTCGCCTTCGGCCAGGATCTGGGTGTTTTTCGGACTGGCGGCGGGCTTGTTGCTGATGATGTGCTGGGCGCTCTGGGCCATTCACAGGAATCTTGCCGGTCAGAGACAATTCCTGGCCGAGACGCTGCGTGAGTTACAGGAAGACGTCGCCTATATCCAGGGTAAAAAGACCATGTCGGATCTGTCTTTGAAGGAGTGAGCCGATGCATAAATCATTGCGGCAGGAACGGCAGTTACTCCAGCTACAGGCAGAGGCGCTGCGGCTGAAGCTATTGACCAATCAACTGCGCCGCCAGCAACAGCAGGCGAAGCCGGATTTGCTGGAGCTGGTCAGCAAACTGCCGCAGGCCGGGATGCTCTGGCGGCTGGCCAACATGCCCCGCAAATTGCGCAACAAGCTGCTGCTGGGCGCCGCCTTGCTGGCGGTTATTTATCTGCGTTCCTGAGCCCCTGACAATGTTCTGACCTCGGTATGCCTTAACCCAGGTGTTCCAGGGGCAGGGCGGTTTCCCGCTTGATCCGGCGCAGCACGAAGCTGGAGCGGACCCCGGTCACCCCTTCCAGGCGGGTCAGCTTGCCCAGCAGGAACTGCTGGTAGTGCTCCATGTCGCGCACCACCACCTTCAGCTGATAGTCGGCATCGGTGCCGGTGATCAGATCACACTCCAGCACCTCGGGAAAATCGGCCATGGCCTTGTCAAATGCCTCGAAGCGATCCGGGGTGTGGCGATCCAGGGAGATATGAATGTAGGCCTGCAGGCTCAACCCCAGCCGAGCGGCATCGAGCAGGGTCACATGGTCGGCGATCAGGCCGGCTTCCTCCAGTGCCTTGACCCGACGGGAGCAGGGGGAAGGGGACAGACCGACCCGCTCGGCCAGCTCCAGGTTGCTGATGCGGCCATTACGCTGCATCAATTCAAGGATCCGGCGATCGGTACGGTCGAGTTGTAATGGGTTGCTCAAATTTACATTACCTGGCAATAGTTGTTTTAATTTAATTATAAATGGAGTGAATGATTGCTAAAAGAATGTTTTTTAAGGTTATCTTTGCAACCACTCCCCCGGCATTGTTGGTTATCATGTATCCATCTTCTGGGAACAGGCAGGCCGATATCCTCGGATTCTGCCGCAAGCCGGACTACCCGACCGGCAAGCACCCCGAACGCCTTTCGCCTAATCCGGCGCCGGGCAGGGAGCCAGGGCCAAAAGCCCGGGCCCAAAGGAAGACACAAGGCAGCAGCAGCCAGAAACAACAAGAGCGCCAATCGGCGCTCTTGTTGTTTCTGGCTGCTCTATTTAAGGAAGGTCCAATGGACCCGGCAGTCGCCGGAGCCGGACGGTCAGGCACTTTCCCCTTGCGCCGTCGCCACCTTGGCGGGGCGGAACTTGAGCAGGAAGGCGACGGTAAACACCAGGGTGACCGCCAGGCCAATATAGGTAGCCGGCTGCAGGGCCAGGCCGAAGCCGATTTCCGCATTGGCTAGGTAGGTGAAGGTCACCGCCGTCATAAAGATGGCGGGAATGGTACATACCCAGTGCAGCTTGCCTGCTTTCGCCAGATAGGCGGCGGCGGCCCAGAGCATGATCATGGCGGTGGTCTGGTTGGCCCAGCCGAAGTAGCGCCAGATCACACCGAATTCAGCCTGGGTGATCAGGTAGCCGACCACGAACATGGGCACGGCGATCAGCAGACGCTTGGGCAGGGCCTGTTGTCCCAGCTTGAGGAACTCGGCCACGATCAGCCGGGCACTGCGAAACGCGGTATCGCCGGAGGTGATCGGCAGTATCACCACCCCCAGGATGGCGAGCACGCCGCCGACGGTGCCCAGCAGGTTGGTGGACACCTCATGGACCACGGCCGCCGGACCGCCGCTGGCGAGGGTGGCATTCAGCGCATCGGTACCTTCATAGAAGGACAGGCCCAAGCTGCACCAGATCAGTGCTATCACGCCTTCGCCGATCATGGCGCCGTAGAAGATGAAGCGGCCGGAGCGCTCGTTCTGCATACAGCGGGCCATCAGCGGTGACTGGGTGGCGTGGAAACCGGACACGGCACCACAGGCGATGGTGATAAACAGCAGCGGCCACAGGGGCAGGCCTTCGGGATGCAGGTTGGCGAAATCGATACCGGTCTGGTAGAAGCCCTTGCCGCTAAAGGCCTGGCCGAGCAGCAGGCCGACCGACATAAATACCAGCAGGGCACCGAACAGTGGATAGAAGCGGCCGATGATCTTGTCGATGGGCACCAGGGTGGCCAGTATGTAATAACCGAAGATAATGGCGACCCAAATGGTGACCGCCATGCCGGACAGGTTGCCGAGCAGCTTGGCCGGGCCCAGCACGAACACCACGCCCACCAGCAGCAGCAGGATCACCGCGAAGATATTCATGAAATGCTTGGCGATACTGCCCAGCTGCTCGCCCACCACGGTCGGTACCGAGGCACCTTTGGCGCGCACCGACAGCATGCCGGAGAAATAATCATGGACGGCGCCGGCGAAGATACAGCCGAAGACGATCCACAGCATGGCTACGGGGCCGTAGAGAGCCCCCAGGATGGGGCCGAAGATGGGGCCCAGGCCGGCAATATTGAGCAGCTGCACCAGGTAGATTTTTTTATCCGACATGGGCACATAGTCGACGCCGTCGGCCATGGTGATGGCCGGGGTATCCAGTTCCGGACGGGGCCCGAATAACCGCTCGATAAACTTTCCGTAGCTGAAGTAGCCGGCGACCAGCAGGCCGGTACAGAGTAAAAACCACAACATAAGCGCAACTCCTTGGCTGAATGGGTGTGTCGTGGTCAGTGTAGGGAGTCGCTTAGAAAAAGCCCGCCCTGTTTGGGTAAGCGGTCATATAGGATGTTAAGCGGTTGTAAGTAACCTGTGAGCGACGGGTGTCGTGATCCGGGTCACGGCAGCTGCAGACCCAGCCGGCTTTTCAGTGTCTTCAGGTAGCGTCGGCTGACCGGCAAGGTATGGCCCAGCTGGGTTTCCAGCTCGGCGCTATGGTTATCCCGCAAGGTGATTTCCCGGATGGCATCCGCCTTCACCAGGTACTGGCGGTGGACCCGCAGCAGGGCGGTGCGCTGCTCTAGCACCTTGAGGGTCAGCTGGGTATGGTATTCCCCTTCCCGGGTGACCAGATGGACCCCGCCCAGATCGGAATAGATGTATTCCACTTCTGCCAGCGGCACCAGCCGGATGCGTTGTTGCTGATAGCCGGGGATGGTGGTTAGGGGCGGGGTCACGGGACCCAGATCCTGGGGGGGAAGCGTTTGTTTGAGGCGGTCCAGGGTCTTCTGCAGCCGGGGCTTGGACACCGGCTTGAGCAGATAATCGAAGGCATTGTCCTCGAAAGCCTGGATGGCATATTCATCGTGGGCGGTGACGAACACCACCCGGGGGATCTGCTTGGGATCCAGCATCGACAGCAGTTCCAGGCCGCTGATCTTCGGCATCTGGATATCGAGGAAGACCACCTCGGGTCTGTGTTGTTGCAGCAGCGCCATGGCTTCCAGGGCGTTACCGGCCTCGGCCAGGACGGTGACCCCGCCCAGCTCGCGCAACAATTCCGCCAGCTCGGCGCGGGCATAGGGTTCATCATCGACGATCAGGGCGCTGATCATGTGCGGGCCTCCTGCTGGGGAAGTGAAACGGTCACCTGGGTCCATCGTTCGGGCTCCACCCTGATGTCGACCCCGAAGTGCGTTCCGTAGAGGCACTTCACCCGTTTGTCGACCAGGCTCAGGCCCAGGCCGTCGCCGTCGGCCCTGGCCTGATAGGTGCCGGCATTGTCGGTGACCCTGAGCTTGACCACGCCGGCTTCGATGCCGGCGGTGACCCGGATCTGCCCCTGCTCGAGCAGGGTGGAAACACCGTGTTTGATGGCGTTCTCGATGATGGGTTGCAGGGTAAAGGTAGGCAGTCGCAAGCCGAGCAGCGGCTCGGGAATATCAAAGCTCACTTCCAGCCGGTCGTTGAAGCGGGCCTGCTCGATGGCCAGATAGGCAACCACGTGTTCCAGCTCTTCGGCCAGCGTGGTTTGCTCGCCGGATCGCTTGAGGTTCTTGCGGAAGAAATTCGACAGATGCAGCAACAGCTCCCGCGCCTTGTCCGGTTCCCGACGGGTGATGGCGCCTATGGTGTTGAGGGCATTGAACAGGAAATGGGGGTTGACCTGGGCATGGGCCAGCTTGAGTTCGGATTGGGTGAGCAGCTGTTGCTGCTGCTCGAGCCGGCCGGTCAGCAGCTGGTGGGCCAGCAGGCTGGCGATGCCTTCGCCCAGGGTGCGGTTGATCTTCAGGAACAGGCGCTTCTTCGGCTCATAGAGTTTGATGGTGCCGAGGATGCAGGTTTCTCCCCGAATGGGGATCACCAGCACCGAGCCGAGCTGGCAATCCTCGGCCAGGGAGCAGGCATAGGGCACTTGGTAGCCGTCGGCAAATTTGACCTCATGGTCACGGATCGCCTTCAGGGTCAGGGGAGAGGAAATGGCGGCGCCGGGCCTGTGGTGTTCATGACCCAGGCCGGTGAAGGCCAGGAGCCGTTCCCGGTCGGTAACGGCCACGGCGGCGACCCCGGTTTCTTCATGGAGGATACGGCAGATCTGTTGGGCGGACTCGCTATTCAGCCCTTTGGCCATGATGCCGACGGTGCGCTGGGCTATGTTCAGGGCCCGGGCGGAAAAACTGCTGGAGAATTTTTCGTACATGGTCTTCTGGTCGCGGATCATGCTGATAAACAACGCGGCACCGGTGGCGTTGTTTATCAGCATGGGCGCGGCTATCACCTGTACCAGGGCCAGGGCCTGCCCGAAGGGCTTGGCCACCAGCAGTATGGTGGCCATCTGCAGGGTTTCGGCCGCCAGGGTAGTGGCAAACGCCACCCAAGGGGAAAACAGTCTGGCCATCTCGCCCCGCTTGACCAAGCGGTAGTGGACCAGGCCGCCCAGCAGGCCTTCGAGGGTGGTGGAAATGGCACAGGCCAGATCGGTAAAGCCGCCCATCGAATAGCGGTGCAGGCCGCCGGTCAGGCCGACCAGCAGTCCGGTGACGGGGCCGCCCAGCAGGCCGCCGAGCACGGCACCCACCGCCCGGGTATTGGCGATGGCATCCTGCACTCCCAGACCAAAATAGCTGCCCATGATACAGAAGCCGGAAAACACCAGATAGATGACCATCTTGTGCGGCAGGCGGATGGAGTAGTTCACCATCGGCTTAAACAGGGGGGTTTTCGACAGCAGGTAGGCGATGACCAGAAACACGCTCATCTGCTGCATCAGGGAAAAAATTAACGACATCGACAGGATCCCGGAGTGCTTCCAGCGCCGCCGCACCGGCAGGTACAGCTCAAAATATGGCCGCTGGTGAGCCGTTAGGGTAGGGCAACGGTGGGGCGGGAGCAAGATGTGTGTTATCGGAGCAGGGCAGTTGTTGATGTAAAAAAGCGCCGTATGGCGCTTAAATAGGTAACCTTGATACCGCTAACTTATTGTTGTAAAGACAGGAGCCAGGAGCGAATGCAGACTCGTCATCAACCCATCCATGGGGGCTCCACTGCGCCATCTGACCGCCAGGGATGGCGGGAATGCCTGAACGACAGGAGCATTTCCCGGCCCTGGCACAGAGGGTCTGCTTATCGGCTCCTGACGTCGGTCAGAAACGGTTATTACTGCTCAAGCGGTTTTGGTTTGGCCGGCAGGGCGCATCATCCTGATGGCCTTTTTCACCAGCGGCAACAGCAGGGACAGTCCGGTGAGGATCAGCAGCCACATGGAGATCGGCTTGTCGACAAAGGTCATCCAGTCACCGCCGGAGATCTGCAGCGCCCGGCGCATGGATTCTTCCATCAGCGCACCCAGGATCAGCGCCAGGATCAGCGGTGCCGAAGGAAAGCCGAACAGCCGCATGCCGAGGCCCATCAGCCCGAAGCCGAGTAACAGCAACAGGTCGAATACGTTAAAGCTCATGCCGTATACGCCTATCATGCAGAAGATCAGGATCATGGCCAGCAGCAGCGGTTTGGGCATGTCCAGGATGCGGGCGATATAGGGGATCAGCGGCAGGTTCAGCACCAGCAGGAAGATATTGCCCACATACATGCTGGCGATCACCCCCCAGAACACATCCGGGCGCTGCTCCAGCATCATGGGACCCGGGGTCACCCCCATGACCAGCAGGGCGCCGAGCAGCACTGCCGTGGTGCCGGAGCCGGGTACCCCCAGGGTGAGCAGGGGCACGAAGGAGCCACCACAGGCGGCGTTGTTGGCCGCCTCGGGGGCCGCGACCCCCTTGATGTTGCCTTGGCCGAAGCTGTCGCCGTCTTTGGCCAGACGCTTTTCCAGGATGTAGCCCAGGAAGGAGCCGACGGTGGCGCCGGCGCCGGGCAGCACCCCGACCAGGAAACCGAGCACCGAGCTGCGCCCGACCGGACCGGCGATGTCCTTGACCTCTGATTTGCTGAGCCTGAGCGACCCTATTCTGTTACGGGGCTGCTCTTTGGCGCTGCCGCCCTTGAGCAGCATATAGAAGACTTCCGCCAGGGCGAACACCCCGAGGGCGACCACCAGGAAGTCGATTCCGTCGATCAGCTCCAGGCTGCCGAAGGTGTAGCGTTCGGTGCCGGTCTGCAGATCGATGCCGACGATGGAAATCATCATGCCGATCACGGCGGCGATCAGGCCTTTTATCAGGGACTTGTCCGACAGGCTGATCACCGCGGTCAGGCCCAGTACCATCAGCGCGAAATATTCCGCCGGGCCGAAGCTGACCGCGACCCTGGACAGCAGCGGGGCGACTAGCATCAGGCCAATCACCGAGACGGTGCCGCCGACGAAGGAGGCATAGGCGGCAATGGCCAGCGCCTTGCCCGCCTGGCCTTTCTTGGCCATGGGGTAGCCGTCGAAGGAGGTGGCGACAGTGCCCGCCACGCCCGGGGCGTTGAGCAAAATGGAGGAGGTTGAGCCGCCGAAGATGGCGCCGTAATAGACACCGGCCATCAGGATCAGGCCGGATGCCGGATCCATGCTGAAGGTGATGGGGATCATCAGTGCCAGGGCACTGATGGGACCCAGGCCGGGCAGCATGCCGATAATGGTGCCGGCGAACACGCCGACAAACACATAAAAGATATTCATCGGGTCCAGGGCGATGCCAAAGCCGTAAACCAGACTCTCAAAAGAATCCATCATAGTCGTAAACCTCGTTCCCTGATCAAAAGGGCAGCACGCCGCTAGGCAGATGCACGTCCATCACGTAGCTCATCAGCAGATAGAGCGACAGCACCACCCCGGTGGATACGGCCAGATTAATCAGATGATGACGATAGCCATAGTAACTGGCCAGGCCGAAGCAGAGGCCGGTCGAGGCCAGCACAAAGCCCAGGGGCTGCAATAAAAAGGCGTAGCCGGCGATGGCCACGGAGGTGACCGTCACCCGCATGGGCGGGCTGAAGAAAAAGGGGCCGGGCTGGGCCTGGGTCTCTTCTTCCACCGGTTGCCCGGTTTTTTCAAAGAACAGCAATACCGCCAGTATCAGCAACGACAGCCCTAGAACCTTGGGGAACAGCTCGGAGTCTACCGGCCGGGGAAGCGGAAAGGTGGGAATATGGAAGGCCATCCACACATAGCCCGCCGCCAGCAGGCCGATGATGATGGCCAGTCTTTGATTGAGATTAAGTTTTTGCATACTAATACCTGTCTGCCTGAGGGCGGCGGGCATGGCCCACCGCCTGCCGGTTAGCGCTTCAGTAATCCTAGATCGCCCAGGACCGAGCTGAACTGTGCCTGCTGTTGATCGAGGAAGGCACCGAACTCGGCACTGTTCTGGTAGGCGTCGAGCCAGCCCAGCTGAGTGCTGGCTTGTTTCCAGGAGTCGGTTTCCATCATGCGGGCGAACAGTTTCTCGTAATAGGTCCGGGCCTCGGCAGAGATGTGCTTCGGCGCCATCACCCCGCGCCAGATATCGAAGGTGTAGTCATAGCCCTGTTCCTTGAAGGTGGGCACATCGGCCAGGGCCCCGGTCAGACGCTCCGGTGACGACACCGCAATGGCGCGCAGCTCGCCACCCTGCAACTGGCCGACCGATTCGCCGGCGCCGCCGATTACCGCTTCAACATGTTTGCCCATCAAGCTGATCATGGCCTCGCCGCCACCGGAAAAGGCGATGTAGTTGACCTGGCGGGGCTCCAGGCCCGCCTCGGCCGCGGCACCGGCGATAGCGATATGATCCATGGAGCCCGCCGCCGAGCCGCCGCCGACACTCAGGCCCGGGTTGGCTTCGATGGCCGCGAACAGATCACCTATGGTCTGATAGGGGGAGTCTGCGCGTACCAGCACGATGGAGTAATCGGTGCTGATGCGGGCGATGGGGGTAAAGTCCTTGTGGCTGAAACGGGAAGTCCCGGCCAGTGGCACCAGGATAATGGGCGGGCTGGTGGCGAACAATTTGTTGTCATTCTTGTCGTCCCGGGCAATCTGGGCCCAGGCCACGGCGCCGCCGCCGCCGGGGATATTAATGGCGGCAAAGCTCTGTTCGGACAGCTTTTCGGCGCGGATTACGTTGGCCATGGTGCGTACCAGGGTATCCCAGCCGCCGCCCGGATTGGCCGGGGCTATGTATTCCACCGCCCGGGTGGGTTGCCAGTCCTGGGCCTGGGCTGCCGAGGTGCCACCGAGGGCCATTGCGGCCAGGGGCAGGGCCAGCAGGGACCAGTGTTTGAAGGGTTTGCGCAATGGTTGGAACATGCAGTACTCCTTGGTTCGTCCTTGTTAAGTTTCAGTGACAAAATAAGCGCGACCCTGTTAACGGACAATATTTCCGCCATAAGTTGAAAAAACGGCATTAAGGAGATTTTGTTTATATTGTTCACGGGGGCGGGAGGGCTGCCGAAAGGGAATCGACGAACCGGGCGGGGGCTGCTATTGCTTAAGGGTTAACGGTCATTCTGAAGATGAGGTATGCCATGTCCAGTCATGTCTACAAGCTGATAGAAGTTGCCGGTACATCCCCCCTTGGCTACGATGATGCCATCAAGCAGGCGGTAGCCAAGGCTGCCGAGACGGTGGATCATCTGGACTGGTTCGAGGTCATGGAAATGCGTGGCCATATCAAGGACGGCCAGATCGCCCATTTTCAGGTGGTGCTAAAAATCGGTTTCCGGCTCGATTGAGTCTATGGTCAGCCTTTAAGCCGGTAGCGGCGCTCGGGGCGGCCGACTTCCCCGTAGTCCTGCTCGGCACAGGCGATGCCCTGGGCGACCAGGTATTCCAGGTAGCGGCGGGCGGTGGAGCGGCTGGCGCCGATGGCCTTGGCCAGGTTGACCGCCGTCTGCGGCGACCCGGCCTGCTCCATGGTGCCAACGACGGTTTCCAGGGTCAGCTTGTCTATGCCCTTGGGCAAGACGGCGCCACCCGCTCGGGGGGCGGCTGGCGTGGTCTGATGCCGGTTCAACGCCTGATCCAGCTCTTCCTGGCTCATTTCCTGTTTCTGTTCGAGCAGGGTCCGCTCCTGGCGAAAACGGCTGAGCATATGGGCCATGCGCTCGCTCTGGGTGGGCTTGATCAGGTAGTCGAACACGCCGCCGCGCAGGGCCTCCTGAATGGTGTCTACCTCCTTGGCGGCGGTGACCATGACGATATCGATATGGCGGTAGTGCTGGCGGATTTCCCACAGCAGTTCCAGGCCGGTGGCATCGGGGATATAGGCATCGAGCAACACCAGGCTGACCTGCCCGCCCTGCTGCCCGAGAAAGGCGAGGGCCTCGGCCCGGGTCTTGGCGGTATGCAACACCCTGAATCCCGGGGTTTGCTCCACAAACTGCCGGTTGATGTCGGCAATGCGAAAATCGTCTTCAACGATCAGCACACCGTATTGTTTCAAGGTCATGGTGCCTTGTCCTCGTTCAGGGCCATCCGGGTCTTGGCCAGGGTCACAATAAAACAGGCGCCGCCCAGATCGCCGTCTTCCAGGCTGATATCGCCGCCGTTTTCCAGGCACAGCTGGCGCACCAAGGCCAGTCCAATGCCTCGGTGGCGGCCGGGCTTGGTGGAAAAACCATCTTGGAAGATATGGGCCATCAAGGCCGGATCCACACCCGGACCATTGTCTTCAACCTCGAACAGCAGTTGTTCACCCAGATCGGTAAAGAACAGCCGGATCCTGGACTGGTGCTGGCCACCCTGCAGGGCGGCGTCGACCGCATTGTTGAGCAGGTTGCCCAGTACCGAGATCAGCACATCCTGGCCCCGACCACTCAGCCGGGTATGGAGCGCGCTGTCCTCGACCAGCTCGAGCCGTACCCCCTTTTGCTCCGCATAGGCCATCTTGCCCAGCAGTATGCCGCCGACCAGGGGATCGGCGATATGCTCCAGCACGGTGGCCAGCCGGGCCTGCTCCCGGTCGGTTTCCTGGCGGATCAGGGACAGTGCCTGTTGCGGTTTGTTCAGCTGCAGCAGGCCGGAAATGGTATAGAGTTTGTTGGAAAACTCATGGGCCTGCACCCGCAGGGCATCCATGTCCTTGTTCACCGTCTTCAGTGCCAGAGACAGCTCGAGGATCTCCTGACGGCTGCGAAAGGTGGCCACGGCGCCTTCTATCTTGCCTTCGTGCACGATAGGGACCCGGTTGACCACCACTGGGTGTTCGCCTATCCACATTTCCTGATTGAACTGGCGCTCGCCGCTGGACAGTACCTCCCGCATCTTGGAGTTGGGCACCAGTTCCTGTACCGGTCGGCCGAGTGTGCTGGATTCATCCGGTAAATCGAGCAGTCGTCTGGCCGCTTGGTTGAGGAGGGTGATGTGGCCTTCTTGATTGACCGCCACTATGCCTTCATGAATGGAATGCAGTATGGCGTCTTTTTCCATCACCAGGCGGGCGATTTCGTGGGGTTCTAGCCCGAGGATCACCTTTTTGAAGTGATGGGCCAGCCACCAGGCACCGCACAGGCCCAGCAACAGCATCAAGCCAATCAGGCCCCAGCTGAGGGCCAGGTAATTATCGATGTCGACATCGACCTTTTCCAGCATAAAGCCCACCGACACCAGGCCGATGATCTCGCCTTGGGCATTGACCACCGGGGCCTTGCCGCGGATGGCCTCGCCCAGGGAGCCTTCGGCCTGGGAGAAATAAGCTTCTCCGCCGAGCAGGGCCCGTTCGTTGTCGCCGCCCACCATCGGCAGCCCCAGGCGCTCGGGCAGGGGATGGGCGTAACGAATACCCTCTTGGTTACCCACCACCACGTAGCGTGCGCCGGTGGCGATGCGTACCTGTTCGGCCAGGGGTTGAATGACGCGGGCGGGGTCGGGGGTATCAAACGCCTGGATCAGCTCCGGCATCAGCGCCACCGTCTGGGCTACCATCATGGCGCGCAGGCCCATCTGCTCGGTGATGATCTGCCCCTGGCGGTGGTTGAGGTAGGCGCCTTGTACCAGCAGGGTGGCCACCACCAGGGTGCCGACCAGCAGCAGTACCTGAGTGCGAAAAGCCAGCGGCTTGAATAAAAAAAGGTTTTTCTGTGACACCCGGTTACCGCCTGACTGAATACTGACAGCCCAGTTTAACAGCCGGTGTGCGGCTGCCAACACCGGCAGGCAAAGAATGTGCACCGCACCTCAGCTGCGGTAGTCGCCGATATCGGGACGACGACTGGGGCCGTTCAATGCCAGATCGACCGGATGAAAGGCCTTGAGCGCTTCGTAGCAGAAATCACCCACGGCCCGGTGCAGGGCCTGGGGATCATGATTGGTAATGATGATCACGCTTTTGGACAGGTTGCGCCGCCGGCGCAGCAGGTGCCCGAGGAAGCTGGACTGGCTTTCGGCGAGCTTGCTGCGGTTGGCGGCGACTTCATCCAGGATCAGCAGGTCGACTTCCTCCAGTGCCCGTCGGTACTGGTTGCGGCTGTCCTGATCTTCGATCACCCCGAAAAACAGCCGATCCACCACCGAGGCCCACTGCTGGAAGATCACCGACTTCTGATGGCGCTGGATCAGCTCGTGGGCGATGGCGCCGGCCAGGGTGGACTTGCCGGTGCCGAAACTGCCATAGATCAAAATGGCGGTGCCGCCTTTCTGCTCCCAGTGATCGAAGGCATTGATAAAGTGGTGCGCGGTTTCGATATGGTGGGCCAGTACGGGATCCCTGTGATCCATGTTGTTGAAGGTCCAGTCCGGATTCATGTCCGCCTGGGCCAGCAGGCGTTCGGTGCGTTTCTGGCGGGCTTCTGCCTGGGCCAGACGCACCTCTTCGTTGGCCTGCTGTTCATAGTGTTTTTTGAGGGTGTCGTAATCGTAGTGCGGCAGGCGCCCGTCGGCACGCAGCCGCTGGATCCGGGCCAGCAGCCCGTGCACCTGTCCCTGGCTGACGGCGTCCGGTGACAAGTCTTTCTGCGGGCGTTGGCGACGGCGACGGGCGATATCGGCCAGATCGGCGGCAATTTCTTCAGGCGTCTTTTTCATTGCTGTCTCCATCGGCCTGGCCACTCAGACGGCGGGCCTCTTCAATCATTTGCCGGGCGCGCTTGCTGGGCTCGGCATCGGCTTTGGCAGGCTGTTGCTGATAGCCGTCGGTGACGGCCGGCGGACGCTTGATGCTGCGCTTGTTTTTCAGGGTACGCACAAACTTCAGGGTCCACTGGTGCTGGTTTTCAAATACTTCGGGCCGTCCCAGCCAGTAGGCGATAAATTCTCCCAGCTCGGGTTCATCGAACCGGCTGTCGAGCAGGCCGCACAACTTGGCCAGCCCCTCAAACTGCGGGTCCGGGCGCCAGTCGCCATGCATGGCAAACTGCCGGGCGGGCAGGGGAGCAAGCCCACTCATGTCCTTGAGCGGCAGCTTGAAGCGGGCGCCGTGATAATGCTGGGCTCGAGGTTTGTCCACCAGCTGCAACAAGCCTGCCTGTTGTAACTCTTCGAGCAATGCGGTCAGCGCGGCGGGCGTTACCCGATAGCGATACTCGCCGTCGGCACTGATCGCCAGGGCCTTGCCCAGCTGCGGATAATCCAGCGGTTGGGTCTGGTCGCCTCGTGCCATGTGTCTGAGATACAGGATATACAGGCTGCGGGCCGGGTGAGCAAGCCGGGGTGAGGTCAGCGCTTGGTATTCTGCCGGGGTCATAAAGCCAGTGTGGGTGCATGGGACCGCCATTATCCAATAAAGCGGCGGCAGAATACAGTAAACCGCCTTCAAGCTTTCGCTCCGGCCATAATCGGCTAGGCTCAGGGTATGACTTTAACAATATGAAGCCCGATCGATGTTTGACTCCGCTCCCCTGATATTACTGATAGAGGATGATCCCGTTTTCCGTCGTTTGATGGTGGCTTACCTCGAGCTGTGGGGAGCCAGGGTGATGGAGGCCGAAGACGGAGCCGAAGGGCTGAACATGGTGGCCAGACAGCGGCCCGATCTGGTGCTGAGCGACTTATTGATTCCCGAGTTAGACGGCCATGAGATCGTCGCCAGCCTCAAGCAGCAGTATCCTGATTTGCCGGTGATCGTGATTTCCGGACAGCAAAAAATGGCGGATGTGGCCCGGGTGTTACGTTCCGGAGCAGAGGATTATCTGATTAAGCCGATCAGAAACTGGAGCATGGTGGCCGAGGTGATCGCCGCCAGCCTGCGACCCGAGCAGGGACGGCTGATCGCCGAGTTCAGCGATCATCTGGCCTATTATCGTCGCCAGGATATCGCCGCCAGCCGGCTGTTGCTGTCATTGCAGCCCAATCAAAATTTTCAAATGGGTCCTTGGCGTCTGAACTGCCAGCAAAGCTCTCCCTGGGTACTGACCGAATGCGTGGTGCTCAACAACAACCTGCTGTTGCTGCTGGCGGAGTTCGACCCCCTGAATATGGATACGCCGGTGGTGATGACCCTGGTGACCTTCCTGCTCAACGGCCCCTTGCGCCAATACCAGCGCGGCGAACACCGGTTGCTGGATAGCCCGGCCCAAACCCTGGAATATATCAACTGCCTGATCCTGGACGCCGGCTTGGATACCCGGGTCAACCTGGTATTGATCAAGCTGGATGCGGACAAGGGCATTGCCAATATCGCCAATGGCGGCATGCAGGGCACCGACTGGCTGGAGGCATGCAATGCGGGGCCCCTGGGGTGTCCTCGGCTGGTCGCCAGCCAGAGCAATCGGCCTTTTGCCCTGCCCTGGAAGCTGACCATGACCGGCGGCTTTGGTAGTGAAATCCAACTGACCGCCAGCCACCAAAGCCTGCCTTATGCCAATGCCGGCTAGCGGTCTAATGCCTGTCTCTTAGTCACCAATCGTCGGCATCGCCTGCGAAGCCAGGCATCAGCAGGGTTGCCTCCTCCGACACGCAAAGCACCTTGCCCCGAAGCGGCACCCACTTACTCCCAGGGCACCAACGCTTGCCTTATGCCAATGCCGGTTAGCGGGGAGGGTACTGCGCCAGGAAGCGGGCAAAGTCGGCTCCCAGTTCGGGATGGCGCAAGCCATATTCCACTATGGCCTTGAGATAGCCAAGCTTGCTGCCGCAGTCGTGACTCTTGCCCTTGATATGGTGTGCGACCACCCGTTCCTGTTCCATCAGCAAGGCGATGCTGTCGGTCAGCTGAATCTCATTGCCGGCCCCCAGCGGCGTCGTTTTCAGCAGGGGCCAGATGCCTGCCGACAGCACATAGCGGCCGACCACGGCCAGGTTGGAAGGGGCCTTACCCAGGGGCGGTTTTTCTACGATGGAGTGGAGCTGGGCATGTTCCCCCTGCATCAGGGTGATCCCCTGCATATCGACGATGCCAAACTGATCGACCTGGGAGGCCGCTACCGGCTCCACCAGGATCTGGCTCTGACCGGTTTCGCCAAAGGATCTGATCATGGCGGCCAGGTTATCCCGTTGCAGGCTGGCACTGGTGTCATCGAGCAATACATCAGGCAGCAGCACGGCAAAGGGGGCATCGCCGACCAGCGGCTGGGCACAGCAGATGGCGTGGCCCAGGCCCTTGGCCTCTCCCTGACGCACATGCATGATGGTGACATCGGGTGGGCATATACCCTGTACTTCGGCAAGCAGCTGACGTTTAACCCGCTTTTCCAGGGTGGCTTCCAACTCGAAACTGGTGTCGAAATGGTTCTCGATGGAGTTTTTACTGGCATGGGTAACCAGGATAATTTCCTTGATGCCCGCCTGAATCGCTTCGTTGACCACATACTGGATGAGGGGCTTGTCCACCACGGGAAGCATTTCCTTGGGAATGGCTTTGGTGGCCGGCAACATGCGGGTGCCCAGGCCGGCGACGGGAATAACGGCTTTCTTGATGATTTGCTGGTTTGGCATGACAGGGACCTGGATATAAAGGGTGCCCTATCATAACCAAAGCAGCCCCATCCGGCCATGGCCGGTGGGGCCGGAGCATCAATGACTCAACAGGTGTCTGTTTTTTTCAACCGTTGCCTCACCTATCCCCTTGACCTTGACCAGATCATCGATCGACACAAAGGGTCCATTGCTCTCCCGGTATTGAACTATCGCCGCCGCCTTGGTAGAACCGATCCCAGACAACATCGCCAATTGCTCATTGTCGGCGGTATTGATATTAATACTGGTGATCGATACCTCTTTAGTTGATTGCGTGGGTGACTCTTCGCTCATTACGGGGCTGCTGACGGCTAAGACACCGGCCAGCAGTGCGGTTAACAAGGGTTTGTTCATTCCCGTTTCTCCTTGTTGTTGGGAAATACTCGTCCTGTCACCAGGACCATAAAAGCCTTGGATACAAATGGGAACTTATCAATGGTGAGGGGAGGCGTTCACCCGTATGGGTGAAAAGATAGGACTGACTGGCCAGGTTTGGGCGGTGGGCCGGCCCGTGGGCCGGCGGATGTTAAGGCAGGACTTTCTTAAAGGGTTTGATGGTGACCGAAGCATAGACGCCGGCGGCCACATAGGGATCGGCATCGGCCCAGGCCTGGGCGGCGGCGAGGGAGTCGAATTCGGCGATGACGGTGCTGCCGGTAAAGCCGGCCGCGCCCGGATCTTCCGCATCTATGGCCGGATTGGGACCGGCGACCAGCAAGCGGCCTTCATCGGCCAATGCCTGCAGGCGAGCCAGGTGAGCGGGCCTAGCTTGTTGACGCAGGGCAAGGCTGTCGGCAACATCTTCGGAATAAATCAGATACCACATGCAATTATCCTTTTAAGTTGGTTTTATCTGATGCCGGCATATGCCGGTATAAATAGAGGGCGGTGGCCAGGGTGAAGAGGAAGGTCAGACCCAGCAGGCCGAATACCTTGAAGTTGACCCACACCTCCTGGGACAGGCTGAAGGCAACATAGATATTGAGCAGGCCACAGCCGGTAAAAAATCCGACCCAGGCCAGGTTGACCCTGTCCCAGATGCCGTCCGGCACCGTCATTTCCTTGCCCAGCATCTGCTGGATCAGGTTCTTGCCAAAGCCGTAACGGCTGACCAGCAGGGCCAGCGCAAACAGGCCGTTGACCGCCGTCACCTTCCACTTGATAAACGCATCATTCTGGAAAAACATGGTCAGGCCGCCGAAAAAGAGCACCAGTACCAGGGTTACCAAGTGCATTTTTTCCAGCTTTTTATGCCTAACCCACTGGATCAACAACTGGATACAGGTAGCGGCCATCAGGGCGCCGGTGGCGGCGTAAATATCGACGGTTTTATACACCACAAAGAAGACGATGAGGGGGATAAAATCGGCAAATTGCTTCATAAGGCTTAAACCTGAACTGAAAATGTGTGCCCAGTTTACCCGTCAGGCTGTCACCAGGCAAAAGATTGCGCTCGCTCGGGGGCAGACAGCCGGCTCATTATGTGCAGATCACCCGGTTACGCATCTGTTTGGCCAGATAGAGGCAGCTGTCCGCTTTTTCGATCGCATGGTGGATGTCATCTCCCGGACGGCAGTCGGCAATGCCAAAGCTGCCGGTCAGCCGGATATCGTGGCAGAAACGTGCCTGCTCCAGGGCCAGTCTCAGCCGCTCGCTGATCTGCAAGGCATTGGTTTTGCTGGTTTCCGGCAACCAGACGATAAACTCTTCGCCTCCCCAGCGGGCCAGGACATCCTGATTGCGTAGATGGGACTTGAGCAGGGAAGGGATGGCCTGCAGCACCAGGTCGCCCACCGGGTGCCCATAGCGGTCATTGACTTCCTTGAAACGATCCAGGTCCAGCAGCACTATGGCGCATTCCTGCCGCGGCGGCATTATTCTGTGTTCGCCGATCAGGTGCTCAAAATAACGGCGATTAAACAGCCCGGTCAGGTAGTCGGTCTGGGCCTGTCGGCTGTAGAGGCTGACCTGGCGTGTCAAGGCGGCATTGGCTTCGGCCAACTCCCGGGTGCGTGCCTCGACTTTGGCTTCCAGCTCCCGGTTCAGTTGCTCGAGACGAGCCTGGTAGTTGCGTTGTTCCTGTTCGGCCTGCACCTGTTGCTGGATGTCATGGTGGGCGCCCAGCATGCGGATGGGATTGCCCTGCCCATCGAACGCCACGAACTTGGCCCTGTCATGCAGCCAGATGTAGTGGCCATCGGCTTTTTTAAAGCGGTAACGGGCACTGAACAGCTCGGCCTGGCCATCGAGATAACGCTGCATGCGGGAAACGGTGCCGTCATAGTCATCGGGATGGATCAATTGCAGCCAGGTGTCCACGGTCTCCGGCAGGCTGAACGGCTCGTAGCCCAGCATTCGGTACCAGTGCGCATTGCGTTTGACGACCCCGGTCACCCGATCCCAGTCCCAGATGCCGTCACTGACCATATCCAGCGCCATATGCAGCGTTTTTTCAAGAGACCGCAGCCGTTCCAACTCCTGCCGAAGTTCGCTGTTCGCGTCTGTCATGGGCTATCCTTGGCTCCGTATTTTAGATTCTCTCGATGGATTTTTTGGCTGTCGTGGCGGAGGTGAGTTGATAAAATACCCCGCCTCTGGCTCCGACACGGGCCTTTACAGAATTAATTTTTGGAATCCACTCCATTGCATACAGAGTTTAGCCAGTTGCTGGCGCCCATCCACAAGTTTTTGCATTGTGCAACACCCGCTGCCTGGATCGAACAGGCCAGGCAGCCGGAATACCTGTCCTTACTGCTGGTGGATCACGCCAACTGCGAGATGAAGGCGGCGATGAGCGCCCACAGCCTGGTGCGCCGCTATTGCCTGCCCAAGGAAAAGCGCAGGTTGCTGCCCAACCTGGACTTTTATAAGTCTCTTGAGGCATTGCCCGACAAGGCCGAGGTGCTGGGCAAGCATGTGCTGACCGAGGACAGCCAGCGGGTATTCGATGAGCTGGAAAAAAATGCGCTGCTGGTCAAGATGGTACGGCTGATCCAGGAAGAGCTGCACCATTTCGAGCAGGTACTGGAAATCATGACAGCCCGTGGTATCGAGTACAGCACCCTGTCGGCTTCCCGCTACGCCCAGGGGTTGTTGCGGCATGTGCGGACCCATGAGCCGGCGGCGGTGGTCGACCGGCTGATCATCGGCGCCTATATCGAAGCCCGCTCCTGCGAGCGTTTCGCCCGGCTGGCGCCCCACCTGGATGAGGAGCTCAATCGCTTTTATGTCTCCCTGTTGCGCTCAGAGGCCCGCCATTACAGTGACTACCTGGCCTTGGCCGCCGATTACAGCGATCGGGATATCGGTGAACGGGTGGCGTTTTTTGGCGCCCGGGAAGCGGAACTGATCCAGGCTCCCGATGAGGTGCTGCGCTTCCATAGCGGCGTGCCGGCTGGTTAACGCTCGGCCTGCCACCGTTTCTGGAGGCAAGGGATTCCCGGGTGGCGCGCAGGTGCTTTCTGGCCGAGCCGCCGGATCAATAATGTTTGCTGCCGGGCGCATGCCAGCGGAATTCATTGCTGTAGCTCTGCAGCAGGCGCAGGCCCTGTTCGCTCTGGGGTGCGGCCAGCACCTTGGTGGTGGGGCCGGCTTCGACCACGTGCCCCTCGTGCATCAGTATCACCTGATCGCTGATATGGCGCACCACCCCCAGATCGTTGGCCACGATAATGTAGGACAGGCCCAGGGTACTCTGCAGGCCGAGCAGCAGGTTGATGATGTGCGAGCGGACCGATACGTCCAGATCGGAGATGGCTTCATCGGCGACGATGATCTTGGGCGAGAGGATCAATGCCCGGGCCAGGGCGACCCTCTGTTTCTGGCCGGTGGAGATCATCCGCGGGTAAAAATGGATATGGTCCGGCAGAAGGCCCACCATGCGCAGGGTGTTCAGCACCAAGGCCTCCCGCTGCTCCGCGCTCAATTCGGTATTGAGCAACAGGGGGGTTTCCAGTATCTGGCCGATGCGGCTACGAGGGTTGAGCGAGGTATTGGGATCTTGAAAAATCATCCGCATCAGCTGGCAGCGCTTGCGGTCATCGCCCGGCTCGATTTTTTCGCCATCGATATAGACGCTGCCCTGGGTCGGCGGTAATACCCCGGCCAGCACCTTGGCCAGGGTGCTCTTACCCGAGCCGGCTTCGCCCATCAGCGCCAGGGTCTGGCCCCGTTCCAGGGTGAAGGACAGGGGATAAAAGGCGGTCTTCTTCTGACGCCGGAACAACCCGGTCTGGTTGATGAATACCTTGCTGAGATTATCGATCTTTAGCAGGGGAACCTGGCTCACTTGGTCTTACCTTTTTTCATATTCAGCGGAAAATGACAGTAGTAAACGTGTCCCTTGACCTTGGCCAGCGGCGGGGTGATCACGCATTGTTTCTGGGCATTGGGGCAACGGGGTCCCAGCCGGCAGCCGATGGGCAGGTTCTGCAGCGGGGGGATCACCCCGGGCAGGGTGTTCAGTTTGGACTTGTGGGGCAGGTTGCCGTCCAGATCCGGCATCATCTGCAGCAGGGCGGCGGTATAGGGATGATGGGGGCGGGTCAGGATCTGCTCCCGGGTGCCCGATTCTACCGTCTGGCCACAGTACATGATATTGATATGGTCGGTCAGCCTGGCGATGGCGGTGATATCCGTGCTGATCAACAGTATGGTGGTGTTGGACAGCTTGTTCACCCGCTCCAGCAGCTTGAGTATCTGCGCCTGGTTGCTGGCCTCCATCGCCGTGGTGGGTTCGTCGGCCACCAGTAACTTGGGCTGGTTGGCAATGGCCATGGCGATCATCACCTTCTGGCAGACGCCTTCGGACAACTGGTAAGGGTAGGCGCTCATCACCGACTTATGGTCACGAATGCCCACCCGGTGCAGCAGGGCGATGGACTGCTGCCGGCGCCACTGCCAGCGCTGCCACCATTTCCCCTCGAAGGCCCAGTCGGGCACCGCTTCTTCCAGCTGGGCACCGATGGTTTCGGACGGGTCGAGACAGCTGGACGGCTCCTGGAACACCATGGCGATATCCCGGCCCATGACGCGCCGGCGTTCCTTCGGAGAAAGGCTTAACAGGTCGATGTTGTTCAGGTGCATACGGTCGGCGGTAATGCGCCAAGTGTCTTTTTCTATGCCGACTATGGTCTGCGCCACCAGGCTCTTGCCCGAGCCAGACTCACCGATCAGGCCGCGGATCTCGCCTTCCGCCAGGGTCAGGCTGAATTTGTCGATGGCCTTGATCGTCCCCTGGGGGGTGTCTATTTCGATGGTCAGGTTGCGGATATCTAACAGCGGCATCAGCTCATTACCTCGTTGATTGCCTGGCGCAGGCCTTCGCCTACCATGTTGATCACCAGCACACTGAGCACGATGGCCATGCCCGGCAGGGTCACGGTCCAGGGGGCCAGGTACACCAGATCGATGGCATGGGACAGCATGGCGCCCCATTCCGGTTTGGGGGGCTGGGCGCCCAGACCCAGAAAACCGACGGCGGTAATATCCAGGATGGCGGAGGAGAGTCCCCGGGTGGTCTGACTGACCAGGGTATCGCTCAGGTTGGGCAACACCCCTAGTTTAAGTATATGCCAGCGGTTGGCACCATCGAGCCGCAGGGCGGTGATGTATTCCTTCTGCATCTCATCCGACACGGCGTTATAGGTGGCGCGGACAAACTGAGGGATCAGCGCCAGGGTGATCGCCATCAGGGTATTGAACAGGCCGGGTCCGAGGATGGCGACGAAGATGATGGCCAGCAGCAGGGAGGGGATCGACAGCAGGGTATCGAGCAGATGATTGAGGATACTGGACTTCAAGCCCTTGCTCATGCCGCCCAGGATGCCGATAGTGCCGCCGAGTAGCAGGGCGACCAGCACCACCAGCACGGCGTTGCCGACGGTCAGGCGGGCGCCGCCGATCAAACGGGAGAGCATGTCCCTGCCCAGATCATCCGTGCCCAGGAAGAAATCGATATTGCCTTGCTCCGACCAGGAAGGGGGGAGCAGCAGGGCCTGGGTGAATTGCTCGGCGGGATGATAGGGTGCCAGCCAGGAGCCAAACAAGGTCAATATGGCCAGGATCAACAGCCCCCAGAGCCCGACCATGGCCATGAAGTTGTTCTTGAACAGCTGCCAGGCCAGCTCCAGGGGGGTGAGGACCCGGATTTCGGGATAGATATTAGCCCTGTTTGACATAAAACGCCTTTCTGCGGGTGGGGTAAATCAGGGTGGAGACGATGTCCGTCAGCACGCTGGCCGTCACGGTAAAGGTGGCGATGGCCAGGGTGCCGCCCCTGATGGCCATATAATCCTGCTGCGCTATGCTGGTCAGCAGCCAGCGCCCCAGTCCGGGCCAGTCGAAGACGATTTCCGTCATCATCGCCGAGGTCAGCACGGGGCCCAGCTGCAACCCTAGGGTGGGCACGGCCAGCGGAAAGGCATTGCGCAGCCCATGGCGCAGGGCGACCTGAGTCTTGCTCAAGCCCTTGGTCAGGGCGGCACGGATATAGTTTTGCTTGAGTACCTCCACCAGGGCATTGCGGATCTGGCGGATCATCTCGGTGGTGGGCACGATGGACAACACCAGGGCCGGCAGGATCAAGTGGCGCAGGGCGTCCAGGAAGGCGGACACCCGGTAGTCGCGGTCGGCCAGCAGGGTGTCGATCAGCATGAAACCGGTTACCGGGGGAATGTCGTAGAGCAGGCTCAGCTGGCCGGATACCGGCAACCAGCCCAGGTTGAGCGAGAAAAACATCACCAGCAGCAGCCCCAGCCAGAATACGGGGATCGAGTAGCCCAGCAGGGTGCCCGAGAGGATCAGGGTATCCTGCCAGCGGCCCTGACGCAGGGCGGCCAGGGTACCGACGGGGATCCCCACCAGTAACGAGATGATAAAGGCAGCCAGGCACAGCTCGAGGGTCGCCGGAAAATACTGGTTCAGGGCCTCCAAGACCGGCATGCCGGTGGCGCTGGAGATACCGAAATTACCCTGCAGCAATTGCCGCATAAAGGCCAGGTAACCGTTCCAGAAGTCATCGCCGGCCCCCTTGGCCAACAGATTATATTCAAGCACATAGGCCAGCAGGGTGAGTACCAGCAGGGTGGTCACCAGCAGGTTGAAGCGGCGCAAGATATAGTTCAGCATAGGTACGCCCTATGGATTGATGGGCAGCGCATGGTTATTCCTTATGAACCAGATGGAAGTCAACGCCCCCGAAGGGGGGCAGGCGTAAATCCTGTACCTGCCTGCGATAGGCCTGTAGTTTCAGGCTGTGGATCAGGGGGATCACGGGGACCTCCTGATGTACCAATTGCTGGGCTTGCCGATAAAATGCTATCCGCTCGGCCAACAGCGGTGTCTGCAGTGCCAAGTCCAGGCGTTGCTCAAATATCGGCTGACACCAGCGGCTGGTATTGGTGCCGGCCTGTATGGCTTGGCAACTCAACAGGTTACGCAGCATATTATCAGGGTCAGGTGAATCCGCATCCCAGCCGGTCAGCACCGCATCCTGATCGCCCTCGGCCAGTCGGCTGCGCATCACCTGTTCTTCCAGTGGTACCAGCCTGACCCGAATACCCAGCTCGCTCAACTGACTCTGGATCAGCTGGCCGGTTTTGACCCCGTCGGGATTAAAGGAATGGGCGGCGGCCGACACCCACAGTTCCATGTCAAAGCCTTCGGCCAGGCCCGCCTGCTCCAGTAACCATTGGGCGCGGGCCAGATCCGGTATCGGTGCCAGCAGGTTGGGGTGATGGCCCCAGGACACTGGGGGCAATACGGCCTCGGCCATGGAGCCCACGTCAAAATACACCGCATGCAGGATATCCTGCCGGGATAATGCCAGGCCGATGGCCTTGCGGACCCGGATATCATCGAAGGGCGGTTTTTCGGTATTCAGGCTCAGCAAGGCCACATTCATGCTGGTTTCCTGATTGAGCCGCAACGCAGGATCCTCCTCTATCACAGGCAACTGGCTGGCGCTCGGGTAGGCCATCACATCGCATTCCCCGGTTAATAACTTGGCCAGCCGTTTGGATGACTGGGGGGTGATATCAAACACCAGCTGTTCCAGCCGGGGGCTGCCCTGCCAATAGTCGGGGTGGCGCAGGTAACGGATATATTCGTCCGAGCGATATTGGCTGAGCTTGAACGGGCCCGTGCCCACCGGTTGCTGATCCAGCTGCTCGGGCGTACCCCGGGCAAGCAGCTGTTGACCATATTCCGCCGACAGTATCACCGCATAGTCGGTGGCCAGATAGGTCAGGAAGGAGGCATCTGGGCGGGTGAGTTCAAATACCACCTGATAGTCATCGAGCGCCCGCACATCCTTGATCAGTCCCGCCAAGCCGATGCTGCCGAAGTAGGGATAGCCCCCGCCGATGTCATGGTAGGGATGGCGGGGGTCGGTCAGGCGTTTGAAGGTGAACAGTACATCTTCGGTGGTCAGCTTGCGGCCCGGGTTGAACCAGTCGGTCTGATGAAAGGCGACGTTCTGGCGCAGGGTGAAGCGATAGCTCAGACCATCCGGGCTGCGTTGCCAGGCGCTGGCCAGCGCCGGTATCGGCTGCAGGTTATCCAGATCCAGGTCCAGCAACCTGTCATACAGCTGGTGGGCGGTCGCATCCAGGGTGACGCTCGAGGTAACCAATTGGGGATTAAAGGTCAGCGGGGCGCCCTCGGCACAATAGAGCAGGCTCTGTTGTGCCAACTGGGTGTTGCCTGTATCACAGCCGCTTAGCAGGGTGGTCAGCAGCAGGCAGTGAAGCCATGAACGCATGGTGAGTCCTTAATCTTCAGATCCCTCGCCCGACGGCAGGCGGGTGGAGTATTTACGTAACAGGCCGCGCAACTGGTGATAACTCAGGCCCAGCAGCTCCGCCGCCTGCCGCTGATTATACCGGGCCTGGGTGAGGGCCGCCTTAATAAAAGCCACTTCCTGAGCGGCCAACTGCGCCCTGAGATCGGTCGGCAAACTGAGTTCATCCGCCGGGGCCTCCATGTTGTCGGTGGCGGGGCGCCAGGGGGAGGCAAAAGGATCCAGACAGAGGCTATCCAGAGGCTGCCCTGGATTTCCCTGGCGGTACAGGCTGCGTTCCACCACATTTTTCAGCTCCCGCACATTGCCCGGCCAAGCATGGGCCAGCAATTGACGGCGCACCTCTGCGCTGAAACCGGCAAACAGGGACCAGCCCAATTCGGTGCACATCTTGATGGCAAAGTGTTCGGCGAGATGCAATATGTCATGTTCCCGGGCGCGCAAGGGCGGCAATGTAACCACATCAAAGGCCAGCCTATCAAGTAAATCGGGTCGGAATTCCCCGCGCGCGACCAGGGCCGGCAGGTCCTGGTTGGTGGCGCAGATCAGCCGCACATTGACCCGGATGGCCTGGCTGCCGCCGACCCGCTCAAATTCACCGTACTCGATGACTCGCAACAGCTTCTCCTGTACCCGGCTGCTGGTGGTGGCCAGCTCATCGAGGAACAGGGTGCCGCCGTCGGCCCGCTCGAAGCGGCCCTGATGGCGCTTCTGGGCCCCGGTAAAGGCACCCTGCTCATGGCCGAACAGCTCACTTTCCAGCAGGTTTTCCGCTAGGGTGGCGCAGTTGATGGCAATAAACGGCTGCTGCCAGCGGGGCGACAGGTAATGCAGGCGGTGGGCGATCAGTTCCTTGCCGGTGCCGCGTTCACCCACCAACAGCGCGGGTTTATCGAGTGGTGCCAGCCGGGAGACCTGCTCCAGGGTGGACAGCAGGCTGTTGGACTGGCCGATAAGCTCATTGTCTGTCATAAGGGCGCAAGGCGTGGTGAAATTTACCAAATATTAGTCTTTCTGTTTACATGCGCCAACGGCTAATCCTGGCATAAACTATTTTTATATATAAATATCAATAGATTAGTATTATCTGAACGGTTGGCATATAACTTGACAATGGTTACGGGGAAGCAAGATTCACAACCCTAAAACAGGAGACGATGATGAGTATCTTTTCACGCCTGGCCGATATTATTAATGCCAACCTGAATACCCTGCTGGACAAGGCCGAAGATCCGCCCAAGATGGTGCGGTTGATCATCCAGGAGATGGAAGATGAGCTGGTGCGCGAGCGCTCCAACCTGGCTCGCTTCCTGGCCGAGAAAAAAGATCTGCTGCGCCAGACTGAGCGCCATCAGGAACGGCTGGATGAATGGCAGAACAAAGCCGAACTGGCCCTGACCAAGGGGCGCGAGGATCTGGCCCGGGCCGCGCTGCTGGAGAAAAGCAAACAGGCCGGGCTGCTCAAGGCCCTGGAGCGGGAGCAGCGGGCGGTGGAGGAGGGCATGGACAAGCTGGCCGAGGCCATCGGTGCGCTCGAGGCCAAGCTGGCCGATGCCCGTGCCCGTCAGCAGGCCATGCAGCTGCGTGAACGCAGCGCCCAGAGCAGGATCAAGGTGCAGGAGCAGGTGCGCCGCAGCGAAAGCCAGTCGGCTATCGATAAGTTCGATCACATGGAGCGAAAGATCGACGAGCTGGAGGCCAAGGCCGATCTCTACAGCCAGAGCAGGGGCCTGGATCAGGCCTTTGCCGAACTGGAGGTGGATGACGCCATCAACAAGGAGCTGGCTAAATTAAAAGCCAAGATGAACAAGGGTGGGGATAGCTGATGTCAGAACTGGCCTGGGCCCTGGTGGCCCCTTTGAATATCTTCCTGTTTCTGGTGGTGCCCATCTGGCTGGTGCTGCATTACCGCAGCAAGCGGCGGCTGGGAGAGGGGCTCGATGAGTCGGCCCGCCAGCGCCTGGAGCAGGCCCTGACCGAGGCCGATCGACTCGCTCAGCGCATAGAAACCCTGGAACGGTTGCTGGATGCGGAGGTACCCGGATGGCGTCGACCCTGATCAACCTCTATCGTGATAAAAGAAACGGCAGGCTGGGCGGCGTCTGCGCCGGACTCGCCCACAGGCTGGGCGTCGAGCCCTGGCTGGTGCGTATCTTCGCCCTGACCGGGCTTGTTTTCGCCAGCTTCCTGACCCTGGTGGCCTATATCGCCGCCTGGTTGCTGCTGGACACCATGCCCGACGAGGCCGAACCTTCGCCGGCGCATATCAAGACCACCGGCTGGCAGTCCGGCCTGTCTCCCCAGGAGGCGCTGCAGGCACTGGAGCAGAAACTGCGGGCCCTCAACGGCCGGGTCGCCGAGCTGGAGCAGCTGGTGGTGTCGCAGGAATTCAGGCTGCGCCGGGAGTTTAACGACCTACGCGAGGGTAAATGAGCAAAGCAACACTCGAGCAGTGGCGCAACAAGGCTGGGGCCTGGGTGCAGCGGGGGCTGGATCAGCGCCTGAGGCTGGCGGTGACCGGCCTGAGCCGCAGCGGTAAAACCGCCTTTATCACCAGCCTGGTTAACCAGCTGGAACACGCCGGCCTCGACGCCCGGCTGCCCCACTGGGAGCCAGCGGCCGAAGGGCGGCTGCTGGGCATCAAACGGGTGCCTCAGCGCCATCACCATATTCCCGCCTTTGGCTATGAGGCGGCGCTGAGCCAGCTGGCGGCCGCGCCGCCCCGCTGGCCCGAGCCGACCAAGGGCATCAGCGAAATTACCCTGGCCATCAAATACCGGCCCAGGAGTCGGCTGAAGCGTCAACTCAATGACAGCGCCACCCTCTATCTGGAAATCGTCGACTACCCGGGCGAATGGCTGCTGGATCTGCCGCTGTTGGGCATGAGCTATGCCCAGTGGAGCCGTCAGCAACAGGAGCTGGTGAACGAACCGGTCTCTGGCGGGCCGGCCGACGAGTGGCGGCGGTTGGGGGCGGATATTGCGCCCGACAGCCCCGCCGATGACGCCCGCATCGCCCCGCTGGCTGAGTCCTATACCCGTTGGTTGCATGCCATCAAGCAGGAAGCGGGCGCCTACCTGGTTCAGCCCGGGCGCTTCGTGCTGCCGGGGGAATACCAGGGGGCGCCCATGCTTCAATTTGTGCCCTGGATTTGGGGGGAGGTTCCCGCCGGCCTCGACGAAAGCCATCACTACGGCATGATGGCCACCCGCTTCGAACACTATAAAAAATATCTGGTACAGGGCTTCTACCGGGAATATTTCTCCGGTTTCGATCGTCAGATAGTGCTGGTGGACTGCCTGACGCCCCTCAACCAGGGGGCCGCCAGCTTCGACGATCTGAAGCGGGCGCTGACCGCGATCCTGTTGAGCTTCCAGTACGGCAAGAGCCGCTGGTGGCACCGGCTGTTTTCGCCGCGCATCGACAAGCTGCTGTTTGCTGCCACCAAGGCGGATCACCTGACACCGGAGCAACACGGCAGGCTGAACCGGCTGCTGTCGACCCTGGTCAAGGGCGGGCACAAGCATGCGCGCCTCGCCGGTATCGATATCCATACCCTGGCACTGGCGGCGATCAAGGCCACCCGCTCGGGCCAGGTGGCCTATCAGGGTGAACGGCTCCCCGCCCTGCAGGGGGTACGCCTGGCCGATGGCGAGCCGGCCACCCTGTTTCCCGGCGAAGTGCCGGAACATCTGCCCGGCCCCGAGTTCTGGGGCCAACAGGGCTTCGATTTTACCGAGTTCGCTCCGCCGGACTGGCATAAGGAAGAGCCTCTGCCTCACCTGCGCCTGGATCAGGCACTGGCGTTTTTACTGGGAGACAAATTATTGTGAAATTAAAAGGCAAGGTAGTGCTGGATTCCTCCCTGGAGGGCCCGGCGGCCGATCCCGTCAGGGCAGCTCAAGATTTCAGCGCGGATGATTTTATCAGGGTAGACGAAGCCGGGCCTGTGCTGCCGGGCGATCTGAGGCCCGGGCGTCGTCACCTGCTGTGGTGGGCCGGCCTCGGCCTGATGCTGGGGTTGTTGGTGCTCCATTCCGCCATCGGCCTGTGGCAGACCTGGCAGCAGAGTCAGCTGCTGGGGGCGGCCTGGAGCCTGGCGTTGGGGCTGTTGGCAATGGCGGCCCTGGGGGCCGTGATACGGGAGCTGCGGCTGTTGCGCCGCCTAGCCCGGGTATCCCGGCACCGGGAGCGTGCCGAGCAGCTGTTGCAGCAACAGGGGGAAGGTCGGGCGCGGACGTTTTGCGAGCAACTGGCCCGGGAGGCAGGCCTGGACAGTACCGACGCCTATCAAGGCTGGCAGGCGGGCCTGGCCGGGCATGAACTGGATGTGGAAGTATTGACCCTGTACAGCCGGCAGGTGCTGAGTGTGCAGGACCGGCAGGCCCGCGGCCGGGTGCTGAAGTGGTCCGGCGAGGCGGCGGTGATGGTCGCCGCCAGCCCGTTGGCGGTGGTGGATATGCTGCTGGTGCTGTGGCGCAACCTGAAGATGATAGAAGATATTACCGGTTGCTACGGCATTCGCCTGGGTTACTGGAGCCGGCTGCGGCTGCTGCGCCGGATACTGCATCATATGCTCTATGTGGGGGTGAGCGAGGCGGCGATCGATATGGGCATGGATCTGCTGGGGCTGGAGTTGGCCGGCCGGCTGTCGGCCCGGGCCGGGCAGGGGGTGGGTGCCGGTTTGCTGACCGCCCGACTCGGGTTGCAGACCATAAGCCTGTGTCGCCCGGTGCCCTGGCAGGGAGACGAGAGAAAACAGTTGGGTGGCATCCGCAAGGCTTTGTTCGACAAGGTCAGCCGGATGTTGACCGGCAACAGGGGATAACAGAAAGAAGATAAAAGGGGGAATAATGGGGTGACCGACGGGGCTCGAACCCGCGACAACCGGAATCACAATCCGGGACTCTACCAACTGAGCTACGGTCACCACAGCAAATGGCGCGCCCTGCAGGATTCGAACCTGCGACCATCCGCTTAGAAGGCGGATGCTCTATCCGACTGAGCTAAGGGCGCTTTTTCTTGCAACGGGGCGGGATAATACCGATTTGATGCTATGGGGTCAACGGCTTTATCCCGAACCGGGTCCGGCCCGTACAGGGAGTAAACGGCAATTAAACACCGGGTCCCCAGCTTATCAAGACCACGAAAAAATGCGACAATCCGCGCAGGTTTATCAAGGTGAGAATTAACGCAGATGTCAGCTCAAATAATCGACGGAAAAGCGATTGCGCAAGCGGTACGTAACCAGGTGGCCGACCGGGTTGCAGAACGGGTGAGTCAGGGAAAGCGCGCCCCGGGCCTTGCGGTTATCCTGGTGGGAGCCAATCCTGCCTCTCAGGTATATGTGGGCAGTAAGCGCCGCGCCTGTGAAGAAGTGGGCTTCGTGTCCAAATCCTACGATTTACCCCAGGAAACCACCCAGCAACAGTTGCTGAGCCTGATCGATGAGCTGAACCAGGACGCAACTATTGACGGCATCTTGGTCCAGTTACCCTTGCCGTCTCATATCGACAGCACCCTGATCGTCGAGTCCATCCACCCTCATAAAGACGTGGACGGTTTTCATCCCTACAATGTCGGCCGCCTGGCCCAGCGCATCCCGGCCCTGCGTCCCTGTACTCCCAAAGGCATCATCACCCTGATCGAGCGCAGCCATATCAAGACCCATGGTCTGAATGCGGTGGTGGTGGGCGCGTCCAACATCGTGGGGCGTCCCATGACCCTGGAACTGTTGCTGGCCGGTTGCACCACCACCACCTGCCACCGCTTTACCGAAGATCTGCAAGGCAAGGTCGCCCTGGCCGATCTGCTGGTGGTGGCGGTTGGCAAGCCCAATTTTATTCCCGGTGACTGGATCAAGCCCGGTGCCGTGGTGATCGATGTGGGAATCAACCGCCTGGATGACGGGCGCCTGGTGGGGGATGTGGAATATGCGGTGGCCGCCGAGCGGGCATCCTATATCACCCCCGTTCCCGGCGGCGTGGGTCCCATGACGGTGGCCTCCCTGATTGAAAACACCCTGATCGCCTGTGAACGGTATCACGACAGCTAAACAGGAACAGGCATGATGCGATGGCCCGACAAGGATGTGCTGTATACCGTTATTTTTGGAACCGAAACCCCGGCGGGCCGTCGCTTCGATCTTCTGCTGATTGTCACCATACTGTTATCCATAGGGGTGTTGTTTCTCGATTCGATTGGCTGGATCCGGGAAAAGTACGGGCTGTTGCTGTCTGCCCTGGAATGGTTTTTCACCCTGTTGTTCACCCTTGAATACGGGGTGCGGATTTATTGTTCGCAGAACCGTCCTGCCTATATAAAAAGCTTTTACGGCATCATCGATCTATTGGCGGCACTGCCTTCCTACCTGATGCTGCTGATGCCGGGCGCCAGTTATCTGATGGTGGTGCGGCTGTTGCGGGTATTGCGTATTTTCCGCGTCCTGAAGCTGATGCGCTACGTCAGCGAAGCCCAGGTGTTGATGCGTTCCCTTAACCAGAGCCGGCGTAAGATACTGGTGTTTTTCAGCGCCTTGTTTACCCTGGTCACCCTGTTCGGTTCTCTGCTTTATATGGTGGAAGGCCCGGAAAACGGCTTTACCAGTATTCCCACCAGTATTTATTGGGCCATCGTCACCATTACCACCGTGGGCTTTGGTGATATTACCCCGCAAACTCCACTGGGCCAGGGAATCGCCGCCATTACCATGCTGATGGGCTACGCGATTATTGCGGTGCCGACCGGTATTATTACCGCCGAGCTGGGGCGTGAGATCCGCCGCGAGTATGACTTTCGCCATTGTCCCCAATGCGACCGCAGCGGTCATGACAGGGATGCCAAGTTCTGCAAACATTGTGGTGGGGAAATGGAAAACCCCGCTCAGGACAAGCAAGGATAAGAGAAGGGAGCCGAAGCTCCCTTTATTTTTATGTCGGGTTATTGGTCCGTGGTGTCTTCCATTATTTCGTCCAGCCGCTGTTCGGCTTCTTCGGCAACCTCATCCATCGACTCTTTCATTTCCGCCGCTTTCTCTTTTGTTGCATCCATGGCGTCACTGGTATTTTCCTGCAGCTCTTCGATGGCCTCGTCCATGTTTTCGCCCATTTCCTCCATGGTACCTTGCTCTTCAACTCCCATGCTCTCCTGGGCATCGTCGGCCATTTGTTCGCCTTGTTCTTGTGCGGCTTCGACGGTCTCATCTATCTGTTCGCCGGCTTGCTCCGCAGGACCCTTGTTGTCACAGGCCGCCAGACCAAAGGCGGCGACAGAAGAAAACAGCAGGGCTTTAAGCAATGACTTGTTCATACGGACTCCTTAATGATACCGCAACGGCGTAGTTGCCGTTTTATTGAGATTTACCTCTATCAGTAATAGCCCAGCGGGAAATAAAAATACAGGGGGGGAATGTCGGAGAAAAATAAGTTTTTAAAATTTTATCTTTAAAAATCAAATAATAATAAGATTTCGCGAAGCATCTTGACGTGATGAAACAAGGCTTTGCTATGAAAGATATGTCTAACCCTGTCATTGAGTGAACAAAAAAGAGGCGACCGCCTAATGCCGTTCACTTAAGCAGAAAAGAGGAGCCCTCCTCCACACGCCGACTCGCCGTAAACCCATCCCTGGGGCTCGGCGGCGCCATCCATGACGCCAACGGTCGGCTTAGTAGATGATGGCTTCCCTTAACTGAACGGCATTAGGCACCGCCCTTTGTGTTATTAGCGTATTTTACTTACGGCGCCAGCGGGTGCCTTCGGGGCCGTCTTCCAGCTCTATACCCATCTGGTTGAGCCGATCCCGTGCGGCATCGGCGGCGGCCCAGTCCTTGGCCTTACGGGCGTCCAGGCGGGCCTGGATTAGGCGCTCGATCTCGGCGACATCATCAGCGCTGCCGCCGTCACCGCGCAAGAAGGCTTCCGGATCCTGATACAGCAGCCCCAGCACCCCGGCCAGTTCGCGCAGGCGGCCGGCCAGGCCGGCTGCCTGGGCCTGGTCCGTGGTTTTCAGCCGGTTGATCTCCCGTGCCAGATCGAACAGCACCGAGTAGGACTCGGGGGTATTGAAGTCATCGTCCATGGCGTCCTTGAAGCGCACCACAAATTCCTCACCGCCCCGGGCGTCGACCACCGGCAGGTCACGCAGGGCGGTATAGAAGCGCTCCAGGGCCGTACGCGCCTTGTTGAGGTTGTCGTCGGAGTAATTCAGCTGGCTGCGGTAATGGCCGGACAACAGGAAATAACGGATGGTTTCGCCGTCATAGTGCTCAAGCACATCGCGGATGGTGAAGAAATTGCCCAGGGACTTGGACATCTTTTCCTTGTCCACCATCACCATGCCCGAATGCATCCAGGTATTGACGTAAGGGCTGTGATTGGCGCAGCAGCTCTGGGCGATTTCGTTCTCGTGGTGGGGGAACTGCAAATCGGAGCCACCGCCGTGGATGTCGAAGTGCTTGCCCAGGTGCTTGCCGTTCATGGCCGAGCATTCGATATGCCAGCCGGGACGACCCGCTCCCCAGGGCGATTCCCAGGAAGGCTCGCCGGGCTTGGACTGTTTCCACAGCACGAAATCCAGCGGGTTGCGCTTGGCGCTGTCCACATCCACCCGGGCGCCGGCCTGCAGCTGGCTCAGGTCCTGGCCGGACAGCTTGCCGTAGTCGGCAAAGCTGTTTACCTCGAACAGCACATCACCATTCTCGGCGACATAGGCATGACCGTCTTTAAGCAGATTTTCCACCATGGCGATAATCTCGGGAATATGCTGGGTGGCTTTGGGCTCCAGATCGGGACGGGCGATATGCAGGGCATCGAAATCCCGGTACATCTCCGCCGTCAGGCGTTCGGTCAGGGCATCGCAGGATTCGCCGTTTTCGGCGGCCCGCTTGATGATCTTGTCGTCAATATCCGTGATGTTGCGGACAAAGTTCAGATCATAGCCGAGGTAGCGCAGGTAACGGGTGACCACGTCGAAGGCCACGAAGGTACGGCCATGACCGATATGACAGAGATCATAAATGGTGACACCACACACATACATGCCGACCTTGCCGTCTGTCAGGGGTTTAAAGGTTTCTTTCTGTCGTGTCAGGGAGTTATAAATTTTCAGCATGGTCTTCTGTCTTGGTAGTGAGTGTGAACCAGTGCGTATTGAACCTTCATTGGGAGTTTGGTGCAAGCCTTGGCACGACAGGGTTTTGTTAAAGGGGCCGCTTAGGCTAGAATCAGGCTCTGATTTTTATTTTCGGGTAACTCAATATGGTCACACTGCACACCACTCACGGCGACATCACCCTGACGCTGTTTGCCGACAAGGCGCCGGAAACCGTAGCCAACTTCCTGCAATACTGCCGCGACGGCCACTATGCCAACACCCTGTTCCACCGGGTGATCGACGGCTTCATGATCCAGGGTGGCGGCTACGGTCCCAATTTCGAAGAAAAACAGACCCGTGCGCCGGTCAAGAACGAAGCGGACAACGGCCTGACCAACAAGGTCGGCACCATTGCCATGGCCCGCACCATGGAGCCCCATTCCGCGACCGCCCAGTTCTTTATCAACGTCAATGACAACGATTTCCTGAATTTCAAGGCCGCCAACGCCCAGGGCTACGGCTACTGCGTATTCGGCGAAGTGACCGCCGGCATGGACGTGGTCAACAAGATCAAGGGTGTGGCCACCGGTACTCGCGGCCATATGCACCAGGATGTGCCGGTTGACGATGTGATCATCACCGGCGTGACCGTTAGCGAATAAGTTTTTCTCCTTTTGCTCCCGCCTCGGCGGGAGCATCTGTGCGGTGATGCTGAAATGGAGGCGGTCAGCAACGCACCGGCCGTGATGTCCACTCGAGCAGCCATCCTCGCGAAAGCCGGTCTTGCTCCTATGTCGTCATCCTTATGGAGACGGGGATGAGACAGCCGCGTAATATGGGTAAGTCGCACCTGCCCCGGATACTCACTAGCCTGTTTTGATATTAATCCTCCGTGAATTAAGAGTTTCCCCTTGAATCAGACCACCCTGTTTATTGCCGACCTGCATTTGAGCACCGGACGTCCGGATATTACCGCCGCCTTCCTGCGTTTTATGGCCGAGGAGGCTCCCCGGGCCGATGCCCTCTATATACTGGGCGATCTGTTTGAATTCTGGATTGGCGACGATGAGCCGAACCCGCTGCACGCCTGCGTCGCCGAGGCCTGTCGGGCCTGTGTGGGGCAGGGCACACCCGTCTATTTTGTGCACGGCAACCGGGACTTCCTGCTGGGCCGGGACTTCGCCGGGCGGGCCGGGCTGACCCTGCTGCCCGAGCATACAGTGGTCGAGCTGTACGGCAAACCGGTGCTGATCATGCACGGTGATACCCTCTGTACCGATGATCGGGACTATCAGCGTTTTCGCCGTATCACCCACTGGCCTTGGCTGCAGTGGCTGTTCCGGCGTTTGCCCCTGAGCTGGCGTATAAAGGTTGCCGACGGCATGCGCAATAAAAGCCAAAATGCCAACCAGGCCAAATCCATGATGCTGATGGACGTCAGCCAGCTCGAGGTGGAGCGGCAGATGGCGCAGCATAAGGTCGAGCTGTTGATCCATGGCCATACCCACAGGCCCGATATCCATCAGCTCACCCTTGACGACAGGGCTGCCCGGCGTATCGTGCTCGGTGACTGGTATACCCAGGGCAGTGTACTCAGGGTGACCCCCGAAGGGGAGCGGCTGCAGCGGCGGCAGTTGGGATAAAATACAGGTGGTCGACACCTGAATATCGAGAGGCAGGGGAGCCGTATGCGCATTCTGGTGGTGGAAGACAATCAGGACATCCTGGTCAATATCGTCGATTATTTAACCCTGAAAGAGTTTGTGGTCGATGCCATGCACAATGGCGCGGCCGCCCTGGCGCAGGCTAGCCGGGCAGAATACGACCTGATCGTGCTCGACTTATCCCTGCCGGGCCTGGACGGGGTTGAGCTGTGCCGGCGGCTGCGTCAGGAGCAGAGCATGGTGCCGGTGATCATGCTCACCGCCCGGGATACGCTGGACGACAAGTTGCAGGGGTTCGATGCGGGTGCCGATGACTATCTGGTCAAGCCGTTTGCCCTGTCCGAATTATTGTCCCGTATCCAGGCGGTGCTCAAGCGCAGCCAGAAACAGCTGTTCAGGATCCTGCGGGTGGCCGATCTGGAAATGGATCTCAATACCCTGCAGGTACAACGCCAGGGCAAGGCCATCAACCTGAATCCCAAATGCTTCAAGCTGCTCGAAATATTGATGAAGCAATCGCCCCGGGTGGTCAGCCGCGAGACCCTGACCAGCCAGCTGTGGCCCGACGATCCCCCCGACAGCGATGGCCTCAAATCCCATATTTACCTGCTGCGCAGCCAGGTAGACAAGCCCTTTGGCCATCCGTTGCTGCAGACGGTGCATGGCGTTGGCTACAAGCTGGCCGAGCCGCATGATTAATTTCCGCCGTCCTATCCGCCAGCGGCTGCTGCTGGCCCTGAACCTGGTGATCGTCGCCAGCAGCACCCTGTTCGCGGTGGGCATGGTGTTGCTGATCGTCTGGTTTGAAGACACCCTGTTCTACAATCACCTGCAGAGCGATCTGGCCGATCATATCCGCAGCTACCAATCGGTCGGTGAACCCCTGGTGCTGCCGATGACGGATACCACCTACTACAAGTTGCCGCTCGATGATCTGAGCCGGTTGCCATCCTCGTTCCGGGATTATCCGGTGGGTGCCCACGAGGTGTTGTTGTCCGACCACGCCTACAACCTCTTTGTGCGGCACGAGGGGCGCTGGGCCCATATCCTGGTGCAGGATCAGAGTGAATTTGAACGTTACGAGCTGATGGTGTTTGCCGGCGTCGTGTTCGGTATCGTGCTGGTCTGGACCGGCGGCTATTGGCTGTCCCGGCGGCTGAGCCGGCAAATCCTGATGCCGGTGTCCCGGCTGGCGGAGGAGGTGGTCCGGTTTCAGCTGCAGAGCGGCGAGGCGCCCCGTCTGGGCGGCCAGTACCCGGATGATGAAGTCGGCCTGTTGGCGAACACCCTGGAGCACTACGCCATGCGGGTACATGAGTTGCTGGTGCGCGAACAGCAATTTACCGCCAATGCCAGCCATGAACTGCGTACTCCCATGATGGTGATCCAGGGGGCGGTCGATATGTTGCGGGAAACTGGGAGGGGGACTGCCGCGGAGCAGCGCCAGCTGGTCCGCATCGAAGGGGCGCTGAAAGACATGCAGCAGCAAATAAGCCTGTTTCTACAGCTGTCCCGGACCCCGGATTCCCTTTCCCAGAGCGATACCATGACCAGTCTGAGTGCCGTGGTCGAACGGCAGATAAGCCATTGGCAGCCGCTGGCCCGGCAAAGGGGACTCAGCCTGACCATGGTTGCCGAAGGTCATGCCGATGCTCAGGTGCCGGCGACTATGATGGCGGCTATCCTCAACAACCTGCTGCGCAATGCCATCAATCATACCGCAGAGGGCGGCATCCTCGTCGAGTTTAACGGCCGCTGGCTGGCGGTGAACGACACGGGTAGCGGTATTCCTCCCGAGGCGCTGGCGCAGGTGCTGGCACGGGGCGTCAGCCTGAGACCGGGGGGGAGTTCGAGCTTCGGCCTTGGCCTGGCCATAGTGCAGCGTATCTGTGAACACCAGGGCTGGACCATCACCATAGCACCCAATCATCCGGCGGGCACCCGGGTCAGTATCCATTTTTAAATAACAACAGCGTATAAGACGAAGAGGAGCGCACGCAGACAGGCTGTCAACTTTTCCGCAGGTGCTTAAACGGCGCCACCGATCATCAATATTTTGACCTTTTTTTTACCAGCGGGCGTTTATCCTGGGTCTGGCCAATCAACGACGGTTGTTTTGCAAACTGGGGGGAGGGCAAAGTGTTTTCGTGCCTCCAGGATAGCTTATTGTCCAGCTGTGCCGGGCCGCCGGCGACCGATATTTTTTGATGGTGGTGGTTATGTTGTTCGACCGACGCATGTGTATCTCGTCTCTGGGGTTTGTATTTTTGCTGTCGCTGTATTTCTTTTTTGTGCTGAATATTCCCCTGATAGCCAAGCTGGTCGATATCCTCGATCACCTGGAACGGGTCAAGCTTGGTTTTATCATCTCCATTCCCTTTTTCTTTGTCGCCTGCCTGAATATCATCTTTACCCTGCTGGCTATCAAATACATAGAGAAGGGCCTGTTTATCATACTGGTGCTGCTTTCATCATCGGTGAGCTACGCCATGTACAATTATGGCGTTATTTTTGACAGGGAAATGATAGTCAATATCCTGCAGACCCATTCGGGAGAGGCCAAGTCATACCTGAATTTCTCGTCATTTCTCTGGTTCCTGTTGACCGGCGTGATACCTGCTGTGGTGATCTTCAGAACCGATATCATCCATGGCGGGCTGCTGAAAGGGTTATTGTGGAAGGTTTTTTCCATTCTGGCGTCGCTGCTGGTCATCGCCGTGATCGCCCTGTTTTATTACAAGGATTATGCCTCGGTCGGGCGTAACGAGAGCTATATAAAGAAGCTGATCATCCCCACCTACTATGTTTCCAGTGCCGGTGGTTATTTTTATGATGCCTACCTGAAGGAAGCACTGCCTTATCAGACCCTGGGTGAAGATGCGGTATCTGCAGCACCCAGCGAAAATGGCAAGCATACCCTGTTGGTACTGATGATAGGCGAAACTGCCAGAAGCATGAACTTTGCGTACAACGGCTACCCGCGCGACACCAACAGCTTCACCAAGGAGCTGGGCTTTATCTCGTTCAGGGATGTCTCATCCTGCGGCACGGCGACCGCGGTATCCGTGCCCTGTATGTTCTCACACCTATCGAAAGCGGATTTCTCGCCTGAACAGGCCGACCATCAGGACAACCTGCTGGATGTGCTCAGTCATGCGGGCATAGATATCCGCTGGTACGAAAACGACGGCGGCTGCAAGGGGGTATGCAGGAATATAGCGACTGTCGAGTTCAGGCCCGAAGACGGCGGCCCCTTATGCGACGGCGACTATTGCAAGGACGGAGTATTGCTCGGGGCGCTCGAGCAGGCTATCGAAAAAACCAAAGACAAGGATACGGTACTGGTGCTGCATATGGTCGGCAGCCATGGCCCCACTTATTATCAGCGATATCCAGATGAATTCGCTCATTTCAAGCCGGACTGTGCCCGCAGCGATATTCAGAACTGCAATGCCAGGGAGCTGATGAATACCTACGACAACACCATTTATTATGACGACTACATCATCGGTGAGGTGGTGAAGGCGTTAAATAACCGCCATGACCATTGGAATACGGGTCTGGTTTATATCTCCGACCATGGCGAGTCCCTGGGAGAAAGTGGCCTCTATTTGCATGGCATGCCCTATGCCATGGCCCCCGAGCAGCAAACCCGGGTGCCCATGCTGGTCTGGCTTTCCAGTGCCTTGGCCGAAGAAAAGAAGCTGGATAATGCCTGCCTGAAACACAAAGCTGAAACCGGCCGGTATTCCCACGATAACCTGTTTGATTCGGTATTGGGCTTGCTGGATATATCAACCGGCCTCTATCGACAGGAACTGGATATCTTCAGTCCGTGTCGTCATTCATAGTGGTGCACGGGGATTTAAATAGCTGTTCCAAATAGTAGGTTACTCGAGACAGTGACCGGGTAGCGCACGCAGACACGCCATGGACTAAGGCCATCTTCACTTGGTAACGGCTGCGAATATTCACTGGATATTCAGTCCGCTACCAAGCTCGATGCAGGCAGCAAGCGGCCCCCTGAGAGCTCCGCTGCGCCATCTGACCGCCATGGATGGCGGAAATGCCGGAACGGCAGGAGCATTTTCCGGCCCTGGCGCAGAGGGTCTGCTTAGCGATACCCGGTCGATGCAGCGGTATTAGGAACAGTTATTTAACCTTGGAAACATGACCTTCAACGCCTTGCCTGTTGTGGCTCGGCGTTTTGTCTGCTTCAGGCCGTTCGGCCCTGGATATTTTACCTTTTTTTCACCTGCTGCCAGCTAAGGTGCCAGCTGTTGACATTTTTACGCCCTTGCTCAGGGCGGTGTTCTGAGGTGAATATGTCCCGTTTAAAGGCGTGCTTGGGCCCGTTCTGGCCTTTTTTCTGTTTTATCCTGCTTAACCTGGCGCTGCTCAGCGCCAGTCGCCTGGGGATGGCTCTGTGGCAGGCCGAGCGGGTAACTCATGCCCAGGGCTGGTGGCCGGTGCTGTTGCAGGGCGTGAGGGTGGATCTGTCGACCTTGTGCTGGTTGTTTGGCGTACCGGCCATGCTGACCGTACTGTTGGCCGGGCATGGTACCCTGGGCCGGGTCTGGTGGTGGCTGATCCGGCTCTGGCTGACCGCAGGCAGCGCTTTTTTGCTGTTGATGGAACTGAGTTCCCCGGCCTTTATCGATACCTATGATCTACGCCCCAACCGGCTGTTTGTGGAATATCTTATCTACCCGAGGGAAGTGTTCGGCATGCTGCTGCAAGGTCATTTGCTGGCACTGGGTATGGTGGGCCTGCTGTTGCCGCTGGCAGGCTGGGGGCTATGGCGGTTATCCGCCCGGGTCTGCCGGGGCATAAGTATACCTCGCTGGTATTGGCGACCACTGCTGGCGGTGCTGATCCTGGCGCTGGGTTTTGCCGGTGCCCGCTCAAGCCTGGGACACCGGGGGTTGAATCCGGCCATGGTGGCCTTTTCATCGGATCCGCTGGTCAATGCCCTGGTGCTGAATTCCAGCTACTCCCTGGGCTTCGCGGTCAAGCAGCTGGGCAAGGAAGAAAATGCCGCCGCCTTTTATGGCGCCATGGCGGAGCAGGAGATCATCGAGACCCTGCGTCTGGCCCAGGGCCGTCCGGTCGCCGATTATGTCTCCGACGAACTGCCGACGCTCACGGTCAACCGGGCCAGCTACCGGGGCAGGCCCAAAAACCTGGTGATCATCCTGGAGGAAAGTCTTGGCGCGCAATTTGTTGGTGCCCTGGGCGGCAAACCCCTGACCCCCAACCTGGATCGGCTGGCGCAAGAGGGATGGATGTTCGAGCAACTCTATGCCACCGGCACCCGTTCAGTGCGGGGCATAGAGGCGGTGATCACCGGCTTCACCCCCACCCCGGCCCGGGCCGTGGTCAAGCTGGACAAAAGCCAGACCGGCTTTTTCACCATCGCCCGATTGTTGAAAAACAAGGGCTATCGCACCGGGTTTATTTACGGCGGCGAGAGCCACTTCGACAACATGGCCAGTTTCTTCCTGGGTAACGGTTTTGAGCACATCATCGATCAGGACGACTACCGCGACCCGGCCTTTACCGGCTCCTGGGGGGTGAGTGATGAAGATCTGTTGAGCAGGGCGCATCAGGAGTTTCAGCGGCAGCACGCATCGGGCCAGCCCTTCTTCAGTCTGGTGTTCAGCTCCAGCAACCATGATCCCTTCGAATTTCCCGATGGTCGCATCGAACTGTATGATCATCCCAAGAACACCCGCAATAACGCCGCCAAATACGCCGACTATACCCTGGGTAAGTTTTTCAGCCAGGCGAGGGCGGCAGATTACTGGCAGGATACGGTGTTTCTGGTGGTGGCGGATCATGACTCCCGGGTCTATGGCGCCGAACTGGTGCCGGTCGAGCATTTCCGTATTCCCGGTGTGATCCTGGGCGAAGGCATCACGGCCCAACGGGATACGCGGCTGGTCAGCCAGATAGATTTGGCACCCACCCTGTTGTCGCTGATCGGCATCGACAGCGAAAATCCGATGCTGGGCAGGGACCTGACCCAGGTGGGCGACGATTATCAAGGGCGGGCCCTGATGCAATATGACAAGAACTTCGCCTTGCTGAAGGGAGATCAGCTGGTGGTACTGCAGCCCGAGCGGCCGGCCCAGGGCTTTCGCTATGATGTCCGGAGCCATGGCCTGACGGCGAATGAGCCGACGGCGGCCATGGTGCAGGAAACCCGGGGCTACGCCCTGTGGGGCAGCCTGGCCTATAATCGGGGTCTTCACCGCCTCAGAGAGGCGAGTGAGTCTCTGGCCCTTAACAACGACGAGTGACAGCAACAGCGATGAAACCACAAAATACGGGACTGGTGAGGATTTTACGAGCCGGGGGTTATTCCTGGCAGGGTATCAAGAGTGCCTTCCGGCATGAGGCGGCGTTTCGCCAGGAGTGCCTGCTGGTATTGCTGCTGCTGCCCGTCGCGCTGTTCTGGCAGGTGACGGCGGTTGAAACAATTATCCTGATCGGCAGCCTGCTGCTGGTGCTGATCGTGGAGCTGCTCAATTCCGCGGTGGAGGCGGTGGTCGATCGCATCGGTGCCGAGCACCATGAGCTGGCCGGCCGGGCCAAGGATATGGGCTCGGCGGCGGTGTTGCTTTCTTTGCTGTTGATGGTGCTGGCCTGGGGGATTATTTTGCTCGACTATGTTTCCCGATCCCATACTCCCTGAGCTTGTTGGCGATGGCGGTATGGGAAATATTGAGCCGTCTGGCCAGCTGGCGGCTGGAAGGGTGCTGGGGATAGAGCCGCTCCAGCAGCATGCGCTCAAAGCCCTTCACCGCCTTTTCGAGCGAGCCGTCGCAGAGGGCGTCCAGCTCCGGCAGGCCGGCCTGTTCGGGGAGCGCCAGATGGATCAGGGTGAGCTCGTCTCCCTCCAGCAGACTGATGGCGCGGTACAGGCTATTCTTCAGCTGGCGTACATTGCCCGGCCAGGGGTAATGGCACAGGTAATCGGTCAGTTCCCTGGCCAGCCGGGGACGGGGACGTTCCAGCTCGGCGGCGAACTGACCGCAAAAATGCAGGCTCAGGGGTAAAATATCCTTCTGCCGTTCCCGCAGCGGCGGGAGGCGCAGGTTCAGCACATTCAGCCGGTAAAACAGATCCTGGCGGAACAGCCCCTGTTGCACCAGGGCCGCCAGATCCTGTTGGCTGGTGCAAATCACCCGGATGTCCACCTTGACTTCCTGCTCGTCGCCAAGGCGGCGGAACACCCCATCCTGCAGCACCCGCAAAAACTTGAGCTGCAACAGTGGTGACAGCTCGCCTATTTCGTCCAGCACCAGGGTACCGCCGTTGGCCTGTTCCAGCACCCCGCGCTTGCCGTCCTTGTTATGGCCAAAGGCACCGGGCCCATAGCCGAACAGCTCATTTTCGGCGGCCTCGTCGGGAATGGCGGCGCAGTTGAGCAAGATAAAGGGGCCTTCACCGCGTAGGCTGGCGGCGTGGCAGGCTCGGGCCAGCTGCTCCTTGCCGGTACCGGTTTCCCCCTGGATCAGCAAGGGAGCATCCAGGGTGGCGAGCCGGCGGGCTTCCTTGAGCAGCAGGGCCATGGTCGGGCTCTGTTTGATAAAGCCGTCGAAATGCGGACTTTCCTTGCTGCGCATGACCTTGAAGTGCTGGCCAACCCGGTGGGCCGACTTGAACACCACCACGGCGCCGGCCAGGCTCTGCTCACCGCTTTCGTCGGCAACCCAGATAGGCAGAAAGTCGGCCAGGTGGGGTTCACCGGCCATCACCACTTTTTCGCTGAGCGGCTTGGGGTCGGCCTGCTCCAGCCAACGGGTGACATGCACCCCCTTCAACTTGGGTCCCAGGGGCTGGTGCTGCAGGCTTGCCTGGTTCTCCGCCAGCAGGCTGCAGGCCGCATCGTTGGCCAGGGTAATGCGGCCCAGGGTATCCACCGCTACCACCGCATCGGGCAGGGCGGTGAGCAATGCCATGATGGCGTTGTGTTCCCGCTCCGAGGGCATGCAGGGAATGGTCTTGACGTCATGCACCCCGGGAATGCGGCGGATGGCCGGCATCAGGTGCTGCAGGGTGGCAAAATCGAGGGTGGGAAAGTTAAGGTAGATGATGCCGCTGATGTCGATTTCTATACCGCGCAGGTCTATCTGGTGCTCCAGCAGAATATCGAGCAGCTCCCGGGTCAGGCCCAGGCGATCTTCACAATTTACCTTTAAACGCATCTATCCCGCCTCGATATGCAAAGTGTAAATAATACCTTACAGTAGGCGCGGATTCGAGCCTGTCGTCACTAAGCGTTTGCAGAAAGCGATAAAGTCATACATCCTAATCACAAATTGTTTAAATAGCGCCTTTGGGTTAATGCTTGTCAGTTAAGCGTCAAACGGGATTAATTAGCTTCCCGCCGACACGCCGTAAACCGATCCTTGGGGGCTCTGCTGTGTCATCCCTGGCGCCGAAGGTCGGCTTGAAAGCCAATCAATCCCGTTAACTGAGCGGCATTACGCCTTTGGGTGCAATTTGAGTCACCAACGCCCATAAAATATAAAGAGTGAATATCAGAAAACCATGAACGAGCCGAGCTTCAGAACAGTCAAGTCTTCTCAAGTTATCCTGAAAGAGCTGATGGTGCCTTCCTACGCCAACTTCGGTGGCAAGGTGCACGGTGGCGTGATCCTGTCACTGATGGATAAAATTGCCTACACCTGCGCCGCATCCCACGCCAAGGCTTATTGCGTGACCGCCTCGGTCGATTCGGTGGACTTTGTCAACCCGGTGGAAGTAGGCGAGTTGCTGACCCTGTACGCCTCGGTCAACTATGTGGGCACCAGCTCGATGGAAGTGGGCATCAAGGTCGTGTCGGAAGACTTTAAGAACGGCATCGTCAAGCATACCAATACCTCCTATTTCACCATGGTGGCGGTAGACGAAATTACCCGCAAACCCGTGCCGGTTCCCGGGCTGATCCTCGAAGATGACCAGGAAATCAAGCGTTTTGCCGTCGGCAAGCTGCGTAAGCAACTGAACCGTAATCATCGCCGGGAAATGAGCGAAGCCAGGCAGGCGATCGATTTTGCCCAGGAAATACGCATGCTCAAGGGCGAGAACTGCCAGATCGTCCGTAGCTGAGTCCCCCTAAATCTGCTTCCCGGTTCCCGTGCAACCGCATGGGAACCGCTTTCCACCTTTCTCTTGCATCCTCCGGCTGATATAGCGACTCCCGTCGGCGGAGCTCCATCCATTTGAAGTCCGCTTGCACCTGTGCAAGAGAATCCCTTGTGTCTAAACATGGCATTAATATAGTTAATGATCTTATTTAAAGTATTCATTTTTGTTATGTGATGGCCGGGATTAGCATCAGGGTCATGCGTTAATCCGGAAGACGGTTTCAACCGGACGCATTGATTCAGTCTCAACAAGGAAGGAGTGTTACGATGCAAATGCCACAGACCCTGACCATTCCCAATGGCGACAAAGTACAAGGCATGTTTTCCAAAGCAGAGATGGCGTCACGCCAGTCCAAATTGCGCAGCTACATGGCCGCCAACGACGTGGACGCTGTGCTCTTTACTTCTTACCATAACATCAACTATTTCAGTGACTTCGTCTACTGTCGCTTCGGTCGGGACTATGGCCTGGCGGTGACCCAGGACATCCATACCACCATCACCGCCAACATCGACGGTGGCCAGCCCTACCGCCGCAACGCCCTGGGCGACAACCTGGTGTATACCGACTGGCAGAAAGACAACTTCTTCCGCGGTGTGCAGCAGCTTATCGGCGGGGCCCGCCGCGTGGGTGTGGAGTTCGACCACCTGAGCCTGCAAAACCTGGACAAGCTGAAGGCGGCGTTGCCGGATGCCGAGTTCGTCGATATCGGCGTGCCCACCATGAAGATGCGCATGATCAAGTCGGCGGAAGAAATCCAGCTTATCAAGCAGGGTGCCCGGGTGGCCGATGTGGGTGGCGCCGCCATCCGTGACGCCATCGCCGTCGGCGTACCCGAGTACGAAGTGGCGCTGGCCGGCACCCAGGCCATGGTGCGCGAGATTGCCCGTACCTTCCCCCATGGCGAACTGATGGACACCTGGGTCTGGTTCCAGTCCGGCATCAATACCGACGGTGCCCACAACCCGGTGACCAGCCGCAGGATCGAGGCCGGCGATATCCTCAGCCTGAACACCTTCCCGATGATCGGCGGTTACTACACCGCCCTGGAGCGCACCCTGTTCAGCGAGCATGTCTCCGACCGTCACCTGGCGCTGTGGGAAATCAACTGCAAGGTGCACCGTCGCGGCCTGGAGCTGATCAAGGCCGGCAACCGCTGCAGTGACATCGCCGCCGAACTGAACGAGATCTTCGCCCAGCACGACGTGCTGCAATACCGCACCTTCGGCTACGGCCACTCCTTCGGCACCCTCAGCCACTACTACGGCCGCGAGGCCGGCCTGGAGCTGCGCGAGGATATCGACACCGTACTGGAGCCGGGCATGGTGGTGTCCATGGAGCCGATGCTGATGCTGCCGGAAGGCCTGCCCGGCGCCGGCGGCTACCGCGAGCACGACATCCTGGTGATCAGCGACAGTGGGGTCGAGAACATCACCCGCTTCCCCTTCGGTCCCGAGTACAACATCATCAAAGGATAATCCTCCTCAAGCCCGCCGTGACGCGGGCTTTTTAACAGAACGGCACAGAGGTGCCGACGCAATTAGACGGAACATTAATTGCCGCACTGCTTTCGGCGAAGCCGACCCGGTTAAGCAGCTGCACTCAAGGAACAACAGGCCAGTCTTTATAGGGACTGCTCCAAGAGGTAGAAGTCATGTTATTTGAATCATGGACCATGGAATGGTTTAGCTATCTGAACGCCGCCATTATCGGCTGGGCCGTACTCGTTTATTGCTATCGCGAATTCGTGAAGAGGGATGCGGACTGTTGAATACAGATACCGGTGCGCTTGCCACGTCATAACAAGGACAGAGACAAGGATTACATAATGGAAAATTATGAATGGTTAAACTGGACCCTGTTGCTGGGGTCGTTCGGAATATTGATCCTGATCGGCTATCTATCCAGCCGGGTGATCAAGGACAGCGATGCCGCCGGCTTCCTGGTGGCCGGCCGCAGCCTGGGTCCCTTTGTCGGGGCGGGCACTATAGTGGCCACCGGCTTCAGCGGCTGGGGTTTTATGGGCTCTCCCGGCGTGGCCTATGAATTCGGTTCCATTGAAGTGCTGGGCAACTTCTTCTTCGCCCCGGCGATGGTGATCGCCGTACTCTATTTTGCCAACTTCCTGCGCAAGCGGGCGGACGAGCTGGGCAGCTGCACCATTCCCGAATATGTGGCCCAGGTGCATGGCGAAGGCCTGATGGCGCGCTGGGTCAAGGGCGTGGCCGCGGTCATTACCATAGTGTTGCTGCTGGTGTTCCTGACCAGCCAGATCAAGGCGGTCGGCCTGCTGGGCGCATCCTGGCTGGGCATTTCCCTGAATGACAGTGCCCTGTTGATGATTTCCGTGATCATCCTCTATACCATGCTGGGCGGACTGGCGGCGGTGGCCTGGACCGATACCCTGATGGTGTCCGGCATGGGCATCGGCGCCCTGGTGATGATGGTGCAGATCTTTACCGATATCAGCCCGCTGGAACTGATTGACCGGCTCAACGCCATCGATCCCGAGCTGCTCAACCCCACCACCTCGGCTCCCTATGGCGAAAGCAAGGGGTCCGTGTTCCTGGTGCTGCCCTATGCCTTCCTGTTTACCGCGGTACTGCCCTATATGGCGGTGCGTTTCCTGGCCTTCAAACCGACGGTCAAGATGCATCAGGTGGCGATCTGGGTCGCCCCCATGGGCTGTCTGTTGAGCCTGGTGCCGATCGTGGGCATGTATGTGCGTGTTGCCCATCCCGAGCTGGCGCAGGCGGATCAGGCGATGCCTGCGTATCTGTCGACCTTCCTGCATCCCGCCCTGGCCGGGGTGATCACCCTGTTTATCCTGTTCGCCATGAAGTCGACCGCCAACTCCCTGTTGCACACGGTATCGAGCGCCGCTTCTCATGACTTGAGGACGGCGCTGTTCCCCGACAGCAAGGCGTCCAACAGCCGGATCCTGTGGATCAACCGTAGCTGGGTGGCCATCCTGGGCCTGGTCGGCTTCCTGATGATGCTCTATGCGCCGCCCTTTATGCTGTCCTGGCTGGGTATCCTGGGCTCAGGCACCCTGCTGGCGGTGATGATTGGCCCGGTGTTTATCTCTTCCTTCTGGCGTGGCAACAGCTACGGCGCCCTGGCGGCCATGCTGACCGGCCTGGTGACCAGCGGCAGCTTCCTGCTGTTCACCCAGGTCGGCTGGGTCGAAGGTCCGCTGTATGGCTGCCTGGCATCCTCGGTAGTTTATGTGGCCGTCAGCAAGCTGACCGCATCTTCCACCGCTACCCAGCCGGTGGGAAGATACCGGCTCAACTGAATAAGCCATCGGTGTCATGGTCTTCAGCCCGGTTTATCCGGGCTTTTTTATGCCTGAGCGGTGGGCAGCCAGCATTCCACCCGGGTGCCGGAGGGGTCCGTAAATACCTCGATGCGCGCCTGGTGCGCCTCCATCACCGCCTTGACCAGGGCCAGCCCCAGGCCGTGGCCCGGACTCTGCCGGCTGAGATCGCCCCGATACAAGCGCTCGAAGATATGCGGCAAGTCCTGCTCGGCAATGCCGCAGCCCGAGTCCTGCAGCCGGATCCGGCAACCGCCGTCTTCCGCCATGGCACTGAGCACAACCCGGCCACCGGGGGCGGTGTATTTGATGGCGTTATCCAGCAGGTTGGCAAAGGCCTGACGCAGGCCCTGCGCGTCGGCGTTCAGGCACAGCTGCGGGTGGATGTCGGTCACCAGTCGTATGTCCTTGTCCTCGGCGGCCAGCTCATAGAGGTCGGCTACCTCATGCAGGATAGGGCTCAGTTCGCAGGGCCGCTTGCGGTTGGCATCCAGGCCCTGCTCGGCGGCGGTAATGGCCAGCAGATAATCGATCAGCTCGCCCATGCGCTGGTTTTCCTCGGCGCAGTCGAGCAGGCTCTCCCGCCACTGTTCGGGAGTGTCCTGGGCCAGGGCCTGCTCTATGCTCAGCCGCTGACGGGTCAAAGGGGTGCGCAGATCGTGGGCGGCACTGTCGAGGGCATGGCGCAGGCTGGATACCAGCTGGTGAATGCGGCCCATCTGCCGGTTGAACAGCAGGGTCAGCTGGCCCAGCTCGCTGCGCGGTGACGCGGTCAGAGGCACGGGCTGATCCAGGCCGTCCTGCAGCAGCCGCTCGACGCGGCGGATCAGGCCGCGCAGCGGGCGCAGGATGCGATGGTTAAGCAGGGCGACCAGCACCAGGCTGATCAGCAGCATGGATACCATCAGGGTGAGCATGGTCTGCCGGTAACGGGCCAGGTCTTGCTGGCGGGCGTCCGCGGCCAGGGCCACCTGCAGCCGGTGGCCGTCCAGGGTCAGGGTTCGGCTCCAGCTGCCGTCGTCGAGCAGGCCGCCGGCCGGGGGCGATTCGGCCGGCGCCGTCCCGGACTGGAACCGGGTTTTGCCGTCCATGCCGGTCAGGCGCACCCGGTAGTGGCTGAGCTGCAGAAAATCGCGATCCCGGTCGAGTACATGACCCAGCTTGTCGATGCCCGCATCCCGGCTGATGCGGGCATAGTTGTCGACCAGGGTGTCGACCAGCGCCCGGTCCTTTTCCAGCAGGCGCTTGCCCAGCATATGGTCGCCGGCCAGCAGCAGGCCGCCGGTGACCAGGGTCATCAGTAGCAGATACCAGATGGTCAGCACCCGGCCGGTGGCCGGACGGCGTTTACTGAACACGAAGGACATAGCCGATACCTCGCAGGGTGTGCAGCAGTTTGGGGTCGTGATCCCTGTCAATCTTGTTGCGCAACCGGCAGATCAGTACATCCACCACATTGGTCTGGGGGTCGAAGCGAAAGTCCCAGACCTGCTCCAGGATCTGGGTACGGGACACCACCCGTCCCTGATTGCGCAGCAACAGCTCCAGCAACACATATTCCCGGGGTTGCAGGCCGAGCTTCTGCCCGGCCCGCCAGGCCTGCTTGCGTGCCGGATCCAGACGCAGATCGGCGAGACGCAGCTCGGACTCGGACATGCTGGTCCGGCTGCGGCGCAGCAGCACCTCGACCCGGGCCAGCAATTCGCTGAAGGCGAACGGCTTGGTCAGGTAGTCGTCGCCACCCAGGCGCAGCCCCTGCACCCGGTCGTCCACCGAACGTCGGGCGCTCAGCAGCAGGATCGGCATGGCTACTCCCTGGCCGCGCCATTGGCGAACCAGGCTCAGACCGTCCCGGCCCGGCAGCATGATATCGACGATGGCAAGGTCGAAATCCTGATCCAGTACCTGATCTTCGGCCTCTTCGGCGCGCTGGCAATGGACCACGGCGAACCCCTGCTCCCTGAGTCCCCGACTCACGAAGGCGGCGATCTTGGGGTCGTCTTCCACCAGTAATAAATTCATGAATACTCCGTGCATGGGCCGGCTCGGCGGTGACATTGTATCAAGGGGGAAGGAGTCCGGGCGCAACCTTTCCATCTTGTAATCTTATGGCAAGGTGGAAGCAAGGTTTGGCACCTATAGTTATCGGCATTCGAGCAACAGCGGTTTATCCACTCAGGAGATGACGATGATGAAGAAATATCTGGCTACCCTCATTTTGACCGGCGCGACCATGACTGCCCAGGCGCAAACGGTAGATACCCCGGTATTGACCACAGACACTGCCCTGAAACTGGTCGGCGAAGGTCTGGCCCAGTGCGCCAAGGACGGTTACCGGGTGAGTGTGGCCGTGGTCGATCGTGCGGGCGGGCTCAAGGCCTTTGCCCGCCATGAGCAGGCCGGTCCGCACACGGTGGAGAGTGCCCGCAAGAAGGCCTTTACCTCCGCCTCCATGGGCGTGGTCACCGCCGATCTGGCCAATAATATTGCCGACAAGCCGGCCCTGTTTGGCCTGCGTGAAATGCACCCGGACATGCTGATCCTGGGTGGCGGCATGCCGATCAAGGTCGCCGATCAGCTGGTGGGCGGCATCGGCATCGGTGGCGCACCGGGCGGCCACCTGGATCAGGCCTGTGCCGAAGCCGCCCTGGCCGCCGTGCTGAAGTAATACCGGCGTGAACCCGCCCGGCAAGGGCCGGGTTCTGCCTACAACTTGTTCAATCCGGCCTTTAAATAATCCAGCAGCCTGCGCGAAGCGGGGGTGAGTTCGGCCCCGTTGTAGCAGAATCCCACCGAGGCGCTGCCCAGGCTGGGACAGCCGTTGTATTCCATCGAGGCTTCCAGCCCTTCGGGCACCGTACTCTTGGCCAGGGCGCTGATACCGAGGCCGGCCTTGATCGCCGCCTGGATCCCGAGCAGGCTGGCGGTGCTGTAGACGATACGCCAGGGGATGTTGGCGTCAGTCAGGGCGCGGATAATCGACTTGCGATACAGGCAACCCTTGGGATAGAGGATCAGCGGCAGGGGGGCATCCGGCGCCAGCACCAGGTTGCTGCTGCGTACCCACACCAGGGGCTCCAGGATAAAGTCGCTCAGCTGGCTGTTTTCCTGATTACTGTCTTCAATCGCCATCACCAGATCGTATTCCCCTTTTTTGTAATCATGCAGCAGGTTGACGCTGATGTCGCTGCTCACATCCAGGGTGACATTAGGGTAGGCCTGGGCAAAACGGCCCAGGGTGGTGGCCAGGAAAGACACCTCAAAATCATTGGGGATCCCCAGTCGCACCGCGCCACTGACCTTGGGCGAGTCCAGTCGGGATACCACGGTATCGTTTAGATCCAGCATCTTCTGGGCATAGCTCATCAGCAGCTGGCCTTCCTCGGTCAGTTGCAGGCCGCCGGTACGGTTAAACAGGCGCACATTGAGCAGTTCTTCCAGGCGCTTGACCTGCAGGCTGATGGCGGGCTGGGAGCGGCCGAGCAGCTCGCCGGCCTGGGTAAAGCCGCCCAGCTGATTGATGGTGACAAAGGTACGCAACAGATCCGTCGGCAGGTTTTTCATCCAGTAACCCCATCTTTATTTATTTTATTAATGATTACATTGTCCATATTAATTTAACAAATATAAAGCCTTGCCTTACGCTTCTTTGACATCGATGGGATTGTTACATGGGATCGCTCAGGCTTAGCGGCGTCATCCCGCTTCGCTGCCAGCCAAGAGGAACAGGTGACCGCATGCCAAAGCATTCAAAAAATCCGCAAGTTCACCTGGCCGGTGATGCCGGCTCCAAGCCGGATTGGTGGGACGCCCTGATCGGTGTCGTGCCCGGCGTCACCGCGTGGCGGCCACTGCTGCTGGACAGGATACAGGCCAGCGATGCCTTGTTCGCGGCGCCTGCGGCCGGCCCGAGCCTGAACAACATCATTTCTGACAGAGGCACTACCCCGCGTCGTCCCGACACCCCCCCTGCGACCTTCGGGATCCGGGCCGGGCGCGATACGGGCAACTTGTTCGAACCGGCGCGTGTTACTCCCATACATGCCTGGCATGCCAGACAGGGCGCCGAGTTTGAGGAGCTGGGGCCGTGGCGGCGCCCCTGGTTTTATCCCAAGCCGGGCGAGAACCTGCATCAGGCGGTCGACCGGGAATGCCTGGCGACCCGCCATGGCGTGGGGATCATGGATACCTCGCCCTTGGGCAAGCTCGACATCCGGGGCGCGGACGCCCGGGAATTTCTCAGGCGCATCCATACCCATGGCTGGACCAAGCTGGGCGTGGGCAAGTGCCGCTACGGCCTGATGTGCGAGGAAGACGGCACTGTCTTCGCCGATGGCCTGCTCGCCTGCCTCGGCGACGACCACTTCATCATGACCACCAGCGGCGGGGCGGAAGGCGTGCTGCAGTGGCTGGCGCTGTGGCACCAGACCGAATGGCCGGAGCTGGAGCTGTACATGAGCGGTGTGACCGAGCGGTGGGCGGCCATGACCGTCTCGGGTCCCAACAGCCGTAAGGTGCTGGAAAAGGTCTGTGAGGGCGTGGATCTGTCCGGCGAGGCGTTTGCCTTCATGGACTGGCGGCCGGCGACGGTGGCCGGGGTGGCGGCGCGCATCTTCCGCTTCTCTTTTACCGGTGAGCTGAGCTTCGAAGTCCAGGTGCAGGCCAGTTATGGCTTGCATGTGTGGGAAGCGCTGATGGACGCGGGGGCCGGGCTCAATATCACCCCTTGCGGCACCGAGGCCATGCAGGTGCTGCGGGCCGAGAAGGGCACTGTCATCGTCGGCCAGGACAGGGACGGCTTTGTGACCCCGGACGACACTGTGATGGCTCGGTCGAGCGACAGAGGCTCCCGGTCGCGCTCCGCGCCCAAGCAGCTGATCGGCCTTAGGGCTAAGGATCCCCGGGTGCTGATCCCGGAAGGGGCGCGGATAGCGCTGGATCCCGAGCCTGCCAGCCCGGCGCAGATGGCCGGCCTGGTGTCGGCGAGCCATTACAGCGCCTGCCTGGGCCAGGCGATTGCCCTGGGCCTGGTGAAAGGCGGTTCAAGGCGCCTGGGTCAGACGGTGTATTGCCTGCCGGGCAACGGCCGCGTGCTGGAGGCGGAGATCACCAGCCCCATTTTCTATGATCCCAAAGGAGAGCGCCTGCATCGCTAAGGTCACCACCAGGCCTGCCGAGTCCGTAAGCCGGCGGTGCCGGGCAGCCGACATGACGGGATGACTACTATCGGCATCCGCCGTCTCCCGGTCATTGCTATGCTGAAGGTACATGATGGAAAGCCTGCCCCGGTAACGGTGATGCCGGAAGCGGGCCAGGGGCCGGGTAGCGGTATGGCGAAATTGAAGGGCTGGTTACTGGGAGTGCTGCTGTTTGCGGGCCCGAGCCTGCCCCTGTCCGTGGCTCAAGCGCAGGATACCTATCTGGCAACGATCGCCGGTGACGGGGTGCAGCGTGTGCGCATCGAGGGGGGGAATTATTTATTCAACCCGGAGCACATCGTCGTGAAAGTCGGTGTGCCGGTGGAGCTTATTGTCAGCAAGGAGCCGGGTCTGGTGCCTCACAGCCTGATTATCTGGTCGCCTCGGGCGGGCATAGATGTCGATGTGGCCCTGGATGAAAGGGAAAAAACCGTGAGCTTTACTCCGCGGGCCTTGGGCAGGATCACCTTCTATTGTCGCGAAAAGCTGTTGTTTTTTGCCAGCCATAAGGAAAAAGGCATGGTCGGGACGCTGGAGGTGGTGGAGTAACCATGTTGACAGAGCTGTTACTGGTGATGACCCTGGGGGTGGTGGATGCCGATCCAGTGGCCGAGGCGCGGGTGCGCTTCGAGCGGCTGTCATCCTACCGGCTGACGCTGCGCAGCCTGGGCCCGCGTGACATGCAGGTCATGCGTTATGGCTATCGCAAGCCCGGTTTCGTACGCATGGATCTTATCTCGCCGTTCAAGGGCGCCGTGCTTATCTACAGTCCGCTTAGCCGCCGGGTTCGCTTGTGGCCGTTTGGCTCACCCCATCGTCATCCCGGTTTTTCCCTCAGCCCGGATAATCGCCTGGTGCGCAGTGCCAAGGGGCACAGGGTCGATCAGTCCGACGTCGGTACCCTGCTGGCCAACCTGCAGGCGTTGCAACGGCAGGGAGAAACCGGGCTGCTGGGAGAAACGTCCATCGGCGAGAAAAGTGCCCTGCACCTGATTGTCGATGGCATGGGGCGGGCGACGGTGGGCGAGGTGGCCCGCTATGAAGTCTGGCTGGACAGCGGCAGCCTGTTTCCGCTCAAGGTGGTCAGCTTTGGCCGGCAGGGGCAGGAAATCGAGACTGTCCTGCTGGAGAATATCGAACTTGATCCCCGGTTACCCGATGATTTTTTTACTCCCTGAGTCTGGCGGTCAGGAAAGGCGGCGTTGATGGCGACATTCAGTATGGTGAGCATCTGGCAGATAGCCGCCCCCATCGAGGAGGTATACAGGGTGATCCGGCATTCCTCACACTGGCCGGCCTGGTGGCGGGGACTGGAGCGGGTTGAGCAATTGAACCCGGGTGACGATAACGGTATCGGCAGGGTATACAGATACCACTGGAAAAGCCGGTTGGGTTACCGTCTCTGCTTTGATATACGAGTGGTCCGTCATCGGTCACCCCGGCTGATAGAAGGGATCGCCAGCGGTGACCTGCAGGGGACGGGGCGCTGGCAGTTATCCGAGTTGGGTGAGACCACCCAGGTTCGCTACGAGTGGCGGGTGCGCACCACCCGGCTGTGGATGAACCTGACGGCACCCATCGCCCGGCCGATATTTGTATGGAGTCATAATGCGGTTATGGCCGACGGCGCCATGGGTCTGGCGCAACGGCTCAATGCGCGGTTAATCGGTATGGCGCATGATGAATAGCCGCCTCATTAGATCGCTCGAGGTCAGATACAGGGGTTGGGCCGTTCCAGGTGGATGGCCTCGATGGCCTGCAGCAGTTCGTCGCTCAGCTCCAGGCTGATACTTTCGAGATTTTCCTGCAACTGCGCCAGGCTGGTGGCGCCGATCAGGTTGCTGCTGACAAAAGGCCGGCTGTTGACAAATGCCTGGGCCAGCTGGGCCGGGCTGAGGCCATGCTCCCGGGCCAGAGCCGAATAACGTGAGCTGGCCGCCCGGGCCCGGGGGTCCAGATAGCGGGCAAAGCGGCTGTACAGGGTCAGCCGGGCGTGAGCGGGCAACGGGTCGTGATCATATTTTCCGGTGAGCAGGCCGAAGGCCAACGGCGAATAGGCCAGCAGGCCCACCCGCTCGCGCAGGCTGAATTCGGACAGGCCGATCTCGAAGGTACGGTTGAGCAGGTTGTAGGGATTCTGGATGCTGACCGGGCGGGGCAGGCCATGGCGTCCGGCCTGCAACAGGTACTGATGCATACCCCAGGGGGTCTCGTTTGATAGCCCGAAGTGACGGATTTTTCCGCTTTGTTGCAACGCCTGCAGTGCCTCCAGGGTTTCTTCGATAGGCACGGTCTGCTCGTCCGCCAGGGTCTGAAAGCCCAGCTGGCCGAAGGTATTGGTGGTGCGATCGGGCCAGTGCAGCTGATACAGATCGATGTAATCGGTGTTCAGCCGGCGCAGGCTGCCTTCTATCGCCTGGAACAGGTTCCGCCTGTCCAGTTTGGCCTGGCCGTCACGGAAATAGGAAGGGCGCCGGGGGGTCCTTGATGGCCCCACCACCTTGGTGGCCAGTACCAGTTGATCCCGTTTACCGGAAGCGCTCAGCCAGTTGCCTATCATCTGCTCGGTCGCACCCTGGGTGTCTCGGCTTGGCGGTATCGGGTACATCTCTGCGGTATCGATCAGGTTGACGCCGTAGTCGAGCGCCATATCCAGCTGGGCATGGGCGTCCCTTTCGTTGTTCTGCTCTCCCCAGGTCATGGTCCCCAGGCCTATCAGGCTGACCTTGATGTCGGTGGTACCCAGTTGTTGGTATTTCATCGGCATATGTCCCTCATCGTCGGTGAGCGTATTGTGTGCGTGTGGATCGGGTGGCGGTCCCGCGTCAGGCCACTTCGATACGGTCGCGCCCCTCGCGCTTGGCCCGCAGCAACGCCTTGTCTGCCCTGTCTATGGTCTGGGTGTATTCCTCCTGGCCCCGGTAGGGGGTCAGGCCGATACTGGCGGTGATATTCAGTGTCTGGCCGGTCTGCGCCAATTTGACACCGGCCAGGGCCTTCTGCACCCGTGCACAGATATCCCTGGCTTCTGTCAGGCCGGTGTGGGGCAGCAGTATCATAAATTCCTCGCCTCCCCAGCGGGCCCCGAGATCATAGTTTCTCAAGTTGCTGTTGATGGCATCGGCGATGGAACATAACACCCTATCGCCCAGTTCATGGCCATAGGTATCATTGATTTGCTTGAAATAGTCCACGTCCAGCATCGCAAGGGTAAAGTCGGTGTGCCGACGCCTGGCCCTTTCCTGCTCTTCTTCTATGCGTTCGATCATCATTCGCCGGTTGGCCAGGCCGGTCAGGGGATCCCGCAGGGCGGCACGCCTGAGTTGTTCATTCCATTCGAGCAGTGATTGTTGGTAGCGATCCGAGATCCGGCTGATTTTTTCGAGGCGGCGTATCTGTTGATTGCTGTGCTTAAGCAGAGAGTCGGTCTCGGCCCGGGCCAGGGCATAATAGCCGTCGGAGATGCGCAGCAGGCGGTTAAGGCGTTTCTTGTGCTCCCGATCGCGCCGGCAGAGCAGTTGCAGGGCCGGCAGCAGGGGATTATTGCTGTTGGCCGGATCCACGATCAGGGTTTCGAGCCAGGCGTCTTGTCCGGCATCGTCTTCGGGTATGGGTTGGTGATTACTCATCGACGCTGCTGATGGTAAAAGGGAAAGTTAAATCTTCCCTGAACTCTTCCGCCAGTTCAACCACCCGTTCATTTTCCGGATCGTAATACCAGTGGACGGCGACCTCTCTTCCCTGCCGGTGGGCGTCTTCGAGCATATCGAAGATATCCATCATCGCCTTGACGCTGCTGGTGTTCATATAGATCAGGTACAGCTCCAGCACCAGGGGGTGGGTGGTTTCGACTAGGTATTGGGCTACCCAGTCGATCAGCCCATGAAAAAACTCGAACGAGTTTTCCGGGTAGGCGTCCCCCCGCATGGAAATCACCCCGGTATCGGCATTGCAGAGGATCTGGGGTGTTGAGCGGCTACCTTCGATATTGAGAGAGTTCATGGTCATGGCTAAATTCCGTTGTACTTTCATATGACGGCCAGCAGGCTGAAAAAGGCTTTGTCGTCTCCGGTTTCAATCAGTTTGGAGACCAGGGGTTGAGAGGTCTTGCGGGCGACATCCAGCAGACCCAGTCCGGCGCCGCTGTGTTGGTCAGCGTCCCTGGGGCGGCGCAGCTGGGCCTTGTAGGCGGCCTTCAATTCGGCCTTGTCCATGGTGGCCATGGTGGTCACTCTGTCGCACAGTGCCTGGCCATCGGCACGCTCCACCAGGTTGCCGGCAAGCACCTGGTAACGATTGTCTTGATCCTTGGCGACCACCACGGTGGCGGCGCTCTCTATTTCACTGTAGCCCCGGCTTTGGGCGTAGTGGCGGATATTCTGGGTCAGTTCGATATAGACGCCGAATACGTCCATGGCCGCCGACGGCTTGGCCTGGTCTTCATGCAGGTAATTTTTCAGGGCATTGCCTATTTCTTCAATCAGACTGCGGGAGATGGCGCCGTTGAAACAGAGCAATATCTGGTTTTGGTTAAATTGTTCTCGTAACGAGAGAAGATCAATATGATGCATGACATGGTTCCAGGGTGTGTCCCGTGATTGTTCATGATTTCGTCGCCGTCCCAACAGGACGCGATCAAGGCAGCAGGTGCACCGCATAGTGGGCCTATGGGTAAGCGCATCCTGCGCTCATACCGCCCTGAAGGCGAGCAGGGTAATGTCGTCCCGTTGGGGGTAAGCGCCGCTGTATTCATCCAGTGCCTGTTTCAGTGCTTCCGCCTGCTCCGCCAGTGGCTTGGCGGCATGGGCCTGCAGTAATTGGCGGAAGCGGCTGTTGCCCAGGCCAAAGCCTTTGTCGCCGCCGGCCTGGTCCAGGTATCCGTCTGTGGTCAGGTAATAGATGCGCTCGGGTCTGAGTTCGAGGCTGATGTCCTGATAGTCGCCACTCTGCCGGCCCACCAGGGACCTGCGGTTGCCCTTGATTTCCTCCACCCGCCGGCCATCGCTCCAGTAGAGGGACATCCTGGCTCCGGCGAACACCAGCCGTTGTTGTCCGGGGGCCACGAAGGCCAGCGCCGCATCCATGGTGGTGGCCAGGCCCCGTGGCAGCTCGCAGTCCTGCAGCATGCCTCGCAGGGTGAGATCCGCCTGTTTCAGCACGGCCGCTGGTGACTGGATACCGGTTTGGGAGATGGCATGCTCCAGGGCTGCCCGGGCCAGCATGGTCATCAGGGCGCCGGGCACACCGTGGCCCGCACAGTCCACCAGGCCCAGCAGGAAACGGTCTGCTTCGCGCTGGAACAGGTAAAAATCACCGCCCACCACGTCCCTGGGGCGCCACATGACAAAGTGCTGTTCCCCCAGCACCTGGGTCAGTTGGCGATCGGGCAGTATGGCCCGCTGCAGCAGGCTGGCATAATCGATGGAATCATTGATTTGCCGATGGCTTTTTTCCAGTTCCCGGGTACGGGCGATGACCTTCTCCTCCAGCTCGGTCCTGTGCCGCTTTACCTTCTCGGCCATCACCCCGAAGGCTTGGCTGAGATCACCGATTTCATCCTTGGAGGGTGGCGGCAGGCTGACATCGGAGCGACCTTCGGCGATGGCCGACGCCGAGCCCTGTAGTCGCCGCAGCGGATTCAGCAACAGTCTTTCCACCGCATAGACCAGGGCAAACAGCAGCAGCGCCAGCATCAGCACCAGGGTGAACAGCGCCTTGTGCAGCCAGGGGTGCTCCAGGATGTGGGCGACAGCCACATCCACGGCGGTGACCACATGCCACCGCAGTTCGGGAATATAGGCCAGCGCCAGCAGCTGGCGCTGGCTGTTGAGGGTGACCCACTCCAGCACTACCTGATCGGGGGACTGTTCGGCGCGCACCAGGGCCTGGCGCAGGCGGCTTTGGTCTTGTTGCTGATCAACCATGGCGAACAGATGACGCCCCCGCAGATCGGCTCCCGTGGTGGCCCCGAAGGCGATGGTGCTGGCATCGGGATGGGCCTGTATGGCACCTTGTATATCGATAATCATCGGCGTTACCCCCGGTTCCTCGGTACGGATGAACTGCTCGATAAAGTTACTCAGGTCCATGCCGGTACCGGCCATTCCCAGCGGTTGCTCACCGTCTTTGATCAGCACATTAATCCACACCCGGGTCAGCCCGAGCCGGGTATCCTGGTTGACGTTGATGTTGTAAGGGGCGTTGCCGGCCATGGAGTTGAAAAACCAGCCGTCGTCCTCCTTGGCCGGATCCAGCCGGTAGCGGGGGGCCGTGCTGAAGGCCTGGCCGGGATCGTTGAAGTAATACTGGTTCGAGCGGGCGCTGATAATAAAGTAGGAATGGCTGCGAAAATCATCGGCATAGCCCCGGGCCTCTTCGAAGAAGACGGCGGATTTCTCGGGGTTGGTTTCATCCCGCAGCCAGTGCCGGGTGACCACGGCGCCGGCCAGCCGCCGTGCCAGGGCCAGCTCTCGGGACACGGGGGCCAGTATCTGCTGGCGGCTGAGCCGGGTGAAGTTGCGGGCATAGGCCTTGCCGAAATGGTCCTGCACGGCACCGAGTACCTGCCAGCCGATCAGACCCGAGGGGATCAGGGCCACCAGGCAGGCAATCAACAGGGCCATGATGGATTTTGCCCTGAGACCCAGTCCCCACGTCGCCATTCTTGAAGTTCCTTATCTTATGATGTTCGGCATAGATGTTCATTGTATGGGTGCCATATGCACCCGGAAGCGGCTAATTTATCCTTTAGCCTTATAAATTGCACTGTTATTTTCAGGACTGATGGCAGGGTGAAGGATTCCGGTGCAGGTGCCTGGTCGGAACACAAGCGGTTGTACGAGGGCGGCAGCGTGAATCGTAAGCAAGACGCTGGGGTTATCGAGAGTGAGGGCCGGCGTCGGGGAGCGGCATTGAAGACGAACATCTCCAGGGCAGTAGGGCGCCGGTCCGTATAATTACCAGATTCACCTGCGGTGGATAGCGCAGCATACCCGAGAGCCGGGTCTCAACCCCGAACTGTTGGTCGCGGCTGGCAACATTTTCGCCCGCTATTGAAAATGGTCGATCCTTCTCAGGAAAACAACTCGCCACCGAAGCGGGTGCGGATACAGTCGAGCAGGAAGTCCTTGCCCAGGCTTTTCGAGTCGCGCAGCCAGATGCAGCAGGAGGTGTAGCGGGTATCCACCTCGGCCAGCGGCACGAAGCGGACCTTCTTCATGCCGGACCATTCCAGCGACTGCGGCACCAGCGAAATGCCCATGCCGAAGGAAGTCAGCGCGACCACCGTCTGCCAGTGGGACGCCTCGTGCTTGACGCTGAATTCGACATTCTTGGAGCGAAAGATATTACGAAAGTGCTGGTAGTAATGTGGTGCCAGCGTGCTGTTGAGCATGATAAGCGGTTCATGCTCGATATCGTGCAGGTGGATGATCTTGCGCTTTGAGAGCGGGTGGTCGGCGGGCAGGCAGCAGACGAACTCGTCGACGCCGACCGGCAGTGAGTCGACTTCCGGCGGCAGCGGGATGGAGTTGATAAAGCCGATATCGATGCGGCCGCGACAGACCGATTCTACCTGGTCGAGGGAAAACTGCTCGAACAGCTGGATGCCGACGCCGGGATAGAGATCCTTGAACTCCGTCAGCAGCGGCGGCAGGCCGCGGTAGATCATCGCCGGGGTGGAGCCGATGCGAACCACTTCGTACTCCGATTCGGCGGCACGCCGGATCATCTGCTGGGCATCGTCGAGCTGGCCGAGCATCAGCCGCGCCTGGCGCTGGAACAGCTTGCCGGCTCGGGTGAGGGCGACATGCTTGCTGTCCCGCTCCAGCAGCTGCACCCCAAGCGCCTCTTCGAGTTGCCGCAGGCTGTTGCTCAGCGGCGGCTGGGAAATGTGCAGGCGATGGGCGGCATTGCCGAAATGCAGCTCTTCGGACAGCACCAAAAAATAGCGCAATTGCCTCAACGTTAACGCCATAACGACCTCTGTGATGGTGGGATTCTGTTACGGGGTTCGGAGAGTATATCAATCATTCAGAAAAGTGTATCGTTGGCCATTTATATAGTATTGGGCGCTACCTCCGGGCTTCTATAACATTAAAACAACAAAGCCATAACGAACGGAGGTAATCATGTCCTTTGACATTCATCGCAATATACCCGACAGCCGGGGCCATAATGCCTATGCGACGGATCCGGAGTTCGCCCGCCTGCTGCGGCTCTACGCCAGTGATGAGCTAGTCGAGCATGTCGAGCCGCGCCTGAGCGAACTCGGCGCCCTGGTCGGCGATGAGCTCGAACAATTGGCCCTGACCGCCGACAAGAATCCGCCAACTCTCAGGCTGCGAGCGCGTAACGCCAGCGAATTACAGCAGATCGACAAGCATCCGGCTTACCGCCGGCTGGAGCAGTATGCTCTCTCCGAGTTCGGCCTGGCGGCGATGTCGCATCGGTCCGGCGTTTTCGGCTGGCACGACCGGTTGCCGCCAATCGTCAAGTATGGTCTGACCTATCTTTTCGTTCAGGCCGAATTCGGCCTGATGTGCCCGGTCAGTATGACCGACTCCCTGACCCGGACATTGCGCAAGTTCGGTACACCGGAGCTGGTCGAGCGATTCATCGGCCCGCTGACCTCCCTGGACTTTGACGACCTTTACCAGGGCGCCATGTTCATGACCGAGCAGGACGCCGGCTCCGACACAGGTGCCACCACCACAGAGGCGCGGCTCGAGAACGGAGTCTGGCGACTCTATGGCGACAAGTGGTTCTGCTCCAACCCGGACGCGGAGCTGGCGATGGTGCTGGCACGCCCGGCTGGTGCCGAAGCGGGCATCCGTGGCCTGACGCTGTTCCTGTTGCCGCGCCGGCTGGCCGACGGCAGCCTCAACCATTACCGCATCATCCGTCTTAAGGACAAACTCGGTACCCGCTCGATGGCCAGCGGCGAGATCCTGCTCGAAGGGGCCGAGGCCTATGTCGTCGGCGAGCAAGGCAAGGGCTTCAAGCACATGGCCGACATGATCAATTCGTCCAGGCTTTCCAATGGTGTGCGCTCTTCCGGCCTGATGCGCCGTTCGCTGAACGAGGCGCTGTTTATCGCCCGCCATCGCAGCGCCTTCGGCAAGCGCCTGATCGAGCTGCCTCTGATGCAGCGCCAGTTGATCAAGATGATGGTCAGCGCCGAGCAGGGCCGTAGCATGGTGTTCCATACCGCGGACTGCCTGAAGCGTGCCGACGGTGGTGATACCGATGCCGCCAAGCTGATGCGCATCCTGACCCCACTGATTAAGTTCCGCACCACCCGCGACGCCCGCAAGGTAGCCGGCGATGGCATGGAAGTGCGTGGTGGCTGTGGTTATATCGAGGAGTGGTCCGACGCCCGGGTGCTGCGCGACGCCCATCTGGGGTCGATCTGGGAGGGAACCAGCAATATTGTCGCGCTTGATGTGTTCCGTGCCATCCGCCGCGAAGGCACGCTGCCGGTGCTACAACGCTACCTGCACGCGCTGCTCGACGAGGCTGCGTTGCCCGAACACAGCAGCCTGCTGCTCACCTCCCTGGTCGACCGGGTTGCCGGGCGCGCGCTCGGGCAGGCGGACGTTGACGCCGACGACAGTGATGTGCGTCAGATTGCCGGAACGCTCTACAACATCACTTCGACAGTGTTCCTGGCCTGGGAAGCCTCGAAGATGGGCGGCAACTGGCGGCGGCTGGCCCTGGCCCACCTGGTGATCGGCCACAAGCTGCTGCCGCGCGACCCGCTCGGCTCGAGCCGGCCGGCCGATGCGGCACTGGTCCAGGCACTGCTCGACGAGCAAAGCCTGGGGTTGGAGCAGGCGCTCGAACTCTGTCCCTCCGCTCAACCGCAGGCCGAGGAGGTGCTCTCATGAGTAGCGCACTGGACGGACTCCGCGTCATCGATCTGAGCCGGGTGCTCGGCGGTCCTTATTGTGCCCAGTTGCTGGGTGACCATGGCGCCGATGTGATCAAGATAGAACCGCCGGCCGGCGACGAAACCCGTGGCTGGGGACCTCCCTTCATCAATGGTTCTGCTGCCTACTACCAGGGGTTGAACCGCAGCAAGCGTGGACTCGCGTTGGATTTACGCCACGAAGAGGGACGGGAAGTGCTGTTGAAGTTGTTGGCAGACGCCGATGTGCTGGTGGAAAATTTCAAAGCCGGCACGCTGGAAAAATGGGGCATCGGCTATGAACGCTTGCACCGGTTGTTCCCCCGGCTGATCCATTGCCGGATCAGCGGCTTCGGTGCCGATGGCCCGCTCGGCGGCCTGCCCGGCTACGATGCGGTGGCCCAGGCAATGGGGGGACTGATGAGTGTTAACGGTGAAAAGGGTGGCGATCCGCTGCGGGTCGGCCTGCCGCTGGTCGATATGGTGACCGGACTCAACGCGGTTGCCGGCATCACCCTGGCATTACACGAGCGTACTCGCAGTGGCGAAGGGCAATTCGTCGAGGCGGCATTATTCGACTCGGCGCTGGCGCTGATGCATCCGCATTTTCCCAATGTGTTCGCCGGTGGGGCCGAGCCGCAGCGTATGGGCAATGCCCATCCGAATATCGCCCCCTATGATGCCTATGCCACGGCGACCCAGAATATCTTCCTGGCGGTGGGCAATAACGCCCAGTTCGCTAAGTTGTGCACCGTGCTGGAAAGTCCGGAGATCCTTGAAGACCCACGTTTTCAGGATAACGGTAGCCGACTGGCACATAGTGCCGAGCTGCGCATCGCACTTGAGACAGCATTGAGCCGGCATGGCGGTAGCGAGATCGCCGAGCGACTGATCCGTGCCGGTGTGCCCTGCGGACCGGTGCTGGGGGCAAATGAGGTGCTGCGCCACCCCCATACGGCTCATCGTGGCATGCTGGTCGAGATCGGGGCATACAAGGGGACCGGCACGCCGGTCAAACTGGGGCGCACTCCAGCCAGTTACCGTCGGGTGCCACCGGCTTTCGCTGAACATTCAACAGAGATCCTCGCCGAGCTGGGCCTGAACGAAAACCAGATACGGGCGCTACGCGAAAGCGGTGTCGCACCGGATTCGCTCTGACAACAAAAAGCCATCAATAACAACGAGAGAACAGAACCATGGTTACTATCAAATCCATCACGTGCCGCAGTCTGGCCCTGTCGCTGCTGCTGGCAGCAGCAGGCACCCAGGCCCAGGATTTGCCGAAGAGTATGATGTGGACCTCCTACGACGTCGGTTCGGCCGGCTATGCTGATGCTTCCGCCATCGCCGATGCCTTCGGCAAGGAATATGGCACCCGGGTGCGGATTCGCCCGTCCAGCTCGCCGATTGGCCGCCTGCAACTGCTGGTGTCCGGCCAGGCCGAATACGGCTTCCTCGCTACCGAATCCTTCTTCTCGTCGGAAGGCACCTACGATTTTGCCGATCGCCACTGGGGGCCGCAGAATCTGCGTACCTTGGGTGGGCGTCCCACGACGACCGGCCTGGTCACCGCTGCCGATGCCGGCATCCACAGCCTGGATGACGTGAGGGGCAAGCGGGTCGCTTATGTGGTCGGCAACCCCTCGCTCAACGTCAAGTGTGATGCTTTGCTCGCCTTCGGACAGCTGTCACGCGAGGATGTCGATATCCGCATGTTCCCGACCTATTCGGCGGCGATGAGTTCGCTGGCGCAGAACCAGGCCGACGCCGCCTGTACCACCCCGACCACCAGTCAGCTGTACGAATTGGCGGAGTCGCCGCGGGGCATTCACTGGGTGGATATCCCGGTCGACGATAAGGACGGCTGGGAGCGGGTCAAACAGGTGGCACCCTTCTTCAAGTCTTATCCGGAAACCATCGGCGCCGGCCTGTCCGAGGAGCAGCCGGTGAACATGCTGGCCTGGCGTTATCCGGTGCTGGTGACCATGGCAGATCGGGGTGCCGACGAGGTTTACAACTTTATCAAGGCGCTCGACAACACCTACGGTCTCTATAGCAAGGCCACCTCGTCGATGTCGCGCTGGTCTCTTGACGGTGCCGGCACGCCGCCGATCGATGTGCCCTTCCACGAAGGCGCCATTCGCTACCTGAAGGAGAAGGGCATTTGGACCGATGAGGCCCAGGCCTGGAACGATGCCCGCCTGGCACGCCTCGAGGCGTTGCGCGGCGCCTGGGAGCAGGCCCTGGCCGAGGCGGATGGCAAGAGCGATGAGGAGTTTGCCGCCATCTGGGAGCGTCATCGCACAGAGGCGGTGGCCGCCCTTTGACCCTCTGCTCTGTCAGCTCCCCGATGGTGGGGAGCTGACTGCTCTGCCTGACTTGAGTCCGGCGTATGATTGACCGGCCAAAACAACAAATGGAGTGATTGAGTCATGTCTTCAACAGCTGAAGCCACCACCGGGAAGGAGTCCCCGGATAGCCGCAATGGCAGGATGCAGGGGATGGCCCATGGCGCCGTGCTTTGCCTTGGTGCGGCGGGCCTCCTGCTTACCATCAACCAGACGTTCAACCTCGGGCTGCTGGGATTCCAGCCCCTGGGCAACTCCTTCCTCTACTATCTGATCGGCCTGTTCCTGGCCGCAGCCTTCCTCTGTTTTCCTGCCCGTGGCGACACCGGCCGCTCGGCCGCCTGGTACGACTGGATGCTGGCGCTGGCGGCGCTGACGGCGGCGGCCTACCTCGGCATCAATGGGCAGAGGATTATCCAGGAAGGCTGGGAATACAGCGCGCCCACCGCCGCGACGGTCGCCTCCGGCGTGATGTTGCTGCTGGTGCTTGAAGGGGTGCGGCGCTGCGGCGGCGGGCTGTTGCTGGCGGTGGCGCTGTTCTTCGGCGCCTATCCGCTGTTCGCCGAACACATGCCGGGCCTGCTCTGGGGCACCGGATTTGGCTTCGGCGACCTGATCCGCTCTCATGTCATCGGCATGGAGAGCGTCATCGGCATACCGATGCAGGTGGTCGCCAATCTGGTGATCGGCTTCGTGGTGTTCGGCACCGCCCTGACCGTGACTGGCGGCGGCCGCTTTTTCATGGAGCTGGCCATCGCACTGATGGGACGCAGTCGCGGCGGCCCGGCCAAAGTTGCGGTGCTGTCGAGCGCCATCATGGGCAGCCTGTCCGGCAGCGTCATTTCCAATATCCTCACCACCGGCACCATCACCATCCCGACCATGAAGAAGTCGGGCTATCCGGCCCACTACGCCGCAGCCATTGAGGCCTGTGCCTCCACCGGTGGAACCCTGATGCCGCCGGTGATGGGAGCAGTAGCCTTTATCATGGCCTCCTTCCTCGGAGTTGCCTATGCGGATGTGATGATTGCGGCCTTCCTGCCGGCGGTGCTGTTCTACCTGGCGCTGCTGTTCCAGGTCGACAACTATGCTGCGCGCAAGGGGCTCAAGGGACTGCCGGCCTCGGAGATCCCGAAGCTGGGCGCCACCCTCAAGGATGGCTGGCCCTATCTGTTCAGCCTCGGCATGCTGATCTACATGCTGCTGTTCATGCGCCTGGAATCCTACGCACCCTACTATGCTACTGTAGTGCTTCTGGTCATCGCCTCGTTCAGGCGCCGCTCGCGACTGAATCTCAAGCGTGGACTGCAACTGCTGCATGAGCTGTCCAGCAGTGTCGCCAATCTGGTGGCGATCCTGGCCGGCATCAGCCTGGTGGTCGGCGGCCTGTCCTATACCGGCGTAGCCGGCGCCTTTGCCCGGGAACTGCTGCAATATGCTGACGGTAGCGTGCCACTGATGCTGGCGGCCGGGGCCATCACCAGCTTCGTTCTGGGCATGGGGATGACCGTCAGTGCCTGCTATATCTTCCTGTCGATCCTGCTGGCACCGGCGCTGGTGGAAGCCGGGCTGAACCCGCTGGCAAGCCATCTGTTCATCCTCTACTGGGGCATGCTGTCCTATATAACACCGCCGGTATCGCTGGCCGCGATTACCGCCGCGGGGATCGCCGACGCCAAACCCGGCAAGACCGGCATTTTCGCCATGCGTCTAGGCAGTATCCTGTTCGTGCTGCCCTTCGTGTTTGTCATCAATCCGGCACTGGTGCTGCAAGGCGAGCTCGGTCAAATACTGTTCGCCGCCGCCACCGCGATGATGGCGATGTGGCTCGCAGCGTCGGCGCTGGAGGGATATCTCTATCGCGTCGGCCTGCTCGGCTGGCCACTGAGAACCCTGACGGCGCTGGCCAGCATGGCACTCATTTATCCCGAACCTTTCAGCGATCTGGCCGGCGTTGTACTGGTGGCGCTGATCTATATCGGCCACTGGTTGCGATCTAACCATTGTGGCGGCCAGCGAGCAGCCATTACACCAGGCAAAAACGCCTGAGTCAGGCTTCAGTATCACATGTAACAGAGCCGTTTTTTCTTTGGTTTACGAGTGACCCAACCGATGGCTTGGCCGTCGGTTGCGGGTTCACTCAACTTTAAATGGATACCATTATGAGCGAAATCATCGTCGAGGAGCGGGGCGAGGGCATCGTGTTGCTCCGACTCAACCGGCCGGAGCACAGAAATGCCCTGAGCCAGTCCCTCAAGCAGCGGCTGGCACATCAGTTCGACACCCTGGGGATGCGCCCGGACGTGCGCTGCATCATCCTCACCGGCGGGTCCGAGGTGTTCGCCGCCGGCGCCGATCTCAAGGAAATGATCGACCAGGGCGCCATCGAGATGCTGCGTAACAGCAGCCACCCCTGCTGGCAGGCGATCGCCCGCTGTCCGAAGCCGGTGATCGCCGCGGTGAACGGCTTCGCCCTGGGTGGTGGCTGTGAGCTGGCGATGCACGCCGACATCATCGTGGCCGGCGAGAGTGCCCGTTTCGGCCAGCCCGAGGTGCGCGTCGGCATCATGCCCGGTGCCGGCGGCACTCAGCGCCTGACCCGGGTGCTGGGCAAATACAAGGCCATGCAACTGCTGCTGACCGGGCGGCCAATCGAGGCTGCCGACGCCGGGCGGCTGGGCCTGGTGAGCGAAGTGGTGCCGGACGCAGAGGTGCTGCCGGTGGCATTGAAGATGGCCGCCGAGATTGCCGCCATGCCGCCGCTGGCAGTGCAGCAGATCAAGGAGGTGGTGCTGGCCGGCCAGGATGCGTCGCTGGACAGTGCGCTGATGCTGGAGCGCAAGGCGTTCCAGCTGTTGTTCGATTCCCGTGATCAAAAGGAGGGGATGCGTGCCTTCATCGAGAAGCGTCATCCCCGTTACGAGGGGCGTTGAGATGACGTTTTCTCCGGAACAAAGCCAGCTGCGGCTGGGCATCGTCGGCTGCGGCGCAATGGGGCGGGGAATCGCCCAGATTGCGGTGGCCGCCGGTCTTGAAGTGTTGCTGTGCGACAGCCGCGAGGGTGCGGCAGAGGAGGCGAAAACCTTCGTCATACAGATGCTGGAGCGGACGGTCGCCAAGGGGCGCATGACCTCGCAGGAGCTCGAACGGGCTCAGCGCGATCTCCGGGCCGTGTCGGGGCTAGAGGCCCTGGCTGACTGTGATGTGGTGGTCGAGGCCATCATTGAACAGCTGGACGTCAAGCGACAACTGTTTACCCGGCTTGAAGAGCTGGTGCGGGACGACTGCGTGCTCGCTACCAATACCTCGTCGCTGTCGGTGACCCTGATCGGCGCCGGTTGCCGGCGGCCGCAGCGCCTGATCGGCTTCCATTTCTTTAATCCGGTGCCGCTGATGAAACTGGTTGAGGTGGTACCCGGCGTACGCACAGACCCGCCGGTGGTCGAGGCAATGCTGGCGCTGGGCCGGCGACTTGGCCATACAGTGGTGCGCGCCAGCGATACGCCCGGCTTTTTGGTCAACCATGCCGGGCGGGGCTTCGGCACCGAGGCCAGCCGTATTCTTTCAGAAGGGATTGCCGGCGTTCACGACATCGATCGGGTCATGACCGGCAGCGCGGGTTTTCGTCTCGGTCCCTTTGAGTTGATGGATTTAGTCGGTCTCGATGTTACTCAGGCAGTGATGGAGTCGGTTTATGACCAGTACTATCAGGAGCCGCGCTTTCGTCCGAGCCTGAGTACACGCCAGCTACGCGATGCCGGATTACTCGGACGCAAAAGCGGCCAGGGGTTTTATTGCTATAACGATGGCCAGCAGCAGCTGCTGCCGGAGCCACCTGTGCCCACCCTGGATCAGCTTTCGGGCCGGCCGGTCTGGGTCAGCCAGCGTCACCCCGAGGCGGTGGCAACCCTGCGGGCACTGCTGGAGCAGGCGGGCGCGAGGCTAGAGAACGGCGAACGCCCTTCGGCACAGGCGCTCTGTCTGGTGACTCCGCTGTACCAGGACTGTACCGGGGCAGTGCTGGACGAAGGGCTCGATCCGGCCCGGACCCTGGCCGTTGATACCTTGTTCGGGCTCAAGGGGAGACGCACCCTGATGTGCAACCCGGCGACCGCGACCGGGTACCAGCAACTGGCCTTGGCATTGCTCGGCCTAGATGGCGTGCCGGTGACCCTAATCAACGACAGCCCCGGCTTCGTGGCGCCGCGCATTCTGGCGGTGATCGTTAATATCGCCTGTGAGATCGCCCAGCAGCGCATCGCAACCCCCACCGATATCGATCGCGCGGTGGAACTCGGCCTGGGTTACCCGCAGGGGCCGTTGGCGCTGGGTGACCGGCTTGGACCGTCCCGGCTGCTCGAGCTGCTGGAAGGACTTTATCGCTTCTATGGCGACCCCCGTTATCGCCCCAGCCCCTGGCTGCAACGTCGTGTCCGACTGGGACTTTCACTGACCACAGAGGAATTTCAACATGCTTGACGCTTATATCTACGACGGTCTCCGTACCCCCTTTGGCCGCCATGCCGGCGCGCTTTCACCGGTCCGCCCCGACGATCTGCTGGGCCAGGTGATCGCCCGGTTGCTGGCGCGCAACGCCTTCGAACCGGAGCAGTACGAAGACGTGATCGCCGGCTGCACTAATCAGGCCGGCGAGGATGCGCGCAACGTTGCCCGCATGGCTTCCCTGGTGTCAGGGCTGCCGGTTGGAGTTGCCGGCCAGACGGTCAACCGTCTTTGTGGCAGCGGCCTGGCGGCAATCGTCGATGCGGCCAGGGCCATCCACTGTGGCGAAGGCCAGCTGTTCATCGCCGGTGGCGTCGAGAGCATGAGCCGAGCGCCACTGGTACTGGGCAAGGCCGAAACGGCCTTCAGCCGCAGCACCGAGCTGTACGATTCGACCATCGGTGCCCGTTTTCCGAATCCGGCGGTGCTGCGTGATTTCGGCAGTGACAGCATGCCGCAGACCGCTGACAACGTGGCGTGGGAGTTGGGCATTGGGCGTGAAGAATGCGACCGCTTCGCACAGACATCCCAGGGCCGCTATGGCAAGGCCCAGCAGCAGGGCTTCTTTGCCGGCGAGCTTATGGCTGTATCTGTGCCTCAGGGACGCAAACAGCCAGCGCTCGATGTCGTTTGCGATGAGCATCCGCGTCCCGACACCACGCTCGAGAGCCTGGCGCGGCTGCGCCCGCTCGAGGAGGGCGGGGTGGTTACCGCCGGCAATGCCTCCGGCATCAATGACGGCGCCGCGGCTCTGGTGCTGGGCAGCCGGGCGATTGGCGAGCAGGCGGGTGTGGCCCCACGCGGGCGGCTGCTGGCGGCAGCGGTGGCTGGCGTCGAACCCCGGCTGATGGGGCTCGGGCCGGTGCCGGCCATTCGCAAGGCGCTGGACCGCGCCGGCCTGACGCTGGCCGATATGGACGTGATCGAACTCAACGAGGCGTTCGCGGCCCAGGTGCTTGGCTGTGCCAGGCAGCTCGTTCTGGATCCGGCCGACTGCCGTCTCAACCCGAACGGCGGCGCCATCGCCATCGGCCACCCCCTCGGTGCTTCCGGCGCCCGCATTGCCCTGACCGCGCTGCGTCAGCTCGAAGCGAGCGGTGGGCGTTACGCGTTGGTGTCCATGTGCATCGGTTTGGGGCAGGGAATCGCGGTTGTGATTGAATGCGTTTGATGTATCCGGACCCTTCTATCCAACCGGCAACTAAGCCGGTTGAGGCATATTGATATGTGCAAATTTTGAACATGTGCAACACGCCAGCCGGCGTGTCCAAATGGGCGCAATTAGGGCGGGCGTTTGGGCTGAGCGATTGAAGAAGCGACCGGGGAGGGGGTAGCACGCATCGGGGCGTAAAAACTGCCGGGCCGGTCGGAGTGAAGGCCCGGTAGTTTTTCGTGAGCCGGTTCAGGCGGTTTGGGTTAATCGCGCCGGTATAACGCCTCTATGGTGCTCGAACCCAGCGAGTGCGTATTCACCATGTAATCCACCAGCGCCCCGGAGGGATTGTCGGACAATTCCAGCTTTTTCGTCAAGGCATTGCCTTGCCGCCGATCACCCTGGTCACGCAGCGAGCCCCTGGCTATTTGGTGTGCTCTGGCCATATCCGATATAGGCACAGCGGCAACGCCAATCGGCTGCCCGTCCACTAATCCCGCCTCGCCAGCAATTCGCGTAACTCTGCGGGCAGGTGCCGTTGCAGTCGTTCGGTCAGTCGCCGCTGGTGACGTTGCCAGAGGATGCCGAGCCCCATCATCGCCAGGCCGATGGCGGTCAGTGCCAGCGGGAACAGCAGGCTGTCTGCAAATACCTCGTAGGCCAGATACCCCAGATACCAGGCGGTGCCCAGGCCGCCCAGCATCACGAACACGTGCCGTACTAACAGGGTACCGAGCAGGATCATCAGCAGGTTAAGTGCCAGATAGCCGGGGTGCGGTTCATTTCCGTCCAGCTGGATCAGACTCAGCCCGGCCCAGAAGGCGGTGGCTCCCCAGATATACAGCCAGAAGGCAAAGTCCTGGCGTTGGCCCGCGGCCAGCTCGACCCGGATGGCCGCGGCGGTCATCAGCAGGCCGAACCAGAGCGAGGTCCACCGTTGTACCTCCAGGCGTTCGTCCAGCAACCAGGCGCCGGTGTCCAGGACGAAATACCAGAGGGCGGCGGCCAGGGGCAACACCAGGAACGACAGTTGGTAACGCCACAGCATGATGGCGGCAACGGCCAGGGTCGCCAGTTCCAGGGAGAGCAGGCGCCAGTGGCCCGAGCCGAACAACAGCGGATAAGGACGGCCGGGCTCCCACCAGCCCAGGGCGTATTGCCAACCGTAGAGGGTGAGGGGAGTGAGCACCACCACCAGGGCGGCACAGATACCCGCCGGGATAAACAGGCGGCGGGCCCTGAACCACTCGGTCAGTCCTAGCCCGGTCAGCGCGTACAACAGGCCTATGGTCACCAGCGCCCAGCCGCCAAACTGCTGCCAGCCCAGGGTCATGAATAGGCTCATGGCGCCGATGGCCATCAGCCCGCCCAGATAGTAGAGAATATGGGAAAACTGAAACCGGGCCTGCCGCGGATCCTGCGCCGTTAAAAAACGCCACAGGGGCTCGACCTGTTCGGGCCGCAGCAGGCCCCGGTCGGCGGCGCGGTTCAGCTTGTGTTTGTCCAGATGCATAGGGTCGGGTCCTGCGTTGTCACCCTGATCAGGGGGGGGCGGACTTGCTGCTTTGTCCGGCGATATGCGCCAGCATGAGCTCCAGCTCGTTGCGGATATAACGCGGGTCGATGCAGAGCGCCAGATTATCATTGATATAGTGCACAAAGTTGGCGGCTGCATAGGGAAGCCGGCGGTTTTTGTGACAGACCAGGTACCAGTGGCTGTGGAGCGGAAATTCGTCCAGTGCCAGCACCGCCAGCTGCTGCCGGCCTTCGGCCAGGGTATGCTCGGACAGCACCGCCAACCCCAATCCCTGCTCCACGCTCATGCGGATCACCTCGTTGCTTTCTATCTGCATCAGCCGGGTCAGCTGCAGGTTTCGCTCCCTGAGCCACTCTTCAAACACCATGCGGGTGGCGCTGCCGGGCTCGCGCAGCAAAAACCGCTCCTGCAGCAGCTCACTAAAGCGGCTTGGCGGCCGGTAGGCGGCCCAGTGATCCGCCGGCGCTATCAGTACCAGCGGGTTGCGGATAAAGCGGCCGCTCAGGGTGTGCTCCCCCGCCGGCGGATGGCTGAACAGGTAAAGGTCGTCCTGCTGGTGCTGATGCCGCTGCAGGATATGACCCCGGTTGCCCACATGGATGGTGACCTCGACCCCGGGAAAGTGGCGGTTAAAGGGCCCCAGCAGGCGGGGAAGTATGTATTTGGCGGTGGTGACCACGCCGATGCTGAAGCTGCCGCGAATGCCCTGGCGGGCATCGCTCAGGAAGCTGCCGAAATCATCAAAGCGGGACAGGGCATCCAGGGCCGCATGATACAACTCGGTGCCAACCTGGGTCGGACCGAGCTTGCCGTCCTTGATATCCAGCAGGGGCTCGCCGATCGCTTCGCTCAGACGCTTGATCTGCTGGGATACGGTCGGCTGGGTCAGGTGTAGCTGGTCGGCCGCCCTGGAAATGGAGCCCAGGCGGACCACGGCCACATAGACCTGTAACAGGCGGAAGGTGAGATGGCGGATATTCATAGATGATTATCTATAGTGATTGTTATTAACATTTATTGGTAACTATAGCGGGTCGGCGCAACAATGTCCGCCGTAATTTGGCCGGCCGGGCCCGGCACGGGTTGATGACATCCTGTCATTACCCGAGTGGGGAGCCCGGGGGCCTTCTGATAACGTATATAAAAGAACAGGATACAGACATGCCGGATATCGTAGTGGCGTTTTTTGCATTGGGGGTGGTGGCCGGGCTCGCCAAGTCGGATCTCAAGGTTCCGCAGGCCGCCTACGACACCCTGAGTATATTGCTGATGTTGACCATCGGCTTCAAGGGCGGCCTGGCCCTGCACGGCCATATGAGCTGGCGGCTGGTCCCCGAACTGCTGGTGATAGCCGGACTCGGGGTGCTGATCCCGCTGCTGTGTTATCCCCTGTGCCGCAGATTGCTGCGCCTGGACCCGGCCAACAGCGCCAGTATAGCCGCCCATTATGGTTCGGTCAGCGCCGGCACCTTTGCCGTGGCCCTCGCCTATGTTGAAAGCCGGAGCATGACGATTTCGCCCCAAACCACCCTCTATCTGGTGCTGCTCGAACTGCCCGCCATCGTGGTGGCCATCTATCTGTATAAGCGGTTGTCCGGGCGACAATCCGCGGCATCGAACGGCCATATCTGGCATGAGGCATTGACCAGCCGGGGTGTAGTGCTACTGACTGGAGGGGTATTGATCGGTTATTTTTACGGGCCCGAGGCGGCCCCGGTCAGTACCCTGTTCCTGACCGTATTCAAGGGCCTGCTGGCGCTGTTTTTGCTGGAGATGGGGTTGTGCGCCGCCAAGGCCCTGAGGCCAGTACCCTGGCGACACTGGCGGCTGATGCTGTTTGCCGTCATCGCCCCCCTGGGGTTGTCACTGATCGGCATCCTGGCCAGTGCCGCGCTGGGTTTACCCCTGGGGACGGCACTGATATTGACCGGCCTGACCGCCAGCGCCTCCTATATAGCGGCACCGGCCGCCATCGGCGGGGCGATAAAAGAGGCGGATATTGGCCTGGCGATGTTGGCGGCACTAGCGGTGACTTTCCCCTTTAATGTTATACTGGGCATCCCCCTGTACCACCAAATCTTGAATGTTGTTTACTAGGAGTTGTCATGCAAGCAAAAGTCGCCGTCATCATGGGCTCGAAAAGCGATTGGCCCACCATGCAGGCCGCCGCAGAAATCATGGATAAGCTGCAGGTGTCTTATGTCGTGGACGTGGTGTCGGCCCACAGAACCCCGGACAAACTGATGCAATTCGGCGAGCAGGCGGTCGACCGCGGCTTTGAAGTGGTTATCGCCGGTGCCGGCGGTGCCGCCCACCTGCCGGGCATGGTCGCCGCCAAGACCCGGCTGCCGGTGCTGGGTGTTCCTGTGCAAAGCAAGGCATTGAGCGGCATGGACAGCCTGCTGTCCATCGTGCAGATGCCCAAGGGCATCGCCGTGGGCACCCTGGCCATCGGCACCGCCGGCGCCTTCAATGCCGGCCTGCTGGCCTGCCAGATCCTGGCCAACAATGATCCGGCCCTGGCCGCGCGTCTGGAAGCCTTCCGTAAAGAGCAGACCGATGCCGTGCTGGAGCAGGCGGATCCACGGGAGGAAGCATGAGTCGTATCTGGGTACTGGGTGCCGGCCAGCTGGGTCAGATGCTGGTTCATGCGGGCATGCCGCTGGATCTGCAGGTCTGCCCGGTCGATATCGAATCGCAGGATACTCTGCCGTTGCAGCCCCATGAGCAGGTGACCGCCGAACGGGAGCAATGGCCCGATACCCCGGCGACTCGCCAGCTGGCCAGCCACCCGGGCTTCGTCAACCTGGGGACTTTTCCCACCTTGGCCGATCGTTTCAGCCAGAAGAGCCTGATCGACAAGCTGGGCCTGGCCACCGCGCCCTGGCGCCTGGTGGAGGATGAGATGGACGCCGCCGAGCTGCACCAGGCGCTGGGCGAGCGGGTGCTGCTCAAGCGCCGCAGCGGCGGTTATGACGGCCGGGGCCAGCACTGGCTGAAGGCTGCCGAGCAGAGCGCCGTGCCCGAGGGCTGGCATGATCACTGCATCGCAGAGCAGGCCATCAATTTCGATGAAGAAGTGTCCCTGGTTGGCATGCGCGGCGACGATGGCCGGTGCTTCTTTTACCCGCTTACCCTCAACCTGCACGTCAACGGCATACTGCTGGCATCGGTCGCGCCCCTGGCCCGGCTGTCTCCTCTGCAGGCGGAAGCCGAGCAGATGCTGGGCAAGCTGATGGACTCCCTCGACTATGTGGGGGTGATGGCCATGGAATGTTTCCGGGTCGGCGATCACCTGCTGATCAACGAGCTGGCGCCGCGGGTGCACAACAGCGGCCACTGGACCCAGGCGGGTGCCAATGTCAGCCAGTTCGAGAGCCATCTGCGCGCCGTGGCCGGCTTACCGCTGGTTGCCCCTGCGGTGAAAAACACCTGCTTCATGGTCAACCTGGTGGGGGTGGAACGGGACAACGCCTGGCTGTCGGTACCCGGCGCCGAACTGTACTGGTACGGCAAGGAAGTCCGTCCCGGCCGCAAGGTGGGGCATATCAACTTCTGCCTGGGCACCGCCGCCGAGATCAAACAGGCCCTCGCCCAGCTGGACCCTCTGCTGCCGGACAACTACGGCGAAGTGCTGGCCTGGATAGGTAACGAGCTGGCCTGATGCCACCGGTTGCCCGGCTGTGTCCGGGCAACCGGCTCCTTTCATCCAAAACATCATCTTGCCGTCATCTTGTGACTGTCACTCTCTGCTATCTTTAGGAAGCTTTTTACCTAAGGGAGACGGGAACATGAGTGCGAAAAAAATTCTGATGCTGGTGGGCGATTACGTCGAGGACTATGAGGTCATGGTGCCGTTTCAGGCGCTCGCCATGGTCGGCCATCAGGTGCATGCGGTGTGTCCCGACAAAAAGGCCGGGGAACAGGTACGCACCGCCATCCACGATTTCGAGGGCGACCAGACCTACAGCGAAAAGCACGGCCACAACTTTACCCTGAATGTCAGTTTCGACGAGGTCAAGGAGGCGGAGTACGACGCCTTGCTGGTGCCGGGCGGTCGCTCGCCGGAATATCTTCGCCTCAATTCCAGGGTGCTGGAAATGGTGCGCCATTTCGCCGCTGCCGATAAACCCATCGCCGCCGTCTGCCACGGTCCCCAGCTACTGGCCGCCGCCGGCGTGCTCAAGGGCAAGTGCTGTTCCGCCTATCCGGCGGTGGCGCCGGAGGTGGCCCTGGCCGGTGGCGAGTGGCAAGAGATCCCGATAGATCAGGCCCATGTGGACGGCAATCTGGTCACGGCGCCCGCCTGGCCCGCGCACCCGGCCTGGCTGGCAGCCTTCTTGCAGGTGCTGGGAACCCGAATTACCCCCTGATGCCGTTGCCTCCCACCCTTTCCGGTGGGAGATGGTGCAACAATCTTCCTCCGTGACCTTGAGAGTGTGCCTTCAGCCCCGCAAGCACCATTGCCATAAGGGTTGGCAAAGCGCGTGGCTGGCCTTAGTCTGACTGGGCCGATATCCATCTTTCGAGGAAGTCCCCTTGGCAGTCGCGCCCGAACCCGGTTTTTCCATCCGTTCCTACACCCTGACCCTGAGCGCCCATCGGCACGCCTATGCGCAGCTGGTGCTGCCGTTGCGGGGGCACATCCGTATCGAGCTGGCTGGGCAGCGCGGGCGGGTGGGGCCGTCCCAATGCGTGGTGATCCCGGCAGGCGAACTGCACAGCTTTGCCGCCGAGCGGCAGGCGCGCTTCCTGGTGGTGGACTTGCCTGTGTTGCCCGCCGGCATGCAGCGGCTCGATACCCCCTTTGTGGAACTGCCAGCGGGCCTGCAGCGCTACAGCAAGTTTGTGGAAGCCCAGTTGCAGCAGCAGAGCAACCCGGACCTGGCCCGGGACATGGGCCGACTGTTCTACCAGCTGCTGGAGGCGCAGGACTGGCAACCTCGGCTGGACCCGCGTCTGCAGCGGGCGGTGCAGCATCTCAAGCAGGACTTGGCGCACACCCCCAGCCTGAACGAACTGGCGGCGGTCAGTTTCCTGAGTGTCAGCCAGTACAAGAGCCTGTTCAAACAACAGCTGGGCATGAGCACCGGCCAGTACCTGCTCCGGCTGCGCATGGAGAAGGCCCGGTCGCTGCTGGCCTTTACCGATATTCCCATCGGCATCATCGCCGAACGGGTGGGCTTTCAGAATGCCTCGGCATTCAGCCGCCGCTTTCGCGCCCATTTCGGCCTGCCGCCGCGCCGACTGCGCTGAGCAAAGCACCCTCCCGGGCAACTCTGCCGGCCTTTGGGCACAATCGAATGGACCATTACCCGATATACTCTGCAGCCATACATGTCTATCGAGGAAAGAGTTATGGCTACATTGCAAGGAGTAATGGCAATCAGCCTGTGGAGCCTGCTGGCGCTGCTGGGTGCCCTCACCACCGCCATACCAGCTTTTCAGCTGCTTTTTATCTGTTTCAGCATCTCGGCGCTGCTGATGTTCACGGGGCGAGCGCTGCGGAAGCGGCCGTTGCTGAGTCGGCCCGCCTTGAGCCCGAGTCAGTGGCTGGTAGGCATCACCGGCCTGTTCGGCTTTCACTGGTGCTACTTTGCCGCCCTGAAACGGGCGCCAGCACTGGAGGTTAGCCTGATCGTGTATCTGTGGCCGCTGCTGCTCAGCCTGCTGGTGGCCGGATCAGGGCGGCGCCATCTCGCCGCCCTGGGGGGCCTGCTCGGCTTCGGCGGGGTGGCGATGCTGATTGCTCCCTCCGGTGAGACTGTCCTGAATAGTCGCACCTTGGTGGGCTACGGGCTGGCGTCGTGCTGTGCGCTGCTCTGGGCCGGTTATTCCTGGCATTTGTCCCGCTCCCGGGGCAAGGTCGAGGACATCGGCTGGGTGTCGCTGGCGGTGGCTCTGTTGTCGCTGCTGGTGCACCTGGCCACCGAGCGGGGGCACTGGTCGTTCTCGGCCCTGGAAGGGCTGGGCGCACTGCTGCTGGGGCTGGGCCCGGTGGGCGGCGCCTTCTACCTGTGGGATCGGGGCCTGAAGCAGGGCAACCGGCCACTGCTGGCTTCCTTAAGCTTCGCCACACCGCTGCTGTCGTCCGTGGTGTTGGTGCTGGCGGGAGTCAATGACTGGCGGCTGGCCACGGGCGTGGCGTTGGTGCTGATCATGCTGGGAGCCGGGGTGGCCAACTTCAAGCCGCGTTTGCCGGCGGCGGTAAAGGAGGGGGATGTCTCCGGGTGAGACGACTGCCTTCGCTGATATTGTCGAAGGCAGCCGGCGAGGGGAAGCCTTAGAGCAGCCGGCTGACGCCGACCATCATCAGCGGCAGGGCGAAGAAGACGCCGCCGATATAGGCCACCACATAGCCTTTGTTGTGCTGGGCTTGGCTGGCCAGGGTCTCGGCCATGCGCACCGGTAGCTGGCGCAGCACCGGCAGCACGTAGATCAGGCCGATCGCCAGCAGGTTGAACAGCAGATGCACCAGGGCGATTTGCAGCGCCACCGTGGCCGCGGCACCGTTGATGGCGGTGGCGGCCAGCAGGGCGGTGATGGTGGTGCCGATATTACTGCCCAGGATGAAGGGATACACCTGCTTCAGGGAAAATACCCCGGTGCCGGCCAGGGGCACGATCAGCGAAGTGGTGGTGGAGGACGACTGCACCAGCACCGTGATCAGGGTGCCGGAAGCCATGCCCGAGGCGGGGCCACGGCCCACGGCGGTGTGCAGTATGTTCATGGCGCGACCCACCATCAGGGTGCGCAGCACCTTGCCTATCTGAGTGACTACCAGCAGGATCAGGCCGATGCCGATCAGGATCAACGCCACGCCGGACCAGATGCCGGGCAGCCAGGCCACGCTGGCCTTCAGTACATCGGAGGCGGGCGAGAGCAGCACTTTCATAAAGTTCATGCCGCTCATGCTGACGCTGGTGTCGCTGACCAGCAGGCCGGCGAGCAACTCGGAGGCGGTGGCCAGGGGGCTGAACAACAGCTCCAGCGGCAGCAGTATGGCGACGGCGAGGATATTGAAGCTGTCATGCACGGTGGCGGCGGAGAAGGCCCGCCTGAATTCTTCGCCATTGCGAATATGACCCAGGCTGACCAGGGTGCTGGTGAGCGAAGTACCGATATTGGCGCCCATCACCATGGGAATGGCGATGGCAATCGGCAAGCCGCCGGCGACCATGCCGACGATGATGGAGGTGACTGTGCTGGAGCTCTGGATCAGGGCGGTGGCCACTACCCCGATGATCAGCGCGATGGCCGGGTTTGAGGCGAAGGCAAACAGCTCCTGGGCATTGCTGCCGGCGGCGGCCTTGAAGCCGGCGCCGATGGCGCCCACGGCGGCCAGCAGCACATAAATCAGGAATGAAACCAGCAGCCAGGACAACCAGTTGGACTGGGCGCTGCTCTCACTGGCGGGCCTGGGAATGGCGGTGGATTCAAGGCTCATAATGCATCCTCATCTCAAAGTTGGCGCCACTATGCCCAGTAAATATGACGGTTTTATTACAATACGACAGTTTTATGACAATGAATGGAGCCCATGAACGGCTTCATCGCCATCAGAATCCCGTCATGTGGCCTAGAATAAAACTCCCCCCTGTGGAGTGGGCTCTGCTACGGATGTCATCGACACACTTAATGCCCTTTATCAGCAGCATTGCCGCCGGGTGCTGCGGCTGCTGGGGATGTTGAGCTGGCGGAGGAAGCCGGATACCGCCTGCCCGGCTGGGCAGCATAGAGGTACGCCCGGTGCGCACGTTGCCGCCAAGGGCTGATTAAAGAGGAGCATTATCATGAACTACGTAGATGGATTCGTGGCCGCGGTGCCCACCAAAAACAAGGAGCTGTATATTCGCTATGCCAGGGACGCAGCCCTGGTGTTCAAGGAGCATGGCGCCCTGAAACTGGTGGAATGCTGGGGCGATGACGTACCGGAAGGCAAGCTCACCTCCTTCCCGATGGCGGTGAAATGCCGGGAGGACGAAACCGTGGTGTTTTCCTGGATCCTGTGGCCTTCCCGCGAGGTGCGCGACCGGGCCATGCCCAAGGTGATGGAGGATCCGCGCCTGCAGGCCGAGGCTAAGCCCATGCCCTTCGACGGCAAGCGGCTGATCTACGGCGGATTTGCCATGGTGGTGGACGAATAGCGTATGCAAGGCGCCCCCGGCGGCAAGTGCCCGGGGTGTTTGCGATATGCTCGCCATGCCTGTTACAGGTTCAGCCGCATGGCCCGGGCCTCGCCGTAACTGCTGCACAGTTCGGCCTGGGGCCGCGGGTTAAAGCCAAAGCGGGTCCAGAAGCCTTCCGAACCCTGCACCGATACCAGCTCTATACGCTCAAGCCCGGCCGCGCGGGCCCTGTGCAACAAGGCTTCCACCAGCCGCTGACCCACCCCCATGCCGTGGGCATGCTGGCTGACCGCCAGATCGTGCAGGTACAGGGAGCTGCAGGGGCCGTCAATCTGATATTCCCGATGCAACGCCGGCAGTGTCTGGTGCGGCCAGGGGTGGCTGAGCAGATAACCCAGCACCCTGCCTTGGCCGTTGACACACTGCAGGCTGGTGGCGGGGGAGGCGTGCCATTTGCTGCGCAGCACGGCTTCGCTCTCCGGCACCACATCCTGATAAGACTCGGACTGGATGTGCATAATCTGCGGCCAGGCGGCATCGGTAATGGCGGTAATAAGCATCATCTACTCGCGTTCTGGTGATAGTGGGCGACGATCATTATACCCCTCCGGTTCGAGGGATGCGTTCGCCGGTTTTGTTGGCCGACAGGCGTCAGCTCATTTCGTTATTCAGGCGTGCCGGGTGATAGCCACCGTCAGCTTGTTAAGTCGTTATCCGTTAGCATGGTCTTATCGGAATGATAGATTGCAAATGAAGCCGAGCTGCATGCATAGGTTATTGTGCCGCACCGTCCCGAGGCTTGTAGAAGATAAACTCGCCGAGTTCGACTGTCTTGATGTATTCCGCAGACCAGGCGGGGGTTACGTTACGCTGATGGAAATACAAGGCGCCACCGGTTCTGTCCCGGAGTTGCCGATTGAGGGCTTTTCGAGCTATTTCCTGGGCGAACGCATAGGATTCATCCTCTCCTGCGTCATCCGGGAGGCCGTCGCACCACCAGGAGAACTGACAGGCACCCTGTTCGCGGCCTTGCGTGACAAGGTTACAAATGGTGTTCGAAAAGCCCTCATGGCCCAGCCGGTTCATCATCACATTGGCGATGGCTTTCTTGCCGGCAGCTTCCTCGCTCCTGGCCTCCCAGTAGAAGCTGCTGATGATTAGATTGTGCACATCGTCCCGGTCGGGCATCAGGTAGCGGGCGCAATCATCGAACGAATGGCCGTGGTAATAGCCGGAATAATAGCTGAAGCGACCGATCCGGATATTGGGATTGGTCACCTGCTCTGCAAGGGGAATGCCCTTGAAGGGGCTGCTGAAATAGTTGTTCATGGTGCTGATCCGCTGTCATCAAGGGCCATCGTGGGCAGTGCCGCCGCCCGTTGCAATCACCGGATAAGCGCGTTCCGGATTGATTTTCGTTTGAAACCATTCTGGTTATCTGCTATGGGAAGCAATGACCAAATGCACATTTTGCGATACGGCAGCAGAGGGCGATGGGTCGGGTAGGCGCCGTCGACCTCTTTGCATATATATAGGTTTTTTTTAAATAAAAATTCACTATCATCTGGAGGGGGGAAATGTGATATAACTTTCATACTTAAAAGCTCAAACCCTGCCGGAATTTCCTTTGACGAATATTGAACATCTGTTTTTGCTCTCCGGGGTTTTACTGTGTCTGAGTGTGCTGGCCACCTTGCTGTCGGCCCGCTCCGGTATTCCTATCTTATTGATCTTCTTGTTTATAGGCATGCTGGCGGGTGAAAGCGGCCCGGGCGGCATAGAATTCGAGAGTTATGCCCTGGCCCATGGTATAGGCAACCTCGCGCTGGCGATCATCCTGCTCGATGGCGGTATGCGCACCCGCATGGAAACCTTCCGCGTGGGCCTGCGGCCGGCTCTGAGCCTGGCCACCCTGGGGGTGCTGATCACCAGCGGGGTGACCGGGCTGCTGGCGGTGTGGATCCTGGATTTAAGCTGGCTGCACGGCCTGCTGCTCGGCGCCATTGTCGGCTCGACCGACGCGGCGGCGGTATTTTCCATGCTCAGCGGCAAGGGCGTGCACCTCAACCAGCGGGTCGCCGCCTCCCTGGAGATAGAGTCGGGCACCAACGATCCCATGGCCATCTTCCTGACCCTGACGCTGATCGGCATGATCACCGGCGAGGTGGAAGGCCTGGCCGATGCGCTGGTGTTTTTGCTGATGCAGTTCGGTATCGGCTCGGTGGCCGGCCTGCTCGGTGGCTGGTTGCTGATCCATCTGATCAAGCGGGTCGAATTGGCCGCCGGTTTGTATCCGATCCTGGTGACCGGCTTCGGCCTGGCGCTGTTTGCGCTGACCGCCAGCCTGTCGGGCAGCGGTTTCCTGGCCATCTACCTGGCGGGACTGGTGCTGGGCAATGCCCGATTGCGGCATATGGAGTCGATCCTGCCGATGTTTGACGGCATGGCCTGGCTGAGCCAGATCGGCCTGTTCCTGGTGCTGGGCCTGTTGATCTCCCCAACGGAGATGTGGGCCATGGCCATACCCGCCACCCTGATCGCCCTGGCGCTGATCTTTATCGCCCGGCCGCTGGCGGTGCTCGCCTCGCTGCTGCCGTTTTTCCGGTTCAACGTACGCGAGCTGGGCTTTATCTCCTGGGTCGGGCTCAGGGGGGCGGTGCCCATAGTGCTGGCGATTTTTCCGCTGATGGCGGGGATCCCCGAAGGCGGCATGCTGTTTAACGTGGCCTTCTTCGTGGTGTTGATTTCACTGTTGGTGCAGGGCTCCAGCCTGCCGCGGGTCGCCCGGCTGCTGGATCTGGAGGTGCCGCCAGAACCCGCCCCCAAACGCCGCTCCATGCTGGGGATCTTCTCCGAAGATGATTTCGAGATGTTCCTCTACCGGGTAGAAAGCGAGTCCATCGACGGCGTGGTGGTGCGTCAGCTGACGTTTCCGCCCCACTGCCGGGTGGCGGCGGTGTTCAGGGGAGAATACCTGTTGCCGGCGTCGGGCAGTACTCGTTTGGCGTTAAATGACACCCTGTGTGTCATCGGTCGCAGCAACCACCTGAAGACCCTGAACAATATGTTCGGCGGCGACCTGGATGCGGCGCGCAGCAAGGCCCGCGCCTTCTTCGGCGACTTTATCCTGGATGCCAAGGCCGGCATGCAAGATGTGGCGCTGATGTACGGGGTGGATGTGGATGACAGTGAGGCGGGGCTGACCCTGGCGGAGTTTATGCAGCGCCACAACAGCGGTCACCCGGTGGTCGGGGATCACTTCGCTCGTTACGGTATGGTCTGGACGGTGGCCGATGTGGATGGCGATCAAATACTGAAGGTCGGCCTGCGGGAGCAGGAAACCGACAAGCCGGGGGACTGAGCCCCGGGGGCGGAGGCCATCCCGTCTAGGGCTGGGTGGCCAGGGCCTCTGCGTTGACCAGGCTGCCCTCGGTGGGCATGCCCGCCTGTTTCAGCTGCTCGAGCCCGCCCCTGTTCACCACCTTGGTATAACCCAGGGCCTGCAGTGCCTCGGTCGCCAGCTGCGAGCGACGGCCGCTGCGGCAATACAGGTTGAGCGGCGTATTCCTGTCCGGGTAGCGCTTGCTGATGCCTTTGGCTATCTGGGTATGGGGAATATGGATGGCCCCGACCAAGTGCTCCTGCTGAAATTCCTCTGTGCTGCGCACATCAATCCAGATCTCGTCGCCGGCCCAGGCCAGCGAGCTTAGGCACAAGAGCAATAATGCGGATATCCACGAATACATGTCACTTCCTCCGGTTGTCGATAACCCGAGTGTAACCCAGCCGTGGCCGAGATTTCGAACCGAAATTGGGGAGGGGAGACAGGGTTTGCCGCAGTCGGGAGCCGGTGTCCGGCTCCCGCAGGTGTCAGGAAACCAGGTAGGAGAGGATCTCCACCACCTGCTCCGGATGGCGGCAGGTGGCCTTGGCGGCTTCGTCCACTTCCTTCAGCGCGTGATCGTGCTCGGCGTCGTGCAAGGTGATGATGGGCTTGCCCGATGCCACGGCAAAACCCGCATCGAAGGCGGCATTCCATTGTTTGTATTTGGGCCCGAAACGCACCACCACCAGATCGGCCAGCCTGATGCTGGTCGAGGTGCGGATGCTGTTGATGCCAGACGCCTTGCGATCGCGCCAGAAAGGATCTTCTTCCTGGCCTAGGATATTCACCCCGACCATGTCGCTGGCATCGTGATCGGTTACCGCCGAGCTGAAGCTGACCGGCAGGTTACGCTCCCGGGCACCGGTGATGATGCGCTCGCGCCAGTCGCTGTGGATCTCGCCGGAGAGATAGATTTGCCATATTTTTTGAGACATGAAACCCTCGTTATTGTTTACAATTTAACTTGTCAATTTAAACAGTTTTAACAGGGTAACTCAAACTTTCAAAAAGTTCAGCCTATTGCGCCGGTACCAGCCTCAGCAGCCGGCCATTCTCTTCATCGGTCAGTACATAGAGGGCGCCGTCATGTCCCTGGCCGACGGTGCGGATCCGGGCGCCGAGTTCGGTCAGCAGATGGTTTTCCTGGACTATGGTGTCGCCGTCCAGGGTCAGACGCACCAGCTTGCGGCCGGTGAGGGCGCCGATAAACAGCTGGCCACGCCACTGGGGGAACAGCTCACCGGTATAAAACAGCATGCCCGAGGGGGCGATCGAGGGCACCCAGACCCACAGGGCATCCTCCATGCCGGCCATACGGCTGCCGAGGCCGATCTTGCCGCCGCTGTAGTCTTCGCCGAAGGTCACCAGCGGCCAGCCGTAGTTGGCGCCTTTCTTGATAAGGTTGACCTCGTCACCGCCCCTGGGGCCATGCTCATTGATCCACAGGGTCCCGCTCTGGGGATGGATGGCCGCGCCCTGTATGTTGCGATGGCCGTAGCTCCAGATCTCCGGCAGGGCGCCCACCTGATTGACGAACGGGTTATCCTCCGGCACCCGGCCATCGTCGTGCAGCCGGATTATCTTGCCCAGGTGATTATCCAGCTGTTGGGCCTGGTTGCGGGCATGGACGCGTTCGCCGGTGGTGATAAACAGGAAGCCGTCCTTGTCGAAGGCCAGCCGCGAGCCAAAATGGCCTCTGCCACTGAGCTTGGGGTGCTGGGCAAACAGCAGTTTCCGGCTGATCAGGCGGTTTTCGACCAGCTTGGCACGGGCCACGGCGGTACCGGCGCCACCCGGACCCGGCTGGCTATAGCTGAAATAGATCCAGGGGTGATTGGCAAAGTCCGGGTGCAGGGCCAGGTCCATCAGGCCGCCCTGGCCGCCGACGGCGATCCTGGGCAGTCCGGTCACCTCGGCGCGGGCCCAGTCTGGACTGATGCGCCACAGCCGGCCGCCCCGTTCGCTGACCAGCATGTCGCCATTAGGCAGCTCGACCCAGCCCCAGGGATGGGACAAGTGGTCGGCGACCACTTCCACCCGGTAGTCCTGGGCGAAGGTATTCAGGCAGAGCAGCAGGAGCAGGCTGAAGAGGATGCGCATAAGGATCTACCCGTGGTGTGCATAAGCGGTTAACGACTCATGTCATTCACTATAGCCGTGGTGAGGAAGTCGGGGAAAGCCCGCCTACTGGTCGTCCTCGCACAAGGGGATGACGTCGACGGCAACCTCGGGATGATCGTTGCCGCCGCCGTGCATCACGCCTTTGAGCGGGGTTACATCGGCGAAGTCCCGTCCCCAGCCGAGGATGATATAACGCTGGTCCGGCAGGCTGCCGTTGGTGGGATCGATTTCCAGCCAGCCCCAGCCCGGGATAAAGACCGCCAGCCAGGCGTGGGTGGCATCGACCCCCTGCAGCTTGGGTTTTCCCGGCGGCGGCAGGGTTTCCAGATAGCCGCTGACATAGCGCGCCGCCAGCCCGAGCGAACGCAGACAACCGATGGCCAGATGAGCGAAATCCTGGCAGACCCCCCGGCGGCTTTGCAGCACATCCAGAATGGGGGTAGCGATGGTGGTGTGTTCGGGATCATAGGCAAATTCGGTAAACAACTGCTGATTGAAGGCAAGCACCGCCTCCACCAAGGGGCGTCTGGCAGTGAAGCTGTCGCGGGCATAGTTGGCCAGGGCCGGATCCTGGCGGATAAAATCCGAATCCAGCCTGAACAGGCGGGCTTCCAGCTCATCCGCCACGGCGGTGGGAGGCGCTTGCAGCTTGCCGGGCGCGCCTATATTGGCCGCCGTTTCCCAGGGGGTCGGCCGGGCCGGATCCGGCTGGGGGCGGGAGGAGGTGGTGATCCGGCTGGTGGCGATCACTTCCAGGCTGGTATGCAGCTCCTGAATGGAGAAATAGCTGACGTGATTGCCAAAAAAGTCGCGCCGGGCGCGCAGGCGTGCCGGCAGGGGGGAGATCTCCAGCCGCATCTGCCTGCTCTGCTGCCAGGGCAGCTCCCTCGGTTGCAGGCGGGCCTCATTGTGGCTCAGGGTCACGGCTCCCGAGTAGCCGTAGCGGGTGGTATGGCGCAGTTGATACTTCATAAGGTGGCTGCCTGCAGAAGATGGGGATAAGGGCGCATCATGGCAGGGGACTCTGCATGGTCACCAGTTGCCTCGGCGCCTCAACATGGCTGAAATGACTGTGGGAAACGGCATTGGACAGCTCCGACAGCGGGGATATCAGCTGATCGAGCAGGCTGCTCAGGGCTTGCTGGGCATCTTCCGAACACGCCAGGTTGGTCAGCAGGTTGATGTCGGTCAGGTGCAGGGCGCTGCTGGCCTGAATGACGAGGCGGGTTTCCTGATTGCGATAGGGGCTGTTATCCAGCTTGGGCAGGTGTTCTATCTGGCGCTCCAGGCGCCTGAGCATATAGCCCACGGAGCGGGGATTGGTTTCATCGAACAGCAACAGGTCCAGGATGGCCGCGGGGTGCAGCTGTGAGCGGTAGCGGCGGCGGTAAACGGTGAAGTTGTCGGTGGTGGCCAGCACCACTTCCCACAGCGGGATTCCCGGACGGCGCGCCGTCAGTAGCGCCAGCTTGAGCAGTGCCAGGGTACAGAGGATGCGCTCGATAAAACGGCCGAGATCGAGAAAGCGCCAGCCATAATGGTGGGGCATAGTTTCGTTGCACAGGCCGAAGAAAGCCGCCAGATCGGTGACAACACCCTCCAGATGGCGCTGCCCTCCCGCCGCGCCTTGGGATTGGGGCATGTCGTTGAATTTTTGCCGCAGGCTGTTCACGGTGCGCCAGGCATCATCGCCCAGATGATCGCGCACCGCCCGGCAGTTGCGCAGGACATGGCTGAACAACCAGGGCAGGCCATCCGGATGATCCTCGGCAAACAGCGCCAGCAGGCGGTTGCGCAAGAGGATGTATCCTCGCTTGTAGTGGTTGCCGTTGTCCTGCTCCCGGACCGGAGCGGTCATGTCTTCCGCTTTCGGATAGGTCAGCTCCAGTGCCGTGAACAGATCCGGTAGCAGGCTGGCTTCCGTCTCTTTCAGGTCTTCCTGCAGCAGGCAGGCGAAGGCCTCGCGCAACAGCCGGGAGCGGATATCCAGCCGTTCGCCGTAACGTCCGATCCAGAACAGGCTGTCCGCCACCCGGGAAGGCAGATCCATGCCGTCCCGGGTCACCACTATGGGGCCGTGGGCCTGGCGCAGCAGGCTGATATGGGGCTGGGGTACCGGCGCCAGTACCCAGATATCTTTGACGATACGGCTTTCCATCAGCGGCGTGCCGGCATCCCCGACCCAGGCCAGTCCGCCCGGCATGATACGGTATTGCCGCGCCAGCGGTGCTTTCTTGACATCCTCCGGCTCAACCAGGCTGAACAGGCGCAGGTTGACTGGCCGGGGGACGAGCCGGCGGGTGTTGGTGTCGAATACGGGGGCGGTGGCGGTACATGGACGGGCCCTGGCCACAAACAGGTAGGGCTGCTTACCGATGCGCTGATAGAGCGCCTTCTGTTCCTGGCTGGACAGGGTTTCCGGCTTGATCAGGATGGCCGGCGCTCGGATATCGTGCAGCAGCCAACGGCCGGTTTCTGCCAGCACCTGCTTGAGGTGCTCGGGCTGGCCACACCAGAGGATGGCGAGGCCCTGCAGCAACAGCTCCTCGCCCAACAGGTGTCGGCACAGTTGCGGCAGGAACAGGGCCAGGGCTGGATGCTCGAGAATACCGGTACCCAGCCCATTGGCAATTTCCACCTCCCCGTTGCGCGCGGCCTGCATCAGCCCGGGCACACCCAGCAGGGAATCCCCGCGCAGCTCCAGAGGATCGCACCAGGGGTCGTTGATCTGGCGCAGGATAACGTCTACCTGCTGGAGGCCGCCCAGGGTGCGCATGGCTACCTGGCCGTCGCGGACCACCAGATCGGCCCCTTCTACCAGGGAAAAGTTCATATAGTTGGCCAACCAGGCATGTTCAAAATACCCCGGGCTGCCGGGGCCGGGAGAGAGCAGTACTATGTTGGGTTGTTCCCGCGGACCGTTGCACAGGGCGGCCAGGCAGCGATGCTGGGCCTGCAGGAAACCGGCCAGCCGCTTGAGCGGTGCTTCTCGGTAGAGGTTGGGCAGGGCGCGGGCCAGGGTGATGCGGTTTTCCAGGGCATAGCCGGTGCCGGCAGGGGACTGAGTCCAGTCACCCAGCACCTGCCATTGGCCGTCGGCATTGCGGATCAGGTCGGTGCCGGAAAATATCACCCGGGGGCGCGTCTGCGCCGGGGGGACGTCGGTTGCGGGAAACAGAAAACTGGGGTGGGTGTAGATAAGCTCCGGCGGCAGCAGGCCCTCATGTATCGTTTGCCGCTCGCCATAGAGATCCTCTACCAGGACCTCCAGCAGGCGGGCCCGCTGGGCAAGCCCCACTTCCAGTTGTCGCCATTCTTCGGTGCCGATGACGAAGGGCAGGCAATCCAGTTGCCAGGAGCGCAGCTTGCCCGGGTCATCCTCATAGGTGTTGAAGGTCACGCCGTTTTCGTGGAGCAGGTCCTGCGCTTCTTCACTGCGGCCCAGCAAGGCGTCCATACCCAGCTGACCGAGCTCGTCGAGTACCGGCTGCCAGTGGGCAGGGATCTGCCCATCCCGGCTGACCATCTGGTCATGGGCAGGGGGCTGGAGTTTACCGGCATAGTCGGCCAGCAGGGCCTGAATTTCGGCGCTGAGACTGTGGGGATCTATCATCCGGATTACCCTTATGGCTGACCAATGCCGCCAGCACTGAACATGAGTGTATGAAATTATATGTCAGCATCGTCGCCAGGGAGGTGGTAACGACGCAAATCCAGGGTGTGGGGATATTCCCCGGGCGGGGTTTCCGGCGGAATGCTGAGCGGACCCTGGGTATGGCCCTGAGCCCAGAAGCGGCTCAGTCGGCGGGCCTCGGCCTCATTGGCGTTGACCGGGAAGCGTTCATAGCTGAGGCCGGCCGGGTGTACCACATGATAGGTACAGCCGCCCAGGGAGCGCAGATGCCAGCTATCGACAAGATCGAACACCAGCGGGGCCTGCACCGGGATCAGTGGGTGCAGGGCGGAGGGCGGCTGCCAGGCGCGGTAACGGACCCCGGCCACCGCTTCGCCAGTGGTTTCCGTGGGCTGCAACGGTACCCGCCGGCCATTGCAGGTCAGTACATGGCGGGCCGGATTGTAGCCGAACACTCGCACCTGCAGGCGCTCTACCGAGGAGTCCACATAACGAGCCGTGCCACCGCCCCTGACCTCCTCGCCCAGCACGTGCCAGGGCTCAATGGCCTGGCGTAGCTCAATCTGCACCTGGTCGTAGCACACCTGGCCATACAGCGGGAAGCGGAATTCCAGGAAAGGGGAGAACCATTGCGGTTTGAAATTCAGTCCATGACGGCGCAGATCCCCTAGTACATCCAGCAGATCGGCCCACAGATAGTGGGGCAGCAGCCAACGATCATGCAGCCCGGTGCCCCAGCGCACCAGGGGCTTGCGGTAAGGAGCGGCGGCAAAGCGGGCCACCAGGGCGCGGATCAGCAGCTGCTGCATCAGGCTCATGCGCGCGTGCGGCGGCATTTCAAAGCTGCGCAGTTCGACCAGGCCAAGTCGGCCGCGGGGGCTGTCCGGCGAGTACAGCTTGTCGATACAGAATTCGGCCCTGTGGGTGTTGCCGGTGATGTCGGTAAGCAGGTTGCGCAGCAGCCGATCCACCATCCAGGGTTGCGGTACTTCTCCCGCCGGCATCTGTTGTAGGGCGATTTCCAGTTCGTAGAGGGCCTCGTGGCGGGCTTCGTCGATACGCGGCGCTTGGCTGGTCGGTCCCATGAACAAGCCGGTGAACAGATAGGACAGGCTGGGGTGGTGCTGCCAGTAGGTGAGCATGCTGGCCAGCAGATCGGGACGGCGCAGGAAGGGGGAATCCGCCGGGGTTTCCCCGCCCAGGGTAACATGATTGCCGCCGCCGGTGCCGGTATGGCGGCCGTCGAGCATGAACTTTTCCGTACCCAGCCGAGACTGCCGAGCTTCCTCATACAGGCGCTGGGTATGGTCGACCAGCTCGCGCCAGCTGTGCGCCGGCATGATGTTCACCTCGATCACCCCCGGATCCGGGGTGATCATGAATTTTTCCAGGCGCGGATCGGATGGGGGGGCATAGCCCTCTATACAGACAGGCATGGCCAGCCCGGAGGCGGTCTGCTCGATACAGGCCAGCAGCTCCAGGTAGTCCTCCAGCTTGGCCAGCGGGGGCATGAACACGAACAGCTTGCCGTCGCGGGGCTCGATACAGAGCGCGGTATGGATGATGCCCGGCTGGCTGTCCAGGCTCTGTTCCTGCCACTCCTGGCCCGGCGTCTGCCGATGGTGGCCATCCAGGCGTTGCTGTTGCCAGGCGCTGTAGCGGCTGGCCACCTCGCCATGCAGGTCGGGCAGGGGCGGTCGGGGCTCGAATAGGGAGGCGGGCTGCGGCTGCTCGTCCCGCCCGGCCAGCGGCAGGGCGGAGAGCGGCAGGCGTAATCCCATGGGGGAATCCCCCGGGATCAGATACAACTGCTCCCGTCGTACCGGCCAGCAACCGGAGCGCCAGCAGTTACGGCGCAGATCCCGCCCCAGGGGCAGGGCGAAGCCGGTGATCTCGTCCAGTCCGCGCTCAAGCAGCCGGACCAGGCGACGACGGTTGTCTTCGTCTTTCAGATCCTCGCCCCGTAGGTCGATATCCACCGGTTGCTGGCGCTCCAGCCACAGGTAGTAGTAGGCGTCCTCATAGCAGGGGATCAGCCAGCGGCTGCCGACCCCCAGGCGATGGGTCAGCGCCTCGGCAAACTGCCGTGCCTGTCCTGTGGTGATGCCATACTCCCGTTCGACGTCGGCCAGCAGTGCGTAGTCGCGCCACACGGGCAGGCCGTCCTTGCGCCAGTAGCAGGCCAGCTCCCAGCGGGGTAACGGCTCGCCCGGATACCATTTGCCCTGCTGATAGTGGAGCAGGCCACCGGGCGCGAAGTGGGGGCGCAGGCGCCGGAGCAGCACTTCCGCCAGGCGGCGCTTGTGGTCCCCCAGGGCGGCCAGGGTCCATTCCGGGGATTCCATGTCGTCAATCGAGACGAAGGTGGGTTCACCGCCCATGGTCAGGCGCAGATCCTGCGCCTGGAGCCGTTGATCGACCCGCTCGCCCAGGGCATGGATTTCCTGCCATTGGGCGTCCGTGTAGGGCTTGGTCACCCGCGGGTCTTCATGGATGCGGGTCACGCTCATCTCGACACTGAAGTCCACCTCGCAGGGGTCGGTGAAGCCGGTGATGGGGGCCGCGCCCGAGGGGTCGGGGGTGGCGGCCAGGGGCAGGTGTCCTTCGCCGGCAAAGAGGCCCGAGGTCGGGTCCAGGCCAATCCAGCCGGCACCGGGTATATAGACCTCGGTCCAGGCATGGAGATCGGTGAAATCCACCTCGGTGCCGGAAGGGCCGTCCAGCGCCTTCACATCGGCGGTAAGCTGGATGAGATAGCCGGACACAAAACGGGCCGCCAGCCCCAGGTGGCGCAGGATCTGCACCAGCAACCAGGCGGTGTCGCGGCACGAGCCCCGACGTTTTTCCAGGGTCTCTTCGGCGGTCTGTACCCCGACTTCCAGGCGGATGCTGTAGTCAATGTCTTGCTCGAGCCGCCGATTCAGGCTTACCAGGAAATCCACCACCCGCTGTGGTGTGTTGGACACGCCCCCGAGCCAGGCCTTCAGCAAGGGACCCGACTCGGCCAGCTCGAGATAGGGCGCCAAATCCTTTTTCAGGGCGTCTGGATAATGAAATGGAAAAGACTCGGCGTACTGTTCCGGAAAGAAGTCGAAGGGATTGATCACCGTCAGGGGGACTATCAGCTCCACGTCCACCTGCAGACGGGACAATTTTTCCCGAAACACCAGACGGGCCAAGTGATTGCCGAAGGGATCCTGCTGCCAGTTGATAAAGTAGTCGCCGCCGGAGACCTTCAACGAGTAGGCATCGATCGGAGTCCGGCAATGGGGGGCCGGCCGCAAGCGGATCAGATGGGGTGACAGGGTCACGGCTTGGTCAAACTCGTAGCGGGTTGAATGCTTCAGTGCAACGCGAATAGTCATGGTTCCGGATCCGGCTAAAGTACGTGAATGCTGTTCACCTGGATTGGGGTGGTAATGGCGATGCCATCCATACCTTTATAGTCGGATTTGTCCGCGACGGTATGATTGATTTGTAAGCTGCGACGGCAGGGTGAAGTCGGCGACCTTTCCTCTTAACTGTTTGATATCGGGGCTAGGCCACCATGCCTGAATAACGGTGCCTCATTGTGCTGCAAGGACCAGATCGAATGCAGACTTTAGGGTAGTCGGTGGGAAAGTCATTAATCTCGTTTTACGCTTAACTGATAAGTATGAGGGTGTGTTCCGATACTGCTCATGATGTCATCGCCGCCCCAACAGGGCACGCGCAAGGCAGCAGGCGCAAGGCATAGTGGGCCTACGGTCAGGCTGCTAACGCAGGGCGCGCCCTGTTGGGCCATGACCCGAAGGGCTGAGGCCGTGCCGCCCCGTTGCGGCGTTGCTTACCACTGATTTGGGCCCACCACACTGCGTGGTGCGCGTCTTGCCACGACGCGGCACAGCCTCAGCCGCAGTAACGGAACACACCCTAGGGCTAAGCTGCAGTATATGGCACAGCAGTTGGGGTGCCAGGGGCGAGCGCAGCCGGGGAAAGAGCCATGCCTTAAGCAACCCAGGAAACCAGGCGATGAGCAAACTGAACTGGCATGACTATGCCGGCGATCGATTTTACGACGAGCTGATTGCGACTTCCGGCGATCCTCGTCCGGCCGCGAAAATGCTGTGCGAGTATCTGGCGGAGCTCGACTCCGATGAGCTGGCCGAGCACAAGGCCGCCGCCGAGGTGGTGATCCAGGCCATGGGCATCACCTTTACGGTTTACAGCGAAGGCAGCATGATCGACCGGGCCTGGCCGTTCGATATAGTGCCGCGGGTGATGCCGTTGCCGGAGTGGCGAACCACCGAAGCCGGCCTGAAACAGCGGGTGCAGGCGCTGAACCTGTTTATCGATGATCTCTATCAGGAGCAGCGCATCGTCAGGGATGGGGTCTTGCCGGCCGAGGTGCTGGCCCAGTCGGCCAACTTCCGGCCCCAGTGTGTGGGCATCCGCCCGCCGCACCGGGTATGGGCCCATATCTGTGGCTCGGATCTGGTGCGCGACGGGGACGGCACCCTCTATGTGCTGGAAGACAACCTGCGGGTGCCCTCCGGGGTGTCCTATATGCTGGAAAATCGTAATGTCACCAAACGGGTATTGCCCGAACTCTTTGCCACCGGACGCATCCAGCCCCTCGATGACTATACCGCGCAACTTTATGACATGCTGGCGTCCATGTCGCCGCGCGCGGGGGACGAGCCGCAGATAGTGGTGCTGACCCCGGGGATCTACAATTCGGCCTATTTTGAGCACTCCTACCTGGCCCAGCAGATGGGGGTCGAGCTGGTGGAAGGCTCTGATCTGGTGGTATTGGATGATGACTGTGTCTATATGCGCACCGTGGATGGGCTGAAGCGGGTGGATGTGATTTACCGACGCATCGACGATCTGTTCCTGGATCCCGAGGTGTTTCGCCCCGATTCCACGCTCGGGGTGCCCGGGCTGATGCGTGCCTGGCGCGGCGGCAAGGTGGCGTTGGCCAACGCCCCGGGGGCCGGTGTGGCCGACGACAAGGTGATCTATGCCTTCGTGCCGGACATCATCCGCTATTACCTGGGCCAAGAGCCCTTGTTACCCAATGTGCCCAGCTATCTGTGTCTGTTCGAAGAGGATCGTAATTACGTGCTGGCCAACCTCGACCAGCTGGTGGTGAAACCGGCCAATGAATCGGGCGGCTATGGCATGTTGATCGGGCCGCACGCCAGCCGGGAAGAACGGGCAGCCTTTGCCAATCTGATCAAGGCTAATCCGAGAAACTATATGGCGCAGCCGACCCTGACCCTGTCGACCTCGCCGACCCTGTGTGAGCGGGGCATGGAGCCCCGCCATGTGGACTTGCGGCCATTTATCCTCTCGGGAGAGAGCACCTATGTCACCATGGGTGGGCTGACCCGGGTTGCCTTGAACAAGGGCTCGCTGGTGGTGAATTCTTCCCAGGGCGGGGGCAGCAAGGACACCTGGATTGTGGATGTGTAGGGAGGCGAGGCATGTTGTCGCGAGTGGCCGAGAATATCTACTGGCTGGCCCGCTATCTGGAGCGGGTGGAAGATACGGCAAGGCTGATCAGCGTGAACAGTCATCTGCTGCTGGATTTCCCCAAGGCGTCCGGCCTGGGCTGGTCTTCCCTGGTGACCATCACCGGCAGTGAGGCGCTGTTTAACACCCATTACAGCCAACATGATGAAACCAGTGTGCTGTGCTTTCTCTGTGGTGACCGGCGCTATCCCGGCGCCATTATTTCCTCCCTGGCCGCGACCAGGGAGGCGCTGCGCAGCACCCGCGATGTGATGCCCCCCAGCGTCTGGGAAGAGGTCAACCAGCTCTACATCTCGGTTTGCAAGCAGGTGGGGCGGGGGAGCATACCGCGCAATCGCGATGCCTTTCTCAACGGGGTGATCCGCAGCTGCGAAACGGTCAACGGCATGATCGCCGGCACCCTGAGCCATACCCAGGTGCGTACATTTCTGACCTTGGGGCAGCAGCTTGAACGGGCGGATATGACCACCCGCATCATAGATGTACGCTCGGCGAACCTGCTGCCACGCGGCACCGAAGAAATCATGCCGTTTGAAACATTACAGTGGATGAGCGTGCTGAAATCACTCACCGGCTATCAGATGTACCGCCAGCAGGTCAAGCTGGGCGTCAAGGGCCCGGATGTGCTGCGTTTCTTGCTGCAGGACAAGCGTTTCCCCAGAGCCGTGGCCTGTTGCCTGTGGCGGCTGTCCAACAAGCTCAGAGAGCTGCCCCGGCATGCCCCCGCCCTGACCGCCGCCAAGCGTTGCCTGGCCCATGTGACCGGGGCCCGGGTCAACGAGCTGGCCAGAGAGCCGGACCTACTGAATGCTTTTATCGATCGGGTCCAGATTGACCTGAATGAGCTGCACGGGGAGATCGGCCACAGCTGGTTCACCTCTTTCGAGTGCGTTGACTCACAGGTGCAGGAGCAGAAGCAAAGCTGACGCCTTGGATTCCGGCCCCATGCGGGGGCCGGCAGGTTGCTCAATCGAAATAAGAGCAGCAGTAGTCGACCAGGCTGTGGACCTTCAGTTTGAAGATGGCGTTGGCGGGCACATTGAAGGACTCGCCGCCCTTGACGGCCTGCCAGTCTTCGCTGCCGGGCAGCTGCACGTCCAGTTCACCGTCGAGGATTTCCATCAGTTCGGCGGCGGCGGTGTCGAAGGTGTATTCGCCGGGCAGCATGATCCCTAAGGTCTTGCGGCTGCCGTCGGCAAACTTAACAACCCGGCTGGTGACTTTGCCACCGTCGTAGACGTTGGCTTTCTTGATGACGGTAACGTTGTCGAATTGAGTCATGATACTTCCTGTATTGATGCGAAAAACGGGCTCCGTTTATAGCACAAAGCCTGCCGGCTGAAACCGATTTTTTAATCGCCCAGTGCCAGCCGGACTGCCGCCTGGGCATGGATGCGGGTGGTATCGAACAGCGGCAGCCGGGTATGGGAGGGCTCCACCAGCATGCCGATTTCGGTGCAACCTTCCACTATGCCTTCGGCTCCGGCCTGCTTGAGCTCGGCCATCATATAGAGCAGTTCCCGGCGTGACGGGTCGGTGAAGTTGCCCAGGCACAGCTCTTCAAAAATAATGCGGTTGAGCCGGTCCTGGGCCGCCGGTGTTGGCACAACTACGCTCAGGCCATGGGCCGCCAGCCGGTTGGCATAAAAGGGGTCCGTCATGGTGGTGCGGGTGCCGAGCAGGCCTACCGAGGTCAGACCCTGGGCCTTGATCGCCTCGGCGGTGACGTCGATCAGATGCAGCAGGGGGATATCGATGGCGGCGGCGATATCGTCGGCCACCTTGTGCATGGTGTTGGTGCCCAGCATCAGGAAGTCGGCCCCGGCTGCTTCCACCTGCTTTGCCGCCCGGCACAGCTGGCGGCTGACGGCATCCCAGTCGTCCTCCTGCATCCATCTGGCCAGGGGATCGAAGTCGACACTGATCATGGCGATGGGAGCCGAGTGCAGACCGCCTCTGGCCGCCTTGACGCCTTCGTTGAGCAGTTTGTAATAATGGCCGGTGCTTTCCCAGCTCATGCCGCCGAGTAAACCTATGGTTTTCATTGTTTTGCCCTCTGTCGGTACCGACCATCGGCACCGCGTGAATGTGATAATAAGCCTTGGGGCAAAACCGGAAAAAACAAGCCGGTATTCCCGATTTATCGCATGCGTTCACGAGGGCGGCTGAGGATGAGAGAAGATAATAGCGGCGGTCCGGCCCTGTTCGGCCTCATCCACGGCCGCATTTTTTCTCTTCAAATCGGCACCGGGGCACGGTAGTTTATTTTTATATCAGCGGATATCAGGGATGTGCATATGGAACAGCTTGCCCGGATAGTGACCAAGACCCCCCTGTTGACCGGCACCTCGGTCGACGCCAAACGGGAAGAGCTGCGTCGCTATTTCCACCAGACTTGCGATCTTTACGAGGCCTTGTTCGATTGCCTCAGCGGTGACGAGGCTTTTTATATCCGGGCCGAGCCGCTGCGCCACCCGCTGATCTTCTACTTCGGCCATACCGCGGTATTTTTTATCAACAAGCTGATGCTGGGCAGGTATGTCACCGAGCGGCTGGACGAGCGGCTGGAGTCCATGTTTGCCATCGGTGTGGACGAGATGTCCTGGGACGATCTCGACAGTGCCCACTACGACTGGCCGACGGTGGCCCAGACCCGCAGCTACCGGCGGCGGGTACGGCAGCGGGTTGACGAGGTGATAAGCCAGATGCCCCTGAGCCTGCCCATCACCCCGGATTCACCCGCCTGGGTGGTGCTGATGGGCATAGAACACGAGCGTATTCACCTGGAAACGTCATCCGTGATTATGCGCATGCTGCCGTTGCAGTACCTGCGGCCGCATCCGCTGTGGACGGCCTGTCCCGACACCGGCCCCGCCCCGGCAAACGGGCTGTTGGCGGTGGCCGGGGACAGCCTCACCCTGGGTAAGCCGGCCGATGCCAATACCTACGGCTGGGATAATGAATACGGCCGGAAAACGGTGGAGATCCAGCCATTCAGGGTGGCCCGTTATCTGGTGTCAAATGGAGAGTTTCTGGCCTTTGTGGAGGCGGGCGGCTACCGCAGGCCGGAACTCTGGACCGAGGAGGGCGCCCGCTGGCTGGCGTATAGCAAGGCGACCATGCCCCGTTTCTGGTGTCGGCACCACGGAGAGTATTATCAACGCAACCTGTTGCAGCAGGTCCCCTTGCCCCATGACTGGCCGGTGGAGGTCAATTATCTGGAAGCCAAGGCATTCTGCCACTGGAAGGCGGAACAGAGCGGCACCTTTGTGCGGCTGCCGACCGAGGCCGAATGGACCCTGCTGCGGCAGCGGCTGAAGCAGGATCAGCCCGACTGGCTCCGGGCCCCGGGCAATGTGAACCTGGAGCATTACGCCTCTCCCTGCCCGGTCAACCGCTTCGAAGTGGACGGCATTTACGATCTGCTGGGCAATGTGTGGCAGTGGACCGAAACCCCGATCGACGGCTTCCCCGGCTTCGAGGTGCATCCCTTGTATGATGATTTCTCAACCCCGACCTTCGATGGCCGCCATAATGTGTTCAAGGGCGGCTCCTGGATCTCCACCGGCAACGAAGCCACCCGTCATTCCCGCTATGCGTTCAGGCGGCATTTTTTCCAACATGCGGGGTTCCGCTATGTTGAATCCGACTCAGACGAGGTACCCGTGGAGCCAGTCAACAGCTATGAAACCGATGAACTGGTCGCCCAGTATCTGGAATTCCACTACGGCGCCCAGTACTTCGGGGTGGCCAACTATCCGGTGGCCTGTGTCGATACCCTGCTGGCATTGATCCCCGATCTCAACAAGGCCAGGGCATTGGATCTGGGCTGCTCGGTCGGTCGTGCCAGCCTGGAGTTGGCGCGTACCTTTGCGCAGGTGGACGGCATCGATTTTTCCGCCCGCTTTATCCAGCACGGCTTCCAACTCAAGGAAACCGGCCAGACCCGTTATGCCATTCCCGCCGAAGGGGAGCTGGTGGAATTCAGGGAGGCCAGCCTGGTGGATCTGGGCTACGACGGGCTGGAACACAGGGTCAACTTTGTGCAGGGCGACGCCTGCAACCTCAAGCCCTGCTTTACCGGCTATGATCTTATCTTCTGCGGCAACCTGATTGATCGGCTCTATGATCCGGCACTGTTTCTGGGCCAGGTGCACGAGCGGCTCAATGAAGGCGGATATCTGGTACTGACGTCGCCCTATACCTGGCTGACGCAGTACACGCCCAAAGAGAAGTGGCTGGGCGGCATCAAGATCAACGGCGAAAACTTCACCACGCTGGATGGCCTCAAGTGCATCCTGGATTGCCGGTTCGAGCTGGTGGATGTACTCGATCTTCCCCTTGTGATCCGCGAGACCCGGCGCAAGTTTCAGCATACGATCGCCGAAATGACTGTCTGGAAGTTGAAATAAGGGGGGACATGGCAAAGGGTGGGCGCCCTTGGTGCATTGACAAATGCCCCATGGCGCCCACCGTTTTCGTTATTGATACGGCCAAGCCGCATCTGGATTAACTATTTCCCTCCGGTGTCGGCCGGCGCATGGCCGAAGACGCCATCGGGGCCGCTTAACAGGCCCGGCCCTTCGGGGATTTCCCTGTCACTGTGGTATCGCACCGGTGTTCCGTTACAGGCAGCGAGCGATAGCATCAGCGACAGGGCCAGGATGGTTTTTATTCTCATGAATTCTCCTGTTAAAACTTGACCCGGGCACCGGCGATGACCGCGTCGACCTCATCCAGCGGGGCGCCCGCACGCTCGAGATCATAGTTGCGGTAACCCACATAGACTTCGGTCGCCCAGGCATCGACGTTCTGCACCATCTGCACACCGATGGATTTACCCTTGTCGCCTCTCAGTTCCGCATGGTTGGTCACGTGATAGTCGGCCGACAAGGCAGTGGTGCCTGGAGTGAACCACTGGTTCTGGTAGCCCAGCTTGCCGTACACGAAGTTGGGATCCTGAACGTTGTCCCGCTCCCCGGCCGCCAGGGTCAGGCTGACTCCGCTGTTGTGCAGGAAGGAGGCTGAGCCGTTGAGCTGGCCGCTGTTGTTTTTCTGATCGGAATAGGCGATGGCACTGGCCAGGCTACCCATGCCGTAGTCGGCGGAATAGGTCAGGGCCGTATCCCAGGCGCCGTCTTCCACCGAGCTGGCCGCGAGCTTGGCACCGGCAAATGACGGTGTGTCATAACGCAGGCGGTTTTTGCGCCCCAGGCCGTCCAGGTTGATAAAGGTATCGCCCACCGTGCTGCCGGTCAGCATGCCGGCACCATCCCGGAATTTCATGCCGCCGGCTATATCGGCGGTGGATGAATAGCCGGCCAGGGCGGTGCCTGACAGATCCATCTCGGAGCTGTCTTCACTGGCGGTCCAGCCTTTACCCATCCACAGCTTACCGGCCCGGTCGTGGTCAAAATAGACTTCCAGACGACGATCGGAAACGCTGTCGCCACTCACGGACTCACGATCCTGGCTGACATCGAAGGATGAATTGGACTCCAGCTGCAGTTCGATGGCGGTACCCACTGTCAGTGCGGGGCTGACGTCACCTTCACCTATTACGCGTACCCGGGTGGATGAACTGTCGTTGTCGACGTGGTATACATCGGTTTCTTCGCCGTCATCGACGACCAGTAACGCCCGGTTGACATGGCCGGACACGGAAACCCGGATCTTGTCATTACCCGAACTGACGGCGGCGGCAGGGGCCATGGACGAGCCCATGGCATCGGCCCTTGCTTCCGCGGCTTCGGCCCGCGCCTCGGCATCCTGTGTCTTGGCTTCAAGCTGCTCGACCCGCTCGAGCAGGGTGCCGAGCTGGCTCTTCAGCATTTGTAATTCCTGGGCGTCGGTCTGGGCTAAAGAGGGAGTGCTTGCCATCGCACAGACAACAGCCGTTGCCAATAGTGTTTTTTTATGTGCCATGATTGTTCTCCTCTTCTCTCCACTGCAATCTGAAATACCACATACCGGCCACCGAATATCGGTTGTGGCCGGTGTTTTCTGAGGCGTTGTACAGGGCAGCTGATGTCAGAGTTGTAACTTGGTTTGCTCCTCTTGATCGGGTTGGGTTGCTACTTTTGGTTATTTTTTGTACAGCACCTTCACGTTAACCATAGTCAAGTACAGATCGGATCACCACTGTGTATTGTTGTTTTTTAGAAAAGTTCAAAAAATATTAAAAAAATCAAGATGTCGCCAAAATCCGTTATTTACCGCCGTGAGCCCGCCGTATCAACGAGGCGAGCGGCAGGCTGTGCCGTCAACCATTCACGAGTGCCGGAAGCTTTGGTTAAGATAGGGAAAGGAACAGGCCCAGGGGAAAACAAGCATGGATATTATGGCCCGGCTGGCGCTGTGGCAGATCAATCCGCCATTGATCGAACACCCGCCCCTGTTCACCTGTGCAGATGCGGACCGCCTGCTGGTGGACCGGCCGGGCACCCGCATCAAGAATCTGTTTCTGCGGGACAATTATGGCCGGCGGCATTTTCTGTTGCTGACCCGGTCCGACAAGCAGGTGGATTTGAAGGCGTTGTCGGTACAGGAGGGGATTTCCCGGCTGGGCTTTGCATCCGATGAGCGGCTGAGCCGGTACCTGGGGATCGAGCCCGGCCATGTGTCGGTGTTGGCATTGATCAATGATGTGCAGGGGGAGGTGGCCTTGTGGCTGGACGAAGACTTGAGCGCGGGGGACGATTTTCATTGCCACCCCCTGCGCAACACCGCCACCCTGCTGCTGAGCCGGGCCGATCTGCTGCATTTTGCCGAACAGACCGGCCATCAGCCCCGCTGGTTGACCGTACCGGAGCTGGGTTAACCGCTATCAGGCACCGATCACGCCACCGTCTATGCGAGTGATCATCATCACGCTGGAGCGGGGGGTGCTGTCACCGCCCAGGGGGAAGTGAGACGGCGCCAGCTCTTCACCCGGGTGCTGGACGCCGACGAACAGGGTTTTCTGATCTGGGGTAAAGGCCATGCCAGTGATTTCACAGGCCACCGGGCCGGTCAGGAAACGGCGGAGTTCACCGGTCTTGGGGTCGGCGCACAGCATCTGGTTGTTGCCCTGGCCGGCGAAGTCACCCTCGTTGGAGTAGTTGCCGTCGGTCTGGATCCACAGGCGTCCGCCCCGATCGAAACAGATGCCGTCCGGGCTATTGAACATGTTGTCGGCATTGAGGTTGTCCGAGCCGGCGTACAGGCTGTCCTGGTGCACGGTCGGGTTACCGGCCAGCACGAACAGATCCCAGTCGAATTCGCGGGCGCTGTGGCTGCCCGAGGCCGGCACCCAGCGCAGGATCTGGCCGTAGTGGTTGTCGGCGCGGGGGTTGGGGCCGCCCACCGGCTGCTGGTCGTTGGTGCCCCGGTTCTTGTTGTTGGTGAGGGTACAGAATACCATGGGCTCGGTCGGGTGAGCCGCGACCCACTCAGGCCTGTCCATGGTGGTGGCGCCCACCTGAGTGGCCGCCAGGCGGGCATGGATCAGCACTTCGGCCTGGCTGTTGAAGCCGTTTTCGGCGGTGAGGCCGTGCTTGCCGAAGGTCAGCTCCAGCCATTCGCCCTTGCCCTTGATGCCGCCCGTGGCACCATCATAAAATTTGGCCACATAGAGGGTACCGTTATCCAGCAGCTCTCTGTTGGCGGCCATGTCATCCGGGTTGTATTTGCCTTCGCTGACAAAGCGGTACAGGTGTTCGCCGCGTTCGTCGTCGCCCAGATACACCACCACATGGCCGTCTTTGTTTACCACCAGCTCGGCGTTTTCATGCTTGAAGCGGCCGAGGGCGGTGCGCTTGACGGGAGTTGACGCGGGATCCTTGGGATCGATTTCTACCACCCAGCCGAAGCGGTTCGCCTCGTTGGGTTCTTTGCTCAGATCGAAACGCTCGTCAAACCGGTGCCACTGATAACCGGCATCGATCGCGCCCACGCCGTAGCGGGCCAGGGCTGGGGAGATCTCGACCTGTTCTCCGGTACCGAAATAACCGTTGACGTTTTCTTCGCAGGTTAGGTAGGTGCCCCAGGGCGTCATGCCGTTGGCGCAGTTGTTGAAGGTACCCAGTACCCGCTCGCCCTTGGGGTCGGCCTTGGTCTTGAGCAGCGCATGGCCCTTGGCCGGACCGCTGATGAACATGGGGGTATTGGCATCGATGCGGCGATTGTAGCGGCCGTCTTTCACAAAGCGCCAGCCGTCGGCCTGCTGTTTGAGGGTGAGCACGGAGACACCGTGCGCCGCCTGGGCTTTCTTGACATCGTCGGCGGTCAGTTGCCGGACGGGAGTGGTGGTTTCCTGCTGGTCGCCTTCGGCAGCCGGTGGCGGCGCCAGCGGAGGGAACAGCAATTCGTAGTTGGTGTATTCGTTATTGACGGCCAGGATGGCGGTGTTGTCATCCACCATAAACAGGCTCATGCCGTCGTTGTTGTCACCGAACTGGCTGGCCTGCTCGGTCGCCGAGTTGCCGCCGCCGTTGATAAACTCGGCCACGTCGGAGAACAGGGGATCGCCCCAGGAGATCAGCCGCTCCGCCCGGTAGCCTTCCGGCACTATGAACCTGTCGGCGGTGCTGGTCGGCACGGCCTTGAAGCCCAGCAACGGGCTGTTGCCGGCGGCGGCCAGCGCGCGGGAAACCGGAGACAGGCTGAAAAAGGCGGCGGCCCCCAGGGCGGCGGCGCCCCCCAGGAAGCGGCGGCGGCTCAGGCCCTGTTCCACCATCTGGGTAAACTCGGGAACCTGGGTTCGCGGATTATTCAGTTCATCCCGTTGTTCAAACTGGCTCATTTTAACTTATCCTTTGCTCACATGGGGTTAGGTCGCCGCCATGCTAGAGCCTGCGGATGGCAGTTTGATAACGATTGGATGAAGGGAATAAGACAATGCGCAGAGAAACCGCCGATACCATCGCCAAGCTGATCATCGGCCTGCAGGCGGTGTTGGTCAGTATCATGCTGCTGGGCATGGGCTGGATGATGCACAGCGGCCAGATGCAGGGCATGCCCGGCCCCGCCATGCAGGGCACCAGCCTCTGGCTGCTGATGGTGGCGCTCGCCCTGGCCTGGTTATGGTTGTGCCGCCGAGCCTGGGATGGCTACCTTGCCGCCGGGGGGTTGAAACAGCAGTGGCCGTTTTGGCTGCTGGTGGTGATCCAGCTGCCGTCCTTCCCGCTCGGCACCCTGATGGGGGCGGGGCTGATCTACCTGAAGCTCAGGTTTCATCCCCGACAGTAGGCGAGGCCGGCTGTATTTGCCGGCGTGCCGAGATCGGTGCGGATCTCGGCAAGGTGCTTATATATCGACGGCGTCGCCGGTCACCACTATGCCCCCGTCGGCGGGGATCTCGACCCGCAGCAGGCTGGGGCGGCCCATGGCCTCGCCCTGGCGGATCAGCAGGCTCATCGGCGTTGTTACCAGCCCTGCATCGCGCAGGTAGCCGCCCAGCGCCGCCGCCGCCGCGCCGGTGGCGGGGTCTTCGATCACGCCGCCGACTGGAAACGGATTGCGGGCATGGAACAGTTGCTCCCGCTTCCGGTATACCAGCTGCAGCGTGGTCAGCCGCTCCCTTTGCATCAGCGCCTTGAGCCGTTCGAAGTCGTATTCGAGGCGATTCAGCCGCTCCTCCGTGGCCACCGCCAGCACCAGGTGCCAGGCCCCCCCATAGGCCCGGGCCGGGGGCAGGCCAGGGTCGAGATCATCCCGGCTCCAGCCCAGGCAGGCCAGCACCTCGGTCAGCAGGGCCTCGGAGACCGGCTGATGCCGGGTGGCCACGGACACCAGCGACGCTTCCAGTTTCCCCTCCCGCTCACGCACCGTTACCGGCACAGTTCCGACCGTGGTCGACAGCTGGTAGTCGCCCGCACCGGTAGTACGGCCGAGCACCACCCCGGCGGCGATGGTCGCATGGCCGCAGAAGCTGACTTCCGCCTCCGGACTGTAGTAGCGGATGGTTCTGGCCGTGCCGGTGCGCGGGGCGATAAAGGCCGTTTCGGAATAGCCGACCTCGGCCGCGATACGCTGCATGGTGGCGGCGTCCGGTAGCCGGTCGCCCAGCCAGACGCCGGCCGGATTGCCGCCGGAGGGATGGGTGGTAAACGCCGCCAGGCGATACAGGGTGCTGTCCATCTTTTTTACCTCTGTTGTGTATTTACAATGGGGCCATTTTGTCATTAGCATGACTAATGGCAACGGATATTAATTTAGCCATAGGCTTACTTATATTTACCCATGAACCGACCACGAACGCCCTCACTCAATAGCTTGCGCGCCTTCGAGGCGGCGGCGCGCCACGGCAGCTTTGCGGGCGCCGCCGGCGAGCTGAATGTGACGGCGGCGGCCGTCAGCCACAGGATCAAGGAGCTGGAAGGCAGCTTAGGTGTAGCCCTGTTCGTCAGGCAGCCGCGGGGGGTGGCGCTCACCGAGGCCGGTCGCCGCTATCGGGACAGTGTCGCCTGCGCCTTTCAGATCATAGAACGGGCCACCGCCGGCATCGAGCGGGGTTCGGTCGACGGGCCGCTTATCGTCTCTATCCCGCACTCCTTCGCCCAGCTGTGGCTGGCGCCCAGGCTGGAGCGGCTGGTGCGTCGCTTTCCCGGGCTGGAGCTGAGCCTGGTGGGAGACAGCCGGCTGGCTGACTTACGTCAGGGCCAGGCCGATCTGGGGGTGCGCTTTGGCGGCGGCGGTTATCCTGGCCTGTTGGTCGAATATCTGATGGGCGACGCGGTCGCGGTACTGGCCCCGGCCCAGGCTATACCCGAACTGTCCGACAGCCGCCCCCGGACCCTGATGCGGACCATGACCCTGCTGGAGGACATGGGGGTCTCGGCCGCGGAACCCTGGAGCGGCTGGCCGCCCTGGCTGCGCGAAGCCGGCCTGCGTCCGCAAGGGCTGCAGAAGATCCGGATGTCGGACAGCAGCATGACGGTTTCTGCCTGCAGCCGGGGCCTGGGCCTGTGTATCGGCCGCCTGTCGCTAAGCGTTGAGCTGGTGCAGGAGCGCCGCGTGCAGGCCCTGCTCCCCTGGCGCAGCACGGAATACGGTTATTATCTGGTGAGCCGCCCCGCCGAGCAGGACAACCCCAGGGTGATGGCGTTCAGGAGCTGGCTGCTGGAAGAAATAGACACCTATGTGGCCCAGGTCAAAAGCACTATGGCCATCGAGCTGGGCCGGCCGGTGCCGGAGTAAAAGTGGGAGGCATCCGGTTAATGGGCGACATCGGCCGTCACCCGGCATGTTCCATCAATGCCAACTCATGGATGTCCATATAGGCCAGTGCATCGGCGCTGCGCCTTGAGTAGGCAAGGATGTCGATGCCCTGCGTAAACCCTGGTCCGTCAATGACCATGGTGTGATATTCACCCTGCTCACCGCACAGATCCAGCTCGCCCTGCTCACCCAGGATGCGTAGCTCGGCAATGGCCGTTTCATTCAACTCCCGGCCAACCCAGCTCGCATTCAGCCAGCGGGTATTGACGCAGGAAAAACGCACCCTGAAGCCCAGCTCCACAAACCGTTGCAGCAAGCCGTGTCGATCGCGCCCCCACAAGGGGGTATAGACTTCCATGCCGACGGGGCGGCTCCGCTCACGTATCCAGTTGGGACTGCCGCCCACCGCCGCTATGTCGCCGGTGACCACGCAGTCGATGCACATTTCCTCTTTCAGCCTGCGCAGGCCGGCCTCGTAACTTTGCTCAAACGGTGCGTTGATGGTCAACACATGATGGGGCAGCCCCAAGGCCTGAGCCTGCATCCTGATGAGTTCCAGGGGGTGGGCCAGGAACCTGGGCTCCGGTGGCGCGAAGGTGACCAGGCAACGAATGTGATAACCCTTCTGGGCTGCCTCGTACAGTGCCATCGCGGAATCCTTGCCGCCGGTCCAGAGTATTGCTGCATTTCGCATGGTATTAACCTTGGTAATGATGCCTGATGTTTGTCAGTTAAGCGTAAAACGGGATGAATTGGCTTCCCACCGAGACGCCGTAATCCCATCCCTGGGGATTCTGCTGCACCGTCCCTGGCGCAGAAGGTCGGCTTGAAAGCCAATCCATCCCGTTAATTGACTGGCATTGTGTCTGATGCCTTGTTTTATTAGATGTTTACTCTGACTTTGCTACATGCTTCTTTTTCTCATTGCGCATCATTCGACCTTCTTTCATTAGTATGCCGAGGATGCTATAGCTCAAATAATCTTTAGAACCGCCCCCGTAATCCGATTGCAGGCCAAGGTATTTTGCTGCATCGGAGTTTTTAATTCCCTCGGGGTTGGCTTTAGCCAATTCCATGACCGCTGACTTTAGGATGCCCAAGCCCATCTGTGCTTTTTCATAACAGCCATCTGGAATGTTTACCTTGATGCGCTTTGAAATATTATTCGGATTTGGCTTAACCTTGTTAGTAAGCAAGCCACCTTGAGATCGAATGCCGAAACCAGCGATAAGCTCTGCTTCAATTTTTAGTGATTGTTCCTCGGTTAGGTTGTCGGCAATTACCGTATGCAGAACCGACAGGCCAGCATCGTGAATTTCCTGAATGATTTTACCTTTATCCGAATCATCAACTTGTGTTTGATGCTCCCAAGCTCGATTGCCCGTACCTTTGCCGATGTAAAAGGTCTTGGCAGGCTTCACCCTTGGGTCTTTTAGGGCATAAACATAAAATGGATTATGTGCCATGTTTTTCCTTACACCTAACAGTTATGGACGCCCCATTCCACTCAGAATCTATGTATTCTTACCCGGGGTTTGCGATCCGTTCTGGTCGTTGCCGCTAGACTGGCTGAAGCGTTTAGCGGGTTTCTATGATAAAGGGGATCTCCCGGTGGTGCTCGACATCGAACTGGGAGCGGCCGGTATGGTTCAGGTGACGGCCGTAGACGTGAAAGGACAGGGTGGTTTCAATGCCGTCGTTGACCACACTATGGATGGCGCCGGTGGGCATGGTGACGACTTCTCCTGCCGATACCGTCTGTTCCCGCAGCCAGCGTAATCTGGCGTGGCCTTGTTCGGTGCCGTCGTCGACCCGCTCCCAGAAGGTATTTCTTTCCGGTCCGGTCACCGCCACCACCACCGCCCAGGTGCCGTGATCGTGCGGGCGGACGCCGCGTCCGGGCAACCAGCTGTCGACCACGATAAACAGGGAATGATCCGGCTGGGCATGGAGCAGGGTGGAGCCAAAGCCGAGCTCGAGGTTGGCGAGATACATCTCCGGCGTGCGCCAGCCCTGCTCGGCGGCGGCGCGCTGGGCCAGGGGGGCCACCTCGGCCAGGAGGGCGGCTTCATCCTGGGTGCGGGACATGATGCGCAACACATCCTCGACAAACCGGGGGATGGAATAGGGCGCTGTGTTCATATAGGTCTGTTTTATCCTGTGAATGTTCTCTGAAGCATCTCGGCTTATGGTGTCAGGGGATCCCCCAGACTCGGCGGCTGCACCCGTTATCGCTCGAACTCGCTGTGTCGAAGGTCATCACCCGACGCCTCCATTTCACCATCCCATTTAATTTTTGTATACCCACACTAGGGTGCGTAGGCCGTTCTGGCCGTAGCGGGCCGAGCGGTCGAAGCGGCTGCGCTCGATGGGCAGATATTGTTTATCTACCGGGCTTTCGCCCGCGTCGTCGTCGATGTCCGGATCGTGGATATAGACGAACTCCTTATCCATGGCGCACACCAGCACCCAGTGGGGCGCCTTGCGGCCATCCAGGTGATAGGTGCTGATCAGCACCAGCGGCAACCGGTTCTGGGCCAGACCCTGCTCCAGGTCGCCAAGAGTAAAGCTGCCGTAATGGGGCTCGATGCCCAGCAGCGCCATCTGTGCCAGGAATTGGCCATGGACCCGCTCCAGGATCCGCTTCTTGTCCGGGGTGCGCACGCTGTTGACGAACAGCGGGCCCGGCTGGTTGATCATCAGCGCCACCCCGAAGCCACGCCGGCGGGCGGCCAGTGCCAGGCCGTGGGGACCGCAGCCGCCGTGACCCTGGGTCATGAAGATGGTGGTGGCTTCACGCCACAGCTGCAGCTCTTCATCGATTTCCGGCTGATAGTCCGGGTTCAGGGCGCTGACCGCCATCATCAGCGAGGCGGGGCCGCAGGTGAATTCGGTGGTCTGGCGGTAGTAGGGCACCTCCTTGGCGCCGGTCAACGGATGGTAGCTGTGGATCCGTTTCTGAAAGCGCAGGGCGTCCTGATGATCTTCATAATAGTCGTGATGCACGCCGAACTGGCGGTAGCCCAGCTGTTGATACAGGCCCTGGGCCGCCAGGTTGTCGGCGCGCACTTCCAGGCGCATAAATACCGCGCCTTTTTCCACCGCACCGGTTTCGGCGGCCAGCATCAGCTCCCGGGCGATGCCCTGGCCACGGGCACCTGGGTCTACCGCTATGGAATATATCCGGGCCAGGCGGGTATTGCGGCGGAACAGCACCAGGATATAGCCCAGCAGTTGTTGCTCCCGCTCGGCGACCAGCAGCAGATCCCGGGTGTGTTCAATAAAGCGTTGAAAGCTGCGTCGGCTGATTTTGTCCTGGCTGAAGCAGTGATGTTCGAGTGATTCCAGCGCCGGCAGATCGGTCTTGAGGGCGGGGCGCAGTGCAAGATCTGACATATTCGACCTTTGAGCCAGATGGGTCACTCCAACATACGTCAAAAAAAAACCGACGGCGAGTGAATTTCCATGATTTGAACCTGACTTTGAGTATAGTGTTAGCCTATTGCCGAGACGTTGTTGACTCAGGAACCGTCATGACACAGCTGATACTGGTGGTGGATGAATTAAGCGCGTGGGAGCCCTATTTTCCCAGCGACAATCTGGTGGATTTTCAAACCTATCTTAAACAGAGTACCGGCAAGGATGCACCCCGCACCCGGGTGATCAACCTCTGCAGAACCGACAAGTATCTTTCCAACGGCTATTACTGTTCGCTGCTGGCCGAGGCCAGGGGCCAGCACGTGATCCCCTCGGTCGCGACCCTCAACAGCCTGCGCAACAAGGCGCTGTTCGCCTTCGGCTTTGACGGTGTGGGCGAGGCACTGCAGCGGCTGGCGGAGTCCGGCAATGAGCCGGTACGCGAGCTCAAGGTCAAGAGTTATTTTGGCCAGTGCGCCCTGCCGGGCCTGCTGCCCCTGTGCCGGGAGCTGTTCGAACGACTGCCGAGCCCGATCATGGAGCTGAGCTTCAAGCTGCGCAGCCGCTGGGAGCTGGCCGGGCTGAGCACCCTGTCGCCCAAGGAACTGAAAGGGGAGGAGGAAGACCAGTTCGCCCAGGCGCTGGAAACCTATTCCCGCATCATCTGGCGCAAGCCGAAATCGGTGAAGCGCTGTCGTTACGATCTGGCGATGCTGGTCAACCCGGATGAATCGCTGCCGCCGTCCGATCCCAAGGCGCTCAAGCGCTTTATCAAGGCCGGCGAGCGGGCTGGGGTCAATGTGGAGATCATTACCCGCAAGGACTATCAGCGGTTGGCGGAATATGACGGCCTGTTCATCCGTGAGACCACCGCCATCGACCATCATACCTTCCGCTTCGCCCAGAAGGCGGAGCACGAAGGCCTGGTGGTGATGGACTCGCCCACTTCCATCCTGCGCTGTGCCAACAAGGTATTCCTGGCCGAGAGCTTTACCAAGCACGGGGTGCCCACCCCCAAGACCCTAATGGTCAGCCCCAGGCAGAAAGACGCCGCCGACTGGCTGGAGCGGGAGCTGGGTTATCCGCTGGTGTTGAAGATCCCCGATGGCGCCTTTTCCCGCGGCGTGTACAAGGTGCAGGACAGGGCCCAGCTGCAGGATACCCTGGCCAAGCTGCGCAAGGCGTCGGCGCTGGTGCTGGCCCAGGAGTATTTTTTTACCGAGTTTGACTGGCGCATCGGGATTTTGAACCATCAGCCGATCTTCGCCTGTAAATATTTTATGGTAAAAGGACACTGGCAGATCTACCGCCATAATGAAGAGAAGGAGGCGGATTCCGGCGCCTTCGTCACCCTGCCCACTTACGAGGTGCCCAAGGCGGTGCTCAATGCGGCGCTGAAGTCGGTCAAGCCCATCGGCGACGGCCTGTACGGGGTGGACATCAAGGAGGGCAAGGGCCGGGTGGCGGTGATCGAGGTCAACGACAACCCCAATATCGACCACGGGGTGGAAGACGTTTTTCTCAAGGACAAGCTCTACGATATCGTCATCGAGGACTTTGTACGCCGTTTCGAGGCAGCCTGAGTGAGCCTGCGCGGGAAGAGTGAAAGAGGGAAGAACAATGCCGCATAAACTATTGTTGAACTGCGATCTGGGCGAGGGCTATGGCTCCTGGACCATGGGCCGGGATGAGGCCCTGATGCCCTGGCTGGATCAGGCCAGTATCGCCTGCGGTTTTCACGCCTCGGATCCGGATACCATGGCCCGCACCATAGCGTTGGCCAAGCGGCATCAGGTCACCATCGGCGCCCACCCCGGTTACCATGATAAGGAAGGGTTCGGACGGCGCAGCATTCCCCATAGCCCGGCCGGCATCACCCACCTGGTACTGTATCAGGCCGGTGCCCTGACGGCGTTGGCCGAGTTGCCCGCGCTCGACTATGTCAAGCCCCACGGGGCCCTGTATAACGATATGATGCGCGATGAAGCCATTTTTCGCGCCGTGCTGGAGGCGCTGGTTCGCCTGCCCGGGCATCCCCGGCTGATGCTGCTGGCCACCCCCAATCACAGCCATTACACCCGGCTGGCGCAACAGGTCGGCGTCGACCTGCTGCGTGAAGCCTTCGCCGACAGGGCCTACCTGGACGACGGCGGCCTGGTGCCCTGGCAGTTGCCCGGGGCCGTGCTGGACGATGTGGAGCAGATCCGCGAACGAGTGCGGCACTTGCGTGACACCGGCGAAATATTGAGCGTGACCGGCAAGGTGCTGAAGCTGGCACCCGATACCCTGTGCGTGCATAGTGATCACGCCCAAGCCGTTGCCATCGCCCGGGCGGCCCGGGAGGCGTTGTCGGCCTGAGGCCGGAGCTGAAAGCTCCCTCGTTCGATCTGGCTTCAAACGGAGACCTAAGCCATGGTATCAGCCGCTCCGGGCTGTTACTATCCTGTTTAATCATGTGCTTCCGCGCATCAAAACAGGTCACTGAGCCGACGGCGGAATGCCATCAAAGATGAAGAGTACAGGGATGCAACTCGACACCAAGCTTATTGCCCGCCAGGCCTACCTGCTAATGGCCATCGGTTCCTGCATTATCATGGGGCTGACCGGTGTGCTGGCCGGGATAGTGATTTCTGCCGATAACCCGCTGAGCCTTATCGTTTCCTATGATGGGGCGCTGGCCGCCATTTTTGCCGGATTGGGCCTGTTGTTCGCCGTGACGGGACGGCGGTGGCCGGGGCGATTCGTCGCCGTGGTTATTCTGGTCATCGCCGGCAACAGCCTGAGCGATGGCCTGCCGGCGGGTGCCGGCGATTACAGCCGTCTCTATCCCCCCGTTGCCGCCATATTCATGTTGATTGCCCTCTGCCTGTTGCTGGGCAGGGAGCACCCCGTCGCCCGGCATGGCTGGCGGGTCACGGGGGCAAGCTTGCTGCTCGCGGGCCTGGCGCTGGTGGTGGCGCACTGGTTTACTGAGGTTTTTTCTTGGCTCGGACCCCATCCCGCTGCCGCCACCATCACCAGCCTGTTTATGGTGGTATTCGGGCTGGCATTGTTGCTGGCGGCAGAATGGCCTGCCGGGCAGCCGCTGATGCTGGGCCGCGATTCCCTGATGGCCGGCCTGTTCGGCATTCTTTTGTCCTGTCTGAGCTGGTATCAGCTCAGCCTGGATCACAATCAGAGCCTGCGCCAACAGGGCGAATATACAGTGGCGAATATTAAGGCTTCGGTTTCGCAACGCCTGGCAAGCCAGGTTCAGCTGTTGCAGCGCATGGCCGATCGTTGGCAGTCTTTCGAGCGCATGCCGCCGGCAAACCTGCTGCAGGCCGATATCCGTTCATATCTGCGCGACATACCCAGTCTCGAGAGCCTGATGCTGTTGGACTCACAACACCGGCTGCTCTGGGAGCAGTCGCGAGACACAGATGGGCGGGGCGAACAGTGGTTGTTGAACGAGCCCGAGGTGCAAGGCTGGCTGGCACTGTCGCCATCCCAAACGCGGATGATGATCCCCGACTCAAGTCATCGGCATGATAACAGGGTACTTTCTCTGGTGGCGCTGCCGCTTGCCGGGCTGGACTCCGAAGTCAGCTACCTGGTCGGCATCGTCAATCTCGATATGCTGTTGCAGCCCCGGATGCAGCTTTCCCCCTTCATGGTGTTTACCTCTCTGGTCAACCACCCGCTGATTGAACGGGGGGAAACACAGCCTCAGGGGCATCACCTGCTGATCACCGAAACCAGCGCACAGCTGCCCTATGGGCCCGAGCTGCGCAGTGTCGGTTACCTTGGCGATTTTCAGGCGCTGAATCGTTCTGCGAATCTGCTTTTGGGGATGGCGCTGATCGGGTTTACGCTCAGCCTGTTGCTGGTGATCTGTCTCGAGCTGATCAAGCTGACCCTGGCCCGCAGTCGTGACCTGAGCGCGGCCAAGCTGCACCTGCAGAGTCAGCAGCAGATCCAGGACATGATCGCCCGTGATATGCCCCTCAAGGGCACCCTGGAGGCCATCTGCCAGCTGGTCGAACAACAGCTGCCCGACTCGCTGTGCTCTATCCTGTTGCTTGACGGCAATGGCCAGACCCTGAGCCTGGCGGCCAGCATCAGCCTGCCGCCCGGCTACCAGCAGGGACTGAACGCCATTCCTGTGGGGGCCGGTATCTGCGGCAGTGCCGCCTATCACAGGGCCCCGGTGATCTGCGAGAACATAGCGACCGATGCACGCTGTACAGAGTATCGCGAACTCGCCCTGGCCCACGGCATGCGCGCCTGCTGGTCGCATCCGGTGATTGCCACCGACGACAGGGTGCTGGGCACCTTCGCTCTTTATTATCGACGACCCGGCTCACCCGGCGAACCAGAGCGGCGGTTGATTGAAAACGCGGCCAGCCTGTGTGCCCTGACGCTGGAGCGATATCACTACCGCCGCCAGCTGGCCGAGAGCGAGCAGCACTACCGTTCCCTGTTCACCTATAATCCCGACGCGGTATTCTCCCTGGATCTGAACGGTGTCCTGGTCACCGTCAATGGGATCGGCTGCGAGCTGCTCAACCTTCAGGAGGAGGAGATTATCGGCCGGCATTTCTCCGAGCTGGTCGAGGACGACCCCTTGCCCGACGGCGAGCTGATGTTCAGGGCCTTTATGTCCGGCACGCCCCAGCGCCACGAGCTGCGCAGCCGCGTGCGGGAAGGTGAGCAGAGGATACTGGATGTGACCAGCCTGCCGATCGTGGTTGATGGGCGGATCACCGGTATCTATGGCATCGCCAAGGACATTACCCGGCGCAAACGGGACGAAGCCTGGTTGCAGATCCTGCAGCGCAGTGTGGAAGCCAGTATCAATGGTATCGTCATTGCCGATGCGCGCCGGCCGGGCTTGCCGATCGTCTATGCCAATCCGGCGTTCGAGCGCATCAGCGGCTATTCTGAAGCGGAAGTCCTCGGGCAGAACAGCCGTTTCCTGCAAGGCCCCAACACCGATTCCCGGGAGGTGGCAAAAATCCGCCAGGGCCTGGCGGCGCAGCAGGAGATCCATACCACATTGCGCAACTACCGCAAGGACGGCACCCCGTTCTGGAATGATCTCTATATCGCGCCGGTGCGGGATGAACAAGGGCAGCTCAGCCACTTTATCGGGGTGCAGAATGATATTTCCGATCGCAAGGCGCAGGAAGCCCAGTTGGCCCATCATGCCAATCACGATGCCCTGACCGGCCTGCCCAATCGTTCCCTGCTGGAAGACCGCCTGGAGCAAAATTGCCAGTTGGCCCTGCGTCATGGCAGCCACCTGGTGGTGTTGTTTATCGACCTGGATGGTTTCAAACCCATCAATGACAGCCTGGGGCACATTGTGGGTGATCAGCTGTTGATCGAGGTTGCCGGGCGGCTGCTGGCGCTGATGTCTCCGGGAGATACGGTGGCCCGCTTCGGCGGTGACGAATTTGTGGTGCTGCTGACGGATCTCGCCGATCCTGCCGAGTCGGTGGTGGTCATCGAGCGTATCCTGACGGCACTCGCCCGTCCTTACCTGATTGAGCGGCACGAGTATTCGATCACGGCCAGCATAGGGGTCACCGCCAGCGGCGGCAATCATCTCAATCCCATGCAGTTGATCCAGCAGGCCGATATGGCCATGTACAAGGCCAAACGGCAGGGCCGCAATCATTACCAGTGGTATACGGATGATATCAATAAAAAGTTGGGTCAGCTGGTGGTGCTGCGTAACGAGCTGCAGGAAGCCATCGACCATCACCACTTCGAATTACACTATCAGCCACTGATACGCCGGGACGGCCGGGTGTGCAGTTTTGAGGCCTTGCTGCGCTGGCGACATCCGGTCAAGGGCTATATCTCCCCGGCCGAGTTCATTCCGCTGGCCGAGGACACCGGCCAGATCATCCCGATCAGCCAGTGGGTGCTGGAGCGGGCCTGCCGCGATACCCGGACCCTGAGCCCGGATGGCGATTATCGGGTGGCCGTCAACCTCTCTCCGCTGCAATTCCACCGCTCCAATTTCCTGGACGCGCTGCAACACACCTTGCACGGTACCGGCCTGCCGGCTTGCTGCCTGGAGTTGGAGCTGACCGAAGGGATCCTGATGGATAATACCCAGTATGCCATCGGTGTCTTGCAGTCTCTGCGGGAAATGGCGGTCAGTGTGGCCATCGACGACTTCGGCACCGGCTTCTCCAGCCTCAGCTACCTGAAGAACCTGCCCATCGGCAAGATCAAGATAGATCGCAGCTTTATCCAGGAAGTGACCAGCAATCCCCATGATGCCGCCATCACCCAGGGCATCATTGCCATGGCCCATCAGCTGGGGCTAGAGGTGGTGGCGGAAGGCATAGAAACCCAGGAACAATACCAGTTCCTGCAACGCCATGGCTGTGATCTCTTCCAGGGGTTTTATTTTGCCAGGCCCATGCCCCTGGAACGGCTGCAGGCCTTCCTGGGTGAGCGGCAGGCCGGCAGCCTGAGCGCCGCCGGTCACCGGGTGTCATAGCATCTCGGCTCGCCTTAGGGCGAGTCGATATGCTCTACCGGTGGAATACGCCCTTCCATCACATCCTGGGCCCAGCTGAGTGCGGCCATTACCGCCGGAAAGCCGATGGTGCTGGTGAGCAGGATCAGCGCGTGGCAAATGTCCTCTTTGGTCGCGCCCGCTTCCATGGCACGTCGGGTGTGGCTGTGTACGGCGCCTTCCGAGTGGCTGGCCGCGGCTCCCGCCAGCTGAACCAGCTGGGCCTGTTTTTCATCCAGCGGTCCGGCCTGCCTGGCCGCCAGGCCCATGGCTTCGAGTGCCGAAAACAGGGCCGGGTATTGTTTTTTTATCTTGAGATACTGGGGGGAGGGTTTGCTGCTCATGGTCATCTCCTGCTGAAGCTTTAGGCCGTGTGCCGTTACCCTGTATTGATGAACGGTAACGGCATACATCCTACTGACTATGGCCGATTGGCAGGAGCTTGCCAGCGAAGGTGGGGATTTGTGCGTGCCGAGGGGGGCTTCCCCTGCCCGGGCGCCGGGCAGGGCGCCGGCCGGATGGGTCTCAGGCCGGCTTTTTATGCTGCTGGGCCTGCTTGCGGGCCCGTTTTTCCGCCCGGCGCTGCTCGGCCGTCTTGACCGCATCGCTGCCGATATGGACTTCGCCCCGGGCCCTGGCCAGCTGCAGCTGGTGTTCCCGCTCCGCATAGCGCTGGCGCTGCTCCGGGGTCTGTTGATCATGGCAATGCGGGCAGCTGACGCCGTGCTGGTAGTGGGCCGATTGCTTGTCTTCGGCGGACAGCGGCATGCGGCAGGCGGAGCAGAGTTCGTAGCGGCCCGGCTGCAGCGCGTGATCGACGGTGACCCTGTTGTCGAACACGAAGCACTCGCCCTGCCACAGGGACTGCTCCTCGGGTACGTCTTCCAGGTACTTGAGGATGCCGCCGTGCAGATGATAAACCTCGTCGAAGCCCTGCTCCTTGAGATAGGCGGTGCTTTTTTCGCAGCGGATGCCGCCGGTGCAGAACATGGCGACCTTCTTGTGTTTGGCCGGGTCCAGATGCTCTTTAACGTAAGCGGGAAACTCCCGAAAGCTGTCGGTCTTGGGGTTGAGCGCGCCCTTGAAGGTGCCTATGCCCACCTCGTAGTCGTTCCGGGTATCGACCAGTACCACCTGCGGATCCGAGATCAGCGCATTCCAGTCCTTGGGTTCGACATAGGTGCCGACTACCCGCAGGGGATCTATGCCTTCGACGCCGAGGGTGACGATTTCTTTTTTCAGCTTGACCTTGGTGCGGTAGAAGGGCTGTTCATCGCTGAGGGACTCTTTGTAATCTATTCCGGCAAAACGCGGATCATCGGCAAACCAGGTTTTCAGCCGGTCGATGGCCTGACGGGAGCCGGCCACGGTGCCGTTGATGCCTTCGCCGGCGAGCAGCAGGGTGCCGCGGATCTGCTCGGCTTCGAGCAGTTCGGTCAATGGCTCGCGCAGGGCGGTGTGGTTTTCCAGAGTCACGAATTTATACAGGGCGCAGACGACTATTTTGGTCATATTTCCTCCAGCACCGGAGACCTTGGCCTGGCGCTGACTTGATTAACTGGGGTACGGATACAGGGCGGCGATCATAGCAAATTTTCAGCGGGTGCGCATGGCCGTTGCAGATCGGGTGTCTGCCGCCCGCCGGCGCCGCCGATCATGACATGGCGGGGCTCAGCGCTTACACTGCATGGCCTTATGATGGATGCGCAAAACAACGATAGGTGTGTCAATGAGTTCTGAATCGTCTGTCAGCCCTGACCGGCCCCAACACCGCGGCGTACTGCAAGAGCGCGGATTCTTGCCCTTCTTGATCGCGCGGCTGGCGGCGGTGTTCGCCATGCAGATCCAGGCGGTGGTGGTGGCCTGGCAGGTGTATGACATCACCCGGGATCCCCTGTCGCTGGCCTATGTCGGCCTGGCGCAGTTTGTGCCCATGGTGCTGTTGCTGTTGCCGGCCGGCGATCTGGTCGATCGCTTTTCCCGCAAGCGTATCCTGATCTTCAGTTGGAGCCTGCAGGCCGGCTGCAGCGCCTTGTTGCTGGGGCTTTCCTGGCGTGGGTCACCCGATATCAATCTGTATTACGGGGTATTGGTGTTGTTTGGCTGTGGTCGGGCCTTTACCGGGCCCACCCTGCAGAGCCTGCTGCCGCAGATTGTGCCGCGAAGCCAGCTGGCGAGGGCGATCGCCGTCAACAGCATGATCATGAAAATCGCGGTGATCGGCGGCCCCCTGCTCGGCGGCATCCTCTACGCGGTCGGGGGCAGCCTGGCCTATGGGGTCTGCCTGGGCTGCTTTGTGCTGGCACTGTTACTGCTGGGCCGGGTGCCGGTACCCTATGCAGAAACATTCACCCCTGTGGAAAACTCCGCCTGGCGGCGTTTCACCGCGGGCATCGTCTATATCCGCTCCCGGCCCATTATTCTTGGCGCGCTTTCGCTGGATCTGTTCGCCGTGCTGCTGGGGGGCGTGGTGGCCCTGCTGCCCATCTATGCCCAGGAGGTGCTGCACGTCGGGCCGGAAGGGTTGGGGGCGCTGCGCAGCGCGGTGGCGGTGGGGGCCTTGCTGATGGGCCTGTATCTGAGCGTGCGGGCCATCACCCGCCATGTGGGCCTGATCATGTTTATCGCCGTGATGGTGTTCGGGGTGGCCAACCTGGTGTTCGCCTTCTCGACGATGTTCTGGGTGTCTTTTGTGGCGCTGCTGGTCGCCGGGGCGGCGGATATGATCAGCGTCTATGTGCGTACCACCCTGATCCAGCTGGCGACGCCGGACGCGATGCGCGGCCGGGTGAACGCGGTGAACATGCTGTTCATCGGTTCATCCAACGAGCTGGGCGAATTTCGCGCCGGCACCAGTGCCGCCTGGTTTGGCACGGTGCCGGCGGCGGTGCTGGGCGGGGTCGCCACCCTGGCGGTGGCGGGGGCCTGGATGTGGGGCTTTAAGACCCTGCGCCGGGTCGACCGGTTCAGCGAGGTGGAAGCTTAGCCGCCTTGCCCATGCTTAACCCTGGACACCCACGCGCCGCCGGGCGCGATGGGAGGCGCCGTTGCGTATCGACCATCTCAGCACCGGGGCGACGCCGTTCATGCCCAGGCGTACCAGCCGCCGCCGGCCGTTGCCGAGCCGCAGCCCGGCCCGGGCGAGTGCCCAGGGGGGCAACAGCTCGATGCCGGCGTGGGCCATCAGTCGCCCGACCGGCCTGGTCAGCAGGTTTGGCGAGGGGGCCTTCAGCAGCAACTTGAACAATTCGGCGGTACGGGCATCGAAGACCAGCTGCGGCCGCATCTGGTCCAGGTAGGCCGCCACCGCCCGGCGAGAACGCGGTACATCCCGGGCGCCGAGTGCCTCGGCGATGCGCGCCACCTCGTCATAGTAACGATCCTGGGCAACACCACTCAGCTGCGGGTTGCAATAACGCAGGTGCGAGGCGAGAAAGCAACGCACCTCGACCACATGTACCCACAGCAGTAATTCTGGGTCACTCGCCGCGTAGGGGCGGCCATCGGGGGCGGTGCCGGCCACCTTTGAGTGGATGTTTTTGACCCTGTCTATCAGCCGCCAGGCATCGGCGGTGGGAGCGAAGGTGGTACCGGCGATAAACTGGCTGGTGCGGCGCAGCCGGCCCAGCATGTCGTTGCGAAAGTTGGAGTGCTCCCAGACCCCCGCCAGGGCCAGGGGATGCATCATCTGCAGCATCAGGGCACTGATGCCGCCACACAGCATGGAGGGGAAATCGCTGTGTACCTGCCAGCAGATGCTGTGCGGACCGAACAGGCCGGGATCGCCCAGGGGCCGTTCGTAATCGATGCCGCCCAGCGCCAGACCGGTCAGGCCCATCACCTGCTGCTCGATGTGTTGTCGAATGACTTCCATACGCAATGATAACCGAAAGGGGAACGGGATTAAGCCTGCCTCAACCATTCAGCGGGACCGCTTTCTATTAGCGCCGCCGAAGGGCGATGATGTAAGCATATCCCTATCTTTCCGACGGCCGCAATGTCGGGGGTGGCGGTCGAGGGAGTTCAAAAGCAAGCACCGGGATGCCTGAGTGCGCGCGAGGCGCTATATTGGCGTGGTCTTCAGCAGATGTCGTAAGGAGCAGGATATGGTCACCAGAAGTGATATGCGTGCCGAGGCAACCCTGGCCGATCCCCGGTGGCCACTGGTGGTTGCCCGGGATCCGCACGCCGACGGCAGCTTCGTCTACGGGGTGACAACCACGGGCGTCTACTGCCGCCCGTCCTGCCCCTCCCGTCGGGCCCGGCCCGAGCATGTGGCATTTTATGGGACCGCGGAGCAGGCGGAGGGCGCGGGCTTCCGGCCCTGCCAGCGTTGCAAGCCGGAGCAGCTTTCCCTGGCGCGGCGGCAGGCGGCCATGGTGGCGGAGCTATGCCGTTATATCGAGACGGCGCCCCATCCCCCGACCCTGGTCGAACTGGCGCAACGGGCCGGGCTCAGCCGTTATCATCTGCACCGCCTGTTCAAGGCCGTCACGGGCCTGACCCCCAAGGCGTACGGCACGGCGCACCGGGCCAGGCGCGTCAGGCGGGAGTTGAGCGGGAGCGGGACCGTCACCGACGCCATCTACAGCGCCGGGTATCAGTCCAGCAGCCGGTTTTACGAGCAGGCCGACCAGGTGCTGGGCATGAGCCCCGGCGACTACCGGGCCGGGGGCGCCAACACCGAGATCCGCTTCGCCATCGGTGAGTGCTCGCTCGGCGCCATCCTGGTGGCACAAAGCGGGCGCGGGGTGTGCGCCATCCTGCTGGGTGACGATCCGGATGCCCTGGCCCGGGAGCTGCAGGACAGCTTTCCCGCCGCCACCCTGCTCGGGAACGACGCCGGTTTTGAACGGCGGGTGGCACAGGTGGTCGGCCTGGTGGAACACCCGCGCCTGGGGCTGGATCTGCCACTGGACGTGCGCGGTACCGCCTTCCAGCAACGGGTATGGCAGCTGCTGCAACAGATACCGGCGGGCGAGACCGCCAGCTACGGCGAGCTCGCCCGGCGCCTGGGGCAGCCCAAGGCGGCCCGGGCGGTGGCGCAGGCCTGCGCGGCCAACACCCTGGCTGTGGCGATCCCTTGCCACCGGGTGGTGCGCACCGACGGCGGCCTGTCGGGTTATCGCTGGGGGGTGGCACGCAAGCGGATGCTACTGGCGCGGGAGGCGGAAAAATGAGATGGACAGCGGTAATGGGCGCACCGGTATGTGGCCCGAGATATTTCGCGCCGGAGCCATGATCCCATGCAGACCAAGCACAGCACACTGAACTGTACCCTTGCGCTACCCGCTCATTTTCGGGCCGGGGAGCTGCTCGACTTTTACCGGCGCGATCCCCTGATGCTGGCGGAGCGGGTGGAGGGCAATATCCTGCAAAAGGGTCTGGTATGGGAGGGGCATGCCGCCTGTATTACCCTCCAGCTGGGCGAGGACCAGGTTAACGTCGAACTGACCATCGATGGGGCCGTGAGCGGTAACACCGGGTCGCTGGCATCTATGGTGCGGCGCATGTTGGGCTTGACCCAGCCAGTTGAGGCCTTCGAACAGGCTTATCGGCATCATCCGCAACTGGGCCCCCTGATCGCCAGGAATCCGGGGTTAAGGGTGGCGGTGGCAGCCACCCCCTTCGAAGCGATCAGCTGGGCGATCACCGGCCAGCAAATCAGCATGGCCGCCGCCGTTTCCATCCGGAGGAGGCTGATCCAGGCGGCGGGTCTTCGTCATTCCGGCGGACTCTGGTGTTATCCCGATGCCGAGCACCTCGACCGGCTGGATGTGCAGCGGCTCGGGCAGGCGGGACTTTCCCGGGCCAAGGCGGCGACCTTGTGCGAGCTGAGCCGACTCGTCCGGGGCGACAGGCTGCCGCTGGATGCCTGGACCGAGTCATTGCCGGTGGATGAGCTCCGCATGCAACTGCTGGGCGTGCGCGGTATCGGTCCCTGGACGGTCGACTATGCCCTGCTGCGGGGGTTCGGCTGGTTGGACGGCTCGCTGCATGGGGACGCGGCGGTGCGCCGTCATATGCAGTCACTGCTTGCCCGTGCGGAAAAGATCACCGAACGGGAGGCGCAGCGCTGGCTGGCCGAGTTCTCCCCCTGGCGTGCGCTGGTCGCCGCCCATCTCTGGGCCATGCAATCTGCGGCTGGTTACTAAATCCTCGGCTCCGGGGGAGGGATGCTTATTTGAACACATCCAGCCTGAGCGGGCAGGGCTCGCCCAGCCAGTAGGCGTAGCGGGTGTGATCGGCCAGATCATCGCCGGTCCTGCCGTGGATCAGGATATTCAGGCCGTTGCGGTGGTGCTCCAGCCAGGGAACGAGTTCGTCGAACTGGGCACTGTCGAAGGACAGCTGGCAGCTCCAGGAGAGATGAGGGCCGACCAGCTTCCGATGCAGGCGACCGACGGTGACGCGGAACAGCTCTCCCGCTTGCCTGCACAGGGCATCGGCTTGTCCCGCGGTGGCGTCATCGAAGTAGATATGGGCATGATAGTGTTCATGCACATTGGTGGGGTGTTGTGACATCTTGAGTTCCGGTGCTTGCTCTTAATATGCGCATGACGGATGCGCTTTCCTGTGGTTCTTTCATCGTAGCCATACCGCGCGGCATTGAACATCAATATCAATCCGTGGGGTGAGCGGGCCCGGCGTAACGAGGAACTGCCGAGGTCGTCGGCCTGTCCGTGCGCGCCGCCGGCTGGCGGCAGCACGGCGGCCTGCGTCAAGGCTTACAGGAATCCGGTTTCGCCCCGGTTAAGGGGATCGGGTTTTTCTTCATTGCTGGGGCAGAAGCTCAGGGAAGCGGAGTTCAGGCAGTAGCGCAGGCCGGTGGGGGCGGGACCGTCGGGGAACACGTGGCCCATGTGGCCGTCACAGCGGCCACAGCGGATCTCCACCCGGCGCATGCCGTGGCCGGTGTCGATCAGCTCGCGGATATGATCCGGGTGGTAGGGCACATAGAAGCTGGGCCAGCCGGTGCCGGACTCGAACTTGCAGGCCGAGGAAAACAGCGGCAGGGCGCACAGCTTGCAGATGTAGTTGCCTTCCTGCTTGTTATCCAGCAGGCCGCCACAAAACGGCGGTTCCGTGCCCTGGTTGAGCAGGATGCGCCGCTCTTCTTCACTCAGGCTGGCGGCCAGCCGGGCCAGCTGCTGCGGCTCGGGTGGGCTTAGATCGTAGGGGCTGGGGGTCTGAGCCATGGTCGGGTGTCCTTACTTCAGTCGACTTTTAAAGAAATGCTGTACCTTGGCCACCTTGGGCTGCGCGACGGCGGCGATATAAGGCTGGGCGGGATGCAGCGCCGCATAATTCTGATGATAATCCTCCGCCGGATAAAAGGCGGTCAACGGCTCCAGGGTGGTCACTATCGGGGCGGTGAATGCCGCGCCCTGCTCGAGCCGGGTGATATAGTCCGCGACCAGTCGGCGTTCGGCCTCGTCCTGATAAAACACCGCGGAGCGATACTGGCGGCCCTGATCATTGCCCTGGCGGTTGAGCTGGGTGGGATCGTGGGCGATGCCGAAAAACACCTTCAGCAGGATGGCCGGGCCTATCAGGGCACTGTCGTATTCGATGCAGATGGTCTCGGCATGATCGGTACGGCCGGTGCACACCGCATCATAGTTGGCGGTGTCGGCGCCGCCACCGGTGTAGCCCGAGGTGACCGACAGCACCCCCTCCAGCTGCCGGTACACGGCTTCCGTGCACCAGAAACAGCCGCCCGCCAGATACAGCCGGCGCTGTCCGGTATTGATAAAGGCGCCGTCGTCGGCCTCGGGAAAATCGCAAGGCAACAGGCTTAAAACGGAATCCGTCATCGCATTTCTCCTCGTTGAATGTGGGCGAGGCACGCCCTGCTGTTAAGTTACCATAGCCGGTAGCCTTGGCACACCTTGCCTGAACGATGAATAACAGGAATGGGTTGCAGTCTTTGCTTTCCCTGTCTCTGGCGGGGCACTCCTGTTAGGCTAGCCCCCGGATCAATACCTCGGAAACAAATATGGAACTGGACTTGCTCACCCTGGGGGGGCTGGCGCTGGTTGCGCTGGTGGCCGGCTTTATCGATGCCATCGCCGGTGGCGGCGGCCTGATCAGTTTACCCGCCTTGCTGGCGACCGGCATGCCGCCGACCATGGCCCTGGCCACCAACAAGCTGCAAAGCAGCTTCGGCTCGTTTTCGGCGACCTTCTATTATTGGCGGCGGGGGCTGATCGACTGGTCCAGCATGCGCTGGGCGGTGGCCTGCACCTTTATCGGCAGCATGCTGGGTACCCTGTTGGTACAGCGCATCGATACCGGCCTGCTGCAGCAGCTATTGCCGTTTCTGCTGGCGGCCTTCGCCCTGTATTTCGTGTGCTCTCCCCGGGTGGGGGATCAGGACCGGCAGCGGCGGCTGGGGGTGATCCCCTTCGCCCTGCTGGTGGGCACCGGGGTCGGCTTTTACGACGGTTTCTTCGGCCCGGGAACCGGCTCTTTCTTTGCCCTGGGCTTTATCGCCCTGGCTGGGTTCAGCATGGCGCGGGCCACCGCCCACACCAAGTTGCTTAACTTCACCTCCAACTTCGCGTCCCTGCTGTTTTTTATCCTGGGCGGGCAGGTGGTGTGGACGGTAGGGCTGGCGATGGCCGGCGGCCAGTTTCTGGGGGCCCGGCTGGGCTCCCGGGTGGTGGTCAGCCAGGGTACCCGCATCATCAAACCCATGCTGGTGACGGTGTCGCTGCTGATGTCGGCCCGCCTGCTGTGGCAACAGCATCCGGAGTGGTTTGCCGGCTGGCTCGGCTGATCGCTAGCTGCCAGTGTTCAGCGTCGGCTTCAGGGTCGCGAAGTGCTGCGCCAGAGCGGTGATCAGGCGGGCAATCCGTTCACGCTTGCGCGCACTGGGCCGGAAGCACAGGCTGACCGGGCGGGTCAGCCGGCTGTCGGCCGGCGGTAGATGGCAAAACGCCGCGGCTATGCCCATCAGGCGGGCAACCCCGAGCGGTACCGTGGCGGGTGCCAGGCCGGCGCGACCCAGCTCGGCGGCGGCAAAATAGGAGTCCATCTGCATCCAGGGGGATAATTGCGCCTGGCTGAGCCGGGCATTCAGGTAACGGTTGGCCGGATTGCCCAGATCGATGCTGATCACCCTGAGCGGGTGCCCAAATTCGGGGCGGTCGGGGTAAATCAGGCAAAAGGGTTCCTCCAGCAGGGGCAGTATCTCCAGCCCCTGGGCACCGACTATTTCGCCGGCACAGATCCCCAGCACCGCATCGCCGGCGCGGATCTTTTCGAGGATGACGGGGGTGTGGTGGGTGGCAAAATCGAGGTGCTGGTCCCGTTGTATGTAGTCACGCAAAAAGGGGCCCAGATAGCCGGCGAGGATGGTTTCCGAGCAGGCGATATGCAGCTTGCTGTCGTCGGTCAGCCGCTGGCTGTCGAACAGAACTCCCTTGAGTTCATCCAGGTTGGGGCCAATACGTTCCAGCAGGGCGAGCGCGTCCGGTGTCAGCCGCAGATGACGGCCGTCCGGCTCGACCAGCTTCTTGCCCAAGCGGGACTCCAGATTACTGATGCGCTTACTGACCGCCGACTGGGTGATATACAAACGACTCGCCACCTTGCCCATGGTTTTTTCCCGGGCCAGCAGGTAGAGGGTTTCCAGTCCTTCGAGCAGCATAACGATGACCTATTCCTTAGTGGAATAAGGAGCCTAGCAGTATCCGCAGGGAAATAAAAAGCCCGGCTGGTGGCCGGGCTTGGTGGGCTTACTGAATGTCCGGCAGGTTGCGGCCGTAGTAGATCTCCTGCATCTCTTTGTAGAGGCGCTCGGTGATCACTTCCGCTTCCTGTTCGGACAGGCTTTCCGGCGCCACGTCAAACAGGTACAGGGACAAGTCGAAGTCCTTCAGCATCATCTTGGTGTGGAACATGTTTTCCGAGTACACGTTCACATCCACCATATGGTACAGGCTCTTGATGTCGTCGGTCATGAAGTTCTGGATCGAGTGGATGGCGTGGTCGATGTAATGCTTGGTGCCATTCACATCGCGGGTAAAGCCGCGCACCCGGTAGTCGATGGTGACGATATCGGAGTCCAGCTGGTGGATCAGATAGTTCAGCGCTTTCAACGGAGAGATGATGCCGCAGGTGGACACTTCAATATCAACGCGGAAGGTACAGATGCCGGTGTCCGGGTTGCTCTCCGGATAGGTGTGCACGCAGATATGGCTCTTGTCCAGGTGGGCGACCACCGATTCGGGTGTGATGGGGCCCGGGGTCTCGGTCTTGTCGACCTGATCAGACTCCTTGATGGGCTCTTCACTCACCAGGATTGTTACGCTGGCACCCTGGGGCTCATAGTCCTGGCGGGCAATGTTGAGCACATTGGCCCCTACGATATCGCAGGCTTCGGTCAGGATTTCTGTCAACCGGTCGGCGTTGTACATCTCATCTATGTAGGCTATGTATTCGTCGCGCTTTTCCGACGTCGGCGCATAACAGATATCATAGATACAAAAGCTCAGGCTTTTGGTCAGGTTGTTAAATCCCTTGAGCTTGAGTTTTTTGGTTGATAGCACTTATTCCAATCCTCAACTGCACCGGTTCCCCGGTATCAAAAATGTCCCCACCTGCGCCCGGCAGGTGGGCTTAGCCCATGAATGCGGGCAGCCCCCTGGGCAACCGCACCATCATCGTTGATGTTAGCAAGACTCGGGTCTTACGCATCCTGATTACCATGTAGAGTCGCTCCCGCCCAACAACGGGCAAGAATAGGGGTCGAATTGTAGAGATTCGGCCCCCCAATCACAACCTTGTTATCTGTCATTTTAGCAAGCCCCTGCTGTTATCAGGGGTAAATTTGCCGGAACGGCCGGGTTTGTGGTCGCGCATCCGGGTGATACCATGCCCTTTTATCCAACCGGTGTCCGCCGTTGCTCGCACTACCTCTTCAACAACAGCAAGATAGACAAAAACGCTGGCTATGGGGGCTGGTCCTGGCCCTGTTATTCAGCGCGGCCCTGAGCCTGCACCTGGGGGCCTTTGAACTGGGGCTGGACGCCCTGTGGCGGGAGCTGTCACCGCTGGAGCGGCAGGTGTTCTGGCAGTTACGGCTGCCGCGCACCCTGCTGGCTATCCTGGTGGGGGCCAGTCTGGCCCTCTGTGGCGCCGTGCTGCAGGTGCTGTTGCACAATCCGCTGGCCGAGCCCGGCTTGATCGGCATATCCAGCGGCGCCAGCCTGGCCGCGGTGAGCACATTGGCGCTGGGGGCTAACCTGGAACTGGTGCTGCCATACTGGAGCCTGTCGTTAGCGGCCTTCCTCGGTGCCTGGCTGGTGACCCTGGCCCTGCTGACCCTGGCGCGCCGCCAGTGGCTGGGGCCGGGTCAGCTGCTGCTGTTTGGTGTGGCGGTGGGTATTTTTGCCAACGCCATCATGACCTGGCTGCTGTATCTGGCCGACGATGCCTCCCTGCGCACCTTCCTGTTCTGGATGATGGGCAGCCTGGGCTATGGTCAGCAGCTCAGCCTCTGGTTCTGGCTGCCGCCGGTGGCGGTGCTGCTGTGGCTGGGCCGGCAGGGCGCCAAGCTGGATCTGCTGGCCCTGGGCGAGAGCCAGGCGCACCTGTTGGGGCTCAATACCCGGCGATTGCGGCCCCTGCTGGTGCTGGCGGTGTGTCTGCTCACCGCCTTCTGCGTGGCGATGGCGGGGGTGATAGGTTTTATCGGCCTGGTGGTACCGCATTTGTTGCGTTTGCTGGTCGGTGGTCAACAGCGCTTCTTATTGCCGGCGTCCATGCTGGCCGGTGGCTGTTTCCTGACCCTGGCCGATATCGCCGCCCGCCAGGGGATCAGCAGCGGTGAACTGCCCATAGGGGCGGTGACCGCCACCCTGGGGGCGCCCCTGTTCCTTTATTTACTGGTGCGTCGCCATGCTGGTGTTTGAACGTTTTGCGGTGCCCGGCCGCATCGGTCCCGTCAGCTGCGGCTTTCAGCCGGGCAGGCTGACCTGCCTGCTGGGTCCCAACGGCAGCGGCAAATCCAGCCTGCTGGCGGGGGCGGCGGGCTTGTTGTCCGGCGAGGGCGGGGTAAGCTTGGACGGACGGCGCCTGGAGCGCTACGAGCTGGCCGAGCTGGCCCGGCGGCGGGCCATGCTCGGCCAGCAGCAAACCATGCCCCTGGGACTACGCGGCTTCGAGTTGCTGGCGCTGGGCGCCGAGCCCATCGGCGGGGTGACCGAGGCGGTATGCCTGGCCATCGCCGATCTCACCGAGCCGCTGGGCCTGAGCGGCCTGTTTGAGCGCACCGTCAGCAGCCTGTCGGGTGGCGAACAGCAACGGCTGATGATCGCCAAGGCTATGATACAGGTGAGTCCTTCTGTCAATGATCAGGCCCGACTGCTGCTGCTGGACGAGCCGCTGGCCAGCCTGGACTGGCAGCACCAGCTGAGCGTACTGCGGGTGTTGCAGCAACTCAGCCGCCAGGGGCTGGCGGTGGCGGTTTCTATTCATGATATCAACCTGGCCTGCCACTACGGTGATGAACTCTGGTGCCTGAAGCAGGGCCAGCTGGTGGCCAGAGGTGGCCCCGAGGTGATCACCAGTGTGCTGATTGAACAGGTATTCGGGGTACGCACCCGCTTGCTGGAGCAGGACGGCAGCCAGGTCTTTATGCCGCTGGATTAAATGGGTCTGTTGCCCGGCAACATTAATTAAACTGCCGGTACAGCAGGGGAATGGCGAACAGGGTGAGCAGGGTGGACACCGTCAGCCCCCAGACGATGGCGGTGGCGACTGGCCCCCAGATCAACGAATGGCCGGCCAGCCCGGTAGCCAGGGAGAACAGCCCGGCGATGGTGGTCAGCGAGGTGATTAAAATCGGGATCAGCCGCCGCCGGGCGGCGAACAGGGTGGCGTGGAGCAGACCCATGCCCGCTTGGCGGCGCTGGTTGGCGGCGGAGATCAGCACGATGGCCGAATTGACCGCGATACCGGCCAGGGCCACCACCCCGTACAGGGTATAGAGGCTGAGCGGGTTATTGCTCAGCAACAGGCCGAATACCACCCCGGTAAAGGCCATGGGCACCGTGGTCAGGATCAGCAGCGGCTGAAAATAGCTGTTGAACTGGGTGCCCAAAATCAGGTACATGACGCCCACCCCCAGCAGGAACAGCCGTCCCATGGCGTCCAGGCTTTGCTGTATGTCGTCCAGCTCGCCGGAGAAGTCCAGGTCGATATTGGCGAACCTGGCCTGATATTGCCGGTCCCAGCGCTCCCGGATCAGCCGGTTGGCCGCCAGGGTATCGGGGCCGCCCTCGGCGAGCGAGGCCTCCACCGTGATCGCCCGGCGGAAATTATAATGGCGGATATTGGCCTGGCTCTGGCGGCGTTCGGCGTGCACCAGCTGGCTCAGCGGCGCGGGTCCCGCGGGGCCCGGTAACTGAAAGGCCAGCAGCTGCTCGATATCCGTCAGCGGGCGGTCTTTGGCCTGCACCCTGACTTCCAGCTTCTGCCCCTGGTGCTGGATATCCGCCACCAGCTCGCCATCCACCAGCAGGTTAAGGGTGCGCAACACCTGCAGCGGGTCCAGACCGGCCTGGATTATCGCCTCATAATCGGGGCTCAGGGTCAGCGCCATGCGGCCGCCACCGGCGTCATTGTCGATATCGGTCACACCGTCAATATCGGCCAACAGTGTTTGCAGTGCCTGGGCGGCCCGGGTCACCTCGGCCACCTCGTTGCCGCGCACCTTGATGCTGATCGGGCGGGAGACAGGCGGGCCGCCGGCCAGGGTCAGGAAGGACAGGTTCAGGGGCCCGGGCAGGCTCGCGACGGGTTGGCGCAGCCGCTCGACTATCTCGGCCACTTCCTTGCCACCCTGTCGTTTGGGTGTGAGCCCCACCAGCAGCTGACCGTAGTGGTCGCCGAACAAGGGTTCCCGATCGGTAAACTTCTGGCCGCCGTAGCCGGCGATGGCGCGGATGTCGTCGGGGTTCAGGTGGGCCCGTACTATCCGCTCCAGCTGCTGTACCTTGGCTTGGGTGTCCTGCACCCGGGTATGGGCGGGCATTTCCAGGGTGATGTAGAACAGGCGCAGGGGATCCGAGGCAAAAAAGTCCATGCGGATCAGTCCCATGGCCAGGGACAGCAGGGCGGCGAGAAACAGGCTGCCGATCAGGCCAAAGGTTAGCCAGGGACGGCGCATGGCCTTGAGCAGATAACGCAGATACAGTTGTTGCAGCCGGCGACCCATCCGGCGGCGAAAACGCGCGCCCCGGCTGTGCCGGCGAAAGCGGACCCGGGCCGCCAGCACATGGGCGGGCAGCATCCAGAAAGCCTCCAGCAGCGAAATGGCCAGGGCCAGGCAGACCACCATGGGGATCACCTTCATAAACTGGCCGAGGATGCCGGGCAGCAGCATCAGCGGCAGGAAGGCCGCCATGGTGGTGAGCACGGCGCTGACCACGGGGCGGCCCACTTCGGCCATGGCCCCCAGGCAGGCATCCAGGGGTGGGGAGCCCCGGTTGAGGCGGTAATAGATCGACTCGACCACCACCACGGCGTCGTCCACCAGCATGCCCAACACGATCACCACCCCCAGCAGCACCACCACGTTCAGGGTTTCACCGGCGGCCCAGAGCACCAGGAAGGTGCCGGCGAGGATAAAGGGAATGCCGATGGCGGTGAGCAGGCCGATACGAAAGCCCAGAAACAGCCAGGCGACCAGCAGCACCAGGGTCAGGCCGATCAGGGCATTGGTCTGCATCACCCGGATGGCATTGCGGGTCGGGATGGTTTGATCGTCGACCAGGATCAGTTCGACCCCGGTCTGGTTACCGAGCCGGTTGCGGCCGTGCAGGTAGTCCTGGATGCGCGCCACCAACGCCAGGGTATTGGCGTCCCCCTGTTTCATCACCGACATCAGCACCGCCGGCCGGCCGTTCACCCTGGCCAGCTGACGGGGGTCGCGCCGTGCCTGCCGCACCTCGGCCAGATCCGCCAGGCGGATATGCTCAGCCGGGCCAACCAGCGGCAGTTGCTTGAGGGCATCGGCGTCGGGCTCCCGGCCGATCAGCCGCACCAGCCAGGCCTGATCCTCGACCGACACCCGGCCGGCGGCGATATCCCTGAACCAGAGCGCCACCGCATCGGCCAGCTGCACCGGCGACAGCCCCTGGCCCGCCAGCCGCGCGGGGTCGAAGCGTACCTGCAGCTCGGGCCTGAGCAGCCCGATGGGATCGACCCTGTCCACCCCATGGAGGAGTTCCAGATCCTGGCGGATGGCAAACGCCTGCCGGCGCAGGTTTTCGTCGTTGGCGGTGCCGACCACCGCCAGGGTGACGGTGGGAAAGGCGTTGGCCGAGGTGATCTCCAGCACAAAGGGGGAGGAGGCCAGCTCGGGCAGCTCGTCTTCGGCGTTGCTCAGCTCCCGGCGTACGCTCTGGACGTGCTTGTCGAAGGTACGGCTGTCGATGTCCTTGAAGCGGATCAGCAGGCTGGAGACATTTTCCCGGCTGTTGGAAGAGACGAACATGGTGTCGGGTATGGCCCGCAGGGCGTCTTCCAGCGGGTTGGTGACCTGACGCTCCACATCTTCGGCGGCGGCTCCGGGTAGGGCGGTGGTAATCGCCAGCCAGTTGAAGTTGATGGTGGGATCCTGCTGGCGCGGCAGTTGCCAATAGCCGATGGCTCCCACCACCAGCACCAGCAGGAAGCTCAGGTTGGCCAGCACATGATTAGTGAGCAGGCGTCGTATCATCCCGGCTGTCCTCGACCCGGACCGGGTCGCCGTCGACCACGGTAAACTGCCCTTCGATGATCACCCGGGTGGCGGCCGGCAGGGCGATGGCACTGGCCTGACCCTCGATGGCATCCGGCAGCGGCACGAAGCGGGCCCGCTCCTGTTCCAGCACCATAACGCCCAGCCGGTCACCGCGCCTGACCAGTAAATTGGCTGGCAACAGTGGCTCGGCAGCCTGCCAGACCAGGATCCCGGTGGCGCCGGTGAGGGGGCTGTGTTGGGTAAAGCCGAGGCGCAGCTCCTGGGTGCGGCCGGCGTTGATATGGCCGACCACCCGGCGCAGCCGGACCGGATATACCTGACCGGCAAACTCAAACCAGAGGCGCTCGGCCTCGGTAATCCGGGCCACCCGCGCGGGGGCCAGCAGTACGCTCAGCTCGGCGCCCTGTTCCTGCTGCAGCCGGAACAGGGGGGTACCGGCCTGCACCAGAGTGCCGGTGGCGCTCAGCCGTTCCAGTATGATGGCGTCGAAGGGGGCCGCAATACGGCAGCGTTCGGCATCCAGCTCGGCCCTGGCCAGGGCGGCCCGGCCGGCCTTGATATCGGCGTTGAGCACCGCCAGCTCGCTGCGGCGCTGATCCAATGCCTCCTCGGACAGGTTGTTTTGGCCGTGCAGGGCGCGGGCGCGGGACAGCCGCCGGGCCAGCAGTGGATGGCGGGCCTGCAGCTGCTCGAGGGCGGCGGCCTGTTGCCGGTGGCTCAGCTGTTGATCCTGGCAGTCCAGCTCGAGCAACAGCTCCCCTTGCGCGACCCGGTCACCGACCCGGACCAGGACTCGGATGACTTCTCCGGATATGCGGGCAGCCAGCAGGGGTTGCTGTTCATTGACCACCCTGGCCGGTGCGTCCTGTCGCTGAGGCTGGGTCAGGGCGGACAGCGGCGCGACCCTGACCGGTACCTGCGCCAGTACTGGGCAGGCCAGCAGCAGCAGCGCGCCGGGGAGTGCTTTCATCCATTTCTCCTGCTTGTGGATGGATTACCACAAGCATAGAGGAAAGCTGGCCGCCGATGAGGCCTGGGGGAGCTTCATCAGGCCATGGAGGGGCCCGTGATCAATTAAGCGAGTGCCTGATACAGCATGGCCAGCAGGCGTTCGCTGTCGCCCCAGCCCAGGCAGGCATCGGTGATGCTCTGGCCGAACACGGCGGCCTTGCCGTCCACCACCTGCTGGTTGCCTTCGATGATAAAGCTTTCGGCCATCACCCCGGCGATATGCCGGCTGCCCTGCTTGAGTTGCCGGCAGATATCCTCGGCCACCAACAGCTGGCGGCTGTGCTGCTTGAGGCTGTTGCCGTGACTCAAATCCACGATCAGCCGCGGGGTCAGGCCGGCCTGGCTTAAGCCCTCGGCGGCCAGACCGATGCTGTCGGCGTCATAGTTAGGAGCCTTGCCACCGCGCAGGATCAGGTGGCCGAAGGGGTTGCCCTGGGTCTGGTAGATGGTCATCTGGCCGTCTTTATCGGGGGAGCAGAAGATGTGGCCGTAGCTGGCGGCGCGCACCGCATCCAGAGCGATCTGGATATTACCGTCGGTGCCGTTCTTGAAGCCGACCGGGCAGGAGAGGGCCGAGGCCATTTCCCGGTGCACCTGGGATTCGGTGGTGCGGGCACCGATGGCCCCCCAGCTGATCAGATCGGCAATATACTGTCCGGTCACCATATCCAGGAACTCGGTGGCGGTGGGCACCCCCAGGGCATTGATATCGCACAGCAGCTTGCGGGCCAGGCGCAGGCCGGTGTTGACATCGAAACTGCCGTCTAGGTGCGGGTCGTTGATCAGCCCCTTCCAGCCGACGATGGTGCGCGGTTTTTCAAAATAGCTGCGCATGACGATGCACAGCCGGTCCCGATAGCGCAGACGCAGGGTGTTCAGCCGCTCGGCATAGGCCAGGGCGGCCTCGGTGTCGTGCACCGAGCAGGGCCCGATGATCACCAGCAGGCGGGGATCTTCGCCCTTGAGGATGGCCTCTATCTCGGCCCGTGCCTGGAGCACGGTCTCGGCCATGGCGTCGGTCAGGGGATACGCCTGGCTTAATGCTTTGGGCGTGATCAGGCTGTCCAGGCGGCGGCTTCTTAATTCGTCTGTATGTATCGACATAGTGTTCTCGGAAATATAGAAAGTTGGTGTGCAGGGCGCACTATGTCACTACCATAACGGAAAGCCGGCAGGCTGAAAACCTGCCGGCGTTATTATCATCGGGCGGGGGCATCAAGGGGGGTTACTGACCGGGTTTGCTGAACCGCTGCCCGGAGATGGCCGGGTGATAGATGGGCTGGATCACATTGCCGGCGGGATCCGTGATGTGGAAGCTGCGGGCGCCGTCGCTGTGGTCGAAGGGGCTATCGAGCAGGGGCACGCCCTTGCTCTGGAAATAGCGGTACCAGGCATCCAGTTCCTCCTTGGTGTCGACCACGAAACCGAAGTGATCCATACGCTGTACGCCGCTGGCCGCCGCTTCACCGCGGCCGAGGGACAGGTTGTCGTTGCCGCAGGTCAGGTAAACCAGGTTTTTGCTGGCCCGGTTCAGTACCGTCATCCCCAGGATGTCGACATAGAAGCGTTCACATTCTTCCAGGTTGGGCATCACAAAGGCGATATGGCGCATGCCATTTAAACGTCCGGGTCTTTCCATGGGAGGCTCCTTGTGCATTTGTTGGTAATATTGTGTACTATTTTTTATGTTTTTTAGAACATTTCTTAAGGAGTCTACCTTGTATTCGATTATTGTCAAAACCAAGCTCAAGGCCGGTACCCGGGAGCAGTTTCTGCCGACCATGCTGGAAAACGCGGCGGCCTCGGTACGGGATGAGCCGGGCTGTCATGTGTTTGATGTGCTGCAGGATAAGGCCGATCCCGAGTTGTTTTATCTGTATGAAGTCTACGAGGATGAAGCGGCGCTGGCCGCTCATAAGGAAACCCCCCATTACCAGCGCAGCCGGGCAGTGGTGAACCCACTGATCGCCGAGCAGTCGGTGATCAGGGCCGAGATGCTGGCGGTCAATCCGGGGCGGTAACTGGCCGTTTTTTGTGTAGTTAGAACAGCTTTTATCGCAAAAAGCCGGTCATGGGACCGGCTTTTTGTGGTGTCGACGGGGTTGGCTGCCGATTAGTTAGTGGCTTCCATCTCTACGGCCTTGTTCTGATAAGCCGCTTTCTTTTCGTCGTCGCCGTTCATTTCCTGTTCAATCTGCTCCCGCTCCCGGGCTTCGTCCAACAGCGTCTTCTTCGGCAGCATCATGTTGAGGGTAAAGGCCACCACGGCGGCCACGATGACCGGTGAGCTGACCAGCATGTTCAGGGTATCCGGCAGTTGGCCGATCGCCTCGGGTACCGCCTTGATGCCCATGGCCAGTGCCAGCGACAGGGCCACTATGGTGACGTTTCTGGAAGACAGCTCGTCTTTGATCAGCAGCTGGATACCGGTCATGGTGATCATGCCGAATACGATGATGGTGGCGCCGCCCAGAACCGGATAGGGGATGGTGGTCATCAGGGCACCGAATTTAGGCATAAAGCCGGCCAGGATCAGGAATACCGCGGCCACACCCAGCACATAGCGGCTGATCACCTTGGTCATGGCGACGATGCCCACATTCTGGCTGAACGAGGCGGTCGGCAGCGCACCGAACAGGGAGCCGACCAGGGTGCAGACCCCATTGCCCAGCAGGCCGCCGGACAGCTCCTTGTCTGCCAGCTCGCGGTTCATGCCGCCGACCGTGGTGGCCGACAGATCGCCGATGGTCTGTACCGAGTTGACCACGCAGATCACCACCATGGAGATGATGGCCGTGGCATGAAACTCGATGCCCAGGGCAAAGGGGGTGGGCAGCAGCAGCCAGGGGGCGTCGGCCAGCTTGGAGAAGTCGACCATGCCGAACAGGAAGGCCATCACATAGCCGACCACGATGCCGCAGATGATGGCGGCCAGGCGCAGATAGCCCTTGGCAAACTGCGAGCAGCACAGCACCACGGCCAGGGTGGTCAGGCCCACCAGCCAGTTTTCACCGCTGCCGAACCCGGCGGCATTGATATTACCGCTGCCGGCCATGTATTTGATGGCGATATCATAAAGGGACAGGCCGATCACCAGCACCACTGTGCCGGCTACCACCGGGGGAAACAGGTGGCGGATCTGCTTGATAAACACACCGACCACTATCATGGCGATACCACCGGCTATCTGGGCGCCCAGGATGCCGGGGACACCATACACGCTGCCGATGGCGATCAGGGTCGGTACATAGGCGAAGCCGACGCCGAAGATGGTCGGCAGGCCGGCGCCCAGCTTGCCGACGGGGTAGAGTTGCAGCAGGGTGGATATCCCCGAAAACAGCAGGGCGACCTGGATCAATAACATCGTCTCATAGGCATTGGCACCGGACACCCCGGCGACGATAAGGGGCGGCGTGACGGCACCCATGATCATGGCGAGTATGTGTTGAAAAGACAGCGGCAAGGCCTTGCCCAGTGAGGGTTTTCCATAAAAATCGAATACCGATTTGTTCTGGTTGGTGGTTTTCATAAAGACGAGTCCCTGATGATCTTTTGTCGTTGGCTTCTTCGGTCCATATTAAGCTGGTTGCGGATTGGCGCATCAGCTGTGTTGTTCTGCTGTTGTATCTATGTTAAGTGTAAATTGATGCGATGTATTATCTATTAGTGTATACATTTCTGTAAACAAAAAATTAATGTGTTGTTCTTGTGAGTGGCACAAAAGGTTGAGCAATAAGGGGAAAAATTGGCGAGAACAGGGCCGACTGTGGGGCAAGGAAAGGGCCAGGCAGAGATGGCCTGGCCATACCGGCATCAGAAAATACGTCGGCGGATACCGGCACGCTCCAGGATCTTGACCGAGATTTCCTCGACCGAATGGAAGGTGGTGTCGATAAAGGGAATGGCCTCCATGCGGAACAAGCGCTCTATCTGGTTCAGCTCGTAGCGGCACTGCTCCGGATCCGCATAGCGACTGTCGGCGCGTCGACGCTGGCGAATTTCCTGCAGCCGGTTGGCGTCTATGGTCAGGCCGAACAGCTTGTGGCGGTTGGCCTTGAGCATGGGCGGCAGGGTCAGGTGCTTCATGTCCTGATCGATAAAGGGATAGTTGGCGACCCGGATGCCGAACTGCAGGGCCAGGTACAGGCTGGTGGGGGTCTTGCCGCAGCGGGACACGCCCACCAGTATGATGTCCGCCTCGTCGTATTCCTTGGTGTTGACGCCGTCATCGTTGTCCAGGGCATAGTTGACCGCATCGATACGGGCATCGTAATGCTGGCGGTTGTCCATGCCGTGGGTCCTGTGGGTGCGTGGCTCGGCCTTGACTCCCAGCTGCTGTTCTATGGGGGCGACGAAGGTATTGAGGAAGTCGTAACACATGGCGTCGCTGTCGGTGATGATATGGCGCACCTTGTCGTCCACTATGGTGTGGAACACCAGTGGCTGTTTGCCGCTTTGATGGAAGCTGTGGTTGATACGCTCCCTGACCGCCAGCGCCTTTTCCTTGTCTTCGACAAAGGGCACGCTGAACTGCTCGAAAGGCAGGGGAAACTGGCTCAACACCGCATGGCCGAATACCTCGGCTGTGATCGCCGTCCCATCAGATACATAAAAAACCGTGTGCATGGGACCTCCAAGTCTCACTTTTAACATTTGCCTTGGGTAAAACGTTTACCCGCTTTTTGACGCCATTGTAGAATCATCCCGTGCATGCGCCCATAAGCGAACGTAAATAATAAAACGAGTTAAACCAGGCATGTGCATTTTCGCAGTAAGATTGAACGGAACCCTCGGCTAACTAATGGAGACGTCGCAGTGCAGGATAATGTGATTTGGTACGAACAGCTCGGTATGCATGATGTGGACCGGGTGGGTGGCAAGAATGCCTCCTTGGGCGAAATGATCAGCCAACTGGCCGGTGCCGGTGTGTCCGTGCCCGGTGGCTTCGCCACCACGGCCCATGCTTTCAACGAATTTCTTGAGCAAAGCGGCCTCAACGATCGCATTCATACGTTGCTCGACAGCCTGAATGTGGACGATATCGCGGCCCTGGGCGAAGCCGGTCGCACCATTCGCCAGTGGGTGATCGACACCCCCTTCCTGCCCGAACTGGAGCAGGCCATCGCCGACGCCTATCAGCAGCTGGCTGGCGAGGCCGGTGATCAGGCCTCGTTCGCCGTGCGCTCTTCCGCCACCGCCGAAGACATGCCCGACGCCTCGTTCGCCGGCCAGCAGGAAACCTTCCTCAACGTGCGCGGCCTGGACGCGGTGATGGTAGCCATCAAGCACGTATTCGCCTCGCTGTTCAACGACAGGGCCATCTCCTACCGGGTGCACCAGGGCTATGACCATCGCGGCGTGGCGCTGTCCGCCGGTATCCAGCGCATGGTGCGCTCCGACATCGCCGCCTCCGGCGTGATGTTCACCCTGGACACCGAATCCGGCTTCGATCAGGTGGTGTTCATTACCTCCTCCTGGGGCCTGGGCGAGATGGTGGTACAGGGTGCGGTCAACCCGGACGAATTCTATGTGCACAAGCCGACCCTCAGTGCCGGTCGTCCGGCGGTGGTGCGCAAGACCCTGGGCTCCAAACTGCAGAAGATGATCTACGCCGAGGGCGTCGAGCTGGGCAAGCAGGTCGACATCAAGGAAACCAGCCTGAGCGAGCGTCGCAGCTTCTCGCTCACCAACGATGAAGTGATGGAACTCGCTAAGCAGGCGATGATCATCGAACAGCATTACGGCCGCCCGATGGACATCGAGTGGGCCAAGGACGGTGCCGACGGCCAGCTGTATATCGTACAGGCCCGCCCCGAAACCGTGCGCAGCCGCCAGGACGCCAATGTGCTGGAGCGTTTCGCGCTCAGCCAGAAGGGCGAAGTGATCGCCGAAGGCCGGGCCATCGGCCAGAAGATCGGCGCCGGTGCCGCCAAGGTCATCGCCAGCATAGAACAAATGGACGAAATCAAGGCCGGCGACGTGCTGGTCACCGACATGACCGATCCGGACTGGGAGCCGATCATGAAACGGGCCGCGGCCATCGTCACCAACCGTGGCGGCCGTACCTGTCACGCCGCCATCATCGCCCGCGAGCTGGGGATTCCCGCCGTGGTCGGCTGTGGCGACGCCACCGACCGCATCCAGACCGGCCAGGAAGTGACCGTGTCCTGTGCCGAGGGGGATACCGGCTTTATCTACCAGGGCAAACTGGACTTCAATGTGTCCACCTCCGAAGTCGGCTCCATGCCGGTATCACCGGTCAAGGTGATGATGAACGTGGGTAACCCGGATCGGGCCTTCGACTTTGCCCAGCTGCCCAACGCGGGCGTGGGCCTGGCGCGCCTGGAGTTCATCATCAACCGCATGATCGGTGTGCACCCCAAGGCGCTGCTGGACTACGACCAGCAGAGCCCCGAGCTGAAGATGAAGATCGACGAGCAGATCGCCGGTTACGACAGCCCGCGCGAGTTCTTCGTCGGCAAGCTGACCGAGGGCATCGCCACCCTGGCCGCCGCCTTCTGGCCGGAGCGGGTGATCGTGCGCCTGTCTGACTTCAAGTCGAACGAATACGCCAACCTGATGGGCGGCGACGCCTACGAGCCGGACGAAGAAAACCCCATGCTGGGCTTCCGCGGCGCCTCCCGCTATATCTCCGACGACTTCCGTGCCTGTTTCGCCATGGAATGCGAGGCGGTCAAGCGGGTGCGTAATGACATGGGCCTGACCAACGTCGAAATCATGATCCCCTTCGTGCGTACCCTGTCCGAAGCGGCCTCTGTTATCGACATCCTGGCGGAGAACGGCCTCAAGCGCGGCGAAGCCGGCCTGAAGGTGATCATGATGTGCGAACTGCCGTCCAACGCCCTGCTGGCCGACAAGTTCCTGTCTTACTTCGACGGCTTCTCCATCGGCTCCAACGACATGACCCAGCTGACCCTGGGCCTGGATCGGGACTCCGGCCTGGTGGCCGGCTCCTTCGACGAGCGCGACGACGCGGTCAAGGCGCTGCTGTCGATGGCCATCCAGGCCGCCCGCAAGGCCGGCAAGTATGTGGGCATCTGTGGTCAGGGCCCGTCCGACCACGCCGACTTCGCCGCCTGGCTGGTGGAGCAGGGCATCGACTCGGTCTCCCTCAACCCGGATACCGTGGTCGACACCTGGCTGTACCTGGCCAAGCAGTTCGGCGAAAAGGAATAAGCCGGCAGGCCGGTTAAATAAAGAGCTGAACAAGGGCGCCCGCGGGCGCCCTTGTTGTTTTTCAACTCTCTGTGGCTGTCAGCCGGCGGAACTAATGCCAGTCGACGATCATTTCCAGTTTTTCCTGATTGTTGTCCAGGCCACACATTTCGTCGTAGGGCGTGGCTTGTTTCAGCCACACTTCGTCAAATGTCTCGTGTGAAAAGTGTTCCTTGATTTCATTCAGACAATGAAAGGCCCGGGGATGGTTGTGTTTATCCCTGACCAGTTTTTTATCTTGCCCCTCGACCATGGTTGCGAGATAGGTGCCGCCCTCAATAGACTCAATAAACAGATTCATATTGCCTCCGGGGTTGTGCCGAATGTGAACGAAACCGGTGATCATCCAGATCAACACACCTATACAGAGTATAGTCAGCCGGCAGGCGGCGGAGGCTGCACCGGTGGCCGGCTCCGCGGCGATACGGTCAGGGTGCTGTCGTTGAGGTAGCTCGCAGGGCCGATTAAATAAAGAACGAGGCTTGATTCTACAACAGCAGTCAGATCCCAAGCACAGACACGCCGTAAACCCTCCATGGGGGCTCCGCTGCGCCATCCCTGGCGCAGAGGGTCTGCTTCTCGGTTCCTGACTACTGTCTTATTTGTTTGGTGAGAGGGGTGCTCTCCAGGCAGGGTAGCAATAGCGGGCCTACTTAAGCCTGTTTCTTTACCGGCTCGGCCTCTATGTCCAGGGTGATGTCGCCGACCGGGCGGCAGCAGCAGGGTAGGATTTCGTCCTTGGCCACGCAGGCCAGGGGGACCTCCTGGTAGCACACTTTTCCTGCCAGCAGAGGGGTGCGGCAGGAGCCGCAGTAGCCGCTGCGGCACTGGTATTCCACCTCGTGGCCGGTGCGCTCAAGCCCGTCGAGCAGGGTTTCCCCCGCTCGAAGGGTAAAGCTGGCGTGCCGGGTGTGGATGCGGCTCACAGCTCGAAGTCACCCAGATCGTCATGGCTCATCTGGGAGTCGATCTGGCCGACCAGGTAGGAGCTGACCTCCACTTCCTGGGGGGCCACCTGCACGTTGTCGGACGACAGCCAGGCGTTGATCCAGGGAATGGGGTTCTGCTTGGCGCCGTCAAAGGCCGGGGCCAGGCCCACCGCCTGCATGCGCAGGTTGGTGATGTATTCCACGTACTGGCACAGGATGTCCTTGTTCAGGCCGATCATGGAGCCGTCCTTGAACAGGTATTCGGCCCATTCCTTCTCCTGGATGGCGGCATCCCTGAACAGCTCGAAGCACTGCTGCTCGCAGTCTTTGGCCACCTGGGCCATTTCGGGGTCGTCCTCGCCGGCGCGCAGGATGTTGAGCATATGCTGGGTGCCGGTCAGGTGCAGGGCTTCGTCGCGGGCGATCAGCTTGATGATCTTGGCGTTGCCTTCCATCAGCTCACGCTCGGCGAAGGCGAAGGAGCAGGCGAAGCTCACATAGAAGCGGATCGCCTCCAGGGCATTGACGCACATCAGGCATAGGTAGAGCTTCTTCTTCAGCTCGTAGCGGTTGACGGTGACCTTACGGCCCTTGATCTCGTGCTCGCCTTCCCCGTACAGGTGGTAGAAGTTGGTGTATTCGATCAGTTCGTCGTAGTAGCCGGCGATGTCCCGCGCCCGCTTGAGGATATGCTCGTTGGCCACGATATCGTCGAACACGGTGGCCGGGTTATTGACGATATTGCGGATGATATGGGTGTAGGAGCGCGAGTGGATGGTCTCGGAAAACGCCCAGGTTTCAATCCAGGTTTCCAGCTCGGGGATCGACACCAGCGGCAGCAGGGCCACGTTGGGGCTGCGGCCCTGGATGGAATCCAGCAGGGTCTGATACTTGAGGTTGCTGATGAAGATATGCTTCTCGTGCTCGGGCAGGGCCTGGTAGTCGATCCGGTCCTGGGACACGTCCACCTCTTCCGGGCGCCAGAAGAAAGACAGCTGCTTCTCGATCAGTTTCTCGAAGATATCGTATTTTTGCAGATCATAACGCGCCACGTTCACCGGATTGCCGAGGAACATGGGCTCTTTCATATGATCGTTCTGAACTTGACTGAAAGTAGTGTAAGACATTTCTATTATTCCGCGCATAAGGCGTAATGCTAGCCAGAAAAGAGGGATAAGAGGGGCCCCAGGCCAACCGTCGACGGCAGGGATGCCGTCGCCGAGCATACATGGATGTACTTGCTGCGTGTTGGCATGGGGTTCTCTTTTCCCGATAGCACTTGGCTGACGGGCATTACGCATCAAGGCGGGGTTCCCCCCGCCATCATGACTTAAATTTTACAGGCGCCGCCGGCACAGCCGTCGTCTTCTTCCTGCATATCGTTCTGGGCGTCTGCGGCACCATCACGGGTGTTATGGTAATACAGGGTCTTGAGACCGAACTTGTAGGCGGTGAGCAGGTCTTTCAGCAGCTGTTTCATCGGTACCCGGCCGCCTTCGAAACGGGCCGGATCATAGTTGGTGTTGGCGGAAATGGCCTGGTCAACAAATTTCTGCATCACCCCCACCAACTGCAGGTAGCCATCGTTGGAGGGCATCTTCCACAGCAGTTCGTATTGATCCTTCAGCCCGGCATAGTCGGGTACCACCTGCTTGAGGATGCCGTCTTTCGAGGCCTTGACCGACACCAGGCCACGGGGCGGCTCTATGCCGTTGGTGGCGTTGGAGATCTGGCTGGAGGTCTCGGACGGCATCAGCGCGGTCAGGGTACTGTTGCGCAGGCCCACCGTCTTGATCTGCTCGCGCAGGCCTTCCCAGTCCAGGTGCAGTGGTTCCTGGCAGATGGCGTCCAGATCCTTCTTGTAGGTATCGATGGGCAGCACACCCTGGGCATAGGTGGTTTCATTAAAGGCCGGGCAGGGGCCGAACTCGCGGGCCAGCTTGACCGAGGCTTTCAGCAGATAGTACTGGATGGCCTCGAAGGTCTTGTGGGTCAGGCCGATGGCGCTGCCGTCGGAATACTTCACCCCGTGCTTGGCCAGGTAATAGGCGTAGTTGATCACGCCAATCCCCAGGGTACGGCGGTTCATGGAGCCCTTGTGGGCCGCCAGCAGCGGGTAGTCCTGATAGTCGAGCAAGGCGTCGAGGGCGCGTACCGCCAGCTCGGCCAGCTCTTCCAGCTCGTCCAGGCTGTCGATGGCGCCCAGGTTGAAGGCCGACAGGGTACAGAGCGCGATTTCGCCGTTTTCGTCGTTGATGTCCATCAGCGGTTTGGTGGGCAGGGCGATTTCCAGGCACAGGTTGCTCTGGCGCACCGGGGCCACCGCCGGGTCGAACGGGCTGTGGGTGTTGCAGTGATCCACGTTCTGGATGTAGATACGGCCGGTGCCGGCGCGCTCCTGCATCATCAGAGAGAACAGCTCCAGGGCCTTGATGGTGCGCTTACGGATGCTGTCATCCTGCTCGTACTTGACGTAGAGTTCTTCGAACTTCGCCTGATCTTCGAAGAAGGTGTCGTACAGGCCGGGCACGTCGGAGGGCGAGAACAGGGTGATGTCGCCGCCCTTGATCAGCCGCTGGTACATCAGCCGGTTGATCTGCACGCCGTAGTCCATATGGCGGACCCGGTTTTCTTCCACGCCGCGGTTGTTTTTCAATACCAGCAGGGATTCCACTTCCAGGTGCCACATGGGATAGAAGAGGGTGGCGGCGCCGCCGCGCACGCCGCCCTGGGAGCAGCATTTGACCGCGGTCTGGAAGTGTTTGTAGAAGGGGATGCAGCCGGTGTGGAAGGCCTCGCCGCCACGGATGGGGCTGCCCAGGGCGCGGATGCGGCCGGCGTTGATGCCGATGCCGGCGCGCTGGGATACATAACGCACGATGGCGCCGGAGGTGGCATTGATGGAATCCAGGCTGTCGCCGCACTCGATCAGCACGCAGGAGCTGAACTGGCGGGTCGGGGTGCGCACGCCGGACATGATGGGCGTGGGCAGCGACACCTTGAACTGGGAAACCGCATCATAGAAGCGGGTCACATAGCCGAGCCGGGTGTCCTTGGGATACTTGGAGAACAGGCAGGCGGCCACCAGCATGTAGAGGAATTGGGGGCTTTCGTAGATGTCGCCGGTCACCCGGTTCTGCACCAGGTACTTGCCTTCGAGCTGCTTGACCGCCGCATAGGAGAAAGTCAGATCGCGCTCATGATCCAGGTGGGCGTGCATGGCCTCGAATTCGTTGCGGCTGTAGTCGGCCAGGATGTGCTGGTCGTACTTGCCCATTTCGGTGAGCTTGACCACATGGTCATGGAAATGAGGCGGCTCAAACTGGCCGTAGGCTTTCTTGCGCAGGTGGAAGACGGCCAGGCGGGCGGCCAGATACTGATAATCCGGGGTCTGCTCGGAGATCAGATCGGCGGCGGCCTTGATGATGGTCTCATGAATATCTTCGGTGCGGATACCATCGTAAAACTGGATGTGCGAACGCAACTCCACCTGGGAGACGGAGACATTGTCCAGCCCTTCGGCGGCCCAGGTGATCACCCTATGGATCTTGTCCAGGTCGATAGGCTCTTTGGCGCCACTACGTTTGGTAACCAGCAGATGTTTATTCATGGAACGGACCGTCTCCCATTGTTGTTATGCAGGGCTGTGGGCGGATGGGCGGCCCGAGCCTCACCTCTCATTATTGTGGTCCAATATTAAGAGGAATGCACAACATCTAGTTGTTGTATTGAAGGTGGGCTACAAGATAGTGGGTGCCCCCGGTATTTTCAAGCCGAGGGATCTGCATACGCCTGTGGATAATCTGTGTGGATCTTTTCGGGGTTTGTGCTCACTAACTGCTACTGCGTTTCCTATGAGGAGCTTACAAAACCGCGGTGATTTTATGGCCTTGTCGAAACTTTTTTTCAAATAAATGGCTTGCCAAAGCGGGTCGATGGAGATCCTGGTTGATCCATCAGCAGTTGGTGTCGAATGTGTCTTCCAGCCAGCGGCCGAAGTCCTGGACCGAGTCGATAATATGGTCGGCCTGCCACAGGGGCAGGACGGCGTCCGCGGCGATATAGCCCCAGGCGGCGACGGCGGTGGCCATGCCCGCCGCCCGGCCGGCCTCGACATCCCGTTGATGATCGCCGATATAGAGGCAATGGCCGGGGGCCACCGTCAGGCAGTCGGCGGCATACAACAAGGGGTCGGGGTGGGGTTTCTTGCGGGGCAGGGTATCGGCGCTGACGGTGACACCACAACGGGCAAACTGGGGGAGGCTGGCCAGCAGCGGCAAGGTCAGGGCGGACGGCTTATTGGTGACGATGCCCCAGGGGATCCGCCGGGCGTCCAGCCAGTCGATGACCGCCGGTATGCCCCGATAGGGGCGGGTATGGACGCACAGGTTCAGGGCATAGTAGTCGAGCATCTGGCGGCGCAGTTGCTCGAGTCCCAACTGCTCAATCAGTGCCGCATGGATACCTGCCTGCAGCAGGGCATAGGAGCCGTCCGAGGTGGTTGAGCGGATAATGTCATCGGACAGGGGAGGCAGCCCTAGGCCCTGGATCACATGATTGGCCGCCGCCCCCATATCCCCTGCGGTATCCAGCAGGGTGCCGTCCAGATCGAACAACACCGCCTTGGTCTGCATCAGAGCTCCGGTTTGATGGCATACACCATATAGTTTACATCCGCATCCGGGCTTAGCTTGAAACTGTCGGACAGCGGCCGATAGACCACACCGCTGATGTCCCGGACCACCAGCCCGGCCTGCTCGATATAGTGGCACAATTCGGCGGGGGTGATGAATTTGCGGTGATCATGGGTGCCCTTGGGCACCATCTTGAACAGGTGCTCGGCGGCGGCGATCATCATCAGCCAGGACTTGGGGTTGCGGTTGATGGTGGAAAACACCAGGGGCGCGCCGGGCTTGGCCAGGTCGGCGCAGGCCTGTACTACCGAGGCGGGCTCGGGCACGTGCTCGAGCATCTCCATGCAGGTGACCAGATCAAACTGGCCGGGCTGCTGCTCGGCCAGCTGTTCGGCGGTGGTCTGACGGTAATCGACGCTGACGCCCATCTCCAGGGCATGCAGGCGGGCGACCGCCAGCGGCTCTTTGCCCATGTCGACGCCGGTGACCTCGGCACCTTCCCGGGCCATGCTCTCGCTCAGGATGCCGCCGCCGCAACCGATGTCCACCGTCCGTTTGCCAAACAGGCCGCCGGCCTTGTCCGCAATCCAGTTCAGGCGCACCGGGTTGAGTTTATGCAGGGGCTTGAAGTCGCCTTCCAGATCCCACCAGCGGGAGGCCATGGCCTCGAATTTGTCGATTTCCTGTTGGTCTACATTCACGGGCAACGCCTTAAACGATTGGCAAAGTTAAGAGCGGCCATTATAGCCAACTCCCTTTTCGCTGCCAGCATGACTGCTGTGGTTTGTCATTTGTGTGTTAGAATGATGCGTTTTTTATTGCCGTATAAACAATAAATTGGGGATAAGGCTTGCTATGACCGATCTGGCCCGAGAAATCATGCCGATAAACATCGAGGAAGAGCTCAAACGCTCCTACCTGGATTACGCCATGAGCGTAATAGTAGGGCGCGCTCTGCCGGATGTCCGTGATGGTTTGAAGCCGGTGCATCGCCGCGTGCTGTTCGCCATGAACGAACTCGGCAACGACTGGAACAAGCCCTACAAAAAATCGGCCCGTGTCGTGGGTGACGTAATAGGTAAATATCACCCTCATGGCGACAGCGCCGTCTACGACACCATAGTGCGCATGGCCCAGGATTTTTCCATGCGCTATACCCTGGTCGACGGCCAGGGCAACTTCGGCTCGGTGGACGGCGACTCCGCCGCCGCCATGCGTTATACCGAAGTGCGTATGGACAAGATCGCCCATGAACTGCTGGCCGATCTGGATAAAGAAACCGTCGACTGGGTGCCCAACTACGACGGCACCGAAATGATACCCGCGGTCATGCCCACCCGGGTGCCCAACCTGCTGGTCAACGGCTCGTCCGGTATCGCCGTGGGCATGGCCACCAATATCCCGCCTCACAACCTGAATGAAGTGGTGGACGGCTGCCTGGCGGTGATCGACAACGAGCATATCAGCATCGATGAGCTGATCGGGTTGATCCCGGGTCCGGATTTTCCCACCGGCGGCATCATCAACGGCAAATCGGGCATCATCGATGCCTACCGTACCGGCCGTGGCAAGATCTACGTGCGCGGCTTGGCCGAGATTGAGGTGGATGATAAGAGCGGCCGGGAAACCATCATCGTTTCCGAGCTGCCCTATCAGGTGAACAAGGCCCGGTTGATCGAAAAAATCGCCGAGTTGGTCAAGGAAAAACGCATCGAGGGCATCAGTGCCCTGCGCGACGAGTCCGACAAGGACGGCATGCGCATCGTGATCGAGATCCGCCGGGGCGAGGTGGGCGAGGTCATCCTCAATAACCTCTACGCCCAGACCCAGTTGCAGACCGTGTTTGGCATCAACATGGTGGCCCTGGACAACAACCAGCCCCGCACCTTCAACCTCAAGGACATGCTGGAGTGTTTTATCCAGCACAGACGAGAGGTCGTGACCCGCCGGACCATCTTCGAGCTGCGCAAGGCGCGGGACCGGGCCCATATCCTGGAAGGCCTGGCCATTGCCCTGGCCAATATCGATCCGGTGATCGAGCTGATCCGCCGTTCGCCGACCCCGGCCGAGGCCAAGGCCGGCCTGATCGGGCAGGGCTGGGAACTGGGTAATGTGGCCGCCATGCTGACCCAGGCCGGTGACGATGCCGCCCGTCCCGACTGGCTGGAGCCCGAGTTTGGCATCCGTGACGGCCTTTATTACCTGACCGAGCAACAGGCCCAGGCCATCCTGGATCTGCGCCTGCACCGGTTGACCGGCCTCGAGCATGAGAAGATCCTGGAAGAATACCAGAACCTGCTCGAGCAGATTGCCGAGCTGCTGCATATCCTCAACAGTCCGCTGCGGCTGATGGAAGTGATCAGGGAAGAGCTGGAAGCCGTCAAGGCCCAGTTCGGTGACCCGCGTCGTACCGAAATCACCGCCTCCAGCGCCGAGATCAATATCGAGGACCTGATCACCCAGGAAGACGTGGTGGTGACTCTGTCCCACCAGGGCTACGTCAAATACCAGCCGTTGACCGACTACGAGGCCCAGCGCCGGGGCGGTCGTGGCAAGTCGGCGACCCGCATGAAGGAAGAAGACTTCGTCGAACGCCTGCTGGTGGCCAACACCCACGATACCATCCTGTGCTTCTCTACCGCCGGCAAGGTGTACTGGCTCAAGGTCTATCAGTTGCCGGAGGCCAGCCGGGCGGCGCGGGGACGTCCCATCGTCAACCTGCTGCCGCTCGATGAGGGCGAGCGGATCACCGCCATACTGCCGGTGCAGGAGTATGCCGAGGACAAATATGTGTTCTTCGCTACCGCCGAGGGCACCGTCAAGAAGACCAGCCTGTCGGCCTTCAGCCGGCCTCTGGCGTCCGGGATCCGGGCCATCAACCTCAAGGAGAGCGATGAGCTGATCGGCGTGGATATTACCGACGGCAGCAACGAGATCATGCTGTTCTCCGAGGCTGGCAAGGTGGTGCGCTTTGCCGAAGGCAGTGGCCGCAGCGATGATGAGGATGATGCCGACGACAGCCTGGAAGAAGGTGAGGGTGCCGAAAGCAAAGGCAGCTTCAAGGGCGTGCGGCCCATGGGCCGTACCGCCGGCGGGGTGCGTGGCATCAAGCTGGCGACGGGTGATAAGGTGGTGTCGCTGATCGTCCCCCGCGGCGAAGGCGCCATCCTCACCGCCACCGCCAACGGCTATGGCAAGCGTACCGCGCTTGAGGAATATCCGACCAAGAGCCGGGCTACCCTGGGAGTGGTGTCGATCAAGGTCAGCGAGCGCAATGGCGCCGTGGTCGGCGCCATTCAGGTGGATGACAACAATGAAATCATGTTGATCACCAACGGCGGTACCCTGGTGCGCACCCGGGTGTCCGAGGTCAGCCTGATCAGCCGTAACACCGCCGGTGTGCGGCTGATCCGCACCGGCGAGGATGAGCAGGTGGTCGGCCTGCAGCGCATCGAGGAAACCGAGGACGACGAGGTGTTGTCCGGGGATGCTGTCGATACCGAAGAATAACAAAAGGGGCGTGAGCCCCTTTTTGCTCGATAAGATGCCCATTCATATACAAAATCATTTTGACTCGGCAGCCCGCTGCCGTGTAAAAGCAAGTAAGCCCATTGGTTAGGATGAGTCATAAAGGAAATGGATAAATTGGTGTATAACTTCAGCGCAGGCCCGGCCATGTTGCCGGTTGAGGTAATGAAACAGGCCCAGGCCGAGTTTCGCGATTTTAACGGTCTGGGTGTGTCCGTGATGGAGCTCAGCCACCGTGGCGCCGACTATATGGCGGTGGCGGCGCAGGCCGAGCGGGACCTGCGTGAGTTGATGCAGATCCCGGACAACTACAAGGTGCTGTTCCTGCAGGGCGGCGGCCGTGGCCAGTTTGCCGCCGTGCCCCTGAACCTGATGGGAAAAAATGCCAAGGCCGACTATATCGTCACCGGCCAGTGGTCGAAGTCGGCGGTGGCCGAGGCGGAGAAAGTGGGCAAGGTGCGGGTGCTCGACGGTCTGCAAAAGACGGCGGACGGTCGCCAGGCGCTGGCCACCGGCTGGGATCTTGACCCCACCGCCGCCTATGTCCATTACTGCCCGAATGAAACCGTAGAAGGCATCGAATACGACTTTATCCCTGATACCGGTGACGTGCCCTTGGTGGCGGACATGTCTTCCACCATTTTGTCCCGTCCGGTCGATGTATCCCGATTCGGCATTATCTATGCCGGCGCCCAGAAAAACATCGGCCCTTCCGGACTGGCGGTGGTCATCGTGCGTGACGATCTGCTGGCCCAGGCCTGCCCGCAGACTCCGGCGATCCTCGATTATGCTGCCATGGCCAAGGCCGACTCCATGCTCAACACGCCGCCGACCTATGCCTGGTACCTGTCCGGCCTGGTATTCCAGTGGCTCAAGCGCCAGGGCGGCTTGGCCGCCATCGGCGAGCGCAATCAGGCCAAGGCCGAGCTGCTGTACGGTTTTGTCGACGCCAGTGATTTTTACCGCAACGACATCGCTCCCAGCGCCCGTTCCTGGATGAACGTGCCGTTCTGGCTGAAAGACGATGCCTTGAACGATGCCTTCCTCAAGGAAGCCAAGGCCGCCGGCCTGCTGGCCCTGAAAGGACACCGTATCGTCGGCGGCATGCGCGCCAGCCTGTATAACGCCATGCCCATCGAAGGGGTGCAGGCGCTGGTGTCTTTTATGGACAAGTTTGCCAAGCAGCACGGTTGAATGAACGGCAGGGCGTAAGCCTGCCGCCTGGTTACACCCTGTCTTTTGAACACAGGTTTTTGTTGACGTAGATGACAGCAATGAATCGGGCAAAGGGCACGGCTCCACCGACACGCCGTAAACCCCTCCCTGGGGGCTCAGCCGCGCCATCCTTGGCGCGGATGGTCGGTGGAGCGGACACCCTTTGCCCTCTTCGGGGCAGCGGAGTCGTCTGATGACACCTCTAACAGGCAGCTCTGGGTCATGCAAGAGGCAACCGTGTTGCCTCTTTCTCCAGTCTTCGGTTAACTCGAAGTTCAAGTCATTGTCGTCGTGCCTGATAGAAAAGAGTTGAAAGGAGCCATCGTGAGTATTAACTATCTGGCCCTGGCCAATGCCGGGGTCGACCAATTACAGCCTTATCAGCCCGGCAAGCCGGTGGAAGAACTGGAGCGGGAGCTGGGCATCAGCAACAGCGTCAAGCTGGCCTCCAACGAAAACCCATTGGGCCTGGGCCCCAAGGCCAAGGCCGCCATAGAGCAGGCCTTGCCCGAGCTGGCCCGCTACCCGGATGCCAACGGCTTTAACCTCAAGGCCAGGCTGGCAGGTCGGCTCAAGGTGCGTACCGATCAGCTGATCCTGGGCAACGGCTCCAATGAGCTGATCGACCTGCTCTACCACACCTTTGTGTCCGCCGGCCAGGAAGTGGTGTATTCCCAGTACACCTTCGTGGTCTATGCCCTGGCCACCCAGGCGCACGGCGCCAAGGCGGTGGTGGTGCCGGCCAAAGACTTCGGTCATGACCTGGATGCCATGGCTGCGGCTATTACCGGCAACACCAAGCTGGTGTGCATCACCAACCCCAACAACCCGACCGGAACCTTTCTGGGCAAGGCCGAGCTGGAAGCTTTCCTGGCCAAGGTGCCGGAAAACGTGTTGGTGGTGCTGGACGAGGCCTATACCGAGTATGTCGATGAAGCCGAACGCATCCCTTCCATCGACTGGCTGGCAGGCTACCCGAACCTGATCGTGTCCCGTACCTTCTCCAAGGCCTACGGGCTGGCCGGACTGCGGGTGGGTTACATGGTATGTCACCCCGAGCTGGTCGGGGTACTGAACCGGGTACGTGAACCCTTCAACTGCAACAGCCTGGCCCTGGCGGCGGCGGAAGCGGCGCTGGATGACACCGACTATCTGCAAAAGGCGGTCAATCTGAACCGGCAGGAAATGGCCAGGTATGTCGCCTTTTTCGAGGAAAAGGGCCTGAACTACATTCCCTCCAAGGCCAACTTTATTACCCTGGATCTGCAGCGGGATGCCGGTCCCGCGTATGAAGCGCTGCTGCGGGAAGGGGTGATAGTACGGCCCATCGCCGGCTATGGCCTGCCGACCTGTCTGCGGATTAGCATCGGCCTGGAGCACGAAAACCAGCGCTGCATGGAGGCGCTGGCCAAGGTACTCGCCTAATAACAAGGCCGGTGCAAACCGGCCTTGGTTTATCTTGCCCTGATGCGGCAGCCCTGTTAACGTCTAAGCAGCCCCTTTGGTTTATTTCTCTCGCATCCAGGAAAGTTATGGAAAGCCTCAAGTTACTGCCTATTACCCGGGTCGAAGGCCAGGTTAACCTGCCGGGATCCAAATCTGTTTCTAACCGGGCCCTGTTGTTGGCCGCGTTGGCTCAGGGCACCACCCGCCTGACCAACCTGCTCGACAGCGATGATATTCGTCATATGCTCGATGCCTTGAAGGCACTGGGTGTTCAGTACCGGCTATCGGAAGATAAAACCGAGTGCGTGGTACAGGGGCTGGGGCGTGCCTTCAGCGTCCATGAGCCGGTGTCCCTGTTTCTGGGCAATGCGGGCACCGCCATGCGCCCCTTGTGTGCCGCCCTCTGTCTGGGTACCGGCGAGTTTACCCTGACCGGTGAGCCGCGCATGTGGGAACGGCCTATCGGCCATCTGGTGGAGGCGTTAAGGGAAGCCGGGGCCGATATCAGTTACCTGAAGACCGACGGTTATCCACCGGTCTACATCAACGGCAAGGGGCTGTGGGGCGGCGATGTGCATATCGACGGCTCCGTCTCCAGCCAGTTTCTCACCGCCTTCTTGATGGCGGCCCCCATGGCGGCGGGCGATACCCGTATCCATATCAAGGGTGAGCTGGTCTCCAAGCCCTATATCGATATTACCCTGCAGATCATGGAGCAGTTCGGGGTTACCCTCGAGCACGATAATTACCAGACTTTCTATATCAAGGGTAACCAGAGCTATGTGTCGCCGGGCACCTTCCTGGTCGAAGGGGATGCCTCTTCCGCCTCCTACTTTCTGGCGGCCGGCGCTATCAAGGGCAAGGTACGGGTAACCGGCATTGGCCGCAACAGCATCCAGGGTGATATCCGTTTTGCCGATGTGCTAAAAGCCATGGGAGCCAAGATCACCTGGGGTGATGACTTTATCGAAGCCGAGCATGTGGCGCCGTTAAAGGGCATCGATATGGACATGAATCATATCCCCGATGCCGCCATGACCATCGCCACCACGGCGTTGTTTGCCGAAGGTACGACCCGGATCAGCAATATCTATAATTGGCGGGTAAAGGAAACGGATCGCCTGTATGCCATGGCGACCGAGCTGGCCAAGCTGGGGGTGACGGTGGAGGAAGGGGAGGACTACCTGGTGGTGACCCCGGTGACCCAGTTGCAAGAGGCCGAGATAGCGACCTACAATGATCACCGCATCGCCATGTGTTTCTCGCTGGTAGCGCTGAGTGACACACCTGTGGTGATCCTGGATCCCAAATGTACGTCCAAGACTTTTCCGGATTATTTCGATAAGCTGGAAAGTATCAGCCAACGTTAACAAGTCAAGGCCTGCGACAGCAGGCCTTGCTCACGTATGGGGTTTCATCTTTTCCAGGGTTTCCTTGGCCCTGATGTCGGCGGCTTCCAGCTCGGCCAGTACTTTTGCTATATCTTCCTGTTGTTGCCGCAAACTGGCGCGTTTCTCGTCGATCATGGCAATCATGGAATGCAGCTGGGGGCGGCTGCGATGCTCGGCATCATAGAGATCGAACAACTCACGTATTTCGGCCAAGCTGAATCCCAACCGTTTTCCCCTCAGGGTCAGGGACAGGCGGATCCTGTCTTTATGGCTATAGATGCGGGTATTGTTTCCCTTGCGGCGCGGCAGCAGCAGGCCCAGGTCTTCGTAATGACGGATACTCCGTGGAGTAATATCAAACTCATCGGCCAATTCAGAAATGGTATAGGTGACTTCTTTATTGGGCATATCCGGAACTCCTGACGTATGCTGCTACCTTCGGTGGGCCTGACCATACACCCATATGAGCGGACTGTGAAGCCTTGCTTTGACTCGGGGTAATGATTGAGTCAAGATGGTTATTTTGCCGCTAATCGGAGCTGCTGTGTTTATCTTCAAGGTCAAGGATCATGATGGTGCCCATGCGGAGATCCGCATTCAGGCCCTGGACTGGAGCCTGCGGGGAGACGTGGAATTTTCCTGCAGCCGGGATCATTTGGCCGTACTACTGCTGTCGGGCTGTCGCAGCGGTGCCGGTTTTTTCGAACTGCTGGCCGGTACCAAGCCCATGTATGTGGAGCAGTGGCTGGAGTATCTGCACGAAGCCGGCTCGTTGGCAGAGGTCGATGTCGAAATCAAGACGCCGATGGATGCGGATTATGCGGAGTTTTGCGGTTTTTCCGATGAACAGCTCAAGAAACTATTGGATTTGATCTACCAGGTCGGTGGTTTTAATCGACTGCAAATCATGCGTTATCTCAAACACCGCAATAATCCCTCGACCATGTCCACGCGTTACAATGCCGAGGAATTACTGCGTTATCGCCAGCTGGGTGAATTGATTAACTACCTGGTCAAGCTGAAGACACAGTCCGCTGGTTAAAATCGTCCATATCTGTGGGCCTGGCAATCAGATATCCCTGGATGCCGTCGATATACATGGTATCGAGCGTGCGTTTTTGCTCCGGTGTTTCTACCCCCTCGGCAATCACCCGGCAACCCAGTCGCTGGGCTAAATCCACTATCATGCGTACAAACTGCTGATTGGCACTGTCGTCCTGCAGATGCCTGACCAGCTGAGCATCCAGCTTGATGTAATCGGGTTTGAACTCCTTGATCTGACGAAATGAACCATAACCATGGCCGAATTTGCTGATCGCCGAACGGGCTCCGCAGCGCCTGAGCATATCTATCAGCCGCTTTCCTGCCACCAGCTGATATTCGAGGATGTGTTCATCCAGTTCGAACACCAGGGAGGACGTTACATTGACATCCCGCAGCAGGATGCGCTCAAGCCAGATAACAAAAGAGGGGTGCTGCAGGCTGGCAGGGGTGAGGTTGATCGCCCAACGTTGTGTCGACAGGTTTCTTGACGCGATACGATGGATCGCCATTTCTATGATCTTCTGCTCGAAATGCATCGATAAATCGAGTCGCTGCAGCATGGCAAAGACGGTGGAGCTGGGGTACCAGCCGTCGGTGTCATTCGGAAAACGTGACAAGATCTCATTGTAACCGGGCAGATCCGAACGTTTGAACTGCACCGGTTGCACCATAAGGTGAATGTGCTCTTCTTCCAGAATGCTTTCCAGCCGCCGCCGCCACTGGGTTTCGCCCAGCTCCTTATCATCCTCGTTTTTATGGACCACTTGCCAGCTGTTGGGTTCATTGACCTGGGCATGGGCCAGGGCGGAATCGGCGCGTACCAGTACCTGCTCGGGTGACTGGCCGGGCAACAGCTGGGTGAAGCCCATATAGGCGGTACAATCCAGGCCATGCAAATGCTGATAATGGTTGAAGTCCTGATGTAACTGGGTACCCAGGGATTGCGCCAATGGATCACATTGCCCTTTCATCAGTACGGCGATATCGGTGCCCGTGGTTCGGTAGGCCTTGGCACCCAGCATGGGCTGGATAGCCTTGCGTACAATACGGGTAATATCCTGCAGGTATTGATCCCCCGCCTGATGATCGAGACGGCTGTTGATCTCGTTCAGGGCGGTGGCGCGTATCATCAGCAGGGTTGAAACAGCCAGTTTATTTTCATCGTTCAGCAGTTGGGTCAGATCACGGCGGAATGCATAACGGTTACCTAAATTGGTCAGGCTGTCTTGATGGCTCTGCTGATGGGCCTCGCTCAGTTGTTGTTGCAGCGAGTCTATCTGGCTCTGATAGGCGTGATGCCACTGGATAATGCTTTGCTCCAGTGGGGTATTGCCGGTGGTCAGCTCCGGATCTGTATTGATGATCAAGTCGTGCAGATGCTGTTCCGTTTTCCGGTTTTCCTTTGACCAGCGGACGTAGAGGCCGATAAACAACAATAAGCTGGTGGCCATCAACGGCAGGGACAGGGACAGCCAATATTGGGTGGCAAAGCGGGTATCGAGTTGATAAAAAAACGGGGTGTCTCCCAGTATAAGTTGTTTGCTCTCGGCGGCGCTACCGAACCACCAGGCAGATGACTGTGGGGGAAGGGGCTGTCCGTAAGAAAGCTTGGCAATGCCGGGCAGGGATGCTACCTGAGCCTGTTCAACGGAATCCAGCCAGGTAGCGAGGTTGGCGGCAGTATCCCGTTCATGGTGTGCAAGGACTCGATAACCGCCCCACCAGGGCAATAGCAGGCTGGTCAGCACGGAAATCAGCGCCGCCAAGATCAATATTCGATTAAATGTACGGGATTCCCGCATAAATATTCATCCTTGTATTCAAATGGTGTATCTGAGCACTACACTGAATTAAAAATAGAATAAAGATGCAGAATATCATCCTGATACTCAAATGGTATATAAAAGAATAGGTAGAGATAAGGATAGAATAAGAATGTGGCGAGGGGGGGGACGAACCGAGATTAAGCTGCGTAAAATATGGCTCCCCCTGCTGGACTTGAACCAGCGACATACGGATTAACAGTCCGCCGTTCTACCGACTGAACTAAGGGGGAACAACTTGGAACTTTTCACTAAAAAATGGCTCCCCCTGCTGGACTTGAACCAGCGACATACGGATTAACAGTCCGCCGTTCTACCGACTGAACTAAGGGGGAACAACTTGTAACTTTTCACTAGAAAATGGCTCCCCCTGCTGGACTTGAACCAGCGACATACGGATTAACAGTCCGCCGTTCTACCGACTGAACTAAGGGGGAACAACTTGTAACTTTTTTACTAGAAAATGGCTCCCCCTGCTGGACTTGAACCAGCGACATACGGATTAACAGTCCGCCGTTCTACCGACTGAACTAAGGGGGAAGAGGCATCCTTGAATGCGAGGCGCATGTTAATGGCTGCCCTTGAGGCTGTCAACACCGAAACCGGCTTTCCTTGGCAAATCAGTTTGTTTGCTGCAAGAATGCTCAAGCTCGGGTGATTTCTGCAGCAATCGATTCTGCTTCTCCGGTGTTGTTGCCATCGTCCTCTCCTACTCTCTGCTTTTCCCATTGCCTGCCGGGCGAGCTACGGAGGATGCTGTGTCAAAACCCCGGCTGCGACTGCCTGATAGCGTCCCCATTGTGCCTCAGTGGGGGATTAATATTGGCTGCGTTATAGTCACTTAGGATGGCGGTCCGCCGAGAACATGCATTTATGGTTGGACCGGTGCCTTCGGCCTTGAGGCATGGTCGGCTCCACTATCGACGGTCAGGGACTTGAGCGGCACAGTGACTGCGTCATCAATGCACAATGAGGGACATCCGAAATGACTGTGCCTCATATTGCAACATCGACCAGGTACCGCACGCAGACACCTCGGGGTCCAAGGTCACCGTCGCAGGGTAACGGACCGTATATCCGGTGAATATTTACAGCCGTTGCCCGGCTTGGTGCCGGCAGCAAACTGTACATGGGGCTCTGCTGCGCGCTCTAACCGCCAGGGATGGCGGAAATGCCAATAATGCAGGAGCATATTTCGGCCCCGGCGTAGAAGGTCCGCTTACCGGCCACCTGCCTTTGCTCCAGATGCAGCAATATTAGGCTCGGTTATTGAGATGTTTAATTTGATGGGGCATCGTTTTCCAGGGGGGTCTGCGTTGATCCCTGTTATTTAAAAAGACGGTACCCAGCCGGCAGTCGCACACCAAGAGCACGGATAAATAGAATATGCGCCTGGTCCTGAGAAAATGCTGAAGCTATGTCGCTGTTGTTGTCATGTCTGTGTCATATGGTGTTGTGCAAGCCTCGGCGTTGGTCCTGTACTTGCAAATTGCTAGGAATCTTTATCTGACGGATAAAATATTTCACGTTGCCATCCTTTGGTCACCTCCTCGTCGGTCGGCCGGGGACATGACGTTTACGCTAGGGTAATAGTAATAAATGATATCTATAAGCTGGCTCGTATTTCGATACTTTCAATATCTGTTGTTGATAACATAAAAAACAGTTTAATGGTGGATGAAAACTCTCTTTTTGAAAATCTGTCGGCATAAAATCTCGATGCCCGACCATCCAATGGTTTGTTTTTAAGATGGATTGGTTTTCGGGTAATATAAAACCCCAATTTTACAACATTTTAACAAACAATGCTGCCTATTGATCATGACATTGTCATATAAATAAGTTTATAGTGAGCAACATCAAAATTAATTTTTCCTGACGGATTTGTCGGGAGTGATTGCAGTATTGAATCATGTTGTATGACGCTGCATATTCAATGCCTGCCAATAATCGATACAGACTGGTATACAGTTGAGAGAGCAAAGGAGTGGATTTGATGACACAGAAGAAAGTTGCATTAGTGACCGGCGCAGCCGGGGGTATTGGTACAGAAGTATGTCGTCAGTTAGTCAATAATGGATTTAAAGTTGTAGCCACTCACCGGCCCGGCAAGGCAGAACAGGCCCAGGCCTGGCTGCAGGAGCAGAACCTGGCCGACAAGGATATCAAACTGTTAGCCCTGGATGTTGCCAATCATGAGGGCGTTAGCCAGGCTCTGGGTGAATTACTCAAGGCTGAAGGCAGAATTGATGTACTGGTCAATAATGCCGGCATTACCCGCGATTCCGTTTTCAAAAAAATGTCACTCGAACAATGGCGTGAGGTGATGTCCACCAACCTGGACAGCCTGTTCAGCGTCAGCCAGCCTGTGTTCAATGCCATGTGTGAACAAGGCAGCGGGCGTATTATTAACATTTCCTCGGTAAATGGTTTGAAAGGACAGTTTGGCCAGGTGAACTATTCTGCCGCCAAAGCGGGCATGATTGGTTTTACCAAAGCCCTGGCCGCCGAAGGTGCCCGTTTTGGTGTGTGTGTTAATGCCGTTGCCCCAGGATATACCGCGACACCCATGGTGACCGCCATCCGTGAAGATGTGCTGGACTCAATTAAAGCGACGATTCCCCTCAAGCGTCTTGCCACCACAGAAGAAGTAGCCGGTGCTGTATTGTACCTGGCAGGTGAACACGGTGGTTATGTGACAGGTGAAACCCTGTCTGTCAATGGCGGCCTGTACATGCAATAAGGGTTTCGGACCCTCGATATCGACCTGTTATCAATATTCAATATAGAGTGAGCGTTATTTATGTCTGAACCTGTTTATATTGTTGCGGCGAAACGTACCCCCATCGGCAGCTTTTGCGGTGCCCTGAAATCTATTCCTGCCGCCCAACTGGCCGGCATCGCCATCAAAGGCGCCCTTGAGCAGGCCAACCTTGCCCCCGAGCAGGTCAATGAAGTGATCGTCGGCAACGTGGTCGGTGCCGGCCAGGGCATGGGCGTGGGTCGCCAGGCTGCACTGGCCGCCGGCATTCCTGTGGGCGTCCCCGCCTATAGCCTGAACATGGTCTGCGGCAGTGGCATGAAAACCCTAATGGACGCCTGTGCCCATATCAAGGCCGGTGATGCGGAAATCGTCGTTGCCGCCGGTTGTGAAAACATGTCGCAAATCCCTTTCGTCGCCAAGGGTGATCTGCGTAACGGCAATAAAATGGGTGATATGACCCTGTCTGATCTGCTGATCAGTGATGGTCTGACCGATGTGTTCAACAAATATCATATGGGCGTGACCGCCGAAAACGTGGTTGCCCAAGAAGGCATTACCCGTGCCGCTCAGGATGCTCTGGCAGCTGCCAGTCAGGCGAAGGCCGTGGCGGCCATCGAAGCCGGTCATTTCCAGGCTGAAATCGTGCCGGTTGAAGTGAAAGGCCGTAAAGAAACGGTCGTTGTGGATACCGATGAATATCCCAAGGCCGGCACCACCGCCGAGACCCTGGGCAAGCTGCGTCCGGCATTCAAGGCCGATGGCTCCGTGACCGCCGGTAATGCCTCTGGTATCAACGATGGTGGCAGTGCCATTATTGTTGCCAGCAAGTCTGCCGTGGAGCGCCTGGGGCTGACGCCGCTAGCCGAAGTGGTCGCCTATGGTCAGGGCGGTGTGGCACCCGAAGTCATGGGCCTGGGTCCGGTTCCCGCCATCGAGCAGGCCCTGGCCCGCGGCAACCTGAAACTGAGCGATATCGAACGTTTGGAACTGAACGAAGCCTTTGCCGGCCAGGCGTTGGGCGTGGTCAGCCAGCTGTCTGCCCAGCACGATATTTCCCAGCAGGCGCTGCTGGAGAACACCAACGTGAATGGTGGTGCCATTGCCCTGGGTCACCCCCTGGGGGCATCCGGCAACCGTATCCTGGTCACCCTGTTGTATGAACTGCAGCGCAGCGGTGCCGGTTTGGGCCTGGCATCTCTCTGTGTCGGTGGGGGTATGGGTACTGCCGTTGTCCTTAAAAGAGTTTAAGGCATGATTGAATACCGTTTCGTGCGGGCTGCCATCCAAAGGAACAGCCGGTAAGCATGCTGTTGGTGCCAGGACCTTGATGTGTTCCGGGCGGTCCGTTACCCATGGGGTAATTGCGCCCTTAAGCCCGCTGGAGCCGTCGGGCTGCGTGCTAGCCTGGCGTCTCGCATGAATTGAAATGGTCATTAAATAGATTTTATTAACGCGGGAGCCTCCCCGGTGGTGGCCTCGCGTATTATCCCTTTTAAAATTTTCGGAGTTAAACCATGTATACCGATATGTTCAAAACTTTTAACGATCAGACTGAAACAGCCTTTGGTCCCGTCGTTAAATTCAACCAGCTGGTGACTAAGAACTTTACCGATTTGACTAACCTGCAGTTGGAGGCCGCGCGTCAGTATGCCGAAATCGGTCTGTCCCAGCTGCAAGTCAGCAGCCAGGTTAAAGATGTGCAGTCTCTGATGGCCAGCAGCTCAAAGCAATTGGAAACCATGACCAAGATCAGTCAGCAAATGATCGAAGACGGTAAGAAAGTGGCTGAATTGGCGCAAGAGTTTAAAGCCGGTGTCGAGGCCCTAGTTGCAGAAGCCCAGAAAAAATAACGTCCTGTCATTACATTGCCCCCTTCTCGGGGGCCATATCGATATCAGGAGGGACAATGGAACAAAACAGTAACCAGGGTGCGGATCCCATTCGGCATTTTTTCCAGTGGAACGAGCAGATGTGGTCAGAGATGCAGCGGGAGCGGCTGGGTGATAATCCGGTTACTCAGGCTTTATCAGAATTGAATTCTCAGGATCTTGCCGCTTTTTACGAATCCGTAGCGTCAAACCCGGCGCATTTATTTGACGTGCAGATGCAGTGGTGGCAAGGCCAGCTGGCCATTTGCCAGAATGCCTTTGGTAAGAGTATGGGCATCGACAGTTCCAGTATTATTGAAGATCCTCCCGGTGATCGTCGTTTCCAGTACAAGGCCTGGAAAGATGAGCCCAACTTTGATTTTTTGCGTCAGTCCTATCTGCACTTTGCCAAATCATTGATGAAGACGCTGGATGCCATCGAAGGTTTGTCCGAGCCGGTTCGTCAGCGCCTGGCTTTTTTCTTCCGTCAGACCATCAATGCCCTGTCGCCGACCAATTTTATCTGGAGCAATCCCGAGGTACTGCAGCGTACCCTGGAAGAGAAAGGGGCTAACCTGGTTAAAGGCGTGAAGCTGTTCCAGGAGGATTTGGCATCCAGCGGTGAGTTGTTGAAAATACGTATGACCAAGCGTTCGGCCTTTGTATTGGGCAAGGACTTGGCCAGCACGCCGGGTGATGTGGTATTCAAAAACGATATCTTCGAATTGATCCAATACAAGGCCAGTACAGAGTCTGTTTTCCAGACCCCGCTGCTGATCATACCTCCCTTTATCAACAAATTTTATATCCTGGATCTGAAAGAGCAGAACTCCCTGGTGCGTTGGTTGAGGGAGCAGGGGCATACGGTTTTCCTGATGTCCTGGCGTAACCCGGGTAAAGAACAGGCCGACATCGGCTTTCAGGATTTAATCCATAGCGGCACCATGGAAGCGATCCGGGTGATCGAGCAGATCACCAGCGAAAAAGAAGTCAATGCCATCGGCTACTGTATTGGCGGTACCTTGCTGGCGTCGACCATGGCCTTGTATGCCGCCCGCCGGATGAAGCCGAGGGTGAAGAGTGCAACTTTCCTGACCACCCTGCTGGACTTCACCCAGCCGGGGGAAATCGGTGTCTTTATCAATGATCCCGTGATCAGCGCCATGGAACTGATGAATGATGCCGAAGGGTTTTTCGATGGCCGCCAAATGGCGGTGACCTTCAGCCTGTTACGGGAAAACAGCCTGTACTGGAACTACTACATCGACAACTACCTGAAAGGCGAAGAACCCTCCGACTTCGATATTCTTTACTGGAACAGCGACAGCACCAACCTGAGTGCTGCCTGTGCCCGCTTCCTGTTGCGCGAGCTGTACCTGAACAACAGCTTGAGCCGGGGGGGAGAAGTCAAGGTAGGCAACTTCGGGCTGGATCTGACCAAGGTGAAGACCCCCAGCTTCTTCCTGTCCACCAAAGAAGACCATATCGCCTTGTGGGATGCCACCTTTAAAGGCGCCAGCTTGCTGGGGGGAGAGAAAACCCTGGTGCTGGGGGAGTCGGGTCATGTGGCCGGTGTGGTTAATCCGCCGAGTAAGAACAAATACGGGTACTGGACATCGGATCAGGGTTTTGAGGATGCCGAGTCCTGGTTGGCCGGCGCCACCCGCGAAGCGGGCTCCTGGTGGCCCCATTGGCAACAGTGGGCCACCCCTTATCTGGGTGATAAGGTAGCGGCCCGGACGGTGGGCAGTGACGAATGTCCGGCCTTGATGGCGGCTCCCGGTCTTTATGTGCAGCAGACCCTGCCGATCGAAGAGTAAATATTGCTTGGTACTACTTCACCGCCCTTTCGGGCGGTTTTTTTTTGAGTGGCCTTGGCAGCCAGGGCACGATATTCCGCGTTCTGCTATTGAGCCCCGGGCGCAGATCATGGATCATGAGCGTTTGAATTAAGCCATCCCCGAGGTGTATGAATGAGTCAGGCGGACCATAGTCCCAGCAATTTTATTCGTCAAATCATTGATGAAGATTTGACGAATGGTAAACATCAGTCGGTACATACCCGTTTTCCGCCGGAGCCAAACGGATATCTTCATATCGGCCATGCCAAATCCATTTGCCTGAACTTTGGTGTCGCCCAGGATTACCAGGGCCAGTGTAACCTGCGTTTTGACGATACTAATCCGGAAAAGGAAGATGTCGAGTACGTCGAGTCCATTAAGCAGGATGTCAGCTGGCTGGGCTTTTCCTGGAGCGGGGATATTTGTTACTCATCCAATTATTTCGATCGCCTCTATGGCTATGCCGTTGAGTTAATAGAAAAAGGCTTGGCTTATGTTGATGAGCTGACACCTGATAAAATCCGTGAGTACCGGGGCACCCTGACCACTCCCGGGCGTAACAGCCCTTATCGGGACAGACCGGTGGAAGAAAACCTGGAGCTGTTTACCCGCATGCGTGCCGGTGAGTTTAAAGAAGGCCAGGCCTGTCTGCGTGCCAAAATTGATATGGCATCTTCCTTTATGGTGATGCGGGATCCGGTGATCTACCGGGTGCGTTTTGCCCACCACCACCAAACCGGTGACCAGTGGTGCATCTACCCCATGTACGACTTCACTCACTGTATTTCCGATGCCATCGAAGGAATCACCCATTCCCTGTGCACCCTGGAATTCCAGGATAACCGCCGGCTTTATGACTGGGTGCTGGACAACATCAGCATCGAGTGTCATCCGCGCCAGTATGAGTTCTCCCGGCTGAATCTGGAATATACCGTGATGTCCAAACGCAAGCTGAACCAGCTGGTGGTTGAAGGTCATGTTGACGGCTGGGACGATCCCCGTATGCCGACTATCTCCGGCTTGCGTCGCCGTGGCTATACCCCGGCGTCCATCCGCGAGTTTTGTCGGCGCATCGGCGTGACCAAGCAGGACAATACGGTCGAGATGGGCATGCTCGAAGCCTGTATTCGCGACGATCTCAATGAAAATGCTCACCGTGCCATGGCGGTGCTGCGTCCGGTGCGGGTGGTGATCGAAAATATGGCGGAGACTGAGCCGGAGATCCTAATGGCACCCAACCATCCCAATAAACCGGAGATGGGCGTTCGCGAGCTGCCGTTTACCCGTGAAATCCTTATCGACCAGGATGATTTCCGCGAAGAGGCCAACAAAAAATACAAGCGCTTGGTGCTCGGCAAGGAAGTTAGGCTGCGCAATGCCTATGTGGTCAAGGCCGAGCGGATAGAAAAAGATCAACAGGGCAATATCACCACCATCTTCTGCAGCTACGATCCGGATACCCTGGGCAAGGATCCGGCTGATGGCCGCAAGGTGAAGGGGGTCATTCACTGGGTCTCCGCGACTCAGGGGCTGCCCGCGACGGTACGGCTCTATGACCGTCTGTTCAGCATACCCAACCCGGGCGCGGCCGAGTCCTTTGAATCGGCGCTCAATCCCCATTCCCTGCAGGTGTTGACCGAGGCGGTGGTTGAGCCTTCCTTGCTGGCGGCCGAGCCTGAGCGGGCCTACCAGTTTGAACGGGAAGGCTATTTCTGCCGGGACAGCAAGTCCGATGGACTGGTATTCAACCTGACGGTGGCCTTGCGCGATTCCTGGGGTAAGGAAGAAGGCTGAGCCTGACTACCACCGCAGAGATTGAACTCAAGCCGCGCCAGTCGCGGCTTTTTAGTGGGAAAACGTTAGCGCGGATTATTGTTGCTCGTCATTATGATCACATTGATCATTCAGGCAATGGCCATAGAGATAGAGGCTGTGGTTGGTCAATTTGATATTGTAGTGGCCGGCGATCTCGCGCTGGCGCTGCTCAATCATTTCATCGTGAAATTCGATCACCTTGCCACAATCCAGGCAGACCAAGTGGTCATGGTGCTCCTGGGTGGCCAATTCGAAGACGGATTTCCCCCCTTCAAAATGGTGGCGGGTGACGATACCCGCATCGTCAAACTGGTTGAGCACTCGATAGACGGTTGCCAGGCCAATCTCTTCACCGTGTTCGATCAGCAACTTGTACAGATCTTCTGCACTCACATGCTGGGTCTCGGGCTGTTGTAACAGCTCCAGTATCTTGACTCTGGGCAGGGTAATTTTAAGCCCCGCTTTTTTCAGCGCCTGGTTATTATCAGCCATAAAGATAAATGTTCGTATTTCGTTTGGGTATTGCTTTCATTGTGCTTGTTCAGCCAGGCAAAGGCAACCCGAATATTATGTCTATGGCCAAGGGACCGGATTTGGCCTCGATATCGTCGTCTTGCTCAAATGTTGGCGGAATCAGTCTGTTTTTTACGGCGAACATTTGGTAACGTAACCCCAATCCCTAACTGGTCGGATGAGATTAATGAGGGTGGTATTTGCACGACCGCGCCTAGTGCAGGCGCTGCTCAACCTATGGCCGCCTTTCTGGGGCGCGGGCATTCGTATCGAAACCCTCAGTCCGGATTACAGCTATTGCCGGGTAGGCCTGGTGTTACGCTGGTGGAACAAGAATGCCAACCGCACTCAATATGGCGGCAGCCTGTTTTCGATGACGGATCCTGTCTATAGCATGATGCTGATGGCAGTATTGGGGTCTGATTATCATATCTGGGACAGGGCGGCCCGGATCACCTTTTTGAAGCCGGGGAGGGGGCGGGTGCTAGCTGAGATTCGCTTGAGCCATGATCGTATCGACGAAATCCGTTGTGCCACCGATGGGGGAGATAAATATTTTCCTCACTTTCGTATTAATATAGTTGATGAGCATGGCGAGCTGGTTGCCGAGGTCGATCGAACGCTATATGTGCGCAAAAAACGAGCATTTTCAATGAAATCCAAGACATTGAGCAAAAATTCCTAATGTCATGCTTTATAAAATAATTTGTGGTTTTATGATGTTTTCGTCCATACTTAGGGCGCCTAATGTGGTCATTTTGACTCCCAATAAAAAACAAGGAGCAGGTAATGCGTAATAAGAAAATGTTGATGGGTGGTATTGTAAGTGCTTTGTTGCTGGCTGGTTGTAGCTCCAATGATGCCCTGGAAAGCAAGGTAGACAGCCTGGCTCAGGACATTCAAGCTGTTCAGCAAGGTCAGCAAATGAACTCTTCCAAGATCGACCGTCTGGCCGCCGATGTAGCTGAAGCCCGCGCTTCTGCCGATCGTGCCAACTCCCGTCTTGACCAAATGGGCCGTTACACCAAGTAACAATGGCTTTACGTAAAAAAGGCCTGACAATGTCAGGCCTTTTTTATTGGTAAACGATTCAGTTGTACAGCTGGCCTATCATCTTGGGCATGCCTTGCTGCTGTTTGATGACTTCATCGACCTGTCTTTGGTCGATGCCCTGCTCGAACAGGGAAACCACAGGGGTCAGATCCAGCGGAGCACCCGCCTCGCCCGATGGGGTCAGTGGTTCATGCACTTCCATAAAGGTCTGGCCGTATTGATCCGTGCTGACTTTCAGGGCTTGGTTGACGATTTGCACCGGGGTTCCCTTGTCAACCTGGGCAAACAGCCATTCCACATGCTCTGGATACATTCGTATACAGCCGGCACTGGCACGTAGTCCCACATCCAGGGGGTCATTGGTGCCGTGGATCAGGTATTCGCCGCTGCCGTAGGCCAGGCGCATGGCGTATTCACCCAGGGGGTTGTCAGGCCCGGCGGGTACCACGGCCGGCAAGGGAATACCCTTGGCCTCGTATTCCTTACGGGTGTTAGCGGTCGGGGTCCAGGTTGGATCTTTACGCATCTGGCTGATCTGGGTGCTCATCTCGGGGGTTTCCCGTCCGACCCGACCGATACCGATGGGGAAGACATGGACTTGTTCGCCATTTTCCGGGTAATAGTACAGGCGCAGTTCGGCCAGGTTAATCACTATGCCCTTGGTGGCCGCCTTGGGCAGCAGCAACTGGTTGGGGATGGTGACCTTGTCGCCATCTTTGAGCAGGAACAGGTCTTTGCCCGGGTTGGCCGCCATAATCAGGATGGGGCTGACACCATAATATCTGGCCAGGCCGGCCAGATTATCGCCGTCCTGGACGACGTGGGATACCACTTGGCCGACCGGCTGGCCCTTGTCTTCCGGCAGGGGGAGGGTAGGTACCTGGGCCTGAGCCAACCAGGCGGGAACCAGTAGTAATAAAAATAAACGTTTAAACATGCGTTCTTTACTCTTGTTATGTTGCTTGAAAGCTTATCCGTGATAAACGACAGTCTTTTTATCGAAACTGCTGCGTGAGCACAGGGGTATTTTAAAGCCTGTTTAACTTTTAACCAAACACAAAAAAGGGACGCATTGCAGCATCCCTTCAGTAGACCGGGTTGTAGGTGTTATGCTTCCAGTTCTTTCAGACACATTTCTTCGTAGATCTGTTTGCACCAAGCTTTGACTCTGTCCTGGGTCAGCTCGGGCTGGCGGTCTTCGTCGATGCCAAGGCCGATGAAGTTGGCATCATCCACCAGGGCCCGGGAGGCCTCGAAGTCATAGCCTTCGGTCGGCCAATGGCCGATGATGATGGCGCCCTTAGGCTCAATGATGTCCTTGAGGGTACCCATGGCGTCGAGGAAGTATTCGGCATAATCTTCCTGATCACCACATCCGAACAGGGCGACTAGCTTGTCATTAAAATCGATTTGCTCAAGCTCGGGGAAGAAGTCATCCCAATCCGCTTGAGACTCGCCGTAGTACCAGGTCGGAATACCCAGAAGCAGCAAATCGAAACCGGCGATATCTTCTTTGGTGCTTTTGGCGATATCGTGCACTTCAACCAGGTGCTTACCCAGTTCTTTCTGGATCATCTTTGCCACGGCTTCGGTATTGCCGGTATCGCTTCCAAAAAACAGACCTACACTTGCCATAATTATGCTGTACCTGTCGAAAAGTGTGTTGCAGACCCTCTGGCCTAGTCTAAATCCTGTTGTTCCAGCTGTTGCAACAGGAGCGAATAAATAAGCTCAGCCCGACTGAGTTGCCGCTTGGCTGCCAGTACATTGAGTTGGCTCAGCAGTTGTTCATCCACTTTGAGCTCGATGCGGCTGAGACCACGTTCACGGTCACGTTTTAGCTGATTACGTTTATTGAGTTTTAACTGGGCTTGACGGGGCAGGGGGTTGGTCTTCGGCCTGCCGGGCCGGCGCTCATCGGCAAACAAATCCAGCGTGGTTCTGTCTGTATCCTGCTTGGCCATGGGTCAACCGAGTCCGTTTCCTTCCCAGGTGAGCTCGATGATGCCTTTGGCGACAAAGCCGGCACATCCCACGAATAACACCAACCATACGATAAAACGGCCAAACTTGGGGACATTTCCTCGTTTGAGCACGTCCTGGATGGCCAAGCCGATAAGCAGAAAAATGACCACAAAAAACAGTTTGAGGCCGATGCTTTCCAGCAGCTCGATTTGTTCAAATGACATTATCTTGCCTACCCATTAAAATTCGCAGCACTATACCATAAAGGATTCAAGCCTGTTAACTGGCCCGGGCCAGGAAATCCTGCACCAGGCGGTTAAACAGCTGGGGCTTTTCCGCATGCAGCCAGTGCCCGGTGCCCGGGATCACCCGCACCGTGGCGGCGGGAAACTGTGCCAGCACCTCGGGCTGATATTCCGGCAGCAGGTAGTCCGAGTCCCCCCCCTTGATAAACAGGATAGGCCCGTCGTAGCTCAGCTCACTTCCGGGCCAGCCGATAATCTCCTGATAATTGGCGATAAGGGCCTGCAGGTTGAAACGCCAGGTTTCCGGAGTGCCCGCCACAAAGGATTTCAATAGAAACTGCCGTACGCCGGCTTCTTCGATGTATCGGGACAGGATCCGGTCGGCTTCCCGACGGTCGTTGGCGCCCTCCCGCTGTACGGCCTGCAGGCCTTGAAACACCGCATCATGACGGGCCTGCCGGTAGGCGACCGGCGCTATGTCTGTCACCACCAGCTTGCTGACCCGCTGCGGCGCCATCTTGGCGGTCATCATCGCTATCTTGCCCCCCATGGAATGCCCGACGATGGCGGCCTGCTCCAATTCCAGCTGATCCAGCAGTGCCAGTATATCCTCGGCCATCTCCTGGTAACTCATGGTGTCTGTCCGGGGAGACAGGCCATGGTTGCGTACATCGACGGCGATGACGTCATGGTCGGCCGCCAGCACCCGGTTGACCCCGTTGAGATTATCCAGGTTGCCGAACAGGCCATGGATCAGCAGCACCGGGCTGCCTGTTCCCTGGCGGCGATGGTTGAGTGCCGCCTTCAGTGAAGTGTTAAATGGCATATATATCTCCTTCAAACAGAGTGCCGCTATTGTTGCCTTGTCAGGGAGAGGGTGCAAGCGCTTGGGCAAGGGCATAAGCCTATGTATAATTGGGCTCCATTATTGGGAGTGGACATGTCAACAAACACTATGAAAACCATAGAGGTAGATGAAGAACTGTATCGTTATATTGCCAGCAACACCCGGCATATAGGGGAAAGTGCATCCGATATTTTGCGGCGTTTACTCAAGCTGGACGAGCAGTTAGCCTCGGTTCGGCGGCAGCCGGCCCCGCCGGTGGCGACCGCTCAGGGTATCCACAAAATACTGGAGCAAGGCGAGCTGGCCAGGCAAGAAGCGGCCATCGACCGCTTTATGTTGATATTGTCCGAACTGTATAAGGAAAATCCGGCCGCATTCGCCCAGGCGAGTGATATAAAAGGACGTAAACGCATTTATTTTTCTGATTCAGAAGAATCCTTGCTTGCCGCCGGCAACACCACCAAACCCAAGGCCATCGCCGACAGTCCCTATTGGGTGATCACCAATACCAATACCGGCCGCAAGCGCAACATAGTCGCTCAGCTGATGGCCGCCATGGGCTATTCCCATGGACTGATCGAGCAAGTTTGCCAAAGTATTTGATTACCATTAAGGACAGTTATGACTATGCACCCCAGAGCAGGGATGCCGGCCAGCGCCGAAGATCTGGTTAATATCCCTCGTTTGATGGCGGCTTATTACCAGCTGGAGCCCGATGCCGAGATCTCATCCCAACGGGTCTCGTTCGGCACATCCGGCCACCGGGGCTGTGCCCTGGATGTGAGTTTCAATCAGCGTCATATTTGGGCTATCTGCCAGGCGGTGGCGGAATACCGGCAGCAGGCAGGCCTGAGCGGCCCTCTGTTTTTGGCCATGGACACCCATGCGCTGTCGGAAGCCGCCTGGGGCAGTGCGTTAGAAGTGCTGGTGGCCAACGGTCTGGAGGTCAGGGTACAGGCGGGGCAGGGGTATACTCCCACCCCGGTGATCTCCCATGCCATCCTCAATCATAACCGGCTGCACCAGAACGCCCAGGCGGACGGCATCGTCATCACCCCTTCCCATAACCCTCCCCGGGATGGCGGCATCAAATACAATGGCCCCGATGGCGGCCCGTCTTCCACCGAGGCCACCGGCTGGATCCAGGCCCGTGCCAATCGGCTGATCGCCGACGGCTGTCGCGAGGTGCGCCGTTTGCCCTTCGCCGAGGCCTTCGGGCGGGCGGTACAATACGATTACATCACCCCCTATGTGGCCGAGCTGGATCAGGTGGTCGATATGGTGGCGATCCGCAAAGCCGGCATCAAGATCGGCATCGATCCCCTGGGGGGAGCCGGTCTGGCTTACTGGCCGCCGATTGCCGAGCGCTACGGGCTGGATATTACCGTGGTCAATCAAAGCCAGGATCCGACCTTCGGTTTTATGTCCCTGGATCACGACGGCCAGGTCCGCATGGATTGCTCCAGTCCCTATAGCATGACGAACCTGCTAGCATTGAAGGACAACTTCGATATCGCCTGTGGCAACGACCCGGATTATGACCGTCACGGCATAGTGGATAGTGAAGGGCTGATAAACCCCAATCATTACCTGGCGGTGTGCATCCATTATCTGTTTACCCATAGGGCCCAATGGCCAACCACCCTGGCGGTGGGTAAGACCCTGGTGTCGTCTTCGATGATCGACCGGGTCGCGGACAGCCTGGGGCGTTCGCTGATGGAGGTACCGGTCGGTTTTAAATGGTATGTGACCGATCTGATGGCGGGCCGGTTGGGTTTTGTCGGTGAGGAAAGCGCCGGCGCCTCTTTCCTGCGCAGGGACGGCCGGGTATGGAGCACCGACAAGGACGGCTTTATTCCTTCCCTGCTGGCGGCGGAAATCCTGGCGGTAACCGGCAAGACCCCGCATCAGTATTACGCCATGCTGGCCGCTGAGTTAGGTCGCCCTGTCTACCGCCGGCTGGATGCCCCCGCCAGCCAGGCACAGAAACAGGTATTGGCCAACCTGAATGCCGATGATATCAAGGCAGCCAGCCTGGCCGGTGATGCCATCATCGCGACCCTGACCCGGGCGCCCGGCAACAATGCCTCCCTGGGGGGCCTCAAGGTGGTCACCGAGCAGGGCTGGTTCGCTGCCCGTCCCAGTGGTACCGAACAGGTGTATAAAATTTACGCCGAAAGCTTCCGCGACGCGGAGCACCTCGAACGTTTGATTGACGAGGCCAAACAACTGGTGAGCGCCGCCTTTGTCAAGGCAGGGGCGTAACCGGGCAGCTAACAGCAGCAGGCCGGCCTGCTGCTGTGCTCTCTCTTCGTATTTTACTGTCCAGATTTAAAATTTTTCATCCCGTGGCCAGCTTGACCCTGTGCATAACAAAAGGCTGAAAACCGTAAAAACGGCATAGGTTTGCGGTTCTGGTGCTTAAGTTGGCGAGGACCTTCATTCGATAGTGTTTTCTGCCGCTGCCCTCGCCGGGGGCGGTTCCCTGATCCGCTAGACATTGATGCTGACTTCATGTTTTATTTCAAACTGAAATGTTGTTTTTAATGGTTTAGCTGGAGGGATATATGAAGGTAAGCCGGATTGCGAATTTTTTGTCACTGAGCCGTGAACATCCATGGGAGCTGGCTCCCTTTAGCGAGCCGTTGGCAACCGGCGGTACCGTATCCGTCTGGGATACGGGGGTCGTCTGTTTTGAACCGGCGTCCCCGGGCAATAAAGATATCGTGATTTCCTGCGGCATCCACGGCAATGAAACGGCGCCAATAGAGCTGTGCGATCAGCTGCTGCGGGACCTGGTGGAGGGGAGGCTGAGCTGCCGGCACCGGCTGCTGCTGATTTTTGGCCATCCGGCGGCCATGAACCAGGGGGTACGTGAGCTCGAGGTAAATCTCAACCGCCTGTTTTCCGGTGCCCATGAGCGCGGGGATAGCCCCGGCCTGGAGCAACAGCGGGCGGCCAGGCTGGAGTTGTATGTCGGCCGCTTTTTCGGTCAACGCTCTGGTGCCGAGCGCCTGCATTACGATCTGCATACGGCGATCAGGCCTTCAAAATATGAAAAGTTTGCCATTTACCCCTATACCCACGGCCAGCCTTACAGCCGTCGGCAGCTGGCATTTTTGCGAGACTGCGAAGTCGACACCATCCTGCTGGCTCACGGGCCGACCACTACCTTCAGCTATTTCAGCGCTCATCGGTTTGGCGCCCATGCTTTTACCGTCGAGCTGGGCAAGGTCATGCCCTTCGGGCAGAATGATATGCGGCGGTTCAAGGCGGTCGATCATTGCCTGCGCCAGTTGGTGAGCGAAGCGGACTGGATGCCGGCTCCGCTTGAACCTGGTCAGATCCGGGTGTTCAAGGTATGCCGGGAAATCATCAAGCAGAGCGATGCCTTTCGTTTTCACTTCGGCAAGGATGTGGCGAATTTCACCGCCTTTGAGCCAGGTGAGCTGTTGGCTGAAGACGGTGAACACCGCTGGCGGGTGGATGCGCAGAGAGAGGCGGTGGTATTCCCCAACCCCGCGGTGGCGAACGGTCAACGGGCTGCACTGATGGTCATTGATTATCCCCTTTCCGGATCCGAGCTGGATTAATTGTTTTGCCCACGTCGCCGTCCGGCGACGTGGGAGCCGTATGCAGCCCTACTGCCCATGACGGCGATGACTTTATGCACAATAAACGGGCCACCCGTTACCTCCCTGCAACCTGCACCGCCGCATCCCTGGACCATAGCGCCTCAGTAAGACACTTTGTATATATGGATTATTAAATTTGTGATCAATTTGTTGATCATGATGATATTTGTATGTAATCATTTTTGTGTACAGTGTTGGTGATAAAATTTATTCAATTGTCTTAAAGCATCTGAAAAAACAGATGGAATGTCATTTTCTCAAGGTGAAGGAATCACATATCATGAACTATACCGGCAAGCGCGTTCTTACCTTTTCCACGCTGGCATTGGCCGTTACCTCTGCTCCTTATGTCGCCGCATCCACCTGGTCTGACACCTATATCGGATACAGGTATGGTACCGAATTTACCGAGCCCAATAATTCCAACCATATACAAAAACATGTCATCCAGTTCACTCATGCCAGCGGCTATGCCTATGGCCAGAATTTCCTGAATGTGGACTTGCTGCAATCGGACGGCAATGACAAGGCGAATGGTAGTAACAAGGGGGCGAGCGAGGCGTATGTGACCTATCGTCATCAGCTGCATCTGGGTAAGGTATTCGATACCGATCTGAGTGTTGGCCCGGTGAAGGAGGTGGCGCTGTCAGCCGGCTTCGACTGGAATACTAAAAATACCGCCTTTGCGCCGCGGAAACGCCTGTTGCTGGTGGGGCCGACCCTGAAGTTTGATTTGCCCAAGGGGTTTGCCGATCTGAGCTTGTTCTATGCCTATGAGCAAAATCACTGTGGCCTGACGCCCTGTGGTCTTCCGGGTAACCATAACGACATCAGTTTTGACCCCTATTATGTGGTCAGCGCCGCCTGGGGCATTCCGTTTACAGCGGGTTCCCTGCCGATGAAGTTCCAGGGTTTTGCCAACTACAACGGCGAAAAGGGCAAGGATTATTTCAACGCAGAAACCAAGCCCGAAATTCTCACGCGCAGCTCACTGATGCTGGATGTGGGTCAGCTGGCCTTCAACAAGCAAAACACCCTGTGGGCGGGGGTGGGCTATGAATACTGGCATAACAAGTTCGGTAACCACGGTAAGCCCGGCACCAATACCACTGCGCCGACCTTCCAGGTAGAATGGCATTTCTAAACCTGTATGACGGTGTCTTTGCTTTAGGGACAGACGGGAGGGCACCAGTACCTTCCCGTCTGTGGTTCAGAATCGCCAGACCGCCAGGCCCTGGACGGCACTTTCGATAACGTCACTGCCGAACTTGTGGTACCAGTATTGGTATTCAATACCGACGAACAATCGCTGAGGGTCGTTAAAGAGGCTTTTACCCAGGTCATAACGTAGCTGAGGTTGAGCCAGGAAGTGACCCTTGACCTTGTCACCAAACTCATTGTCGCGGCTGCCGATATATTCGGCATGGCCTTCCAGGCTGAAATCATGGTGAGCTAAGGCGAAAGGGAAGGCCCAGGCGGTATCCAGCATCCAGCTATCCCCTTCCTTGGGGGCGCCGTCGTTGGCCACACCGACGCTATCATCGATATAGGCGGTGAGCAGGGTATTGAAGAAGGCCGCGCCAGGCACATCCAGCGCCAGCTGGATGCCGGGCAGGTACTTGCGTATCTTGCTGTCGCCACCTGCATTAACACCCATGACCAGGCCCACATCCTTCACCGGCCCGAGGCTCAGCTCGGTCCCGCTGATCTTGCCCAGGCTGAAGTTGAAATAGCCCTCACCGTACCAGTCTCGCCGACGTTGTCCGTCGTCCCAGTCGGAATAATCGATAAAGAAGAAGTTATCACCGTATTTCCAGCCGCTGGCATGCTGCAGGGTATAGATGTTGGTGGTGGACTTCTGTTCTGGATCGGCGCCGAAAGGGTTCTGCTTAAGTTTACCCAGCTGATAATGCAATTCGGTGTTGCTCCAATCTGCACCGAAGGCCGGTGCGGCGGCAGCGGTAATCAGCAGTGCTAAGGCAGATTTTTTCATTATGACTCCCTGTCATGTAAGGAAAGGTATCCGTGTTGCTAATAAATCGTGTGTATCTAAATAAAATACGTGAATAACTAACGACACCATGATGTTACAGAACGGCCGGGCAGGATATTGTGACAAAGGTCATACTTTTAATTAAATCTTCATATGAAGATTCTTTCTATGGAGATACTTGCGCCGGTGTCAGCTGAGCGGAACCTTGCCGTTAGCGATGCCTTTTCGGATGGAATTGAATTTTTTATATTCAGATACATTCATAAATAAAAGGGAGCACGGTGGTGCAATGCCGTTCACTTAAGATGAAAAGGGAAGTCCTCCTCCACATGCCGACTCGCCGAAATCCGTCCCTGGGGGCTAGGCGGCATCATCCATGACGCCAACGGTCGGCTTGGTAGATGAGGGCTCCCCTTAACTGAGCAGCATTAAGTACGGTGGTGCTCCCTTTTTTGATGAGGGGTGATGGTCAGTCGGTGGCCACTTTGGCTTTGGCGCCGGTATTCGCAGTGCTTTCCTTGCTTGCCGGGATCTTAGGCCCAAACGGATAGCGACGGTGGGTGAAAGCCTTATGGTAGAGGCTGGCAAACGCGACCATAAACAGGGTTCCGGCCAATGTCGGCAGAATAAAGTCCATCGGCGGCAAGTGGGCACCAGAGAGGTAAATCAAGATCGGGTTGGCCCCGGCCGGAGGATGAAGGGTGTCGGTCAGCACCATCAGGGTGATCCCCAGCCCAAAGCAGACCGCCAGGCCGAGGACGGGATCCGGCAGTAACTGCATCCCCAATACCGCCAGGCAGGTTGTGAGCAGGTGCCCCAGGATCACGTGTTTGGGCCGAGACAAGGGTGCCGAGGGCAGCAGCAGCAGTAGCACCAGGGTGGCGCCGAGCGGTGCGCTCAGCACCATAAAGTGTGTCCAGCTTTTCAGATAACTGAGGAGGATTATTGCCACAAAGGCAGCCAGGCCGGCGAGGGTGGCGTCTCGCAGTCGATGTTTGAAATGCATGATGACCTCGATTGCAATGAGATATTGTTATTATCTATGGTTATAAAATAACGGGTTAAATTGTATTCAAAATGCATAAAAAATAAAAGGCGATCCTGATGCCAAAAGTTTATAACTTATAGTCGGAGGCCGGCATGAACGAACATGAATCCCTGGGTAAGGCGCTGGCCTGGCTGCTTGAACAGGAGCAGATTAGGGTAGAAGACCTCGCCGAGGCATCCAACCATTTCGATCTCTCACCGTTGGATGAGGCCTTCCTGCGCCACTACTTTGCCCTGCACTCAGCAGAACCGCGTGCAGACCATACAAAAAATACCCAGAGTGATGATTTTAAAGGCAATTAAACAAACAGCTATTTACAGGCACAACCACCGTCAGTATGATGCATTCCGTTCCGGAGGGGTGGCAGAGTGGTTTAATGCACCGGTCTTGAAAACCGGCGTGGGTTTATAGCCCACCCAGGGTTCAAATCCCTGCTCCTCCGCCATAGTCGCTTTGTACACAAAGCAAAAAACCGCCAGGCTAAACGCCTGGCGGTTTTTTTATGTCTGTGTGGTGGCCTGGACGCCCGGCAGGGTGGCGGCACCCAGGGGTTTGAGCATCGACATAGTGCCCTTCCTTAGGTGGGACGGGAAGCAGATGGGTGGTGTTGGCCAGGCCCTTAAAGATAGTCAAGAAATGTCTGTTCATGGCGCTGAATGGAGATGGCTTGCGGAAAGGTGTATGAGGCTGAGATGGGGATGGTTTTGAACGGATGGGGCGCCCGGTGTGCCCCATCCCTGCCCGTCAGCGGGCGTTGATGGCCGCGATCATGCGATGCAGGGCCTCATCCAGCATGGCTCTGGGGCAACCAAAGTTAAGCCGCACAAAGTCGCTGCCGCCGAACTGGCCGCCGGGAGACAGGCCCACCCCCGCCTGTTCAAAGAAGCCGATGGGATCCTCGATCTCCAGCGCGCTGATATCGATCCAGGCCAGATAGGTGGCCTCGGGCGACAGCACCTTGACCCCCGGTACTTTGCCCAGCCGCTCGACGATGATATCCCGATTCTGACGCAGGTAGGCCAGTTGCGCAGCCAGCCAGTCGTCACCATCCTGATAGGCGGCCTCGGCGGCGACGAATCCCAGCAGGTTGACATCGGCCATGATGCCGCGGGCGGCACGGGTGAAGCGGGTGCGCAGCTCGGCATTGGGGATGACGGCAAACGAACAACACAGGCCGGCGATATTAAAGGTCTTGCTCGGCGCCATCAGGATGATGCTGCGGTTGGCGGCATCGTCGTCCAGGGCGGCATAGGGCAGGTGCCGTTTGCCTTCATCCAGCAGCAGATCACAGTGGATTTCGTCGGAGCACACCAGCAGGTTGTGGCGTTTGGCGATGTCGTTGATCGCCAGCAGTTCTTCCCGGCTGTAGATGGTGCCGCCCGGGTTATGGGGGTTGCAGAACAGCAGCAGTTCGGCGTCTTTGGCCTGGGCTTCCAGCTCTTCCAGATCCAGCAGCCAGCGACCGTCCTTTTCGACCATGGACACATGGGCGGCCTTACGGCCGTGGAAGCCGGGGGCATGCAGAAACGGGTAATAGATGGGCTTGGGCATCAAAATGGAATGGCCCGGCTCGCTGAAGGTCTGGCAGGCCAGGTTCAGGGCCGGTACCACTCCCGGCATATACACCAGCCAGTCAGCTTCAATCCGCCAGTCATAACGCTCCGCCAGGCGGGCAATAATTAACTCGGTCAGGGCCGGGCTGGGGCGGCTGTAGCCGAAGATACCGTGGTCAACCCGTTCCCGTAGCGCCTCGATCACCGCCGGCGGGGCCTTGAATTCGGTATCCGCGACCCACATGGGCAGAATGTCGGTACCTTCATATTTCAGCCACTTCAGCGCCCGGCTCGGCTTCCTGTCTATCCACTGATCAAAATCAAACATAGGTCATCCTGTTAACAACGAGAGGGCCAGCATAAGGAAGACGCCGGGGGCTGGCAAGTTCTCGCCGACGGGGAACCCAGCTTAAGCCGGCACCGCTGTGCCGGACTGGCCGTAATCCTGTCTGATCAGGGTCAGCAGCAGGCTGGCCGCCGGCCCGGGCGGGGTGGCACGGGGCAGGATCAGATGGGTGAAGCGCTTACGCAAACCATGATGGGCCATGGGCAGCCGTTGCAACTGGCCCGCTTCCACCAGGGGGGTGACCACATCCAGCGGCAGCCAGGCGAAGCCGACCCCCCGGCGCAGCAGAGACAAGGTATCGTGCAGGTGGTTGATAACCCATCTTTCCTCGGTCCTGGCCCAGCCTTCTTCTTCCTCGCTGCCATCGGCCAGCACCAGCTCCAGCTGATGCTCTAGCTCGTGCTGGCTGACCTCGCCGAATTGGGTGAGCGGGTGATGGGGGGCGCAGACCGGGACATAGGTGGTGGTGGTCAGGGGCAGGGCGCTGGCCCCGGGGAAGGTGCGGCTGGCCAGCACGATATCGGCGGCCTGTTTGGTGACCACCGTCTGGCAGCCGGAAGGCTGGGCCTCCAGCAGGTGGATACGGCAGCCTCGGGACTGGCTGGTAAAGGCGGCGAGGGCGTCATACAGCGGCTGGCGCGGCAGCGACGCCTCCACCACGATACGCAGCACGGCTTCCCAGCCCTTGGCCAGCACATCGGCCAGCTGCTCCAGGCCTTCGATGTCCTGGGTCAGCTTACGGGAGCGGCGTAAAAACACTTCTCCGGCCGGGGTGAGGAAGGCCTTTCGGCCTTTGACTTCCAGCAAGGCAAGACCCAGTCCCTGTTGTAGCTTGGCGACCGCATGATTGAGGGAAGATTGACTCTTGTTAAGGGTTTCCGCTGCCTGGGCATAACCGCCGCAGTCCACGACTGCCTGAAAAATACGCCACTGCTCTACCGTGCTTTTGGGACGATACATGGCCTTTCCTTTTGCGCTGAACAAGGGCCCGGCCGGCCCTTGTGGGTGTTTCCCGATTAAACTACCCGTTTATTGTTAACCGGCTCGGCGAATCTTGCCAGTTCAATCAGCGGCGGAGTTGCGTACCTTGTCCGGCTGGGCATCCAGTGACTGACCGGTCACCTCCAGGCTGTCGTCGCTCATCAGGTAAAGATAGCTCGGCATGATCTCGGCCGGGGTACGCAAGCTTTCGGGATTCTCGCCCGGATAGGCGCGGGCGCGCATCGCCGTGCGGGTCGCACCCGGGTTGATGCAGTTCACCCTGACCCGGGTGTTGGACAGCTCGTCGGCCAGTACCTGCATCATGCCCTCGGTGGCAAACTTGGAGACGGCATAGCTGCCCCAATAGGCGCGGCCCCGTTTGCCCACGCCGGAGCTGGTATAGATGATGGAAGCGGGGGTGCTGGCTTTCAGTAACGGCAGCAGCGCCTGGGTCATCAGAAACTGGGATTTGACATTGACCTGTATCACCTTGTCCCATTCATCTTCGCCAATCATCTCGAGTGGCCCCAGGGTTCCCAACAGGCCGGCATTGAACAGCACGCCGTCGAGGCGCCCAAATTGCTGCTTGATAGTTTCGGCCATATCCAGATAGTGCTGGCGGGTCGCCCCCTGCAGGTCCAGGGGGACGATGGCCGGTTCGGGGCTGCCTTGTGCCAGCAGCTCATCATACACGGCTTCCAGTTTCTTCACGGTTTTACCCAGCAAGATCAGGGTGGCACCGTGGGCGGCGAAGCTCAGCGCCGACTGACGCCCTATGCCGTCACCGGCGCCGGTAACCAGGATAACCTTGTTTTTCAATAGTTCGGCCGATGGATGATAGTCCTGCATGAAGCCTCTTACATTTCAACGTTATGGATTGCAGGATCAAACCAGACTCTGGCGCCGGATGCCAGTGGCTGGTTTAAAAAAGCGATGGGTTCTGGCAAAAATGGCTCTTAGAATAGCGGCTGACATAACTGAGGAGATCCCATGCTGGAATTTTTCTATGAATACGGTCTATTCGTGGCCAAGAGCCTGACCTGGGTATTGGCCATCGTGTTGCTGGTCGCCCTGGTGACCAGTGTGATCGCCAAGCAAAAGCAACTGGCCGAGCGGCTGGAGGTGGACGATATCAGTGCCCGCCTGCGGCGCCAGAAACAACGCCTGCAGTTGGCGAGTGCCGTTACGGAGGCGGAACGCAAGGCGCTAAAGCAGGAAGTAAAGCGGGCCAAGAAGGAGGCCAAAAAAGCCGCCGCTACCCTCAAGCCCAAATTGTATGTGCTGGATTTTAAAGGCAGCATGGACGCCCACGAGGTCAGCGATCTGAGTCTGGAGGTCACCGCCCTGCTGCAGCTGGCCCAGCCCGGTGATGAGGTTTTGTTGCGTCTGGAATCCGGTGGCGGCGTGGTGCATGGCTATGGCCTGGCGGCGGCGGAGCTTGGCCGGCTGAAGGAGCACGGCCTGAAGCTGAGTATCGCCATCGACAAGGTGGCGGCCAGCGGTGGTTACATGATGGCCTGTGTCGGCGAGCAGATACTCGCGGCTCCCTTCGCCATCGTCGGGTCCATCGGCGTGGTCGCCCAGTTGCCCAATTTCAACAAGTTGTTGAAGAAGAAAGATATCGATATTGAGCTCCATACGGCGGGGCAGTACAAGCGTACCCTGACCCTGTTTGGCGAAAATGACGATGAGGGACGCGCCAAGTTTCGCGAGGAGCTGGAAGTCATCCACCAGCGCTTCAAGGAGTTTATCCGGGCCAACCGCCCGGCGCTGGTGCTTGACAAGGTGGCGACGGGCGAACATTGGCTGGCGACCGATGCCAAGGAACTGGGCCTGGTGGACCGGCTGATGACCAGCAGCCAATACCTGCTGGATAAGGCGGACAGCCATCATGTCATCAGCCTGAGACACAAGCCGAAGCAAACCCTGAAAGACAAACTGGCCAAGGCGGCGGAAGCCGGTGTCAGCCGCGGCCTGCTCAAATTATACGAGGCGGGGCAGCGACCTTTTGGCTGAATGGGTGGTTTTGCCCATTTATTGCCCACTCGCACGCGAGTCTTGATTTTAGGGTTTACAAGGCAGGGGCGGCTGCGTAATATTGGCGCCCGTCGGAGGGGTGGCAGAGTGGTTTAATGCACCGGTCTTGAAAACCGGCGTGGGTTTATAGCCCACCCAGGGTTCAAATCCCTGCTCCTCCGCCATATTGAACATCTGTGACCCGTCACCATTTAACGGGTAAAAAAAGCCCAGCATATTTCCATGCTGGGCTTTTTGCTGTATGTGTCGCTGCGTTTTAAATCCCTTCAGCCTGGTATATTTCCCCTATGACACAGATATTATTGGCCCACCCGGACTTTTATGCCGTCAACAAGGCCGCCGGCATAGGCATGCATCAGGAGGGGTCGGAGGCCGGCCTGGTCCGCGTGCTCAGTGAGCAATTGGGTGATGCCCTGTATCCGGTGCACCGGCTGGATAAAATGACCACGGGCGTGTTACTGCTGGCCCGAAGCCCCGAGGCCAACCGGGAATTAAGCCGGCAATTTGCCGAACGGGCCACCGAGAAGACCTACCTGGCGTTAAGTGATCGCAAGCCGGCCAAGAAGCAGGGTTGGGTGAAGGGAGATATGGAAAAGGCCCGGCGGGGCAGCTGGAAGCTGACCCGCACCCAGCATAATCCGGCGGTGAGCCGCTTTTACTCCCATTCCCTGGCTCAGGGCCTGAGGGCGTTTGCAATCTACCCCTTGACCGGCAAGACCCACCAGATAAGGGTGGCGCTGAAAAGCATCGGCTGTCCCATACTGGGTGATGCCCGCTATGGCGGTACACCGGCGGATCGGGGCTATCTGCATGCCTGGCGACTGGCCTTCCGCCATGGCGGCGAAGATTTTCAGTTGCAGGCCCCCTTGGTGGAAGGCGCGCTGTTTATCGAGCATGGCCCCGCCATGGAAAGTTGGGCCGCTCAGCTGGCACCCTGACCCGGATTGGCACCCAGATGGTCGCGGCTCTGCATCTTGCTTGCGTAACTGGCGGCTATCCGGTGGCATGTGCCGATTTATTGCCCCAGCCATTGGCTCTTTCCATGTAAACCGGCAGGGAAGATTAACGGCGGTGCAGGATGCGGGGTATGGGATAGTGGCCACTGCGATAGTTGCCGCGTATGGCATCCAGGGTCAGGGTCAGCACCTGTTGCGCCACCATGTGGTGATCCTGGGCTATGGTGCTGATCGGCGTGGACAGAAAGTCCAGCAGCCGGTGATCGCCGAAGGTACCCAGCTTGAGCCCGGATGGGAGCCGGGCTTCATACTGGTAAAAATAATCCAGCACCCCTTCCAGCAGGACAAACGCCGTGGTGACGATGGCCTGGGGACGTTGCCAGTTCACGTCCTCCAGCTCATTGAGCAGGCGAAAAGCGGTTTGCCGATCGAAGCGATCGCCATACAGCACCTGATAAGGGACCCCCGAGGACTCTAACGCCCTGATAAAACCCTGCTCACGTTCCAGGCTGACTCCCAGGCCAGGCGCGGCCGATACCAGCCAGATCTGCTCCAAATCCGGGGTAGCCAGGGTCTGGGCCAGGCGGAATGAGGATGCCCGGTTTTCGCTGCTGACGGAGATAAGCGGCGAGGGCAGGGAGCGGTCGACGCCGATCACCGGCAGGTCCTGATGAAGCCGCAGGTAAAAATCGTCTTCCGGTGGCAGGCTGGATGCCACGATCAGGGCATCGACCCGGCGTCCCTTGAGCATTATTGCCAGTTCCCGCTCTGTGTCTGCGTCATCGTCGGAGCAGGTTATCAGCACTTGAAAACCGGCCTGGCGGGCCTGCGATTCCAGCAGCTTGGCCAGGCGGGCATAGCTGGGGTTGTCCAGGTCGGGTACGATCAGGCCAAAGGTATGGGAAAGGGCGCCACGCAAGGCGGCGGCCTGCCTGTCCGGCTGGTAGTTATGGGCCTTGACCACCGCCATCACCTTGTCCTGGGTGACCTGACTGATCCTGTGTTGTTCGGCTTTACCGTTGATCACGTAGCTGGCGGTAGTGCGGGATACGCCGGCCAGGCGGGCAACTTCATCCAGTTTCATGTTAAAAATCCGTAAAAATGTGCACTGGATCATATCATCGTGATCTGCCAAGGCGGATAGCTTGCGCGATCTGCTGAAACGATTCAGTATGGGTTCAGTTATAAAATAACAAACATTATTTCAATCTTGATCCAGGATGTAGTGATCCTTGTAAATTAGCGGGTGATGTCATGCTTTCACTGTCCATACAAGACGTACAAATAGGTATCCGGCTGGCCGATAAACAAGCGGTCATTGCCGAACTGGCAAACTGGCTGGAGCGGGATGGCCTGGTGGCTTCCGGCTACGGTGCCGGTATGCAGGCCCGGGAAGCTCAAACTGCTACCTATCTGGGACAGGGGATAGCCATACCCCATGGTACCCTGGATACGCGGCATCTGGTACTGAAAACCGGTATCAAGGCGCTCCATCTGCCCGAAGGCGTGGAATGGGGCGACGGTGAAAAAGCCTACCTGGTGCTGGGTATCGCCGCCGGCTCCGACGAGCACCTGGGCCTGTTAAAACAGCTGGCACGTGCCCTGTCACAGGATGACTTGGCCGAGCAGGTCCGTACCGCCCGTAAGCCACAGGATATCCTGCAACTGCTGCAATGTGAGGAAGCGCAACTGGCGCTGAGTGCCCGGCAACTGGGTGTTCGGGTGGCGGCCAGCTCCCTGTCGCAGCTGGCCGAACAGGCCTGTGAACTGATGGGCGCGGATGCGGCAGAGCAACAGGCGTTAGGAAATGCGAGTCATCTGGGGCAGGGCTGGTGGTTGAGCCAGGTCGCGGCCAGTAAAGAGGCTAAGGCGGCACTGGTGACCCCGCTCGCCGTGTTTGAGCATCAACAGCAACCGGTGCACGGCTTGCTGGCCCTGGCCTCCAGTGGCAGTAGCCACAAAAACATCCTGAACCAGCTGGCCGACTGGCTGGTGGCCGGGCAGGGCACGGAGCTTGCTGATCACTCATCGGCCGAGGCTTTGCGGGTGGCCCTTAATACCGGCCCGGGCGAGGCCATTGGTGGTGAGCAGCGGGTACAGGTGCGCAACCCCCATGGCCTGCATGCCCGTCCCGGAGCCATGCTGGTGAAGGCGGCAAAGCAATTCAAGGCCGATATCCAGGTGCGTAACCTGGACGGATCAGGCAAGCCGGTATCGGCCAAAAGCCTGATGAAAATCATGACCCTGGGGGTAAAGCTGGGCCATACCCTGGCCTTCAGCGCTTCGGGCGAGGACGCCGACGCGGCGATAAAAGGCATGGTGGCGGCAGTGGAGTCCGGCCTGGGTGAAGACACGGTGGCACCGGCGGCCGAGCCGGTTCAGTCCGCAGCGCAATCCGATCCCCAGTCTGTAACCCCGGCGCTGGCCGCCAATGAACGGCTGGTGACGGTGCGCAATGCCCATGGCCTGCACGCCCGTCCCGGCGCCATGCTGGTGCAGACCGCCAAGATATATGAGGCCGACATTCAGCTGCGCAACCTGGACGGCGACGGTCACAGCGTATCGGCCAAGAGCCTGATGAAGGTGATCAGCCTGGGCGTCAAGGCCGGCCATCAGCTGGTATTCAAGGCTGAGGGCGTCGATGCGGAGCAGGCCCTGGCGGGCCTGGTCGAGGCGGTGGAGTCCGGCCTGGGCGAAGAGATAAGCACCCTGGCAGCGCCTGCCGCACAGGAGCAGGTGGCAGTGGAGACGGGTAGCCAGCCCGAGATGCATCAGGTACACGACATCGCCGCCAATACCGAATTACAGGGGGTGGCCGCCTCACCAGGCACCGCCATAGGTCCGGTGTTTGTCGAAGCGGCCATGGTGTTCGACTATCTTCAACATGCCGATGACGCCGCCGCCGAGCAAGAGAAACTGAACGCCGCCATCAGGCAGGCGGATGAGAGCCTGGCCGCCAGTGTAGCCGAGGCGACGCAGACCCAGGCGAAAGAAATCATGGCCATGCACCGGGAGTTGCTGGACGATCCGTCCCTGGCCGAAGGGGCGGTTGAACGTATCAGGCAAGGTCAGTCCGCCCCGGCCGCCTGGTGGTCAGAAATCGACTCTGCCGCCACCCTGCAGGCTGCCAATCCCGATACCCTGCTGGCCGAACGGGCCGCCGATATCCGGGATATCGGTCGCCGGGTGATGGCGATCCTGTGCAACACGCCCTTGCTGGAAAAACCGGCCAAGCCCTATATTTGGGTGGCGGAGGACATAGGCCCCTCCGATGTGGTGAACATGGACCCGGACAAGGTGCTGGGCATGGTTACCGCCGGTGGCGGAGCCTCTTCCCACAGCGCCATCCTAGCCCGCTCCCTGGGCATTCCGGCCCTGGTCGGCATGGGCGGTGGCGTGATGACCCTGGCACAGGATACCCAGGTTATCCTCGATGGCGAAGCCGGCACCCTGTGGGTCGCCCCCGAGCAGACGGCCTTGGAGCAGGCCAGGGCCCGCCAGCAACAGGAGCGTGAATTGGCGGAAAAAGCCTGGGCCAGCCGCGATCAGCATGCGACCACCCGTGATCAGCACAGGGTCGAAGTCTGTGCCAACCTGGGTGACACCGCCAAAGCGGTGGAGGCGGTGGACGCCGGTGCCGAAGGCGTCGGGCTGCTGCGTACCGAGTTTGTGTTCATGGCCCAGAGCAGCGCCCCGGATCTGGCCAGCCAGATTACCGAATACAAGAAAGCCATCGACGCCCTGGACGGCCGTCCCCTGGTGGCCCGGACCCTGGATGTGGGTGGCGATAAGCCGCTGCCTTACTGGCCGGTGCCGAAAGAGGAAAACCCCTTCCTCGGGGTACGCGGGATCCGTTTGTGCATGAAGAAACCGGAACTGCTCGAAACCCAGTTGCGAGCCCTGCTGACCGCCGCCGGTAACCAGCCGATCCGCATCATGTTCCCCATGGTCGCCGATTGGTCCGAGTGGCGCTGGGCTAAGCAAATGTTCGATCGGGTGCAGGCCGAGGTACAGGCCAAGGATGTGCAACTGGGCATCATGATTGAAGTGCCTTCCGCCGCCCTCAATGCTCATGTGTTTGCCGAAGAGGCCGATTTCTTCAGCATAGGCACCAACGATCTGACCCAGTACACACTGGCGGTGGATCGGGGTAATGGCGAGCTGGCCTCCTTGTCCGACGGCCTGAATCCTGCGGTGTTGCGGTTGATCAAGATGACGGTGGATGCCGCCCACGCCAAGGGCAAATGGGTGGGTGTCTGCGGTGAGCTGGGCTCGGATCCCAAAGCCTTGCCTGTGTTGCTGGGTCTGGGGGTGGACGAGCTGTCGGTCAGCCTGAAACGGGTCCCTCTGGTCAAGGCCCAGGTACGGGAATGGAGCCTGTCCCGCTGTCGCGAACTGGCCGAGCAGGCCCTGGTGGCACAAGATGCCGAAAGCGTGCGTGGCCTGGTAGGAGAAGCAAGATGAGTATTCTGACACTGACCTTGAATCCGGCGCTGGATTTGACGGTTTCATTGGATCAACTGACCGCGGGCAGCGTGAACCTGGCCAGGGAAGGACACCTGGGGGCGGCAGGCAAGGGGATTAATGTCGCCCGGGTGCTGAGTGACCTGGGTCATGCTCCCAAGGTCAGCGGTTTTCTCGGCCTGGACAACGATGCTGCGTTTCGGGCGCTGTTCAACCAGCACGGTATAGACGATGCCTTCGTTCGCCTGGCCGGCAATACCCGGGTCAACGTCAAGGTCAGCGAAGCAAGCGGTCGGGTGACCGACATCAACCTGCCAGGGCTACAGGTGTCCGATACCGAGTGGAATCGTTTGCTGGCCCGGCTGGAATCCCTGGCCAGCGGTTTCGACACCCTGGTGGTGGCGGGCAGCCTGCCGCCCGGGGTACGTCCCCAGCAACTGGAGGGCATGATTGAAATGTGGCGTGAGCGGGGCAAGCAGGTATTGCTGGACGCCAGCGGCGGTGCCCTCAAGGCGGGCATCAAGGGGCTGCCTTCATTGATCAAGCCAAACATCGACGAGCTGGCGGGCCTGGTGGGCCGCCCGGTCAGCGAGGGCATGGATCTGGTCGCCTGCGCCCGGGAGATACAGGCCCAAGGCATAGCTCATGTGGTGGTCTCGGCCGGGGAGGACGGTGTGCACTGGTTCAGCCCCACCGGTTACTGGCGTGCCCGGGTGCCTACCGTCAAGGTGGTCAGTACCGTCGGAGCCGGTGATTCACTGGTGGCCGGCTTCTGCGCCGGTTTTGTCGAGGGCTTGTCGGAAGAAGACACGCTGCGCCTGGCCTGTGCCCTGTCGGTAATGGCCGTGACCCAGGTCGGGGTGGGGATCCGCAATCAGAAGGAACTGCACGACTACCAGCGGGCCATCATGGTCGAGCGGGTAGCGGCATAAAGGAGAATATAGATAGATGAAAGCGCTTATTATTACCGCCTGCCCGACCGGCATGGCCAGCAGTTATATGGCGGCGCGGGTGCTACGCCAGGCCGGCGAGGAGCTGGGCTGGGATATCGCGGTTGAATGCCATAGCCAGCTGGAGCTTCTTACCCCTTTTACCGAGCATCAGCTAGCCCAGGCCGAGCTGGTGGTGGTGGCCGCCGCGACCGAGCTGGAACTGGCCCGCTTCAGTGGCAAACGGCTCTATCAGACCGGCATCCAGGACGCCTTGAACGCGCCCAAGGACTACCTGCAGCAGGCCGCAGCAAGGGCCGAAGTGTGGCAAGCGGGACCAGCCTCTGCCGGCAAGACCCGGCTGGTGGCGGTCACCGCCTGTCCAACCGGGGTCGCTCATACCTTTATGTCCGCCGAGGCACTGAATGAAACCGCCAAGGCCATGGGCTTTGAGATCAAGGTAGAAACACAAGGATCGGTCGGTGCCCAGAATGCATTGACCGCCGAGGATATCGCCGCCGCCGATTGTGTGATTGTCGCCGCCGATATCGAAGTGGATCTGTCGCGCTTCAACGGCAAGCGTCTGTATCGCACCAGTACCGGCCAGGCGTTGAAAAAGCCCAAACCGACCATCACAACCGCGCTGGATGAGGCCAGGGTATACCAGCATCAGGGGCAGCCCCAAGGTGGAGCAGACAAGTCGGATGATAAGAAAAAAGCCGGTCCTTATCAGCATCTGCTGACCGGGGTGTCCTTTATGCTGCCGATGGTGGTGGCCGGTGGCCTGATCATCGCCCTGTCCTTCGTGTTTGGGATCGAGGCCTTTAAACAGGAAGGTACCCTGGCGGCGGCGTTGATGCAGATCGGGGGGGCTTCGGCATTCGCCCTGATGATCCCGGTGTTGGCCGGTTATATCGCCTATTCCATCGCCGATCGCCCGGGTATTGCTCCCGGCATGATCGGCGGCATGCTGGCCAGCTCCCTGGGTGCCGGTTTCCTCGGTGGTATCGCCGCCGGTTTCCTGGCTGGTTACAGTGCCCGCTGGCTGGCGATCAAGGTGCCCATGCCTAAAGCCTTAGAGGCCCTCAAGCCGATCCTGGTGATCCCGCTGTTCGCCAGCCTGTTCACTGGTCTGGTGATGATCTATGTGGTGGGTGGTCCGGTGTCCGGCATCATGAATGCGATGACCGCCTTCCTCAACAACATGGGCTCGGCCAATGCGGTGTTGCTGGGCATACTGCTCGGGGCCATGATGTGTTTCGACATGGGCGGGCCGGTCAACAAGGCAGCTTATGCCTTTGGCGTGGGGCTGCTGGCATCGGAAACCTATGCGCCCATGGCGGCGGTGATGGCGGCCGGTATGGTGCCGGCATTGGGCATGGGCATTGCCACCTTCCTGGCCCGGCGCAAGTTTAACGACAGCGAGCGGGAAGCGGGCAAGGCCTCCTTTGTGCTGGGGTTATGTTTTATCTCCGAAGGCGCCATTCCCTTTGCCGCCCGGGATCCGCTGCGGGTGATCCCAAGCTGTATGCTGGGGGGGAGCCTGGCTGGCGCCCTGTCGATGCTGTTTGGTGCCAAGTTGCTGGCGCCCCACGGCGGTATATTCGTGTTCTTTATTCCCAATGCGGTGACCGCCCTGTTGTGGTACGTCATCGCCATCGCCGCCGGTGCCTTGCTGACAGGCGTGCTCTATTCGGTGCTCAAGCGCAGTGATGCGGAGCTGCTCGGCACCGCGCAGGTGGCGGCCAAGGCCTGAGTCGGCCGTCATGGTGAACAAGGCTCCGGCTGATAACAGACAGGGCCTAATCAAGAAGGGCCGTGGATTGCTCCACGGCCCTTCTTGCATTTCATAGCGGCTTTCAGCTTTCCTGCTCTTTATCCTTGAGCATATGGCCCAGCTTGCCGGCCTTGGTATTCAGATAATGCTCGTTGAAGGGGTTGCGCCCTTCCTGTAGCGCTACCCGCTCCACTATCTTGATACCGAAATTTTCCATCGCCTTCACTTTGCGCGGATTATTGGTCATCAGACGCAGCTGGGTTACGCCCAGGCTGTGCAGCATATCGGCACAGATGGTGTAGTCGCGCATATCGGCGGCGAACCCCAGGGCGACGTTGGCCTCAACGGTGTCTTTTCCCTGATCCTGCAGATGGTAGGCATGGATTTTGTTCAACAAGCCAATGCCTCTGCCTTCCTGGCGGACATACAAGAGCACGCCGCGGCCGGTTTTGGCGATGTTTTCCAGCGCCGCCTGCAATTGAAAACCACAGTCACAGCGCAGGCTGAACAGGGCATCGCCGGTCAGACACTCGGAATGAATACGGCCCAGCACCGGCTCACCATCGGTTATATCGCCCATCACCAAGGCGGCATGGTCCTTACCTGTTCCTTTTTCTTCAAAACCTACCAGGGTAAAAGTGCCCCAAGGAGTCGGCAGTTTCGAGTTTGCCATCCGGGTAACACTGCTCATGGCCTTCCTCATAAATTACGGCGAGTTATAAAATGGCGTTATTGTAAAGCGGATGGGCGCCAAGGTATAGGCACAATAGCATTCCCTTCATTTCCCACTCATTTTCCCCAAAATCTTATGTTAATTAATTGTATCTCATGCCTTTGCCGGCCAATTTCGATATAATGGGCCGGTGCGGCACCCATGGGTGCCCAATCAATCAATTTTCTGGAGGATGCAATGTCTGAACTAGCTCCCGTCATCACAGTCGATGGCCCGGGCGGTGCCGGCAAGGGAACCCTGTGTCAACTGCTGGCCGAAAAAATGGACTGGCATCTGCTGGATTCTGGCGCGATATATCGCGTGCTGGCGCTGGCGGCACTGCATCATGATGTGGCTCTGAATGATGAAAGTGGGCTGATGCCGCTGGCGGCACATCTTGATGTGCAGTTTCCGGTGGTGAACGGGCAGGTGAAAACCATACTGGAAGGCGAGGATGTGTCTCGTCCGATCCGAACCGAGAAAATGGGCGAAGCGGCCAGCCAGGTTGCAGCTTTCCCCCGGGTACGGGAGGCCCTGTTGCGGCGCCAGCGCGCATTTCGGGCAGGCCCCGGGCTGATCGCCGATGGCCGGGATATGGGCACCGTGGTGTTCCCCGATGCCGAGGTCAAAATCTTCCTCGATGCCAGTGCCGAGGAAAGGGCCCTGCGGCGGCTTAAACAGTTGCAAGACAAGGGCTTTGATGTTAGTTTTGACCGCCTTTTAAGCGAAATTCAGGCGCGTGATGACCGGGACAGAAACCGGGCCGTGGCGCCCCTTAAAGCGGCCGAGGATGCGCTGGTCATTGATTCAACCGATTTGTCCATTGCCGAGGTGCTGGACAAGGTGTTGAGTCATACTAAGGTTATTCTTGGTCGCTGAAGCGATTTTGGCTTTGCCGGCCTTAAGGACGAGGCGGCCAATGTTAATCACCCCCACCGGTGCTGGATTGCCCTGTGGATGTTCAACTTTAAAGTGTATCCATTAAACATGACTGAATCTTTTGCTCAACTCTTTGAAGAGTCTCTGAAAGAACTGGAAACCCGTCCGGGTTCCATCGTAAAAGGCGTCGTCGTTGCCATCGAGAACGGTATCGTTCTGGTTGACGCGGGTCTGAAGTCTGAGTCTGCCATCCCTGCCGAGCAGTTCAAAAACGCTCAGGGCGAGCTGGAAATCAGCGTTGGCGACAGCGTTGACGTAGCGCTGGATGCGGTTGAAGACGGTTTCGGTGAGACTCTGCTTTCCCGTGAAAAAGCCAAGCGCCACGAAGCCTGGCTGCAGCTGGAAAAAGCCTACGAAGATCAAGAAACTGTTATCGGCGTTATCAACGGTAAGGTTAAAGGTGGTTTCACTGTAGAAGTGAACAGCATCCGTGCCTTCCTGCCCGGTTCTCTGGTTGACGTGCGTCCGGTACGCGACACCCTGCACCTGGAAGGCAAAGAGCTTGAGTTCAAAGTAATCAAGCTGGATCAAAAGCGCAACAACGTCGTGGTTTCTCGCCGTGCCGTGATCGAAACCGAAAACAGCGTTGAGCGTGAGCAGCTGCTGGAAAACCTGCAGGAAGGCCAGGAAGTCAAGGGTATCGTCAAGAACCTGACCGACTACGGTGCTTTCGTAGACCTGGGCGGCGTAGACGGCCTGCTGCACATCACCGACATGGCTTGGAAGCGCGTTAAGCATCCTTCCGAGATCGTGAACGTGGGCGACGAAATCAACGTCAAGGTCCTGAAGTTCGACCGTGAGCGTACTCGTGTATCTCTGGGCCTGAAGCAACTGGGCGAAGATCCTTGGGTCGATATCGCCAACCGTTATCCGGAAGGCACTCGTCTGTCTGGCCGTGTGACCAACCTGACCGACTACGGCTGCTTCGTTGAGATCGAAGAAGGCGTTGAAGGCCTGGTTCACGTGTCCGAAATGGACTGGACCAACAAGAACATCCACCCGTCCAAAGTGGTTTCCGTTGGTGACAGCGTAGACGTGATGGTACTGGATATCGACGAAGAGCGTCGTCGTATCTCCCTGGGTCTGAAACAGTGCAAGTCCAACCCTTGGCAGCTGTTTGCAGAAACCCACAACAAGGGCGACCGTGTTTCCGGTAAGATCAAGTCTATCACTGACTTCGGTATCTTCATCGGTCTGGACGGCGGTATCGACGGTCTGGTTCACCTGTCCGACATTTCTTGGAACGCCAATGGCGAAGAAGCCGTTCGCGAATTCAAGAAAGGCGATGAAATCGACGCAGTCGTACTGCAGGTCGATCCTGAGCGCGAGCGCATCAGCCTGGGCGTGAAGCAAATCGACGAAGATCCTTTCAATAAGTACCTGTCAGATAACAAGAAAGGTGCTATCGTTAAGGGTAAAATCACTGCCGTCGATGCCAAGGGTGCCGTCGTTGAGCTGGAAGAAGGCGTGGAAGGTTACATCCGCGTTGCCGACATCTCTCGTGACCGTATCGAAGACGCTTCCACCGTTCTGAGCGTAGGCGAAGAAGTTGAAGCCCGTTACGTTGGCGTAGACCGCAAAAACCGCACCCTCAGCCTGTCTATCCGTGCGAAAGACGAAGCTGAAGAGAAAGCTGTTATGGATAACCTGAACCAACAACAGCAAGAAGAAGTTGGTTTGAGTGCCATGGCCGAAGCTTTCAAGGCTGCAAAAGGCGAATAAGCCTGTCCGAATTCAAAAGGGGGCGTTCGCGCCCCCTTTTTATTTGGTGCAGAAGGAGCAAGTAACCATGACCAAATCTGATTTAATTGAGCGATTGGCCACCCACTACAATCATTTATCTGCCAAGGAAGTGGAAAATGCCATTAAAGAAATCCTTGAGCAGATGGCATCCACACTGCAAACCGGTGACCGCATAGAAATACGCGGTTTCGGCAGCTTTTCCCTGCACTATCGTGCACCCCGCCAGGGCCGTAACCCCAAAACCGGGGAGAAGGTCGAGCTGACGGGTAAATATGTTCCTCACTTTAAGCCTGGCAAAGAGTTACGAGAGCGCGTCAACCCCGCCTGACAATCCATGGCATTCTTCGTTTGATCTCATATTTCATGGCATGACGACTGGTAGCTCAGGCTATTTTCCGGGATAATCGGCGTACTCAAAATTAGGATGTTGAGGGGGTAAGGTGAAAATTATTCTGGTCTTGGTTATCCTGGCAATTCTGTTTGGACTTGGGTTAACCTTGGGAACACAAAACGATCAATTGGTGCAGGTGAACTATCTCATCGCCCAAGGTGAATTCCGCCTCTCCAGCTTGCTGGCGGTAGTGTTTGTCGCGGGTTTTGTGTTGGGCTGGCTGATACTGGGTCTGGTGATGTTGCGCCTTAAGATGAATAATTCAGGGCTACGCAAGAAGGTCGATCGCCAACATAAAGAGCTGGAAGAACTCAGGGCCTTGCCTGCTAAGGATTGACGAGCCCCATGCTGGAATTGCTGTTTCTGCTACTTCCGGTAGCCGCGGCTTATGGCTGGTACATGGGACGACGGGGTGTTCGCCAGGATGCCCAGAAACAGTCAAATACCTTCTCCCGGCAGTATGTTGCCGGGCTAAATTTTTTACTTTCCGATGAACCGGATAAAGCGGTCGATCTCTTTATCCAGTTGCTGCAGGTCGACAGCGAGACCATAGATACCCACCTGGCATTGGGCAATTTATTCCGCTCCCGTGGCGAGGTGGATCGTGCCATCCGCATTCATCAAAACCTGATTGCCCGCCCTAATTTGACGCTGGAACAGCGCCACCTGGCTATGCTGGAGCTTGCCCGAGACTTTCTGGCGGCAGGTCTGCTGGACCGGGCCGAGCAAATCCTGGTGGAGTTAAGGGATGATCCCGACTATGAGCAGGAAGCGCTCAGCCAACTGATGATCATCAACCAACAGCTGCAGGAATGGGATAAAGCCATTGAAGTGGCGGCTCGGCTGAAAAAATTGCAAGGACTCAAGGTGTCTGTGCCCATGAGTCATTTCTATTGCGAGCTGGCAGAGCATAAATTGCGCCAGGACCAGCTTAAGCCTGCCATCGCCAGTCTTAAAAAAGCGCTGCAGGCCGATCCGGGTTGTGTGCGGGCCAGTATCAGGCTGGCCAGCCTCTATATGGAGCAGGCGCAATGGTCCCTTGCCATCAACCATTTGAGCAAGGTGAGCGAGCAGGATATGGATTTTGTCAGCGAAGCCCTGCCCAAGCTAAAAGATTGTTATCAGGCACTCGATCAGCCCGCCGAGTGGGCGTCCTTGTTGGAACAGCTGGTAGCCAAGGGGGCGGGCGCCAGCGCTGTGCTGATGCTGGCTGACTGGCTACAGCAAAATCAGGGCCAGCTGAATGCAGAGCAGCTGGTTCTGGGACAATTAAAGCGTCACCCGACCATGAAAGGTTTTTATCGCCTGATGTCTTACCATGCGGCCAATGCGGAAGCAGGACGAGCCCGAGAAAGCCTTGAAATGCTCAAGGATCTGGTAGACACACAAATCCACGCTAAACCGAGCCACCGTTGCGGTCAGTGTGGTTTTTCCAGTAATACCCTATTTTGGCAATGCCCCTCCTGCAAGCAGTGGGGGAGTATTAAACCTGTGCGTGGCCTCGACGGTGAATAATCACGCCAGACAGACAAATAAAAAGGTAGCAGATGCAAGACTCCAAGACTCAAGATCCAAAGATCATCGTCGCCCTCGACTTTGCCGATGAGCAGGATGCCAAGACCCTGGTTGCCAGGCTGACTCCCGAGGCATGCCGGCTGAAGGTGGGGAAGGAAATGTTTACCCTGTTCGGGCCCAGGTTTGTGCGTTATCTGGTGGACGCCGGCTTCGATGTATTCCTGGATCTCAAGTTTCACGATATTCCCAACACGGTGGCCAAGGCCGTAGCTGCGTCTGCCGAACTGGGGGTCTGGATGGTTAACGTACATGCTAGCGGCGGTGTACGAATGATGGAGGCGGCGCGAGCGGCCCTGGTGCCTTATGGTGATAAGGCGCCACTGCTGATCGGGGTGACAGTGCTTACCAGTATGACAGGTGAGGAACTGCATCAGACCGGCGTGTTACGTTCACCGGCGGAGCAAGTGCTGTCGCTGGCCCGTCAGGCTCGGCAGGCGGGACTGGATGGGGTGGTCTGTTCCGCCCAGGAAGCCAGTCTGCTAAAGGCCGAACTAGGGCCGGACTTCAAGCTGGTGACCCCGGGAATTCGCCCGGCCGGCAGCGAGGCCGGCGATCAACGGCGTATTATGACGCCAGAGCAGGCCATTGCCGCCGGCAGCGACTACCTGGTGGTAGGACGCCCCATCACCCAGGCGGATGATCCGGCGGCGGTATTGGATGAAATTAATCGCAGCATGGAATAAACACGGGAAGTTGGCAGAGAAACGGGCCTATTTCTCAATGCTGTTCAGTTAAGGGGGTCGTCACCCACTGGGCCGGCCATTGGCATCATGGCCGAAATATGTTCCTTGAATTTCCGCCATCCATGACGGTCAGATGGCGTCGTCGAGCCCCAGGGACGGGATGCCGGCGGATCTGCGTGGTGGAGGAGGGCTCCCTTTGCTGATTAACTGAGCTGCATTAGACTTACTTCTTACTTCTTACTTCTTACTTCTTACTTCTTACTTCTTACTTCTTACTTCTTACTTCTTACGTCTAAATAGCTGTTCCGAATAGTAGGTGACAGCGACCGGGTATCGCTAAGCAGAGCCTCTGCGCCAGGTATGGCGCAGCGGAGCCCTCAGGGGGGGCAGCTTGCTGCCTGCATCGAGCTTGGTAGCGGACTGAATATCCAGTGAATATTCGCAGCCGTTACCAAGCGAAGATGGCCTTAGCTCATGATGTGTCGGCGTGCGTTACCCGGTCGATGTAGCAGTATTAGGAACAGTTATTTAGCGCCTCAAATTCACCCCGATACCAGAAGGCCCTTAGCCTGTCCAGCCAGGGGGCGACATCCAGCCCCTGGCCCCGGCGCCAGTGGGCATCATAATAGGTATTTAGATAACGATCACCCTGATCACAGATCAGGGTGATCAGGGATCCCGACCGTTCTTGTTCCGCCATGGTCTTTAATTTAAGTAGGATGCCCATAAAGTTGGTACCGGTACTGCCGCCGCACTTACGGCCCAATATCTCTTCTAGCAACAGCATGGCCGCCAGGCTTGCCACATCGGGGATCTGATGCATGTCATCGATGATATCGGGCATGAAACTGGGCTCTACCCGGGGGCGGCCTATGCCTTCTATACGCGAGCCGTTGGCGGAAGTCAGCCCGGGATCCCGTTGCCGGTAATAGTCATAAAACACCGAATGCTCCGGATCCACCACGCACAGCCGGGTACGCATCTTGGAGTAGCGGATATGGCGCCCTATGGTCGCCGAGGTACCGCCGGTGCCCGCGCTCATCACCACCCATTCCGGTTCTGGAAAAGGCTCCTTGGCCATCTGTTCGAACATGCTTTCGGCAATATTGTTATTGCCGCGCCAGTCGGTTGCACGCTCGGCAAAGGTAAATTGGTCGACGAAATGACCGCCGGTTTCTTTTGCCAGGCGATATGATTCGGGATAAATCAGGCTGGCATCATCTACCAGGTGACATCGGCCGCCATAAAAGTTGATCTTGGCAATTTTTTCAGCGGAGGTGTGCCTGGGGATCACGGCGATAAAGGGTAAACCCAGCAACTTGGAAAAGTAGGCTTCGGACACCGCGGTACTGCCGCTGGAGGCCTCTATGATGGTCCTGCCTTCATCGATCCAGCCATTGCAGAGGCCATAAAGGAATAAGGAGCGGGCCAGCCGGTGTTTCAGGCTGCCGGTGGGATGGCTGGATTCGTCTTTCAGGTAAATATGACGATCTGGCCAGGACGGTGGTGTCACCTTGAACAGATGGGTATCGGCGCTGCGCTGGAAGTCGGCTTCTATCTTGTTGATGGCCTCGTTGACCCATAAACGACCCATGTTGGCTCCTGTTGCCGCAAATTTTTATAGTCTATAGGAAAGGAGAAAATATGTAATCGTCGGGTTTGCGCGTTTGATCAGGGTGTCCATACCTTGTGATAAGTATCGGATACGACCTCGCTCCGCCCATGGCATACCTGTACCGGCTTGAGCGCGAGGTTGGCCGGCGGGGAGCTGGTGGACAAGAATAACTCCAGGGTAGTTTGCTATGCTCACTGGATGAGTTGAAGTCCTTTATCTGTTGGTGCCGCGGCTTGTCGGGCCCGGATAAAATGTTGCCTCGAGGCCGGTTGAATAACATACAGAAAGAGTTGTTTGATATTGGGTGTGACTATCCTTTGCCTATAAAAGCCATTTTAGTAGTAAGCCAAATCTGACAGGGTTGACTGTCTGGAAGTCTGTATCGATGAGTTGTCTGCTCGTTTGCTTCTATTACGCCAGTTGATCTTGCCGGATGGAGTCAGCAGGTCACGGCATTTCATATGGCACGCACCATTGCCAGGCGGGCAAAGCGACAGCTGGTGTCATTGGAAATAAGGTTAATCCGGAAAGTACCAGGTACCCCGACAGGCTAAGTGACCTGTTGTTTGTATTGGCCTGGGATACCGCACTTCAGAGGGGGGAGAGGAGACTAACTGGCAGCAGGCTAAACTGAGGCTTAAGACGACTAAATAAATTTCAGGGCCGGAGGGCCCTGAAATTGTGTTATTTGATTAAGAAATCATCCAGGCTGCCGCCGTTGTCCAGTGCTGTTTGGATAACTGAAGGCTTGCGGCCTTGGCCAGTCCAGGTTTTCTGCTCGCCATTTTCGTCGGTATAGGCATATTTAGCAGGACGCTTACTACGACCGACGGATTTTTTGCTCGGTTCGGCCAGTTCAACCAGGTCATTAATATCGATGCCGTCGGCGGCCAGCATATTCATGTATTCTTTCAGTTTACGCTCACGTTCGGCGGCGGTGGCGCGTTCTTCTGCTTCAGCTTCGCGACGCTCTTCAACCACTGATGATAATTTTGCCAAGCCTTCTTCTAATTGCTCCAAGGTGAGTTCACGGCCAGCGGCGCGCAGGCTGCGGATATTCAGCAGGGTCTTTAGAAATTCAGTCATCGCGATTACCTATATAAGTTATTTGCTTCGATATTTAAGCTGGTTTAAGTCAACATAATTATTTTATATCACGCGGTTAACTAATACAAACTCAAATTAAAAATGAAGGAAGTGGTAATTCAAAACAATATTTTGTAATGCATTGCATATTGCAAAAAAGCATATGGTGATGAAAGTGTTAAACGTACTACCAACTGCCTGGGCTAAAATTTTTCCTTATTTAGTCTATGGTAAAGCTAAAGGTAAAGGTATCGGACAGAAACATCAGTTGTTCGGGCTGTTTATTAATCAGTTACTCACAACCTGGTGTGAAAAAAGAGGTACAAGAGATACAAAAGAGACCTTTTTGTTTAAAATCGGACTCATTGGTGACTCTTTTGATATATTGACCTGTAATGATTTATTTATTTGGATTAATATATTGATTTTAATGATTAAGTTAGTACAATGAGTTGTTCTAACTTGCGTAGAGGTGCGCGTCTTATCAGTTCAGTCGATCAGTTCAGGGTGATACTGTTTATGCTGATTAAGAGGAAGCCGCGCCGAAGCCGCCTTTGCCGATCGGGCAAGGTGGTTGGGATCAGGTCGAACAGGCCGGATACTGTCATGCATATGCCATGATGCGCTACTGCTGGGAATGTTAAGGGGCTCTGTCTGACTTGTCTTTTCCTGGTGGGTTTTTTAGCAAGCAAGCATAGGTGCTGTAATGGATTCCCATCTTTTTATTCAAACACATTGGTCTTTACTGCCACCATTATTGGCCATTTTGCTGGCTATAATGACCCGTCGGGTGCTGTTGTCGCTAGGAATGGGCATTGTGCTGGGGGGGCTGCTGGTTAACGAGTTTCAGCCTGTTGATTCCATTAGCCATTTGTTTAATAAGGTTTTATCCCTGTTTTGGCAGCAGGGAGGCCTGAATGAATGGAATATGAACATACTGTTATTCCTGTTATTGCTGGGTTGTATCATCAGTATCCTCAGCCGGGTAGGCGCTACTCAGGCATTTGCCGAATGGGCGCAAGAGCGTATTAAAAGTCGCCGGCAGGCTAAGATCATGACCGGTTTACTGGTGTTTGTCTTTTTTATCGACGATTACTTTCACAGTCTATCGGTGGGAGCCATATGTCGCCCTGTGACCGATAGATTCAACATATCCAGGACTAAGCTTGCTTACCTGCTTGATTCCACGGCGGCTCCGGTATGTGTGTTAATGCCGGTATCTTCTTGGGGAGCTTATATTATTGCCTTGGTAGGCGGCATCCTGACCAGCTACAGTATGACCGGGCACAGCGCTTTCGGTGCTTTTTTGTTGATGGGGAGCATGAACTTTTATGCCATCTTTACCCTGCTGATGGTCGTGCTGGTCATTAAGGGAGACTGGGATCTAGGGGCCATGGGGCGTCATGAATCCCTGGCCCTGGAAGGAGAATTGTTTGACGGTAACAAAGGTGCGCCACCAGGCGTAGCCGATATAGCCGGACCCGATGGACGGGTCAGTGATCTGGCATTAGCCATCGGTGTGCTGACATTGGTGACGGTATTCGGCCTGTTATTTAGCGGCGCACAGAGTCTGGCGGCAAATGATTTGCCTTTTAGCTTGCTGTCGGCCCTGGAAAATACCAATGTAGGGCGAGCCCTGGTATTAGGGGGTGTGGCCGGGTTAGTCGTTTGTGGCTGGGCGATGTTGCGCCAAAAAGCCGATGTCGGACAATGGGGGCAGGCGTTGTGGACGGGTATCAGGGGGATGCTACCGGCCATCTATATTTTGCTGTTTGCCTGGACCATAGCCGGTATGATTTCCGAGCTGGAAACCGGGAAGTATCTTGCATCCCTCATTCGGCAGAACCTGCCGGTCTATCTGCTGCCGGCCCTGTTGTTCTTGTTGGCGGGGATAATGGCATTTGCTACCGGCACCAGCTGGGGTACCTTCGGCGTTATGCTGCCTATTGCCGCGGATATGGTGATGGCGATCGATGCTCAGCTATTGCTACCGGGTTTATCTGCCGTCATGGCGGGAGCGGTATTCGGGGACCATTGCTCGCCCATATCAGATACCACCATATTGTCTTCTACCGGGGCTTCTTGCCATCATATCGACCATGTGATTACTCAGCTGCCTTATGCGCTGTCTATCGCTTTGGTGAGTGTGGCTGGATATTTGGTATTGGGGTATAGCGGCTCCCTGGCCACGGGCTTTATTGCTGCCCTGTCGTGTTTTGCATTGATACTCCTCGGCTGGCGTCGATGGCAAGGGAGGAGGGCCCATGGCGTCGCTGCACTATAAATATGCCGCCATGAATTCGGGCAAGTCGACCCAGCTTATTCAGGCGCACTTTAATTACCAGGAGAGGGGCCTGACACCCTATGCCATGACACCTCGCATGGATACCAGGGCGGGGATGGGTATTATCCGGGCCCGGGTTGGGTTGCAGCTTGAGGTGGATACCTTCGGCACAGGCTGTAACTTGTTCAGGTTGATCAAGGTGAAGGCAGAGCTGGCATCGCTGGATGTATTTATTTTGGATGAGGCGCAGTTTCTGACCCGGGCACAGGTGTACCAGTTGGCGCAAATCGTGGATGAGCTCAATGTTCCGGTGATGGCTTACGGTTTGAAAAGCGATTTTCGTGGTGAGCTGTTCGAAGGCGCTTACTATTTGTTGTGCTTGGCCGACAAGCTGGAAGAGCTGAAAACCATTTGCTGGTGTGGAAACAAGGCCCATATGAATGCCAGACTGGATGCCGAGGGGAGCCTGGTCAGGGAAGGAGAGCAGGTGGAAATCGGCGGCAATGAACGCTATGTGGCACTCTGTCGCCGGCATTATATCCAGGGTAAGGCTCGGGCCTGAGTGTTAAACAAAAGGCGCCTGACGGCGCCTTTTGTTGTTTGTTTCCTGCTCAGAATCGGTAGTTCATCTGAAGGCCAAACAGGTAGGCATCGCCGCCGGAGATAAATTCAAAGTTATCTTCTTTGACGTCGACCTTCTTACCGTTCAGGAAGGCAAAGGAGGCATCGAAGCTCAGTTGCTGGTTGTAGCTGTAAGTAGAGCCCAGGCTGTACCAGACACGGTTGCTGTCGGGAATCGAGATGGAGCGGAATGCTTCCCGTACCGGGGATCTGTCATAGGCAACACCGCCGCGCAAGGTCCATCGCTCATCGAGCCGATGGGTGGCGGCGGCACTCACCCGCCAGCTGTTTTTAAACTGTTCGTCTTTCTGGAATAGTTCCTGGCCGGTGGAGCCCACGGCTTTCAGCTCCTTAAAGCTGCTCCATTCGGTCCACAGCAGACCATAGTGCAGTGCCCAGTCGGGATTGAGCCGATGGAAACCGGAAAACTCCGCCATGGCGGGCAAGGTGACATCCAGGTTGGCGGGAACCCTCTGCTGTGCGGAAGTAAGTCCCGTAAACTCCCCACTAAACTTAATATCGACCCCAGACCGATAGCTCAGGCCCCAGCGGTTGTGCTCATCGGCCTCAACCAGCAGGCCGATATTCCAGCCGTAGCCCCAGTCATCGCCCTCCAGGCGAGCGGCCTCTGTTGTCGGTACCGTTCCTGGGATCAGCGCAGAGGCGATACCTAGATGGCGCACCAGCTCGGCATCGGCATATACCGCATTGACGCCGGCTCCCAGAGAGAGGTGGTTATTGGCCTTGAAGGCGATATTGGGATTCAGGTTCAGTGTTTTAAGCGAGGTCATGCCGGCGACCGTGCCCGCATAATGGTTGTCCTGATATGAAGTGGACAAGCCATAGTTGGTGAAGGCGCCGAAGCCCGTTGTCCACTGGTCGTTGATGGGCTGGATGTAATAGAAAAAGGGAACCAGGGCATCGCCGGCGATATCTTCGGATTGGGTGGGTAAACCGGAACCTTGGCCCGTTGCTGCCGTTGTCCCTTTACCTTCTACGTCTACCTCAGGGTTAACGTAGATGGCACCCGCAGAGAGTGCCGCGCTGTCAAACAGGGTCATGGCCGCCGGGTTACGACCTAATACAGAGGCGTTGTCGCCGATGGCTCCCTCTCCGGCATAGGCACGGCCGAGACCGGTGGTGTTTTGTTCGGCCAGCTGGAAGGCGGCGGAGTGGGCTTGCCCGGTTGCCACTGTAACAGCAGCGGCGAGCAAAGACAGTTTCAAGTTTTTTGGGCACATAAGTAGATTCCCTTACTCAACGTATCCTGCAGGTGCATTTGGATTTTATTGTTGGCGGTAAGTGGTATGAACTCTTACCAGATGACAAGATAAATAAGTGTAAAGGAAAAGTAAAACACTTGTTTACAAAAAAGGGCCGATAAGGCCCTTTTTGTTATTGATATCAATGGTTAGAGATCTGACTCCATTCTCCTGAACCCCAGCACTACGGTCTTTTCCGGCTCCCTGTCCAGCTTGCTGACCAAGATACAGGTCAGGCCACAGAGCAGGAAGCCGGGCACGATTTCATACAGATCGAACAGGCCGCCGTTGAGTTGCTTCCAGCCGATCACCGTCAGAGCGCCCAGGACGATACCGGCCAGGGCACCGTTACGGGTCAGGCGAGGCCAATATACCGAAAGAATGATGACAGGGCCGAAGGCGGCGCCAAAACCGGCCCAGGCATAACTGACCAGGCCAAGCACGGTGGTTTGTGGATCCAGGGCCAGCAACATGGCAGAAATGGCTACCACCAGCACGGCGATCCGGCCGATCCACACCAGCTCCTGGTCATGGGCATGGGGCCTGAGCCAGCGTTTGTAAAAGTCTTCGGTCAGAGCGGAAGAGCACACCAGTAATTGGGAGTCGATGGTGCTCATGATAGCCGACATAATGGCAGCGATCAGAAAGCCTGCCACCCAGGGGTTAAATACCGCATTGGCCAGTGCCAGGAACACGGTTTCTGCATTGATCAGTGGCGCATCGGCAAAATACACGGCACCGACCAGGCCCACGCCGAGGGCGCCAATCAACGACAGTATCATCCAGCTCATGGCAATGCGGCGTGACAAGGGTACCGAGCGGGGTGAGTCTATGGCCATGAAACGGGCCAGAATATGCGGCTGGCCAAAATATCCGAGTCCCCAGGCCATCAAGCTCAGGCCGCTCAGCAATGAGAAATCATGAAGAAAATCAAGCTTGTTGGCATCCATCTTACCCAGGGTGTCCAAGGTCTGCTCTAGCCCACCCAGTTCATTCATCACCGCCCAGGGCATGACGATCAGTGCCAGCAGCATCAGGATGCCTTGAAAAAAGTCGGTCCAGGACACCGCCAGGAAGCCCCCCATAAAGGTATAGGCCACGATCACGCTGCCGCCGATTAACAAGGCGCTCAGGTAAGGCAGGCCAAAAACCTTTTCAAACAGGATAGCGCCGCCGACCATGCCCGAGGCGGTGTAGAATACGAAAAATACCAGTATGGTGAGGGCGGAGATCACCCGCAGCAGACCCGAGGTGTCGGCCAGCCTGTTTTCCAGGAAATCGGGCAGGGTAAGGGAGTCATTGGCTTGTTCGGTATAGATACGCAGTCGCTTGGCTACAAACAACCAGTTCAGCCAGGCTCCGATCACCAGGCCGATGCCGATCCAGGCCTGGTTGACACCATACAGATAAACCGCACCCGGCAGCCCCAGCAGCAGCCAACCACTCATATCGGATGCGCCGACACTCAAGGCGGCCACCGCCGGCCCGAGTCGGCGCCCACCCAGGATATAATCGCTCAGCGAGCTGGTTGCCCGATAGGCGACCAAACCAATCAGCAGAGTGAGCAAGAGATAGCCGACAAAGGTAATCAAGATTGGGAATTCAATATTCATTGAGGAGATTCCTGTTGTTCCGAACAGCGTTTTCGCTTCCATGTGAGCGAGGGGGCGGCATGCTACACCAGATAGGGTGCTTACTTACAGCATAGTCAGGAATTTATTTGCCCAGCTCTTTGTTGTGGAACTTTGACTGAAGGTCTAGCTTTACTTTTACGGGTAAATGCGCAAACACAATAAGAACCAAAAACAAGGATTGTCGATATGATCAAACCTATCTTAGTGGCTTCATGCCTGGTGGCGGCCAGTGCTCATGCTCAATCCCCTGTATATACCAGCTGGCATAACCCTGACTATCAGTTTTATGTGGGGCTGAATTATGCCAACCTTGATTTTGACACGGACTCATTGAGTGAATCCGTTAACTGGGACTCTGTCGGGCTGAACCTGGGTTTTCAGCCGTCACCCTATCTTGCTGTTGAAGGTCGCCTTGGGAAGGGCTTTGGTGATGATACTGTGGCTGGAGTGGTGAAAACCGAACTTGAACATTATTATGGCGTTTATTTGTTGCCTCAGTTCCCGATCGAGGACGTTATGTCGGTCTATGGACTATTGGGCTGGACAGAAGCCGAAGCGGAGGCCAGTGCCCCTGCATTTGGCCTGAAAGAATCCGATTCTGAAAGCGATCTCAGTTATGGGGTAGGGGTGCGTTTCTTAGGCAAGCGTCACCAACGGGGAGTCGGCTTCTTTGCCGAGTATGCCCGCCTGTTGGACAAGGATGATTTTGAAATGGATGCGCTGACCGTGGGGCTGACCTGGCATTTCTGACCGCCCCCTATAGCCCATAGTGATAAAATGGAGGCCAAGCGGCCTAATGCTTGTCAGTTAAGGCGCTGGCAAGCGTTGATCCCTCGCAGGCCGGGTCGCGTAGCGCCCCGGCCTTTTCTTTACCGTCCTCGGGTAACTACGTTCGCGTTTGGCCGGCAAGATAAAACTCTCTGCCATATCCAGTATGGTTTGCATTACCTTGGGAATATTACCCGCTGCCACCGCCGGTAATAATTGCAGCTGACCGATAAGAAAAAGGGCCGCTGGCGCATCCGGCCATTTCTTTCTGGCCTGGGGCGAGACGCTCAGGGGAACCGGCTCCTGACCTGGACAAGCTTCCTGAGCCGCTGGTACTGGGCGCCTTTACGCAAGGGCAACAACCAATGACGTTCACTCCCCGCGGACTGCCAACGATGGAGTAACCCCAACGCATAAAAACCGCGGTCAAACAAGGTTAGGGAATGGCAACCATGGCTCATGGACAGGTGGTGATACAGGGAGATGCCCACCACGGCCCACACCATCACCTCCATTGCCAGGCGCTGTTTGCGAAGGGACGCAACGCCGGTATCGATTAGGCATTGTTCGATGAGTCCAGGCGACAGCAGATCGGACAAGCCGGCAAACTCTTCAGGGGTGAACTGATGAACGGCATCAAGCGCCTGACTTAATTGCATAAAAAATCCGATGACCAGTGAGCATCGGATTTTGTCAGTTATGCAGGCTTGGTCAATGGATCCTTAACTGATCGGCATTAGGCCAAGCGACCCCTTATTTATAGGCGAGCGGTGAGCAGTTAAATGATATGCTCCAGCGATGTTTTGACGGTGTCGGTTACCTGTTTAAGGTTTTCCTGCATATCGGTAACGATCACCAGGCGGTAATTTTGCATCGGTACCACCTCACCCTGCAGCCCCTGACCGGCAAATTGGCTTTCCATCTTTAACGGTTGATCCATGGGTACCAAAAAGATATTGATACGCTCATACTCGCCCGCGATCACCAGATGTGCGACCGTGCCGCCGGGAAACATGCAATGATTGGCATAGTAAATCTTGCCTACCCGGCTCATGTCACTCAAGCGGGCGCCATAGGGCGCCAACTTGGCATTGGCAGCGATCAGCGTGACCTGCTCATCCACATAACGGGTAAAGGGCATTTCCGTCTGTACATGCTGCAGGGCCACCTGAGCAATCGAAGGTAGCCCGGGACTGGCCTCGGCAGGTAAGTGGATAAAACGGGTAGCAAAGCCAAGGACAAAGGCTACCGAGGCGGCAATAGCCAAGTAGCGCCAGCCTGGCCCTTCTCTGTATTTTGGTTCACCCAGGAGGTGCCTCAACATCAGGGTATCGGGGAAGCCCTTGGGCACAGGCACATTCATGGCCTGTTCTAACTTATGATTGAAGTCTTTCATTTCGTTTAGAAACTGCCGGTTTGCTGCATGATCGGTGGAAGCAGATAGAAAATCCGGATGCTTATCGTTGGGATCGGTATAAACCCGACGGCGAAACTCTAACTCATCCATTGTTCCGACCTCTAATCGTTTTGTCATGATCCAGTGCCTCTTTTAACTGATTCCGGGCCCGGAATAGACGTGTCATCACCGTATTTTTGTTTAAATTCAAAATGTCGGCTATCTCTTCGCCACTGAATCCTCCGATCACCTGTAACAGCAGTGGCTCCCTGTATTCGATGGCCAGCTCACCGATATGACGCCTGAGCAACTCGCTTTCCATGTCCTGCTCCGGTCCAGGGCTGTGCTTGTCAGGGACCTGTTGGTTATCCAAGTCCACCAGGTCAAACTGTTTGCGTTCGAAACGGCGGGCATTTTCTCGTCTTAAAATGGTAATCAACCACGCCTTGGCCGCTTTTTCGTCTTTGAGGCTGTCGAGGGCCTTCCAGGCCCGTAAAAAAGTTTCCTGCACCAGATCCTCTGCCACCTGGCGGTCGTGACACAGCCAAAACGCATAACGAAACAAGTCCGCATGCAGGGCGTAGACCAAAGCCTCATAACGTTTTTGTTTTACCCTTATGCCTTTAGAGACCGCATCAGGCTTGGGTATCTTTCGTTTAAACAGGGAAATCATTGATCACCGTAGAGTAGGGGCGGCTTTTCCTAGTCTAATGTGCGAATAGGGACCACTCCAGCTTAATTGTTAAGCTTTTTCCTAAATCAGGATATTTTCAATCAACTGTTTTAAACCTGTTGTAGGGTTGCTAAAATCCCATAGAGGTCAGACCTCTTTAGAGCAAGGAGCGAACATGATGCTGGCTAGCAAGTTAATTACCCCTAGGGGCGACCGGATCGCCATTGTTGATGGGTTGAGGACCCCTTTTGCCCGACAGTCTACCGCCTATCGCGGCATTCCGGCGCTGGATCTAGGAATACTGGTGGTGGCGGAAATGTTGGCCCGTATGCCCATCCCGTCAACTGAAATAGAGCAATTGGTGTTTGGCCAGGTGGTTCAGATGCCCAAGGCACCCAATATTGCCCGGGAAATCGTGCTGGGCACGGAATTATCGGTAACAACCGATGCCTACAGTGTCTCACGGGCCTGTGCCACCAGCTTTCAAGCCGTCTCCAATATTGCCGAAGCCATGATGGCCGGCCAGATCAACACAGGTCTGGCAGGCGGTGCCGATTCATCATCGGTGTTGCCGATAGGTGTTTCCAGGGCCTTGGCCGAGGCCCTGTTGGATCTCAGCAAGGCCAGGACATTGAGTGCCAAGCTCAAGATATTACGTCGCTTAGGGTTGAAGGATCTGGCCCCAGTGCCACCGGCGGTAGCCGAATATTCTACCGGCCTCTCGATGGGACAAACCGCCGAGCAGATGGCCAAGCGCCATGGTATCAGCCGCAAGGAGCAGGATGAGCTGGCCCATCGGTCCCACCAGTTGGCCGACACCGCCTGGCAGCAAGGGCGGCTTGCCGATGAAGTGATGGCCGCCTATGTGCCCCCTTTTCAGACACCCTTGTTACGGGATAACAATATCCGCACCGAGTCTAGCCTGGCGGACTATGCCAAAGTGAAACCTGCTTTTGACAAACGGCACGGCACCGTCACCGCCGCCAACAGTACGCCCTTGACCGACGGTGCCGCCGCAATACTGATGATGACCGAAAGCCGAGCCAAAGCGCTGGGCCTCAGGCCGTTGGGTTATCTGCGCAGCTATGCCTACAGCGCCATCGACGTGTGGCAGGACATGCTGCTGGGCCCATCCTATGCGACGCCGTTGGCCCTGGAGCGGGCCGGCTGTCGGTTAAGCGATATGGATCTGATCGATATGCATGAGGCGTTTGCCGCCCAGACCCTGGCCAACCTGAAGATGTTCGCAAGCCGGCAGTTTGCCGGTCAGCAGCTGAATCGCAGCCAGGCCATCGGTGAGGTCGATATGAGTAAGTTCAATGTGTTGGGGGGCTCCCTGGCTTATGGCCATCCCTTTGCCGCCACCGGTGCACGCATGATCACCCAGACCCTGAGAGAGTTGAACCGCCGGGGAGGCGGGCTGGCATTAACTACCGCCTGTGCCGCCGGTGGCCTGGGCGCGGCTATGGTATTGGAGGCAGCCGAATGAACGAACAGGTCCAGACCAGCAAGGTGAGCGCCTTCACCCTGAGTAAAGATGACGGCATTGGCATTATTACCATGGATGTGCCCGGGGAGCGCATGAATACCCTGCGTACCAGCTTTGCCGAGGAGTTCAGAGCGTTGCTGATGGAAATAAAGGCGGATGATCAGCTCAACGGCTTGGTGCTGTGCTCCGGCAAGCCCGACTCTTTTGTGGCCGGGGCCGATATCAATATGCTGACCGCCTGCACCACGGCCGCCGAGGCGGCCGCCTTGGCCAAGGCGGGACAGCAGATCTTTGCCGAGCTGGAGGCGTTGGACATTCCCCTGATCGCCGCCATTCATGGCCCTTGCCTGGGAGGTGGGCTAGAGCTGGCCCTGGCCTGTCATGGGCGGGTATGTTCCGACGCTGACAGCACTCGCCTGGGTCTGCCGGAAGTACAGCTGGGGTTGCTCCCCGGTTCCGGTGGTACCCAGCGTTTGCCCCGACTGGTCGGCTTGACCCGGGCACTGGAGATGATGCTCACCGGCAAACCGCTGCGTGCCCGAGCCGCATACAAGGCCGGTCTGGTGGATGACATGGTGCCGGAAACTATCCTGATCGATACCGCCATCCGGTTGGCACGTCAAGGAAAGCCGGAGCATAAGCGCCAAACCGGGCTTAAAAGCCTGTTACTGGAAGCCAATCCCCTCGGCCGCAAGCTGGTGTTTGACAAGGCGCTGAGTCGCCTGCGGGACAAAACCCGGGGTCGTTATCCGGCGCCGGAAAAACTGCTGGAGGTGGTGCGCATCGGGCTGGAGCAAGGCATGGCATCTGGCCTGGGCGCCGAGGCCGCCGCCTTTGGCGAGTTGGTGATGAGCTCCCAGTCGGCGGCGTTGCGGCATCTGTTCTTCGCCACCACAGAGATGAAAAAAGAACGCAGCTTCGCCGGCGCTGATCCTTTGCCCCTACAGCGTATCGGTGTGTTGGGGGGAGGTCTGATGGGCGGCGGCATCGCCTTCGTAACTGCCACCAGGGCCGGATTGCCGGTGCGCATCAAGGATATCGACCACAAAGGCATCAATCAGGCCATGGCGACCTGCTATGGCTTGCTGATGCCCAGGGTGCGGGAAAAGAGACTGAGCCAATTCCAGATGCAGGTGCAGCTGGGCCGTTTGACCGGCGGTATCGACTATAAGGGGTTTGATAAGGTTGATATGGTGGTCGAGGCGGTATTTGAGGAGCTGCCGGTGAAGCAGCAGATGGTGGCGGATATCGAGACCCATTGCCCTGTACACACGATTTTTGCCTCCAACACCTCTTCTTTACCGATCCATCAGATTGCCGCCAAGGCGCAGCGGCCGGAACAGGTGATCGGGTTACATTATTTCAGTCCGGTGGACAAGATGCCGTTGGCAGAAATTATTCCCCATGCAGGGACCAGTGCCCAAACCGTAGCGACGGCATTGGCACTGGCCCGGGAGCAAGGCAAGACGCCGATAGTGGTCGGGGATAAGGCCGGTTTTTATGTCAATCGGATCCTGGCGCCCTATTTAAATGAGGCGGCCCGTTTATTGCTGGAAGGTGAGCCCATTGAGGGCATAGACAGTGCCTTGGTGGACTACGGCTTCCCGATTGGTCCCATCAGCCTACTGGACGAAGTGGGCATAGACGTCGCCGCCAAGATAGCGCCTGTGTTAGCGCGGGAGCTAGGTATGCGGTTTCAGGCCCCGGCGGCGTTTACCACCTTGCTGGACGACAAGCGTTATGGCAAGAAGAATGGTCGTGGTTTTTACCGTTTTGGTGGTAAGAATAAGACCAGGTCGGTGGATGAAGCCGTCTATCGGCTGCTGGGGGTTAAACCCAAGGTCAAGCTGCCGGCCCAGGAAATCGCCGAACGTTGTGTGCTCCCGATGTTGAACGAGGCGGTGCTTGCCCTGGAGGAGGGGGTGATCGCTTCGGCCAGGGACGGAGATATCGGCGCCATCTTCGGCATCGGTTTCCCGCCTTTCCTGGGCGGGCCCTACTATTATATGCAGCAGCTGGGTGCCCAGGCCCTGGTGGATAAAATGCAGGAGTACAGCCGTAAATACGGCGAGCGCTTCGCCCCTTGCGAGCCCCTGCGGCGCCGGGCACGGGAGGGACGGGGGTTTTACTGAGGGGGGGCCAGGGAGCGACGCAGAGCCGGCTCCTTGTGACGATTTTCTCGTTGAAGGCGCTTAAAAATCCACCTCTGCTGTGCTAGGCTTGCGCCATTGCGGAGGGTATTTGATGATGCTGTTGTTACTCTTTACTGCCCCTTTTTTCGGCTTGTGTTATTACGTCGCAGCGGTGCAAAGTGCGCTGCCGCCACGTCGCTGGGCGTTGCTGGGGTGTCTGTTCGGACCTGCGGTATTGCCGCTGTTTATGGCCAAACGGCGTTGGTCTCTGGTGTGTGCCCGGGGCATGAAATATTGCTTATGGCATGCCTGATTTGATCTCGCTCAAGCCGGTTGTACGGCTGAGCGGTTAAGCTATGCCTCATCAGGATCTGTTTGGAGATGTAAGATGAGTGCCCTGGAAAAGCTAATCTGGAATGTATTGGGTTACGCCGCCATGCCGGTCATCTTCTTGATTGGCTTTATCGGTGTCGCCGTGTTTACTTGCCTGGTACTGTTATGGCTGGATACCAGTAAACAGACATCAAGGTGGTTTGTTGACCCGGATCAAGCAGGCCGATGAGGGAAGTGATTAAGCTGGGTGTCGTTGGCGTCACGTTAACAGCCAGATAATCACCAAGCTGTTCTCGGATTCGGTTTCTGTTCACTCGTTAGTATGACATCTTTTGACTGGCCTCCTCGGCCAGTTTTTTTTCTGTTTTTTAAATAAAATGTCATAAATTCAGGGTAATCTTTGGCTGTAGCCGAGCCAGGGGTTGCTAGTTCCACCGTTTACCAGCCCGCTTCCCTGTCGCAGAAAAACAGGATTTCCTGTGAAGTTGCGATCTTTATGTTATAGCTAAAAGAAGACCTGGATTTGGCTCATTCGGCCTCTTAGTCAAAGGGTGAGCTGGATCCTTGAGCACAGGGAAGAGCAAAGGTATGATGCCCGCCGATGAGGGCGGAGTTCGCCTTAAAGTGAGGTGGAGATGAATATCTTTATCATGCGCCATGGCCAGTCGGCACCAGAAGCATCCAGTGATGCCTTACGGCCCTTGACTGAGCAAGGCAGGGACGAGACCTGTTTAATGACGCAGTGGTTGGTACCCCAGGTACCAGGATTTGATCGGGTATTGGTCAGCCCTTATTTACGTGCCAAACAAACCTGGCAGCAGATCGCCGACAAGATACCGGCGGCTCAGGTGGAATGGTGTGAAGAGTTAACGCCCAATGCGGATCCTGATATAGCAGCCAGCCTGCTGTTGGCATATGCTGAAATTAACGAAGCCGGTAACCTGCTGGTGGTCAGCCATATGCCTTTGGTCGGTTTTTTGGTTGAAAGCCTGTGTCCGCCACTGATGGCTCCCATCTTTGTGACCGCGGGTATCGCCAAGATTACCTTGAACGCGGGACAGGGTGCCGATTTTAACTGGTTGGAAGGACCGCATAATATCCGACCTCATTATGAACATTATTACCAGAAATGCAGGTCTTTAGGGTAGGGTAGAGCAAAAAATAGAATAAGCAGAGGTGAGTCATGCGTATTTTTAAACAGTATCAACCTTTGTTAATTGCCAAATACGTAAAAACCTTTTTCAGTGGTCGTTTATATATTCGTGGCCGGGGCGCGTTTTGGTATGCCAAAGGGATGTTGGTGATGCCTGCTCATGCAGATGAGCGCCATCGTACTACCGTGCAGGAAATCAATAGGTTGATAGGTCAGCTGCACATGCCTGCAGACGCGGCATCATAGATGGCCGTTCGCTAATCGGTGTTGCCGCGCTGGATGCGGCAATATCGTGCAAGCATGCCTTGGAGCTAGTCCGTAAGTTCATCGTTATCCGAATATTACCTTAAATCTGGATGAGCTCGAGCCTGCTAGCGTATCGCTTTACAGCTCGGTTTTTAACAACACCAGCAGGGCGGCATCTCCGCCCCATTCCCGCGTTGACTGATGGAAGGCCTGTACCTGAGGATGCTGTGCCAGCCACATGGGCAGGCGTTGCTTCAGAATGTGCTTGCCATGGCCATGCATGATGGACACGCAGCGCACATGCTGGCGCCGGGCCGCCAGTAACAGGGCCGACAACTCCTCCTTGGCCTGCTCCTGGGTCAGGCCATGCAAGTCCAGAAACAGATCCGGTACATAGTCGCCGCGTCGCAATTTTTTCAGTTCATAGGACGAGGTGTCGGCCTGACGATAGCGGGTGGGCCCTTCCTGCTCCAGGTAAGGCTCGTAGACATCGGAAAACGGATGCGCTTCGGCCTTGTCTTTCTTGCCTATCCACCGCTGAGCTTTCACCTTGACCGGCGTCCGGTGCGGACTTATGGTATCCTGCTTTATTCTACGGACACCCTGCACCGCCTCCTTAAAGAGCGTTTTATCGTCATCTTCGGGCGGGATGGATGCAGTCATAATTTGATGGGGTCCGTTTGCTTAAAACAGCCATTTTATCGAGGTGAAGGGGTTTTGGACACGGTTTTTCATGATGAGGCGCTCACCGAGCTACATACCATAGGCGACTGGCTGCGTTTTGCCACTAGTCGTTTTCAGCAGGCCGGCCTGTTTTACGGTCATGGTACAGATAATGCCTGGGATGATGCGGTGCAGCTGATCTTGCCTCTGCTACACCTGCCACTGGATTGTCCGCCCACCATACGGGACGCCCGGCTGTTACCGTCAGAGCGAAAGCAGTTGCTGGATGCCCTGCGACAAAGGGTAGAGCAGCGCCTTCCCACGCCTTATATCACCCATACCGCCTGGTTTGCCGGTTACGAGTTTTATGTTGATGAGCGGGTGTTGATCCCCCGTTCACCCATCGCCGAGCTTATCGACAGCCGCTTCGCGCCTTGGCTGACCATTGAGCCCACCCGTATCATGGACTTGTGTACCGGCTCGGGCTGCATTGCCATCGCCCTGGCCCACGCCTTCCCCGAGGCCGAAGTGGACGCCCTGGATATTTCCCGTGATGCGCTGGATGTGGCGGACATCAATATTCAAAACCATGGCCTGGAGCAGCAGGTGATCCCGATTGAGTCGGATTTGTTTTCGGCGCTCCCCGCTGGGGACAAATATGACCTGATTGTGACCAATCCACCCTATGTGGATGAAGAAGACATGGGGGATCTGCCCGAGGAATTCCGGCACGAGCCTGAGCTGGCACTGGCTTCGGGCTTCGACGGGCTGGATTTCACCCGCCGTTTGCTGGCCCAGGCCTGTGACTTCCTGAGTGACGAGGGACTGCTGGTGGTGGAAGTGGGTAACAGCCTGGTACATATGGAGTCCTGCTTTCCCGAGTTGCCGTTGACCTGGGTGGAGCTGGAAAAAGGCGGCCATGGGATCTTTGTTATCAACCGTAACGATCTTCTACCTTTTCGTGATCAGTTTTTAGTTTAATTAAAAGGAAACCACAATGGCAGGGAACAGTATTGGAACCCTTTTTCGTGTCTCCACCTTTGGCGAAAGCCATGGTTTGGCCTTGGGCGCCGTGGTGGATGGCGTGCCGCCGGGGGTTGAGCTGACAGAAGACGATCTGCAGCAGGACTTGGATCGGCGCAAACCCGGCACCTCCCGTTTCACCACCCAAAGGCGTGAAGCGGACCGGGTTAAAATTCTGAGCGGGGTATTCGAAGGCAAGACCACGGGTACCTCTATCGGCTTGTTGATTGAAAACACCGATCAGCGCTCCCAGGATTATTCCGCCATCAAGGACCTGTTCCGTCCGGGTCACGCGGATTACACCTATCACCAGAAATACGGTATCCGGGACTACCGGGGGGGCGGCCGCTCCTCCGCCCGGGAAACCGCCATGCGGGTCGCTGCCGGCGCTATCGCCAAGAAGGTGCTGGCCCAGTTTGGTGTGTCCATCTACGGTCACTTGACTCAGTTGGGCCCGATCAAGGCTGAGGCCTTCGAGCGGGACATTATCGAGACCAATCCTTTCTTTTTTGCCGACGCCGGTAAGCTGGATGCGCTTGATGAATATATGCGCGAGCTGAAAAAAGAGGGTAATTCGATTGGGGCCAAGATCCAGGTGGTAGCCAGCGGTGTGCCCGTGGGCCTGGGGGAGCCCGTATTCGACCGACTGGATGCGGACATCGCCCATGCGTTGATGAGCATCAATGCGGTCAAGGGGGTAGAGATCGGCGACGGCTTCGATGTGGTCGAGCAGAAAGGCTCGGAACACAGGGATGAAATGATGCCGGAAGGTTTCGCCAGCAATCATGCGGGCGGTATTTTAGGCGGTATTTCCAGCGGCCAGGACATAGTGGCCAGCATAGCCCTCAAGCCGACCTCCAGCATCATGGTGCCAGGCAAGACCATAGACGTAAAAGGGGACGCCACCGACATGGTGACCCGCGGCCGCCATGACCCTTGCGTCGGCATCCGTGCCGTGCCCATCGCCGAGGCCATGCTGGCGATCGTGTTGCTCGATCATTTAATGCGGCATCGGGCGCAAAATGCCGGAGTCAGCACCACCACACCGTTGCTGAGGTAAGCTCAGCAGGAAGGCCGGATGTCAGCTGGAAGTCGACTGCCTCCTTGTGGGTCAGAACTTGTTCTGACAATTGCGTAGGCCGGGCCTTGGCCCGACTAAAAAATCTTGGCCCGACGAGCTGACCCACAAAAGGCGGCATCCCCTACTTGTGGGCCCGGGCTTGTTAAGTAAAATAGCGGCTTCGCACAGAGAGCCGCTTTTATCATGTCATTTTGCTACCGGGATCTGATTTCCCTGTTTCACCAAACCTTCTTTGACACGTACAATACCCGTCTGGAATTAGGCGATGATGAGCCTATTTATCTGCCCGCCGATGAGCGGGGCGGCCATCACCGGGTAGTATTTGCGCACGGTTATTTTGCCAGCGCCCTGCATGAAATCGCCCATTGGCTGCTGGCGGGAGAAGCCCGGCGTACTCAGGTGGATTACGGCTACTGGTACCATCCCGACGGCCGGGATGCCCAGGCGCAGCAACAGTTTGAAGCGGTCGAGATCAAACCCCAGGCAATAGAATGGGCGCTGTCGTTGAGCTGTGGTTTTCCCTTCAACGTCAGCTGCGACAACCTGAACGGCACGGTCGAGCCGGACAGACTTGCCTTTCAGGCCAGGGTGCGGGAACAGGCCCTGGCCTATCTGGACCAGAGCTTTCCGCCACGGGCTGAAGCTTTTATGGCGGCACTCAGGCAACATTATGGTCGTCCCGTGCTGACCCCCGACAACTTTGACTATCAATAGGGTAGGGCATGTTTCGTATTGGACTGATTGTAAACCCGCTGGCTGGACTGGGTGGCAGTGTTGCCCTCAAGGGCAGCGACGGCATGGCGGCAGAGGCACTGGCGCGTGGCGCCGAGCCGCGGGCGTTGCAACGAACCCAGCTGGCTTTGACTGAGCTGGCGGCGCTTAAGGATCAATTCTTTATCTATACGGCTGCCGGTGATATGGGCGAAAGCGTCTGCCGGGCCCTGAACCTGCCCCATCAAACCCTTTATCAACCGGCCTGCCCCAGCACCGCGGCCGACACCCACCAGGCGGCACAGTTATTGGTGCGAGAGGGGGTCGATCTGTTGTTGTTCGCCGGAGGGGATGGCACCGCCCGGGATATCTGTGTCGAAGTTCCGGAAAGCCTGTGTGTGCTGGGTATTCCGGCCGGCGTGAAGATCCATTCCGGCGTCTATGGCGTGACTCCGGCCGGTACCGGCCGGTTGCTGGCCAGGTTGGTACGGGGTGAGCCGGTCAGCTTGGTCCAGGCCGATGTGATGGACATAGACGAAGCGGCTTTCCGGGAAGGCCGGGTGCGTGCCTGTCGCTACGGTGAAATGCGGGTGCCCGGCGAACTGGAATATATCCAGGCGGTCAAGGTCGCGGGCAAGGAGTCTGCCGAGCTGGTGCTGACCGACATCGCCGACGAGCTGATCGAGCGGATGGAGGATGACTGCTACTATATCATGGGCTCGGGAACCACGGTGGCGGCGGTGATGGAGCGTCTTGGCCTCGAGAACACCTTATTAGGCGTGGACCTGGTACACCAGGGCCGGCTTATTGCCTCAGATCTGGATGCCAGAGGCTTGTATGAGTATGTCAAGGATAAAAAATGCAAGCTGGTGATCACTTTGATCGGTGGCCAGGGCCATATTTTTGGTCGTGGCAATCAACAGCTGAGTCCCCAGGTCATCAGGGCCGTGGGGCCCGACAATATCTGGCTGCTGGCGACCAAATCCAAGCTGAATTCCTTGCATGGTCGTCCGCTGCGAGTTGACACCAATGATCCCGAACTGGATCGGCAGTTATGCGGTCTTATCCGGGTGATCACTGGCTATCGTGATGAAGTTCTGGTTCGGGTGGCAAACCCGGAATATGAGGCAGAATAAATGAATATTTTTGAATTTGAACGCCTGCTGCTGGCTGAAATCGACGGCAACGTCGCCCATTGTAGCGAAGATCAGCTGTTTGCCGGTGGTTATTTACGTGGCCATATCACGCTGGCGGTGGCTCAGAGCGAGATTGCCGGCCGCAACCATATCAAGGATGTAAAGGCCCGGGTTAAAACCAGCCTCAACCAGGCCATCCTCAGCGGTGAACTGAATGATAAGGATCAAAAACTGGTCCTCGGTTTCTGGCAGCAACTGGTGGATAAGGTAGACAAGCAGCTGACGGAACAGTAATTATTTCGGCAATCGGCGAAAATACCACTCGAAGAGTGGTATTTTTTTACCGCTACAATATAGTGAGACTCAGTATTGATGAACTGACAATTTGCAGGCATAAAAAAACCTGCTGTTAAGCAGGTCTTTTTATAATCTGGCGGTGAAGGAGGGATTCGAACCCTCGATACGTTGCCGTATACACACTTTCCAGGCGTGCTCCTTCAGCCACTCGGACACCTCACCAAATTTTTCGTGTTTTTTGATAACGGGTGTCACTGTCACCAGTTCGTTCGCACTCTCGCGGGAACGGGGCGTAATTTAGCGACTTGCCGTGCGGGAATCAAGGACTTTTATCCGCTTTGGGACTCAACTGCCTTAACTCCCGCCACTTTGGGTGCTTAGTGAACAGCGGAGCGGGGTTTTTGCTGTTCTTCCACCGCCAGTAACCCCAGCTCGGTAATCTCTTGTACCAGTTGCTGGGTTGCCATCATGGTCTGCTGCATAATCCACATGAACTGATGTTGTTCAATGCCGGCCTGGGTATGAATATATTCGGCCACGATCAGCCGGGGCAGGTTGTCGTCGATGATATCGACAAACACCTTCAAGCTGGGGTAGTTCATATTCAGCCTGCCCAGCTCGGCCATCAGCGGCAACAGGCCGGTGGGACGGATCTCCACCTCGGTGGTCATGATGGCGTTTTCATGCTCCACGAACAATCGGCTTTCCAATACCCCGTCCAGGCCCTGGATCTCGGATAAATGAATGCCGTGGCAATTTTCGCAGACATAATGGTTAATATGGCCGGCAACCAACCAACGCATGGCAACTTCAGCTGTTAACACGGGAAGTCCTGGAATGTAAAAAGAGGTCTAGTGTAAACCAAAGGCCTGCCCGAACAAAATAATAGCCAGGAGAGCCGGATAATCCCTGTAAAGAGAAGGCTTAATTTGCTTTTGTCGACAAAAGTGGGAATGCTTAGCAGAGCAGAGAGTTCAGGGTAATCTGCTCGTAATGGGTCCGTTTTGACTAAGGGGAAGGTTATGACTACTCTGCTCGCCGCCATCGACTTAGAGCCAGACTCAATGGTGGTTATCCGGCGGGCCAGCGAACTGGCTCGCGTGCTGGATGCCGACTTGCATTTGGTCCATGTGGTTGATGAGGCCTTCACCCTTTATGAGTCGCTGGTCGAGGCTCCTATGCGCCACCGCTTGGAGGAAGCGGGCAGACGGGCCCTGCAGGGTTTTGTTGATTCCTTACCTGAGAAGCTAACACAGCGCAGCCATTGCGATGTTATCTTGGGTAAACCGGCCAAGGCGATGATCACCAAGGCCAGAGACATTGCAGCCGATTTAATCATCGTTGGCAAGCATCATAAGGATCCGCTGCAGGACTTGTTTGCGGGTACGACAGCAGAGAAACTGCTGAGATATAGCCATATACCCTTATTGTTGGTAACGGGTGAGGTAACGGGGGCTTACCAGAGAGTAGTGGCGGCTACCGACTTTTCTCGTAGCTCCCACTATGCCCTCAAGTCTGCCTTATGGGTGGCACCACAAACACAAATACGATTGATACATGTGTTTGAGCCTCCTTTTATGGGACTCATTCATTACCGACAGCAAGATATGGAAGAGTTGGTGGCGCTGCAGAATACGCGTATCAAGCAGGAAATAGCCGAAGAAATGCTCCACTTCCTGGCCAGTGATGTTCAAAGCCGCATCAACACCCAGGTGTTGACCGGCGAAACCCAAGCCTGTATTGCCCATGCGGTGGACAAACATCGGTCACAACTGTTGGTGCTGGGTACCCATGGTCGGCAGGGGATAAACCGTTTGATGATGGGCAGCGTCGCCATGAATTTCTTAAGCGCGCCGCCCTGTGATGTGTTGGTGGCTAAATAGGCCGCCTGCTGTTGCATATAGTATTTTTGTCGGGCCAAGGCCCGACAATGGGGTTCAGGCAAACAGTTTGGGCCAGTCCAGCTCGTTTTTACCCAGCACCAGGAAGAAGGGATTCAGCACCTGCCGGGTATCGGCATAGCTGAGGGGCTGGCCATCGAGTTGCACCACGGCGCCGCCGGCCTGTGCTACTACACAATGGGCGGCGGCGGTGTCCCATAATGAGGTGGGCCCGAGACGGGGATAGGCATCGGCCGCGCCTTCCGCCACCAGGCACAGTTTAAGCGAGCTGCCCATGGCCACCAGCTCATGGGGCCCCAGTTTATCCAGCAATTGCTGCAATGAATCGCCCGCATGGGAGCGGCTGCCGACGATGCGCCAGACGGTACCCTGCGCATGCTCGGCCACCCGAATTGCCTGGCGTTGGCCCTCGCTGTCTATCTTAAAGGCACCAAGCCCGCTGGCGGCCACATAAGCCACGTCCAGCGCCGGGGCATAGACCACGCCCAGTACCGGCTTGCCTTGCTCGATCAGCGCGATGTTGACGGTGAATTCGCCGTTGCGCTTGATAAACTCCTTGGTGCCGTCGAGGGGGTCAACCAGCCAGTAGCGGCCCTCGTCATCGGCGCCGGAAAAGTTCCGGGTGTCTTCTTCCGACAACAGGGGCAGCTGTAAGGGCAGGGTAGACAGGCGTTCTGCAATCAGGTTGTGGGCGGCGGCATCGGCCTCGGTCAGCGGGGAGTTATCGGCTTTTTCTGCTATTGAGAATTCACGGCCATAAATGGCCATGATGGCGGCACCCGCTTCCCGGGCGGTGGCCTCGATACGGTCCAGCAGATCATGGGTCAGGTAAGTCATGGTTCATTCCAGAATGAGGTAAAAGGGGAGCGGTGACCTCGCCGCGATGATATCTGGCGAGATGCCGGTTTTATCGGCCCAGGCCCAAAAATCAGCTTGAAGCTATCAGTTGTAATCTGGAAGCAGAGCCCCTGTCAGGTTTAGCTTGGCAGGGGCTCTAAATGGTGATTTACAAGCTTCTAGCTTCTATAGGTTTCAATCCGCCAGCAGGATTCCCTGACGCTTGAGGGCTTCGATTACCTCATCGGCGGCGGCCTCGATGCTCAGGCCTGTGGTGTCCAGGCGAATTTCCGGATTTTCCGGCTGCTCATAGGCCGAATCGATACCGGTGAAGTTTTTCAGCTCACCGCGACGGGCTTTCTTGTACAGGCCCTTGGGATCCCGTTCTTCCGCGACGCTCAGCGGGGTATCGACGAACACTTCGATAAACTCGCCGTCTTCCATCAGCTCCCGGGCCATGCGGCGTTCGGAGCGGAACGGTGAGATAAAGGCGGTCAGCACGATCAGTCCGGCGTCGACCATCAGTTTCGATACTTCCGCAATCCGGCGGATGTTCTCGACCCGGTCGGTATCGGTGAAGCCCAGATCCTTGTTCAGGCCGTGGCGCACATTGTCACCATCCAGCAGATAGGTGTGGCGACCCTGGGCGTGCAGCTTTTTCTCCACCAGGTTGGCGATGGTGGATTTGCCGGCTCCGGACAGACCGGTAAACCACAGCACGCAGGGCTTTTGGCCCTTGGTCACGGCACGGGCGGATTTGTCCACATCCACATGCTGCATGTGGATGTTCTGGCTGCGGCGCAGGGCAAAATGCAGCAGGCCGGCACCGACCGTATTGTTGCTCATCCGGTCGATAATGATAAAGCCGCCGGTGTCCTTGTTGTGCTGATAGGCGTCGAAGGCGATGGCGCGGTCAAGGCTGATATTACATACGCCGATGGCGTTCAGTTCCAGTTTCTTGGCGGCGGTGTGCTCCAGGGTGTTGACGTTCACCTGATACTTGATATCGGTAATGGTGGCGGTCACCGTCTTGGTGCCTACTTTCAGCAGGTAAGAGCGACCGGGCAGCAGCGGTTCATCGTGCATCCACACCAGGGTGGTTTCGAACTGATCGGCGATTTCCGCCGGGGCCTCGACGGTGGAAATCACATCGCCGCGGGAAATATCGATTTCATCGGTCAGGGTCAGGGTCACCGACTGGCCGGCCACCGCCTGGGGCAGATCACCGCCGTGTACCACGATGCGATCCACATGGCTTTCCTTGCCGGAAGGCTGTACCCGGATACGATCACCGGGCTTGATCACGCCGCTGGCGATGGCGCCGGAAAAGCCGCGGAAGTCCAGGTTGGGGCGGTTTACCCACTGAACCGGCATGCGGAACGGGTTCCGTTGCAGGCGGGTGTCGTCCACTTCCACCGTTTCCAGGTAGCCCATCAGGGTGGTGCCGTGGTACCAGGGCATTTTGTCGCTCAGGGTGATGATGTTGTCGCCCTTGAACGCCGACATGGGGATAAAGGTGACCTTGGTCAGGCCAATCTGGTTGGCGAATTCGCTGTATTCTTCCACTATGGTACGGAAGGTTTTTTCCGAATAGCCCACCAGGTCCATCTTGTTGATGGCTACCACGATATGGCGGATCCCCAGCAGCGACATCAGGTAGCTGTGGCGGCGGGTCTGGGTCAGTATGCCTTTGCGGGCATCGACCATCAGGATGGCGGCGTCGGCGGTGGAGGCACCGGTGACCATGTTGCGGGTGTACTGTTCATGACCCGGGGTATCGGCGACGATAAACTTGCGTCGGTCGGTAGAGAAGAAGCGATAGGCCACATCAATGGTGATGCCCTGCTCGCGCTCCGCGGCCAGACCGTCGACCAGCAGGGCGAAGTCGATCTCATCGCCCTGGGTGCCCCATTTCTTGGAGTCGGCCTCGATGGCGGTCAGCTGATCTTCAAACAGCATCTTGGATTCATACAGCAGGCGGCCGATCAGGGTGCTCTTGCCGTCGTCCACGCTGCCGCAGGTGATAAAGCGCAGCAGACTCTTCTGCTCGTGGGCCTTGAGGTATTGCTCGATATCGGTGGCAATCAAATCGGATACGTGCGCCATTAGAAGTAACCCTCTTGTTTTTTCTTTTCCATGGATGCGGCGGAGTCGTGGTCGATAACCCGTCCCTGGCGTTCGGAAGTCTTGGTCAACAGCATTTCCTGGATGATGGCCGGCAGGGTGTCGGCATCCGACTCCACGGCACCGGTCAGCGGGTAGCAGCCGAGGGTACGGAAACGCACCTTCTTCATCGTCGGTACTTCGCCCTCTTTCAGCGGCATCCGCTCGTCGTCGACCATGATCAGGGCACCGTCGCGCTCAACCACCGGGCGCTCGGCGGCGTAATACAGGGGCACGATGGGAATATTTTCCAGGTGGATATATTGCCAGATATCCAGCTCGGTCCAGTTGGACAGCGGGAACACCCGGATCGACTCGCCCTTGTGCTTGCGGGCGTTGTACAGCTTCCACAGCTCGGGGCGTTGATTCTTGGGATCCCAGCGGTGCTGGGCGGTGCGGAAGGAGAAGATACGTTCCTTGGCGCGGGACTTCTCTTCGTCCCGGCGGGCACCGCCAAAGGCGGCATCGAAGCCGTACTTGTCCAGGGCCTGTTTCAGGCCCTCGGTTTTCATCACGTCGGTATGGATGGCCGAGCCGTGGGTGAAGGGATTGATGTTCTTTTCGATGCCTTCCGGGTTGACGTGCACCAGCAGGTCCATGCCCAGCTTTTCGGCCATCTGGTCCCGGAAGCTGTACATTTCGCGGAACTTCCAGCGGGTATCCACATGCAGCAGCGGGAACGGCGGCACCGACGGATAAAATGCCTTCATCGCCAGGTGCAGCATCACGGCGCTGTCCTTGCCGACGGAGTAGAGCATGACCGGGTTATCGGCTTCCGCCACTACTTCACGCATGATATGGATACTTTCGGCTTCCAGCCGTTGCAGGTGCGTAAGTGTCATGGTGTCTGTTCTCATCAATGGATTATACTAATAGCTAAATGTTATATTAAATCTATATATCCAGTTTATTTGATATATGATTACAATGATAGCCCTGCTTAAAGAGCGAGTGGTTATATATGTCAGCGTATTGGGTATTAGCATCAATCGGGGCCCTGTTGGGCCTGTTGATCCAGGGACGATTCTCGCCGGCCGTGCTGTTCAGCTGCTGGGCTGCTGGCTACCTGATGCTTGGCATAGTGGATGAACAAGTCCTGCTTGCTAGCTATTCTAACCCGGCCCTGGCGACCCTGATAGTGCTGATGCTGGTGTCGCTGGCGCTGGAGCGCTCGCCATTGCTCGATCGTTTTTCCGATATGCTGCTCAAGGGCAGGGAGTCTTTCGCTACCTTGCGCTTGATGGGGGTGACCGCGCTTTTCTCCGCCTTTTTGAACAACACCGCGGTGGTGGGTTCACTGCTGGGGGTGATTTCCCGCCAGCGTTACCTGCCGGCTTCGCGGCTGCTTATCCCCTTGTCGTTCGCCTCCATCCTGGGCGGTATCACTACCCTGATTGGCACCTCGACCAACCTGGTGGTCAATTCCTTTGTGGTCAATGCGGGCCTGCCCGCCCTGGGCATGTTCCAGTTTGCGCTGGTGGGCATACCGGTGGCCCTCTTGTGTCTGGCGGGCCTGCTGCTCAGTGCTAGGTTGCTGCCCAGCAACAATGCCCAGGATAAGGAAGCCAATCAGGCTTATTTTCTCGAGGCGGAAGTGATGGAGGGTTCTCCGCTGATTGGCAACAGCATAGAAGGCAACCAGTTGCGCAGCCTGGATGGCTTGTTTTTGCTGGAAATCGAGCGGCATGGCCGGCTGATATCTCCGGTATCGCCCGATGAAGTTTTGCATCAAGGTGATGTCTTGGTATTTACCGGAGAAACCCACAAGGTACAGGCATTGCAACGCTTTCAGGGCTTGGATGTATTCGGTTCCCGGGCCGATGCGCTGCTGGCCTCCAACCTGGTGGAAGTGGTTATCTCCAACGAGTCGGAACTGGCCAAGCGTACCCTGCAGGAAGTGGATTTCAGGACCATGTTTAATGCCGGGGTGGTGGGGATACGGCGGGGCGAACGGCGGCTGACCGGTCAATTGGGCCGGGTGCCGCTGCGGGTAGGAGACAGCCTGTTACTGGCGGTGGGATCGGATTTTACCCAGCACAAAAACCTGGATCGCAATTTTCATGTGTTGAACGGCACCCTGCTCAGACCCAAGCTGAGCGCCCGGCAAAGCACCCTGGCGTTTAGCGGTTTTGGCGGGGTGATTGCCCTGGCTGCCTTGGGGATCTGGCCCCTGTTCAATGGTTTGATAATGCTGCTGGCGGCGTTGCTGGTGACCCGGGTGTTGACGGTCAGCGAGTTGCGTCGACGCTTTCCGTTTGAATTGATGCTGATCATCGGCTCGGCACTGACGGTCGCCAAGGCGCTGGAAAGCTCGGGGGCGGCGGCGCTGGTGGCGGACTTTATGCGCCTGGTATTTGATGGCTATGGGGTATTGGGGGCCTTTATCGGCGTGTATCTGATCACCCTGGTGCTGACCGAGACGGTGACCAATAACGCGGCGGCGGCCCTGGCTTTTCCCATCGGCCTGTCTACCGCCCAGGCATTTGGTGCCGATCCACTGCCCTTTATCATGGCGGTGGCCTACGGTGCCAGCGCCTGTTTTATCGTGCCCTTTGGCTACCAGACCCACCTGATGGTCTATTCACCCGGCCGTTATCGCATGCTGGACTATATGAAGACCGGCCTGCCGGTGAGCCTGCTTTATTCTGCCGGGGTGATAGTGCTGGTGCCGCTGGTGTTCCCGTTTTAAGCCGAAAGTTTAAAGCTGGAAGCTTACTTGATGGTCTGCTTATGCAGGCCTTTTTGCAGCACCAGGTCGACGATTGGCTGTTCACGCTTGTTGGCGCGCCGGCAGTGATCCTGCTGGAACCGGTCGGTCAGCCAGACAACCAGGCGGGCCCAGCGCTTGTGGTCCCGTGCACGCCAGGCATGGGACGAAACCGACTCCCAGGCATAGCCGTTGAACACGGCGGCATTGACAAAATGATCCAGGGCGCGCACCCCGGCGCGAGCGCGTTCAACCCGGCCGAGGAAGCCCACATAACAAAGGATCACATAGCCCAAAATGGCCATGGGCACTACTACACACATCAGCAGAAAACCCGCTATACGTTCCCTCATATTACTCCCTGCGACTCAAGACCAATTTCATGCCATTGGCAGAACGGATGGTCAGCCGTCCCACGGGTTCGGGCACGAAGTCCTCAACCAGGGTAAAGCGGTAGTCCTGCAATAGGGTGGCCAGGATCAGGCTTGCCTCCTGCTGGGCAAAGGCCGCACCGATGCACACCCGGGGGCCCGCGCCGAAGGGCAGGTAAGACTTGTGCAGCGGAGTCTTGAACTGGCCCCGGGTAAAGCGGTAGGGATCGAAGCCATGGGGGTTGTCCCAGAAATCCTGGTGGCGGTGAATTAGCCAGGGAGAAACCACCACGGAGGCGCCCCTGGGCATTTTCTTGTCACGCATCTCGGTGGCAGAGGCGCACTGGCGGACCAAGAAGCCCACCGGAGGGTAGAGGCGCAAGGCCTCGCGGAACACATCCCGTACCAGCACCATCTTTTTCAAGGCTTCCACGCTTAAGGGCTGCTCCGCCAGCACTCGCTTGACCTCATCGTGGGCATCCTGCTGGATCTCCGGATACAGCGCCAGCAGATACAGCGACCAGCTGAGCGCACTGGCCGAGGTTTCGTGCCCGGCGAGGAACAGCATGGAAATCTGATCCACTATCTCATCAAAGCTAAACGGCTCACCCGAGCTGGCATCCTCCGCCAGCAGCAGGGAAGAAAGGATATCCTGCCGGCCCTCCAGCGCAGCCCTGGACTGCGGACAGCCGGCCCGGGCCGCTGCCGCCTCGCCGTAGCGGGGCCGGAGTATGTCCTCAATGGTGGTACGGATCACCCTGGCCGCCTGCAACTGCTTGCGCCCACTCAGGCTGCGTTGCAGCCAGTTCGGCATACGGAACATCCTGAGCAGGGCCAGCTTGGGTGACTCGGCCTGAAAATGTACAAAGGCGGCCAGGATACGACTGGCCTGCTTCGGCTCCAGTTTCGCCGACATGATGGTACGGAAGATGATGTCGGCGGTGACATAGGTTATTTCCGGATCCATATCCACCATGGGAGCCTGATCCAGCTGTTTCAGCCGGGCTGACATAGCGGTTGTCGCATCCAGCATCAGGCCAAACACTTGTTGCACGCGGGCATGTTTGAACGCCGGATCCAGCATATCCCGCTGAGCTTGCCACCGGCTGCCATTGGTGGTGAAGATGCTTTCTCCAAGCAGGGGGGTGAGGATGTCCTCCAGCATCTTGTGCTTGGGGAACTGCTCCACTTCCTGCACCATCACCCGGCGCACCAGCTCGGGTTGGTTGATCATGTAGAGCCTGAGGCCGGGCAGGTTGAACTGGCCCATTTTCATGCCATAGCTGCGTTCATACAGGGCATCCAGCCAGGAGTGGTGTTTGGTAAGGAACACCTTCCACAGCGAGGCCTTGGTTTTGGCCGGCTTCGGGAATACGGGACAGGTCATCGTTGTTGCTCCAGGCGCGCCGCAACCCGCTCGGGACCGGCGGTAAAGGCGAAAAAATCGTAGGGGCCGGCCTTGTCGGTGGCCATCAGATACAAGAAGTGCATGGTGTACCAGGCTCGTCTGAGCCTTTTATAGTGATCTGCATGATAGAGGGTGAAAAAGCGTGGCGACAATATCCTGGGGCCGGCTTCCCGGGCGCGTATCAGCCCACAGGAGGTGACGGGATCCAACAGCGGAAAACAGGCGCCATCGGTGGGGGCGCTGTAATCCAGCCACAGCAGCCGCGCATCTTGCCCCAACCGTTGCAGGGCCTGGCGAAACGGCTTGGCGCTGGGCTGAAAACTGAGCAACGGAATACAGTGCCCCAGGGTGATCAGCACCACCCGGCGGTGGGCAAACGGCTGCCTATCCTGAATATGGGCCAGTACCCGGGCCATCACGAGGACCACCAGCATGGTGCCGACGCTGTGGGCGATGATCACCACTTCTTCGTTATCGGTATCTTCGATCGCCCGGCTGATCTCATCGGCAAATACCGAGATACGCTGATCCAGCCCGGGGATATCGCCCCTGGCCCATTTGGCGGAAAAGGCATAGATGCGCAACAGCCAGAACACCGCCAGCCTGTTGCCCAGGCCCATAAAGCCGGATATAGCCAGGCAGCATACAAGGGCGGCGAGCAGGCTCCTCAGTATGCTATCGAGGCCGCCGGGCAGGGCGGGAAAGGGCGGCAGGGTCGATGCCAGGTAGCCCAGATAGCCGCTTGCCGTCAGGGCAAGTAGCACGAAGAGGACAGGATAAAGGCCGGCCAGCATTTGTTTGCGCGAGGCGCGGGCAAACGCCAAGATGCGACCGGTAGCGATATAGACCCACAGGCAATAACAGAGGTCGGTAAAAATAGCAGGCCAGCCCCGCGTCCAGTTGGCGCGGATAATATCGTCCCAGCTTAAAAAATTGTACCGGCTCCGGGTATGCCGGGTGTCCAGCTGCCACTGGTGCAGGTGGGCCGACAGCCGTCGCCGGCGGGAGACCTCGATCGCCAGCCCGTGGCCTTCGGCCTGCTTCGCGGCCTGGGACCGGTATAAAGCATGATAATGGGCGGCGCCACGAGGATCGAAGCCGGAAATATAAAACACCTGGCGTTGTTTAACCGTCAAAAGCCACCTCCTCCATGACCTGGTGAGCCTGGGTTATCCCCGTAGCGCTTCCCACAAATTTCGCACTCGGTGCGGCCACCAGCGGGTCAGGGGGGCCATCCCCATATTAGCGGCGGTCCGCTCCTGCTCCAACCGCCATGCCATGCGCAGCGGCGTGCTATACAAACCGGTCGGCCAGTCTATATAGGTGGGATACCAGGCATAGGTGGCGTACACCAGGGCGGCTAGCGGCAGGGGCCGGTGGCGGCGGGGAACTGGATGTTTGTCTTCCGTTAGTCCCCAACCGCTATAAAACGGCTGCCCCCATACGGTGACCGGCTTACCGCGGATCAGGGCTTCCAGCCCGGTGAGTGAGGTAAGCGTATGCACCGCATCGCATTCATCCAAACAGGCGACGATATCGGCCTCGCACTCGACCATATCGACGCAGGTGGCGAGCACCGCTTCCGCCACCTTGCCATGACGATTGCCACTTACCACATCCGGGTGCGGCTTAAATACAATAAAGGCCTCGGGATGTTCGTTCCGCAGCCGTTGCAACAGCGCGGCATTCCCCGACACGAAGGGACTGCCCAGGCGAATAGAAGCATCGTCATCCACCTGGCCGGGCACCAGGATGACGGGCTTGTCACCGGCCCTGACGCGCCAGTTTAACGCGGCTTGGGTGCCCACATTATATTTAGTCAGCGCCTGTTCCCGGAGGTGGTCAATCAGCCGTTCACCCTGTGCCAGTTCATGCCCGGTAAATGCATGGGTGGCCAGATACTGTTCGACGGTGCTGCATGTGCGCGGATCGTAATACATGCCCAGATTATCCACCACCAGGGACCCGGGCCGGCGCAGATCCGAGCCCAGGCCGACCGAGCGCAAAAAGCCGTCCTCCATCCGCCATACCGGCAGGGCATAACCGGCCAATTCCGGCTCAAATTTGCGGCCCCACGTCAAGACCGCATTGTTGCCGGCAGGCTCCCGCCCGTGCGGCAAAGCCGACACATCTTTGACAAACGTCAGCTCATCCGCATAACGACGTAAAAAAACGGGGGCGAATCGTCGCCGCCACAACGAAAACCCAACGACATACAGCTTGTTAACCCGACCGGCAGGCGGGCGCTGCACCAGGATCAAATCCAGTAGATCTTCCAGTTCGCACCGTTCACCGGTGATCGGATCTGCGTACCGGCAATAACGTAAATATGCGGCTGCCAGCAGCTGGTGGAGCGAGCGTTTGAGCCCCCGGCGTTCGATGGCGACCCGGTCGTCCGTCAGCCCCCAGCCGGCATAAAAAGGCGCGCCGAAGCACACCACCGGTTTGCCGACCAACAGCGCTTCAAAACCCAGTTGGGAAGTGACGGTATAGACCTTATCCACCGCCGTCATCAGTGCAAAAGGGTTGATGGAATCGGCCAGCAGCAACATATCGTCACCGACAAGGTTTGTTAAATAGCCCTTTTTGTTGCCCAGCAACACATCCGGATGGGTGCGAACAATCAGCTGGGCGCCGGGGTTTTCTGCGCGGGCGGCGGCCAGCATATCGGCAAAGCTGTGCTCACCCGCCAGCCCCAAATGCACGGCGGGGTCGTCCTTGGTCTGATCAATCACCAATACCTTGGGACGACCGGCATCCAGTTGACTGGCCAGATGCGCCGGAAGCTGGTTATCTCCATAGCAGTTATATTTAGTGACCCCTTGGGTTACCAGCATGCCTAACAGCGCTTCCGTCCGTCGCTGCCAGGCAGGGTTCCACCAACTGGTGTCACCGATCAGTTGTTCCAGCCGGCTCGGGCGGGTGGCGTCGTAATACACGCCCACCTCATCGACAATCAGCGACAACCGCACGGCTCCGGTTGCCGGGTGACCAATATAGCCGATAAAGCCGTCTTCCAGTTGCCAAAAGGGCAGGCCACGGCGGGTTGCCCACTGGCGTGCCCGGTCGGTATTGGCTTTCATTCCCCAGCCCACAACTGCGTTCAGCGACCCACTGGGTCTCCGAGTCAGGGTATGGGGAGCAAGCAGCCCATTGAGTATCCGGCGCTGACGCCAGATGCCGTGTGAAGTGGTTAGCAGCATTTAATACGGTCTAATGGAGTTCCTGAATTTCACTATAAAGGGGTGCCGGTGTTTTTTAATATTCGCTGCCGGTATAGGTCGTCTCGACTCAGCTTCAAGATGGCCTCTACCCACAGCTGTTGGTCCATCGGTAATAACAGACCATTGTGCTGGTGGCGGACGATAGACTGGTACACGGGATGATCGGCATAGATGCCTGCGGCACCGGCTCGGGTGATATCAAAAAACTTGGTATAGGAGCGGGCTGAATTAAAGGCATTGTCCAATAACGGAGCCAGGCCTATCGTTCTGCCAGGGTGACTCAACAAGGCCTGGTAGGCCTGCCACGTCATCGGATGGAGAACATAAACGCGCGGTAACGCGGAGAACAGCGAATGTACCCGGCTATCCCCAATTATCTCGAAGCAGAGGGTCGGCTCCTGTTTAAGCACGGCTTCGACGACCGGATACAGCCAACGGATCTCATCACTGTGCGATTCAGAACCATGATAGAACAGCGTTTTCAGTGGTTGCGGATCGCCATAGGGCGTTCCGGGCTGTAAGACGCGGGGGTTCCAGTCTGCATATTTCTCAGCCATCCAGGGTGTGGATACCCATAGCTGCGCACCGATCTTCCTGAGCCATTGCTGATGCCGCCAGGCAAGGCGATAAAGTTTCCAACGATAATGCAGCGGCAAGCCGGCGTGCGCTTTCAGGTCAAAGAGATCATCGTCCATAAAAAAAATGATCTGCCCCAACCGATCTTTGTTTGCCTCCACCCAGCGACGCCAGCGGGGTGACAGATAGCGCACGAAGATCACCGAATCACCTTCAAGAACGGTCACCGGCGGCGGTTCACCGAGCCCAACCCGTTCAGGCGTTACACCCAACGTATTCAGTAACGGCTGAATAAAAAAATCCGTCGTGGGGTTGGGAAGTTGTTCTACGATCAGGGGCCCAGGCATCATCGGTCCCCTAAACAAGGGGGGCTGTCGAAAACGAGGTCCAGGATCCTGCCCTGAGCCCAACTAACATCAGATATCGAAAGTGCTTGAAAATCCATGAGCCACTCGAACAAGAAAGCGTTCACCAAGGCCAGGTCACTCGCGGGACCTTGCCCAGCTTGAAGTCGGGTTGTGAATAGTTGAGGTTGGGGTTGTAGAACGGATCCCGTTCAATGACATGGCCCCAACACCTGCGCATGTACTCGGCTTCGCGTTTCGCCCGTGCCTGCTTCTCCGGCTCATCGTCCCGGCCTCGAGAAACGGATTCATGGTGGTACAGCTCCGCATAAGGCGTATAAACCACTCGCCAGCCTGCCTCTCTTACCCGCAGACAGTAATCTACATCGTTGAACGCCACCGGCAGGTTGGCTGCATCCAGCCCGCCCAGCCGTTGATAGAGCGTACGCCGGGTGACCAGACAAGCGGCGGTCACCGCAGACAAGTCCTGTGGGAGCACGGCCCGGTGCATATAGCCGGGATCATCCGCTTCCAGCACGCCATGTAGATGGGCCGCACACCCACCGGGCCCCAGCACATCGCCGGCATGTTGTACCCGACCGTTGCTGAAATACAACCTGGCGCCTACCACTCCCACGCCGGGCTGTAGCAAACGGGAAACCATTTCTTCAAGCCAATCGGGAGAGATGACCTCGGTATCATTGTTCAACAGGCAGAGGACCTCTCCCTTGGCCTGTTGAACCGCATAGTTATTGATGGCAGAAAAGTTAAACGGTTGATCATAGCGCAATACCCGCACCCGAGCATCACGATCCAACCGTTCAAGGTAAGCCAAGGCCCCGCTATCGCGACTTTGATTATCAACCACCAACAGCTCGAAATCCGGCCAGGTGGTCTTGCTCAGTACGCTTTCAACACAGGTCTTGAGGTAGCGCAGTGCATCCCGGGTCGGCACCACAATACTGACTTTGGGTCGTGGTTCGGGGAGTCGATAGCGCACCCTGAGATGGGTGCCTGATGGTTCCACCTCGGCCTCCACACCACGTTGCCTCAGATGTTTTTCCAGCACCTGTATATTGGCTGCCATCGCGGATGGACGGTATCTTTGATGGCAAAGCACGGCGGGGATATGACATATCGCCGAGGGGCCGGCCAGGGTCGCCGCATCCAGAATCAACTGAAAAGTACTGTCAAACCCCGCTTGCAGCAATACCCGGCGAAACAGATCGGCGCGCACGGCAAAGGTCTCGCCGACATAACCCGAGGCTAGCGCCAGCTCTTCAGACCAGTCCGGTTTGAACTGAGGATGAATCCGCTTGCCAGCCATCAGATAATCATGGTCGGAATAGATCAGTTTGGTCTCGGCAGTGCGTGTTTCAATCGTCATCCAGGCCAGTGTCCAGGGCGCCAACTCGGTCCCCGGAGCAAGCATAAAGACCCATTTACTGGAATCTAATAGGCCAGGGAGTGCCTCTGCATCCAGTACGGTTGCCCGGCCCCGCAGTTTTTCCTCGAGTTCGGCATGGTGCCGTTCAGTGGTTAACACCCAGGGCCGGAAAGGTATTTCCAGCTGTCTGCCAAGCGATACCAGCGAACGGGAAATTGCCGCTAACGGCGCACCTTCACGGGCATCAATTACGACATCAAAGACGCATTGCCGCAGCGCCTTGCCTGTTATCGCACGTTTCAAGCGCCTTCGATCGGCGGTTGTATGCTGTTCACAGAGGGCTATCCAGTCGGAGTAGGAGGGCGACGCGGCAAAATGACGGGCTTTACCCACCAGGCCATATGCCTTGCGCGGATTAAAAAGCGTTAACGCCCATGTGAGTCCTTGGGCACGGCGTTGTCGTAATGGTGTGTTTAAGAGCGCCGAGAAGGTCCGGCGCCACATCAAAATCCGGCAGGTGAGCAGGCTGACCGGCTCGAGGGCAATGGGGCCGGTACAGCTAACTGGCTCGTTGCTGCTGAGCTCAATCCATACACGCTGGACCCCCTTTGGTAAATAAACCAGCTCGAGTAGCGTACCTTTAAGCGTGACCGGCAGGGCAAAATGCTTTCTTTTTCCTTGCTGGTCTTCCGCTATCAGGTTTGCTTCCAGGCTCGAGCCCCTGTACTCGAGTAAACCACGTATCAGCACCCAGCCAGGACGCAATGCGCCTTGGCTGACACCGACCTTGAGGTGTTGCCATCGTTCCGAGTCCGAGGCATGGGAGGGAAAGATCATGGGGTCACCATCAATCCGGGCGCCTGCCACGATACCGCATAAAGCTGCGGGCAAGACGCATGCCTAAACTTTCGGTTTTGCGCGATGACAGTCGTGCATGTGCAACAAAAGCCAGAGGAACATGCCGGCTGCCCGAGATCATTCCCAGTTCGAAGCCTGCCTCTAGCCAGTGAGCCGGCAGCTCAAAAGAAAAGCCGCAGGGCCGGGACTGCCAGAACGGGGGGGCATGGTCTTCGCTGCCAAAAAGCGCACGAAGCACATCGAGACGCCTCTGCTGTGGCTTAAACTGCAGGTGACCTTGCCGGCCGGCAACGTATATCTCAAATTCCCGCTCAAGGTGGTCCTCTGTCACCAGCCACCCGGCTACCTTGAAAGTGCCCTCGTTAACCAGCCATTCGCCATTGGCCGGTGAGTCCAGGTGCCAGCGTACCCGTGGTGTTACGTCGTCCCGAAGCCGCCTGGTTATCCGCACGCAATCGGCAGGGCGGGCGCGAACCACGTCTTTAAGGTGCGTCTGGTAACCGTTGGCTTTTTCACACGCAAGCTTGGAGTCCGTGAGCGGCGTGTTGTCCCAGCAAAGTTCCACCGGGAAATACCCCAGTGATTGCAGGCTGTCTTTAATCTGCTGCCGGTACGCTTCGGGTACATAGGAGTCGAGCACAAAATCCCTGAAGCCCGCCTGGTCTACCCACAGCGCGACCACTTCCTCGGCCAGGCCTTGCGCCATCACGCGCCGGGTAACCCTGTCGATACTGGCCGTGGAGAATTCCTCGTTGATCAGCGTGCGGAGCTTATCGGACACCTCGAGTTGGCCTTCGAACACCCGCAAATAGGCGTGGTCGCCCGAGACGACAGGTACGCCAGGCTTTCCGCCAAACATCCGCCGGCTGATGGTGGACTTGCCCGACCCCGGATCCTGCATCAGCAGCCAGGCATAGGGTTTGAGTTTACGAACATGTACCACATAGCGCTGCAATGGATCGCCGGCCTGGTTAACACTGTGGCCAATCAGCTTCCAGGCATAGTCTTTGAGTTCAGTTCCCAGTTTTTTACAGGTAGGGAAATAGCGTTCGTCAATGGCGCGGCGCACCCTGACCCACTCATCCTCGGTACCTGGCGCCATGCTGATTTCCAGTACCAACAAGCCGTCGTTTGCCAGTGATGCCATCAAGCGATGGATTAAATCCGCCTGATCTTCTGCATAATGCAGCGCCGAAAGCAGGGTAATGACGTCGAATGGCCCTTCCGGCAGCGACGTCCATGACTGATTAATAAACACCGCTTCCGGGAAACGTAGCGCGGCTTTGCCAAGCGCAGTGGCGGAGTTATCTATGCCTACCACCCGGGTGGCGCCATCAAACAGGGCATAGCCACAAAAAAAACCTTCGTTACAGCCAACGTCAAGGAAGCGCTTGCCTTGCAAGGGGGGCAGGCGTAGCGCCTTGAGTTTGAGCAGGGACTGGGAGTCGCCCTTAACGCCGGGAAAAGACTGGTATTGCATCCCTGCTCCCCATCTTATAAAGGTGCCCCCGACTGGGCGTTAAGCACCTTGAGCAGTGCCGCCTGCATCACTTCTGGGCTGTAACACTGCTCTGCACGGCGCCGACCGGCATGACCCATATGCCGGCGCCATGCGGGATCCGCAGCCAGCTGGGCGATGCGTTCGGCCACGCCGTCAATATCGCCCGGTGGCAGTAAAAAACCGGTTTCGCCATCCATCACCAATTCGGCCGGCGCCTCCCAGCGGTAGCCAATCACCGGCTTGCCGGCCGCCATCGCTTCCAGCAGGGTACGGCCGAAGGACTCCGGTACGCGGGATAAATTCAGCACGATATCGGCCTGGGTCAGCGCGGCCGTGATTGGCATGTATCCCATAAAAATCAGGTTATCCGGTAAGTCACCGGCGGCCTGCCGATGTTTCAACCTGGTCACCTCTTCGGTTTCCGGGCCGATTAACAGGCAGCGCACGGCAGCTTGGCTGTGGGCTAATCGTTGTGCCAGCAGCACAAAATCAGATAAGCCCTTTTTAGGCAGGTTGCTGCTGATCAACGCTACCTTCACGCTGCTGGCGCAGGCGACGGGCAGCTCATAATCGGCAACATTTACCACGTTCGGCACCACGACCGATGGCGTATGAGGCCAGTAATCGGCCACCGCCCGTGAATTGGCGAGCAGGATGTCGGCCATGGCGGCGACCCGCTCTCGCATGATGGCCGGTGTTACACCTAATGCGGCACAGAGCTCGGAGTCTGACTCAATCAGCTCGTGCACATACCAGGCAACCCTTATACCGCATCGTCTGGCCGCCAGTAAGGGTTCATCCAGCACCAGGGTGTTGGCCAGCAGCATGGTGACCGCATATTGCTCCATCAACCCGGCAAACAGGGTCACGGTTTGCATGCAGGTGGGCTTATCGGCATGCCACCAGCCGTAGGGTAATACCACCAGGCGCCGGCAGCGTTGCCGAACGGCGGCAACATAGTCTGCGTTCAGGGCACTGGGTAGGGTAACCAGTACATTCAGTTGTAATGCCGATAATGCCGCCAGCACGTCCAGCAAGCAGCGTTCGGCACCAAATACCTGCTGGGCTGACTGGTGGCCGCAGACCATCACCCAGGGGCGGTTATCGTGCTCGGGTTGGCTCCCGGGCCAGTGTGGGCACGCCTGATATCCCAGACCTTGGCCAATCGTCAGGAAGTGGAGCAATGCCTCGGTAGCAGAAATGGGCTGTTCGACGCTGGAATAGAAGGCGGCATAGCTGGAGGTATTGAATAGCGGACCCGGATCTCGGCCTTCGGCAGCCCCGTGCCGGCAGTAATGCAATACCGGGTCGAAGGTGCTTTGTTGTAAGTCGGCATAATGACTGACGTACCAGGGGGCATCAAACCAACCACTTTGCTGAATGATATCCAGCCGGTCGGGACAGCTGACGACCTTATTGTGGCGACACAACAGCGGTGGTGCCGCAAACGGGCGTTGAGTCGGGGAAGCGGCCAGATACAGATCTCGGGGCCGGCGTGCCCGGGCGTGCCAGCGGCACGCCGCATCTATGTAGTGCTTTCTGACCCCATTAAACTGGGTGAGCAAATGTGTTTCATTGTGCTGAGTGAGTGATGATGACACAACACGGCCGATGGCCAAGGGTACCCGCGGCAATACTTCGACCACACTCTCGACGCCGTAGGCGGCCTGGACTCGCCGCAGGTATTCCGTGTCGGCGGCCACCCGCACCTCGTCCCAGCAACCCAGTTCAGTGACTGTAGCGCGGCGCAGCATCAATGAGGACTCATTGCGTTCGGTCCAACGCTCACCGGCACGCCATTGGCCAAACTGCAACTGGGGCGTTGCCCGTACCCAGAACGATACCGACGCCATACGCCGTGGCTGGGCAAGCAAAGCCAGTATTTGGTGTTCTATTTTTTGTGGATGCGACCAGTCATCGCCGTCGTGAGTGGTAACAAAGGCGCCGCTGGCTTTTGCCAGCCCCGCATTTCGGGCGGCATAAGCACCGCCATGATTGGCCCGTGTTAATATCCGCACCGTTTTGCCGGAGGGCAGGGGGTGGCGTGCCAACCAGTGTCGGGCCACAGCCTGCGTGTTATCGGTACTGGCATCATCAACCAGCAACAGTTCGATATATGGCCAGGTTTGTTCGGCCAGGGCGCGCAACGCGGTGGTAATGAAACCGGCGGCGTTATACACCGGCATAATGACGGTGACGGTGGCATCCGCTGCAGTCACGCCGGCGGGCAGTTTCGAGCCGGTGGCAGCGGTGCCCGCATGCAGGCTATCCAGTCGTGAGGGGGCCGACGGAGCGGCACCTATCTCACCTAACCCGTGGTCACGAAACACCTTATTCAGCAACGCCAGCTGCGCCTCGCTCGAGCCGGCCCGCAGGTTGGCCTGCGCCAGCAACAGATCGGTTTCTTGCGGTAACAGGGCCCTGGCATGCTGCAACAGCGCCAGGGCCTGAGCATGCCGGTGGGTGAACTGCAGCGCGGTTGCCAGCAATAGCCAGGGCCCTGGGTTGGTGGATGCAGGTGCAGTAGATGTGCAATAGGGTTGTAAATACGCCACCACCCTTGACCAGGAGCCCTGCCAGGCGGCCCAACGTGCCAGGGCCCACAGCGCCGTGCGGCGTTCTTGTTCGCTGGTTTTTGCATCCAGCAGCAGCGCCTGCAGTAATGGCAGCATCCGCTGTTCCAGCCCGCACCACAGATGATGTTCGTAAATCAGCGCGCGGTTTCGCTGCAACGGGCGATGCTCCGCCCGGCCATAGCGACAGTAATGGGTCCAGGCATCCATCCCGGCGGCGGCCACATCGGGGTTGGCAAGCAGATAGGCCGCCTCGTCAAAACTTGGCGGTGCAGAGGGCAAAGCCAGACCGGAGGCTGCCAGATTATGTTGTAACCAGCGGAATAGTCTAACCATACAAGCGATTGGCACAACCATGGGTTATTAGGCAAGAAAGGAAAAAGAGGGGGAATTGACCATCAGTTTCTAGTCTTGGCGATTTTAAATGGATTATATTACGGTGTCTGGTGTTATATTGATTTGGTTTTTTAAACTGATTTTTTAAAAGTAAAGGAATTACGTTGGTGGACTTTATTGTTCATGATGTGGGTTGGAAACTGGTTATATCAATTCTTGAGTTGAAAGTTGATATGTATTCACAGTTCACCTTTGATTCTATTTCAGAGTAAAATGGTACTGATGATAAATATTTGAACTCATCGCTGATGATGAATTCACTTGCTTTTCTTGTTAGCTGTCGCATCAGAAATTCGTGAGAGTTTTCATTTATGTTGTTTAGTTTAAGCCAATCATCGAAAGATTGTCTTTCTATATGGTTGGTTGGCATTTCTTTGTGATACTTGAATCTCAGGCTTCTTAATGCGACATTTTTCGGATGTTTCAGGACATCTAGGTGAAGAATGCAGCAGGGGCTGTTTTCCTTGTTCATGTATAATCGCTTTGGATTGTCTTCCATCGAGCAAAACTCGTCAGCATATTGACCATTTTTATACCTGAAAGAGTTACTTCTGTAAAGTCTAATGTCACCATTAAGGCCGGCATATTTATTATCCCTTCCAATGCAGTTGAAGCCAAAGCCGATATTTACGGCTTTAAATAAGCAAAGATCAATTTCTTTATCAATCATAAGGTCTATTGAGTCACTCAATAATGACTTGAAGTCAAGTTTTGCCCCAAGGTGAGAGCGCATGGCGACAAAGTCTGAATCCCATTTTAATATTAATTCGCTGTTGGAATTGTCAATTATCCAGTTCCTGCACTCGGCCATGCTGAGGTTTTTTTCGTTTTTTAAAGTAATAAGTCTCTCATCTTCAAACCCAGAAAGGATCTGAGCGGTTTTATCTGTGGAATCATTATCAACAACAATAACCGAGTCAACAATATCTAAAATTGAAAGTATGGATTCATTTATAGATGTGTCTGCATTTTTAACTACTATGCCAGCGGTGCATTTAAATCTAGGCACAATAAATCCTCTAAACGTTGTATTGTTTGATTGTGTGAGTAAAAATCAACAGGTTAGGGGGTTTCTATGTTTTTGTTAATTTGTATTTTCTACAACCTTCATTTTTGGAGGTGGCTTCGTATTTCCAGTTTTTTATATTCTGCCTCTTAAGTGCTTTATTAACTACATTGAAATGATTTTCTTTTTGAACGTGAGCATTTATGATGGATGTGTTGTTGCCGTGAATTACTCGATTGTAGCATATTTTATTTACGTGTTTGAATGGCCCTATTTCGCTAAGTTTTAAATACATATCATAGTCAACTGCATTGGTTATATTTTCATCAAATTCGTCCGTCAAAATCCATGCTCTAATAGTGAACATTCTGAAATGGTGGCAAATCATGGCAGTGGTGAATTTTTCACGAGAGTATTCTGGCCAGTTGTAACCATTGGATATTAGTGAGCCATCAGGGTTAACATTTCTATTCGCTGTATAAACACAAGCCAGTTTTGTATCAGAAAAAAACTCTTTCAAACAGGTTTCAACTGCATCCGGCTCCAAGTAATCGTCCGAGTCCAGTTGGCCGATATAAAAGCCTCTGCACATTTTTACGGCCGCATTAGACGCAGCGCCTATGCCACCGTTTTTATGTGTCATAAAGCGAACTCTTGGATGGTCAGAGTACAGCCTTTTCAGAAGCTGGAGTGTTCCGTCAGTAGAACCGTCATCACAGATGCACACTTCTAAGTCCACAATGGTCTGATTTAAAGCACTGGTTACACATCGTTCAATATATTCTTCACAGTTATATGCGGGTATATAGATAGATACGAGTGGTACACGTTTAATGGTGGCTCTGTTTATTGGTTCAAGCTTGCGGTAGAAGTAAGGTGTTTTTTGTTCGACGATTTTAATCGTAACTTCCTGACCAGCCGCCCTGTCGGTTTCATTTTCTCTTCCTGGTGGCTCTTGATGATAGGCTAAAGCACCATCTATGGCCTTGAAAAAACAGCCTGAACGATACAAACGGTAACCAAACTCGTTATCCTCCCCACCCCAATGAGTAAACTCTTCATCGAACCAGCCAGCAATAGCTAACCATTTTTTTGCGAAAGCGATATTACCTCCGCTGAAGAATCTGAACGGTGAGTCACACAGACGAAGGTTGTCGGTTTTTTGGAAGTGCTCTAGGCGCCAGTCAACAGAGACTTTACCATTGATATTGCTGCTGACACTGTTGTTAGTTTTTACCTCTGGTAATGATGAAATAAGTTCGGGATTGGCTAGTATATCTTCTGCCATGATGCTGTGAGTATCAATATATTTTCTTGGTCCAATAAGTGCGATATCTGAACTTTCGATTAAACCAGACATATAAGACTGAACCCAATGTCTTCCCGGTGCCATATCACAGTCTAAAATTGACACATAGTCATATTTTGCTGTTCTCAGTCCAAGGTTTCTTGTCGCACAAAGCTGATAGCCACAGTCTTTTTTTCTTACATATTTAATGTCCAAGGAGTTTTCATATTTTCGCGAGACTAAGGTTATATCCTCTTGGCTACCGTCGTCTGAAACTATCACTTCAAATGGGTATTCGGTGATTTGGTTCACCAGACAGGAAAGTGTTATGTCTAGAATTTCTGAGCGATTAAAGGTAGGAATGATAACGCTTAGTCCGATGTTGGTGTCTTGAATGCTGTTTTTCGCCTCCTTTTCCAATAGCCATGAATAGTCATTGGTTGATTCGGGTAGTGCCCTTAGGGTAAGGCTTTCAGGCCAATCTGCAGGAACAGGATTAATCTGTTTTACTGCAAGGGATTCTGATTTTTTTGTTTTTAATGAGTTGTAAAAATTGATGTTTTCTGTGTGCCTGTCTGGCGTGATGGTGTGGATGCTTTCTTGAGAGTTATAGAGTAATATTTGAGTGACGCAGTCCAGTGGGCTTAATGAGTCATTGGGGCTGTCTTTAAGCATCTTTTCGCATAGGTAAATGTTGTAAGAAACCAATTTTTCACCAAATATTTCAGATGCTTTTCTGTAAATAATGAGAGCTTCAGAATACTTTCCGTCGAGGTATGACTTCCTTGCCTGCTCGAAAATGCTCATGCTAATTACCTGCTTTTTATAAAACGTTTAAAATGGCCAGCCCTTTTTCACATGCGATCACTTCAACGATAAAATCATGATCAGTTGTGATCTTTCTCCATAACTCAATGATTTCCTGTTCTTCGGGTCGATTATAATCATCCATGACTAATGTTAGCTGATGATCTGGGAGTGATTGGATTAGGTTGGGTAATGCCGGAAATCTTGCATTTTTGTTTGTTGCTCCTGGAGGGCCATCGACCAGAACCATGATATTTGCTTTTTTTTCTTTGAGACTTACCGCCAATTTATTCAGTGTTTCTTGGCAGTCATAATATAAAAACTGCGTGTCATCCGTATATTGATAATCAACCAGCGGGGCGTGCACCAGCTCAACCAGGTGCTCAATGTTATTATCTGACAGTAATTTGGTGGTTTTTCTGTGGTAAATTATGTCATGTTCGAAAGAAATGATGTGGGGGAGTGTGTTGTAATTCGACTTATTGGTTTTTTGTTTTTTGTTTTTTGTTTTCGATTTTTTCTTGATGTTTTTTGTTGTCAAAGAGTACTGCTTTCTTTGTAAGGCTTTCGCCATTAATAGGGTCGATGTGCCACTGCCAAACTCGATGATACAATCGTAATCGTTAGCATCTATCAAGCCGATAAGGTAAAGGCCGAGATCCGGGCTGATTGGCCAGCCATGGAAGCTGAGAGGTTTAGAGCCTTTTTCAAGATAGTTCTGGATACCGATAAAACATTCTATTTGCTTGGCTGTGTTGGCCAATCCATTACTGATCTGGTTTTTAAGCCCTATCAAAGGCGTGGTGATTTTCTGTGCCTGTTCTGTGATGATTTTTTTTGTTTTCTCTTCCAGGGTATCCGCAATCTGCTGATTGCTTTCAATCAACTTCTGCATGTCCTTATGACAGGCGGACTCTTTTTCTTGCATTGCCAGGGTTTGCTTCAGTGCATCACATATTTCTTTGGTTCTATCACGTTCGCTTCTGGCTAGGTTGCTGTCTTGCCGGGCGGCAACCAGTTGTTGTTTTAGGTCGTCGTTGGCTTGGCTCGTCTCGTCCAGCCGCCGCCGTAGTTCGGCGGTTTGCTGTTCGTGGTCGGTTTTGGTATTGGCCAGCGTCTGCTGCCATTTGTTATTGGCCTGCTCCGCCATGGCCAGCCGTTGTGTCAGCTCGCTGTTGGCCTGCTTGGCGTCATCCAGGTGCCGTTGCAGTTCAGCAAGCTGTTTTTTATGTTCGGACTGGATGGCGGAAAATGCCTGTTTTAACCCATGGTTGGCTTTATTGGTTATGCCGAGTTGTTGTTTCAGTTCAGTGGCGGCATTGCTCACTGCTGCCAGTTGGTGGGCTTGTTCGGTCAGTTTTTGCTGCAGCTCTATTCTGTCTTTTTGTGCTTCGCTCAGGGCTGCTTCGGTGGCGTGCAACTCCAGCTTAAGCGTATTACGGTACAGGGTGTACGCCGGCCGATCAGGATCGCTGTTGTCTTTGGCGATGAGCTCATAGCCTTGTTGGTACAGGCGGCTCAGTACCTCGGTGCTGTTGCTGTCGCTGCTGTAGTGGGGATCGCTTGGGCAATATAGGATGATATGGGCAAAGGGATTGTGTTGATCCAGCCGTGCTAGTTGCTCGGTGATGAGCCGTTCTGCACCGGGCGCATCGATAATGAGCAGGTTATTCCCTTCCTCTGTCAATTGTACATCGTTCAACAGGGTGGCCAGGGTGCGGGTTTGTACGTCGATGACCTGTTGTATTTTCAGGCCCGGCATCAGTTGGGTTAGACCCGAGGCCGGATACAGGCTGCTGGCCTGATGCCAGTTATAGAGGTTGAAGCAGGCACTGCCATTATTGTCGGCAATGGCCAGTTGATAGAGGCTCACATTGTCGTTGGTTTGGATTATTTGCCTCAGTGCGGTGGCGTCCTGGGGGGAAGGTTCTATTAACACCAGGCGCTGCGCATGTTGGTAGTGTTTGTTGTCGTTACCTTTACCGGCACCTATGTGTACCAGGGTATTCAGCATATGTGGAATGTGAATGGTCATGGCAATGAGTCACCGTATATCGATGCGGGGCGGTTGTCTTTATGCGGTTGCGTTGGGCCGCGGGGCTTCTTCTTGACCGAATTTAAGATAATGCACCAAGGGGTTGAGGTTGCTCTCTGCAGTACTTGGATTCAGTTGCCGGTACCAGTCGGTGTCAAAGCGAACGCTGGGGTTACGGCCTTCGTCGGCGCCAAATTTCAGATAGTGTTCCCTGGGATCCATACCGCTTTCGGCCACGTCCGGATAGGTGGCCAGGTACCAGTCGGCGTCGAACAGTTCGGTTTTGGCCAACAGCCTGAGCTGTTTTTTCAGCTCGCGTCGTTCCGGCGACCTTGGCCGGAGCGCCTTGCCTAGTGAACGAATGGGAGCGGTGAGCTTCCAGCTGGCGCTGGCGGTGATGCTTTGCAGGCTTTGGTTCTGCTGTTGTATTTGCTGCCGCTGCTCGCTTAGCTGTTGAGTGAGTCCTTGGTTGTTCAGGTAGTAGTGCTCCAACTCCTCCTGAACTTGGTGCAGTTGTTGCAGAAGCATTTCATTTTCTTCTTCAACGTCCTTTTTGTCTTGTTGCAGGTATTGCAATTCGGCCCGTGCCTTATCGCGCCCTTGTTTGAGCGAGTCGCAGCTGGCTTGCAGACGCTGATGCTCTTCGCTCATGACCTGAATCTGTGTTTTGTATTCATGCAGGGCCTCTTCGTTGTCCATGTTTTGCTGGTGCAGGGCTTCCAGCTCTTCCTGTACCTGATGTAGTTGAGCAAGGAGCTGGTTGTTTTCCTGTTCCTTTTCTTCCAGTTGGCTAAGCAAACCGCTCTGTTGCGCGCATGTCTGTGCCTGTTTCACGAGCTGCTGGTGTAACTGCTCGATGTCGATGTCTGGTACGTCGGTATGGTTCAGCAATGGCGTGGTGCCGGCTTCCAGTTCTTGCAGGACATCGAGTAGTTCCGGCTGTTGCAGCACCAGCTGTTGTGCCAGCAATTGGCTGAGTGTTGTGGGCGGGACAATAGCTTCGAGGAGGGGGGGCTTGGCGTGAATGCCGAAGCGCTGCCGGCAATGCCGCAGAAATATTTGCGGCTTGAGCACGGCGTGCATGACGTTGATCAGCAGGGTCTGGCGGCGATGACGGCGATAAAACCGCAGGCATTGCCGCAGGGCGGTTTGCCATTGTTGCAGAGCTACGCTGGGTGTTTGCCCCTGATCCAGGGCGTAGGCAATGGCGATGTGTGCCGGGGTGTACAACAGCAGGTAGGCCCGGCTCGTCACGGCCGCGGCGTTGCCGGTGCATTGTTCCGGCTCAATGCGGTTGGCCGGGTTCCAGCCCAGTTGTTGCAGCAGGCTGTTAAGGTGTCGCCATTGGCTGTATGGGGTTGAAGCTACCATTAATTCCATTTAAGCAAGCTCCCGAATTTTTGTTATTCATTCATCCTGGTCGTCAGGCAAAGGTGTCGGCCTGCCCAAGGAGCAAGTCTTACCGATCTTTGGCCGAGAGTATTGGCTGTATGCCGTGCAGGGGCCAGTCTATGTTCAATGCCGGATCGATCCATAGCAGGGTGCGCTCGTGCACCGGCGCGTAAAAATCGGTGGTTTTGTATAAAAATTAAGCGCTGCCGCTCAGCACCAGAAAACCATGGGCGAAGCCTTCCGGTATCCACTGCTGGCGATGGTTGCTGGCGCTGAGGATGACGCCTACCCATCGCCCGAAGGTGGGGGAGTCGCGGCGCAGGTCAACGCTGACATCAAACACTTCACCCTGGGTGACTCGCACCAGTTTGCCCTGTGGTTGTTGTATCTGGTAATGCTGGCCGCGCAAACCCCCAGTGCCGATTTGCTGTGGTTGTCTTGTACGAAGGTACGGGCTTGCCCGGTGAGTTCGATAAAGCGGTGCAGGTTAAAGCTTTCGTAGAAAAAACCACGTTCATCACCGTATATGACGGGCTCCAGCAGGACCACATCGGGTATCTGTGTGGCAAATGGTCACAGAGCCACCAGCTATTTTCAGTCTCTGTGATCCCTGACTATCAACATGATCATATTAATGATGAAGGCCAGAAACAGGGTGGTGATGGCAAACACACTGCTATTATAGAGTCGCTCCGGTTCGGTGGCGTATTCTGGTAACAACGGACTCTGCAGCACGCTCACTTGCTTAAGTTTTCGGGCAGCCTCGATGCGGGTGTTTTCCAGTGCGGCCAGGGCGCTGGAATAGGTTTGTTGGGCGAACTGGGCTTTTAATTCCAGGGTCTGATATTCCGATGAAATCCGGTTAAGGGCATTGCCGGCTGCCTGTGCCAGGCGGTTACGCTCTTTTTCTATTTGTTGCTGCAGCGCGTTTATTTCGCTTTTTATCTGCACCAGCTCGGCCGAGCGGGTGCTTTGGTAGCTTTGAGCGGCACTGTATTTTGCTTGTCCCCGGGCCAGCTCTCCCTCCAGCGTGGCAACGACCTGGTTAAGGCTTTCCACCGTGTGAATGGGGGAGATCAGGCCATATTCGTTCTGGTAAGCGAGCAGAACGCCCCGGGCCTCATCTAGCCGTTGTTCCAGCCGGTCTACCTGGCGTTCAAGAAAGCGCACCTGCTCTTCCGCCAAACGCTGGCCCATGTCATTCATATGGGCTTCACCGGCGCTGAGCAGCAGTTGCGCCAGGGCATGGGCGAACTCGGGATTAAAGGCCTGCACATTGATATTCAGAACACCGGCGTATTCATCCAGCTCGACGGATACACGCTTTTTATAGTATTTATGCAGCTCTTCAATGGGGGCGCCGGTTTTGAACAGACGGGAAAAAAGATCGCCATTTTGGCTATAGTGTTCGCGAAAAGGTAGTGCTTGTTGCACTTTTTTCAGCATATCCACCGAGAGCAGATGTTCGCGCAACAACAAAAGGTCGCTGTTACTGCTCCCTCCTTTTAATATGCTGGAAAAACTGAGTTCCGGCGCGGCGATGTGTGGGCTTTCCAACACGACGGTGGCACGGGATACATAACGGTCCGCGGCCCATGCAAACCAGTAAAAACTCACGGTGATAATGGCGAGCATGGCCGCCGCCCAGTGCGGTTGGGATTTAATAAATCGCATCATAAGATTATTAACCAGCAAAATAAGGGTGAGATATCTCTCATTACGTATTTGATGGCGAGCCGGATTCCTGGTGATAGGCCGCGATGGCCTGATTGATATCGTCGTACCAGCTGGCTTCGCCTTCTTTAAGGTAAATCCCGGCCTGGCACAGCTCTTTTAAGATAGCTTCGCCGTGCGACACTATGATCAGGCTGGATGTTCCGATCTTATCCTTGAAGGCCTGACTGGCTTTGTCCCTGAAGTTGCGATCCCCCACGGCGGTGGCCTCGTCAGACAAATACACGTCAAAGTCAAAAGCCAAAGACAATCCAAAGTTAAGTCGGGCGCGCATGCCGGAGGAGTAGGTTTTAATCGGCTGGTCAAAGGCTTCGCCCAGTTCGGCAAATGTTTCTACATAGTCGATAATGTGCTGCACGTTGAAGCCGCCGCCATGTACCCGGGCGACAAACTTGACGTTCTGCCGGCCGGTCATGGAGCCCTGAAAGCCGCCGGAAAGACCGATGGGCCAGGAGACCCTGCACTGTCGTTCCACTGAGCCGCGTTCGGGGTTATCCATGCCGGCAATTAGCCGCAACAGCGTGCTTTTACCGGCACCGTTCCGCCCCAGCAGACCTACACTCATTCCTTTGGGAATGGTGAGGTTGATGTCTTTCAGTACCCAGTCGCTTATCGAGCCGTCGTGGTTGTGATAGCGTTTGTACAGGTTTTTGATGTTAATCATTGTGCTTTCAGCCTGTTGCGATAATGCATATGCATTAAGAGACCGAGGGCATTGAGTGACAGTATAAACAACCACAAATAGCTCAGGCTGGTGCCGTTAACCATCCGGTAGTGTTCAAAGAAACCCAGGCGCAGTAGCTCCAGCCCATGCACAATGGGATTGGGCATGAGATATTCCAGTGCATGATGAGGCAATACATTAAGCGGCAAGATAACACCTGATATGATCAGCAGTGGCAGGCTTAACATGCGCACAATGCGGGCCAGTTCGGGAACAAGCGTGCCCGCCACGGAAACGACCAGACCGGCTCCCAGGCCGAGTGACCATAGCGAGAACCAGGCGAACATGGCGTTAATGGCATTATCGGGGAAAATATCCAGCTTCAGCAGCAGCCCGCCCACCACAAACAGCAGGAAGATAAAGGTTCTGAGCATGCCTTCCACAAAGTTGCGTACCAGCACCGTGTCTACCGGCTGTACCTGGCGGTAGGCAAACAACGCCTGATTGGCATCGACCGCCCCCAGGCTGCGCATCATACCTTCACGTACCAGAAAAAAACCCATCATGCCGGTAATCATCCAGGGGATAAAATCGGCTCCCATGATCAGACCATTGCTGTGGCTGATCAGGCTACGTATCAGCACCATAATGGCAATCATCGCCATAGGCTCGAAGATCATCCAAAACCAGCCCAAGCGGTCGGTCATGGTACGGGTGACCGCTTCCCGCATAAACATGGCAAACCATACGCTGCGGGTAACCTGCCAGGGCGTTCGTGCTTGCATGGCATTTTCCTACAGGTCTATCGCCACTTTGGCGGCCACCGCCAGCTGATAGAGGATCTGGCTGATGCTGGTGGCCAGCTGCAGGTTTTTGGTGGGCACGACCGGGAGGACCAGGACTTCGTCGCCCGCGCGCAGGGTCACCTCGTCTGCCTCGCGTACCTCGCCGTTCTGACGCACCACCAGGATGCGTTTTTCGTCCGCGTGCTGGGTAAAGCCGCCGGCGCCTTCTATATAGTCGATGGCCTCGCGGCCGGGAGTGAATACCACCGACTGGGGTACCAGCACTTCACCGCTGATCAGCAGGGAGTCACTGCGTTCGGGAATGGTGATGATGTCGCCGTCCTGCAGGCGGATATTGCTGATCTGGCCGTTGTTGGCCAGCACCAGCCGGCCATTGGGCTCCACCTGGGCGGCACGTTTAATGAAGCTGTTGATCAGTTCGGCTTCTTTGACCCTGATCTGGGCCTCTTCGGTGGTAGCGGAAGAGGCGCCCAGGTAGGTGGTTTCCAAGCGGGCCAGACTCTCTTTCAGAGACTGTTTTTGCCGTTCGGCGACGCTCACCCGTTTAAGGGAAATGCTGTGCACATCGGTCATGTCTTCGGGGACCGGAATGGCGTCCAGCAACTCGTGCAGCTGGGTATCGCGCGGCAGGGCAAAACGGGAGGGGCCGTAGTAGCTGCCTTCTATCTGTACCACTATGGTGTCGTCACGCATGTCGGTACTGAATACCACCTGGTCTCCGTTTTGCAGCTGTTGCTGGTTAAAATCGGCCAGGGCTATGTAGCTGGAGATGGGCCCGGTGTTGCGGGCCCCCCGCAGCAGCGCATGGGTGACGTTGGATTTCAGCCGGGCAAGCTCCAGCAGGGACTGTCCGGACATCATATTGGGGGTAAGCTCATAGCGGTAGGGGCGGGCAACGTCACCTTCTACGGTGACGGTAGGGCCGCGCTCTTCCACCACTATGGTGTCGCCGTCGCGAAACTGCGGGCGTGGCAGGCTGCCATTGATCAAAAAGTCGTACAGATCGGCACTGGCTATGGTGCTGCCGGTGCGCACTATCCTTACCCTGCGGTAGCTGCCTACGGCATCGTCTATACCGCCGGCCTGATCGAGAAAATACAGCAGCGAGTCATTGGGGGTGCCGGCAAAACGGCCAGGATTGGTGACATAGCCGGTCACGAATACTGAAACAGGCTGCACGCCCTGCAGGTTGGTGTATACCTGCACGTTGTTGGAATACACGGAATTAACGGCGGCGCGTACACGGCCGTCCAGCTGGCTGTGCCGAATGCCTTGTACCCTGATGGGGCCGACGGCGGGAATGAAGATATTGCCCTGGGCGTCGACCGGCAGCACCCTGTCTATATCCACCGCGCCCCATACCCGCAAGGTGATCTGGTCGCCGGGTGCGATGATGTAATCGGCGTTCAGGCCGTCGGCGCGAACCCCCCGGAAGCCGCCGGTGAACAAATGGGCGCCAAAGCTTGGAATGCTGTGGTTGGTGGTGGCGTGTGACTGCAGCGGGCCGTAGCGGCCGTTCTGCCAATAGGTGTTGGTGTTGCTGCTGGCCTGGTCGGCTTCGGACGGTGCGTTAAAACGGCTGTGTTGCTCGGGGGGCAGTTCACCGGCACTGGCGCCAATCAGCTGGGCCTGGCTAGCGTGGGTGACGAGCGCCAAAATGGCAAACAGGCACGCCCGGTTAACAAAAATATTGATACGGCTGTTCATATAGTGACCCGAGTTGTTGTGTGTTCAGCGAGTAAGCAAACGGGTAACCGGACGCACCGGGGCCCAGGTATTTTGGCCTGTCTGGCAGACGATGTGTTGCTGGGTGTCGCCGGAGGGCAGGGTAACGTCCAGCTTCCGGCAGGTGCGGCCGCTGGCGGCAAAGTAGGGTGTACTTGCCTGTATCTGTACATTGCTGCCCCAGGGGCTGTGCTTCAGGGTAACGACGCTGCCGGTAACGGCAGAAGCGAGATAGTTGTTCAATTCAGACTCGGACGAAAAAGGCGCTGGGCCGTTGTCGACAGGGTCGGCCTGCATATTTTGTATCATTGAGCATCCACTGGTAGTGAGGATCACCAGTGTCAGCACGAAAAACTGAAGTACCTGTTTGAATTTTGACTGCATCAGACTATTGCGCTCTGTAAATTCTGAAAAGTGGCGTAGGGTCAGGCCGGTTGCCTGTTGATTCACGGGGTTCTGTACGGCTGTACGGGATGATGATTTTAAATGTAACTATTTTTTGCTACGGAAGCGAATACGCTACCGCCCTTAGGTTACAGCTCCCAACTCGCTGGTTTCACTACTCCTTGTCAAACCCTGCTGCAAATCGTTTCTTAAGGCTGCCCAATACTAAAATGCTTTTTCATGTCGCCGGCAAAGGATAAACGGCTTTATGTTTGTTGTTGTACATCGGCGCTCAACTGGCTTGTTGCAATGGTGCTTCTGGTATATCGGCTTCGATTAAGACCGGCTTTGGATGGGTATTATCGAGTTGAGAGGATTCCCCCAATCGCTGCCAGACTTGTTCGCAGGTTTTTTTATATTCACCATAGAAACTGCCGTTAACCTGGGTATGGCTTAATAAAAAAAGCCGGAGTTGCGTAAACAACGGGTGGTTTACCGGCTCTGGTCTCTGCCAGAAGGTGTCCAGCCCACATTGGCTGGTGAGTCCGGGCAGGTCATACAAGGCCTTGCCCAGTGTGAGCGTCGGCACTTTGTGCAGCAGGGCAGAGATGCCGACCGTGCTGTTGATGGTGACCACCCCTTTACAGTGACGGTAGAGTTCGGGCAAGGAAAACTCGAAGCCGTAGAATACCCTGTTGTTTAAACCCAGGCGTGTGCAGTGTCGCTTGATCTGCCGGCGATAGTTGCTGTACCCGCGATCCATGGGATGATGCTTAAGCACCAACACATCATCTGCCGCAGCGTTAGTGGCAAACGAATCCATGATATGGCTGATGGCCTGAGCCACGTCCTTGAAGGGCGAGTGGGCCCGTATTTGGAAGTCATCCGCTACCTGTAGCGGTATCAGGAAAATATTCCCGGAATGATGGTCGATGAGCCGTTGCTGCTGTTCCCTGTCATGGGCCTTATGGCTGAGCTTGGTGTACCAGCCCTTTAGCCAGGAAGTGCCCTCGGTCCAGCACGGACGATGGCGATGATGTACATAATGGGAAAATCGACCTGCATTCAACTGCATGCCCAGGTAATAGCGAATTGCATAATAAATACGTTTATTGAAGGTGGGCGCCACCGCAAAGTGAAGCTGTTCGTCGTCGGTTGGCGCCTGGGATGCCAATAATGATGCTAGCCGCCCATACCAGGGGCTGTGGGCATTCACCCCACCCTTTTCGAGGGTAATGTAGTCGGGCCTTAAATAACCTTCTTCAAACACATAAAAGTCAATCTTGTGTTCCAGGCAGTAGTGGCGCGCCTTGAGATGATATGCACGGCAGTCGTTATAGCAGAACACGGCATCGATGCGATGACTTTTGACGAAATCGGCAAGATAGCGGGGCCAGTCAGGCAGGCTGCCGTGATAGCTGGTGTTGGTTCCGGCACAGGGCCAAGCGTCATCTCCACCATTGAAGTTGAGCTTATGCACCCGTATGCCTTGCCCGTCTAAAAACCGGGAGAAGCGCTGAAAAAAAGGCCCCAAAGGTCCTTGGAGTAGCAATACTGACCGCATGCTTGCACCCACCTTTCTTTCTTTAGTTAATTTATCTATATATTTTCTTTATGTTTTCATTAAGTTAAGTATGTAAGCAGGCACAAAAGCCGCTGAACTCTAACACCCCTCTACTCCAATATAGGCGGGTTGGCTCGGGGTTCAACCCCGATGTTGAGATGTCTGATCTGGATCTCATCGCCAGATGAGCGCCATTCATGGCTTTTTTTCAAAAGTGTTCTGGAATAAAGGGGATACTGGCGTTGCGGACCCCGGTGGAAATGGAGCCATTCTCCGGAACAAAATCGGCTTAATGCTGGCGACTATCATGGGATATAAGCCACTGCCCGGCGGGCAGCCAGCGGCGGTCTATGATTATACGAAGGATCATCACAATCGCTTGAAAGCGTTCCAGGTGACACTATGAAAAAATCACTGCTAGTGCAAACGTTAACCACGGAGCCGGCCCGGACCTGCTGCTTGGCGCCAGCAGATCATCAGGTGCTGGAGCAGGCTGCGGCCGAGCTGGGTCTGGCTTTCTGGTCGGTGGATTTCAGCGGGGTAACCGACAAGGCCGGCTGTGTGGATCGGCTGACCACCAGCCTGGGAGTACCCGGCTGGTTTAGCGAGAACTGGGATGCGGTGCACGATGGCTTTATCGAATTGGTCGAACCTGATCAAAGGGGCGGCCTGCTGTGCTTGCGGTGTGTGGATGCATTCGCCAGCCAGGATCATGCCAGCTGGCTTATCCTGTTGGATCTGTTGGCCGACGCCACCGAATACTGGTGCGAGCAGGAGCTGCCCTTCTGGTGCGTGGTATTAAGCTCGTCACCCGTGTCTTTGTCTTTGGCTGAGCTGGAAAACCATTGAGTTAGAGCGTAGGTCGGACTTAGGCCCGACGCTGAAGGGGTGTTCTATGTTTAAACATTGTCGGCCCAAGGGCCGACCTACCGGTGACTTGTGGCTCCGCAAATACGCTGGCAATAACTTGCCGGATGAAACCAGGCTCTCAATCATCCTCCCGCTTTCCGCTTTCCGCTTTCCGCTTTCCGCTTTCCGCTTTCCGCTTTCCGCTTTCCGCTTTCCGCTTTCCGCTTTCCGCTTCAGTCTTTGAACTTTGCCGCCAGTACCAGTATCCTTGGAGCCCAGTGTCGGTGTGTTAACCTTGTTGATGTCGCCTTTGGGCCAGATCCCGCCCCTTAATTCTTAGTGAAAAGTGAGTTAATTCTTTGATTTCTACCAACAACATTACCATGCAGTTTGGTGCCAAGCCGCTGTTCGAAAATATTTCCGTCAAGTTTGGTGATGGCAACCGCTATGGTCTGATCGGCGCCAACGGCTGCGGGAAGTCCACCTTTATGAAAATTCTGGGCGGCGATCTGGAGCCAAGCGCGGGCAATGTTAGCCTGGATGTCAACGAGCGACTGGGCAAGCTGCGCCAGGATCAGTTCGCCTACGAAGATGCGCGGGTACTGGACGTGGTGATGATGGGACACAGTGAGCTGTGGGCCGCCATTCAGGAACGCGACGCCATTTACGCCAACCTGGAAGCCAGTGACGACGACTACATGAGAGCGGCGGAGCTGGAGGGCAAGGTGGCGGAGTACGATGGCTACACCGCCGAGGCGCGAGCCGGCGAGCTGTTGCTGGGTGTGGGTATCCCGGTCGAACAGCATTTTGGTCCCATGAGCGAAGTGGCGCCGGGCTGGAAGCTGCGGGTACTGCTGGCCCAGGCGCTGTTTTCCAATCCGGACGTGCTGCTGCTCGACGAACCGACCAACAACCTGGATATCGACACCATCCGCTGGCTGGAAGGCGCGTTGAACGAGCGTAACAGCACCATGATCATCATCTCTCACGACCGTCATTTCCTGAACAGCGTCTGTACCCACATGGCGGATCTGGACTACGGCGAGCTGCGGGTCTACCCGGGCAACTACGATGATTATATGCTGGCGTCTACCCAGGCGCGCGAGCGGCTGATGTCCGACAACGCCAAGAAAAAGGCCCAGATTGCGGATCTGCAGTCGTTTGTGGCCCGCTTCAGCGCCAATGCCTCCAAGGCCCGTCAGGCCACTTCCCGCGCCAAACAGATCGAAAAGATCAAGCTGGAAGAAGTCAAGGCCTCCAGCCGCCAGAACCCCTTCATCCGTTTCGAGCAGGAGAAAAAACTGTATCGTAACGTGCTGGAAGTGGAGCAACTGGCTCAGGGCTATGGCGAAGTGCCGCTGTTCAAGAACCTGAACATGCTGGTGGAAGTGGGGGAGCGCATTGCCATCCTGGGTACCAACGGCATCGGTAAGTCGACCCTGGTCAAGACCCTGGTCGCCGAACTGGCTCCCGTCGGCGGCCAGTACAAGTGGTCGGAAAACGCCACCATCGGCTATTATGCCCAGGATCACGCCGCCGATTTCGACATGGACATCACGGTGTTCGACTGGATGAGCCAGTGGCAACAGGAAGGGGACGACGAGCAGACCATCCGCGGCGTACTCGGCCGCCTGCTGTTCAGCCAGGACGACATCAAGAAGAAAGTCGGGGTGCTGTCCGGCGGTGAACAGGGCCGTATGCTGTTCGGCAAGCTGATGCTGCAAAAGCCCAACATACTGGTGATGGATGAACCCACCAACCACCTGGATATGGAATCCATCGAATCGCTGAACATGGCGCTGGAGATGTATCAGGGGACCCTGATCTTCGTCTCTCACGATCGGGAATTCGTATCGTCACTGGCTACTCGTATCCTCGAGCTGAGCGAAAACGGCATCCGCGACTTCAGCGGCAGCTACGAAGATTACCTGCGCGAGCAGGGCGTGGTGTAACCGGAACCGGAATAAAAAAGGCCGGGGATATCCTGTATCCCCGGCCTTTTTATTGTTGTTGGTGCAGGCCAACATCTCGCTCCGGTTGACCCGATTTTATTTGGATAGCCGTTATACCAGTTCCATTAAGTATCTGATCTTCTTTTGGGCCTCAGCTGCAGAGGCATCATAGCCGTCTCCCACGACACGCCAAATACCTTCACGGTCGTGAGAGCCGCTCTCGGTTGCCTCTTCTTGAACACCGCGTTGCCCGCGGACAGCGCTAACAAGCTATGATGATGCATCAAGGAGGATAAGGGAGCGACTCCACAGGCCCGGTGCTTACCGCAGCACCAGCAAGGGGGCTTTGGCGGCGGCGATCATGGCGGTGGTGGTGCTGCCCACCAGCCATTGGCGAATGCGGGAATGACCGTAGGCGCCCATCACCATCAGATCGATATGGTTGTCCTGCTGATACTGGCCGAGCACCTTGTCCACATCGCCGGCGACAATGCGGGCCGGGGCATGGATACCGGCGGTCTCCAGGGTGGTTTTGGCCCAGTTCAGCTGCTCCCGGTTGTCGTCGGTGTCGGCACCGACCAGTACCAGATGGCAGCTGAGTCCCTTGAACAGCGGGCTCTGAGCCAGCATTTCCACGCCCTTGCGAGTGGTGGCACTGCCGTCGAAGGCCAGCATGATGTGCTGCGGCGCCTTGAACTCCCCCAGGGTGACCAGCACCGGCCTGTGCACGGCACGGATCACCTGTTCAACGTGGCTGCCCAGGTGGGCAAAGGCGGAGTCGCTGTCCTCCCCATGACGGCCCAGTACCAGCAACCGGGTATGGGGCTCAAACTCCACCAGGGTGTCCACCAACTCACCGTGGCGTTGCAGGGTAGTGGGCTCGTTCACGCCGTCTTTAACGGCGCGTTCCCTGGCCGCTTCCAGCATCAGCCGGCCCTGCTCCTTCGCCAGCCTGGCGCGTTGTTCATCCAGGCCGGCCAGTTCCTCCAGCAGATGCTCCTGGGTGCCCAGGCCGATGGTGCCGCTCAGATCGGCCAGATCCGGCTGTTTGGCCTTGTCCAGCACATGGATCAGGGTCAGGGGGGCATCCAGGCGCAGGCTGGCCCAGCTGGCGAAATCACAGACGGCGCCGGCGAAACCGGAGCCATCGATACATGCCATTACATTGGTGGTCATCATTTTCCCCTTGTTCAGTGGCCCATCAGCTTTTCTACGGCGTCAGGCTTATTATGCACGGCGAAGCGGTCCACGAGTGTGGCACTGGCCTCATTTAGGCCAACCAGTTCCACTTCGGTTCCCTCCCGGCGCAGCTTGAGCACCACCTTGTCGAGCGAGCTGATGGCGGTGATGTCCCAGAAATGGGCGCGGCTCAGATCGATGCGCACCTTGTCGATGGCCTCCTTGAAGTCGAAGGCGGCGATAAACTGCTCGGATGAGCTGAAGAACACCTGGCCGACCACCCGGTATTCGCGGGTACCCTCGTCGGTCAGCTCGGAACCCACATAGAGGATCTGGCCCACCTTGTTGGCGAAGAACAGGGCGCTGAGCAGCACGCCGACCAGCACGCCGTAGGCCAGGTTGTGGGTGAACACCACCACCACCACGGTGGCGACCATCACCACGCTGGAGCTGGTGGGGTTGGTGCCCAGGCTGCGCAGGGACTCCCAGCTGAAGGTACCGATGGACACCATGATCATCACCGCCACCAGGGCGGCCATGGGGATCTGCGACACCCAGGGGCCGAGGAACACCACTAGGATCAGCAATACCACACCGGCCACCAGGGTGGACAGGCGGCCGCGGCCCCCAGATTTTACGTTGATCACCGACTGGCCGATCATGGCACAGCCGGCCATGCCGCCGAGCAGGCCGGTGGCGATGTTGGCCAGGCCCTGGCCCTTGCACTCGCGATTCTTGTTACTCTGGGTATCGGTGAGGTCGTCCACTATGGTGGCGGTCATCATGGATTCAAGCAGACCCACCACCGCCAGCGCCAGCGAGTAGGGGAAGATGATGCCCAGGGTTTCCAGGTTCAGGGGCACCTCGGGCCAGAGGAACACCGGCAGGCTGTCGGGCAGCTCGCCCATGTCGCCGACGGTGCGGATATCCAGGCCGATCACCAGGGAAACGATGGTCAGCACTATGATGCACACCAGCGGTGAGGGCAGCAGCTTGCCGACCACCGGCACCAGCGGCAGCAGGTAGATGATGCCCAGGCCGGCGGCGGTCATGGCGTATACATGCCAGGTGACATCGGTCAGCTCGGGCAATTGCGCCATAAAGATCAGGATGGCCAGGGCGTTGACGAAGCCGGTCACCACGGAGCGGGATACGAAGCGCATCAGCTCACCCAGCTTCAGATAGCCGGCGACAATCTGCAACAGGCCGCAGAGCAGGGTGGCGGCGAGCAGGTATTGCAGGCCGTGTTCCTTGACCAGGGTCACCATCAACAACGCCATGGCGCCGGTGGCGGCGGAGATCATCCCCGGCCGGCCGCCGGCAAAGGCGATCACCACCGCCATGCTGAAGGAGGCATAGAGGCCGATCTTGGGATCGACGCCGGCGATGATGGAAAAGGCGATGGCCTCCGGGATCAGGGCCAGGGCCACCACCAGGCCGGCGAGCACGTCTCCTCTGATGTTGAAGAACCAGGTTTGCTTGATACTGGGCAGCATGATTGTTGTTCCAAGGTTGTAGGTAAAAAAAGCAGTTCAACTACCATACCGGCTAGAGCGGCCCGGTGTGGTACGAAATTATAGACATAGCGAACAGCTCGCCCGGAGACGGGCAGGGGGCGCTGCGGGATAGGCACAGCAGGAACGTAAGACTAGGGCGGCGTGGGCGCTTTATTCAAAAATGTCATAAATAATTATTTTTTTATAAGTTTTGTTTTTTCAAGCCGGGGTATTATAGGGAGTAAGGCCGGGGGGTACAAGGTTGGGGCTCAGGGGAAGCCGGCAGAGAACGCCGAAACCTGCTGCAGGTAAGAATTTATTTTTGCTGCAACGGAACCTGTGCTGACTACAGCTTTAAATTTCTGGTATAAATTTTGCCTGTAAAAATGTAAGGCAACCAATTCTTTAAGGACGAAAAAATGAACGATATGCGGATATTGGGTAGCCAGTTGCTACATGGATTACAATATCTTGGTTTGATGATAGTGGCACTCGCCACCTTGGTGGCGGTGGGCATAGAGGTCAACACCATGTGGGTGGCGCAGACCGTGACCCTGGCCGATTTGCTGCTGTTGTTTATCTATCTGGAAGTGCTGGCCATGGTGGCCATCTATCTGCAGTCGGGCAAGTTGCCGATCCGCATTCCCCTGTATATCTCCATAGTGGCGCTGGCCCGTTACCTGATCCTGGATATGAAGGGCATGGATAACTTGCGGCTGATCGTCGTCGCCGGTGCCGCCCTGGTGCTGGCGCTGACCATACTGGTGATCCGTTTCGGCCATGTCCGCTACCCTTACGACAAGGATGAGGGCGGGCATTAAGCGCTACTCATTGTAGGAGCCAAGTGCTTCTTGGGGACTTGGCTCCCATACAATCCATCAGAGATTGTAGGGTTCGACACCCATTCCTTCCAGCGAATACGAGGCCTGGGCGATATCATGGCTGGCGCCGACGGTGCGCAGGGTGCCGGTCACCCAGACCGCTTCCCACAGATCATCGACCTTGGCCCCTTGGGGATAGTCCACATAGACAATCTGGTTGGTGGGGGGCGGTGGTACGTGAATGCATGCGCCAAAATAGGGCACCAGGAAGAAAGTGGTGACCTCCTTGCTGTCGCCTTCGAGCGGCACCACGAAGCCGGGCAGGCGCACCCGCTGGCCATCCAGTGATGCCACCACCTTACCGACCGGCTGGGACGGGATGGCGAACTCGTCGTCATGATCCACCTCGGGCAGCGGTGGCGGATTTAGCTGTTCTTCCAGCGGAATAAGCTCATCCCATTCCAGGGTTTTATAGTCGTCGGCCCAAGCGGGCGAGAGTACCAACGCCAGGGTGGCCATCAGCCAGGTTAATCTTTTCATATTTTGATACTCATACCGTCGTTAACAGAGTAGCGATAGGCCTGCGCCGCGGGCAGCAGGCCTATCACCATACCCGCCAGCCAGATCAGGCCCAGCAGACGCCATTCGGCGGCGGTGGGCAGGCCTGGATAGAACAGCAGTCCGTATTGCGCCTGCACCAGGGGCGCGGCCAGGGTCAGGACAATATACAGAGTAAGCATGCCCAAGAAAATACCCAGACCGGTGAGCACGGCGGCTTCCAGCACCAGCAAGGCGAACAGATGGTGGGGGCCGGCCCCCAGCGAGCGCAGTATGGCCAGTTCCCGGCGGCGGGCCGAGAGGCCGGCGAGCAGGGTGGTCAGCATGCCCAGCAGGCCGGCGGCGACCACAAACAGGGCGATAAAGGCGATCGCACGCTCTGCCATGCTCATCATGCTCCATAGTTCGTGCAGGGCGGTGCCGGGCAGAATGGCCGACAGTGGCTCGGTCCGGTAGTTATTGATCGCCCTTTGCAGCTGGAACGCCAGTACCTTGTTATCCAGCCCCATCAGGAAGGCGGTAATGGCCTTGGGAGTGAGATCGGCGGCACGCGCCTGATCCGGGCTCAGGCTGCGGGCCTGGCGGCCGCCCTGCCAGCCCAGGTGGATGGCTTCCAGGCCGTCCAGGCGCACATGCACGGTTTTGTCCACCGGCGTGCCGGTCGGCGCCAGTATACCCACCAGGGTGAAGGGCAGATCCTCGTGACGGCTGAACGAGGTGTTGCCGGCGCCGTGGGCAAGCACCAGGCTGTCATTCAGGCGATAGCCCAGCTGGCGTGCAACATCGGCGCCGATCACCGCCTCGAAGGTATCGGCGAAAGGCCGGCCTTCGGTCAGGTCCAGCCGCTGCTGGCGGCCGTAGGCGTAATGGCGGAAATAGTCTTCGCTGGTACCCAGCACGCGGAAGCCCTGATGGGAGTCTCCCAGCGAGAGGGGAATGGTCCAGGCAACCCCTTTCTGCCGTTTGATCTGCTGATAAGATTCCCAGCTGATGTTGTTGGTGGGATTGCCCAGCCGGAACACCGAATACAACAGCAGGTTGAGTTGCCCCGAGCGGGCGCCGACGATGAGATCCGTGCCCGAGATAGTGCGGGCAAAACCGTCTTTCAGCTCAATCCGGACTTTTTCCACGCCCACCAGCAGCACCACACTGATGGCGATGGCCGCCAGGGTCAGCCCGGCGGTGAGCCGGCGCGCCCACAAACTCTTAAAGGCCAGCATCAACATAGGTTCACCTTATTCAGCTCGGACAAGGACAGTACCCGGGAAAAGAGCGGTTCAAGAAAAGGATCGTGGCTGACAAACACCAGGGTGCTGTCCTGCTGTTGGCATTCGGTAAACAGCAGCTCGATAAAGGCCGCCCTATTGTCCGTATCCAGCGCCGAGGTGGGCTCATCGGCGATCACCAGCTCGGGACGGCCGATCAGCGCCCGGGCGGCGGCTACCCTTTGTTGCTGGCCGATGCTCAGGTTGTGTACCGGCTTGTGCCATAGGCCGCGGGGCAGTTGCAGCTCAGCCAGCAGCCGCTCGGCCTCGGCCCCTGCCGGGGCCCGCAACCGGCTCCGCTTGTGGCGTGAAAATATCAGTGCCGAGGTTACATTTTCCAGCACCGACAGGAAGGGCAGCAGGTTGAATTGCTGGAAGATATAGCCCAGGTGATCGGCGCGAAACCTGTCCCGGGCGTGCCCGCCCAGCCGGGTCAGATCCTGGCCCAGCACGGCGAGCCGGCCCTGATTGGCCTTCTGTATGCCGGCGAGCAGGCCCAGCAGGGTGCTTTTGCCGCTGCCGCTTGGACCCTTGATAAAGACCCGTTCACCGGGGTAAACGCTCAGTTGCTCGATATGGAGCAGCTCGGGTTGATCCGGCCAGGCAAAGCGCAGTTCGGTGATATCAATCAGTGCGGCCATGATTACCAGTGGATACGGGGTTGAGAGGGGGTCAGGGTGGTGGCTAGCTGGCCGGTGGGCACGATAGCCTGTACGTCCAGGCGCTCGAGGCTGGGATACAGGTCGAACAGGGTAACATCCAGGCCGTTCAGGGCCGTCGGGTTGGCACAGTGGTAATAATAGTGGACCGTAATATCGTTATGGCCCTGCTCGCCGTCTGCATCATGTTCTTCATGCCCTTCATGCCCTTCATGCCCTTCATGCCCTTCATGCCCTTCATGTTCATCGTGACTGGCATCGCCCAACACCACCTCACCGAGCCGGCACTGAGCTGCGGTGGCCGGGCTGAACAGGGTATCGGCCTGGCGTACTCTTGCCAGCGAGGCGGCCAGGCTGGCTTGGTCTTGCTCGGTCTCGGCCTGATGTTCAAAGCCCACGATGTCGGCGGCGGGGGCGTTCAGCACCAGCACCAGCTGTTCCCCATCCAATACCAGGTTGAGCTGGCCGAAGCCGTGTTCATGCACGCCCAGCTGGGTTTGGGCAGGTAGTGCAAAAGGCAGCAGGGAGAAGGCGAGGGCAAGATATTTCATGGCGGGCTCCGTATTCCAAAAAACAGAAGTGTTATGTTATAACACCTGCCGGTATGATAGCAAAGTGCTCCGTATTAATTTTATTAATTCATTGATAAAAAAGATAAAATACAGCTCGTTTGGACTTGCTTTGGGATCTTTTATACACTGGCCGCCTGTTTCTCCCTGCGACTTGCCTGCTCCTCGCCAGAACGATTTTTGGGCAAGATTGCCCTACCCAGGCGGACGATAGGCAGGGCCGCTGCCATTGCAAACTGAACCACCCGGCGCCTCCTGGCCGTGGTGATGCCGGAGTATCCATGCCTGATTATAAACGAATCGAACCTTACGACGGTGCCGCCGGTGGCTGGGGAGCCCTGGTATCCACCACCCGGGCCCTGCTCAACAGCCGGCGGCCGTTGGCTAATATCCGCAACCTACTCAAGGTCAATCAGGCCAAGGGCTTCGACTGTCCCGGTTGCGCCTGGGGCGATGCGGCGGGTCATAGCGTCAATTTTTGCGAAAACGGCGCCAAGGCGGTGGCCTGGGAGGCCACCGCCAGCCAGGTGCGGGCGGACTTCTTCCGCCGCCACAAGGTCAGCGCCCTGCGCCGGCAGAGCGATTACTTCCTGGAATACCAGGGCCGCATCGCCGAGCCGCTGAGCTATAACCCGGCCACCGATGAATACGAGCACATCAGCTGGCAGGATGCCTTCGAGCTTATCGGCGAAAAGGTAAGGGCGCTGAGCTCGCCCGATGAGCTGCTGCTCTATACCTCGGGCCGAGCCAGCAACGAGGTGGCCTATCTGTATCAGCTGTTCGGCCGTTTTTATGGTACCAACAACTTCCCTGACTGCTCCAACATGTGCCACGAGGCCAGCGGCGTGGGCTTGAGCCAGAGCATAGGGGTGGGCAAGGGTACGGTGACCCTGGATGACTTCGAGCAGGCCGACGCCATCTTTGTGTTTGGCCAGAATCCGGGCACCAATCATCCGCGCATGTTGCATACCCTGGGACAGGCGGCGAAAAAGGGCGCGGCCATCGTCAGCATCAACAACCTGAAGGAGCGGGGCCTGGAGCGGTTCGACAATCCGCAGGATCCCAGACATATGCTGACTCGCAGCACCTCCTCCATCAGCTCCCTGTACCTGTGCCCCAAGCTGGGCGGTGACATGGCGCTGGTGCGCGGCATGGTCAAGCAGCTGTGGGACTGGCAGCAGCAGGGCCGGCCGGTGTTCGACCGGGACTTTATCGATCGGCATACCCAGGGACTGGATGGCTATCTCGGGTTGGTGGAACAGACCGGCTGGGCCGAAATAGAGGCACAGTCGGGCCTGAGCCGGTCACAGATCACCGAGGCCGCCGCAGTGTTTGCCGGTGCCAAGCGGGTGATCTGCACCTGGGCCATGGGCATTACCCAGCATCGCCATTCGCTGGCAACCGTGCAGGAGATAGTCAACTTGCAGCTGTTGGCCGGACACATCGGCCGCCCCGGCGCTGGTTTGAGCCCGGTACGCGGGCACAGCAATGTGCAGGGTAACCGCACGGTCGGCATCAACGAGCTTCCGAGCGATGATTTTCTGGATCGGCTGGAGAGCCATTTCGAGCGGCCCATGCCGCGGAAGCACGGCCTGAACACGGTCGAGTCCATCGCCGCCATGGAGCAGGGCACGGCCAGGGCCTTTATCGCCCTGGGCGGTAACTTTGCCGCCGCCGCTCCGGACAGTGGCCGTACCCAGACGGCGTTGAGCAATTGCGAGCTGACCGTGCATATCAGCACCAAGCTCAACCGCAGCCATCTCTGGCCGGGCAAGGCCGGACTGATCCTGCCCTGCCTGGGCCGCACCGAGCAAGACCTGCAAAACGGCACGCCCCAGTACATCACGGTGGAGGACTCGTTCAGCATGGTGCATGCCTCCCAGGGGATGACGGCACCCAACTCCCCCGAGCAGCGCTCGGAGGTGGCGATAGTGGCGGGCATCGCCGCCGCCGTACTGGGCGAGGAGGAACTGCCCTGGACCGTACTGGCCGGCGACTATGGCCGCATCCGCGAGCTGATCGGCCAGACCATCCCGGGGTTTGAGGATATGAATACCCGGCTGGACACCCCGGGCGGCTTCTACCTGGACAACAGCGCCGCCCGCCGCGAGTGGCGGACCCCGTCCGGCAAGGCCAACTTTTTCGCCCATCCCCTGCCGACTCAGCTGTTGCCGCTGGAATTCGAGGGCCGGCCGGTGCATACCCTGCAGACCCTGCGGGCTCACGATCAGTACAACACCACCATCTACGGGCTGGATGACCGATACCGGGGTGTGTACGGTCAGCGCATGGTGCTGTTTATCAACCGGGAGGACCTGGTGGTGCTGGGAATGGAGGCGGGGCAGAAGGTGACCCTGCAATCGGTATGGACCGATAACCGGGAGCGCAAGGTCGCCGGTTTTACCCTGGTGCCCTACGATATCCCCCGGGGCAACCTGGCGGCCTACTACCCCGAGACCAACCCGCTGGTGCCCCTCGACAGCATCGGGGAGGGCACGGGCACCCCCACCTCCAAGGCCATCGGCGTGGTGCTGATCCCCGAGCGGGACAGCCGGATCCTTTAATCCCCGGATGCCAGCCGACTCCTTTTTGAGGCCCTGAGTGCAAGTGTCATTCAGGGCTTTCGTGTTAATATGGGCCGGTAACCAGCAAGTCCGGGATGTGGTAGGTGTTTTTTGGCTCCCTCTACGGATTGTATTTGGTGTTTGAGCTGGAGGGTTCCTGTCCGTATGCTGCTGTCGCCGGTGACAATACCTCATCCCCTGTTGCCGGCCAGGACTGCCTCAATCACCTTGAGCTGGTTTGAACGCGTAATGCCATCGATATTTTAGGAATAATAATGACCTGGATAATGTATCTGGTGCTCGGTGCCTGCGCCGGGACCATGGCGGGACTGTTTGGCGTGGGCGGGGGCCTGATCATCGTGCCCGTGCTGATCTTCAGTTTTAAATTGCAGGCCATCGGCGGTGATGTCATGGCCCATATGGCGGTCGGTACCTCGCTGGCGACCATTATCTTCACTTCCATCAGTTCGATTCATGCCCACCATAGCCGCAAGGCCATCGACTGGCCCCTGGTGGTGCTGATGTCGGGCGGCATCGCCGTGGGCGCCTGGCTGGGCGGGTTCACCGCCGACAAGATTTCAGGCCCCCACCTGCAGATGATTATCGGTATTTTCGCCTGGCTGGTGGCGGCGCAGATGCTGCTTAACCTGGTACCCAAAGGCCGTGCCCAGCTGCCCGGTAAGCCGGCCCAGGTAATGATAGGCGGGGTGATCGGCTGGGCATCGGGCATTTTCGGCATCGGTGGCGGTTCGCTGACGGTGCCCTTTCTTACCTGGAGCTCGGTGCCCATGCAGCGGGCGGTGGCGGCCTCGGCGGCCTGCGGCCTGCCCATCGCGCTGGTGGGCACCATCAGCTATCTGGTGCATGGCTGGGGGCATGCGGATCTGCCGGACGAGGCCTGGGGCTATATCTATTTGCCTGCGCTGATCGGGATAGTGCTGACCAGCATCCCCTTTGCCCGCTTTGGCGCCCTGTTGGCCCATAAACTGTCGGCCAAGGTGCTCAAGCGCAGTTTTGCCTGCTTGCTGATCGCCATTGGCGCGAAATTTCTGCTGTTTCCCGGCTAACGGCCAATAAACCAGCACTCAAACGCCGCTCCATTGCAATTGATGCTCAGTTTGCTAGACTGGCGGCGCTTCGATGGTGACCCCGTTGGTCCTCTCGCATCGATACCTCGTCGACCTGGTCAGGCCCGGAAGGGAGCAGCCAAGGCGAGCGACTCGAGTGCCGGGATGTGGCTGGCGGGCGTCACCTCCAATTTCGTAATTTGTCGCTTTTAGCATAAGTTGACAAATCTTTACTATAAGCTGACAAAATTTGCACCATAAGGTGACATAGCCTACTTTTGTTGTAGTATTACAACAAATGACGGTGCTGCCTATGTATAGGCGTCGGTTGAAACACTCCCCGGTAAAAAATATCTTCCGCTTTGCCAGCGCCAAGATGAGCGCTGTAGTGACGGTTGAATCCTCTCTTGAGTTCGATACTTGCTTCCACCTTGAGTATTCCCGTGACATAGCTTCGTTCGAGGCACAACCTGAAGGTTTCTACTACACCTTTGAAGGTAAATTGTTGCCTTACACGCCGGATTTTAAGGTCCAACATCGGCAGCAAGGTACACAGTTCATTGAAATTAAACCCCATGAAAAGACGCTGAACCAATACTTCAGGACGCGCTTTCAGGCCAAACAACTGGCAGCTCAAGATAAAGGACTCACATTAATACTTGTCACTGATCGCCAGGTGTGTGTCTACCCCATACTCGGTAACCTCAAACTTCTTCATAGATATTCAGGTTTTCAATCCACGACCTCTTTGCATCTGCAGTTGCTTGAAGCCGTAGAGAGGTACGGTGTGACTACCCTACTCAATCTGGTTCGTTCTACTGGTATTCGGCAGGGAGAAGTGCTTAGTTCGATTTTGTCATTGATCGCTTCAGGTAAGCTGGACTCAAATTTGGTCGATCAGGATTTTGGACTTGATTCTGAAGTCTGGAGTGTGCAATGACTACCAATAGCTCTGGCAGAGGTTTTTTTACCGATGAATTTGAGTACGCTGATGATGAAGTCATCCAGGAAGCGGATTCATCTCCGGCTGATCCGGTGACGGTACCGAGAGACCTTGCCAGTTACCCTGAAGAGACGAGAAATGAGGTACAACGGCGAATTGGATACATCAACTGGGTGAGAAAGCGTCTGGACGGAGGCTGGACCAAAGCGAAACTTGATCCTTTGATTCAGCAGGCATCTGTAGAGATTGAAGGTTATCCACCCAACTGGCGGACTTTGGTAAGGTGGTGGAAGTTATATTCAAGCTCGGGCTATGAACTTGCTTCGTTAATCCCCAAGCATGGGGGAAAGGGAAACCGCAAGAGCAAAGCTGATGCCAATGCCGAAGTGTTTCTTGACAGAGCAATTGAACGCTATCTAGTAAAGGAAAGGCCGTCCATTGCAAAAGTATATCGCTATTATGCGGACTCAATACGCTTGGCTAACCAACATCTTGAAGGAGAACGGATAAAAGCTTTGTCATACTATGGGTTCTATAACCGAGTCAAAGAGTTACCTCCTTATGAAGTCGCAGTGGCTCGCTATGGAAAATTTATTGCGGACCAGAAGTTCAACGCAATAGGCGCTCACATACCACCTGAGCGTATACTGGAAAAAGTTGAAATAGACCATACTGCACTAGATCTCATTTTACTGGATGATAAACTATTGATCCCTTTAGGCAGGCCTTGCCTTACCCTTCTTGTTGATTGTTACAGTCACTGTATTATCGGATTTTATATTGGTTTTGAGGGAGCAAGCTACGACTCGGTGCGAAAAGCACTACTGCACTCCATCAAGCCAAAAACTTATGTCCATGACCGATATCCATGCATTGAGCATGACTGGCCATGTTATGGAAAACCAGAGATTCTCGTGGTTGATAATGGAGCTGAATTCTGGAGTGAAAGTCTTGAACTCGTTTGTTTGGAAATGGGTATCAATATCCAGCCTAACAAGAGGCGAACTCCATGGCACAAACCACTTGTTGAGAGAAATTTTGGCATTGTCAATAATATGTTGCTGGATGATATACCGGGAAAAACCTTCTCTGATATTCTCACGAAAGCAGGGTACAATCCGGAAAAAGATGCCATTATGCGTTTTTCCACTTTTATTGAACATTTTCATCAGTGGGTGATTGATAAGTATCATAACAGTGCAGACAGCCGAAAGCGTTATATTCCGGCGTTGTTATGGAATAAGGGTTTCCAGTCGTTGCCCCCTGCCAAAATTAGTGGAGAGGATTTAAAAAAGCTTGAGGTCATCATTGGCCTGTCTGCATATCGCAAGCTAAGACGTGGTGGTATCCATATCCATTGTCTTCGTTATGATTCTGAAGAGTTGTCCCATTATCGAAAAAATAACTCGCCTAAAGATTCGGTACTGGTGAAAACCAACACGGATGATTTGTCGTCAGTTCATGTCTACCTGAAAGGTATGGATGGGTATCTTCAAGTACCCTGTATTGATCCGGTTGGCTACACAAAAGGGCTTACGTTACAGCAGCATCAAATAAATCTCCGTCTTCATAGAAATTATATCGACGATGCCTTGGATCTGGATAGTCTGGCAAGGGTAGGGAAGTTGATGAATGAGCGAATTGAACGTGAGATAGAAGAGCTGAGTAATTTCAAAAATAAAAGTCGTAGCCAGAAGGGCATGTCTCGGCTGGCTCGGCATCAGCAAGTGGGTAGTGGTGAAAATGGCAGCGTAGTACCTCAGCAAGAACTGTTGCCTCTAAAATCCGAACAGGATACCGACAAACAACTGGAAGACTGGGATGACTATGTGGACGACCTAGATGGCTACTGATCAAACTTTACCACCAGAGAAGGAAGACCTGCTCAGACAGTTTGTCACCTGCTTTGTGGAGTATCCGGTCGTGACGAAAATATATGAGGATTTTGATCGGTTGCGATATAATCACAGGCTCGGTGGAGAGCAGCAGTGCATGCTTTTGACAGGAGACGCTGGCAGTGGAAAATCAATGCTGGTGAAAAATTATCAACAGCACTTTTCAAAAGCTAGTCAGGGGGGGTACTCTCATAACCCATTGCTTTTCAGCCGAATTCCCAGTAGGCCTACGCTTAGTGCAACAATTTTGCAGTTAATCAGAGATTTAGGTCAAGACAGCGCTGCTCGTGTTCAGAGAAGAAGCTCCGATATTTATCTAACCGATGTTCTTGTTCAAAGCCTTATAAAATACGGAATAGAACTTATTGTTATAGATGAGTTTCAAGAACTAGTAGAGTATAAAACTGACCGAAAGCGGACTGAAATCGCTAATCGACTTAAATTGGTAAGCGAAAAAGCCCGAATATCTATCGTACTCGTTGGTATGCCTTGGGCAAAAAAAATCACAGAAGAACCACAATGGGCTTCTCGTCTGATGATCCGACGGCAAATCCCGTTTTTCAAAATCTCCGAAGAGCGGGATAACTTCGTCCGATTTTTGATGGGGTTGGCGAACCGTATGCCGTTGCTGGAAACGCCAAGGCTGCAGGAAAAGCATACAGTGTTTGCCTTGTTTTCTGTTTGCAAGGGATGTCTCAGAATCCTGAAATATTTCCTCAATGAAGCACTGAAGCTGGCTTTGCTGGATGATGCACCGACCCTGCAAAAAGAGCATCTTTCACGCACTTTTGTCATGCTCCATCCAGAAAAAACTAATCCTTTCAAGCAAAACATTGATGAATTGTTGGTCTCGGAAGTAAAGGAGTATTCCAGATACGATGAGGGGGCTACACACTCTGAAGATGCGGTTATCCCAACCCAGTTCACTGATCGTCTCCCCATCTCCATGTTGTTAAAAAAGTCACGCTAAACGGAAACCTTGCTAAGAAAACCTTAGTACAATTACACTCAGTGTACTAAGATAATCTTAGCTATCTGTGTCAATCTGGATAGCGTTATGGATTCCCCTTTACCCAGGAGGCTCAAGGCGGCCCGTCTGAGTTGCCAGCTCACCCAGCGAGAACTGGGGGTTTGTCTCGGCATGGAAGAAAACACGGCGAGTGCGAGGATGAATCAATACGAAAAAGGCAAACATGCACCGGACTACCAGACCATGCAGAGGCTGGCCAAGGTGCTGGGCGTGCCGGTCGCCTACTTCTACTGTGATGATGATCTTCTGGCCAAGTTGCTTTGTGCTATCGCCAAGCAGCCAAAAGAAAAGCAGGAGCAGCTGCTACGGGAACTAGGCGAAGATGAGTAATTTTATTGCCTCGACTTCATCTATCGGTCTTTCTTGTTGAGTTTTCCAACCAGCTTGCCTCTAAACCATTGGCCTTTCCGACCGGGGCTGATAAATTACCTGCCATAAAAGTAATCCCCTGAATTATCAGAATAAAAAAACAGTCACCGGTACATGTGGCTGATTATCAGAGCACAGGGAGGCAGGGTGCAACACCTCGACGTTACATCATCCGTAAACTTCGGCTTTCTGGCCGAGCACGATGAACTCTTTATCCAACTGGCGGCGGCAGCCGAACGCGCTTTTGCCAGCGATCCCAACACTACCCTGATCAAGCTGCGTCAGCTGGGTGAAGCCCTGGCACAGCATCTGGCTGTGCTTTCCGGTATCGAATTTGATACCCAGACCACGCAGGCCGATCTGCTCTACAGGCTTGGCCGAGAGCTGAAGTTCGAGCCTGTCATTCGTGAGCTGTTTCATACCTTGCGCATAGAGGGCAACAAGGCCACCCATCAGTTCAGAACCCAGCACAAGGAAGCGTTGGACGGCCTCAAGATCGCCCGGGCACTGGCTATCTGGTTTCACCAGTCCTTTGGCAAAAATGGCACCAGTTTTAAACCCGGTCCCTTTGTGCCGCCGGCCGATCCCAGCGGGCAGCTCAGACAGCTGCAATCGGAAATAGAGCAGCTCAAAAGTGAGCTGCAGCGGGCCAACGTAGAGCTGGACTCCAGCCAGCAGCTCAATGACCTGGTCGCCAGAGAAAAAGCCGAATACGAAGCCCTGGCACTGGCCATGGATGAAGAATCCCGCGCCAAGGCTCAGGAAGCCCTTGTGCACGAACAGGCTCTGGCTCAGCAGCAGCAAGAATACGAGCAGAAGATCACGGCGTTGCAGCAGCAACTGGCGGAGCAGGGTGAAAAGTCCATTTCATCCCAGCGCCAAAAGATTGCCAAACAAACTCAGGCCGCCAGTCAACATGTTGTGTTGAATGAAGAGCTGACCCGAATTCTGATTGATCAGCAACTGGTGGAAGCCGGCTGGGAAGCCGACACGCAGGAGCTGACCTACAGCAAGGGTGTCCGGCCCGAAAAAGGGGTTAATCGTGCCATTGCCGAGTGGCCAACTCAGGGAGGTCGCGCCGATTATGTGCTGTTTGCCGGCCTGACACCGCTGGCGGTGGTGGAAGCAAAAAAAGAAAACGTGAATGTGGCCGACAAAATTCGTCAGGCCGAACGCTACAGCAGAAACATCGAAATCAGCCCTCCGCTTGTCGGAGCCTGGGAGCTGGCTGGCCACACAGTAGCCTGGCCGGATGAGGCTGAAGGTCACTACAAGGTGCCTTTCCTGTATTCCTGCAATGGCCGCCCTTATGTGCCCCAGCTGGCGGAGCAATCCGGCACCTGGTTTCGTGATGCGCGGGATCCCAGCAACCTTCGCCGTGCCTTGCCCGGTTTCCATACGCCAAAGGGCTTGCTGGACTTGCTGGGTCGCAGTAAGGAGCTTGCCGAACAGCGGCTACAACAGGAGCCTTTTGGCTATTTAAAACTGCGTGACTATCAGCAGGCTGCCATCACGGCCACCGAGAGCTCGTTGGCCCGTGGCGTGCGCAACGCCTTGCTGGCGATGGCCACCGGCACCGGTAAAACTCGTACCATCATTGGTCTGATGTATCGCTTTCTCAAGGCCGAACGGTTCAGGCGCATTCTGTTTCTGGTGGACCGTACCGCCCTCGGGCAGCAGGCGATTGATGCCTTTAACGAAGCCCCGCTGGAGCAGAACCACACCCTGTCTACCATCTACAACCTGGCAGAGCTGGGTGATATGGCGGCCGAAGCGGAAACCCGTATTCAGGTGGCCACGGTCCAGGCCATGGTTAAGCGCATTTTCATGAGTGATAACCCGCCACCGGTCGATCAGTTTGACTGCATCATTGTAGACGAGGCGCACCGGGGTTATACCCTGGATCAGGAAATGACCGAAGGCGAACTGGCCATACGGGATACCAGCCAGTATCTCTCCAGCTATCGCCGGGTGCTGGACTATTTTGATGCGGTCAAGGTAGGCCTTACCGCAACACCGGCCAAACACACCAGCGAGATTTTCGGAAAGCCGGTTTACACCTATTCCTATCGTGAAGCGGTGGCAGATGACTGGCTGATCGACCACGAGCCGCCCATCCGTTACGAAACCCTGCTCACCAAACACGGTATCCAGTTTGAAAAGGGGAGCAAGGTGGAAGCCATCAATACCCAGACCGGTGCCATTGAAACCGCCGAGCTGGAGGATGAGCTGCAATTTGAAGTGGATGCGTTTAACCGCAAGGTGATCAATGAACACTTCAACCGGGTGATCTGCGAGCAGCTGGTGCAGGAGCTGGATCCCTTTGGCGAAGAAAAAACCATGATCTTCTGCGCCACCGATCTGCACGCCGACATGGTCAAGCGCCTGCTGGATGATGCCTTCAAGGCGCTCTACAACGGTGACTACAACCAGGCTGCGGTAGCCAAAATCACCGGCAAGAGCGAAAAGGTTGAGCAACTGATCCGGCAATTCAAAAACGAGCGCTATCCCAACATTGCCATCACCGTGGATCTGCTCACCACCGGTATTGATGTGCCTCGCATCTGCAACCTGGTGTTTATGCGCCGGGTTCGCTCGCGCATTTTGTATGAGCAGATGATAGGCCGGGCCACCCGCCGTTGTGACGACATCGGCAAAACCGTTTTCCGTATTTACGATCCGGTCGATATCTATGCCGTCCTGCAAGACGTCAACACCATGAAGCCTCTGGTGAAAGACCCCAACATCACCCTGGAGCAACTGATGGGCGAGCTGACCGATGCCGAACATCTTGAGCAGGCCCTGAACAGCCCAGGTGAGCAGAATGGTGAAAGCCATGCCGATGTGGTGCTCAGCCAGCTCAGCCAGAAACTGATGCGGGTGCTGCGCAAGGCCGACAACAAGGCCGAGCACAGGCCGGAGATAAGGCAAAAGCTGGGCGAGCTGGAGCAGTTGTGGGGAGTTGAGCCCAAGTCCCTGCACCAGCATCTGCACCAGCTTGGCCCCCGGCAGGCTGCCGAGTTTCTGCACCAGCATGCCGGGCTGCTCAACCAGCTCGCGGAGATCAAAACCCTGCTTGGCAGCGAGAATATGCCGGTCATTTCGGAGCATGAAGACGAGTTGATAAGCCGGGAGCAAACCTACGGCGTGCATGAAAAACCGGCGGATTATCTGGACAGCTTCAACCGGTTTGTCAGGGAGCAGCTCAACCAGTCGGCAGCCTTGGCGGTGGTGGTCAACAAACCCCGGGATTTAACCCGCGAGCAGCTTAAAGAAGTGAAGCTTTTGCTGGATAATGCCGGCTACTCGGAAGCCAGGCTGCAAAGCGCCGTGCGTAACCAGAGCAACAAGGACATTGCCGCCAGCATCATTGGCCACATTCGTCGTGCCGCCCTGGGCGAAGCCCTGGTGCCGTTCGAGCAACGGGTGGCGGCGGCCATGGACCGGATTTATACCAGCCATACCTGGAATCCAAACCAGCGAAGATGGCTGCAACGGCTGGCCAAGCAGCTCAATCACGAGGTGATTATCGACCACGACACCATCAACCAGATGCCGGCCTTTGAAGGAGGAGCCAGGCAACTGGACAAGGTGCTCGACGATCAGCTGGATACCGTGCTGAACGAGCTTTCCGACGCGCTCTGGCTGGCACTGAACGCCGGATAATGCCCCAACAACCCAAAATATCAGGATAACGAATGACCAATAACGATATCGTCCAGAAACTGTGGAACCTGTGTGACGTGCTCCGTGATGACGGCATCAGCTACTCCGACTATGTCACCGAGCTGGTACTGTTGCTGTTTATCAAAATGGTGCATGAGAACACCGAGTCCGGCACTCTGAAGGAGCACCCGCTGCCGGAAGGTTGCCGCTGGACGGATCTGAATGGCAAATCGGGCATTAATCTGCTTAACGACTACAAGCGTATTCTGCTCAGCCTCTCTACCGGCAAGGACGGTGACGGCAACCTGGTGCATGGTGATCCACTGATCAGCGCCATTTATGCCGATGCCCAGACCCGGCTGAGCGAGCCCCGCCATCTGGAACAAATGATCAAGAACCTGGACCAAATCGACTGGTTCAGCGCTCAGAAAGACGGCCTGGGTGATCTCTATGAAGGCTTGCTGGAGAAAAACGCCGGTGAAACCAAGTCCGGCGCGGGCCAGTATTTCACGCCCCGCACGCTGATCAACGCCATGGTCCGCTGCATCAAGCCCCGGCCCGGCGAAGTGATTCAGGATCCGGCAGCCGGAACCGCAGGCTTTTTGATTGCCGCCGATCAGTACATCAAGGAGCAGACCGACGATCTGTTCGACCTGACCGCCGCCGAGCAGCGTTTTCACAAGAACAAAGCCTTTGTGGGCATCGAGCTGGTATCAGGCACTCGCCGCCTGGCCCTGATGAACTGCCTGCTGCACGGCATGGAAGGGGACGGCGAAGGCGTGGTGCACCTGGGCAATGCCCTGGGGCAGGCGGGCAGCGCACTGGCAAAGGCCGATGTGATCCTGGCCAACCCGCCTTTTGGTACCGCCAAGGGCGGTGATGCCAGCATTACCCGGGACGATCTCACCTATAAAACCAGCAACAAGCAGCTGGCTTTCTTGCAGCATATTTACCGCAACCTCAAGCCCGGTGGCCGGGCCGCCGTGGTGCTGCCCGACAACGTCTTGTTCGAGGCCGGGGTCGGCACAGAGGTGCGCCGGGATCTGATGGACAAGTGCAACCTGCACACCATACTGCGCCTGCCCACCGGTATTTTTTATGCTCAGGGGGTCAAGACCAATGTGCTGTTCTTTACCAAGGGCAGCTCCCTCGACAAGTACCAGAGCGAATCCTGTACCGACAACGTCTGGGTGTATGATCTGCGTACCAATATGCCGAGCTTCGGCAAGCGCAGCCCCTTTGGCGAGCAGCACCTCAAATCCTTCGAAGCGGTATACGGCGACAAGCCCGACGGCACCAGCCCGCGTACCGAAGGTGAATGGAGCTTTGGCGCGGAAGACATCGACCTGGTACCGGAGGCCAGAGAAGCCGATGAAAACCAGAACGTGGACGAGCACCTGGCCCACAGCCGCTGGCGTTGCTTCAGCCGCGACTGGATACGGGAGCACAAGGGCGACTCCCTCGATATCAGCTGGTTGAAGGATAAGGACAGCGTGGATGCCGCCAGCCTGCCGGAGCCCAATGTGCTGGCAGGCGAGGCCATGAGCGAGCTGGTACAGGCTCTGGGCGAGCTGGATGCGCTGATGCGCGAGCTGGGTGCCGGTGATGAGGCGGATGCACAGCGGGTACTGCTGAAAGAGATGCTGGGTGAGGGGGAGTAATGGCTAACTTAAATATACCCGAGCCATGGCAAGCAACGGTACTTGAAAACGTCCTGTTACAAGTCGTTGGCGGTGGCACTCCCAGTAAATCACGAGTTGACTACTACAAGGGACATATTCCTTGGATGAGTGTCAAAGATATGAACAAAAATGTTCTTTATGACACTGCGGATCATATAACTCAGGAAGCGGTAGAAAACAGTAGCACAAATATTATACCGGCTGGTACGCCTATTATTGCGACACGTATGAGCTTAGGGAAGATTGTTATAGCAAGTTTTGACTCAGCTATTAACCAAGACCTTAAAGCTCTATTTTTACCTCCTGATATCTCAAAGGGTTACCTAATTTATTGGTATCGTTCTATCGCTAGAAATATTGAACAGTTGGGTACAGGGACAACTGTAAAAGGGATTAGGCTAGAAGTCTTAAAGGGACTTGATTTCCCATTAGCACCATTGTCAGAACAAAAAGTCATCGTCGAGACCCTCGACACCCTGCTGGCTCAGGTGGAGAGCATTCAAACCCGTCTGGAGCGGGTACCGCACATCCTCAAGCGCTTTCGCCAGTCTGTGCTGGCGGCGGCCGTGAGCGGCAAGCTGACGGAAGAGTGGCGCAGGGAAAACCCTTGTGATTCAAAAGAACAATTAAAGTCGATAAAAGAACTTTATCCGTGCAAGCCTCCAAAAAGTGATCTGGCCAAATTCCATGAGCTACCTGAATCATGGAGTTGGGCTTTTGTTCGGGAAGTTGGCTCTGTACAACTTGGAAGGCAGAGGGCGCCAAAATATCACTCTGGCTCTAATATGCGCCCGTACCTGAGAGTTGCAAACGTAATGGAAGGATACATTGATACCTCTGATGTTATGGAAATGGATTTTGATACCCAAGATTTTGATAGGTATCGACTTCGTGATGGTGATATTTTGCTCAATGAAGGGCAGAGTCATGAGCTTGTTGGCCGACCGGCTATATTCCGAAACGAGTTAGAAAACGTCTGTTTTACCAATACATTGGTCAGGTTCCGGCCACACGGTTCTATTTCGAGCGAATTCTCTTATATGCTGTTTTTGAGCTACCTAAAAACAGGAAGGTTTCAGGAAATTGCATCAAGGACTGTCAATATTTCTCACTTAGGAGCAGGGCGGTTTGCAGATATGGAGTTTCCGTTTCCTCCATTCGAAGAACAAACCGAAATCGTCCGTCGAGTCGAACAGTTGTTTGCTTATGCGGATACCATAGAGCAGCAGGTCAATCAGGCTCTGGCCCGGGTCAATAATCTGACCCAGTCCATTCTGGCCAGGGCCTTCAGTGGCGAGCTGACCCGGGCGTGGCGTGAGGCCAACCCGGAACTGGTCAGTGGCGATAACAGCGCCGAGGCATTACTGGCCCGCATTCAGGCCGAGCGGGCAACCCAGAAGAAAACCAGCACCAAAAAAAGCCGCACGGCGGCAACACAATAACTTAATAAACAGCACAGGGATGTTATGACAATCAATTTAACCGACGATAACCAGCTCAAAGCGGTGGTCACCGCCATTCAGCCCTTTGAGCGCAGCAAGGGCTGGCTGGACAACCTAGCCGCGTTTCTCGACGAAGTCCGACAGGCCGATCTCGATACCCGCGCCTCGCAGAGTTTTCAGCAGCGGCTGTGGGAGAACAACCCGGTCAGCAGCGTCGGCATGGGCACCGTGGATGTGAGTGCGGCTCTGGCCGACCCGACATTTCGACGCTGGTTGGCTGAAGCCTCTTTGAAACCCCTTCCCGAAGGGGCGGAGGCTCGTCTTGCCTGGTTTCAGCAATTACATGATGAGATTGTAAAAAGGCTGAGATCTTATGGAAACCGGGTGGCCCGGGTTAAAGTTTTTCGGGTGCTGGCCGCCTTTTATCCGCGCTACTTCAGCACCATCACCTACGGCAGAATGGCACTGGAATGTCATCGCGCCTGGTTTGGCACCGCCAGAGGCAAGCCCGGTCCTGTGCCCCGGCAACTGGCGCTGATGGCCCGGCTGGAACAATTGCTTGGTCCGGCAGAAGACAGCCCCCGTGCACTGGCTGAGCGCATGACCCTGCCCTGGATTGTGTATGAAGATCATGTGCAGACCGTCAGCACCGAAGTAGAGACAGAAACCTCCACATTACAGGGCAAGCTCGAGCTCAAGCCATTACCCGCCCTGCAGCGGCGCAAGGGCTTTACCAGCATTCGGGGTGGCATGGATACCCTGTTCAGTGCCCTGAGTTTTGTGGTGGAAGGCGTAAGCCGTGAGGAGCTGCTGGACTTTTTGCGTGCGGAGTTTCCCGATTACCGGGACAGCAGCCTGCGCACTCTGCTCAGTATCTTCAAACATGAGTTTTATGTCATTCAGGAAGTGGACGGCTTGATCACCCAGACGGCGAGGGGAGAGCTGTTCCTGGAAACCGAAGATCCCCAGGAGCTGATCCCGCTGTTTATTACCCGGATTCTGGGGGTGGATCATGTGTTGTGTGCCCTGAAGGACGGGGAAAAGACCACCGACGAGCTGATCCGGTTGCTGAAGCAGGTTAACCCGGGCTGGACCACCAACTATGCGCCGGGAGCCATGCTCAAATGGTTGCGTGACTTCGACTTGCTGACCCCGACAGACAGCAATACCCATGTGCTGACTGACACTGGCCGATATTGGGCAGGGCAGATCCACTGGACCCCTGAACCCCTTCCCAGAATGGTAACCCCGGAGTCGGAAGACAAGCCGTCTTCGGCTGCGGCACTCGATATCAACAGTCTCGATTTAGCCGCACTAATTGGTGCCGTGACCGATGGCACTGCCTTTTCAAAACACCAGGCCAGCCAGTTGCATTGTGGGTTGTGGGCACACGAGCGGCGTCATTTTGCCATTCTGGCCGGCTTGTCGGGCTCGGGCAAAACGCTGCTGGCCCAGCGTTACGGTGAAGCCCTGGCGCGGCAGTTTGGCGTGTCGCCGGAGCAGCATGTGTTTGTACAGGCGGTACAGCCCGGCTGGTATGATCCTTCTCCCTTGTTTGGTTATATCAACCCGCTGCGACCCGACAACTATGTACGTTCACCCTTGCTGGACTTCCTGTTGGCGGCGGCCAACCATCCGGATCAGCCTTTTGTGGTGATCCTTGACGAAATGAACCTGTCTCACCCGGAGCAGTATTTTGCACCCGTGTTGTCGGCCATGGAGTCGGGAGATCGGCTACGGCTGCATAACGAGGGCGACAGCTTTGATGGCGTACCCATGACCCTGGCCTATCCGGCCAATGTGGCCTTTATCGGTACGGTGAACATGGATGAAACCACCCAGGGCATTTCCGATAAGGTGCTGGATCGTGCCTTTACCCTGGAATTCTGGGACATCAATCTGGATGACTATCCACACTGGCATCGTTTTTCTCTGGCAGAAGATCAGCTGACCCAGGTAAGAGAATGTCTGAACGGGCTGCTGGAAGCACTGGCACAGGAACGGCTGCACTTTGGCTGGCGTACAGTAGAGGACGTACTCAGTTACCTGGATAAGGCGCTCAGAATGCCTGACAGCAAGCTGACCGAGTCGCTGGATGATGTGGTGTATGCCCGCATACTGCCAAAGCTGAGAGGAACAGAGAGCAACCGTCTGCACCGGGCTTTGGATAACACGATGAAAGTGCTGGAGCAGCACGATTTGACCCGCAGCAGAGCCAAGGTGCAATCGCTCAAAACTGATTTGACCGATACCGGCATGATGCGTTTCTGGCGTTGATGCAGTATGGAGCTGTTCATTTCACAAAAGCAGGGTGAGCAGGCTGCGCCCTGTGGCTGCTTATCTCCGGGCTTGCCGTTTACCGGCTGTATGGAAATGCAAACCTACCTGATTGCCGTCCCCTGTGAACAGGCGCGATTGTATGTAGATGATGCCCCGCTGGACATGGATGCGCGGCAGCAATACTGGGAGTGGCAGCCGGGGTTCTATGCCGGATCCGTTGAACTTGAGCTGGAACTGCCGCAACTGCGTGATCCCATTCGCTATGTCGTTGATGTGGGTCCAGAACAGCAGAAAACCGGACGGGAGCAGTATCTTGAATATCTGCAGCAAATCGCTGACTTTGACCCTGGCTTGTTGTTGGGCAGAGAGCCTGCCATGCACGGGCTTGGAGGGCGTTCGGCGTCCCCTGAGCAAGTGTGGCTGGAGTATGCCCGCTTGCGTCAGTTTATTGGCCGATACCTTAACGGCCTGAAACAGATCTGTGAGCGGCCTATTATTCGTCATGCCAGTCAGCGGGCCAACATGCCCTTGTCTGTGGCAAAACGGGTAGATGGAACAAGCTTGCAGCAGCTGGCCACTCGTCCGGGATTGCTGGCGGCTCTGGCCGGCGAGCCGGAAGCAACAGACACTGCTGTTACCGATGCAGACCCACGCATTAATGTGCCTTTCTTTGAGCCGACCATGGATACCCCGGCCAACCGGCTGGTAGCACGTCAGCTCACAGAGGTGAGAAGGCGGGTCAGAGTACTGGAGCAGCGCCTTTCCACGATGGCAACAAAAGCCTCGGAAACCGAAACCGATATATGCGCTCGTCTGCCCAGACGCAGGAAGTACCTTGCGCAACTGGATCGGCAATTGGCTCGCATAGCGGCGAGTTTGCCTTTTGCGGTGGCCAACATCAGCAAGAAGAGCGGGGCAGAGCTGAACTCGGTGGCCGGGTATCCCCATTACAGCCAGGCTCACAGAATGGGGATACGGTTGCTGCGTCAGGGCCTTTCCGATCTTGCCGACGACGAGCAGCATGCCCTGGCACCCACCTGGGCAATATACGAAGCCTGGTGCTTTGTCGCGCTTTCGCATGCCTTGAAGCAGCGCTTCCCGGACCTCAACTGGGCCTTGAAGATTCAGCAGACATCGGCAGATCTGCTGCTGAGTGGCAGCGGGAATGGCATGACCATCCAGCTTTACTATCAAATGACCTGCCGAGGAATGTCTAAGCCGAACAGCTACAAGTACTACTCCATTACCGGTGAGCGCCGGCCGGATTTGGTGCTGGAAGTAACGGAGCAGGGTATGACCCGCTTTATCTGCCTCGACAGCAAGTACTCTGCCAGCCGCAGGCGCATTCTCGACGCCATGTCTTCGGCCCATATCTACCATGACGCGTTACGCCGAGATGAAGACAGAGCTCAGTTATCGCTGATCCTGGTACCGGCGAATAAGGAGCTTAAAGAGCTCACCGAGGGGGATTACTGGCGGAAGCATGGTGTCGGTTGCTATTCGATGAGGGAGATGAAAGATGCCCAAGAGCTTCTGGGCAAGCTGCTATGGTCTGAGTTGCCGGTACGGCTACAGGCTTAGGCTGCTGTCTTGTCTATAAAATTTCGTTACTACCTTCAACCAAGCCAAACGCCAGGCCCGGCTCACAGCTTTCTCCTGAGGAAGCTTTGTTGCGTGAATGCTGTTCCTTAAGGGTAGCCAAAGCCGTAAAGAAACAGCCTTCACACAGGTGGACCTGATAAGATTCACCATCATGTGTCGAGCCATACCCCCAGCTTGCCTGCAGCACGCCGAACTGGGGACCGCAGCGACCATTGTCCGAGGTACTCTCGCCGCAAACGTCGCACTGGACATCGGTAACTACATCTACCAGCTTCTTGCTCGTTATCTTCATTCAAAACATCCCTGACCAAACGTCCTTGAAATGTGCAGTCCAGTATAGCGATTGATGCTTGGTTGCACTTGCCGTGTTGGTAATCTCTGCTAAACCTTAGCTAAGATATTCTTAGTTTTGTGGTTGCTGATGAAATTTCTGTTCAAACCCGAGCCTTACCCGGATGAGACCCTTGAAAGCTATCTGCTTCGGTTGTCTCAGGATAACGGTTTTGAGTCTTACTCGGTGTTCAGCAGCGTGTTATGGGAAATGCTGATGGAGCGGGATCATGAAGCGGCAGGAGCTTGGCCTCGCAGCCTGAGCCGAGTCAATGTATACCACACAAGGAACAGCAGCGGCCTTCGGGTACGAGCGCTCCAACTCATCGAACAGATGACCGATTTGCCATCCATGCAGTTGCTGAGCCTGTCACTGATGGGATCGGCCGCCAGGTTTGGGCAGCATGTCGCGGTACATCGCGCCGGCGTTGATATTCCCCGCCTGTTTTTGCGCACCGCTGGCGTGCCTGTGTGTCCTCATTGCATCAATGAATCTGCCTACATTCGGCAATATTGGCATTATCACCCCTATGTCGCCTGTCATCGGCATCGCTGCGCGCTGCTGTTTCAGTGTCCTGGTTGTGAAGCTGAGCTGAATTACCAGTTGAGTGAATCGATAATCCAGTGTCAGTGTGGCTATGAGCTAACCCATGAGCAACCTGCTGAAGCATCTGACGAGTTGGGAGCTCTGGCAGACCTGGTGGCCGGTGAGCCTGCTCACAGCGCTGGCTCCAACCCTCTGCTGGTAACTCAGGATCAGTCGATGAGGTTTGGTGCTCTGCTCTGGTTCCGGCAACGCCATCATCAGCCAGGCATGGAATCGGACCAGATCAGTAATAACGATTTTTCTGGTGTAGTCGAGTACTTTGGCAACTGGCCTCAAAGTTTGTGGCAGGAGCTGGAAGAAACAAGGCTGACTGCTGAATATGGTCTGACGCAAGCCTACCACCAGACTGCTTTTAGTCGCGTTTTCGGTTCTTTGTTGACAGCTTGCGGGCAGCTTCCCATGCGAGAAACCAGCAAAAACTTCATTCTGCGCGAAGTACAGGCTTATCTGGTCCAGTTGGTACGGGAGCATCCAAGATCCCGACAGCCCAATATTGGCGACATTTTACTGTCGGTGGCCGAAGCGGCAGCATTGTTGTCTACCAATTACAGTCAGGTGTACCGGTTATGCCAGGAAGGGATGCTGAAAATAAGTAAGCGCCTTGGGCTGAGGCAAGACCTCCACCCAAATCTGGCGGCCTTTCGCCTGCGGCATGTTGTTGAAGCAAAGCTTTCCTACATGCAATCCCATCAAGATGCGGCTATGAACACTTATCTGCCCAAATGGTGAGCTATGCACCTGAGAGACGTACTGAACATACAGGACATTCAAGAACGGAATGGCAAGCTGCGACAGAGTTTTGCGTCACTGGCACCCTGGCTTGAAACTGTGGGAGAGGAAAAATCAGCGCTCGTGACTTTGCTCAACCTCACCCGCAGAAGGGCCGAAAACGTTGATTTGTGTGATGAACAAAGTGCCACAGAGGCGTTGGCAGATTCCGCTCATCTTTCCCGTTGCATAGAAACGGTTCGCTGGCAGCATAGTCACAATTTGAAATATCCGGATACTCGCGTGCATGGGCAACGTTTGGTTGCACCTTCTCCTACTTTGATCAGTGGGTTGGTTACCAGTGCGGGCATAGATGTACATCTTGGCTGGACACACAACAGCGCCAATATTAACCATGCAAAACTTTTTTCAGGTGCATTCAGATACAAGGGAGTCGTTACCAACCTCGCTCTCTTACTGAGCGCCGGAGTAAAGGTATGGCTGAAGTCTCTGGTTGAGCTGGGTTTGTCTAAGCTTGATGTTGAGGTAGTCATCGAAGAGGTTAAAAAACAGACTGAGGTGAGCTTGTGCCCGGAAAGTGTTAGTCCCTATTCCAAGCAGTTACGTTTTCCACTTGATGATAGCCAGGGAACTCCGCGCTATTTGTCGTTTACGCCAGTCATCAGCGATAGTCTGGTAGCAGAAATTCAACGGGCTGCAAGTAGTAAAAAAGCTCGTGTTACATATTTGAATCACGCTCGCTCAGCCAGCATAGGTGATCTGGCCGCAGCACGGGGTGGACGCCTGGCGGTGTTGTTTTACCCTCCGCCAGTCTGGCGCAGTGAGCGAGCTTTCTTTTCTCAATCGCGCAAGAAGCTAGGTGATGCTCTGTTTGATCACAGTGCAATTCTAGGTGACTCAGCAAGGCGGGCCATGGCTGCCATTATCCGGCAGGATCGTTTGCTGTCCCATCAACAGGCAAGACAAGTTCGCGAGCGTGCTCTTCAGGTGTTGAGACGTCAGCTCGCCTACTGGCTTGCTCCGGTGATCGAATGGCGAGATGAACTATCAAATTCATCAGAGCTTGCAAGAGATGATGCAGTAGTCAGTCTGGCACAGCGGTTGGCAACCATTCCTCTTCCAAGACTACCAGAGCTCAGTGGCGAGTTGGCTGCCGCTGTGCATGAGGCGTTACAGGGGCACCGTAAAGGGCGGCCCTATGCATACCACCCTGACTTAGTGATTGTGCTGAAGAACGAAATAAATTGGCTATTACAGCGTCTGTCGGATCAGACCCCGCTGGCATCGACTACTTCCAGCACTTGCTACGTACACATGTCCGGGCTCAGGGTATATGAAGCTCTGGCGTTGTCAGGCCCTTACATTTGTGGGCTGCCATCACTAACGGCGCTGGGAGGGATGGTGCATCAATTCCAGCGGCGGCTGAGCCAGCAGCTTGGCGCTGAGGTTAAGATTCAGGGAGCCGCCTGGTTCCTTCGCCAATATAGCTTGAATGCAGGTAGTAACTTGCCCGAGCCGGACCATGTGGCAAAACGGGTGAAAATCAGCCCTGTTGTCAGGCCCGGAATAACAGAAACACGCACCTGCGACATGGTCATGGACCTAGTAGTAGCAATTCAGACTGGGTCGCACCTGGAGTCTGTGAGTCAGTTAATGGCCGCACTACCCAGCCGTTTCGCCGGCGGCACAATGTTACCACCAGCTCTATACGAGCAGAGTCAGTGGTGCCATCTCTATCATGATACTGGCGAACTCTTCAGTATCCTTTCACGTCTGCCTCGAAATGGCCGTTGGATATATCCTGTAAAAACAGAGGTTTGTAGCTTGGATGGAATGCTGGAAGAGATGGCATCTGAGTCAAGCATGAGGCTTGTTAATTTGGGATATGTGGGGCTTCATAAACCTGGTCAGCGGGATGGTGCGTTGGAACCCATGCATTGTTACGCAGAGCCAGCCATGGGGCTGGTGCAGTGTCGAGACCCTGTCAGTGTAAGGCTGAAAGGGTGTTTTGATTTTCTGTCCAGTGCATTCTGGCGACTAAATTGTCAAGACGGGACTATGATAATGGTTAGGTCTGATGTGTCGGCTGAGCCCCAATATCATGATAATATGTAACCACCTCAACTATATGCGCTCTTTGTCTCCCGGCAAAGCCATCTTCTATTACCAAACAAAAGACCGTGAGTTCAATCCGCTACAGGTGGAAAGAACCTCCATATCCGGACAAAAATCGGGGCTAAATGAAGCCTATGATAATAGCATGAAGCCTTTGAATGTAGGGCTACATGCATTGTCCTGTGCCAATATACACACTATTGATTGCTGTTATGTCCCACCAGGAGTCAGTGAACTGTACTGCCGATTCTCTTTGAGGGTTGAAGCAAATTCACTCGAACCTAACATGTGTTCTGATGGGGCAGTGAAAAAATTGCTCAGTGAGCTTTCTCACCTCTACAGATTGAAAGGGGGTTACCAAGAACTGTCCAGGAGATATTGTAAAAATATATTGATGGGTCGGTGGTTGTGGCGAAACAAGCACACTAGGGGAACTCGTATTGAAGTGGAGTCATCTTCAGGTCGTAAATATTCTATAGAGGACTCAAGGCAGCTCACCTGGCATGATAAGTGGGAAAGTGAAAATAAGGAGCAGCTTGAAAAGTTGAGCTCTGAGTTATCTGTAGCACTTAGTACTCCTGACACCTATTGGTATGCTGATGTAAATGCCATTATGCAAACAGGGTTTTGTGATGAAGTATACCCTAGCCAGGCTTTTACCGAAAAGGCAGGGAAAGGTGAGTGCAGTCGGCAGCTAATGACAGCTATCTGTAACGATGGTAGCAAGGCTGCCTGCTTTAGATCCGACAAAGTTGGGGCTGCAATACAGATGGTTGACGACTGGTGGTCACCTGATGCCGATAAACCGCTGAGAACACATGAATATGGCGCAGATAGAGCCAGTATGATAGCCATGCGGCACCCGTTGAGAAAGAACGACTTTTACCAACTTCTGACAAAACTGGAAGAGCTTGTTGAACAAATAAATGGCAGTGAGTGCCAAGATGGTAGCCAGATTTCTGGTGATATTCACTTTTTGATGTCTGTATTGATTAAGGGAGGGATGTTTCAACGGGGGAAGGAGAAGTAAGCATGAGATACGCCTTTGTCATTAAATTTATGCCCGAAAAGGCTGATGAAAAACTGTTGGCTGGAAGGTGTATTAAAACTCTTCATTATCATCATGGTAAATGCTCTAATTTTTCTGTTGGTGTAGGTTTTCCTTCGTGGAGTAGTGAATCACTAGGTAGGCACATATCTTTCTCTGGCGTGTCAAGTAGGCAGGTTTGTGAATTAAATGAAGAACATTATTTTAAATTTATGAAAAATGAAGGTTTTTTTGGTGTTTCTGATGTTTTTGAAGTGCCTGAACATGTCTATGATGTTCGTTTTATCAGGAATCAAGGTGTTTCAAAGTGCTTCGCTGGTGAAAGGCGAAGGCGTATGCTCAGGGCTAAAAGGCGTGCAGAGAACAGGGGTGAAGTTTACTCTCCTGATGAAAATTTAGAAGAAAGAGTAGTAGATAACTTTCATGTGGCCTATGTGGATAGCAGTAGTACAAATCAACGGTTTGCACTGTTTATTCAAAAAGAGATAGCCAGTGATGAAGTGAGCTGTGGCTATAATGCTTATGGTCTCTCGACAAACTCACATCACAGAGGAACAGTGCCAGAGCTAGGACACTGCTTGGAAACTATTTTTTGATATTGTGCTAAAGTTAGCTGATAAGCATATACTTATGTCTTTGGTGTGAAAAAGATTTTTTTCAAGTTGTACGCTTTATGATTTTGACAAGTTTATGATTATAGATAATGTTAAATAGTGTACTGCCGGATAGGCAGCTGAGAAACAGGACGCCAACCCGGTCACCAGCGCACTGGTGTGTACTGCCGGATAGGCAGATGAGATTAGGTCAGGAATAGAGCAACCAAAACGAGGATGCTTAGAACTACCGGAAAGGTAGAGTGTATATAAACAGTCCAGTTTGAACTGGGCTGTTTTTCATAAATTTTATCTGCAAGGTCTTTTGAAGTGGCTAAAAAAATAAAGCTGGCCTATTCTGGCTCTAATTTTGCGTTGCTACCTCCAATCAGTGATGTCGTGAGCTTATTTGGTGGACCTGCATCTACTCCTGCCATGATTAGAATGATCGCTCGACATCGAAAGCTGGACAAGCCTCCTGCTGGGCTAGACAAGAAGACTTTAAATAAAGCATTCGATACGGGAGTATCCTCCCGAGTTGCTGATAAAATTACAGATTTCATGATTGATGTTAATAGTGACTGTAAGTATTTATCGATAGATGAATTAGTGAGGATGCTACAGGAGAATACAGCGGAACGAGGAAATGGCCCAGTATGGCTTGCATCCATTCAAGGCTTAAAGGAAGGGTTGCAACGAAGCGCTCCGGATAAACCATTGCTACGTCGAACAATATCATTTATTGAAGGGCGAATTGAGGTGGAGGCTCACATTTTTCGAGTCGCACAACAAGCTGACGTTCCTCTTTATATTAAGTTGTTATTAGATGCTGTTAAAAATCACACGTTAATTAATTATTCAAATGCTGAAAAATCACTTTCTATTCTTCCCATGTTGCGAGTAGATGGAGAGTGCTGCTGGTTATTGTCAAGTGAAGAAGGGGAAACAATAGAAGTTTTCTGCTTGCAGTTTTACTTGGATTTTTATTTCTCTTTGTTGGTATGTATTGAGTTGGATGTTATTGAGGATTCATTTGTTGCAAGTGAGTCATGTTTGGCTAGTGAGCTGTATGATGGTTTATTAAGTGAAGTTTTTACAAAGTCCATTGATAATGAAAAAAGAAAGATAAATCAAGCATTTGAAAACTTACTGGATCATTGGAGGGAGAGCAGGAGTTTATCATGGAGTCAGATTGCGGAGTACATCCCAGACCCTGAACCCATGCGTAGTCGAATCCCCTGTAAAAGAGCGCGTTCACCAGAAAAAATTAAAGAAACAAAAAATAGGCGGCTACATGAGTGGCGTAATGATACAATGCCAACTGATGACCAACTTGAACGATTTATAAACAACCTGATACCTGAAAAGGATGGCCAGTTCTATCACTTTGTTATTGCGAAGTTAGTTTTAGGGTGGGGAAGGCTATTGCATAGGTTTTTGGAGAAAAAAACGAAATATATTAATCATCAAGATATTCTCAATCATTTTAAATGTTATTCTGAGTATCGTATATGGATGCAAAGCAGGCTGCCGTTTAAGCAGCCTGAGTAAAATACAAACTAATGATCATCCTCTAGCCGATCTTCCCAGTCATCTGGTCGCTCGTCTTCACCTCTGCTCTGCCAATAAGAATCATTGTTAGGGTTCAGCTGATCAGCGTGATTGTCTTGGTCGTCTTTAGTTGACATCAGTGGCTTCCTCCCTTTTATGTTTTATTTTCATTGTGAGCTGCTAGGCTCATTGCCTTTGCAGCCCAACTCCCTTTGGGTACTTTCCCATCATACTTTTTTGCTGTGGCTTTCTGGATGCGGCGCGCAGCATCCTTGGTCATTGGAGCTTTTTCAGTTGCCATGAGTATCTCCTTTATGGTGAATATAAGCCTGACGCTTCAGGCCTTATCACTATGAGCGATAATCATGTAGATCGGCAGATGAGTCGTGGGGGGATTTTTTGATGCTGGAACGGGCAGCTATTGTGTATGAGGGAGTTATTAATCAAATGAGAGCCGGAGCAGCCTGTCCTTACTGGGTTTTTGATGCTGTGCTGTCTCCATTCACCTTCACCGAATACTTTCAGCCCGATGGCGTCGATAACCAGATGACTGACAGCGCCCTTGCTGGGCAAACGGTATTTAACGTTGACTGTCTGGGCGTGCTTGCTGATGCTGCTGTAGCTAGGTGAGGTCAGCGGCACCTCCATCAACTGAAAAATGGAGTTGATAAGCCCTTCCAGTGCCCGCAGTAGCAGGCCAAAGAAAGCCTTGAGCATCAGCGCCGTTTCAATGGCGCTATTCGCTGTAGTGGAATCCGCGTCCTCGGCGGCCATTGCTCAATGGCTTGTTCATCAATCCAGAAGGTGAGCGAACCGCGATTGACCAATGCCCGGTTGTACTGCCGCCAGTTACTGATGTTGTGCCGTGCTTTTCCAATCTGCCTGCTCCCGATTGAGCTGCCTCTGCTGCGGATATTGACTGACCGGGGGACTGAGTATTGTGGCAAAGCGGAGCAGCATGATTACCAGTTGTATCTGGCAATCAATGACATCACGTATACCAAAACCAAGGCACGCTCACCCCAGATCAACGGTATCTGTGAGCGCTTCCATAAGACAATATTACAGGAGTTCTACCAGGTAACTTTCAGGGAAAAGGTTTACAGCACACTTGATGAACTGCAAGACGATCTGGATATCTGGCTGGAGTACTACAACAATGAACGAACCCATCAAGGAAAAGTGTACTGTGGTCGTTCCCCCATGGACACGTTGATTGATGGCAAATCAGCTTGGCAAGAGAAGTATCTGAGCTGATTAAGATCTGACAGTAACGAGTAGAAAAGTCGGTAACTGTCAGATCGGGTCTGAATTAGTACAGATTAGCTGACCACTACAACATGTTTAGTTCATTTTTTATCCAGGAATCCAAAGTGTCCACTCGAACAAACTGAGTCGCAATAGGGTAAGGTGGGTGAACCATCCAGTAGTACACATCGCGACTAACATAGAGATCTATATTTCTTACAGAGGAGGTCTTGGATTGGGGCCAATTTAGTATTTCAAGCAGCTTGGAACGATTCTGCTCCACAAACTTTCTCCGGCGCAGAATTTTGCTGAACTGACCAGCTCTATCATTCTCTGCCTTACCAAATATCCTATCACGGAGCCTACGGCCATCTTTCAACGTGTATGGCGGTTGGTTGTACTTACACTCGACTGTTACGAGCAAATTTTCCTCTGGCCAGTACGCAAAAACATCAAAGTCGCCAACGTCCTCGAACCCCTCGCTCTTGAACCGCCTAAAAAAGTCTATACCTCGCAGAACAAATGGGGTATGCCGACGAAATATGTCTTCAGAGCGAAGCTCCAGCCGTGTCTCAATACTCTTCTTAATCCCACGAATGACCGGATCAACATGAGGCCACTTAAAATCAGCTGGGAGATAGCCATCTCGTACAGCGGACATCCAGATATTCATTGCCCGGCTAACAGTTTCTGCACCCCAGCGCAAATCCGCTCCATCCATCACAAGCGGCCTGATTGTGTATCGGTGGACTCGCTTATTATGCTCCCAATATGGGACATCTCTCTCATCAATGTCTTGCCCGGATAGCCTGCGAACACCTATCTCTGAGAGTGTGAGAAAGCCCACAATTTTTTCAGCCTCGGAAAGCTCAAGCCCCTCAATACTGCTAGCAAGTACTTGAGTGATACGACTTGGGGCAGCCGCATAAGATAGTGCAAGTTCATCATCAAAACCGTGCCGCTGAGCTTGAGACAAAACAACAAGTGCTGTAATCATGTTCTGTAAATCAAAACCTAGGTCGGTTATGAATGCCTTCTTAAGTTTTTCTGATGACAGTAAATCTTCCGATTCACCCTCTACAGAATCTTCGTCGTTTGCACCAAGCCCTAACCTTGACTTCGCATACTCCCGTGCGAATGCTGTTTCCCGGTCATCGGAACCTGCCGAATAGAAGACTGCCGGAATATATGAGTCGTCGATCTCAACACCCCCTACATCTATACCGTTGTGAAGAGTATCACTCGCTCCAGTTAGCACCATGTACCAATCGACCAAACCCACTAGCTCTTGTAGTATGTCCTCCGTGATTTCACCATCACCACTAGCTGGTGAGCTAACGGTCTTCTCCAGCAGATATCTATAGTGACGAGCCGCAGTTCCGAACTCTTTACGTGCGTCCTCAACGGAATCTAATCGGTCATATTCCACAGAATGTGAAAGACTCTGACGAGCCCGTTGGATTTTTACTCTCTCAGAAACCAAAAGCGCATCGTGCTGCTCTATCAATGCTTTCAACAGCTGACACCTGTCGAGCGATGCGAGTCGATTTTCAATGTAAAGGCGTAGGCGAGTGCTGGCAGGATCAATCCTGACCTTAGCACCTGACAATTCATATCGACCAGGAACTAGGCCTAGCGCCATGATTTCCGCAGCCAGTTGTCTGCGAGCAAGCTTGTAATAGGTGGGCGAGGGAATAATAGGATTCACATAGTCGGGAACATCGACATGACGGGCAACAATTCTAACGTGGTAACGAGCAGCTTCCGCTGCTCTGAAGGACAGTCGCTGTACAAAGTCGTCGGGCATCTCCAAGCAGCATGCAGCATGACACTTCTTAAGCGTCTCCAGTAAGCAACGAACCTCAAACGATCCGTCCTTAGCTGCATTTAGCCCAGCAAGCACTACGCGTGTATCTACTTGCAGCTGAAACTTCCCAGGATGATTTCTATCAACTTCTACCACAGTGACTACATGCGTAAATCCGTCTAAAGGCAGAAGGGGCTCCTCAGCATTAGCAAGGCTAGAGGGGGCAGGGACGCAGGAGAAGATTACGTGCGGTTGATGATACAGCGGAATGTCGGCCATCAGCTCACTGCAACGATAATTGCAGTCTGCAAGAATCTGGACGAAAAGGTCTATTAAACGAGCATCTTCAATGCGCGGCGTCTTGGAAATGTCCATTATGGTTTGAATGGTGCAAGAACCAACCGATGTTGAATATGCAACCGCTTTGTGATGACGTGATTGGAGTCGAACAACCCCTTCGGTTGAATGACTCAACCTCCATCCAATGGCTCCATCCGGAAACTTTTCAGGAGCGTTAGACCAGAAATTTTTTAGTGTTTTGAAGCGCCAGGAAGTGCCCCAGTGTGGGTCTATCCCAATAAAATTAGGGGAAATTGCCCCTTCGATAAGTACTCCGTATGTATCCTTAAATGACGCAAAAAGGTCAACTGCTCCGCGAGAGAATAGGCTGAGAGAGCTATTTTGTTCGTCGGTGAACTTCCAATAATCCTGCAGCTCATCAATATCACTTAGACTATCAAAAATACTGATGAAATCTGCTAAAGGTAACAGACGAGTTGGCCTCGCGGGCATGTTGATGGTGCTAAGTGCTGTACCAGCTAGAGTAATGACAATAACGATATGAAGTTCATCGACACTTGGTCCTGAACCCTCTCTTGATAGTGTGAGGAAACGCCCGTCAGCAAGGAGAAAGTAGATTAGCTCACCGCGTCCCACCTTTCCGTATATGTTTTTTGCAGCATCTGACAGACGCTCATTCGATGCATGGTCGCAAGCACAAATAAGATATATGCCGGAATTGGCTGAGATAATGCAACTAATAGGAAGGTCTTCACAGGCAGTTTCACCTACATAAAGAGTGACCGGTCCCATGATGGTTCTTTGGAATCGTTCAGTAACAAACTGTGCAAGTTTCTTATGTGCTTGAGGGCTTACTCCAACAAGGTTCTTGTTGGCCCAGTGGTCAATAATAAGCCCTGGGGCGCTACGAACTGACATCGGCAACCAAATGCCATCGCTTTCGACGGCTATATAGGGCAGAGCTATTCCCTGCATCACAGCATTTCCGAAAGCTCCGTATTCCAGTGGCGCTTTAAACACACCCAAATGAGCGTCGAGTATGCCTCCTGACTTATTTCGCCAGCTCTTAATATCCTCTCCAACTTGCTGGAGCACTGAACTACAAGCAAGCCAGAATCTTTCAGGGGGCACCTCGGCATGAGCTTGCTGAGCTTCAGCAGTGACCCCCATCCCCTGAACATCAATCGATTCGATGATCTTAGCTTGCAAAGCAACAGCAAGATCCATTAAGGCTTGTGCTTCGGGGATGTGCGCATAGGTGATGCGGAATGCTTCTACAAAATCCGGAGCCCTCTCAATGCAACTTCCGTAAAACATCGGGACGAAGTTGTGAGCGAGGCGTACCTTGATTTCGCCCCAGTCAGCTTCAGGAGAAAAATCTTCAAGCATAGGAAATTCGGGCCATGCCTCATATAGTGACTCCGTAAATGCTTTGAAATCTGTATAGCTGGTGATCTGCCCCCCTTCCTGAGTATCTTGCGCGATCTCTAGCAGAACACGCCAAGCAAAAATGTGTTTAATAGGGCTTCCGGTGTTAGCAGGCCAAAGTTCAGAGACACACAAAGCAATAGCGGCGTCTAGAGGATTATATTGGCGAAATAATGTTCGCGTTGCCTCAAGGTGCTTACAGAAGAGTATCTCCTGATCTACTCCACCTGACATTAATCCATGAAGTTCAGGCATCTCACGCAGTAAAAAATCATAATCAGTTTCCATCCGCGCCTGTCTGCGCTCCCGCTTCTCCCGAGACTTTCTACCCACCTCATATTCTCCTTATATACAGATACTGTCAGCGTGTAAGCAGCAGGTCGAACAAGTGTCAAAGACATAAGAGGCAACCCTCATGATCAAGAGTTACATTAAATTGTAAACCATCTTCCAGTTATACTACAGTAATAAGCTTGGAATCCTCGGCTTACAGCTGGCAAAGCTCTAAAACCGTGGCCATTTTTAGTTGACCACTACAGTTTGAACTGAAATAGCTATGGCGCAATATTGCCGAATACCGTTACAAAGAAGTCCATGGTGGTCTTATCGGACGGGGAATATCTCGAGGAGGCAGCTCTACCTACCTCACAAATTTGTGCTGGAGTGGTGTGAATTGCTGCACCTCAATGTTTCAATGGACTGACTGGAGCAATCTGCTCCTGCTCGATCCAAGGTAGACTCTCCAGCGGGAGTTTAGCCAGTTCCTCATAGAGTACTGAAATAGCTGGATAACCTCTTGCTGATTCAAGCGCCTGCATTAATTCGAGCACAGGTTTACTTTCGAGTTCGTCATCAGCCTGAGTCTGTACTTGCTCCTCCACACCCATAAGGTATGGCTGGATATCGGTATCAAGTCGCTTCGCCAAGAATGCAAGGATTCGGTAGCCACCTGCATCCCGATCACCCCAGTGATAAATCGGTACTGCACCGCGCAGTTCAGCTATGATGATCTCCATTGCATGCGCCCACGAGCGCGGTGGGAAGCCTGCAGTGTAAATAATCAAACCCAAATCATCGATCTCGCGTACATACCTCTCAAAGCTGGCGCGGTTTTCAATGAAAAGCACATATGGTGGTCGTTGGCCCCACTCAATGCCTTTAACTTCATCCGGGGAAACACCGATTCCATAGTGGAGTGCAGATAAGTCGATGACACCACGGCAGTGCAACAGTCCGTCCGCTTTGAAGCGCATTGGTATTGGGTACTTGCTAATCCCAAAATATTCCAGCAGCTTCACTCCATCTTCAACCAGACCCACAACATCATCATCGATATGCGGCAGCATCAGCTTTCGAATGAGGCCGGCAAAGCTCTTACTCTCTAGCTTCTTGGAATCGCCATAGAGTTCAGCACTGAGGGTGCGAATGTCGGGCACCGGCTCCGCGTCAGGAGACTGAACGATATACTCCACAAGCTTCATTGCATCAAATAGTCGATCGGCTTGGTTACGCTTCACACCATAGAACGTCTTGTTGCTCGACCATACCTGGGCAATTTCCGATTTCGTGTCATCCCACCAGGGCACATTGAACTCGGCGGCTTCTAAATGATGAAATGCAACTTGAATTTCATCAGCCTTTGGTGTGATCCCCTGGCTCTCTATGAAGCTGCGACCATCGGTGATTTGGACATACTCAATATGCTTGAATGCCCCCAGCGCCACTTTTCGCTGATACTGGATTTCCAAATCTGCAATGGATTCAAGCGCCTGGTGCAATGCCGTTTTGGTGCTGTTGCTGAGCGCGAAGTACCAGTGATAGGCGTGATCGGTAATACGTATCCTGCACTCAGACTCCACACTTTCAGGCTTATTTATTTTCTTGACCAGTTGATTGATGAATGTCTCAACGTGAGTGCTCATATCATTCAACCGCCTTGGCTTGTGCTTTCAGCTCAGCCGCACGCTCAATTACCAGCTCTGGATGGTAAACGGGGTTGCGTTGATCAATGAGCTCTTGTCCTGCCTCGAATATCTTCGTGTGATCAATCACCACATCCCTGTCCTCACGGCAGATGGTATAGATCTGATCCATTTCCTTACCGATTTTTAGGGTCACTTCAGGCGGGGCCGCAATCAGCAGTTGCAGCCCAATTTCTTTGAGAAAGGCAACCGCAGCGCTCGCATTCCCACCATCCATGTTGTTGAACGCTTCATCAAGGAGCACCAAAGACGCGCCCCGAGAAGAGTGACCACGGATCTTGTAAACGTTCATAAAACTCGCAGCCAGCGCAATATACGCCGGTGTCTGTTGCTCACCGCCAGAACCGGTTCTTTGCATATCCGTCACGCTGCGTTCAACTCCAGTGTCAGGGTTGCGCATCTTCATGTCGTAGGTAAAGAAACTGCGATAGTCACTTATCTCATTAATTAGGTCGTCGCCACTGATCAGTGCCTCTTTCAACAGGGCAATAGCCGGATGTTCTGATGCAATTTCAAACATTGTACCGACTAACTCAGTCTCTTCCTTATCCGCGGTCGTAATGAACTCGTAGACACTATACAGGCTCTCAGTCTCGAGAACCTTAAAGTGAAAACTGTAGATGTTATCGTGGAACGGGATCTTCCTAAGCAAGTTATTGAGCTGATTGAAGGTATATCTCATCTGCTCAAAGCGGCTTTGCAGCTCGCCTACTATGATGCCGCGAAAGTTTTTCTCCATCTGTTCAGCGGCTTCTTGAGCCGCCTGGCGATGCTCTAGAAGTTGGGCCGCTAGGATACGTTCAACCCAGTCCGTGCAATCCATCTCAATGAAGTGGTACGCCTCTGCATTAGCGTTATCAGGTCTTGCTGCCTCGAGGAGCTCTTGGCGATTCGCAATATCCTCCGCAAAGTCGGTCGTGAACCTAATGACCTTCAGGTTCAGCTCTCCGCGTGAACTGAGTTCCTTTTCCCGCGCTGCCTGGGCGTCATTTTGGGCTTGGTTTCGAATTAGGGAGTAGATTCCTTCTTTGCCCTCAAATTTCCGCTCATAAGTCTGCCAGCGTTCATCCGCTTTAGCAGCATCGTGCAGGGGTGACTTTTCTGTTTCACTGCGAATTCGCTCAGCTTCGTCCCTCTGGGGTTTGAGGATTTCAATGTCAGCACGTATGGTCGCAAGCGCGGATTCGACCTGCTTCTGTTCGGCTTTGGCGTTTGTGATCGCCGTATTACACGCATCGAAGTCCTTCTCAGCCTGATCATTTGCGGCCTTGAGCCGTTCATCTTCGGATGTCAGCGGTTTCAACTGCTCTTGTGCGATAGACAATGCCTCTTCTGCTGCCACCAGGCGTGTGCTTTGTTCCTGTACGGACACAGCCCCATCCACGATGGATGCCGATATCCCGGCCCACTGACGGTTGAGATGACTTAGCGTTGTTGCTGGCGCACTGAAACTCGCCAAGCGTTGCGCGAGCACATCAAGTTCGGTCTCCAGGCGCTCACGTTGCTGCGCTTTAGCATGCTTACCAATCAATAGCCCTTCTATCCGAGCGGTACCGCCCACAGTACCGCCGCCGGTCGCGAGGCCTGAGGCCATGAGCGCTTTGCGCTCTCTTCTCAACTCATCGCGCGTTGCCGCCATCTTAGTTCTATCCAGAACGATGTTCATAAAGCCGCGTGCGATCGGGTCGCTGGTATCGATCAGCGTTGAAACCATCCGGTCAGTAGGCGCTTTGTTGGCGCGTAGAGCATGATCAGGGTTAATTATGCGTGCACGTTTGAGCCGCGGGTCTTGCTTCTGTGCAATCTCATACACTTCGAGCGCGTGGTCAAAGTCATGCACAGCCACCACCAGTGCTTCGCGGTTAGGTCCCAGATATGACTCCACCGCTTCCTGCCAGTTTTTATCGGTGATCTCACAGAGATCACAGACGGGTATGGACTGAATCCCCTCGCGCTTGAGCAGTTCGATGGTCATGCTAGTCGCTAGGCTGATGTCCGATAGCCCCTGATGGAGTCGTTCAATACGCCTCTGCAATGCCTCGCCCTGATTCTTGATTTGTGCCTGCGCGTGGCTCACATCCTTATCAGCGGCTTCCACGAGTTCTGTCATCTCGCCCAACAGCGTGTTTGCACCTCTGATCTCGCCGATCACTTTTAGAGTATTCGCCGGATCCGATACGGATAGGTAATCGACGCCTGCTTGCTCGAGTACATCCGCACACACGGCCCAATGTTTGGCTAACAGCTCGAAACTAAGGATGCCCAGCGTGTCAAGAAATCGTTGCTGGATTACTGAACGCACCGCCACCTTCAGTGAGTACGTTGATTGGGTGAGATCAGACGTGGATTGCGCCACGGCCTGCTGTGCAACCTCAACGTTTTTACTCAGGCTCGCCGCATCAGAGTTTTGCCACGCGATCAGTGCGTCCTCACGACGCTGCTTGAGTTCAGGTAGCCGTGGCGTTTCTCGCTCGATGGTACGTTTAGCCGCCGCTAGGCGGTTCTGTGCGGTTTCTTGTTTGTCCTCGAGACGGTTGAGCTGTTCATTGAGCCGCAGAGCCTCAGCTTCCTGTGAAATCCATCGAGCATGGTGGGTGTTGGTACGGTGCTTAGTGACATTTTCCGATTCCTTAATCAATGACTCGCGCGCGTCTTTGTGGCTTTCGGCTCGTACAATCTCCTCCTCAATACGTTGGTGCTCGAGAAGGTCTTCACGCAACTGGCTTGTTTCAATAGGGTCCTGTGGCAGAATGAAGTCTCTAATAAAGGGATCTATCGGACTGTCCATCTTCAGCTGCAGCGCGTTTGATAATGTCTTAACCAGCAAGTCAGGCTCGATTTTGCCGTTGCGAGTCTGATCAACCGACATCAACTCAGATATTTTTTCTCGTGTCGTCCGCGCACTGTCGAGCATCTCATAGCTCACCGCACCGCGGTGCTCTTTGGTTGTCAGTTTCATGCGATCAACAAATTCGCGCCATGGTAGAAAAGTGTCATCCCCGGATAGCAAATCAGCTTCAGTGATGTGGCGCCCTTTAATGATATGGCCGCGGGTTTCAATGTTTGACGATTGGCTATTAGCATAGACAGACAGCCCAAAAGCATATGGGCGTTGATGATCGTCATACCAGTTTAAGAAGATGTATGTATTGGCACGTTCGCGCTGGCAACTCTTTGCGTCGTTTTCTTTGAATTCGCCTAGTGCATAACTGCGTGCTGAGCGATCCGAGACTTTAGCATCAGAGGCCGGGTTGTAGCGGGTTTTACGTTGGTCTCCACCCATCAAAACAAACTGGATCGCATCAAAGATCGTTGTTTTTCCCGCCCCGTTTTCGCCCGATACCAGCGTGGCTGATGCATTCAGATAGATCGTCTCCAGCTCGAATAAATACCACTGTGCCAGCACAACATTGTCAAGGGTATGTGCCGAGATGGGGGTATTCTGCGCTGTCATCGAGCGCCTCCTCAGTTTCAATGGCGTAGGTTTCTTTGTGCGTTGCTTCGTCTGACGCAGATTCGGGTGTGTAGCTATCTATAAAGCGGTTGAGCGTACCCACGTAAGTTGGACCCACCACACGGGTGATGTTGGGGAGTACAGTCACCTCGTGGAGTTTGGTATCGGGGTCTCTATTTCCGAGCTCAATAATTCCCTTCTTCCTCAGATTATCCAATGCGGCGCTGGTTTCTGTTACAAGAGGTTTTTCTCCCTTGACCTGTTCATACTGATTTAGAAGCTCTGCCGTCGGCGGTGTCACACGCCCAAGCTCCGTACGCCCCATCGAAGCTTCAGCATCATACATTTTCCGTAGAATGAGCAGGAACAACGTAGAGATGATATCCAGTTGTTTACCTGAACCTCGTGGTAATATCCCTGCATAGCCGAAGTTGCGATCGTAGTACCACGTCATATCCAACCCATCAAAGAGCTTGTGAAAATAAGTCTGATTATCCTCACACAACTTGAAGTGCTCTTTTTGGCCGCGTTTTCCCTTCCATACCCACTGTTTCTGCAGTAGATATGCCGCCGTGTTACGCAGACTATCAGCATAATCGGCGGATGTTTTCGCCTCGATTTCTTTCAGCTCTCTGAGCATAATTTCACTGGCCATGCGAACGTTTCTCCGTGGTGGTCTGATGTCGGATTATCAGGCGACGACCGGCCATCTGTTCAAGATCCGTCCATTCCCTTTCATCGAACTCAACGCTGTACGTGGACAGCAGGGGGTAAAGCGGATGCGTTTTCGATACGCCTTGTGCCAATAGGCGTAAATGAAGTGCCGCCATCATGTCATCATCGGTATCGATCCTAAGATCATCCGTGGTCATCTGAACTCGACCTCCAAGATTCGACTCAATGAAGTTTGCAACACGTGCTGGATCGCATTTCTGGAAGTTGATGTGCTCTTGCTTGAGCTGGTTGTATGCCCGTTTTTCCCACAACGGTTTTTGCTGTCTGCGTGCTGTCGGCACAGGCGGCACCGGCTTTGCCTTGGGTGTAGCCAGCCGGCAATCGGTGAGAAGTTCTTCACTTATCAATGGGCTAGGCAAGGTGTCTAACGAAGCTTCACTCGCGATACGGTCAAGCAGTGCCTGAATTTGTTGACCCATATTGCTCGGGGTGTGCACGGTATACTTGATCTTCTCGTGCATCCGTCGGGTTATACGGCGTGCATAGTCCTGTGTCTTCTTGAACAGTGGATCAATCCCGTCAAACGCTTTGCTTAATCGATCCAGATCTGCCTCCACAAGCTGAGCTGAAGGATTAGAAATGTCGTCGCGCTTATAGGCTTTAGCGCACGCTTCTAGGCGATCCGGACTAAAGCGAATATCGCTTACCAGTTTACGAATCTTACTGGCGTGAAGGTTGGGGTTTCCTTTCAGAGCCAATTTCTCAATATTGGGCAGAAAGAGTTCGCCCAAGTACTCTTCAAAGTAAAAGGCGAAATGGCTACTGCCCTGGGTGGTATCCCCGCTAATCACATGGTGAATTTCGCGAATGTTGCCTACGAGTGCTCTGAGCCGGTTTAAGAAATCTTCCATGTCATCAGCCGCTTTGCGCACTAATGAACCGTTAGCTGGGTCTTTAACCACTTCAGAAAGGTTTGAGCGAACCGCTAAACACACCACACCTAGCGAGGGGGGCTCAGCACTCATACTACCAAGGAAGTGCAACAACCGCCGTGCATTTTGCGCCATCCAGACAACGTATCGATACCCGCTTTCCTGCTCTTCCCGGATCCACCCGGTATCACGCAGGCGGCTATAAACGTACTGTTCTGGTGCGGAGTTTCCTGCTATTGCCTCACCCGACTCTATTTCGAGACGTAAGTTCTTATTGGCAATATAGTCCCGTAGAAAGACTCGGACCTGTTGTGGTGTAGGTTCATCTACCAGTTGCGCCGGATCCAGGAAGGCATCGAGCTCAACTAATAACGCAAGCATCGACCGCCCATTCTCGCCCGAAATCGGTTTAAACAGATTGGTATTGAGTGTGTCAAAGCTCACAGAGTCACCCTACGCACCTTCGTTACGTTCTAGGTCTACCTAGAGATACAGTGTAGACCATTGAATGTATATTTTATATACCCATATATTAATTATAGGTAGTAGATATTTATACAGTGGTAGCTTACACTTGCGGGAGTATGATCAACTAAGCGAGAGTAGAAGAGCCGCTATATGCAGTACTCGCAGTACATCAAACCCGCTATCGCCTCAGATACGCAAACTATCTCTGTGACGGACCTGGCCAGTAAGCGGCTCAAGGCTGGGGCGTTCTCGCACCCTCAGTGGCTGCGTTTGTGTTACATCGAGCGTCAGCTACTCTGGGAGCGAAGGTTAACAACGACCATGCTGATGGAGACCTTCGGGATATCACGTCCCCAGGCTCAGAAAGACATAAAGCTTTACCAGCAACTCGCGCCTAAGGCGCTGAAGCCATATCAGTTGAGTATTCCCTACCATCAACCCACTGAAAGCTTTGAGCCGGTGCTGTTGTCCGAAGCGGATTTGCAGTGGCAGGCCATTGAAGAGTATGCGCCACCTATAGCCGCCCACACCACTGAAATGCCCATGCTGATACGCCGTCATAATCTGCGTGTTCTAGCCCGATTGCTCTCGGCCATTGAGCACCAGCGGTCTATTGAAGCTGTGGTTGCAACGATGAGCTCACCCAAGGGGCGTGGTAGACGGTTAATGCCAACGGCGATTGCGTTCGTTAATAATCGTTACCACGTACGCGCCTTTTGTTGGGATAACATGGCGTATCGTGATTTCCTTATTGGTCGTTTCAAAAGCACCCCTAAAGTGGTTAAACCCTCGAAGGGCGTGAAGGACTGGGGCGATAACGCGCCTGCCTTTGAGCGTTGTAGGGGTGTTCCACCTGAATCTGATGCTGAGTGGGAGCAGATGATCGAACTTGAGCTAAGACCTAATCCGCATCTCAGCCAAGATCAGCAGGCATTAATCGTGACCGATTATGAGTTGGAACATGATAGAGGCTTGAAGCGGATCGTACTTCGCAAACCGTTAATCGGTTACTTCTTGGTCGATAATCGCATTCCTGCGAGCGAAGCCGAGTACAAGTTTGCTGTTCATGAAAACCCTAAGGCTTGGCCTGTATTTGCCTTTACGACGGACTCAAATAGGCCTGCCCACAAACTCGGATTTTAGTCTGGCTGATCTCACTTACTAAGAGCCGGCTAGGTGTAGTAGCACGCTCATCCTGGATTTAATCCTTTACCTTGTACAAACAGACCTTTTAAGTTGGCTCAAGGGTTTGTCTAAAACGCCGGCCTTGAGTGAGCAGCATTAGGCACATCGTGTAGTAATTTTACTAACGAGCTTGTAGGCGGTCAGCCAGCAGGGTGCACATTATGTCACTTAATGGTTGATTTTCATGTCATCTTATGCAATAGGAAATGCTGTAAGCTTTTGATTTGTGCTTACAGTTTTTGTCAGCTTATGCTGTAAGCGACATAATTGTCGTTTCCCCATAAGCCGATATAGCCTGTTTTTGTAGTAGTAAGACTACAAATAGTGGGTAGGTTATGTACCGGCGCCGCTTGAAACACCCCCGAGTAAAAAATCTCTACCGATTTGCCAGCCGTAAGAGAAAGCCATACAGACAGTTGGGTCATCTCTTGAGTTTGATGTCTGTTTCTACCTCGAATGTTCCCCTGATGTGGCCTCATCCATTATTTTTTGATGGCAAGCACCTGCCCTACACCCGATTTCAACGCCTCCATAATCTAGTGGCCAATCTGACTTGGCCACTAGATTATGGAAGCTATACAAAAAAAGGCCGACTCCCGGAGTCGTGCCTTTGTTTGCTCCTGGCTTGAGCCTGATTGTTGTATCAGGCTCAAGCCGTTTGCCCGAACAGCAGTTTCTTGCCTTCCTCGGTGACCGCCGGGCGGTTGGTCCAGGGGGCGCCTTTTTGGTAGGCGGTGACCACGGCTGGGCGGTTTTGCATGTGTTCAAACCAGCGTTTCAGATGCGGGAAGTCGTCAAGGTTCTGCTGCTGACGCTCGTGGGGCACGACCCAGGGGTAGGCGGCCATGTCGGCGATGGAGTATTCGTCGGCGATCCAGCCGCGGCCTTCGAGGCGCTTGTTGAGTACCCCGTACAGCCGGTTGGTTTCCTTGACGTAGCGCTCCATGGCATAGGGAATGCGCTCGGGGGCGTACTGGACAAAGTGGTGGTTCTGTCCGGCCATGGGACCCAGGCCGCCCATCTGCCACATCAGCCATTCCAGCGCGGTTTTGCGCGCGCGGGGTTCAATGGGGAGGAAGCGGCCGGTTTTTTCCGCCAGATAAATCAGGATGGCGCCGGATTCGAACACCGAGATTGGCTCGCCGCCATCGGCAGGTTTGTGGTCCACGATCGCGGGCATGCGGTTGTTGGGTGACAGGGCCAGGAATTCGGGCTTGAACTGATCGCCGGCGCTGATATCAACGGGGTTGAGGCTGTATTCAATTCCGGCTTCCTCCAGGAAGATAGTGATCTTGTGGCCATTGGGCGTGGGCCAGTAATAGAGATCTAGCATAGGGTTACCCTCAGGCTGTTGTGGTGGAATTCGCATTATTGTCAGCATAATTTTGCGGGAACAGGGCGCGCATGGCGGCTTCGTCACGCTCCGCCTTGAACGCGATATCCTTGCCCATTTCCCGGGCGCGGGCAACGGCGGGGCGGCTGTTGATGCTGTCGAACCAGCGTTTCAGGTTCGGGTAGGGCGCCAGGGCGTCTTCACCCAACACGAAGGTGGCCTTGTCGAGCCAGCCCCAGGCCGAGATATCGGCAATGCTGTAGCTGTCGCCGACGATGTACGGGCGGTTTTCCAGGTGTGCATCCAGCACCTCGTAATGACGCTGTGTCTCACGCACGTAGCGGTTGATGGCGTAGGGAAGTTTTTCCGGCGCCATGTATTTGAAGTGCACCGCCTGGCCGGAAAAGGGTCCGACGCCGCTGGCGATGAACATCATCCAGGACAGCAGTTCACCGTGCTCCTGCGGAGCCCCCGCCAGCTGGCCGGATTTCTCGGCCAGGTAGAGCAGGATGGCGGTGGAATCGAATACCCGCACGCCGTTGTCGTCAATGGCCGGTACCTTGCCGTTGGGGTTGATGGCGCGAAAGGCGGGGAAATGCTGTTCACCCTTCAGGGTGTCGACGGGCACGAGTTCATAGGGCAAGCCCGTTTCTTCCAGGTAGAGGGCAATCTTCAACGGGTTGGGCGCGCGGTTAAAAAAGAACCTGATCATGAGGACCTCCAAAGTAGCTTGAACATTCATTCAAGCACTTCTTGAGTGTTCGTTCAAGCTTGATTTGAACGTTCATTCAAGCAACGGCTATACTATAGCCTGATGAATCAGGGCGGTGGCGAAGATGACGCGGATACAGTTTGATCGGGAACAGGTGATTCGGGATGTAACCCGACTATTCTGGCAGCAGGGTTTCGGCGGCGCATCCATGCAGATGGTGGTCAAGGCGACCGGACTCAAGCCTGGCAGCCTGTATCTGGCCTTTGGCAGCAAGGAAGGTCTTTACCAGGCGGCACTGGAGCACTATGCCCGCCAGTCTCAGGCTACGCTGTGCCAGACGCTGGAGCAGGCGACGTCCATCGGCGAGGGGATATGCCGGCAATTGCTGCGTATGGTGGAGGAGTCCGGCAAGGTGGATTACTGCAGCTGTTTCCTGGTCAAGAGCCAGCTGGAATTGGCCGCATCCGGGGGCGACCTGCAGCACAGCGTGAGCACTTATCTGACCGAAATTGAAAGTCTCTATGCCGACTATCTGGGGGGCATCTATCCACCCGGGCAGGCCCGGCAGTATGCGGCGAGCCTGATGCTGCACATCTTTGGTATCCGGGTGTATGGCTACCTGGGACATGAGCGGGATCTCATCGTGGCGGCCGTGAAAGCGGGCCTGTCCTGGTTGCCGTGGGCGGATTGCGATTAGCGATTGCCGGCGGTACCGCCAGCAGTTAATGGACAGCCTAGATCCTATAGACAGATTTGCGGCCCCAAGTAGAACGGCCACACTAAAGAGGAAAGCAAGTCGGTGCGTAGCGAGCCGTCAGTTGAGAATAAGAGGCTTGCTTAGATAGGTGGGTGTCGGGAACAAGGGGAGGACAAGATGGAGGGGGCTGTCGTTCATCGTGAGGTGCGGCTCAAGACCGCCGGTGTCGTCCTGGATGGGTTGCTGGCGTTGCCCCATCAGTGCCGGGCGCTGGTGCTGTTTGCTCACGGCAGTGGCAGCAGCCGGTTCAGCCCCCGCAATCGGCTGGTGGCGGAGCGGCTCAATGCCGCCGGCATCGGCACCTTGCTGTTCGATCTGCTGACGGCGGACGAAAGCCGCATCGACGATGTGACCCGCGAGTTCCGTTTCAACATCCCCCTGCTGGCCCGGCGGCTGCTCGGGGCCATCGACTGGGCGGGCGGCGAGGTCGATACCCAGGCGCTGTACCTCGGACTGTTTGGATCCAGCACCGGAGCGGCGGCGGCCCTGCTGGCCGCCGCCGAGCGTCCCCGGCGGGTGGCGGCCCTGGTCTCCAGGGGCGGGCGGCCCGATCTGGCTGGCCCGGCCCTGTCGAAGGTTCGGGCTCCGACCCTGTTGATCGTCGGCGGCGAGGACCGGCAGGTGCTCACCCTCAACCGGGAGGCGGCGCAGCAGATGACGGGTGCCGTTCGGCTGGAGACGATACCGGGTGCCAGCCACCTGTTCGAAGAGCCGGGCACCCTGGATATGGTGATCCGGCTGGTCAGCGACTGGTTCGCCCAGCACCTGCAACAGCATTGAGGGTGGTTTGGTCCAGCCAACCCGTTAGCCCTCCTTGGCTGCCCTGGCCAGACTGTCGGCAGTCGCGTCCCGATATCCCTGAAGCGGGACAAGTTCGGTACCGGCATCGCGACGGGCCGAGCTGGCTTCGTCTAAACTTCAGCTACAATCCCGTAGCGGATTCCCAACCGGCCTCGACGTTGCCGGTGAGTCGCATATGGCAGGGGTTCGCAATCAAGCGGTGCCGGCGAATGGGCCGGCGATGAGCCGCAGAGGTGACAGAGGGCGCAGATGTTGAGAAAACTTCTTTGGGCCGGTCTAGGCATCATCATAGTGCTGCCGATCGTCGGCGGCCTGATGGTTATCAAGCTGTTCCAGTTTGAGGCGATGGAGGTCGCCGGCGCCCAGCAGCTGATGCCGCCGGAGCCGGTCAACGTCGTCGAGGTACGCGAGGCGAGCTGGCAGTCGAGCATCGCGGCGGTCGGCTCTGTGGTGGCCGTGCAGGGGACGCTTATCCGCACCGAAGCCGAGGGCATAGTACGTGACATTGCCTTCGAGGCGGGTTCCCGGGTGAAGGCCGGCGAGCAACTGGTGCGCCTGGATGTCGATATCGAGCAGGCCCAGCTGCGTGAGGCACAGGCCGCCGCCGCCCTGGCACGGCTTTCCTTCAGGCGGGGGCAGCAACTCAGGAAGAGTCAAAGCATTTCCCAGGGAGAGCTTGATTCACTCGAGGCCAATATGAAGCAGGCCAATGCCCAGGTCGATTTTTTCCGCGCGCTCATCAATAAGAAAACGTTGCGTGCGCCCTTCGCCGGTCGGCTCGGCATCCGTCATATCAGCGTCGGCCAGTTTCTCGACAAGGGCAGCCCGGTGGTGTCGTTGCAGTCGCTCGATCCCGTGTATGTGGAGTTTTCCCTGCCGCAACAGCGGTTGGGAGAGTTGTCCGAAGGGCTGCAAGTGACGGTGTCGTCCGATGCCTATCCCGAACAGCCGTTCACGGGCAGGGTGACGGCGTTCAATCCGGAGATAGACCCGGTTACCCGCAGTGTCCGCGTGCAGGCAACCCTGGCCAATCTCGACGGCCGGCTGCGGCCCGGCATGTTTGTCTCGGTAGATATGCTGGCTGCCCGCTCGGAAACCGTGCTGCTTATTCCGGTCACGGCGGTGCAGCATGGGTCCTATGGCGACGCCGTCTTTGTGGTTGAAGAGGGTGAGCAGGGACAGGACGGCGGCCCCCCGCTGGTGGTCCGGCAACAGCTGGTGCGTCTCGGCGCACGGCGGGGTGACTTCGTGGTGGTGACCGAGGGGGTCGCGGTGGGTGAACAGGTCGTGTCCACCGGTGTGTTCAAGCTGCGCCCGGGCATGGCCGTGGTCATCGACAACCGGCTCGCCCCGGACTTCAAACTTGAACCCAGGCCCGACAACACCTGAACCGGGTGTCAGGAGCGCGATCACCGATGAAAGCCTTCACCGATCTCTTCGTTCACCGCCCGGTGCTGGCGCTGGTGGTCAATATCGTTATCGTCATCGCAGGCCTGCAGGCCTGGTGGTCGCTCAGTGTCCGCCAGTACCCGCAAAGCGAGAACGCCGCCGTCATTGTCGCCACCCCCTATGTCGGCGCCAGTGCCGAAGTGGTACGCGGTTTCATCACCACCGCCATCGAGGGCGCCATCGGCTCCGCCGACGGCATCGATTATGTGGAATCGAAGAGCCTGCTCGGCCTGTCGCTGGTGACCGCGCGGCTTAAGCTCAATTATGAGCCGACCAAGGCGCTGGCCGATATCACCGCCAAGGTGAACCAGGTGCGCAACGAACTGCCGGCGGAGGCGGAAGTGCCGTCGATCAGCGTGCAGTCGGCGGATTCCGAGTTTGCGTCCGCCTACCTGAGCTTTTCCTCCGACAGCCTTTCCCAGAGCGAGATCACCGACTACCTGGTGCGGGTGGTGCAGCCCCGGCTGGCGGCGCTGGCGGGGGTGCAGCGAGCCGAGATCTACGGGGCACGCACCTTTGCCATGCGCGTCTGGCTCAAGCCGGAGCGGATGGCGGCCTTTAATATCAGCCCGGCCGAGGTCCGGGCCGCCCTGGCGGCGAACAACTTCCTGGCGGCGGTGGGCAGTACCAAGGGTGCCCTGGTGCAGGTCTATCTCACCGCCAACACGGACTTGCACACGGCGGAGCAGTTCAGGCAACTGGTGATCCGTCAGGAAAACGACACCCTGGTGCGCCTGCAGCAGGTGGCCGAGGTAGAGTTGGGCGCCGAGGACTATGATACGGAAGTGAGTTTCAACGGCCAGACCGCGGTATTCATGGGCATATTCCCGCTGCCCAACACCAACACCATAGAGGTAATCCAGGGGGTGCGCGCGGATCTGGCCGCGCTTAGGCAGGATCTGCCCCCGGGGCTAGAAGGCAGCCTTGCCTATGATGCTTCCGAATATATCGACAACGCCATCCACGAGGTGGTCGGCACCCTGACCGATACCCTGACCATAGTGGTGGTGGTCATCTTCCTGTTCCTCGGTTCGTTCCGCTCCGTGCTGGTACCTGTGGTGGCCATTCCGGTGTCGCTTGTCGGCGCCATCTTCCTGATGCAGGCATTCGGCTTCACCCTCAACCTGCTGACGCTGCTGGCCATCGTGCTGTCGGTGGGCCTGGTGGTGGACGATGCCATCGTCGTGGTGGAAAATGTCGAACGCCACCTGCGTGAGGGGCGTACACCCTTTGATGCCGCGCTGATCGGGGCGCGGGAGCTGATCGGCCCGGTCATCGCCATGACCATCACCCTGGCCGCCGTCTATACCCCCATCGGCCTGCAGGGGGGGCTGACCGGCGCGCTGTTCCGCGAATTTGCCCTGACCCTGGCCGGCGCCGTGACCATCTCCGGCATCGTCGCCCTGACCCTGTCGCCGATGATGAGCGCCACCTTGCTGCGCAGTGCCGAGCGGGAAGAGCGTGGCTTTACCGGCTGGGTCAACCACAGATTCGATCGTCTGCGTCAGGCCTATGGCCATGTACTCGAGCGGATACTGAATGGCCGGCCGGCGGTCTATGCCCTGTGGGCCGTGCTCAGCCTGATGGTGGGGCCCATGTACCTGTTTTCGCCCAAGGAGCTGGCGCCGCTCGAAGATCAGGGTTTTATGTTCGGCATCATCAATAACGCGGCCAATGCCTCGGCGGATCAGAAGATCCATTTTGGCCGGTCGGCGGAGCAGGTGTTCCTGTCGGCGCCCGAGCGGGAAATAACCTTTCAGATCCTGCTGTCGCCCTCGGATCCGTTCGCGGCGGCCCTGGGCGTCGGCGGCTTCAGCGGCATGGTGGTCAAGCCCTGGGATCAGCGCAACCGCTCGATCCGGGAGATCGTGCCCGAGATGCAGGTCGGGTTGTCGGCCATTCCCGGCCTGCAGGTGTTCGCCAGCCAACCGCCGGCCCTGCCCGGCGGCAGCAACTTTCCAGTGGAGTTCATCATCGCGTCGACGGCCGAGCCGGAGCAGATGCTGGCGTATGCCGAGCAGCTGCAGTTGAAGGCGATGGAAAGCGGCCTTTTTTATTTTCCGCCGGAGATTGATCTGAAGATTGACCAGCCCCAGTCGGAAATCGTGCTCGATCACCAGAAGGTGGCGGCGCTGGGGCTGACCAACGCCCAGGTCGGCGCCGATCTGGGCGCCGCCCTGGGGGGCAACTATGTCAACCGTTTCAACATCCAGGGGCGGGCCTACAAGGTGATCCCGCAAATTGCCCGCGCCGAGCGACTCAACCCCGATCAGCTGGCAAACATCTACGTGACCGGGCCGGGTGAACGGCTGATACCACTCAGCGCGATCGCCACCCTCAGCGACAGCACGGTGCCGCGTTCCCTCAACCGCTTTCAGCAACTCAATGCCATCAAGTTGTCGGGAATGACCGCCCAGCTGGACGAAGGGCTCAAGGTCCTGGAAGACGCCGCGCGCGACATGCTGCCGGCGGATTACACCATCAACTATACCGGCGAGTCACGCCAGCTACGCACCGAGGGCGGCAAGTTCCTGCCGGCCCTGGGGCTGGCAATACTGATGATCTTCCTGGTGCTGGCGGTGCAGTTTAACTCGTTTCGCGATCCCCTGGTGATCCTGCTGGGCTCGGTGCCGCTGGCGATGTTCGGGGCCCTTATCTTCACCCTGCTGAAGATGCCCAACCCGGACTTGCCCCACTGGACAGACGGTTGGACCACCACCATGAACATCTACGCCCAGGTCGGGCTGGTGACCCTGGTCGGCCTGGTGTCCAAGAACGGCATCCTGATCGTCGAGTTTGCCAACAAGCTGCAGCAGCAGGGGCACGACAAGCTGGCGGCCATCGAGGAGGCGGCGATGACCCGTTTTCGCCCGGTGCTGATGACTTCGGTGGCCACGGTGGCGGGACACTTCCCGCTGACCCTGGTCGACGGGCCAGGGGCGGCGGCGCGTAACTCCATCGGCTTGGTGCTGGTGGGCGGCATGGCCATCGGCACCCTGTTTACCCTGTTTGTGGTGCCTTCGCTCTATATGCTGATTGCCAGGCAGCACCGGAAACCGGAGCCGGAATCGGGAAACTAGAATAGGATAGAAAACCGGGGGCCGGAATAGGAGGTCGGCGCGATGATGTTTTTCGCGGGTTGAAACCCGCCCTACAGGGGTATACAGGTTCATCTGGTTGCTGTAGGTAAGAGTTCATTCTTACGGCGGGCTGTCGGGTTGATACCCGACCTGCGGGAGTTGCCAGGATCATCGGATTGCTGTGGGAACGAACTTGTTCGCGATATTCAGTTACAGCGAACAAGTTTGGGCCCACAGGGGTATGCAGGTCATCGGGTTTGTTATAGGTAAGAATTTATTCTTATTCAGCGCGCTGTCGGATTAAAACCCGATCTACAGGCATATGCCGGATCCCGCTTTCCGCTTATGCCCTGGCGCTTGCCCCGTGACGGGGCGGGGCCAGGGAAATCAGTGCCGCCAGCGTGATAAAGGCGGTGGAAATCCACAGACAGGCCGTCCGGCACCTTGCCCGATTTCTTGCCGGTCAGGCGGGGTGCCAGCGACTGCACCATGCCATAGCCGATCACCAAGATGGCCAGGAAGCCGCCCACCTGCCAGTGAGCCCGCCCAGGAAGAAGCCGGCCCTCTTGAGGGCATTCTTGGAGCCGGTGAGTACCGCTACCCAGTGATACAGGCTGCCCTGGGCCTGGCCCGGCACCCGCACTTGATGCTGCTCTTGGCGCTCATCTTGTTGAGCTCCTTGGCGATGCCCGACAGCGCTTGGGCAGCCACGCCTGGGGAACCAGCAGCATGGCCAGGGCGCCGACCTGCAGTGCCAGCCCCGCATTCATGGTGCGATTCAGCCCCAGCCGGGCTCCCAGCCACCTAACAGGTTGGTGACCACCCCGAAGATCTCGTAGAACAGAAACAACAGGACGATCTCCAATGGCTGGTAGCCCAGGCCATGGAAATAAAGCACCACCAGCATGCGCAGGGCGCCGTCGGCGGCGGCCTTCAGCAGGGCGTTGACCTCTTCCGCCGTGGTGGCGCGTTCCAGCTCGGATACGCAGTCGGTGAGCGAGTCATTGGCCAGCGGCACCCGGATGGCGTGACCGTTCAGCTTGCCCTTGAGCTCGGGGAAAATATGGGTGATGGCGGTGGCCGAGCCGGTGGGGATCAGGCTCTGGCCGCAGGCCCGGGCCCGGCGCAGATCCTGATGGGGGCATCGAGTATGGTCTGGGTGTTGGTAATGTCGTGCACCGTGGTCATGGAGCCGTGCCGGATGCCAAGCCTCTCGTGGACAACCTTGACCACCGGGGCCAGACAGTTGGTGGTGCGGGAAGCGGCGGTCACTATCGGGTGTTTGCCCTTGTCGTAGAGGTGGTCATTGACCCCCATCACCACGTTGAGCACGCCTTCCTCCTGGTGACCACCACCCGCTTTACTCTTGGGCCAGGTAGGCCTTAAGCAGGGCGGTTGATTTCATTTTGCCCGAGGCTTCGATCACCAGATCGCAGCCGGACCAGTCGGTGTCTGCGATCGCGCTGTTACGGGTGCAGGCAATGCGCCGATCACCGATGACGATGTCGTTGCCCTCGGCCCTGGCTTCATGCTGCCAGCGGCCGTGCACCGAATCGAAGTTGAGCAGGTGGCTGAGGGTGGCGGCGTCGCCGGCCGGGTCATTGATCTGCACGAACGCCATGTCGTCCCAGCCCCATGTGGCCGAAGCCATTGATACCTACTTTGATGGTCATGATATTTCCTTTTGGTGGATAAAGAGTTGTTAATTAACGGCTGCGCTGGAGTCGGTCGCCCATGGCGGCCAGCTGTGTGAGGCTGTCTGCCAGGTAGTCGGGATTATGGGCCAGGGTCTCGGCTATTACTTGCCGCATCCAAGGGGCCAGCTCGGGGCTGAGCCGGTAATAGACCCACTGGCCCTGGCGTCGGTCCTGCAAGAGGCCGTCTTTGCGCAACTGGGCCAGGTGACGCGACACCTTGGGTTGGTTTTCTCCCAGGGCCGACATCAGCTCGCAAACACACAGTTCCTGCTCGTGCGCGATCAGCAAGATGCATCTGAGGCGGGTGTCGTCGGCCAGGCACTTGTATAGCTGGAGGGGACTCATGGGATCTTGATCGGTTAATATATATGAAAATCACTATATGTGTTAAGTCATGACCGGCATAAAGCGCGCTGGCGGGGTGCGCCGGGCATCGGCTTCTGTGGCACAATAAGAGCCGTTATTTATCGCTCAAGATCAAGGGGTAGGGGTGAGTCAGGTCAAGGTGTCGGAAAAGTACCTAAGGTTTAAAAACGGCAGCAGCCTGTTTATCCGCTACCGTCAGCCGCTGGCCGGCTGGCTGATTGCTTCGGCGCTGGCCCTGGTTATTGCCCGCATCCTGGGAGCCGGCCTGTCACCGGCCTGGCCGGGGGTGGCCTACGGGGCCGCCTCGGCACTGCTCTGGCCCCGGCTGGCCCGTCGCAATCGCATCCAATCGCTGGTGCTGCTGGCCCTGGGCGTGTTGTGCCTGTTATGGGGCCGGTTGCAGGGAGCAGGTTTTGAGCTTGAACGCCTGCTGGCGGGAAACAGCGCCTTGCTCTCCATGTTGGTGGCGGTCAGTTTTCTGGGCCTGGTAAGCCAGCCGGCCGAACAGGAAGGGGAGCGCTTGCCCAGAGGGAAGCGCGCGGTCGGCTCTACCCTGATGGCGGTGCACCTGTTCGGTGCCGTGATCAACCTGTCGGCCATCTTTATTATCGGCGACCGGCTCGGCCGGCGTACCGCACTCAGCCGGGACCAGGTTCTGGCCCTGGTGCGCGGTTTTTCCGGTGCGGCACTGTGGTCGCCCTTCTTCGCCGCCATGGCGGTGGCCCTGAACTTCGCCCCGGATGCTCAGTTGTCCGCCATCTGGCTGGTGAGTATCCCGCTGGCGGCCCTGTCTCTGGTGTTCGCCTTCTGGCAGTTGTGCCGTTGCTCCGGGGACGGTGCGGCAGAATTTACCGGTTATCCCATGCACTACGGCGGCCTCTGGCTGCCGATGCTGTTGGCGACGGCGGTCTTTGCGATGCATGAATTTTACCCTGCGTTATCGGTGCTGGCGGTGATCACCCTGCTGACTCCGCTGCTGACCCTGCTGGTGCTGCCGTGGCGCAGCCGCGAGCCGCTGGGGGTATTGAGCCGGCAGGTAAGCGGGCGGCTGCCGCAGATGGCCAACGAGCTGATGTTGTTTCAGTGTGCCGGCGTACTCGGCTATGGTTTGGAGCTGCTGGTGTCGGGCCTGGAGGGCGGACTGCCGCTGGCCGGTTTCGGGGCCTTTGAGGCGGCCCTGAGCTATGGCGTTATCGTGCTGTTGTCGTTGGTGGGGGTGCATCCCATTATCAGTATCGCCTTTGTCGGCTCCCTGCTGGCACCGCTGGCGCCGGATCATTCGCTGCTGGCGCTGGCCTTCCTGGCGTCCTGGTCACTGGGCGCGGCAGTGGGTCCGCTGTCGGGAATGAACCTGGCGATCCAGGGCCGTTACGGGGTGGATTCCTTCAAGATAATGCGCTGGAACCTGGGTTATCTGGTGGTGATGTCGGTGTTGGTGGTGGCGGCGCTTTATCTGCTGGAACGTCTCCTGCGCTGACTCTTTTGGCGTCGGAGATAAGCCCCCGGCGCGACCGCCATATGATTTTTTAGTCGGAAAATGCGACTGACTACTTAAGGTTGGGGGCCTAAATGTCATACAATACGCGCCGGAAATTCAATCCATCGGTTACAGCCTGCATTAATACCGATCACAAGTCGTTGCAACGCTGAGCCGTTGGCTCCCCAGCCGTATCAATTAGGGAAAATAATGACGACTCAAAAAGCTACCATCGTCTATACACTGACCGACGAAGCCCCCGCACTGGCCACCTACTCCTTGTTGCCTATCGTACGTACCTTTACCAGCGTCGCTGGTATCGATGTAACCCTCAGCGATATCTCCCTGGCCGCCCGTATTCTGGCCGCCTTTCCCGAGCGTTTGAGCGAAGAACAAAGGGTCGTAGACGGTCTGGTCGAACTGGGTGAACTGACCCAGGATCCCCACGCCAATATCATCAAGCTGCCGAACATCAGCGCCTCCGTACCCCAGCTGCGCGCCTGTGTGGCCGAGCTGCAGTCCCAGGGCTACGACATCCCCGACTTTCCTGAAGAGCCGAAAACCGCCGAAGAAAAAGCCATCCGCGAGCGCTATTCCAAGATCCTCGGCAGCGCGGTCAACCCCGTGCTGCGGCAGGGCAACTCCGACCGTCGTGCCCCGGCGGCCGTAAAAGCCTTTGCCCGTAAGTATCCTCACTCCATGGGCCAGTGGAGCAAGGCATCCCGCTCCCACGCCGATTACATGAACGGCGGTGACTTCTTCTCCAGCGAACAGTCCGTGACCATGAACAAGGCCCAGACGGTACGCATCGAGTTCGTCAACAAGGCCGGCCAGGCCGAGCTGAAGAAAGAGCTGCCGCTGGAAGCAGGCGAAGTGCTGGACAGCATGTACATGAGCAGCAAGGCGCTGTGCGATTTCTTCGAAGGCACCCTGCAGGATGCCAAGGAATCCGGCGTGATGTGGTCCCTGCACGTCAAGGCCACCATGATGAAGGTGTCTCACCCCATCGTGTTCGGCCATGCGGTCAAGGTATTCTATCGCGAGGTATTCGAGAAGTACGGTGAGCTGTTCGACGAGCTGGGTGTCAACCCCAACAACGGCCTGAGCAGCGTGTACGACAAGATCAAGGCGCTGCCCCAGTCCACCCAGGAAGAAATCGAGCGGGCCATTCACGACTGCTATGAAAACCGTCCCGAGCTGGCGATGGTCGATTCCGTCAAGGGCATCACCAACCTGCATATCCCCAGCGATGTGATCGTCGATGCTTCCATGCCGGCGATGATCCGCACTTCCGGCCAGATGTGGGGTCGTGACGGCAAGCCGAAAGATGCCAAGGCGGTGATGCCGGAGAGCACCTATGCCCGTATCTACCAGGAGATGATCAACTTCTGCAAGACCAACGGCGCCTTCGATCCGCGCACCATGGGCTCAGTCCCGAACGTAGGCCTGATGGCGATGAAGGCCGAGGAATACGGCTCCCACGACAAGACCTTCGAGCAGACCGAAGACGGCACCATGCGTGTGGTCGCGGCCGACGGCACCGTGCTGATGCAGCATGAGGTGGAGAAGGGCGACATCTGGCGTGCCTGCCAGACCAAGGACGCGGCCATCCGCGACTGGGTCAAGCTGGCCGTCACCCGCGCCCGCAACTCCAGCACCCCGGCGGTATTCTGGCTGGACGAGGAGCGTGCCCACGACAATGAGCTGCGCAAGAAGGTCGAAGCCTACCTGCAGGAGCACGATCTGAACGGTCTGGATATCCGCGTCATGTCCTACAACGAGGCCATCCGTTTCTCCATGGAGCGCATGAAACGCGGCCAGGACACCATCTCCGTCACCGGCAACGTGCTGCGCGACTACCTGACCGACCTGTTCCCGATCATGGAGCTGGGTACGTCCGCCAAGATGCTGTCCATCGTGCCCATGCTGGCCGGCGGCGGCATGTACGAGACCGGTGCCGGCGGCTCCGCGCCCAAGCATGTGCAGCAGCTGCTGGAAGAAAACCACCTGCGCTGGGACTCCCTGGGTGAGTTCCTGGCCCTGGCGGTGTCCCTCGAGGAGCTGGGCATCAAGGACGGCAACGCCCGCGCCAAGATCCTGGCCAAGTGCCTGGACAAGGCCACCGAGCTGCTGCTGGACAACGGCAAGTCGCCGTCACGCAAGGCGGGCGAGCTGGACAACCGTGGCAGCCACTTCTACCTGAGCCTGTACTGGGCCCGTGAACTGGCCGCCCAAACCGACGACGCCGAACTGGCCGCCCACTTCGCGCCGCTGGCCCAGGCCCTGAGCGAGAAGGAAGCGCAGATCGTCGCCGAGCTGAACAGCGTACAGGGCCAGCCGGCCACCGAGCTGAAAGGCTACTATCACTTCGAGCCCGCTGTGGTCGAGAAGGTGATGCGTCCGAGCGCCACCCTCAATGCCCTGCTGGGCGCGGTGAACGGCTAAGCCGAGCGTATTTGCCCTGATTCAGGGTGTTAGCTAAAAGCCCGGGGCGGTTTAACCGCCCCGGGCTTTTTTATTCTTAGTCACTCATACCAATCTGATTGAGCGTCTAGTTATGGGCGTCTAATAGCATAATGCCAGTCAGTTAAGCGTAAAACGGGATTGATTAGCTTCCCGCCGACACGTCGTAAACCCATCCCTGGGGGCTCTGCCGCACCATCCCTGGCGCAGCAGGTCGGCTTGAAAGCCAACCAATCCCGTTAACTGACCGGCATCACGTTTAATAGCCTGCTTGTTTGAGCAAATGGCTATCAGAGGTAGCCAGCTGTGGTATCCGGTTTGTCAGCCGCCGCACTGACGGCAGCCGAACAACGTCGGAGCCCTCAGGGACGAGTGCATGGCGTGTCCGCGTGCGCTACCCGGTCTATGTAGCAGTATTGGGAACCGTTATTCAGCTTCCGCTTGCCCAGCGGCTGTGCGCGGCGTGCCAAAGCGGGTCACGCGATAGGGAGACAGTTCCACCACAGGCCTACGCTCTTCCACCAGGGACAGGATCAGCTCCGAGCTGATGGCCGCCTGGGTCAGGCCCAGATGCTGGTGCCCGAAGGCCAGCAGCAGTGAGGGATGGCGAGGGTGCCGATCGATCACCGGCAGCGAGTCGGGCAGGGTGGGACGGAACCCCATCCACTCCTGTTGAGGCCAGTCATGGTCGGCCAGGGCCGGCAGCAAGGCCCGGCTCTGGTGACGCAGGGTGGCGATGCGTTTGCGCTTCGGCGGGAGTTTAAGTCCACCCCATTCGCTGAAGCCGACGGTGCGCAGACCGTTGGCGAGGGGGGTCATCACCAGATGGCGTTCGGCTGAGCCGATCGGTCGGGATACCGGCGGCGACGGGCATTGCCAGGTGAGGTGATAGCCGCGCTCGGCTTCCAGCGGTACTTCAAGTCCCAGCGGCGCCAGCAGCTGCCGGCTCCAGGCGCCGGTGCTGAGGATGGCGCGGTCAAAGCGATACTGGCCGCGGTCGGTGGCCAGCGTGATGCCCTGCCGTGCCGGCGAGAGTGCGTGTACGCCGGTGTGAATAAATTGCCCGCCGCGCCGCTGGAAAGCCCGATACAGCGACTGACACAGCAGCAGGGGATCATCCATCTGGCAGGCGTCCGGGTAGAAAATAGCATGGGCAACGCGGCCGGCGAGGGCCGGCTCCAGCTCGGCCACCGTCTGCCGGTCGATCAACCGGGCGTTGATTTGCCAGTCCTGCAGGTGGCGAAGATGGCGTTGCGCCGCGGCCAGCGCCCGGGGATTTTCCCACACCTGCAGATAACCGGAGGCCAGCAGGTGATGCCCGAGACCCTCGGCGGTCAGCAACCGGCGCCAGGCATCCAGCGCCTGGCGGTTAAGGGCGTGTAATGCACGGCGGCCGTCGGTGGCTTTTGAGGCGCTCCCGCTGCGGATAAACTTCCACAGCCAGGGCAACGCCTTGTGGAAGTAGGCAAGCGGCGTGGCCACCGGGCCGTGGGGGCTGAGCCACAGCCGGAGCGCGGCTTTTAGGGTGCCCGGGTTGGCCAGGGGATCGATCAGTTCGGTCGCCAGGTAGCTGGCGTTGCCGGAAGAGGTCTGGCTGCCCGGCGGCTGGGCGTCAAACAGGGTCACCCCGTACCCGGCCCGCTGCAGGGCCAGGGCGTTGCAAAGGCCGACGACGCCGGCGCCGATGACGGCAATCTGTGCTGCTTTTTTCATTCTGTTACTACTCCAGGCTCGGCATGGGCGCGTTGACTAAACCAGCCCAGCTGCGCATAGACAATGCCAATCACCGGCGACAGCCAGCAGGCGAAAGCCAGTGGCGCGTAGAGCAGGGCACTGTAATCCCCGCCCACGACGGTCAGGCCCAGGGCTCCAATCACGAAGGCGCCGCCGGCATTCCACGGGATCAGCGGAGACACCAGGGTGCCGCCTTCCTCTATCGCCCGCGACAGGTTCAGGCGGGAGTATCCCAGCTTGTTGTATTCTGCCTGATACATGCGCCCGGGCAAGGCGATGGACAGGTACACGTCACCGGAGATCACATTGGTGGTGATGGAGGTGATGATGGCGCTGGTTTGCAGGCCCTTAAAGCCCCGAGACAGCTTGAGGATGGCACCGACCAGGGACTCCAGGCAGCGGGTCCGCTCCAGGGCGCCGCCGAAGGCCAGGGCGAACATCATCAGGGTGACCACCCAGGTCATGGAGGTGACGCCGCCACGGTTGAGCAGGCCGTTGAGCGCCTGGTCTCCGGCTTCTATCTTGAAGCCACCATGGGCGAAGGTCAGGATCTGATGCAGGTTGTACCCATACTGGCTCATGGCCACCATCGCGCCCAGGCTGAATCCGATAAACAGCGCCGGTATGGGGGCGACCTTGAAGAAGGCCAGGACAATCAGCGCCAGGATCGGCAGCATGGCGGGCCAGCCCATGTCGAACTGGGTCAGCAACCCTTGCTTGAAGCTTTCAATCTGAGCCAGCTGGTCGATGTCTGCCAGCTCGCCGGTGGTGCCGACGAACAGATACAGGAAGAAGGCCAGGATCATGGCGGGCACAGTGGTGGGCATCATATTGCGGATATGATCAAACACATTGGTTTCTGTCACGGCCGCCGCCAGGTTGGTGGTGTCGGACAGGGGGGAAACCTTGTCACCAAAGAAGGATCCCGACACCACGGCACCCGCGGTCCAGTAGACGGGAATGGAAAACGCCTCGCCGATGCCGATCAGCGCCAGCCCCACGGTACCGACCGTGGTCCAGCTGGAGCCGATGGCCAGCGAGACCACGGAGCAGAGCAGCATGGCCGCAGCCAGAAACCAGCCCGGATTGATCAGCTCCAGACCGTAATAAATCAGCATGGGCACGGTGCCGCTGGCAATCCAGGTACTGACTAGCATGCCGACCACGATCAGGGTGGCGATGGAGGGCATGGCCACATGCAGCACATGGAAGGCGCCGGCTTCGATGTCCTTCCAGCGATATCCCTGGGCCCAGCCGACCAGGGCGGTGATGGCAAAACCGATGGCCAGGGCGATATGGGGGGTAAAATCCTTGTAATAAAAAATCTGCAGGGCGAGCAGTGCCACCGTGGCCAGCACGGGAATGCAGGCAATGGGCAGGCTCGGCAAGCTGTTGGTCACAGTACCCTTCTGAATGGTGGTGTACATAAGATGTCTCTCCATGACGATATCATGCCGGGCAAGATGACTTTCCCCGGCAACGGGTTGGCTCGTTTAAATAACTGTTCCTAATACCGCTACATCGACCGGGTAGCGCACGCAGACACGCCGTGAGGACATGACACTCGATGTTTCCACCCACTGCGAACATTCACTGGATGTTCGGTTGGGTTGAAACACCTCGTCACAGCGTGCAAGCTCGCTCCCTGAGGGCTCCGCTGCGCCATCTGGCCGCCATGGATGGCGGAAATGCCGGAACGGCAGGAGCGTTTTCCTGCCCTGGCGCAGCGGGTCTGCTTAGCGATACCCGGTCGCTGTTTCGAGTGACCCACTATTCGGAACAGCGATTTAAGGCCGGGACACTCTCACCGGCTTGAACTGCTGGGTGGTGACGGCTGTTTTTCCCCCGGCAGCGCTGATAGGCAAGCACGGCCGCGGCCAGATCTTCGATGGCGGCGCCGACGGACTTGAACAGGGTGATGGCCCGTTCGGGGTCGGCCAGGGCGGCGCGCCCCCCGTGGGTGCCCCGACACAGCTCGGGCAGTTCGGCCAGCACATCGGCTGCGGTGAGCACACCCTGTTGCAGGGGCATGAGCAGCTCTCCGCTTTCACTCAGGGCACCGGCCCGGGTATCGACAAAAATATGGCTGCGGCGCAGCGCCTCATCATCCGCTTCGCGCATGGTGGGGGTGAAGCTGCCGACCAGATCAAGGTGGCATCCCGGGCTAAGCCATGCTCCGTTCAGGATGGGCGTGCTGGCCATGGTCGCACAGCTGATGATGTCCATCCGGGCGGCAATCTCGGGCAAGATTTCCTGGGTGGCGACCCGGATGTCAATCCCTTGCTCCCGGTACTCCATCGCCAGCTCCGCCGCCGCGGCCGGGTCCCGTGCCCAGACCCACACCTGGGTGATGGGGCGGACGGCCATATGGGCCTGGATCAGGCGGCGGGCCATGCGGCCGGCGCCCATGACCAGCAGCTTGCTGGCATCGGGCCTGGCCAGATGGCGGGCCGCCAGGGCGGACGCGGCGGCGGTGCGGCGTGCGGTCAGCTCGTTTCCTTCCAGCTGGGCCAGGGGTTGGCCGGTTTTGCCGCAGCTAAGCAGGTAATGGCTGCTGAGGCCCGGCAGGTTGAGTCTGCTGTTGCCGGGGAAGACGTTCACCTGCTTGACTCCCAGGTACTCATTTTCGATCCAGGCGGGCATCAGCAGCAGCGTCGCCTGCGACGCACCGGGCACATCGATGAAGTGATGATGGCGGACCGGAGAGTGAACGTCCTTGGTAAACATCGCGGCCAACTGCTCGATAAGGGCGTCCCATGGCAGGGCATCGATCACTTGTTGCGCGTTCAGTTGCATGATTCACCTCAAGTTTGCGGAGATGAGGCCATGCTAAACGGCTATGGCGGATAAAAATTGGCAGAGGCTATCAAGTGGTTGTCTCAGACTGCCAAAATCGGCGGAGTTGGCCAGGATAGGGCTAAATATGGTTAACCTGTGATTCACAAGCGGCGCGGCCAGGGTTAGTATGCGGCTGATTGCGTGATACCGGATGGAGAGGCTGCGCCCATGATTGTAACCCAGGCCCGAAAAAATGTGATTGCCACCCGCTCGGGGGAGCATCTCCATGCCTATCCGCAAATACTGATAGGCGTGGCTGGCGCTACCCGTTGCGAGTTCGATAACAGTGCCACCCGGGTGGTGCGCGGCAGCGTGCTGATGGTGCCCAACTCGGCGAAACACAGTTACGCCGGGCAGGGAGAAGACAGCGAACTGCTGGTCCTGGATCTGAATCTGGCGGATGAACTGGTGCGCTCGCTGGAAGCGGTGTGCAGCCTGTCGTTTCGAGATACCTTGTTCCGCTCACCCCAGTCGGTGGAACTGGCCGGGGAAATCCAGCCCTTGCTGGACTTTGCCCGCTACCAGCTGGCACTGGGCAGCAGCGTCATCTCCCAGCTTGTGAACCAGCAGTTGGTCACCCTGTTCCTGACCCTGATCAGCCAGCATTATGCAAGCAGCAGCCGGGACAAACTGCCGACATCGCTGCGCCTCGATGTGCTGGATCGGCTGATCGACAACTCGCTGGATGAGCCGCCGGCCAATCAGCTGTTGGCAGAGGCCCTGCACATCAGTGAAAGCCACCTGTACTACCTGTGCCGTAAGCAGTTCGGTTTGACACCGCAGCAATACGCCAGTGCCCGGCGCCTCAACCGGGCCCGATCCTGCCTGCAACAAACGAAAATGAGTGTGACCCAGGTGGCCCTGGAGCACGGTTTTTCCGATACGGCCGCCTTTTCGCGGGCCTACAAGCGTTATTTCGGCCATTCCCCCCGCCAGGCTCGAAGCGCTGGTTAGGCCGCCGCCGGGCGAGGTAAGAGGGCAACAGGAGAAAGCTACCCGGCTGGCGTTACCAATGGCTGGTAGTTGACCAGCCATTGGTACATCAAGCGCACCTCTTCGGTCAGCGGTTTACGATTGTTGACCGCCAGGTAATAGCCGCGTCCCGAACGCATGCTGACGTCATTCAACTGGACCAGAGAGCCGTTTTGTCGCCCTGGGTTCGGTGAGCCAAGACGATGGCGCGTCGTGCTCTGGGCCTGTGCCGCTTCGGGGCAAGGTGCGCACCGCGCCGTCATCATGCGGAGCGGGTGACCCGACAGGCATTGAGCAGCAGGGCCTCCAGCTGCTCCGCCGGCTGCGGATGGGCATAGAGGAAACCCTGCAGGAGATCCACCTCCAAATGCCGCAATATGCGCGCCTGCTCCGCCGTTTCTACACCTTCGGCGACCACCACCAAATCCAGCGCATGGCCCAGTCCGGTCACCGCGCGGACGATCGCCTGATCGACGTTACCCTCGCTGATGCCCATCACGAAGGAGCGATCGATTTTGAGGGTATCGACCGGAAAGTGCTTGAGGTAGGCCAGCGAGGAGTAACCGGTGCCAAAGTCATCAATCGCTATCTGAGCACCCAGCTCGCGCAACGCCTGCAGGGTCGAGGCGGCGGCTTCGGGATCGTTCATCACCGCGGTTTCCGTCACCTCGAAGCCAAATTCGATACGCGAGGGGTCGAAGGCGCAGGTGCTGAAAATACGCTTGACCGTATCGACCAGGTCGGACTGGAGCAGTTGCCGGGGGGAAAGGTTGACGGATATCCCCAGGGGCAAATGTGTATCGCGCAGGAAGCTCCAGGCCTGGGCCAGGCGGCAGGTTTCTTCGATGACCCAGGTGCCGATGGGCACAATCAGGCCCGTCTCCTCGGCGATGGGGATAAACTCCGCCGGTGAGAGCAGCCCCTTGACCGGGTGCTGCCAGCGCAACAGGGCTTCTACCGAGACCACCTCCCCGGTGGCCGCCGCCACTATGGGCTGGAAAAACAGACAGAATTCGCCATGATCGAGGGCCCGGTGCAGCTCATTCTCGATCTGCAGCCGGGTCGTGACCTGCATCTGCATCTGTTCATCAAAGAGCTGATAGTGGGAGTGCCCCCCGGTCTTGGCTTCATACATGGCGATATCGGCCGAACCGATCAGCTTTTCGGCATCCCAACCCGGCTCCGCCATGGCGATGCCGATGCTGGCGGCGACGAAGACACTATCCTCTTTCAGCTGGATAGGCGGAGCCAGCTCCGCCAGCAGGCGCTGGGCGATGGCGATCGCATCCGTATGGCTGGCGACATCGGGGCAAACGATCACGAATTCATCGCCGGCGAGGCGGGCGACGGTATCGGTCGGACGCATGACCTGCCGCAAACGTTGCGCCACCGTGATCAATACCTGATCGCCGGCATCGTGGCCGAAGCTATCGTTGATCCGCTTGAAATGGTCCAGATCAATAAATAACACGGCAATACCGTCATTGGACCCCGCCCGCCGGGACAAGCACTGTTGCAGCCGGTCCAGTACCAAAGCCCGGTTGGGGAGCCCGGTTAAGGCATCATGCAGGGCCCGGTGTTCGAGCGCCTGCTCGGCCTCCTTGCGGGCACTTATATCGTGGGCAAAGGCAAAGAAGCTCCAGTCGTTTTCCTCTTCCAGGGACCAGAGGGTGATTTCGAGGGGGAACTCCCGGCCGTCGCGGTGCAGGGCCGGCAGTTCGAGCCGTTGTCCCAGCGCCTGCGCCTTGCCATGGGTGAGGAAGCGTGCCAGTCCACGCTGATGGGCATCGCGGTATTGGTCCGGTACTATCGTCTCGGCAACGGTTTGCCCCAAGACCTCGGCCCGAGACCAGCCAAAGATGGTTTCGGCAGCCCTGTTCCAGGCGGTGATGGCGCCCCGGGCATCCATGCCGATAAAGGCGTCCCCCGCACTGTCGAGGATCTGACGGCTGCGCTGCTCGCTGGCCAGCAAGGCTTGCTGCGCGTTTTGCCGCTCGAAGACCCGTCCCAGCTGGACACCCACCTGTGCCATGACATCCAGCAGTTCAGGCGACAAGCGTTGAGGACGGGTGGTAAAAAACTCCAGCACCGCGGTGATGCTGTTTCCCGAACGGACGGGGAAGGCAAAGCCCGTGGCCAGGCCGGCCGCCATGGTCGCGTCCTGGCGGGGAAAATGAGCGTCTGCATGGGTATTTATGACCTCGAGAGGCTGGCCTTCCAACAAGACCGGCCCCGGTAGTCCAATCCCCGAGGTAAAGCACAGTGGTTCACTGGCCCGACGGAAAGCCTCGAAGCTGTCCGTCGGATAACGGTCATCCACATGCCAGATCCCGGTGGAAACCAGCTCACCGCCCGGCCGGTATTTCAGGGTGTGTCCCACGGGCCAGCCGGTGACCCGGCAAACGCTCTGCAATATTTTGCGCAATGCGGCATCCACGCCGATCGCCTCATTGGCCGCGACGGCGACTTCTTTCAGCAGGTGAAGATAGCGGGTGGTGGCATCATCGGAACTACAAGGCATCTTGACTCCTATCTGTTCGGCCGCGTTGAAACAGCCACTCATGTTCATTTGACCCCCTATTCGGCATCACGGCAGCCGAGGGGTAGGTCGGGGTATTCACCTGGGTGCGGGAAACTATAGCAGTATCAAGGAGTCGCACTGAAACATTATCGAAGCCCGAGAGCCGCTGCGTGTCGGCCATCAGGATTCTGCCTGGTAAGAAAAGGCAGTATGATAGCCGTTTTTGGCAACGATATTGTTCACCGCCTTCCCCGAGTGATAAAGGCCCGGCGCCGGGCTATCGGCGGGGAGATATTTTGACAGGAGAAACCCATCATGCGCGGCCTGCGTTCCCTGACCGCCCGATTGAGCCTGATGTTTGGGGTGATCATGATAGCTATCTGGAGCCTGGTCAGCCTGCTGCTGACCCATGCCCTGGATCATCACTTTGCCAGACAGGACGCCGATAATCTCCGGGGCAAGCTGCAACTGGCCAGGAGCTTGCTGTCGGGGTATACGGATACCGGCAGCCAGGACTGGGCGGCGCTCAACCGGGAGCTGGACAGGATGCTGTTGGGACACAGCGGCCACTATCTCCTGATCACCGATCCCCAGGGGCGGGTACTGGTGGACACCCACCCACCCGGAGCGTCACAACCGGGCAGCGGGCGCATGGTCGGGCTGTCGGAGGCGGACTTGGGCAGCATGGACTCCTGGCAAGAAGACAACAGGGGTTACCGCAGCATTACCGAACGTCAGCAGGTTGACAGCCGCCCGGGAGCCGGCTACCCGCCTTACTTTATGGTGCGTGCCGCCCTCGATACCAGTTATCACCAGCATTTTATCAGTGACATAAAGAAGGGGCTCTACTGGTTTACCGCCGGCATCGCCCTGATCTCGCTTTTCCTCGGTTGGTTCGCTTCCCGGGTGGGGTTGACGCCGTTACGGGAGCTGGCCTCGGTCTCGGAAAACGTGACCGCGAATAAACTCAGCCAGCGTCTTGCACTGGATCATGCCCCTGCCGAGTTGCATGCGTCGATACAGTCATTCAACGCCATGCTGGATCGACTGGAAACCTCGTTTCACCGGTTGTCCGAGTTTTCCTCGGATATTGCCCACGAGCTGCGTACCCCGGTGAACAGCCTGATGATGCAGACCCAGGTAGCCTTGTCCAAGGAACGCAGTGCCGACGATTACCGTGAAGTGCTCTATTCAAATCTGGAAGCGGCCGAACGGCTCGCGCGCATGATCAGCGAAATGCTGTTTCTGGCAAAATCCGAGCATGGCTTGCTGAGGGTACAGGGGGAAGAGCTTGAACTGGCAAAAGAGCTGGATGAATTGGTGGAATTTTTTGAGCCGCTGGCTTTTGAACAGCAACTGCACATCATCCGCCGGGGCAACGCCAGATTATTGGGTGACAGGGCCATGCTACAGCGGGCCTTCAGCAACCTGTTGTCCAATGCCATTCGTTACACCCCAACGGGAGCCAGCATAAGGATTGATATTGAGGAGGATAATGCCGGTGTCTCGGTCGGCGTCGCCAACCCGGGTACCCGGATCCCCCCCGCGGAGCTATCGCGGTTATTTGATCGTTTCTACCGGGCCGACTCCGCCAGACAGCAGGTGACGGAAGGAACGGGCCTGGGGCTGTCCATTACCCGCGCCATCGTCGAGGCCCATGGCGGCAGCTTATCGGTCCATTCGGATAACAGGGAAACCCGTTTCACCGCACGATTTCCCGGTGTTGGCAAGAATAAGGGTATGCAGTGATTTAAAGTGCTGTTATTGAGTAACTTATGCTGATAGCTCAACGGAGTTTCCCATCACTCCGTTGAGCCGGATGTATTACATGACTTGAATCTTACCTTGCATGCCGGCTTCCATATGGCCGGGTAGCAAACAGGCGAAGTCAACGGTGCCGGCCTGAGTGAACTGCCACACCAGGCCGCCTCGCTGTCCGGCGGCCAGGCTCAGCATGTTGGCTTCTGCGTGTTTCATCTCGGGCATGTTACGCATCATTTCCGCATGCTCCCGCAGCTCATCGGCAGAACCGATCACCAGTTCGTGAGACGCCTTGCCGGCGTTCTTGACGAAGAAGCGGACGGTTTCCCCGGCCTTGACATCAATCTGGTTGGGCGTGAAGCTCATGTCGTCATTCATGATGATCTCTATGGTGCGGCTGACGTCGGCTGCCTTGCCCGGTTGCCCGGCGGCGGAGCCATGCATACCCATGCCCATATCAGCCATGTTATGGCCCTTATGCATGTCGGCCATATTATGGCCACCCTGATGTTCTCCGGCCGCCAATGCCAGGCCAGGTAACAGGGCTAACAGTAGGGCAGGCAATGCTTTTTTCATTGTTTTCATGTTATTGGTCTCGTTAGTTGGTTAAAACGGGCGTGCGGCACACAGCCCGGTATTGTTAAAAACAGCGGTGGTTAAAACCAGAAACGCACCCCGGCAAGCCAGCGGGTCTCCTCGGTTTTATCGTCATCTTCGCGGGCAAAATCGGCGGTGTTACCGAAGGATTTGGCCCACTCCACCCCTACATAAGGCGCAAATTGCCGGGTAAGTTCATAGCGCAGGCGCAGTCCGGCGGCCAGGTCGGCCAGGCCCTTGCCGGTCATGCGTTCGGCATCGTCTTTACCGTACAGGTTCATTTCCATACGCGGTTGCAGTACCAGGCGCTGGGTGAGCAATAACTCGTACTCGGTCTCCAGGGCGAACGCCGTTTGCCCGTCCTCGCCGAGATAGGCGGTGGCATCGACCTCAAACCAATAGGGTGCCAAACCCTGGACACCGAATGCCAGCCAACCCTGATCCGGTCCGTGACCGGTGTCATAGCGAACCCCCAGTTGGGTATCCCATAAGGGTGCGATCGCATGGCCCCAGAGCAGTTCGGTGCTGGCCTCCGCCAGCTCGCCGTCGGCGATATCCCCTTCACCCTTAAGCACCAGGCGGTCATAATCCCGGCCGAACCAGGCCTGGCCGTCATAGGCCCACGAGTCCTCCTCGCTGGTGTAGACCCGCTCCAGTCGGTCGATCAGTAGGCCGCCCCGGTAGTGTTCATCCGCCAGGCGCAGCTGACGTGCTCCAGGAAGGACGTAAGGGCCTGATTCCAGAGTGAAACCGCCGGAGTAGGCATGAGGATCCCGGGCGTCGGCAGGGGCTGGGCCGCCTTGCATCTGCATGTCGCCATGATCCATGCCCTCCATCTGCGGCTGATCAGCCTGAGCCCAGGCGGGCATGATATTGAACGCTGTCAGTGCAACAGCAGCGGGTGTTAATCTGAATAGGCTCATTATTATTCGTTTCCTTTTGTTGCCGATCCCAACACTTAAGACACCACGACTTCACGGAACATGCCCGCATCCATATGGAACATCAGGTGGCAATGCCAGGCCCAGCGGCCGGGTGCGTCTGCCGTCACCAGGAAGCTGATGCGCTGTGCCGGTTGTACCGGTATGGTATGACGGCGCACCTGGAAGCTCCCATCCGGGTTCTCCAGTTCGCTCCACATGCCGTGCAAATGCATGGGGTGGGTCATCATGGTATCGTTGTGCAGTATGATCCTGATCCGCTCTCCATATTGGAAATGGATGGGCGTTGAACTGCCGAATTCCACCCCGTCCAGTGACCAGGTATAACGCTCCATGTTGCCGGTGAGGTGCAGCTCAATTTCGCGCTCGGCCGGACGGGGATCCATAGGGCCGCCCGGGGTACGCAAATCGGCCAGGGTCAGTACCCGTCGCCCGTTGTTACGTAAGCCCACGCCGGGATCGTCGAGATTGGTGCGGGGCGTGTCCACCCGCATGTCGACACTGGGCCCGTACTCGGTTTTCGCATGCTTCACCTGGCTGCTGGCTTTCGACAATCCTGCGGCCATGGAGCCGTGGTCCATACCGGCCATGGAGCCGTGGTCCATACCGGCCATGGAGCCATGGTTCATACCGGCCATGGAGCCATGGTCCATACCGGCCATGGAGCCGTGGTCCATGCCCCCCATATCGCCCATCATGTCGGTCATGGTCAGCCATTCCGGTTTATCCAGCTCCGGCACGGCGGCGGCAAGGCCGGCTCGGGTGGCCAGGGTGCCCCGGGCATAACCGGTCCTGTCCATGGCCTGGGCAAACAGGGTATAGGCATCACCTTTTGGCTCGACGATAACATCATAGGTTTCGCCGGGGCCGAAGCGGAATTCATCGACCGTCACCGGCTCGACGTTGAGGCCATCGGCCTGCACCACCGTCAATTTAAGACCGGGAATGCGCACATCGTAGAAGCTGTTGCCTGCCCCATTGATAAAACGCAAACGTACCCGTTCTCCGGGTTTGAATAAGGCGGTCCAGTTGCCGGCGGGGGTGGTGCCGTTCATCAGGTAGGTCAGGGTCTGCGCCGAGAGATCCGCCAGATCGGTGGGGCTCATACGCATCTCATTCCACATCTGGCGGTTGTTCATCGCCGTCCGTAATCCATCCCGAGAAGCATCGCGGAAAAAGTCGAAGACGGTAGGTTGGTTAAAGTTGTAGTAGTCACCCTGGCTTTTCAGCTTGCCGAATACCCGCATGGGGTTTTCGTCGGTCCAGTCGGAAAGCAGGACCACATGTTCCCGATCCGCCTGGATGGGATCCGCTGCTGCCGGTTCAATCACGATGGCGCCATACATGCCGGTCAGCTCCTGCATGCCGGAATGGGAGTGATACCAATAGGTGCCGCTTTGTTCCACCCTAAACTGGTAAGTGAAGGTTTCACCCGGCGCTATGCCGGGGAAGCTGATGCCCGGTACACCATCCATTTGGTAGGGCAGGATAATGCCGTGCCAATGAATGGAGGTATGCTCTTTGAGCCTGTTGGTTACCCGGATGGTGACCGTATCTCCTTCGCGCATGCGCAGGGTAGGGGCTGGAATGGAGCCATTTATGGTGGTGGCCATGCGTGTCTTCCCGGTGAAATTGACCGGGGATTCGGCGACCACAAGATCAAACTCGGTACCGCTGAGCACGGGGGCGTCACCGGTAAGGGTACCCTGGCTGCCGGCCCAGGCCGGTTTTAACAGGGGTGACATGCCCAATAACACCCCGCCGGCGGCAAGGCCCTGAACGAATCTACGACGCGGTAAATCCGGCATGTTAAGAGGATGCTTCATGTTGCTATGTCCCTTTCCTTATTGAAAATATTGCATTGATACTTAAGGCTATCCTACGGGCCGGTTACTTTCCGGCAGATGACCACTTCATTACAAATTTGTCATCTTGGTGTCGGCACACTGACACTAAAATTTCTGTTAGGCTCAGACTCATCTTGAATGATGGATAACAAGTACAAATGAAGCTTCTGATCATTGAGGACGAAATGAAGACCGGCGATTACCTGCAACGGGGCCTGAGCGAAGCCGGTTTTGTGGTCGATCTTGCACGCAGTGGTTTGGATGGACATCATCAGGCGATGGTCGAGCCCTATGATCTCATCATCCTGGATGTGATGCTGCCGGACGTCGACGGCTGGCGCATCGTCCAGTCGTTAAGAGACGAAGGAAAGCAGATGCCCTTGCTGTTTTTAACCGCCCGCGACAGCGTGGAAGACAGGGTCAAGGGCCTTGAGCTGGGTGCCGATGACTACCTGGTCAAGCCGTTTGCCTTCTCTGAATTGCTGGCCCGGGTGAGAACCTTGCTGCGCAGGGGCACCGGCGCCAGCCTGAGTGACCGTCTGCAGGTCGCCGACCTGACCCTGGAGCTGTCACGACGGCGTGTCGTCCGTGGCAGCGAGCGCATCAACCTCACCAATAAAGAATTTGCCTTGCTGGAGTTGCTGATCCGCAGACGGGGTGAAGTCTTGCCCCGTTCGCTGATCGCCTCGCTGGTATGGGATATGAATTTTGACAGCGATACCAATGTTATCGATGTCGCCATTCGTCGCCTGAGGGCGAAAATCGACGATGGCTTCGAACCCAAGTTGATTCAGACTGTACGCGGTATGGGCTATACCCTGGACGTGCCGGATAAAACCTAGACGGGCCGAGGGCATCCGCCCTCTGTTTGGTCCAAGCAATACCGGGTTGTCGATAAAAATGATTGGCGGCTTGTAATAACCGGGGGGCTTATCGCGTCTTATTAACCAGGGGTGTCCCCTGTGCCTTTCATGGATGGTTTTATCTTAAGGAGCATGATCATGCGTCGATGTCATTCCCAGCCCGCGATTAACTTCCGTATTACCCCTGTTGCCGCCCTGGTGTCGGCTTCTCTGCTGACCCTGGCGTTGTCGGGGCCTGTGCAGGCTGCCGAATCGGGTGTTAATGGCATCCCGCTGATTGCCATGAGCGAGAAGCCTTGTGCCGCCAACCCTTGTGCGGTTAAGAATCCCTGTGCCGCCAACCCTTGTGCGGTTAAGAATCCCTGTGCCGCCAACCCTTGTGCGGTTAAGAGTCCCTGTGCCGCCAACCCTTGTGCGGTTAAGAATCCCTGTGCGGCCAAACCGGCGGCAGTCAATCCCTGTGCCGCCAAGGCCGTGCAACGTCCGGCCAATTACCAGCCCTATCAGGGAGACAAGGCCGAGCTGGTGAGCTTGGGGCAGGCGTTGTTCAACGACACCAGCCTGAGCAGCAATGGCCTGTCTTGCAGCAGCTGTCACCAGGGCCAACAGATGTACCAGGCCAGCTTTGCCATGGCCTATCCCCATCCGGTGGCGATGGCTCAGGGTCAGTTTGGCCTGAGCCAGGTGCATCTGGATGAGATGATCCAGATTTGCATGGTCGCCCCCATGGCGGCTCAACCCCTGGCCTGGGATTCGAAAGAGTTGGCGGCCCTGGTGGCCTATGTAGAGACGGAGCAGGCCACCTTTAATCCCTGTGCCGCCAAGAGCCCGTGCGCGGCCAACCCCTGCGCCGCCAAGAACCCCTGCGCGGCCAACCCTTGCGCGGTGAAGAATCCGTGCGCGGCCAACCCCTGCGCCGCCAAGAGCCCGTGCGCGGCCAACCCCTGTGCCGCCAAGAACCCGTGCGCAGCCAACCCCTGCGCCGCCAAGAACCCCTGCGCGGCCAACCCCTGCGCCGCCAAGAGCCCGTGCGCGGCCAACCCCTGTGCCGCCAAGAACCCGTGCGCAGCCAACCCCTGCGCCGCCAAGTCGCAGTGAGGGGATAAAAGGCAGCCTGCAACTGACGAAGGGGAAACAGCAGGCATGCGACCAGTCGGCGGTGAATAGCCGGTTCCGCCGACTGATCGATCTGTGTTATCGAACGCCAGGTATTGAAGATGACGATTTCAAGGATGCCTATGACAGCAATCACACGCCAGCCTTTGCCCGAGCTGGTGCCGCCGGTGGCGGCTAGCCTGACGCCCGGGGACATTCGCCGGATGCGCGAGGCCGGCGCCCGGATCCGAGAATGCTACCGGGTGTTGAGCAAGGGCGGGGTCAATATCGTCGGTGACGTGCTCAAGGGGCAGGGGACCTTCTATGAAATGACCCACTATCCCCTGGATGATGTATTCGATAAAGACAGCCATAGCCAGTATTACTACCATGCCCATCGCGGCGGCGAAGTGGAGCATGGCCACTTCCATACCTTCCTGCGCGCGCCGGGCATTCCTGCGCGACTGAAGATGCTGGACTATCCCGGTGCGAGTGAACCCTGGCCCCGGGGAGAGCAGGCCATTGCCCATCTCGTCGCCATTTCCATGGACGGCTGGGGCTATCCTGTCGGCCTGTTCGCCTGCAATCGCTGGGTGACCGGTGAGAGCTGGTATCCGGCCGAGGCGGTGATTTCCCTGCTGGACAGCTTCGTCATCGATCATGCCAACCCGTCCTGGCCGGTGAATATCTGGCTGAGCAACATGCTGGTGTTGTTCCGGCCCCATATCGAGGCGTTGCTCCGGCACAGGGACGCGGTGATCGCCCACTGGCAGGCGCTCAATCCCGGGCGGGACGTGTTCGAAGACCGGCAGTTGGAGATCACCGGCCAGCTATTGATTTCGGTGGATGACTGGCTGGCCGAGCTGGAAGCACTATGAGACGGGCAGGGACGACCTGGCTACTGGCCCACGGTGGCCGCCTGGGATCCTGCGGCCCCACCATCATGGGGAGCCGCAGGCTCGGAAATGAAGGGACCCGTGGTTCAGCCGCCGGTCGCCGCTTTTACCGACGCGCGCTGCGCGACGCGGGTCAGGTAGGCATTCAGCCGGGGGTAGGGTGTGAGATCCGCGCCCAGCATGGGGCACCAGCCCAGCACGATATAGAGATAGGCATCGACGACGGTAAACTGGTCGCCCATCAGATACTGATGGGCGGCCAGGTGCTGGTCCAGATAGGCGGCCCGCTGGCCAAACTTTTCGAGCAGCGCCGGTTTTGCGACCTCCGCCAGCTTGGGGTTGAACAGCAGGCCCAGGGTCTTGTGCACCTCCGAGTTGACAAAACCCAGCCATTCCTGAAGGCGGTAACGGGCCAGGGTGCCGTTGGCCGGGGCCAGGCCGCTTTCCGGTTTTTGATCGGCGATGTATTGCAGTACCGCCACGTTTTCGGTCAGCACCTCGCCGTTGTCCAGCTCAAGGGCGGGCACATAGCCTTTGGGGTTGATATCGTTCAGATACCGGCCATCAGGCAGGCGCCGATCGCCCCCTAAATCCACCTTGACCAGGGCGAAATCCAGCCCGGTTTCGAGCAGGCAGATATGGGCGGCGGAAGAGCAGGAACCGGGAGCGCTGTAGAGTTTCATGGGACATTCTCCTTACCGATGAGGGGTCAATGTTGTCTGCTGCCGGCGGCGACAGGTATCGCTGCGACAGACTCCCGGTGTGGGGCACAGTTAAAAAAATATAGCCTAAGTCTGGGGGGCAGGGTCAAGGCAGGCATCAAGCACAGAAAATTCCTGCCGCCTGTAAGAAAAGCCTGCCCGGCTGCGTCTATTTTTATAACCCCGGCGTGGATAACGCCAGTCCATTTCATGACGATCCCGAGGATGCCCGATGACATTGTTAAAGACACTATTGTGCTCCGTCGCCCTGCTGGTTGGGGGCCTGGCGCTGGCGGCCGGAACCCAGCCTTTTTCGCAGCAGGCATTTGCGCAATTGCAGGCCGACAAGGCGGCGGTGCTGGTGGACGTCTACGCCGATTGGTGCCCCGTTTGCCAACGGCAGGAGGCGGTACTGGCGCCGATGCTGGCGGAGCCGGAATTTGCCCATGTCACCCTGCTCAAGCTGGATTTCGACCGGCAGAAGGAGGCACTCCGCGCCTTGGGCGTGAATCGCCAGAGTACGCTTATCCTGTTCGACGGTGGTGAGGAAGTCGCTCGGGTGCTGGGGGAGACCGACCCGGAACGGTTGCGGGCTTTCCTCGGGCAGCTCAGGTAAGGGCACACCATGGATATAGGGATTACCCTGCTGTCCTTCAGCCTGTTGGCCGGCCTGCTTACCACCCTATCGCCCTGTGTGTTGCCGCTTCTGCCGGTGGTGGCGGCCTCGGCCATGGCCAGGCAACGGCTTGGGTTGTTTGCCCTGGCGCTGGGCCTGGCGCTGTCCTTCACCCTGGTGGGGACAGCTATCGCCTCCTTCGGCCTGGCCTTGGGGCTGGAGGGCCAGGGGGTGCGCCTGGGGGCGGCCCTGTTGATGCTGCTGGCTGCATGCTGGCTGCTGAGCGGGCGGCTGCAGAACTGGTTCAGTACCCGTACCGCCCGTCTCGGTGAACGGGGGCAGGCCCTGCTCGGCGGTTTCCACCCCGATGGCAATCGCGGTCAGCTGCTGGTGGGGGCGTTGCTAGGCGTGGTGTGGACGCCCTGTGTCGGCCCTACCCTAGGGGCGGCGATCGTCCTGGCCGGCCAGGGCCACAGCCTGGGCGCCGTCACCCTGGTGATGCTGGTGTTCAGCCTGGGGGCCGTGGTGCCCCTTATCGGCATAGGCTTGCTGTCCCGCGCACAGTTTGTCAGAGGCCGGGAGCGTTTCCTCAGCCTGGGACGGGGCGGGCGCAAGGTCATGGGGGGCAGCCTGCTGGTGGTGGCCTTGCTGGTGCTCACCGGCCTGGACAAGCGGCTGGAGGGTTGGCTGTTGTCGTTAAGCCCGGCCTGGCTACTCGAACTCACCACCCGGTTTTAGGGGAGCCCGAGACTGTGCATTAATGTCGCTGACAGTGTGCATTTGGGAGCAAGACGCGCCCCGTGTTTAGACCGATTAAAACAACCAAGGAAAGATCATGACCAATATCCATATCCCCAGCCTGATCGGCATCTTATCCCTGATAGGACTGGCCAGCCTGCTGCTGTCGCCCCGGGTGCGTACCGTCGAGGGCTTCTTCGCCGGACGTGATGAACGGGGGGCGGCCCCCGGGGTGCTGACCCTGACCTTCTCCCAGGTGACCACCTGGATCTTCGCCCGCTCCCTGCTCAATGCCGCCATCCTCGGCTATTTCTTCGGTATGGCCGGGGCCCTGGCCTATGCCGCCTATTACGGCTCCTTCCTCTCCGGTTGGCTGATTGTCGACCGGCTGCGCTACCGCCATGGGGTCGGCAATATCCAGAGATTCCTGCAATCCCGTTTCGGGCGATTGGGAGCCGGCTGCTACAACCTGCTGATTTCCCTGCGGTTGTTGACCGAGGTTTTCGCCAACCTGTTGGTGGTGGGTATGGTGTTCGGGGTGGCCGATTCCCAGGCTTATACCTGGTCCATCCTGGCGGTGGCCGGCCTGACCCTGGCCTATTCCATGACCGGCGGCCTGCGCGCCTCGCTGCGTACCGACGTACTGCAGATGAGTCTGTTGCTGCTGCTGATCGCGGCCATCGTCGCCATCACCCTGATCCATCCCCTGTTCGATGCCAGCGCCCTGCTGGCCAGCAGCCCGCAACTCACCAGCCCGGGCTGGGTGCTGCTGGTGGTGGCCCTGCTGCAGGTACTGAGCTACCCCATGCACGACCCCGTGATGATGGACCGGGGCTTCCTGGCCGATCGGGACACCACCCGGCGCAGCTTTATCCATGCCTTCTGGCTGTCGGCCCTGCTGATCCTGGCCTTCGGCATGGTGGGGGTCTTCGCCGGCCTGCACGGCGGGGAAGACAAGGATCTGCTGCTGACCCTGGAGCGCCTGCTGGGTGCCCCGGCCATGTATTTGCTCGGCCTGGCGCTGGTGATTTCCGCTGCCTCGACCATGGATTCCACCCTGTCCAGTGCCTCCAAGCTGATGGTGGTGGACATGAAGCTGAGCCGGCCCTCGGCGGGCCATGGCCGGGTCGCCATGGCGCTGTTTGCCGCCGGCGGCCTGATCCTGGTGTTTGTGGGCAGCAAGGATCTGTTTGATGCGGTCGCGGTCAGCGGCACCGCCTCCCTGTTCCTCACTCCGGTGATCCTGTTCAATGTTCTGGCCGGTCGGGAGGTGGCACGCTGGAGCTTTATGGTCGCCTTCGCCGCCGCCATGGGCGGGGCCGTGCTCTACTTCCTGGAGAAGGCCAGGTATGTGGACTGGATAGGCCCGCTGACCGGGGTGGAGCACAGCTACAGCAAGCTGTTGGTGATCACCATCGGCATATTGCTGACAGGGATTGCCAGCTTTGCCCTGGGGCTCAAGCCCAGGGATGACCGCAAGGTGCAGTGCTGATGGCGACCGAGGGGCGCAGTTGCCCCCTGAGCTACCGCCTCGATCCCCGACAACTGGGCCGGGAGCCGGCTGTGGCGCGGGAGAGCGTCTATATCATCGGCGGCCTGTATGGCAACTGGGCGGCACTGCAGGCCATCGACACCCTGCAACGGCAGGAAGTGGCCGCCGGGCAGCCGGAGCCCGGGCTGGTGTTCAACGGGGATTTCAACTGGTTCAATGCCGATGACAGCAGTTTTCGGCGGATCAACGAATGGGTGCTGGCGCACTCGGCCATACAGGGCAATGTGGAAGCCGAGCTCGGCTCACCGTCGGCCGGGGCCGGTTGCGGTTGCGCCTACCCCGACTGGGTCGGGGGCGAGACGGTGACAAGATCCAACGCCATCATGGCCCGCCTGCAACGGACCGGTACCAATCATGACGATCTGCGGGCCCGCCTGGCGCAATTGCCCAGGCAACTGGCGCTGACGGTGGCTGGGCACAGGGTGCAGGTGCTGCACGGCGATCCCGAGTCCCTGGCCGGCTGGCAGCTGGCACTGGAGTCCATGCCGACCCCGGGCCGGATCAGCGACCGGCTGGTTGACTGGTTCGAACAGGCCGATGCGCGCATTTTTGCCTGCAGCCACACCTGCCTGCCCTATATGCAGGACTTCGATATCAATGGCGTACGCCATCTGGTGGTCAACAACGGCGCCGCCGGCATGCCCAACTTCAGGAGGGACCGGCGCGGATTGCTGACCCGGCTCAGTACCCGTCCGTCCCCCGTACCCAGCCTCTATGGCACCCGCCTGGGCACGCTTTATTGCGATGCCATCCCCATCGACTGGAGCGAGCAATGGGATATCTGGTTTGCTGGCCAGTGGCCACCGGGCTCACCGGCCTGGGAGTCGTACCGGGCGCGGTTTATGAGCGGCCCCGCGCACCGGTTGGAGGATGCCATCAGGCTGATGGGGTGAAGCCTGGAGGTGTAACAGGCCCCAAGCAGGAATAGTCACTGCCATGGCCCCTCATATTTTTGTAGGTCAGTTTTCTACCTGACAAATCGTTGTCAGAATAAATTCTGACCTACAGCAAACAATCGAGGCTGCAGGTTTCTATGGGCTCGAACTTGTTCGAGCCCACAACAGCTTCAGATCCACAAGATCTGCCAGGTCACCGGCTGAAGCGGCCGATAAACCCTCTGTCGATATGATCCTTCCAGAACCAGACCCACTTGCCTTCCATGCTGACGGGGCCCCAGGAGGCCACCGCGTGGCGGGGGCCGGTGGCCAGCAGGTAGAGGGAATGGCGGCGGGGGCGGTAGCAGGTGAGTGGTTCCCCTTCAAGGGCGGCCCTGAGGTTGCCTGCCAGCACAGGCCCGGCATGCACCGCATGCACCCCGGAGCGGGCCATGACCACATCCTGGCGGGCGCACACATCCCCGGCGGCAAACACCTGTGGGTGGGACAGGCTCTGATGATGCCCATTGATCGCTACATATCCCTGCTGGTTCAGGGCGAGATCGGTGCCGATCAGCCAGGGCGGGGCGCTGGCGCCGGCGGCGGCAATCACGCAGTCGGCAGCCAGCTGGTTGCCGTCGGCCAGCATCACGCCCTGTCCGCTGCCGGCCGCCCGCTGCTCATGCACCTCGATGCCGGCCTCGGCCAGCATCCGCCCGATGCGCTGTCGCGCACCCTCGGCATGGCCATTGAGGGGGCCTGAGTCCGAGGCCACCAGGATCACCCGGCCGTCGATTCGCTCTTGCACGAAGGCATGTTGTGCCGCCAGTGCCAGCTCGACCCCGGCCGCTCCGCCGCCGACCACCAGCAGCCGGTAGCCGGGAGTGCGGCGTGCCTGCGCCAGCCGTGTTGGCCATTGGTCAAAGAACCGGGTCAGCGGCTTGGCCGGCAGCAATTTGTCACCGGCTGCCTGCAGCCAGGACAGGTCTACCTCGCTGCCGGTGTCCAGCGACAGCAGCGTGTAGTCCAGGGTGCGGCCATCGGCCAGGGTCACCATGCGGTTATCCGCATCCAGGCCGATCACACGTTGGGTCTCCAGCCGGACTTGTGCCGCCCTGGCCAGTGGCCGCAGATCGATGCGGCACTGATCCCGGCTGTAGTGGCCGGAAATCCATCCGGGCAGCATGCCGGAATAGTACTGGTGCGGATCTGGCGTGACCAGCACCACCTCAACGCCGGCCAGCGGCCGTTTCGCCAGGGCGGCCAGCACATAGAGATGGGCGTGGCCGCCGCCGGCCAGGATCAGTCGCCTCATGAATTTATCCCGTGCTCAGGCAAGTGGTGTAGATCGCCGGGCTCATCGATATCGGGCAGGGGCTCGGCCCGGTGACAGCTCCAGCCCAGCTCGTCGAGGCGGGCCAGGGTGATGGAGCCTACCTGCGATGTGCTCCAGGGAATGTCGGTAAACAGGCGAGGGTGGAAGCGGGTCAGGCCGAGCAGCACATAGCCGCCGTCCAGGGCGGGGTGGATGACTGCGTCTTTTCGATGCAACTGGTCGGCGGTGGACCGTAGGCGGGCCGGGATCAGCGCCGGACAGTCGGTGCCAATCAGCAACACCCGGGGCGATTGGGCCAGCCCGCGCTTGGCGGCCCGGGCCATGCGTTCGCCCAGGTCGCCGTCGCCCTGGTCACTCAATATCAGTCCCGGTGGCAGGGGAATATCAGCCCAGGCCGGATCCCTCGGGTTTGGGCTCATGCACAGCTCCACCGGGCCCAGATCGGCAGTCAGGCCGCGCGCCAGGGTGGACAGCAGCATCTGCCTTGCCAGCCGGGCCGCGCCCTCGGCGCCCAGCGCCGGGATCAAACGGGTCTTGGCCTGGCCGGGCAGGGGCGCCTTGGCGAAGATGATAATGCGGGTCTGGCTCATCGGTAGGCCCTCGCCAGCTGCTCGGCCGGGGCGCCGCGCCAGTAGGCGAAGCGCAGCCGCCACATCAGCCAGATGGTGCGCCACAGGCCCCGGCTTTCCCAGCGCCGGCCGGAGGTGCTCACTTTCAGGCTCAGGCAGGCGGGGGCTGACAGGTGCTTGAGCCGTTTGCTGAGCTCTATGTCTTCCATCAGCGGTTGATCGGGAAAGCCGCCGATACGGCTAAAGGCCTCGCGGGTCACGAATATGGCCTGATCGCCTGTGGCGATGCCGGTCAGCCTCGAGCGCAGGTTCATCAGCCCGGCGACCACCCCGAACATGGGGTGGCGGCCGCTGATGCGCACATCGAAGCGACCCCACCTATGTTTGCCGTCGGCAAGGGCGGCTTGCAGCGCCTGCAGTCCCATTGGCGGCAATAGCGTATCCGCATGGAGAAACAGTAGCAGTTCGCCGGTGGCGGCGGCCGCCCCCGCGTTCATCTGCCGGGCCCGGCCCGGTGCGGTTTCCAGCACCCGGAACCCGGCTTGGCGGGCGATGGCCACCGAGTCGTCGCGGCTGCCGCCGTCGACCAGGATTACCTCGCAGTGACAGCCGCGCAGAGGCAGGCGGGCCAGCATCCCTGGCAGTGCCCGGGCTTCGTTGAGCATGGGGATGATGATCGACAGTGTCATCGCGATACCTCTTTCCGGGCATCGTCACCGGATTGCATCCTGTGTCCGGCCTGCTTCCCCCGGCGCCAGTCATGGTAACTGCCCACCCAGCTCAGCAGGCGCTCGGGCGCATGGGCCCGTTTCCATTCCCCGGCCGCGTACTTGTTGGCCTCAGACAGGGTCGGATAGATATGAATGGTGCCAAGTATTTTGTTCAGCCCCAGCCCCTGCTTCATCGCCAGCACATATTCGGCAATCAGGTCGCCGGCGTGTTCGCCCGCTATGGTAACCCCCAGAATTTTATCCTTGCCGGGTACCGTCAGCACCTTGATAAAGCCTTCATCGCTGCCGTCGGCGATGGCCCGGTCCAGATCGTCCAGGCCATAGCGGGTCACCTCATAGGCAATGCCCTTTTCCCTGGCTTCCTGCTCGTTGAGCCCCACCCTGGCCACTTCCGGCGCCACGAAGGTGGCCCAGGGGATCACGCTGTAGTCGACCCGGAATCGTTTGAGGTTGCCGAACAGGGCATTGACGGTGGCGTACCAGGCCATATGGGCGGCGGTATGGGTAAACTGGTAGGGGCCGGCCACATCCCCGGCGGCATAGATGTTGGGGTAGAGGGTTTCCAGATAATCGTTGGTCTGCACCGTGCGGTTGGTCTGTATGCCCAGCTGCTCCAGGCCGTAGCCCTGCAGGCGGGCGCCACGGCCCAGGGCCAGCAGCAGATCGTCGAATTCGATCTCCACCTCATGGCCCTGATGCTCGGCAACCATCAGCTTGCGCCCGTCCCGGCGCTCGAAGCGCAGCGCGGTGTGGCCGGTGAGCACTCGCACCCCGTCGTGGGTGAGCGCGCTTTCTACCAGCCGGCTGACGTCGCTGTCTTCCCGGGCCATCAGCCGGTCGGCGAGCTCGACCTGGGTCACCTCGGAGCCCAGGCGGGCAAAACTCTGGGCCAGCTCGCAGCCGATGGGGCCGCCACCCAGTACCAGCAGCCGACGCGGGGGCTGCTCCCGCTTGGCAAACTCGTCCCACAGGGTATCGCTGGTGAGGTAACCCACCCGCTCCAGGCCTGGCAGCTCGGGCACCAGGGGGCGGGCGCCGGCGGCGATAATGATGCTGCGGGCGGTCAGCCGCCGGATGCTGCCATCGTTGAGCGCGATTTCTACCGTCCAGGGGTCAACCAGCCTGCCGTAGCCGGTCAGTACCTCGACCCCCAGTTTGGTGTAGCGCTCTATGCTGTCGTGGGGTTCAATCTTGCGGATCACCTCGTGTATCCGGGCCATCACCGCCTTGAAGCTGAAGGCGGGCGCGCCGGCCTCCAGGCCATAATGGTCGGCGTGTTTGATCTGGTGGGCCAGTTTGGCGCTGCGGATCAGCGCCTTGCTCGGCACGCAGCCGGTGTTGAGGCAGTCACCACCCATCTTGTGGGCCTCGACCAGGGTCACCTTGGCCTTGACCGCGGCGGCGATGTAAGCACTGACCAGGCCGGCGGCGCCGGCGCCGATCACGATCAGGTTGCGATCAAAGTGGCGGGGGCGGGTCCAGCTGCGATAGACCCGGCGGCGCTGGAACACCCGCACCAGGGCGCGGGCGATAAAGGGAAAGATGCCGAGCAGGGCAAACGACAGCAGCAGGCCGGGAGACAGAATGCCACCCAGGCTGTCGATGGCCGCCAGCTGGGTGCCGGCATTGACGTAGACCAGGGTGCCGGCCACCATGCCCAGCTGGCTGACCCAGTAGAAGGTGGTGGCCCTGATCGGCGTCAGCGCCATCAGGATATTGATCAGGAAGAAGGGGAACACCGGCACCAGCCGCAGGCTGAACAGGTAGAAGGCACCGTCCCGGGCCACCCCCGCATTGATGGCTTTGAGCTTGTCGCCGAACCGGCGCTGCACCGCATCCTGCAGCAGGAAGCGGGACACCAGAAAGGCCAGGGTGGCGCCGATGGTGGAGGCAAACGACACCAGCACAAAGCCCTGCCACAGGCCGAACAGGGCGCCGGCGGCCAGGGTCATGATGGCCGCTCCCGGCAACGACAGGGCGGTGACCAGCACATAGAACACAAAGAAGGCACCGGCCAGCAGCCAGGGGTTGTCCGCCTTGAAGCCGGCGATATCGGCCTGGTGCTGCTTGAGCGCCTCCAGGGTCAGCTGGTTGTCCAGATCGAACAGGAAAAAGGCGGCCACCAGGGCGGCCAGAGCCAGGATGAGGAGGAGTCTGCTCATGATGATTCCTTAAGGGTGAGTCCGGCCATACTTATTGTTTGTCTTCGTTCAGGGCGCCGCCGCAGCTGCTGCCCTGGCCGGCGGTACAGCCGTAGCAGTGATCGGCAATGCGGATGGGCTGGCCTTCCAGCTCACGGCTGAGCAGATCCCGCAGGTGCGGCCATTCGCCACCGGGCAGGTGTAGGCCGAGTTGCTGGTTGAAATCGCAGTCGTAGAGGTAGCCCTGCCAGTCGACGCTCACCGTGGTGCGGCACATCAGGTTGTTCAGGTTGGCGGCGGCATGGTTGTCCTTGAGCAGGCGCATATAGTCGTGAAACTGCCGCTTGGTGATCAGGTAGTCGCCGAAGCGCTTGATCGGCATGTTGGTCAGCGCGAACAGCTGGTTGAATACAATGCCGAAATGGTCGAACAGCTGCTGTTTGTAGGCGGCCTCCAGGGCCTCCTGGGGCGGCGGCAGGCTGGGCCCCAGGGGGTTGTAGACCAGGTTCAGGGTCAGCCCGGAGCCGGGCTGGCCATAACCCAGCCGGTTCAGTACCTGCAGCGCCTCTATGCTTTTGTCGAAGGTGCCCTTGCCGCGTTGCTTGTCGACATTTTCCAGGGAGTAGCAGGGCAGGGAGGCCACGATCTCGACCTGATGCTCGGCGAGAAAGGCCGCCAGGTCTTCATATCCCGGCTCAAATAAAATGGTCAGGTTGCAGCGGTCGATCACCTTGACGCCCAGCGCCCGGGCAGCGCGGACCAAGTCGCGGAAGCCCTGGTGCATCTCGGGCGCGCCGCCGGTGAGATCCAGGGTGTTCAGGCCTCGGGCCTGCAACACCCGGGGGATCAGCGCCAGGGTGTCGGCGTCCATCATCTCGGTGCGGTGGGGGCCGGCGGCCACATGGCAATGTACGCATTTCATGTTACAGAGATAGCCCAGGTTGACCTGCAATATATCCAGGTTACGCCGGCGGATCGGCGGGAAGTCGGTGAGGTCGAGTAGCGGCAGTGTGTCTCTCATGGGATATCCATTATTGTCGGAGTCTTGAGTATATAGTCCGCGCCGGTGGGGAATTTATTACAGCGTTTATGGTTTTATTCAGAGGAATAGAGGGATTGGGGGGTGTTTGGGAGTAGGGAAGGGGATCTTGTAGGAGCGGCGGCCCCGCCGCGATGTTTGCCAATCCTCAATCCTCAATCCCCAGCGCCGTTTCATTTCCGGTCCTTGTCCGGCTTGTCTCCGGCCGGCGGTTGCTGCCGGGCAAAGGTGCGCGCCATCCGGCGCAGGGCCGGCAGCTGTTTTTCGAAGTTGCTGCAGGCCGAGCACATCAGGGTATGCACCTTGAGGGCCAGTTTTTCGTTTAATGTCAGCGGCCTGTCCTGGGCCTCGGACATCAACCGGGTTGCTTTATGACAGTTCAACATCGGCAGTCTCCATCCAGATACCATTTGTTTTCCAAGCATTCCCGCAGGCGCAGCCGGGCCCGATACAGCAGCACGTTTAGGTTGCTGACGCCGATCTCCAGCTCGGCGCAGATATCGCGGCTTTCCAGGCCGACGAACTCGCGCATCATGAATACCCGGCCTTGATTGGGGGGCAGGTCATCGAGGCAGGCCTCGAAGATGCGCCAAAACTGGCTGTCTTCGGCGCTGCCTTCGGGCGATGACCAGGCCACCGGCCGTTCGTCCCGTTGCCACATGCCCCTCTGGTTGAACAGGGCTTCCTCCAGTCCGTCATCCTCCGTCCGGGTCAGGCTGCTGATGTTCACCAGGCGCTGGTTCTTGCGCAGCAGATCGGCAATCTTGTTTTTCAAAATGGCAAATACCCAGGTCTTATAGGCGGCCCGGCCGGCAAAGGCCTGGGCATGCCTGAAGGCCCCCAGCAGTGCTTCCTGCACCGCATCTTCCGCCAGGTGGCTGTCCCTCAGCTGCAGGGTGGCGAATTTGAGCATCTGCAAGCGCAGTTCGTCAGACATCAAGGCGTCATGGGCAGGGCCGGTAGGGTGAGTGTCTTTCGGCACGGAGTCCTGGGTCATTGCTGACTATCCTGAGCGGTAATGAATATCTGGCCATACTGTATCTTGATAGCCAGGCAGACACCAGACTCAGCAGAAACCAAGGCAGTGGCTCCCGGACCGATAGACAGCCCTGTATTTTGTTTTCATGATCCTTTGGTCGTGGCGGGGAGGCATTTATTACAGAGAGTGGCAACTTTTTACGTTGTTACCGGGTAGGTTGCCATCCTTTATAAATGCAAAAATGATGAATATATAATCATTTATGAATTCCGCCCGCCCGCTTTCCCATGGTGCTGGCAACGGGCGGTTTCGGCAGTATCCGGGCCGAATCCGGCAGCGTTTCATCGACGCCGTCAGCCCGCTTTAGCCGCGGCCGCCATGGCGTTTTTACAGGTGAATGTTTATGTAAACTTATTTTGTCACGCGCCGTGATAAGGATTAGAATTGGCGACCATTAACAGGCCGCCACCGTCTTCCGACACAGCACCCGAGGAGCCATTCCATGCAGTTTTATTTTCCCATCGTGATCATCGATGAAGACTTCCGCTCCGAAAATACCAGCGGCTCCGGTATCCGGGAGCTGGCTTCGGCCATAGAGAAAGCCGGCATGGATGTGGTGGGCTACACCAGTTACGGGGATCTGACCTCTTTTGCCCAGCAACAAAGCCGGGCCGCCGGTTTCATCCTGTCGATCGACGATGAGGAATTCGGTGGCGGCAGCCGGGAAGAGACTCAGTCGGTGCTGGATCAGCTGCGCCGCTTTGTCGAGCAGATCCGCCATCGCAACCCGGATATTCCGATTTACCTGTACGGTGAGACCCGTACCGCCCGGCATATCCCCAACGACATACTGCGCGAGCTGCATGGCTTTATCCATATGCACGAAGACACTCCCGACTTCGTGGCCCGGCATATCATCCGCGAAGCCAAGAGCTACCTGGACTCGCTGGCACCGCCTTTCTTCCGCGCCCTGACCCATTATGCCCAGGACGGCTCCTATTCCTGGCACTGTCCGGGGCACTCGGGGGGGGTGGCCTTTTTGAAGTCACCGGTGGGGCGCATGTTCCACCAGTTCTTCGGTGAAAACATGCTGCGCGCCGATGTCTGCAATGCGGTGGACGAGCTGGGCCAGCTGCTGGACCATACCGGGCCGGTGGCCGCCTCGGAGCACAACGCCGCGCGGATTTTCAATGCCGATCATCTGTTTTTTGTCACCAACGGCACCTCTACTTCCAACAAGATAGTGTGGCACTCGACCGTGGCCCCGGGCGATATCGTGCTGGTGGATCGCAACTGCCACAAGTCGATCCTGCATGTGATCATGATGACCGGCGCCGTGCCGGTATTCCTGATGCCGACCCGTAACCATTACGGCATCATAGGCCCGATCCCGCGCAGCGAGTTTGAGCCCGCGCGTATCCGCGAGAAGATGATGGCCAATCCCTTCTGCCGCGAAATCCTCGAGAAGACGCCTGATGTCAAACCGCGGGTGCTGACCATTACCCAGTCCACCTACGACGGCATCCTCTATAACGTGGAGGAGATCAAGACCCTGCTGGACGGCGAGATCGACACCCTGCATTTTGACGAGGCCTGGTTGCCCCATGCGGCCTTCCATGACTTCTACGGTGACTATCACGCCATCGGCGAGGCACGGCCGCGCTGTAAGGACTCCATGGTGTTCGCCACCCAGTCGACCCACAAGCTGCTGGCGGGGATCTCCCAAGCCTCGCAGATCCTGGTGCAGGACGCAGAAGACAACAAGCTGGACCGGGATCTGTTCAACGAAGCCTACCTGATGCATACCTCAACCAGCCCCCAGTACGCCATCATCGCCTCCTGCGATGTGGCCGCGGCCATGATGGAAGCTCCGGGGGGCACGGCGCTGGTGGAGGAGTCCCTGGACGAGGCACTGGAATTCCGCCGCGCCATGCGCAAGGTGGATGACGAATACGGCGATGACTGGTGGTTCAAGGTGTGGGGGCCGGATGACTTGACCGATGACGGCCTGGATCACCGGGACGCCTGGATGCTGCACGCCGGAGAAAGCTGGCACGGTTTCGGGGATGTGGCCCCGGGCTTCAACCTGCTGGATCCGATCAAGGCCACCATTCTCACCCCGGGCCTGAACGTGGACGGCAACTTTGCCGATGACGGCATCCCCGCGGCCATCGTCGCCAAATATCTGGCCGAGCACGGGGTGGTGATCGAGAAAACCGGTCTCTATTCCTTCTTTATCATGTTTACCATCGGCATCACCAAGGGCCGCTGGAATACCATGGTCACCGCCCTGCAGCAGTTCAAGGATGACTACGACAAGAATGCACCCCTGTGGCGTATCCTGCCGGAGTTTATCCAGAAATATCCGCAATACGAACGGGTGGGCCTGCGCGACCTCTGCGCCGATATTCACCGCTTCTACAAGCAGAACAATGTGGCCCGGATGACCACGGAAATGTATCTGTCCGATCTGGTGCCGGCCATGAAACCGGCGGATGCCTTCGCCCGTATGGCCCACAAGAAGATCGACCGGGTGCCGCTGGATGAGTTGACCGGCCGGGTTACGGCGGTGATGCTCACCCCCTATCCGCCGGGCATTCCGCTGCTGATCCCGGGCGAGGTGTTCAACGACACCATCATCAGCTACCTGAAGTTTGCCCGTGAGTTCAATGGCAAATTCCCCGGCTTCGAAACCTTTATCCACGGGCTGGTGGCGGAACAGCAAGCGGGGCAGACCCACTACTATGTGGACTGCGTGGCGGAATAGGGAGCATCATGACCGACAAACCCTTTTCCCAGGCCTGTGAAAACAACAAGCGACCGATCCTGGCGGTGCTGCGGCAGGTGTTCGGGCGGTCCGGTGTGGTGCTGGAAGTCGGTAGCGGCACCGGCCAGCACGGGGTATTTTTTGCCGGGCAGCTGCCCCATCTGCATTGGCAGCCGAGTGACAGGGCCGAGAATATCCCCGGCATGTCGCTCTGGTTTGCCGAGGCCGGGCTGGCCAATCTGTTGCCGCCCCTGGTGCTGGATGTCACCCAGGACGGCTGGCCGGCCGGGCGTTATCAGGGGGTCTTTACCGCCAATACTCTGCATATCATGTCCTGGTCCGAGGTCGAGGCGATGTTTGCCGGGCTGGCCAGGGTCCTTGCACCGGAGGCATGGGTCTGTATCTACGGGCCTTTCAATTACGAGGGCCGTTTCACCAGCCCCAGCAACCGGGCCTTCGATGCCATGCTGCGCAGTCAGAATTCCCGGATGGGGATACGGGATATCGCGGACGTGACCGAGCTGGCCGAGCGGCATGGCCTGGCCCTGCAGGCGGATCATGCCATGCCCGCCAATAACCGGCTGCTGGTGTTTCAATATCATCGGTAGGAGGCCCGGCCCCGGGTCGATTTTCGGTGTCGCTTGCAGGCTCCTTGCAGTACAGTAGGTCGGGCCTTGGCCCGACGATTCCCCAATCCCTGCCCCCCCCAATGCCGGCCCAAGGGCACGACCTACAAGCTTCCCGCTTCAATCCTGTTGTTTAAAAGGCAATTGGGTGCGGCATTGCACCTGATAGCGGCGCATCTGCTCCGCTTCCCGGCGGCAGTAGTCGGCAATCGCCTCATTAAACCCCCGCTCGAACAGTTTGACATACCCGTAACAGAGCCGTGGCTCGAAGCCGCGCTGCAGCTTGTGCTCGCCCTGGGCCCCGGCATCGAAGCGGGCCAGGCCCTGTTCGATACAATATTCGATCCCCTGGTAATAACAGGCCTCGAAATGCAGGAACTCCAGCTCCTGCTCACAGCCCCAGTAACGGCCGTACAGGGTGTCATCGGAGCGAAAGCACAGGGCCCCGGCTACCAGTCGTTGCTCCCGATAGGCGGCAAACAGCACACATTGGTCGCGGCAATATTCTCCCCATCGCAAGAAGGTGTCCAGGGTCAGGTAGCCATCGTGTCCGGCGCGTTTCTGATAGGTGCGCCGATAGAAGTGGTAAAACTGCCGCCAGAGGTCGGGGATGAGGGCATCACCGGTCAGCGTGCGGAAACGGATGCCGCAATCCAGCACCCGGGCTCGCTCCTTCAGCAGGTTTTTGCGTTTGCGGGAGCTGAATCGGGCAAGGAAGTCGTCCATGCTCCGGTAACCCCGGTTCAGCCAGTGGAACTGCACATTGAGCCGTGGCAGCCAGTGCTGCTTCTGTAACTGCTGCCCCAGTTGCGGTTCGCAAAACAGGCACTGGTAGCCGCTGGCGCCGATTTTCTCACTCAGGGTGATTAACCCCTGCTCAAGCAGGGGCATGACTTGTGCCGGTTGATGGCCGGGCGCCAAACCCAGCCGGGGGCCGCCGGCGGGGGTAAAGGGAATGGCGCACACCAGCTTGGGATAATAGGCAAGCCGGTGGCGGTCGTAGGCCTCGGCAAAGGCCCAGTCGAACAGGTATTCGCCATAAGAATGGGTCTTGATATAGCAGGGCATGGCGGCAATCAGCTGCTGCCCCTGATACAGGCAGGCGTATTGTGGCAGCCAGCCGGACGCGGCCCCTATGCTGCCGCCCGCCTCCAGTGCCTGTAAAAAGCCATGGCGGGTAAAGGGATAGCTGTCGGCAAACAGACTGTCCCAGGTCACGGCGTTCACTTGGGTGATACTGGGGATAAAGACCAGTTCGGGGGAGGGCATGGCAACCTGTCTGATATCTAATATGGCTGCCGTCGAGTATACCATTTCCCCAATCCCCAATCCCCAATCCCCAATCCCCAATCCCCAATCCCCAATCCCCAATCCCCAATCCCCTTCCCAAGAAGATACCTACGCTCCCAGGGCTTGTCCCAAAAGGGGATCCGTGTCGCTGATTTAGAACCATGGCCGGATTGCGGCTTGCATGTGATTACAAATTGCTTATACTGCCAGCCCAAAGTTAACAATGCAGAACAAAAAACTAACAAATTGATATTTGGTGGATTTAAGTTTTGATATTGTATTTTGATTAAATATATTTGGCTATCAAATAAGTATTCACCAACCTTTCATAATATTGACAACTTATTCATTGTTGAGTTGTTTTTATTCTGCGAGCGCTAGGTGGGTTGCATAAAGATGCGGTTTTTTACCTTTTATAACCAAGTTGGGTGATTTGCCTGATTAAGGAAGGACAACCTATGGAAAAGACATTGCTGGGGCAGGCCGCCTGTAGCAGAAGAAACCTGCTGATGTTTCTGGTGCCATCGCTGGTGGGCATATTGCTGTTTATGACTCCGGTCAGTTATAACGGCGATCTCACCATCATGATTGCCGTGCTGGCCAAGGGCCTGCAGGCCGTGCTGGACGGTTACCTGGCCTTGATCGTGACCCTGCTGATCTGCGGCTCGGCGCTGATCAGCCTGTTTACCAAGGCAATGAAGCCGGCCTGGATAATCGAGCACCGCTTCCTGGGCAGCCTGTTCGATATCAGGCCTATCTGGCTGGTCAGCCGCCTGCTGGGTGCCCTGTTCGTGGTACTGGCTTACAGCCAGACCGGCAGCGAGCTTGTCTTCAGCGAGGTGACCGGTGGCCTGGTGCTCAACGATCTGCTGCCGGTGCTGTTCGCGGTGTTTATCTTTGCCGGCCTGCTGCTGCCCCTGTTGCTCGATTTTGGCCTGCTGGAATTTGTCGGCACCCTGCTGACCGGCCTGATGCGGCCCATCTTCCGCCTGCCCGGGCGTTCGGCGGTGGACTGCATGGCGTCCTGGCTGGGTGACGGCAGTGTGGGTATCCTGCTGACCAGCAAGCAATATGAAGGTCACCACTACACTCAGCGCGAAGCGGCGGTGATCGGCACCACCTTCTCGGCCGTCTCCATTACCTTCAGCCTGGTGGTACTGGCCCAGGTCAAACTTGAGCATATGTTCCTGCCCTATTATCTGGCCATCTGTGTCGCCGGCATCGTCGCCGCCATAGTGGTGCCCCGACTGCCGCCCCTGAGCCGCAAAAAAGATCTGTTTATCAACGGCCGGCCCCGCGGCCAGGATGATGAAGCCATCCCCGCCGGCCAATCGTCCCTGAGTCACGGCTTTAACCTGGCATTGACCCGTGCCGGCAAGGTGGAAGGCCTGGGCCAGGTGGCCAAGACCGGCGTGTATAACGCCCTGGATATGTTGTTCGGCGTGCTGCCGGTGGTGATGGCGTTCGGTACCCTGGCGCTGATCATCGCCGAAAACACGCCCTTGTTCAGCTGGCTGGGCATGCCTTTCGTGCCGTTGCTGGAGCTGTTGCAGATCCCCGAAGCCGCCGCCGCCTCGGAAACCATAGTGGTCGGCTTTGCCGATATGTTTATCCCGGCGATCCTGGCCACCTCCATCGAAAGCGAGATGACCCGCTTCGTGATTGCCGCCCTGTCGGTGACCCAGTTGATCTATATGTCGGAAGTGGGCGCCCTGCTGCTGGGCAGCAAGATCCCGGTGAATATCGTCGAGCTGTTCGTCATCTTCCTGCTGCGTACCCTGGTGACCCTGCCGGTGATCGCGCTGATCGCCCACCTGGTGTTCTAAGCCAGCCATATCAGCCGCGAATACCACGCCAAAGCCCCGCGAAAGCGGGGTTTTTTATGGCGGCTCATTATCGTTACCAACCCATGATATGGCATAAGCGTATTTCATTACTCCAGCCGAAAAATCATCGATTTATCGCGTCATTGACCTAAATGGCGCGATTTTATTGCGCCATATCAAAGAAGATCGTGTTATCGGCTCTCCGGACAGTTACAGGGCACAAAATCGTTACGCGGTGGTTGCTTTTTTGTTAAATCTTATTTATCTTCCCGGTTGGTTGGCATTATTGACCGCTAAAATGGCGTTTTTTTGAATTATTGTGCTAATAATTAGCCGATTTTGGCGGTGGTTATTCTATTGGTCATGTCTCATTTGGCTATGCTTTCCTGGTGGTATCCTAGCGGTACATCGGCCGGGTTTCTTAATGGAGTAAGATGAATGAAGCTGAAAAAAACGGTACTGGCAACCTCGTTACTGTCCTGTTCCCTGCTGGCCATGGCGGGACCGGCCTGGGCCGCGGACGTGCCCGCCGGCACCCAGCTGGCCAAGGTGCAGCAACTGATCAAGGGCAACGGCGCCGAGCCCGCCACCCTGGACCCCCATAAGACGGAAGGGGTGCCCGAGTCCAATATTCTGCGTGATCTGTTTGAAGGCCTGGTGGTATCCGGCCCCAACGGCGAAACCCTGCCCGGCGTCGCCGAGAGCTGGGAGACCCAAGACAACCAGAACTATCTCTTCCACCTGCGTGCCGACGCCAAATGGTCCAACGGCGAAGCGGTCACCGCCCATGACTTCGAGTACAGTTTCAAGCGGGCGATTGACCCCAAAACCGCTTCTTCCTACTCCTGGTACCTGGAAATCCCCACCATCATCAATGCCGGCGCCATCCTGAAAGGTGAAAAAGACCCCGCCACCCTGGGCGTCAAGGCCCTGGATGAGCGGACCCTGGAAATCAAGCTGGAACAGCCGGTGCCTTATTTTGTGACCATGCTGTCCCACACCACCACCTACCCGGTCAACCAGAAGGTGGTCGAGCAGTTCGGCGACGAATGGACCAAGCCGGGTAACCTGGTGTCCAACGGTGCCTATACCCTGTCCGGCTGGGTGGTCAACGAGAAGATCGAGCTTTCCCGCAACGCGCACTACTGGAACAACGACAAGACGGTGATCGGCAAGGTTACCTACCTGCCCATCGCCTCCCAGAATGCCGCCATGAACCGTTTCCTGGCCGGTGAGCTGGATATGACCTATGAAATGCCTATCGAGCATTTCAAGCGCCTGAGCAAAGAAAAGCCGGAAGAGGTCAAGATCGCCGGTTATGTCGGCACCTACTACTACCAGTTCAACACCAGGAGGGCGCCCTTTGACGACGTACGGGTGCGTAAGGCCCTGTCTTATGCCATCGACCGCAAGGTGATCGCCAACCTGGTGATGGGACAGGGGGAAAAACCCGGCTATACCATGACCCCGGAGATCGTCGATGGCTTTACCCCACCCGAGCTGGCGTGGGCGACCTGGCCCCAGCAGGAACTGGATGCCAAGGCCAAGGCGTTGCTGAGCGAGGCCGGTTATGACAAGGACAAGCCCCTGAAGCTGGAACTGCTCTACAACACCAGCGACAACCACAAGAAGGTGGCGGTGGCCGTGGCGTCCATGTGGAAGAAGCATCTGGGGGTCGAGGCCGAGCTGGTGAATCAGGAATGGAAGACCTATCTGGATACCAAGACCCAGGGCAACTTCGATGTCGCCCGGGCCGGTTGGATTGCCGACTACAACGAGGCGTCGTCCATGCTGGATCTGCTGCAGACCACCCATGGCAACAACGACGGCAAGTACTCCAACCTCAAGTATGACGAGCTGATGAAGGCCTCCCGCTCCATCGTCGACACGGTGGCCCGTAACGACAATTATGCCCAGGCCGAGGAAATCCTTGCCGAGGACATGCCTATCGCGCCTATCTACCAGTACGTAAAGGCCCGCCTGGTGCAGCAGCACGTGGGCGGTTACCCCAACAACCCGCTGGATAACCTCTATTCCAAGGATATGTATATCCTGGCCAATTAAGTCGTCGGGTGGCAGTACCATCTTGCTTGGACAGAAGTCAGGTCCGTTAGCAGACCCCCTGCGCCAGGGTCGAACAATGCTCCTGCATTTTCGACATTTCCGCCGTCCATGGCGGTCAGTGGCGCAGCGGAGCCTACAGGGATGTATTCATGGCGTGTCTGCATTCGGATTTGACTACTGTCGCACAGTTAGGGCCTACATCTGCAATTATCTTGAGGCACGACCATGTTTAAATTTATGGTAAGGCGAGTGCTGGAAGCCATTCCCACCCTGCTGGTGTTGATCACCATTTCCTTTTTTATGATGCGCTTCGCCCCGGGCAACCCCTTCAGCTCGGAGCGCAGCCTGCCCCCCGAGGTGCTGGCCAATATCGAGGCCAAATACGGGCTGGACAAGCCGGTGCTGGAGCAGTACTTCGGCTATCTGGGTAACCTGTTGCAGGGTGATCTGGGGCCCTCCTTCAAATACAAGGACTTTTCCGTCAACGATCTGGTGAGCCAGGCATTGCCGGTGTCCGCCGAAATCGGCCTGTATGCCTTCCTCGGCGCCGTGCTGTTCGGGGTGACACTGGGGGTGGTGGCGGCGCTCAGGCAAAACAGCTGGATTGATTATCTCACCATGTCGACGGCCATGGTCGGGGTGGTGATCCCCAGCTTCGTGCTGGCCCCCATCCTGGTGCTGGTATTCGCCATCAGTCTCAAATGGCTTCCAGCCGGCGGCTGGAACCAGGGCGCGCCCCAGTATCTGATCCTGCCGGTGGTGGGCATGATGATGCACTATATCTCGGCCATCGCCCGTATCACCCGGGGTTCCATGATCGAAACCATGAGCTCCAATTTTATCCGCACCGCCAGGGCCAAGGGCCTGCCCCTGCGCCACATCATCCTCCGGCACGCCCTGCGGCCGGCCATGTTGCCGGTGGTGTCCTACCTGGGACCGGCTTTCGTCGGCATCATTACCGGCTCTGTGGTGATCGAGACCATCTTCGGTTTGCCCGGCATCGGCCAGCTGTTCGTCAACGGCGCCCTCAACCGGGATTACTCCATGGTGCTGGGGCTGACCATACTGATCGGCGCCTTGACCATCGCCTTCAACGCCCTGGTCGATATCCTCTATGCGGTTATCGATCCCAAGATCCGTTACTAAGCCGGAGCACATCATGGTCTTAACCAAAGAAAAACGTGACGCCCTCGGACAGTTTTCCGAGCAGCTGGAGTTGGAGGGCCGCTCCCTGTGGATGGATGCCCGACGCCGCTTCTTCCATAACAAGGCGGCCCTGATCAGCCTGATCATCCTCGGCTTAATCACCGTGCTGGTGCTGGTGGGGCCTTCCCTGTCCCCATACGCCTATGACGAGACCGATTGGGGCGCCATGATGGCGGCCCCCAGCCTGGATAGCGGCCATTACTTCGGCACCGACTCCCTGGGCAGGGATCTGTTCGTGCGCACCCTGGTGGGGGGACGCATCTCGCTGATGGTGGGGCTGATGGGTGCCTTGGTGGCGGTGATCATCGGCACCCTGTACGGTGCCGCCTCCGGTTTTATCGGCGGGCGCACCGACCGGGTGATGATGCGGCTGCTGGAGATCCTCTATTCCTTCCCCTTTATGTTCTTCGTGATCCTGCTGGTGACCTTCTTCGGGCGCAACATACTGCTGATCTTCTTCGCTATAGGGGCGGTCAGCTGGCTGGATATGGCGCGTATCGTGCGCGGCCAGACCCTGAGCCTGAAGAGCAAGGAATTCATCGAGGCGGCGGAAGTCTGTGGGGTCGGCAAGGCCACCATAGTCACTCGGCACATAGTGCCTAATGTGCTCGGCATAGTGGCGGTATATGCCACCCTGCTGGTGCCCGGCATGATCCTGTTTGAATCTTTCCTCAGCTTCCTCGGCCTGGGAGTACAGGAGCCGATGACCAGCTGGGGTGCCTTGCTGGACGAAGGCTCCAAGTCGATGGAGATTGCCCTGTGGCAGCTGTTATTCCCGGCCGGTTTCATGGTCACCACCCTGTTCTGTTTCAACTTTCTGGGGGACGGTCTGCGTGACGCCCTGGATCCGAAAGATCGTTAAGGAGCGCCGTCGATGAAGCTGTTGGAAGTCCAGGATCTGCGGGTGGAATTCACCACCCCGGACGGCAATGTGGTGGCCGTCAACGACCTCAATTTCTCCCTGGATGCGGGAGAAACCCTGGGCATAGTGGGCGAATCCGGCTCCGGCAAGAGCCAGACCGCCTTCGCCATCATGGGGCTGCTGGCCAGGAACGGCATCACCTCCGGCTCCGCCCGCTTTGAAGGGCGGGAAGTGCTGAACCTGCCGGAGAAGGAGCTTAACCGGATCCGCTCCGAGCAGGTTGCGATGATCTTCCAGGACCCCATGACCTCACTCAACCCCTATATGAAGGTGGGCCCCCAGCTGATGGAAGTGCTGATGCTGCACAAGGGCATGACCAAGGCCCAGGCCTTCGAGGAATCCGTGCGCATGCTGGATGCGGTGAAGATCCCCGAGGCCCGTAAGCGCATGGGGATGTTTCCCCATGAATTCTCCGGCGGTATGCGCCAGCGGGTGATGATCGCCATGGCCTTGTTGTGCCGGCCCAGGTTGCTGATCGCCGACGAGCCGACCACGGCCCTGGATGTCACCGTTCAGGCCCAGATCATGACGCTGTTGAACGAGCTGAAGCGGGAGTTCAACACCGCCATCATCATGATCACCCACGACCTGGGGGTGGTGGCCGGCAGCTGCAACAAGGTACTGGTGATGTATGCCGGCCGGACCATGGAAGTTGGCCTGGTGGACGACATCTTCTATCGACCTAGCCACCCCTACACCGAAGGGTTGCTGAAGGCGATCCCCCGGCTGGATACGGGCGGGGGGGTGCTGCCGACCATTCCCGGCAATCCCCCCAACCTGTTGCAGCTACCGGCCGGTTGCCCGTTCCAGCAACGCTGCCACCGGGTACATGATATCTGCCGCAGTGAGACGCCGCCGCTGACCCGCTTCGGGGAAGGGCGCCAGCGCGCATGCCATTGGGATTGGGAGGCCAAGAATGTCGGATAAAAAACTGTTGCTGGACGTACGCGCGCTCAAGGTGCACTTCGAGGTCAAGGGCGAGCAGGCCTGGCCCTGGTCCAGGCCTGCGGTCCTGAAGGCGGTGGACGGTGTCAGCCTCAAGCTGTACGAGGGGGAAACCCTGGGGGTGGTGGGTGAGTCCGGCTGTGGCAAGTCCACCCTGGCCCGGGCGGTGATCGGCCTGGTGCAGGCCAGTGCCGGCGAGGTGGTTTGGCTGGGCCGGGATCTCACTCGACTGGGGCATAAGGAGTTGCGGGAAAAGCGCAAGGAAATCCAGATGATCTTCCAGGACCCGCTGGCCTCCCTCAATCCCAGGATGACCATAGGCGATATCATCGCCGAGCCATTGCGCACCTTCTACCCGCAGATGCCGAAGGCGGAGGTGAAGGACAAGGTCAGAGCCATGATGGTGAAAGTCGGTCTGCTGCCCAATGTGGTCAACCGCTATCCCCATGAGTTCTCCGGCGGCCAGTGCCAGCGCATCGGCATCGCCCGGGCGTTGATCCTGGAACCTAAGCTGGTTATCTGCGATGAGCCGGTCTCGGCTCTGGACGTATCCATCCAGGCTCAGGTGGTCAACCTGCTGAAGGAGCTGCAGCGGGAGATGGGGTTGTCGCTTGTCTTCATCGCCCACGATCTGTCGGTGGTGAAGCATATCTCGGATCGGGTGCTGGTGATGTATCTGGGCACGGCGGTGGAGCTGGGGGAGGGCAAGGCGTTGTTCGAGCGGCCCACCCATCCCTACACCCGGGCGCTGATGAGCGCGGTGCCGGTGCCGGATCCGGATTATGAACGCTGCAAGCAGGTGCAGATCCTGCACGGCGAGCTGCCGTCGCCGCTCACGCCGCCGTCCGGTTGCGTGTTTCGCACCCGTTGCCCGCTGGCGGACGCAGGTTGCGCCCAGACCCGGCCGGTACTGGAGGGCAGTGAACAGCATCGGGTGGCCTGCCTCAAGGTGGCGGTAGAGCCAGGCAGGTAACTGAGGAGTGGGGGATTGGGGAAGAGGAAATTGATGAATAAGTCCCCAGTCCCCAGTCCCGCTTATTGCTGCTGAATCATCCAGATCTGGAAGGCGCGGCGGGTGTCCTTGTCGGCGGCATTCCACCAGTGCTTGAGCATATCCAAGGCATCGGCATTGACGCTGGCATCTCCAAACTGGGCCTCGGCGGCGGCCAGGGCGGCGTCGGTGCGACCGCCGAAGGATTTGCCGGTTTCTTCCAGGTAATCCTGGATGCCGCGGGCCACATCCATGCCGGCGGGTCTGTGGATGCTATAGAGTTCGGCTTCAACCGGCTGGCCGCTATTCTGGTCGACGATGCGCAGCTGGCTGCCTTGATCGCGCAGGAACGCCTGCGCGGCTCGGTAATTGACCGGGGTCTGGTAATCCAGGGTCAGCTCGGCATCTTCCGGCACCTCCAGGGTGATTATCACCGGATCGCCGTTCAGCACCCGGATATCGGTGCGGGTGGAGTAATCCTCGGTATAGCTGATGGCGAACTGGTGCTTGCCTGCCTTCACATCGACGTTATGTATGCCGCGCATGGCGCTGTGGTCGGTCTTTTTGCCGTCGACCAGTAAAATCTGATAAGGCTGGGGGGCTTCAAAGCTGGCGGCCATGGCGCCGAAGGGCAGGCTGACCACGGCCAGGGCGGCGAGGGTAGTACGCATTTTCATCAAGGGCTCCTACACAGGATAAGCAAATGCCAAGCATTTGAACTGGCTGAGATATTAACGCTCCGGATTGTGGCAACTTTAGCGCGCCGGCGCAATGCTCAAAACCAGGCCTGCCAGGCCAGCTTGAGCGACAGGGCCAGCACCATCACCACAAATATGGGCCGGATAAAGCCGGCACCAAAGCGGATCGCCGAGCGGGCACCGATAAAGGAGCCCGCCATGATGCCCACGCTCAGGGTCAGCCCCAGTATCCAGTCCACCTGACCCAGGGCGATAAAGGTCAGTAGCGACACCAGATTGCTCGTTAGCACCATGCCCTTGGCCAAGCCGGACGCCAACAGCAGGTTGAGCCGGTACAGGGCCATCGACGAGACGATCAAAAAGGCCCCGGCGCCCGGGCCGAAGGCGCCGTCATAGGCGCCGAGCAGGCCACCCTGCCACCATTGGCGACGGTGCAGCTGCTGACCGGGTCTGGGCAGTTGATTGCCCTGGTGCTCGCGCCGGCGATTGACGATGGTGTAGATGGCCACCCCGAAGATCAGCAGGGGCAGCAGCTTTTCCAGCCAGAGAGCGTTGATCTGGTTGATAAGCAAGGTGCCAACCAGGGCGCCGACGGCGGCGGCCAGCAGGGCTCGCCACCAGAACCCCGGCTGCAGCAGCCGCTGGCGATAAAAGGTGAGCGCGGAGGTGAGCGAGCTCAGGCTGGCCGCTACCTTGTTGGTGCCCAGCGCCATATGGGGTGGCAGGCCAGCGCTGAGCAGGGCGGGAATGGTCACCAGCCCGCCGCCGCCGGCTACCGCATCGAGGAAGCCGGCCAGCAGGCCGGTCAGCGCCAGCAGAAAATAAACGGAAAAATCCAATGCCATCAGTCTGTTATTTCTTGGGTAAAGGGCGGCAGGGCGGCCAGCAGGGCGGCCCCGTAACGGCGGGTGACGATGCGCCGGTCGAGCAGCACGATTCTACCCTGATCCGTCTCGCTGCGCAGCAGCCGGCCGCAGGCCTGAATGAGTTTGCGTGACGCCTCGGGTACGGTCAGCTCCATAAAGGGATTGCCGCCGCGCAGGCTGATCCATTCCGCCATCGCCTCTTCCACCGGCGAGGTGGGCACGGCGAAGGGCAGCTTGGTGATGATCAGATTGGTCAGGTAATGGCCGGGCAAGTCCAGCCCTTCGGAAAAACTGCCGGTGCCGAACAGTACGCTGGGGCTGCCGCCGTCGCGGCGCAACCGATGCAGCTGCAGCAGGCTCTGGCGGCTGGCCTCGCCTTGCACCAGCAGGCTCAGGCCTTTGGCCCTCAAGCCTTCGGCGACCACCTGCATCTGCCGGTAGGAAGAAAACAGCACCAGGTTGGCTCCTTGCTCCTCCAGCCAGCGGGGCAACTGTTCGATTAGCACCCGATCGAAACCGGCGTCGCCGGGCTCACAGCCGATATCCGGGATGGTCAGTCGGGAGCCGGGGTAGTCAAAGGGGGAGTTCAGGCGCAGATATTGGCTGCCGTCATCGGCCTTCAGGCCCACGGCGCGGCGAAAGTAGCTGAAGTCGTTGAGGGCGGTGAAGGTGGCTGACACCATGATCACCGCCGTGGCCCGGGACCAGCACCATTGCTCCAGCAAATAGCCCACCGCCAGCGGGGTGGCGCACAGGCTGATATCCTGATTTTTGTCATCCTGCTCCAGCCAGCGGGCCGGAGGCGTATGTTTGGGGCCCAGCGGGCGGGTCATCAGCTCACAGAGGGTGGCGGTCTGTTCGGCGCGCAACTGGGCCTGGTTGAGGCTCGCCAGCCAGGGCTCCGCCTGTTTCAGTGGCAGGCTGCCCAGCTTGAGTTGTTCGGCGACCTGGGCCTGCAGCCGCTCCAGGCCACGCTGCAGGCCGGTATTTTCTTCTTTCAACTGCACCAGCTGCAGGTGCAGGGCGTCGGGCAGCTCACCGGCGGCGAAGCGCAGGCAGCCCTGCTCATCGGTGGTCAGTTCGGAGCCACTCAGGGATTGTTGCAGGGCGCTCAGGGTCGGGATCTGCTGTTGCAGCGCCGACTGCACCCGGGCCAGCACGCGCTGGGCATCGGGCTCGGTCAGTCCTGCCGCATGCTTGCCGAGGCCCTGGTTAAACAGCTCCAGCCAGCGGCGGGTGGCGCGCAGCGGCAGCCGGGCCGAACCCTGATCGCGGGCGATATCGGCAATATGATGGGCCTCGTCCAGCACATAGATACAGGCTTCCGGCTCGGGCAGGATGATGCCGCCGCCCATCTTCAGATCGGCCAGCAGCAGGGCATGGTTGACGACGATCACCTCCACCTTGTCCAGTTCGTTGCGGGCCAGCTGAAAGGGACAATGCTGATGACCGAGCTGGGGCTGACAGCCGTGGCGTTGGGCCTGGATCAGCTGCCAGAGTTCGTCGGTGATGGGCCTGGGCCAGCTGTCCCTATCACCGGCCCAGGCGCCGCTCTGGCGCGCCTGCCACAATTCGGCCACCAGCGCCTGGTCGGCGGCGCCCAGGCCGGCGACCGGCTCCAGCAGGCTGAACTGGGACTCGCCCTCCGCCAGTTGGGCCAACTTGTGGTTGCAGCAATAGCGGCCCCGGCCCTTGGCCAGGGCGAAACGAAACGCCGGCAGGCAGTGCCGCAGATAGAGGGGCAGGTCTTTCTCGACTAACTGCTCCTGCAGAGCCAGGGTGGCGGTGGAGATCACCAGTTTTTTCTGGTTGAGACGGGCCCAGGGCACGGCGGCCTGGATATAGGCCAGGGATTTGCCGATGCCGGTGCCGGCTTCGGCCACCAGGATGCGGCGGCTCGGCTGATAGTGGCCCATCAATACCCGGCCGATTTCGGCCACCAGGTAATTTTGCGCACGGCGCGGCTTGAAACCCGCGATCGCATCGCTGAGGCGGCGGTAATTGTCGCGGACAAGGGTAGGATATTGGGTATCTGTCATCGGCCGGCCTGGAAGGAAAGTTGGCGCAGAGTATACCGGCTAGATGAATTATCGCCAGATGCAAGGCGATGGTGCGGGAAAGGGGGCGGTTGTCACATTTGTGTAACGTGCGAGCGTTAATGTTCTAAAAAGTTCCCGAGTTATTGTTGCGCGGCCAAAAAACCGATGATAGGCTGCCTGCCATAGTGACGTGTTACGTTGCTAACACAGGGAATTACAAGGACTTAGTGTTTAATAACAGTAGGCATACATAAAATGAAAAAAACGATTCTTGCACTGACTATTCCGGCTCTGTTCGCCACCTCCGCCAGCGCCGTTGAAATCTACTCCGCCGAGGACGGCTCCAAAGTTGAAGCCTACGGCCGTGTGCAGTACAACGCCGGTGAGCTGAAAGGCAGAGACAATGAAAACATCGGTGGTGACGGCGAAGCCCGTCTGGGTTTCAACGTCCTGTATAACCTGAACAACGATGTCGACCTGATCGGTAAGCTGGAATGGCAGGTAACCGCAGAAAGCAATAACGATAACAAAACCCAAGATATCGACGCCCGTTATGCCTGGGCCGGTTTCCGCTTTATGGATACCACCGACCTGACCTTCGGCAAGAGCGAAAACCCCTTCGTCCAGCTGTCCAACGTAACTGATATCTTCAACATCAACGGTGCCGCCTCTTATCTGCACGGCTTCCGTATCGATGACCAGGTTCGCGTTTCCTATGCCGATAACGGTGTTGATCTGCGTGCTGCCTATGCCTTCGCCGATGAAAACCGCTTTAGCAATGCTGATGGCACTCCCGAAAACCAGTATAGCCTGTCTGCCGGCTATGCCACCCCCTTCGGCCTGGGTTTGGTTGCCGCCTATGAAGCACAGAATAAACGTGGTGGCAATAACGACCTGGACTTCTGGGGCCTGGGTGTTAACTACGCCATCGACGGCTTCTATGTGGGTGGTACCTACGGCGAGTCCGACAATGACGCGGCCAATGACGTACGTTTCTGGGAACTGGCCACCAGCTACAGCGTAGATGCTTGGACTATGATTGCTGCCTACAACAACCGGAAAGAAACCGAAGGCGCTGAAGACACCAAGGTAGACGAGTATGTGCTGGGTGTTCAGTACAAGTTCACTCCCAAGACCAAGGTATACGGTGAATACGTGATCAACGATGTCACCGGCTCTAACGACCGTTACGGCGTTGGTATCCAGTACAACTTCTAATATCGGTTAACTCCGAATTAGCAGTAAAAAGCCGGCTTAACGCCGGCTTTTTTAGTGACCGTGGGTCCGATTCCAGTAGGAGGCCCGAATTCTCCAATCCCCAATTCCCAATCAGAGCTCCCACACCCCATGCTGGGCCTTGTTGTATTTTTCCTCACAGGGCGCGCAGCGCTGGCGGCAGGGATCTTGCCACAGCAGCTCAGGGGGCAGCGGCGCCTCGCAATCACTGCACAGGCCATACAAGCCCAGCCGCCACTGACAGAGGGCGGCATCCACCCGCTTGAGCAGCTTGATTTGGGCCTGCAGTTGAGGACTGGCGTGGAGTGCCGGCAGATCGGCCCATTCATCCGCCGGCAGGGCAAGCAGATCATCGGCCAGGCTGGTGTCCAACGCGCGTACCGCATCGAGGAAGGCCCGACGCCGCTGCCGGGCCTGCGCCCGTAATCTCGCTGCTAACTGTTTGTTTGTCATTATCTTGTCCATCTTGACATCCGACACTGATACCTGGGGGCAGTATAGGGCCGGGGCGAGTTGACAAAGATGATACGAATCAAAGGAGTGTCAGGCAGCGCTGGATCTCGTCGGCCCGCTTGAGGGTGCGGATCTGCTGAAACAAGGCACTGGCTTGCGGGTACTGCAGCTTTAAATAGCTCAGCCACTGCTTGACCCGGTTGGGGTAATAAACGCCCTTGTCGCCGGTGATCTCCTGGCGGGAATAATCCAGCAACAGGCGGATCACCTCCGGCCAGGCGAGCGGCCGCTGCTCCACCTTGATAACGGCGGCCAGGTTGGGCAGGGCCAGGGCGCCGCGGCCCAGCATCAGACTGGTGCCGCCGCTCTGGAGCTGCGCCCGCCGGCCGTCGGCGGCATTCCAGATTTCACCGTTGGCGATCACCGGGATGGCAACGGCCCGGCGGATTTCCGCGATGTGATGCCAGTAGGCGGGGGGACGGTAGCCATCCCGCTTGCTGCGGGCATGCACCGTCAGTTCATCCACGCCGCCCTCATACAGGGCCCGGCTGTTTTCCAGGTAGCTGTCCCGTTCATTCAGTCCTAGCCGGATCTTGGCGCTGACCGGCAGGTGGGCCGGCACCGCGGCGCGTACCGCGCGGGCGATGCGGTAGAGTTGCTCGCTGTTATCCAGCAGGGCGGCGCCGCCCCTGTGCTTGTTGACGGTCTTGGCCGGGCAGCCGAAGTTGAGATCGATGCCGTTGGCCCCAAGTCGGCAGGCTTGGGCTGCATTTTCCGCCAGCCAGTCCGCTTCCTGCCCCAACAGCTGGATGCGCACCGGCGTGCCGCTGGGGGTTGTGCAGCCCCGATGCAGCTCGGGGCACAAGCGATAAAATACCCGTGGAGGCAGGCGCATATCCACCACCCGGATAAACTCGGTGACGCACAGGTCGTAAGGGTTGATACGGGTCAGCAGATCCCGCATCAGGTGGTCAAGCACCCCTTCCATCGGGGCTAAAATCAGGCGCATAGGGGCTCGGCAAAAGGCGGGATTTTAAAGCTTGGAACGGGATGCGGCAAGCGGGAAGCCGGAAGAGCAGGGACTTCCCGCTTGCCGTTGGGGCTGTTATGCTGGGGATGTTTGCAGAGGAGGCCGTTATGCGCGTACTGTTTGCCCTGCTTGGCAGCCTGTCTTTGGGTCTGGGGGTGCTGGGCGTTTTTTTACCGGTGTTGCCGACCACCCCCTTTGTCTTGCTTTCGGCCTTCCTGTTTGGCAAATCCTCCCCCCGGGTGCATCGCTGGCTGCTCCATCATCCCTGGTTCGGCGGCATGATCCAGGACTGGCAGCAGTGCCGGGGCCTGCGCTCCCATGTTCGTCGCCGGGCACTGCTGTTGATGAGCGCAAGCTTCGCCTTTTCTATCTATATGGTCCCCCTATGGTGGGTGAAAATCGGACTGGTGCTGACATATGTTGCCCTGTTGGTGTGGTTTTTGCGCTTACCCCTGCTCCCGGACCGGCCTGCGGTTGCAATGAAACAGCCTAGGCCCTAAGCTAGCCGCAATTGAATGACCATGCCCTCATGTTCAGTGGGCACTTTTTTCAGGGCTGCCATCATCTTATGAAACAAGAAACTCTTAAACTGATTGCCGACAGCATCGCCACCATTGCCGATTATCCCCAGCCGGGGATCCAGTTTCGCGATATCACCAGCCTGGTGGAAAACCCCCAAGCCTTTGGCCTGACCATAGAGGCGATGGTCGAGCAGTACCGTCATTCCGGCATTACCAAGGTGTTGGGCACCGAGGCGCGAGGCTTTATCTTCGGCGCCCCGGTGGCCGCCGCCTTGGGGGTGGGCTTTGTGCCGGCGCGCAAGCCGGGCAAGTTGCCCCGGGAGGTGATCGAAGTTGCCTATGATCTGGAATACGGCCAGGACAAGCTGCAGATCCATGTGGATGCGATCTCACCGGGTGAGAAGGTGCTGATCATCGATGATCTTCTGGCCACCGGCGGTACCGTCGAGGCGGCGGTCAAGCTGGTGCGGCGCTGTGGCGGCGAAGTGCAGGACGCGGCCTTTGTGATTGCCCTGCCTGCCCTGGGTGGAGTGCAGCGCCTGACCCACCTGGGCGTGAAGGTAATGAGCCTGGTCGAGTTTGACGGTGACTGATCGGCCATGAGCTATCAGGTACTTGCCAGAAAATGGCGGCCACAGCGCTTTGCCGATGTGGTGGGCCAGGAACATGTACTCAAGACCCTGGTGAACGCCCTGGCGCTGGGACGGCTGCATCACGCCTATTTGTTCAGCGGTACCCGTGGGGTGGGCAAGACCTCGATCGCCCGTCTGCTGGCCAAGGCGCTGAACTGTGACGGCGGCGTCACTCCTGAGCCCTGCGGCCGATGCGGCAGCTGTCAGGAAATCGAGCAGGGTCGCTTCGTCGATCTGCTGGAGATAGACGCCGCCAGCCGCACCAAGGTGGAAGACACCCGGGAACTGCTGGACAATGTCCAGTATCAGCCGGCCCATGGCCGTTTCAAGGTGTATCTGATAGATGAAGTGCATATGCTGTCCCGGCACAGCTTCAATGCCCTGCTGAAAACCCTGGAAGAGCCGCCGCCCCATGTGAAGTTTCTGCTGGCCACCACGGATCCGCAGAAGCTGCCGATCACCATTTTATCCCGTTGCCTGCAATTCCATTTAAAAAGCCTGGAGCCGGAGCGCATCGATGCCCAGCTACAGCATATCCTGACCGAGGAGCGAGTGGGCTTTGAGCCGGCGGCAACCGCGGCGTTGGCCCGGGTTGCCGACGGCAGCCTGCGCGACGCCCTCAGCCTGACCGACCAAGCTCTGGCCTTTGGCAACGGCGAGGTCAGGTTGGCCCAGGTCGAGTCGATGCTCGGCAACGTCAGCCGGCAGAGCCTGCTGGCCCTGGTGCAGGCCTTGCTGGCCGGCGACGGTGCCGCCTTGATGGCGCAGGTGGCCCACCTGGCCAGCCTGGGACCCGATTATGACCAGTTGCATAAGGAACTGATCGCCTTCTGGCATCATCTGGCCCTGGCGCAGCTGGTGCCGGCCCATCACCTGCCTTACGCGGATGAGCTCAATCGCCTGGCCCCCCTGGTGCCGGCGGAGCAGATCCAGCTTTATTACCAGATTTGCCTGCAGGGACGTAAGGACTTGCCTTTTGCTCCCGATGGTCGCTCGGCGCTGGAAATGACCCTGTTGCGGGCGCTGGCGTTTCAGCCGGTCGCGGCCTCGGCCGATGCACCGACCGTCGCAGGGGGCGGCGGGTCTGGCACAAAAAAGCCCGACGCTGAGCCGCGGCCGGCCGGCCAGGCCGAGGCTCAGCCGGTGCGACAGCAAGCGGAACGGGTGGGCGCCGAAGATGAAACCATGGCGGCCAGGCTGGCTGCCGAGCAGGCCGAGATCCTGGCCGAAGCCGACAAGCTGGGCAAGGTGACGCCGGCTCAACCGGCGGCGACCATGGGCTGTGAGCAGGGGACCTCAGTGCCGGAAATCGACGCATGTGCCATGCCGGCACCGGATAACGCTGCAGAACCAGAACCAGAACCAGAACCAGAACCAGAACCAGAACCAGAACCAGAACCAGAACCAGAACCAGAATCCGCACCGGCAGCACAGTCGTCACCGGAAGCCGAGCCGGGAGCCGCGGTGCGGGTGCATGATGAAGCCGCCGATGCGGTGGCCCGGATCCGGCGTTTGATCCAGACCCGTAACCGCTTGCGCAGCCAGGAGTCGGCGGCGGAGACGGCGACCGAGGTGGTGACAGCGAGTCGCCCGGCTCTGCCGGCGTCTGGCAAACCGGCAACGGTCCAGCCGGCGATGAGTGCGCCTCCCGTGGCCGGGAGCGACCTCCGTCCGTTCAATCGGCAAGCCCGGGAGGAGTTGCCGCCCCTGGAGGCCTACGATGACGTGCCTTGGGCTTTGGATGAGGATGTATCGGCAGCACCCGAACTACCGGTGCCTCCGGTTGCGACCCGGGCCAAGCCGGTGGTACCGGCCGACATCGTACCGCCGGGGCCGGCTCCGCTCAAGGCCGCCAGCCTGCTGGCCGACGCGGAAGACGCCTGGACCCTGCTGCTGTCCCGTTTATCGGTGGGTGGTTTTTTGCGTCAACTGGCGATGCACAGTACCCTGGAACGACAAGATACGCGCTGGCAGTTAACCCTGCGGCCCGAACATGGCCATCTGCTGACCGAAAAGACCCGCGGTGAGCTGGCCGCCCTGCTGAGTGACTATACCGGCCAAGCCATCGAGCTGGGGGTGTCTCTGGGGCAGGGGACGGGCCTGACGCCCTATGAAATCGAGCAGCAGCTGTTTCAGGCGGCAAAAGTGCGGGCCCGGGATGAAATAGAGACCGATGATGCGGTACAATTTTTTATTTCCCGTTTTGCGGCCAGCCTGGATCTGGACAGCATTGAACCTATGGCAGAATAAGGCTTTGGCCTTCGCCATAACCCGTTAAACCGTTAACAAAGAGTAGAACCTATGTTTGGTAAAGGTGGACTTGGAAATATCATGAAACAGGCCCAGCAGATGCAAGATAAAATGCAGAAGCTGCAGGAAGAGCTGGCCAAAATGGAAGTCGTGGGTGAGTCCGGTGCCGGCCTGGTTAAGGTCACCATGACCGGCAGCCACTCGGTACGCCGGGTTGAGCTGGACGACAGCCTGCTGGAAGATGACAAAGAGCTGCTGGAAGATCTGCTGGCCGCCGCCGTCAATGATGCCGTACGCCGGGTGGAAGAACAAAACAAATCCCGCATGGGCGAGCTGACCGGTGGCATGCAGCTGCCACCCGGCTTCAAGATGCCGTTTTAAACAAAGCTGTAAGCTTTAAGCCGGAAGCTGGAAGAAAAACACTGGCGTCTGACCGCTCCGTTCATTATCTTTCAGCTTCTAGCTTCTAGCTTCTAGCTTCTAGCTTCTAGCTTCTAGCTTCTAGCTTCTAGCTATTCATGCCAAGCGCCGTAAAAACAGTGCTTGAGCTCATGGAGCAGGGTTTCATAGTCGTTGTGAACATAATGGATCTGGCAAAAGCGGCCCGACCAGTTGGCATAACCCTTTAGCTGCCCCTTGGCCATCTTGGCCATCTGGGGTATTTCGGGTACATGGTTGAGTTGGGCATAGTCATCGTAGATGTTCAGCGTGATGACATAGGAATCGAAAGTTTCCTTACCTTCCGGCCCTTCCGCCGTCAGGCTGCCGCATCCGCCAAGTACAATGAGCCCGCACCCGCATAATATCCCCCTGGATAAAGGGGTAAAATGATGGCATCTCATAAAACAGTTCCCTGTTACCGTAATGCATCGATCATCCTGATCTTCGGTTTTTCTGTACTTGGTGAACTGCGTTTCTTCGGTCTGGTCTGTCGCCGCGCATTGGCTTAAGTGTAGTTGCTGCAGGAAAAGGTGATTAGGATCACCGAATAAGTTGGGAAAACTTTGTACTGCCGATGGTTTTAACTTGTTTAGGATGGTGATTACATGCGTTTTAGCCCGCTGTTGGATGAGTTGATCAAAAGTTTGCAGGTGCTGCCCGGTGTCGGCCCCAAGTCGGCCCAGCGCATGGCCTTTGCCCTGTTGGAGCGCCAGCGGGCCGGTGGCCGCAAGCTTGCCCATGTGCTGAGCCGGTCCCTCGACCACATCGGCCACTGCCGGCAATGCCGAACCTTTACCGAAGAGGCGCTGTGCCCCCTTTGTGCCAATCCCAAACGGGCTGCCAACGGTCAGCTGTGTATTGTGGAAAGCCCCGCCGACGTGGTTGCCATCGAGCAGACCGGCCAGTACCGGGGACGCTATTTTGTGTTGATGGGACATCTGTCTCCCCTAGATGGGATCGGGCCTGAAGATCTGGGCCTGGACAGGCTGGCCGACTGGCTGGCAGCGGAAGTATTTGAGGAGCTGATCCTGGCCACCAACCCCACGGTGGAAGGGGAGGCCACGGCCTACTTTATTGCCGATATCGCCCGCCGACAGGGGGTACGGGTCAGCCGTATCGCTCACGGGGTGCCCATCGGCGGCGAGCTGGAGCTGGTGGACGGCAATACCCTCAGCCATTCGCTGATGGGCCGCAAGGCGTTTGCCGATTGATGTCGGGAATGGTGGATAGGGAACGGGGAGTGGAAAATCCCCAATCCCATATTTTTCTTTGCGCCCGCTTGAAATCGCCGACCGCATCCCCATCTTTGTTGGCAAGGTTAATCAAGCAAGGAAACTCCCATGTCCGAAGCCGTGCACACTGAAACTCATGGTTTTCAAACCGAAGTCAAACAACTGCTCAACCTGATGGCCCACAGCCTCTATTCCAACAAAGAGGTATTTCTGCGCGAGCTGGTGTCCAACGCCGCCGACGCCGCCGACAAGTTGCGCTTCAAGGCCCTGTCCGACAGTGCCCTGTATGAAAGTGACGGCAACCTGCGGGTGCGCCTGTTGCTGGACAAAGACAACAAGACCCTGACCATTTCCGACAACGGCATCGGCATGACCCGGGACGAGGTGATCGAGCACCTGGGCACCATCGCCAAGTCGGGCACCAAGGCCTTCTTCGGCCAGTTGTCCGGTGATCAGGCCAAGGACTCCCAGCTGATTGGCCAGTTCGGGGTGGGTTTCTATTCCGCCTTTATCGTCGCCGACAAGGTGACGGTACGCAGCCGGGCCGCCGGCGAAGCCGCCGATCGCGGCGTGCAGTGGGAGTCGGACGGTGACGGCAGCTTTACCGTGGCCGATATCGAGAAGGCCGACCGTGGTACCGATGTGGTGCTGCACCTGCGCGACAGCGAAGAGGAGTTCCTCGATGACTGGCGCCTGCGCAGCATCATCGGCAAATACTCCGACCATATCAGCATCGCCGTGGAAATGTGGAAGGAAGGCGAGCCCGAGCGTGAAGAAGACGGCGAAAAAATTGCCGCCACCGAGGGCGAGTGGGAGCAGGTGAACAAGGCCACCGCCCTGTGGACCCGCGCCAAGGGCGAGGTGAGCGACGAGGAATACCAGGAGTTCTACAAGCATATCTCCCATGATTACCAGGACGCCCTGGCCTGGAGCCACAACAAGGTGGAAGGCAACCAGGAATACACCAGCCTGCTGTATGTTCCCGCCAAGGCCCCCTGGGATCTGTGGAACCGGGATCAGAGCCATGGCCTCAAGCTGTATGTGCAGCGGGTGTTCATCATGGATGATGCCGAGCAGTTTATGCCAACATACCTGCGGTTTGTCAAAGGGGTGCTGGACTCCAACGATCTGCCGCTGAATGTGTCCCGCGAGATCCTGCAGGACAACAAGGTGACCGCCCAGCTGCGCAAGGCCTGCACCAAGCGGGTGCTGTCCATGCTCGAGCAGATGGCCAAGAACGATGCGGAGAAATACCAGGGCTTCTGGAAGGAATTCGGCAATGTGCTGAAGGAAGGTCCGGCGGAAGACTTCGCCAACCGCGAGCAGATCGGCGGCCTGCTGCGCTTTGCCAGCACCCATAACGACTCCGATGCCCAGACGGTCTCGCTGGATGACTATATCTCGCGCATGCCCGAAAGCCAGGAGAAGATCTACTACATCACCGCCGACAGCTATACCGCCGCCAGCCACAGCCCGCACCTGGAAATCTTCCGCAAGAAGGGCATCGAAGTGCTGCTGATGTGGGAGCGGGTAGACGAGTGGCTGATGAACCACTTCAGCGAATACCAGGGCAAGCAGCTGGTGTCCGTCACCAAGGGCGCGCTGGATCTGGGTGAGCTGGACGACGAAGAAACCAAGAAGGCCCAGGAAGAAGCCAAGGAAACCCTGGCGCCGGTGCTGGAGCGGGTCAAGTCCGCCCTGGCCGACGAGGTGAAGGAAGTACGCCTGACCCATCGTCTGACCAGCACCCCGTCCTGCGTGGTGGCCGGCGAGCACGACATGAGCACCCAGATGCTCAAGCTGATGCAGGCGGCCGGCCAGCCGGTACCCGAGCAGAAGTACATCCTGGAGCTGAACCCGGAGCATGTGCTGGTCAAGAAGCTGAGCGAGCAGCCGGAAGGTGAGCAGTTCAACGAATGGTCGCACCTGCTGCTGGAGCAGGCCCTGCTGGCCGAGCAGGGCGGCCTGAAAGATCCGGCGGCCTTCGTGTCCCGTATCAACCGTCTGTTGCTGGGCTAAGTGCTACAGCGGGTTGCCTGCGGGCCGATGACGGTGGCAGCCGTCCGGCTGCAGTGACAAAAATGCCCTGCCATCCGGCAGGGCATTTTGTTGTTATTGTGCCGGAGGCGTCTGGTAATAGGGCTCAACATGGGAGCCGGTGAACACCTCTTTACCCGCCACTATGGTCTTTTCGACCGCCACATCCCGCAGATGCAGGGGGTCGACCGTCAGTGGATCCTCGGCCAGCACTACCATGTCGGCCACCTTGCCCTTTTCAATGGAGCCCCGTTGCTGCTCGTCGAAGGTCAGGTAGGCCGGGCCCAGGGTATAGGCCCTGATGGCTTCCTCGACCTTGATAGCCTCTTCTGCGCCATAGACTTTGCCATCGTAGCCCATGCGGGTGGTGGCCGCCCAGATGCCGAGCAGGGGGCCATGGGGCAGGCCATCCGAGCCGTAGGCTATCTTGATGCCGTGATCCAGCAGCGAGCGCTGGGGGTTTTGCCGCTCAAGCCGGTTGCCGCTGACCGCGGCCAGCATAAAGGCGTTGTTGTAGTAGGTGTAGTTGGGCTGGGTATCGACGATGATGTCCAGCTCGGCGAGCTTGGCCAGGGTCTCCTCGGGAGGACGAATGGTCAGGTGATGCAGGTGGTGGCGATGATCTTCCCTCGGACTTTCCTTCAGGATCCGCTCCAGCACCTCTACCGCCTGCACCGCGGCGGCATCGCCTATGGTGTGGATGCCCAGCTGCCAGCCCAGCTCGTGGGCGCGCTTGCCCACCTTATACAGGCTGTCCTGGGGGATCACCGTCACGCCGTCGAAATCGCCTTTCTGGTTTTCCCAGGGACCCCGTTCATCGAAACGCACCTTGCCGTCATAGGGCTTGAGGGTTCGGAAGTCGGGCACGGCAATGGCGCCATCCATGGACATCTTGATGGCGCCTAGTTTCAGCCGATCATCACCGACCCCGGTATGAAAGCCGAGGCCTTCTATTTCGGCCAGGCTGGTTTCCACGTTGTCATAGCCGGGAAACAGGAAGATTTGCAGGGTTGCCCGGGGCAGCTCGTCACCCCAGCGGGCGTAGACATCCTGGATCAGGCGCAGCTCATTGGGTCGGACACCGGCTATGTTCACGCTGGTGACCCCCATGGGCGGGAACTTCTTCAGCTGGGCCCGCAGGTTTTCCCGGGCGCTGTCGTCACTCAGGGCCGGATTGGGGATAACGCTGGTGGCATAACGCCGGGCCCCCATGGTCAGCACCCCCAGGGGCTCACCCTGTTCATCACGGACGATCAGGCCGTCCTTGGGTTCCGGGGTATCTTTACTCAGGCCGGCCTTGTCGATGGCCATTGAGTTGAGTGTCAGTTTCAGCACGCCACAGGCCAGCATCACCGGGTGGTCGGGTACGATGGCGTCCAGCTCCCAGCGATTGGGCATCTTCATATGGCAGTAGGGGCGGTTCATCAGGCCGACCAGCCATTCGCCGGCCGGCACCTTGGCGGCCTCTTGTTCCAGTACCTTGCGCAGCTGTTCCGGGGTGGGAATGTTGAAGGTGGCGCCAAAGGGCCTGGGTCCGGTGCCGACATGGATATGGCCGTCATAGAAGCCGGGCAGCAGGGTCTTGCCTTGCAGGTCGACCAGCTTGGTGTCTGCCGAGGCCAGCGTCTGAATTTGGCTGTCGTTGCCGACCGCCATGATCCTGCCGTCTTTCACCGCGACCGCCTCGGCGATATCGAAGTTGTTGTTGACGGTCACCACCTTGGCATTGTGATAGATGGTGTCGGCAACACCGTCCGGATCGGTGGCGGTTGCGTGAAAGGCCATGAGCGGCGCCATGGCCAGTGCCAGGTGGGCAACCTTGCGCATTACATTTTCCATATGTTCCTCTTATAACATCCATTCGACACGGGTTTAGAGCAATGGGACTGATGGTGATAAGCATGGCTCCCTCGGGTACAAAAGAGCCACCGCTCAAGCTTGCTAACAATTATTTTATTTTTGGTTAGCAATTTTGTATCAGATACCATTTGGTCAGGTGTTTTTAGTGCCAGTGCCTTGCCTGCGGTGGTACCAGGTGTCGCCGCGCCAAGTGTTTACCCCTGTGATTATCAGGCATTTTCGGCCGAGTGAGGGGGCGACGGCGTTATTTTTCCGCGCCTTTCCCGGATTAAAAGCGGCCCTTTTCTCATCAATAGGTCTAACAGCTCCCCGCTCTGACTTGTTCCCATGGCGGTGTCGTGACACAATCAGGCCCCAAAATATGAATGACTAATCGATAAGAGGACGCAGATATGCGCATCGTTTTGCTGGGTGCACCGGGCGCGGGCAAGGGAACGCAGGCACAATTCATCATGGAGAAGTTTGGCATTCCGCAGATTTCCACCGGTGATATGTTGCGTGCCGCCATCAAGGCCGGTACCCCGTTGGGGCTGAAAGCCAAGGAAGTCATGGATCAGGGGCAACTGGTGTCCGACGATTTGATCATCGGTCTGGTCAAAGAGCGTATCAGCCAGGACGACTGTGCCAAGGGCTTTTTGCTGGACGGTTTCCCTCGCACCATTCCCCAGGCCGATGCCATGTGCGATGCCGGTGTTGAGGTGGATTATGTGCTGGAATTTGCCGTACCCGATGACGAAATCGTCAAGCGCATGAGCGGACGCCGGGTCCACCCGGGCTCGGGCCGTGTCTATCACCTGGTGTATAACCCGCCCAAGGTGGAAGGCAAGGACGATGTTACCGGTGAAGAGCTGGTGATCCGTCCGGATGATGAAGCCGGCACCGTACGCAAGCGCCTGGCCGTCTATCACGAGCAGACTGCCCCATTGATCGGCTATTACAAGCAGCAGGCCGATGCCGGTCGTACCCGCCACTACAAGGTGGACGGCACCCAGTCGGTTGAGCAAGTTAGCCGCGAACTGACCGATATTCTCGCGTAATATCACTAAAGGCCGTACTGTCGTCAGTGCGGCCCTGATCTATTCAGGATAGGGTAACAAGGTGAAAACAGGCGTTTTACTGGTAAACCTGGGTACCCCTGCAGCCCCGACCGCTAAGGCGGTGAACGCCTTTCTGAGTCAATTCCTGCACGACTACCGGGTTGTGGATATGCCCAGGGCACTATGGTGCCCCTTGCTTCATGGCATTATCTTGCCGTTCAGATCTCCTAAGGTTGCCAAGCTGTACCGCTCTATCTGGTGGCCGGAAGGTTCGCCACTGATGGTGGTCAGCCGGCGCCAGCAACGGGCATTGCACGAGGCATTTATCCGTGAAGGCATCGATATGCCGGTGGCGTTGGCCATGAGTTACGGCGAACCTTCCATGGCCACGGCCTGGCAGGAACTCAAGGCCGCTGGGGTGGGCCGGGTGATCATACTGCCGCTGTATCCGCAGTACTCGGTCAGTACCACGGCATCGGTGTTTGATAGCTGGGCCAGGTTGATGAAAGCCGAAACTTGTCTGCCGGCCTTTCGTTTTATCCATGATTACCATGAGCACAGTGGCTATATCCAGGCCCTGGCCGATTCGGTGCGTGATCATTGGGCTGAGCACGGCCAGGCGGATATGCTGCTGCTGTCTTATCACGGTATTCCCAAGCGTTTCCAAGATAAAGGGGATCCTTACGGGCAGCAATGTCACCGGACATCGGAGTTGGTGGCGGAGCAGCTGGGCCTGGAGCGCCACCAGTGGCGCACTACCTTCCAGTCCCGCTTTGGTCGTGAGGAGTGGCTCAAGCCTTATACGGATGAGGCCATGAAAACCCTGCCCGGTGAGGGAGTCAAGCGGCTGGATGTGATTTGTCCAGCATTTTCCGCCGACTGCCTGGAAACCCTGGAAGAGGTAGCCGAGCAGAACAAGGCGCTGTTTATCAAGGGGGGCGGCGAGCAGTATCACTATATTGAAGCCCTGAATGACCGTGGCTCACATATCCAGATGATGCTGGATCTGGTGTGCCGCGAACTGGCCTGAACGATGGCTTGCCCGGTAAACAGGGAATGGTGAGCAGGGAATAGGGAAGAGGACTGCTGCAGCAAAGTTAGGGTTGATCTGCTATTCCCTATCTCTTATTCCCGAACCCACGCTCCCCAATCCCCAATCCCCAATCCCCAATCCCCAATTTAGTGCAGGGCCGATGGCCCGGATTGTACGGTAATGATAAATCCCCGACAGTTCCCCCTCCGGGCCGCTTCCTGCAGGCAAACCTGCTGATGCAGGCCGGGCTTTGCCTGCCAGCTGACCAGGGCACCGATACTCCCCTGTGCCAGGGCGCGTTCCATCAACGACTGATTTGCCCCCTGAGGTATCCCCTGGATGCTGAGCACCCGGTAGGGAGCCACTCCCGCCAGCTGCAACGCCTGCTTTGAGAGGGGGGCGGGGGGGTTTACCATCAGGATCCAGCCTCGCCCCTGCCGGCTGATGGTCGACAACTCGGCCAGTAACCGGGATTGCTGCCGGCTGTTCCAGCGTTCGATCAGGCTGACCCCCTTGCCGATGGGCAAGGAGACGGGGTCTGGCATGGTTTGTGCCTGTTGCCAGGATCCGGACAGTACATCAAAGGTATTCGGGTGAGTGAGTATGATGGTGGCCATAAGCAATCCCTGTGGTTTATCTGTTTATATATACAGTAGTATTGCAGGGTGCCGGTGGTCAAGAAAAATACTGGTTATAATTACAGTATTTTTTGGCGGAGGTGGTGGCTCGGGTATGGGGGCTATACTGAGCAGGGAAATATCAGGAGGCTCATTATGGATGCGGTACAGTTAGAGCGCATGGATCCTCATATGGTGCTGGGCATCATCAATGAAAAACTACGGCTGGAATGTGACAGCCTGGATGCCTTGTTGGCGCTCTATGATCTGGATGCCGGGCACTTAAATGCGCGCATGGCGCAAATCGGCTATCACTACGATGCGCACAGCAATCAATTTAAACCAAACACTTGATGGCGGCATCCGGGTCTTGCGATAGTGGGCAACCTGGTTATGGCATGGAGTGAATATGGACGCGGATTTCTGGCATCAGCGCTGGCAAACATCACGTATCGGCTTTCATCAGCCGAGGGTCAACCGCCAGTTGCAGGAGCACTGGCAGGCGCTGGCGAGCCCCGAGCGGGCGGAGGTGTTGGTGCCCCTGTGTGGCAAGAGCCTGGACATGCATTGGCTGGCCGAGCAGGGACATCATATCGACGGCTTCGAGCTGTCGCCCCTGGCGGTACGGGATTTCTTTATCGAGGCAGGAGTGACACCCCGACAACAGCAACTGACGCATTATCTGTGCTGGCAGGCGGGTGACATCAGCCTGTATCAGGGGGACTTCTTTCAGGCGGAGAGCCTGGGCAAACGATACCGGGTGGCCTACGACAGGGCGGCGCTGATCGCCCTGCCCGAGCAGCTACGTGCCCGTTATGCCCGCTTGGTGGCCAGTCTGCTGGTGCCGGGCGGCCAGATGCTGCTGATCACCCTCGACTATGCGCCGGCCCAGTCCGAAGGGCCGCCTTTTTCGGTCACGGAAACCGAGGTCAGGCGGCTGTTTGAGCCCTGTTTTGAGATCACCTTGCTGGGCCGGATCGAAGAGGGCATGAATAATCCCAGGGTGGCGTCGGGGGAACGAACATTTTTTGACGAGCTGTGCTTCAAGCTGGTACGACGCTAGCCGGTCGGTCAAATAATGAATCTGATACCGTTACGTTTAGTCATGGCTCCCGCCGCGTAATCAGGGGTGGTTATTTTATCATCATCTTTGCCAATGGGATTGCCGTAAACCGGGACAAGGTCTGGGCCGCAGTCTCATATTGCTGGATCGGGGCTTGCCGCTCAACCAAAACGGCCCGGGTTATCTGTCCGCCATGGCCGCCGCCGAGCATCAATTGGCTAAGCGCCAGCTGCATCGGGCTCAGGCTGGGATTGAAGGCGGCGTTTTCCAGGTAACGCCCTCTACAGACTCGGCCGTCGTCGAGCGCCAATGCGACCCCGGCCCGGTTACCGCTGTATGGAGCATAGCTGGCGTTGGCCTCGGTCAGGGCGGCGAGCAAAAGCGGATCTTCGTCGTTCAGGGTGAATTGTCCGGCGCCGGCGCTCAGCATGCCTTCCCGGATACCCAGATCCGCCGGGCCGAAGGCATGGGGCAGGAGGTCGCCCAGGTCGTGGCCGCCGTCCGGCAATAACACGGTCAGGGAGTCGGGCTGGTTGAGCTCATTCATAAACTGGCGGCAATGCCCGCAGGGGCTGGCGCTGACCACGATTTTTGCGATGGATTGCTCTCCCCACAAGGCGGCATGGCCGATGGCGGCCTGCTCGGCGTGCAGCGAGTGGTTCAGCGGCAGACCCGGCACTTCCAGGTTGGCCCCCAGATACCAGTGGCCCGAGCCGCCGACGGCGATGGCCCCGACCTGAAAATGGGATACGGGTGCCGAGGCTTTCTGCCGGGCCAAGGGCAACAGGGCCAGGGCCAGGGCATCGATATCGCGGGCGGTGGCCTGCCCGAGCGCCTCGACCTGGGCCGGGGTAAAGGTAGCGGAGGACTGTAAATTGGCTTCACTCAGAGCCTGTTGCAGGGGGGCGTCAAGCAGGGCAATCGCCATCAAGGACTCCTTATCGATCAGTAGGTTAACCAAAGGTACAGATGGAAGATGGGCGGCGCCAGCAAGGCGGTCAGGATGCCGCACATCACCATGGCCAGGGAGGAAAACGCCCCCTGCACGGCACCCACCTCCGCCGCTGCGCCCGTGCCGATGGCATGGGCGGCGGCCCCGATGGCGATCCCCTGGGCCTGGGGATCCCGAATGCCGGCCAGCCGCATCAGCGGAAAGCCGATGATGGCGCCCATCATGCCGACGATAATGACCAGCCCGGCGGCGATGGCCGGGATTCCGCCCAAAGAGGCACTGACACTCATGGCCAGGGGGGTAGTGATGGATTTGGTGGCGACCGAGGCCAGTAATTCTGGGCGGGCGGCCACCAGGGCGCCGATCAACAGGGTGGTGCCGACCGAAATCAATACCGACAGGCCGCAACAGGCCAGGATGGGGAGCAGCTGCCTGCGGATCTGGGCCGCCTGCTGATAGAGGGGCAGGGCAAAGGCCACCACCGCCATATCCAGCAGCAAGCTCAAGGGCCGGGTGCCTTGCCGGTAATCGGCCAGATCCAGATCGGCGACGGCCAGCAAGGCCATCAGCACCAGGGCCGGCAGCAGTATGGGGTTCAGCAGCGGGCTTTTAAAGCGGCGCGCCAGTTTCTTGGCCAGCAGATACAGGAGGGCGGTCAGGGGCATGGCCAGCCAGATCATCGGTTCCACCTCTGATACAGGTGGCCGACGCCGAGCAGGATTAGCACCAGCCCCGCCAGCGCTGTGCCGATGATGAGCCACAGGCCGTCGCGTAGCACGTCCAGATAGCCGAGCAGGCCGACTGCCACCGGAATAAACAGCAGGGCCATATGGCGCAGGATCAGCTGTCCGCCATCATGTACCCAGTGCAGCCGGATCAGCTGCAGGCTCAACAGCATAAACAAAACGAACAGGCCGATGATGCTGCCGGGAAAGCCGAACGGCAGCACGGCCGCCACGCCCTTGCCGAGCTGCAGGCAGGCCAGGATAACCAGAAAGTCTCTTACCAGTCCCATGAGGTTGCCTGGTCCTTTTAAAGTGACTGCACGTAGCGGGCCATGGCGCGCAGCAGGCCCAGCTTGGCGTCGTTGTCCTGATGTTCGATCACCAGTTGTTCCAGCCTGGCCATATAGGGCTCCAGCTGAGGAGTCAGCTTATCCTGGCAATGCAGACGCCAGCGTTGCCATTCCTGCTCGTCAAGGGTGTGCGGGTAGTTGCGGGCCCGGTAACGGAACAGCATCTCGGGCAGGCGGGCATCGTTGAACTGCAGCGGCAGTGCGGCCAGGGCATCGGCGCTGCTGCTGCGGATCATGGCCATGGCCGCCTTGTCGGCCTCGCCGAAAAAGCCGCCCTGGTAGAGGGCGGTATCCACATCCGTGATGGATTTTTCTGGCCAGGCGTCGCTGTACAGCTCGACCACCTTGGCCCGGATCTCCGGATGGCGCTGCAACAGATTCAGGCTATGCCGGCATTGCTGACGATCAATACCCAGTTCATCGGCACGGGCTTCGCTCAGGGCGGCGGCCTTGGCCAATACCGGGCATTTGTTGATATGGATAAGTTTCAGGGGGACGGGAGCCAAATCTCCCAATTCGCTGCGCCGGGTGTAGAGGCGCTCACGCAGGGTGGTGACATCCAGCTCCACCAGGGGGGTGAGATCCATTGCCAGGTTAACGCAGATCACCGCATTGGCATTGTCCGGATGCCAGGCCAGGGGCGCTATCCAGGTGGCACAGCCCTGAAAGGGGGAAAACATGCCGGAAACATGGACCAGCGGCGTGCCGTTCACCACATCGAGCAGGGCTTTGACCTTGCCCTTGGCCCTGAGCTCAAACAGGTAATCAAACAGCCTGGGCTGGGCTTGCCTGAGCAGGCGGGCCAGGGCGATGGTGGCGCGCACGTCGGCCAGGGCATCATGCGCATTGCTGTGGCTGATACCGTTGGCGGCGGTCAGCTGTTCCAGCCTGAAGCTGGGTTTGCCGTCATCGTCCAGCGGCCAGTTGATGCCATCCGGGCGCAGGGCATAAAAGGCGCGGACCACATCCAGCAGATCCCAGCGGGAATTACCCTGCTGCCAGCTGTAGGCGTAGGCATCGTAAAAGTTGCGGTACAGGGTATAGCGGGTCACCTCATCATCGAAACGGATGTTGTTATAGCCCAGTATACAGCTGTTGGGCTGGCTGAACTGCTCATGGATCCGGGCGATAAACTCGGCCTCACACAGGCCGTCCTGCTCTGCCTTCTGGGGGGTAATGCCGGTGATCAGGGTCGCTTCCGGGCTCGGCAGGTAGTCGCTTGGCAGGCGGCAATAGAGGGTCAGGGGGTCGCCCACTTCGTTCAGTTCGGCATCGGTCCTGATGCCGGCGAACTGGACCGGCCTGTCCAGGGCCGGGTTCACTCCGGCTGTCTCGAAGTCGTGAAAGTAGAAGCTTGGCTGTGTGGTCATGGTTTGCCCGTATCCCGGTGCCCGTAGATGACTTTCATTATGCGTGACCCGCTTCCGGATCCCAAGCCATGAGCCGGGAGATGGCTAATAAAGGGGGTTGATAGCTGCTGTTTTAAACAATTTTTGGCGAATAGCGAGGGGCTTTGCAGCTTTGCTGTGGGAGCGGCGATTTCGCCGCGAAAATCAGCCATCGGCCCGATGTCCGGTCTCCCACAGAGTTCAGGCTTGCAGGCACATACCGGGGCTCAGACATGGCGCCAATAGAAAAAGCCGGCCATCGGGCCGGCCTTGGGATCAGGGTGACGATTTACTCGGCGACGTCTTCGACGGGTTCGAAATCTTCGTCATTGCTGCTGGATTGCATGGGGGTACACAAGCGATGTACCCGTTTTGGTCCTATTACCTTCAAATATTTCAACCACACCTTGGCATGATTGTTATTCAGGGCCGCCCCTTGCTGAACCTGCTCGATAAAACGCTGTTCTTCATCGGTTGCCGGCGCTCGTTGGCCTGTATACAAGCTCAGCATGGCATGGCCGCATTGTTCAAGCAACAGGGCCTCCGCCACCGTAAACTCACCACAACGACGCAAACCGCGAGGGAAGTGGGCGAAGTCCTGAAAAGGCTTGGGTGACTCAAAGCTCATTTTCACTCTCACTCTAAGTGGCTCTCTAGATCGCGAAAAGTATGGCACTGTGTGACTCGATGCAAAATCAATTTTTTGTTCGATACGACAAAATATTTTTAACAAACGATTGGAGAATAAAAAACACCCGCCTTAGTACGAAATTTCGCCTTTTTCGGTTGTTGTGGGCCGGATTGTCGTGAGCCGAGACTTAAAGTGGCGCGGTGCGCCACTTACGTTCAGGTGAGGAGGAGGGGAGGCTAGAGCAGTTCAACTTCATCGGCCTGCGGGCCTTTTTTACCATCGGTTACCACAAAGCTGACCGCCTGGCCTTCCTTGAGGGTTTTAAAGCCTTCGTTTCGTATCGAGGAAAAGTGCACAAACAAGTCTGCGCCCGATTCACGGGAGATAAAACCGAAGCCTTTCTCTTCGTTGAACCACTTAACGGTTCCTGTTTCTTTGGTGCTCATATCTGCTTTCCATGTTGCATAACGAAAGAGTGATGAAACCAGCTCCACCACTGCTCTTGAGCTTAGCAGGTGGCGATAAAATAGGCGAAAAGAAAGGATGGAACGGGTCCGCCGTCGTCCGTTTTTGGCCTCGATCGGGTTTTAATCCCGGCGGGAAGGCGTTTTTCGGGAGAAGGGACCGGTTATCTGGGAGCGTAAAATGATTACTGTTGTAATAATAATTTCATGCAATTTTTCAGTTTTTTATAACTTTTTTGGCGTTCTTTCCTTGTAATTATCAGTTTTGGTGGTAGTTTGTATAGCGAACTCAATTTAGCTCACTAACTAAAAATGTTTAGGCATCTAAATTATGGATACTGACACGACCAGGGTACAAGCTACCCAATTACTCTTGCGCCACCCTTTAGCGACCGATGGCCTGGCGGTCCACCGGCTGATCGCCGGGTGTGCCCCGCTAGACACCAATTCGGCCTATTGCAATTTGCTGCAGTGCCTGCATTTCGCCGACACCTGCATGCTGGCCGAAGAAGATGATGAAGTACTCGGCTTTGTCTCCGCCTACCGCAAGCCTACGGATCCCGACACCCTGTTCGTCTGGCAGGTGGCAGTCGATGAGCGGGCGCGGGGCAAGCGCCTGGCGCGCACCCTGCTGGATGCCATCCTGTCCTCGCCTGGTGCCGAGGGCGTCAAGGTGATCGAAACCACCATCACCGCCGACAACGCCGCCTCCTGGGCGTTGTTCGACGGGCTGGCCCGCGACAAGGGACAGGACAAAGGTGAACGCCATGTGCTGTTTGATCAAAGCCGCCATTTTGGTGGTCTGCACGGTAGTGAAATTCTCTATCGCATCACCCTGGGCTGAGCACCGCATCCGTATTTATTTTTATCTACAGTTTTTAACTCAAGACTTTAAGGAGTCGTAATGGGTATTTTTGAGGTAATGGAATCCGGCGTACAAACCTACGCCCGTTCGTTTCCGGTTGTTTTCGACAAGGCTCAGGGTGCCTGGCTGACAGACAAGAACGGCAAGCGCTACCTGGACTTTCTGGCTGGTGCCGGCACGCTTAACTACGGTCATAACCATCCGGCCCTGAAAGAAGTATTGATCGACTATATCCAGGCCGACGGCATCACCCATGGCCTGGATATGCATACTTCGGCCAAGGGCGCCTTCCTGACCGCGCTGCAGGACATCATCCTTAAGCCTCGTGGCCTGGACCATGTAGCCCAGTTTACCGGCCCGACTGGTACCAACGCGGTGGAAGCGGCCATGAAGCTGGCCCGCAAGGTCACCGGTCGGGACAATATTGTCGCCTTTACCAACGGCTTCCACGGCGTCAGCCTGGGGGCGCTGGCTGCGACCGGCAATCAGCATCACAGGGGTGGTGCGGGTACCGTGCTGGCCAATGTCACCCGGCTACCCTATGACGGTTACCCCGGCGCCGGTGAAGACAGCCTGCTGCTGTTTGAAACCATGTTGGGCGACAATTCCAGTGGTCTGGACAAGCCAGCCGCGGTGCTGTTTGAGGTAGTTCAAGGTGAAGGCGGACTGAATGTGGCCTCCATGGACTGGCTCAAAAGGCTCCAGTCAATCTGCCGCAAGCATGGCATCCTGATGATTGTCGATGATATCCAGGCGGGCTGCGGACGTACCGGTACCTTCTTCAGTTTCGAACCGGCCGGGATCAAGCCGGACATCATCACCCTCTCCAAGTCGCTCAGCGGTTATGGTCTGCCCTTTGCCCTGGTACTGATCCGGCCGGATCTGGATCAGTGGGAGCCGGGGGAGCATAACGGTACCTTCCGTGGCAACAACCATGCCTTCGTGACCGCCCGCAGGGCACTGGAGATCTTCTGGCAGGATGATGAATTCGCCAGCGCGGTGCGTGCCAAGGGCGAATTGTTGACCACCCGCCTGCAGAAGCTGGTTGATCGCCACCCCACGCTGTTTGTGAAAGTCAAGGGGCGGGGCATGATGCAGGGCATCAAATGCCGTGACGGCGATATTGCCGATGTGATCACCAGCAAGGCCTTCGAACGTGGCCTGGTGATCGAGACCGCAGGACCGGACGATGAAGTGGTCAAGTGTCTGTGTCCGTTGATCATCAGTGAGCAGGATCTCAATCAGGGCTTGGACTGGTTGGCAGAGGCCATAGAGGAAACCGCCGGCGAGCGCCTGGGCAAGGCTTCCTGAGCGATAGCAGTGCCATCATGAGCACATATCAACATAAGAATTTAAAGGATGTTACATGATCGTTCGTACCCTTGATGAATGTGAAAACAGTGAACGCCGGGTGGTGTCGGAAACCGGCACCTGGGAAAGTACGCGCATGCTGCTCAAAGACGACAACATGGGTTTTTCTTTCCATATCACCACCATCTACGCCAATACCGAGACCCACATCCATTACCAGAATCACCTGGAGTCGGTGTATTGCATCAGCGGTGACGGCGAAATCGAAACCCTGGCCGACGGCAAGGTTTATCCCATCGGGCCCGGCACCCTTTATATCCTGGATCAGCACGACGAGCATCTGCTGCGCGGCGGTAAAGAGGAAATGAAGCTGGCTTGTGTCTTCAATCCGCCGCTGACCGGCAAGGAAATACACGACAAGGACGGCGTTTATCCGCTGGAAGCCGAAATCGTTGACGACTGAAGTGCAGCATAAGGGGAGTGTACGGCTCCCCCATGCGACCTGACGACCATTTCGGACATTTTCAGTGGGCAAGGCCCATGTCCCGGCCCACTGAAAATGTGCGACCCAATTCTTCTATACCAATAACAAAATCACAGGGGTTATTGTGTCTCACACAGTAGAAAAAATCGGCGGTACCTCCATGAGCCAGTATCAGGCGGTACGCGACAACATTGCGCTGTACAACCGCACGGAGGAGCAGTATTACCGGCGCATGCTGGTGGTCTCGGCGTTCGGTGGCATTACCGACGGCCTGCTCGAATGCAAGCGCACCGGTGCGCCCGGCGTTTACGCCACCTACGCGGACGCGGAAGACGAACACGCCTGGGAGCAGGCGCTGGATAACGTCAGTGCCCAGATGGAAAAAATCAATCGGGAGATGTTCGGCGAGACCCCGGAGCGCTACCTGGCGGATGCCTTCCTGACTGAGCGCATCAAAGGTATCCGCGACTGCCTGCGTCACCTGCGGCAGGTCTGTGCATTCGGCCAGTTTCAGCTGGCCGAGCAGCTGCAGACCATTCGCGAGTTGCTGGCCGCCATGGGCGAGGCCCACAGCGCCCATAATATGGTGCTTTACCTGCGTCAAAGCGGAGTGAATGCCGTACTGATGGATCTGACCGGCTGGCGTACCGACCAGGCGCTGCCGCTCAACGAGGTGCTGCAGCAGGCGCTGGCGAGGGTGGATCTGGCCACCCAGCTGCCGGTGGTCACCGGCTATGCCCATTGCAGGGAAGGGCTGATGAGTACCTTTGACCGGGGTTACAGCGAGATGACCTTCAGCCGGCTGGCTGTGTTGAGCGGCGCCCGGGAGGCGGTGATCCACAAGGAATATCATCTGAGCAGCGCCGATCCGCGGCTGGCGGGCGAAGATCAGGTGATCCCCATCGGCCTTACCAACTATGATGTGACCGATCAGCTGTCCAACCTGGGCATGGAGGCTATCCATCCCCAAGCCGCCAAGGGCCTGCGTCAGCAGGGCATACCGCTGCGGGTGCGCAATACCTTCGAGCCGGATCACGAGGGTACCCTGATCACCACCGGGTATCGCAGCCCCTCGCCCTGTGTGGAAATGGTCGCCGGCCGTCGCAACCTGTTTGCGGTCGAGCTGTTTGATCAGGATATGGTGGGGCGGGTATCCCATTACGCCGAGGGTTTTACCGATGAGCTGGACAAGATGCAGCTGAACCTGGTGGCCAAGGACATGAACGCCAACACCCTGACCTATTATCTGGCCGGTAACCGCAAACAGGTGCGCAGGTTGGTCGATGCCCTGCAGCGCCGGTTCCAGAACGCCGAGCTGAACACCCACAAGGTATCTCTGGTATCGGCGGTGGGCAGCGATATGAATATTCCCGGCCTGCTGGCGCGCTCGGTGGGCGCGCTGAACCGGGCCGAGGTGCCGGTGCGGGCCGTGCACCAGTCGCTGCGGGCGGTGGAAATGCAGTTCATCGTCGATGACGAGTACTATCAGCGGGCGGTGGTTGCGCTGCACGATGAGTTGGTTCAGACCCATGCGGAAACAGTCGCATTGGCCGTCGCCTAAAAACTGGGATTGGGGACTGGGAAATGATGCCAATCCCCAATCCCTATCCTCCAACCTCCAATCGTTCTGCCCGGGCCCCAATCCAAGCCCCATTAGATTTTCCTCCCGCTTTTTGGCAGACTGACAGCCACATTTATCAATGGTGTTACCGTTATGGCCAAACGTGCCTGTGCCCTGCATATCCTGGTTAAAACCCAAGCCCAGTGCGACGCCTTGAAGGCCGAACTCGACAACAAGGGCGCCGACTTCCATCTGCTGGCCAAGAAACATTCGCTCTGTCCCTCGGGCAAGCGCGGCGGGGATCTGGGCGAGTTCAACAAGGGCGACATGGTTGGTCCCTTCGACAAGGCGGTGTTCAGTGGCCCCGAGCGGGTGGTGCAGGGGCCGATCAAGACCCGCTTTGGCTATCATCTGATCAAGGTGCTCTATCGCAGTTAATGCACAGTAGCGGGAACATCCCAGGTTTCCCCCGAACAGATTGTTCGTTTACGCGGGTCTCTGTCATCATAAGCTTAGGGTGTGTCCCATTATTGTGTATTCATTACGCTGAGGCTGTAGCGCCGCGACGAAATCATAAACAGTAACGGGACACGCCCTCAGCCCTGAACAGGATGCGCCATGTACCTTGAGCATATTACTATTCGTAATTTCATGGGGCTCAACCAGCTTTCCCTGCCCCTGGAGCAGAGCACGGCCTTGATAGGAGAAAACGCCTGGGGCAAGACCAGCCTGTTTCGCGCCTTGTGGCGGCTGATGGGCCAGGGCTCCTGTTGCTACCAGTTTACCGATGAAGACTTTTACCGGGATGACACTGGGCCCGAGCCGGAAGAGCTGCAGATAGTCCTCAGCTATCGTGAGCACAGGCCGGGGATCTGCGAGCATTCCAACCGTCTGGCGACCCTGGCGCCGGTCTGGGTCAAACACAAGGATGGCTATCACCGGGTGCATTACCGGGCGGCGGCCAAGCGAACCCCAGCGGGGGTAGAGACCGAACATGATTTTATCGATGGCGCGGGCGAACCCATTCCCCTGGACGCTCCTGCGGGGCTGGTGCACCGGCTGATCGAAATGAACCCTGTGTTCCGCCTGCGGGACTCCCGGGGGGCTCCTCAGGATCTGCCGATCGTGACTCTGGACGGTGACTATGAGCAGCTGTTGAACCATTTGAGTGAGCAGTTGGCCGAAGCAAAAGCCCTCAGCCAAGGCGATATCAAGGCGGGGCTGGATGCGGTCCGCCAGCTGTTCGAACATTACTTCACTTCCCAGGGCGCCACCAGCCGGGCGCCCAGGCGGGCCCGGGACATCGCCATTCACCCGGTCACCCTTAGCCAGCTGGGCAAGCTGAACGACTGGCAGCCGATGGGCGAAGACAGCGGCCTGTCTCTGGCGCTGACGGCCATCGCCCATACCATCTTGCAGGCCAGGGAGGGGCGGCCCATCGAGACCGGCGCCCGGCCCATGCTTTTAATAGAAGATCCCGAAAGCCGTTTGCATCCGACCATGCTGGCGGTCACCTGGGGGGTGCTGGATCGCTTTCCCGGCCAGAAGCTGGTGACCACCAATTCGGGCGACCTGCTGTCGGCCTTTCCGCTTAATCAGTTGCGGCGGCTGGTGCGCGTCACCACCGAGACCCGTTGTTTTCACCTGGGCAACGAAAGGTACAGCGGCGAGGATATGCGCCGCATCGCCTTTCATGTACGCATCAACAGACCCATGTCGCTATTTGCCCGCTACTGGTTGCTGGTCGAGGGGGAAACCGAAATCTGGCTGCTGTCCGAACTGGCCCGGATCTGCGGTTATGTGCTGCCGGCGGAAGGTATCAGGGTGATCGAATTTGCTCAGTGCGGCCATACCCCCTTGATCAAGGTCGCGCGGGACTTCGGGATCGGCTGGCATCTGCTGACCGACGGCGACGAAGCCGGCCAGAAATACGCCCAGGGCGTGCGTAGCATGCTGCGCGGCGAGCGGGAAGTCGATCATCTGACCGTACTGCCGCGGGCCGATATGGAGAATTATCTGTTTTATAACGGGCTGGAGGATGTATTTCGTCAGGAAGCCCAAATTCAGGACAAACACACCCCGGCCAGCAAGATCATCGATCGGGCCCTGAGCCGGCGCAGTAAGCCCGGCATGGCGCTGGCGGTGGTCGAAGCCATTGAAATGCAGGGCCCGGAACGGGTGCCCATGGAATTACGGCAGATGTTTACCCGCATAGTCGCCATTGCCCGCCGACAACGTTAATATGGCCGCCATTCAGAACCCGTGGAGATGTGACTCATGACAGAACTGCTTCCGGCGCGTTTGTTTGCGCCCCTGGCATTGACGGCCATCACGGCCTTGGCACTGTTAATCTGGGTATTGCGTAACGGCGACCTCTGTCCCGGGCAGCGGCGGCGTATCGGCGACGGCGTTTTGTCGGTGTGGGCGGTATTTAGCCTGGCCCTGATGCTGGGAGCAGAAGCCGGAGTACAGACGCCGCTGCTGTCGCTCGGGGGATTCACGTGTGTAGTCGGCCTCGGCACCGTGCTGTATCAGGCCCGGTTACAGGGCAAACGCAGCCTGCCCGTGAGTTGGCACTATCCTGCACTTGCCCTGGCCATGCTCTGCGGAGTATGGCTGATAGGCATCATGGGCATGGCGGCATTGCTGGCGGCCGGCACCGGTGGCTGCGTCTTTGCCCACCTGATCTTGGTGCGGGCCAGGCACCGGCTGCAGGCGTTTAACATTTTGTTGCCGCTGGCAGGTATCGCCTTTGCCGCCGGCTGGCTGCTGGTGCTGTTGGTCCAGGCGGTGATCGAGCTGAACATTAATCAACGGGAGATGACGGCCCTGATCGTGCCTTTCGTGCAGATGAGTGCGGCTGTGCTGACCGGATCCCTGATATGGTTACTACCCTTGTTACGCAAGGAGCAGACGAAACCACCGGTGATCGCGGTTGCGGCTTTGTTAATGATAGCTGCCCTGAGCATAGGCCAGGGCATCCTCTGGGAGTTATCGGTTAACATCAGTTAAACATAAAAAATTTGCTGTAAATCACAAGTTTTTCTCGTTTTACTTGCTTTTAGCCCCTACCTAGAATGCGCCTCCTGATCATCCGGAGGCCTTCATGCACCTTTTCCCCCTCTATACCCACCTGGTATTGCTCACCCTGGGCAATGCCTTCCTGGTTACCCTGGTGGCCATGGCACTGGATGCCCAGGGCGCGGCGGCCTCGCAGATTGGCCTGGTGGGCTCGGCGTTTTACCTGGGCATGCTGGGCGCCAGTTTCTTTGCCGATAAGCTGATCCAGGGCCTGGGACATGTTCGTGTCCTGGTGTTGTGCTGCGTGACCCTGACCGGTGCCGCCCTGGCCCTGACCTGGACCGATGCCATGTCGCTGTGGTTTATGCTGCGCATGCTGGCGGGCATGGCGGCAGCCGTCAGTTTCGTGGCGGTAGAAAGCTGGGTACTGGGGGTGGCGCCGCTGCACCGGCGCTCCAGTGCCATGGCCCGCTATATGCTGGTTTATTACTTCAGCTACGGCATCAGCCAGCTGTTTATCGACTGGATCCCGGCCACCAGCAGCCTGGGGTTCTGGCTGGCCGCCGGCCTGTGTGCGGCGGCAACCCTGCCGTTGATCGGCTCTCGCCGTCCGGATTTGTCGGCGGAGTCCGAGCCGGGCGCTTTGTCCGGCAAGCCTTCCCGTGCCGATCGCGCCCTGGGCCTGGCCGGCTGCCTGGTGGCGGGCATGCTGCTGGGCGGCCTTTATGCGCTGATGCCGATCCAGTTGCAGCAGATCGCCAAGCCGGAGGAAATGGGGCTCTATATGGCCTGGCTTATCCTGTGCGGCATGGCCTTCCAACTGCCTAATGGCAGCTTGGCCGATCGGTGGGGCAAGCGCACCATGATGGTGGGACAGACCCTGATGGTGGGGTTGGGATGCCTGCTGTTGTGGGAATTCAAGACCGGCTGGAGCCTGATCCTGGCGTTCAGCCTGCTGGGGGCGGGGGCTTTTACCCTGTATCCAACCACCATGTCCTATGCCTGCGGCAAGATGCACGGCCGGGCCTTGGTGAAGATGACCCAGAAACTGATGTTCGCCTACAGCATAGGTTCGCTGACCGGTCCCATGATCGCCGGCATCATGCTGGAGAAATATCGATTCGGGTTGTTTTTGTTTATCATCCTGCTGGTCGCGGGCTGGGCGTTGTGGCTGTTGCTGGTGAGGCTGGTACTGGATAAGCCCTTGGGCAATACCGCCTGATGATGGTGCCCTTGCCTGCTCCTGGTGGAGCGGCGACCCCGCGCGATATGTCCATCGGCCCGGGGGCGGTCCCCGGCAAAAGTCGGACCCACGGTGGTGTTTGTTGTCAAAGCCTGTTTCAAATGAAACAGGCTTTGACATTTTAGGGCCGTTGACTTCTGATAGGTGATGATAGGGCCCCGCCATTAGCAAGCGTTGACAGTGCGGGCATACCAGCCGGTATGGCTCGGTCAGGTGCACTGGTTGAAGGGGATTTCTCGGTATCAGATGCAAGTTTGCCGGAAAAGCGCTGGTCTATACTTTTAACAGGCAAGTCATAGAGATAAACGTCTACGCTTGGACAGGCCCATGACGCGGGGGAAGGGGAAGTAGATGAAACTGAAATCCATATCCATTGTACTGGCACTGGGTGTCCTGCCCCTGGCTGGCTGTAGCACCACAGATGTGTACTCGGGGGATGTCTATCGCAGCAGCGAGGCCAACCGGGCACAGAATGTCACCTTCGGCACCATCGTCTCGGTACGTCCGGTCACCATACAGGCGGGTGATAAGGATCCCAATGTGCTAGGCAGTGTCGGTGGCGGCGTGGTCGGCGGTATGCTCGGTCACCAGGTCGGTGGCGGTAGCGGGCGATCCCTGGCCACCGCCGGCGGCGCCATTCTCGGTGTCATGGCCGGCTCCAAGATTGAAGATAAGGCCAGCCAGGTCAGTGCCGTTGAACTGGGGGTCAGGACCGATGCCGGTGAAAACCTGGTCATAGTGCAAAAAGCCGACCGCAGTTGGCAAGCCGGCCAACGGGTCCGCCTGATCGGTACCCACAGCAATATGATCGTGGCTCCCTACTGACGACAGGCAGTCACAAAAGCGTAAAAAAAGCGCTTCCTTTCAGAAGCGCTTTTTTGTTTTACAGGAAATAATTTTATTTATTAGTGTTTTACAGTCCTGTCTTCCCGGGCTCAGTTAAAATTGTGCCAAAGAAGGTACAGAAACGGCCACTACGGCCGCACAGACTGTAAAAATGATAGTTATGACTAACTCTTTCATCTTTTACCTTCCTCAACAGTGGGCTGTACACCCAATATACGGGCTTGCTGAGTCCTTTTCAATCCATGTTTTGTTATTTTGTGGGGTATGTGGCAGATATTTGCTGAAGCTCCTATTTCTTATTTTTTATGATTCTTTCACAAGGGCGGGGAACCCTTTTAGCTGCTGGGGGGATGACTTTTGTTTTTTTAATTTACCATTAAAAACATTATTTTATCGTTTTTGTGTGTGATTTTTTGGCGCTTTCTAGTGCTGGGCTGCGGCTCTGGTATTTTTTACTGCGGATGAGATTTTCCGTATTTTGTTGGCCAAAATTTGACGTGGGCGCTAGCCTTACTGGTTACAAAAACAATAATGAGCACAATGGGAGCGATATATGGCAGCGATGACGGCTCAGACGCGGCTTTTGTTACTGTTGAGTAGGATGTACGACAGCCGTGCCCGGCAGGAAGAGCTTAACTTAACCCTGGGATCTTTCTGCCGCGAACTCGCCTTGGACGGCATGACCCTGGCGTTAAGCCCGACAGGCTGCACCGGAGATCCCGGAGAGTGGCATTATTTTGATGCCGGCCGGCGTTATCGCAGCCAGAGGGCGTTCGCCGGGCTGCTTGCCGGCCGAGACCGGCCCGCCGCCGACGGTTGTTTTTTATTCGGCCAGACAGCCCGGGGGTTCATGCTGCCGCCGGGGCAGGGTGCGGGTGGCGGTGTGCTGGTGGTGCAGGGCCGGCCGCCGTTGCGGGAACGGCTGTCCCTGTTGCAGCTGCTGGCTGCGGAACTGGCCCGATGGCAGTTGCATTACTGGTCGCTCCACCACTTAAGAGAACAAAACCGTTGCCTGCGTTACTGGGTAAACCTGACTGAGCGCCCTCAGTTGTTGCTGAATGCCGACGGTTGCCTGGTCGAGGCCAACAGGGCCGGACGTGAGCTGCTCGACAGCGAGCTGGGGATCCGGCTCGACGGCAAGGGGCAGTTGCAGGTATGCCCGGGCGAACTGGCGGGCCCGGGTCGTTGGCGCTCCCTGGGTTTGCTGGTCGGGGACTTGACCGAAGAGCGCCTGCGGTTGGTGCTGGATACCGGTCAGGGGGCGCTGGTGATGCATGTTATGCCCTTACTAAATAATCGGCGGCATTGGTTGCTGACCCTCAAGGATCCGGACTACCAGCCCAAGGTGGATGCCGACAGCCTGGCCTGCCTGTTTGAGCTGACCCGCACGGAAAAAGAGCTCCTGATCCTGCTGGGCAAGGGCTGCAACAGCCAGGACATCGCCAGTTACCGATGTGTCAGCAAGGAAACGGTGCGTTCTACCCTGAAATCCATCTTCCAAAAAACCGGCCGCCATCGGCAAAGCGATCTATTGCTGCTGATGCAGGCCATGAGCTAAATAACTTTCCCAATACAGCCACATCGACCGGGTAGCGCTAAGCAGGCCCCGTCGCTGTCTCGAGTGACCTACTATTCGGAACAGCTACAGTTAGCGGTACACAGCTTGGACTCCATTCCGGCCTCGTTTCTGTTAATATGCGCGCCATTTAGCGTGCGTGTTTTGGGGATTTGGTTTGTCTGTTGAGCAATTGCTGGCCCAATTAAAAGAGTGCAGGGGAGCGGATCGGGGGCGTTTGCGCCGCCGCCTGCAGGGTATCGAGAAACTGGCCGAGGCCAAGCGGCAAAACGTGCTCGCCGTGATCGGCGCAGATCTGGCGGCCTCCCGTGCCGAGCGCGGCCGCCGCCTGGGATTGTTGGCCCAACCCATCCACTACCCGGCCCAGCTGCCGGTCAGCGACAAGCGTGAGACCATCAAAGACGCCATCCGTGATAACCAGGTGGTGATCATCGCCGGTGAAACCGGCTCGGGCAAGACCACCCAGATCCCCAAGATGTGTCTGGAGCTGGGCCTGGGCGTTGACGGCCAGATTGGCCATACCCAGCCCCGGCGGCTGGCGGCGCGCAGCGTGGCCAAGCGGCTGGCGGACGAACTGGGCTGTGAACTGGGCGAACGGGTCGGCTACAAGGTGCGCTTTAACGATCAGGTGAGCGCCGAGACCCAGGTCAAACTGATGACCGACGGCATGCTGCTGGCGGAAATCCAGCAGGACCGTCAGCTGCGCCAGTACGACACCATCATCATCGACGAAGCCCACGAACGCAGCCTGAATATCGACTTTATTCTCGGTTACCTCAGGCAGCTGTTGCCCAGGCGGCCGGATCTGAAGGTGGTCATCACCTCGGCCACCATAGATCCGGAGCGTTTCTCCCGCCATTTCAACGATGCGCCCATCATCACGGTGTCGGGTCGTACCTATCCGGTGGAGCTGCGCTACCGGCCGCTGGTGGTGGACGACACCGAGCGGGATCAGCTGCAGGGCATTTTCGATGCGGTGGCCGAGCTCACCAAAGAAGGGCCGGGCGATATCCTGATCTTTATGAACGGCGAGCGGGAGATCCGCGACACCGCCGATGCGCTCAACAAGCAGCAACTGCGTCATACCGAGATAGTGCCGCTCTATTCCCGGCTGTCCAATGCCGAGCAGAACCGCATTTTCGAGTCCCACTCGGGGCGGCGCATCGTGCTGGCCACCAACGTGGCGGAAACCTCGCTCACCGTGCCCGGCATCCGCTACGTGATCGATCCGGGGACCGCGCGTATCAGCCGCTATTCCCACCGCACCAAGGTGCAGCGGCTGCCCATCGAGCCTGTGTCCCAGGCCAGCGCCAACCAGCGCATGGGCCGCTGCGGCCGGGTGGAGGCGGGGGTTTGTATCCGCCTGTATGGCGAAGACGACTTTATCAGCCGGCCCGAGTTTACCGACCCGGAAATTCTGCGCACCAACCTGGCCTCGGTCATCTTGCAGATGCTGTCCCTGGGACTGGGCGACATCGGCGCCTTTCCCTTCGTCGAGCCGCCGGAGAAAAAGCATATCAGCGACGGCGTGCGCCTGCTGGAAGAGCTGGGGGCGGTCGGCGAGAACCAGGGCCGGCTCAAGCTCACCCCGCTGGGGCGTGATCTGTCGCGGTTGCCGGTGGATCCGCGCCTGGCGCGCATGGTGCTGGCGGCGCGCGACTATGGTTGCGTGACCGAGGTGATGGTGATCACCGCCGCGCTCAGCATCCAGGATCCGCGCGAGCGACCGCTCGACAAACAGCAGGCGGCGGCCGAAATGCACCGCCGCTTTGCCGATGCGGACTCGGATTTTGTGGCCTTCCTCAACCTCTGGCAATACCTGAAGGAACAGCAAAAAGCCTTGAGCGGCAACCAGTTCCGCAAACAGTGCATGAGTGAGTTTCTCAATTACCTGAGGGTGCGCGAATGGCAGGATATCTACACCCAGCTGCGGCTGGTGGTGCGCGAGCTGGGCTTTCCGCTGAACAGCGAGCCCGCCGATCCTGCCAGCCTGCACCGGGCCTTGCTCACCGGCCTGCTCAGCCATGTGGGCATGCGCGATGGCGACAAGAAAGAGATCCTGGGCGCGCGCAACGCCCGCTTCCATATCGTACCCGGCTCGGCGCTGTTCAAGAAGCCGCCCCGCTGGCTGATGGTGGCCGAGCTGACCGAGACCCAGCGTCTGTATGGCCGTATCGCCGCCCGCATCGATCAGGCCTGGCTGGAAGAGGCCGGGCAACACCTGCTGAAGTCCAGCTACAGCGAGCCCTACTGGTCGAAGAAGCAGGGGGCGGTGATGGGCTATCTGAGCCAGTCCCTGTTCGGCCTGCCGGTGGTGGTGCGGCGCCGGGTCAACTACAGCGAGGTGGATCCCAAACTCTGCCGGGAGCTGTTTATCCGCCAGGCGCTGGTGGAAGGCGAGCTGGCGACCCGCCACGAATTCTTTCACCACAACCGCGCCCTGCTGGAGCAGGCCGAAACCCTGGAACACAAGTCGCGCCGCCGGGATCTGGTGATCGACGACGACACCCTGTTCCGTTTTTACGATGAGCGGCTGCCTGACGACATTGTTTCCGTTCGCCATTTCGACAAGTGGTGGCAGACGGCGCGCAAGGCCAACCCGGAGCTGTTGCACTTTACCGAAGAGATGCTGCTCAACGAGCGCGCCGGGGTCGTGACCACGCGGGATTATCCGGATGCCTGGCAGCACGATGGCCTGAATCTGCCGCTGGCCTACCAGTTTGAGCCGGGCAAGGACGAAGACGGCGTGACCGTACGCATTCCGCTGCCGCTGCTGAACCAGGTGGCCGCCGGTCCCTTTGAGTGGCAGGTGCCGGGCCTGCGCCGGGAGCTTTTCATCAGCCTGATCAAGTCGTTGCCCAAGCCGATGCGCAAGCATTTCGTGCCGGCGCCCAACTTCGCCGAGGCACTGCTGGCGGCCATGACCCCGTTCGACGGCCCGTTGCTCGAGCAGATGGAAAAACACCTGCGACGCATGACAGGCGTGACCGTGCCCCGGGAAGACTGGGACTGGAGCGCATTGCCGCCGCATCTCATCATGCGCTTTGCGGTGATGGACGCCGATGGCAAGGAGTTGGCCACCGGCCGGGATCTGGACGCCATCAAGCTCTCCCTGCAGGGCCAGGTGCAGACCGCGCTCACCCAGGCGGTGGACGACGACCGCTTTGAGCAGGAAGGCTTGCTTGAGTTTCCGGCCAGGGCCATTCCGCAAACCTTTGCCGCCAAGCGGGCCGGGTTCGAGGTAAAGGCCTATCCGGCGCTCGCCGATCAGGGCAACAGCGTGGCCCTGCAACTGTGTGAAGACGAAGCCGGCCAGGCCCAGACAATGTGGGACGGTCAGTGCAAGCTGCTGCAACTGCAACTGCCGTCGCCCATCAAGTATTTACAGGACAAGCTGCCCAACAAGGCCAAGCTGGGGCTGTATTTCAATCCCTACGGCAAGGTGCTGGATCTGGTGGACGACTGTATCCGCGCCGGCATTCATGCGCTTATGCGCCAGCACGGCGCCCCGGCCTGGACCCCCGAAGAATTCGACATTCTGAAGGACAAGGTGGCCGGCGAGCTCAACCCCACGGTGGCCGACATCGCCCTGCAGGTGGAAGAAGTGCTGAGCCGGGCCCAGGGCATCAAGAAACGGCTCAAGGGCAAGATAGACCTGGCCCTGGCGATGGCCATGTCGGACATACAGGCCCAGCTGGACGGGCTTATCTACCGGGGCTTTGTGACCGACACCGGCGGCGAACGGCTGAAGGATGCGCAGCGTTACCTGGAGGCCCTGTCGAAGCGGCTGGACAAGCTGGCCATAGATCCGCACCGGGACCGGGCCCACCTGCTGAAAATTCAGAATGTGCAGACCGCCTACCAAGCGCTTCTCAACAAGCAGCCCAGGGGCAAGCCGCCGACCGCCGAGGTGAAGGAGATCCGCTGGATGATAGAAGAGCTGCGGGTGTCTTATTTCGCCCAGACCCTGGGCACGCCGTATCCGATTTCCGACAAGCGGATCCTGCAGCAGATAGCGGCGATAGGGAGCTGAAAGCCGGTGGTCTCGGAGATTCGCGTTCCCAAGCTCTGTGTGGGAACGCGGTGTGATTTCCAGTCAGCCGCTAGCTTATTTGGCCAAAGGAGCAGCTCTTCCGACACGCGGTAGGCTCAGGCGCGCCACTGACCTAAGTTCTTGCCCCGCCATCCGCCGCCGTGTTAGACTTCGCGCGCTTTTATCTGGCGGGAGTCGGTCGCAGCTTCCGCCCATTACTTATAGAGAGAAAATTATGTCTTTTACATTCGAAGCTGAAATTCGTTCTGACCTGGGGAAAGGTGCGAGCCGCCGCCTGCGTCACGAAGAAAAAGTACCGGCCATCCTGTACGGTGCCGGTCAGGAGCCTGTTGCCCTGTCTCTGGACCACAAAAAACTGAACACCGCTCAGGAAAGCGACAGCTTCTACAGCGAAGTGCTGACCCTGGTGATCAACGGTGAAGAAGTGAAGGCCAAGGTACAAGACATCCAGCGTCACCCCTACAAGCCGAAACTGGCTCACCTGGACTTCGTTCGCGCCTAATCGCAACGAAACAGACGCTTAAAAAAACCGCCGCAAGGCGGTTTTTTATTGCTGGCAGAATAGTAATACCAAACAGATTTAATAACTGATCTGTTTGGTTGTTCTGCAAAGGCGGCCAAATGGTCAGCTCCTCCGACACGCCGTGAATACCTCCATATAGGCCCCTCCGCGCCGTCTGACCGCCATGGATGGCGGTCAGACGGCATTTCCCGAGCCCTCAGGGATGAGTTAATGGCGTGCCGTGGGAGGTGATTGTGTTGCCTCTGAAACTCAGGCTTAAATATGATCAGATTTTTATTCTAGTTAGTATAAGTAACCCACCGATGTTTTTTGCCTCTTACTTCTACTTTTGTGCAATTGCCCGATACTTGCTCTGCGTCCAGAATGGTTTTGTACGGATACTGGGTGAACAGGGGATGGTTACAATGGCAGCTTGCGACGTTAGGGCGGTAGCATGGTTAAAAGCGGCGCGAATTTCGCTATGCTCCAGCCATACCACTCAGCATTTCCCATCAGGTATGAGTTACTGCCCTACCGCCGCTTCACGCCGTCAGGGCCGCGAGAGAATTCGGACGCTGGCGGATCCCCTCATAATTCGGTAATTCCTGCGCCATGAGCCAGACGCATTAACTCCAGTCTGGCCCGGCAGCATCTGTTCGGTGACACACTAAGGAGTTCACATGACAATAAATGCAACATTCTCAGCAGGCCGAAACATTGCAATGAAGACTCCGCCTCATTTATACGAGGTCACCGTCCAATTTTACCGAGATGTGCTCGGCCTCAAACAGATAACAAAGCACGCTCCGTCAGTGGGGTTCGAGTTCGGCTCTAATAACCTCTGGATTGATAGCGTTCCTGGCATAAGCCAAGCTGAAATATGGCTTGAAGTAATTACAAACGATGTCTCTTCGGCCGCAGAGTATCTCAAGTCGGCTGGCATAGTGCGCTGCGACGAGATAGAGCCGCTACCAGAGGGGTTTCAGGCGTTCTGGGTGTCAAGCCCCGCATCTATCGTCCATCTCATTTGCAAAGACTCCGAGTCATGGTAGCTGCGGCACCTAATAAGTCGTTGGAAACTGTAGTGTTCAACTGAATGGGAGAATGTCATGAAGTTTTTAATTCAGTGTCTAGTTCTTACTGAACGCAAACTATGCTAACCCGAATGGTGAAGTGGCTATAGTTTCCCGAACACACACCTTCTATGGGCAGGTAAGATCACCTGCCCATAGAAGGTGTGTGTCATGAGTCAGAAGAAAGCCAATTCCTATACAGCTGAGTTTAAAAGAAGCCGCGGTCAAGCTGGCCGTGGAATCTGAACAACCTGTCACTCAAACCGCCAGAGAGCTGGGTATCAACGTCAACACGCTGCATACCTGGATCAGGAAGTATCACGGTGAGCGGGATGTCAGCTCCGGTAGCACGGTTGATGATCAGCACCTGTATGAAGAGTTGAAACACCTTCGGCGAGAGAACGCCCGGCTCAAGGAGGAGCGTGAGCTGTTAAAAAAGGCGGCCGCTTTCTTCGCCAAGGAATTCGCTGAGGTACGCCTTCATCGACGCCAACCAGGGTGAGTTCGACACCGCCCTGATGTGCCGAGTGTTTGAGGTGTCTCGCAGTGGCTATTACGAGTGGCGGTCCAAGCCGTCCAGCCAGCGAGAGCAGCAGGATGAGGCGTTGAAGGCGAGGATCCGTGAACACCACGAAGAGGGTCGGGCAACCTATGGTTCTCGGCGTATCCAGCGCAAGCTGGCCGGAGAATACAAGGCGGTCAGCCGTTGCCGGATTGCCCGGCTGATGAAGGAAGAAAGCCTGGAGTGCAAGACCCGGCGGAAGTTCAAGGCGACCACGAACTCGAAGCACGACAAACTTACGGTATTCAGCACCGGTGACGTAATTCAAGATGCGCGCGCCCTGCAGCGTAATCATAGGTATCCTGCCGTGCCTAATGGAAGCCGTCCTCGGCAGTAAGGATCAGCGGCTTTTTCCGGGTAGCGGCGGTGGAGGCGGCGGTTTTTTCGGGGGATGGGGCAGGTGGGGCGCCGGCGGATTTCTGGGCTGTTGCTTGGGTTTGCTCATGGCTGGTTACCTGGCTGGTTGATAAGCAGCAGGGTAAGACCCGGCATCCGGCTACCCTACCTTTATGTCTACTTCTTGTTTCGCCAACCTGCCAGCGGCGAGGCCGTTTTTCGGCAGGACCAAACCCGGGCTGTTCCCTTGCCCCAGAGCAGCACAGTTTGTGCTCTTCATCCCCATGCGATGGTTTTTTCTCTTAAGCTTTACATTGAAATGACAGCGAACGAGCGGGTGAACGCCGCTGCGGTGATGTCTCTTCCCTCCCGACAAAACAGGCAAAGGAGTACGGCCTGCCCCGGTAAACAGGAGTATGTGATGAAAAATATTAAGATTGTGACCATATGCGGAAGTGTGCGTCCGGGTAACTACACCGCCATGGCCCTCAAGTTAGCCCTGGACGAGTTTAGCAAGATGCCCGGGGTGGAGGTGATCTCCATTCGGCTGGAGACATTGGATCTGCCGTTGCCGGGTATGCCCCCTAAAAACCCCGCCGCTATCGAGCAGTTTCAGCAGACGGTCGGGGCCGCGACGGGGGTGCTTTTGGCTTCGCCTGAATACCATGGCGGGATCAGCAGTCCGATGAAACTGGCTATCGACAACCTTGGTTTCCCGAGCATGCTGGCCGGCAAGCCCGTCTCCTTGCTGGGGGTGGCGGCGGGGGTGATTGGCGCCATCAAGTCCACCGAGCAGCTGCGGGCGATCTGCGCCCATATAGGAGCGGTGCCGCTACCCCTGGCGATATCGATTGCCAGGGTGCAACAGGTGTTCGATGCGGACGGCCGTTGTCTGGACGCTGACACGGAAAAATACATCCGCCGAGCGGCGAGCAACCTGCTCGACTACATCAATGATGCGGTATGCCCGAAAATCAGCCTCGAAGCCATACTGCGCGGCCAGACAGCAGAAAGCTGAGACGGCACGAATGGCAAGATGGATGTCCTATATGGAATGTACCCATGGCATTCAATGCCTCTATCAATAAGGCGGGTGGCGGAGCAGTGATCGGCGTTTATCGCGCCATCTTAATTACGGATAAACTGACTTATATAAAGCTATCGATTGGCTTCCAATCAGGAGATAGGTATGTCCAGTTATCCTCCCAAAGCCTCCCTGAATGTCGTGGCGGATGCCCCCGACCTGCGAGACCGTTATTACGAGCCGACACTGGCTCCCTTGAAAGATGTCATCCATCCCCCGGGTAATCTATACATTCTCGACCAGGGCAAAGAGGGGGCCTGTACCGGCTTTGGTCTGGCGGCGACCATCAACTTACTCTACCGCTTCCAGAATAAGAATCACAAAGTCAGCCCACGCATGCTCTACGAGCTGGCCAGGCGATACGACGAGTGGCCGGGAGAAGATTACGAAGGCTCCAGTTGCCGGGGAGCGATAAAAGGCTGGAAAAATACCGGAGTTTGCCTGGAGGGTCTGGCGCCCTATGGGGAGTGTCAGGGAGATTTCATTATCACGCCGGAGATCTCGGAGGATGCCAGGAAGCGAACGCTCGGCGCCTATTACCGGATCGGGCCGGACATCACCGACTTTCACGCCGCCATTAATGAAGCCGGCGTCATTTACGCCTCGGCGAAGGTTCACAATGGCTGGTACGCTCCCGTTGAAGATCAAGACGGAGAAGCGTATATCCCCGAACGAGACGGCATTATCGGTGGTCATGCGTTCGCTATTGTCGGTTACAACCCAAAGGGCTTCTGGATACAAAACTCCTGGGGCGAGGATGATTGGGGCAAGGGTGGCCTCGCACTCTGGCTTTATTCCGACTGGGCAAAGCACATCATGGACGCCTGGGTGGTGCAGCTGGCGTTGCCCACGCCACAAATATTTTCTGCCAGTGTTTCCGTCGGGGCTAAATCCGCCACCAATCGGGGCGCATCCATGGGGTCGGTACCGAGGCAACAAATAGAGGAACATTTTGTGCACCTCGATGACGGTGCCTATCACGATAAAGGGCGCTACTGGAGCAATCGCGATCATATGGCGCTGGTGCAACACCATCTGAAAACACGCCGATTTGAGCATATTTTACTGTATGCGCACGGCGGGCTGAACAGCGTCAAAGCCTCGGCGAGGCGTATTGCGGCGATGAAAGACGTGTTTCTTGAAAATGGAATTTATCCATTTCATTTTATGTATGACACCGGCCTGGCCGAAGAATTAAAGGATATCATCATCGGCAAGAGGGATGACGCGGACATGATAGCGGGCGGCATCAGCGATTGGTTTGATCGCCGCATTGAAGATCTGACCCGCAAGCCCGGCCGGGCCCTCTGGCGTGAAATGAAATTTGGCGCCAGAAAACCCTTCAGCACAAAGAACGCCGACGGTACCGATGTGCTCGACAGAATCATCACCAGCCTTCGCGCCCTGGACCGCGACATCAATATCCATCTGCTTGGCCATTCGACGGGCGCCATCCTCCAGGCTCACCTGCTGACTCGGGCAATCTCGCTTTTTCCTGATCTCACCGTGAGCACTTGCTCGCTGCTGGCCCCGGCGGCCACCAAGGAGTTGTTCGATTCAGAGTTCCGGCCTCTGCTGGAAGGCAAGCACATTCAAAACCTGTGTATTTACAACCTCACAGACAAGTTGGAACAGGACGACAACGTAGCGAAAATTTATCAAAAATCGCTGCTGTATCTGGTTTCCCGTGCCTTTGAGGAAAATACCCTTGCGCCCCTGCTGGGCATGCAGAAATACAACAGCCTTATCGAGGTGGATGGTTTTCCTGTCGAGTTTGTCTACAGCCGGGGAAGGAAGAGCGGGCGCAGCACCAGCGAGAGCCACGGTGGATTTGATAACGATCCTCATACACTGAATGATGTGTTGAAGCGTATCTTAGGAAAAACCCCCAAGAGAAAATTTACTGCCGAAGATCTGACGTATTGATCAGCAACGCCAGCCAGTCGTTGTCTGTACATAGTCCTTCAACCATGGCTGGTATTAATTTATCAGTATTTTCGAGGCGCGATGAAGTATTTTGCCTATGGTTCCAATATGTCGCTGGCCCGGCTGCGCGAGCGGGTGCCGAGTGCCCGGAAAATGGGCACCTATACACTGCGAAGGCATGTGCTGAGGTTCCACAAGCGCAGCCGGGATGGCTCGGCCAAATGCGATGCCTATGCAACCAATGAGGACGGAGACTATGTCCTTGGCGTTTTGTTCGACATCAGCGAAGCCGATAAAAAGGCACTGGACGGCGCCGAGGGGCTGGGCCGGGGCTATAACGAAAAGAAGGTTATCGTTGTCGGTCAAGATGGCAGTGTCGTCCTCGCCATTACCTATTACGCCACCCATATCGATGACGCGCTTGCTCCTTATTGCTGGTACAAGACGCATGTATTGCTCGGTGCCAGGGAGGCCGGCCTGCCGACAGCCTACATCCGGCAGATCGAGGCGGTTGCCGCGCTGGAAGATCCGGACCGGGAGCGTGAGCGCAGGGAGCTGGCGATATACAGTTAACGAAGTTTGAGGTCACCTGCGCTGGATAACGGCTGCGAACATTCACCGGATGTTCGGTCCGTTATCCAACTCGGTGCAGGCAGTAAGCTGCCCCGGAGGCTCTGCTGGCCGTCCATGGCGCAGAAGGTCGGCTTGGAAGTCAACAAACCCCGTTAACCAACAGGCATTACCCCTGAAGACGGCGGATCATGTAATTAAGTGATCGGTATAAGGCGGATTATGGACATTATCTTTTTGGGCACCTCGTCGGGTACGCCCACCAAGACCAGAAACCTGTCCGGTGTTGCGCTGAGGAAGGCAGGCTCAAAGCCTTGGTTCCTTATTGATTGTGGTGAAGGAACCCAGCATCGCCTGCTGCATACCAATTTATCGTTAAACAGCCTGCAGGCGGTCTGCATCACCCATGTACATGGCGATCATTGTTATGGCCTCCCCGGGCTGCTGGCGAGCGCGACCATGTCGGGGCGCAGCGCAGCCCTGACCATTATCGGCCCCGCCGCCATCCGGGAATTTATTGAAGCCACACAAAAAGCTACCCAGCTGAGGCTTTCTTACCCGGTTAACTTTGTCGACGTGGCGGGGATGTCGGGCGTATTTGACGGTGATGGGTTCGACATCGACGCCGTGGCCTTGTCCCACCGGGTGCCCTCGTTTGCCTATGTTTTTGTTGAAACGGGCCTGTCCCGCAAGCTCGATGTAACCAGATTGAAAGCAGATGCTATCGAGTCCGGGCCTGTGTGGGGACAGCTCCAGCGAGGTGAGGACGTGATACTGCCGGATGGTCGCGTTATTTGCAGCCGCGACTACCTGCTTGAGGTACGCAAGCCGCGAAAAGTCATTATCTCCGGTGATAACGACACCCCCGCCTTACTTGCCGAAAGCGCGAAATCGGCCCATGTGCTTGTGCATGAGGCAACCTATACCGAAGCCGTCGCCGAGAAGGTCGGTGCAGGGCCCCGGCATAGCTCGGCAAAGGCCGTCGCTCAATTCGCGGCAGAGGCGGCTATTGCCAACCTGATATTGACCCATTTCAGCCCGCGCTATAAGGATAGCGGCGGATCCGGGCTCACCATCGGGGATATCGAGCTGGAGGCAAGGACATGTTACGCCGGCAACCTGTTGCTGGCTAACGATCTAGACATGTTTCATCTCGACAGGGCCGGAACCCTGATCAGGCGATAACAGGGGGCTTGCTATAATCAACGCACGCACCAGCCTCGCATGCACGGGAGTCAAATGAACAAAAAGCTTGCCTACCTAAGCGACAGATACCATGAACGGCTGTCCAGGCTGAGCTATATCGAGCAACAAGGTGCCACCCTGCTTATCGTTGCCACCGTCATCATTATCGCCGTGGCGCTGATTGCCATTATCCAGGCTGGCGTACTCTTCCATCCTGCTCACCCAGTCGGCTGGCTTAGGTTGATCTCGCTTCTGCTGGCCGTGTTTGCACTGATCTGCGCCTGGGGTCATGCCTTGCTGACCTGGCGCAGCGGCGAGCGCTGGGCCCTGCCGGTTGAGCGGAAAACACTGGCCTGTCTTGATGCTGAAAATGCGGAAGAGGCCAGCCGGCACCTCTGTGATGATCATCTTGATGCCGTCGAAAGGCTGGCGGGTGAGCTGACCAATAAACAGCGTTTTCTCGGTTTTGCGGTGGAAGAGCTTACCCTGAGTGCTTGGCTGCTCGGTCTGTCGGCGGCACTGAGTATTTATAGGATCCTCTCTGAATAACCTTCAATCCGGCTGCCGGGCTTCGTGCATGCGCGCCTGGCGGGCCTGCTCTTCGGCCATGGCCGCCTTGATTTCTTCCAGCACCGAGTCGACATCGGCGGCTTGGGTACTTTCTTCAAACAAGCCGGTCAGGGCGACCTCGGGGTGTAATTCGCCCGCTTCGAACAGCGCCCACATTTCCTTGGCATAGCGGCTCTCCAGCAATTCGGGGGCGTACTGGCCGTAGTAGCTGGTCATATTGTTCACATCCCGCTCCAGCATCCACTGGGCATGGTTATTGGCGGCCGCATCCACCACCTGGGGCAGATCGATAATCACCGGCCCGGACTCATCCACCAGCACGTTGAACTCCGAAAGATCCCCATGGACCAGCCCGGCACAGAGCATGCGCACCACGTACCGCATCACTAGGGCGTGATCTTCCCGGGCCTGCTCGGCAGACATGGACACGTCGTTCAGGCGCGGGGCTACCAAACCCTCGTCATCGGTGATCAACTCCATCAGCAGCACACCGTCAAAGCAGCCGTAGGGCTGGGGGACGCGCACCCCGGCCGCTGCCAGGCGGTAGAGGGCGTCTACCTCGGTATTCTGCCAGGCCTGCTCCTGCTGGTCGCGACCGAATTTGGAGCCCTTCTCCATGGCCCTGGCCCGGCGACTGTTACGCACCTTGCGGCCTTCCTGGTATTGCACCGCCTGCTTGAAACTGCGTTTGCTGGCCTCTTTGTAGACCTTGGCGCAGCGGATCTCGGCGCCACAGCGCACCATATAGACGGTGGCTTCTTTGCCGCTCATCAGCTGGCCGATGACCTCATCGATCAGGCCTTCATCAACCAGGGGTTGGATTCGTTTCGGAGTTTTCATAGCGCCCTTATACCCTAGTTGGAGCCGGGATGGAATACGGCGAGGGGATCTTCCGCCGTTGGTGGGGCCGACGGGTTCGGGCCGTGGTTTGTGGGTGAAGTCGTGCCCCGGGTCAGAAACCCGGCCTACACTGTGACTGTGCGGGCCGATGCCCGGATGCATCCTGTTGGAGCGCCTATGACCGTCGAACAACTGATCATTATTGCCGTGCTGGTGGCGACCATGGCCATGCTCCTGTGGGGGACATGGCGACACGATCTGGTGGCGCTGGCCGCCCTGCTGGTGTGCGTGCTCACCGGCCTGGTGCCGGCCGAGGAGGCGTTTGCCGGTTTTGGCCACCCGGCGGTGGTGACCGTGGCCTGTGTACTGGTGTTGGGATATGGCCTGCAGAAAAGCGGGGCGGTCAATGTACTGGCGCAGCGGTGCCTGCCTGCAGCAAAGGGACCGACCCTCAGCATACTGACGCTGATCGGCCTGGCGGCCTTGCTGTCCGGCTTTATGAACAATGTCGGTGCCCTGGCGTTGCTGATGCCGGTCGCCATGCAGCTCGCCGCCAGCCAGGAATTGCCGCCGGGCCAGGTACTGATGCCCCTGGCCTTCGGCTCCATCCTGGGGGGCATGACCACGCTTATCGGCACACCGCCCAACCTGATCGTCTCCGGATTCCGGGCCGAGGCCGGGATGGGCAGTTTCGCCATGTTCGATTTTACTCCGGTGGGCCTGGCCGTGGCGGCTGCCGGGGTGGTCTTCGTCGGCTTGGTCGGCTGGCGGCTGGTGCCGGTGCGCAAACAGGCGGATGCCGGCAGTTTTGACTCCGCGGCCTACCTGAGTGAGGTGCGCATTGTCGAAGGCAGCAAGGCGGTCGGCATGAGCCTGCGCGAGGTCGAGCGGATGCTGGATGAAGCCGATGCCCAGATCGTCGGCCTGGTGCGCGGGGAGGTGCGTATTCCCGTGCCCAATACCCGGCGGTTATTGCAGGCCAGCGATATCCTGGTGATCGAGGTCGAGCCCGAGTCCCTGGTCCTGGCGTTGTCCAGCCTGGGTCTCAAGCTGGAAGGGCAGGAATCCGCCAACGAAGAAGATGAACAAAACGGCAAACGGAGGGATGGCCCCCGGCCAGCGCACCAGGACTTGCCCGATGAAGAAAACGGCGAAGAGACATCCGGCTCAGACGAGGTGGAGATCCAGGAACTGGTGGTGACGCCCACCGGCCTGCTGGTCGGTCGTTCGGCCACCGACATTGAGCTGCGCTCCCGCTATGGCATCAACTTGCTGGCCATTTCCCGCGAAGGAAGGCATTCGATCAAGCGACTTCAATCGGCACCCGTGCAGGCCGGGGATGTGTTGCTGGTGCAGGGCAGCCCCGAGTCCCTGTCAGGTTTTGCCGCCGAGTTCGGCTGCCTGCCCCTGGCCGCCCGCGATATCCGGGTACCGGAGGAGGGGCAGGCACTGACCGCCGCCCTGATCATGGCGGTGGTGGTCGGGGCGGCCGCCCTGGGAGTGCTGCCTGCGGCCATCTCATTCGCCATCGGGGTGTTGGCCTATGTGGCATTGAAGCTGGTGCCGCTGCGCTCCATTTACAGCGCCATCGACTGGCCGGTGATCATGCTGTTGGGCGCCATGCTGCCGGTGGCCGATGCCATGGCGACTACCGGCACCGCCGATATGCTGGCGCAGCTGTTGCTGGACAAGGCGGCGCAGGGGCAGGCGGTGATTGGGCTGGTGCTGCTGCTGGTGGTGACCATGTTCCTGTCTGATCTGATGAACAATGCGGCCACGGCGGCGGTGATGTGCCCGATTGCCATCAGTACCGCCGCCCAACTCGGAGTCAGCGCCGATGCCTTCCTGATGGCCATTGCGGTCGGTGCCTCCTGTGCCTTCCTTACCCCCATCGGCCACCAGAACAATACCCTGATCCTGGGGCCGGGGGGATTTCGCTTCGGAGATTACTGGCGGCTGGGCCTGCTGGTGGAGCTGATCGTCATCCTGGTCAGCGTGCCCATGCTGCTGTGGGTGTGGCCGCTTTGAGACCGATGGGCTGCTACACTCAGTTTGGTATAGATACAGGAGCAAGCACATGAGCAAGCAACGGAATGTCCCCATGATCCCGGCCAAAGCCTTTGAGCTGTATGATCGATACGCCCACGGTTTTATTGACCGCCGCCAGTTTTTAACCGGCCTGGGTCGGGTGGCGGTGGGCGGGATGACGGCCTGGGCGCTGTTTAACGCCCTCAAGCCCGATTATGCCCGGGCCCAGCAGGTGTCTTTCAACGATCCTGATATCCAGGGCAGCTACCGGGAGTTCGACTCACCGGAAGGGCACGGCAAGGGACGCGGCTATCTGGTTCAGCCCCGTGAGCTGTCACAGCGGGTCGGCACCGTGCTGGTGGTGCACGAGAACCGGGGGCTCAACCCCTATATCGAAGATGTGGCCCGGCGCCTGGCCAAAGCCGGGTTGATCGCCTTTGCGCCCGATGCCCTCTATCCGCTGGGCGGATATCCGGGCAATGACGATGACGGCCGGGTCCTGCAGCAACAACTGGATGCCGGCAAGGTGGTCGCCGACTTTTTCGCGGCAGCCCGTTTCCTGAGCGCCCTGGACGGCGGCAACGGCAAGTTGGGGGTCGTGGGTTTTTGCTTCGGCGGCGGCATGGCCAACAGGCTGGCGGCCGAGCTACCGGAGCTGATCAGCGCCGCCGTCCCTTTTTACGGCATGGCGCCGGACCTTGAGACGGTCGCCGACATCAGGGCTGCGATGCTGGTACAGATGGCCGAGAACGATGAGCGTATCAACGCCCGATGGCCGGCCTATGAACAGGCGTTGCAGCAGCATAAGGTGCGTTACCAGGCGTTTACCTATCCAGGCACTCAGCACGGCTTTCATAACGACTCCACGCCCCGTTATCATCCGGAGGCGGCCGAGCTGGCCTGGTCCCGGACCCTGGGTTTCTTTGCCGAGCACCTGGGTGGGTAGCCGGCCATAACCTGTGGGCGCGGGGACAGGCCCAAGGCCGGGCCTCCCACTTGATACTCATCCGAACTTACAGACGCGGTATTACCGCAAATACGGGTTGTTGAGCCGCTCCTCGCCGAAGCTGCTCTCCGGGCCGTGGCCGGGGACAAAGACGATGTCGTCGCCGAGCGGCAGCAGGGTATGGGTGATGGCGTCGATCAGCTGCTGGTGGTTGCCCCGGGGGAAGTCGGTGCGGCCGATAGAGCCGTTGAACAGCACATCGCCGACAAAGGCCAACCGCTGTGCCTGATGTACAAACACCAGGTGGCCAGGGGTATGGCCGGGACAGTGATAAACGACCAGGCTCTCCTGGCCGACCCGGACGGTGTCGCCGCCCTCCAGCCAGCGGTTAGGGCTGAAGGGCACCACGGGCGGAAAGCCGAACATCTGGACCTGCTGCTCGAGCATGTCGATCCAGAAGGCGTCCTCCCGCTGAGGGCCGATCACCGGCACCCCTGTGCCGGCCGCCAGCTCACCGGTGGCGCCCACATGATCCAGATGGCCGTGGGTGAGCAGTATGCTTTCCAGGAGCAGACCGCGTTCTTCAATCTCGGCCAGCAGCCGCTCGGTTTCGCCGCCGGGATCGATCAGCGCCGCCTTATGGGTGGCGCTGCACCACACCAGGCTGCAGTTCTGGGCGAAAGGGGTGACGGGCAGGGTAACTCGGTTCAGCATCGATTCACTCTTTTTTTAACATAATGTCATGCTCGGCGTAGTCTGCATAGCATCAGGCGGAAGGCAGAGTTCGGGCCTCGGGCTGGCTGGCCAGCCACTCGGCCAGCTCATCCGCCTCGCCACGCCGGACAATACGCGACTCCTTCTCCGCCAGGTGGCGGTGGTAGATGGGGTCGTAGTAACGTGTCAGCAGCTCGGCAATCCACTCCCGGTGGCCGTCGCTGCCAAAGCCCTTGGCCTGTTGGGCCAGGGCGTCATCCATGATGTGCGACAACCGGCGCCATTCCCGGTCACCCAGGCGCTTGTAGAGGCGTTTCAGGCTGTCCTGCAGATAGTCGCCGAGACGGACCATATCCTGATGGAAATGGGTCAGCATCAGATCCACGTAATCGTACTGGATTTGCCTGACCCGCTGTTCGAAGGGGACTTCGAGCACCAGCAGCGGCGCTTGCTGCATCTTCCGATAGAGATCCAGGGGCAGGGCACAGCGGCCGATCATGGCGCTTTCGTCTTCCACCAGCCAGCCGTCAATGCCGGCCCGCCGCTGTTTGAGCCGGGCGATGGCGAGGCGATTTTCAAAGTTAATAGGGGTCGGCTGGGGTTCTCCCCAGTGGCCGAAGCTGGAGCCGCGATGGTGGGCACAGGCTTCCAGATCCAGGGCCAGGGGGGTACGCGACAGCCAGTCGGTTTTGCCGCTGCCGGTGAGCCCGGCCAGTACAAACCCCGGCCCCTCGAAGCCCTGTTCGATAACGCCGAGCAGATGCCGGCGCAGCGCCTTGTAGCCGCCCTTGACCCGGGAGACGGGGCGGCCGGCCTGGGCTAGCCAATGTTGAACGGTTTCGCTGCGCAACCCGCCCCGGAAACAATAGATGACCCCGTCCGGATGCCGGGTCAGCCAGTCCATCCAGCCCTGCAGCCGTTGTTCGCGCAGCTCGCCGGCCACCAGCCGGTGACCCAGCTCGATGGCCGCCTGCTGGCCCTGTTGCTTGTAACAGGTGCCGACCCGGGCACGTTCATCATCGGTCATCAACGGCAGGCTGCTGGCCAGGGGAAAGGCGCCCTGGCTAAACTCCACCGGGGCGCGCAGATCGAGCAGGGGGATATCCTCGCCCAGCAGCCGGCCGTAATCGTCAACCAGTTCAGTCACCACGCACCTCGATGCGGTTGGCGCCCGGCTCGGTCAGCTCGCCGATGGCTTTCAGCTTCAGGCCAAATTCGGCGGCAGCGGCGAGAAACTCGGCCTCGGCCTGGGGGCGGACCGCCACCAGTAGGCCGCCGCTGGTCTGGGGATCGCACAACAGCCGCTGCTGGCGCACGCTCAGCGAACCCAGCTTGTGGCCGTAGGCGTCCAGGTTGCGCAGGGTGCCACCGGGTACGGCGCCGGCTTCCAGGTAATGATCCAGGTTGGGCAGCAGCGGGATGCGCGCCATCTCCAGCCGGGCACTGACGTTGGCGCCTTCGCACATCTCCAGCAGGTGGCCCATCAGGCCAAAGCCGGTGACATCGGTCATGGCGCTGACGCCCTCGAGCAGGGCAAAGGCCTGGCCCGGTTTGTTCAGCTGGCACATCAGCTCCGGCGCCAGCTGGCTGTCCTTGTCGCGCAGCACGCCTTTTTTCTGGGCGGTGGTGAGGATGCCGATCCCCAGCGGCTTGGTGAGGAACAGCTTGTCGCCGGCCGCCGCGGTATCGTTGCGCTTGAGGCGTGTCAGCGGTACCTGGCCGGTCACCGCCAGGCCGAAGATGGGTTCGGGGGCGTCTATGCTGTGGCCGCCCGCCAGGCTGATGCCGGCGTCATGGCAGGCCTGGCGGCCGCCGTCGATGACATGCTGGGCAATTTCCGGCGGCAGCTTGTCCAGCGGCCAGCCGAGGATGGCGATGGCCACCAGGGGCGTGCCGCCCATGGCGTAGATGTCGCTGATGGCATTGGTGGCGGCGATGCGGCCAAAGGTGAAGGGATCATCGACAATCGGCATGAAGAAGTCGGTGGTGGAGATGATGCCCATGCCGTTGCCGATATCGACCACGGCGGCATCGTCCCGGCTGCCGTTGCCGACCACCAGGCTGGGGTCGTTAAAGCTGGGCAACTGGCTTTGCAATATGGTGTCCAGTACCTTGGGGGAGATCTTGCAGCCGCAGCCGGCGCCATGGCTATATTGGGTCAGACGAATCGGTTCCACTTGGGCTCCATGGATCTTGCTTGGGGTAAGCTCCCTATACTAATCGCAATGGTGACAAAGCGCATTAACCAAGGGAGGTGTTTGCGGGCACATGCGGGTCCGGTGGCTACCGGACCCGCAGCGGTTACCAGGCCTTGACCACCAGGCCCTTGAGGTAATGACCTTCCGGGTAGGCGGTGCCGATGGGATGATCGGCGGCCTGATTGAGTCGCTCGAGGATTTGCGCGTCCCGGCCGGCATCGAGGGCGGCGTCGGCGACGATTTTCTGGAACAGATCCGCGGTCAGTAGCCCTGAACAGGAGAAGGTAAGCAGGATACCGCCCGGGTTCAGCAACTGGAACGCCAGCATGTTGATGTCCTTGTAGCCGCGGCAGGCGCCGTTGAGCTGGGCCTTGTTCTCGGCGAACTTGGGCGGGTCCAGCACGATCACATCGAAACGCTCTCCCTGCTCCCGGTATTCCCGCAGCAGCTTGAACACATCGGCCTGCTCGAAGCGGGCCCGGCTCAGATCCAGGCCGTTGAGTTCGGCGTTTTGTTGCGCCAGGGCGAGGGCGGACTCGGAGACATCGGCGTTGATCACCTCTTTGGCACCCCCCTGCAGGGCATAGACGCCGAAGCCGCCGGTATAGCTGAAGCAATTCAATACCCGCTTGTCTTTACAGTAACGGCCGGCGATGCGGCGGTTGTCTCTCTGATCCAGGTAGAAGCCGGTCTTGTGCCCCTGCTCCACGTCGATCAGGATGCGCACGCCGTTGTTTTCCTCGATCACCAGCGGCTGGGGAGGCAGGGTGCCCGCCAGCAGGCCCTTGCGCTCCTTCAGGCCTTCCTTCTTGCGCACCGCGACATCGGAACGCTCATAGATACAGGCGTCGGGATAGAGGGCTTGCAGCGCCTCGACGATGACAGGCCGCCAGCGTTCGGCGCCGGTGCTCAGCAACTGGCACACCAGCACATTGGCATAGACATCTATGGTCACCCCGGGCAGGCCGTCTGACTCGGCCGCGCACAGCCGGTAGCCGGTGAGGCCCTGCTCTTCGATCAGCGGCTGGCGGCCATCTTTGGCGCGGGCCAGGCGGCGGTAAAAGAAGTCGCCGTCTATGGTTTCGTCCTGGTCGAAGGTCCATACCCGGGCACGGATCTGGGATTGCGGAGAATAAAAGCCTCGGGCCAGCCATTTGCCGTTATGGCTGTAGATGTTGATGGTGTCGCCGGCATTGGGTTGGCCTTCCACCCGCTCGACGGCGCGGGAGAACACCCAGGGATGGCGGCGGAGCAGGGATTTTTCCCGGCCGGCGGTAAGATAGATGGCTGCGGTCATACTTATGGTGGCTTTGCTGATAAAGGGCCACAATTCTAGGGTGTGGCTTGGCAAAACACAAACGGGGAGCCGAAACCATGATGGCGAAGGTGGCGAAAAAAATCTGGGTCAGCGGTCTGGTGCAGGGGGTGGGGTTTCGTTATTACACCCAGCGCCAGGCAGAAATCCTGGGGGTCAGCGGCTATGCCCGTAACCTGGCCGATGGTCGGGTCGAGGTGGTGGCCGAGGGAGAACGGCACAATGTGCAGCAGTTGGTGGACTGGCTGGCGGGGGGAGGGCCGTCCCATGCCCGGGTTGATGCCCTGGAGCAGGAGGAGATAGCGGTCGCTGATTATGCCGGCTTCGATACCCACTGAGCCGGGGGCAGGGCTGCCCCCGGCTGTTTGCCAGTGCTGTTAGCCGGCCAGTTTGCCGTCCAGTTCTTCGATACGGGCCTGCCAGATGGCCGGGCCGCTGACGTGGGCGTTGTGCCCTTCGCTGTCAACCGCCACCGTGACCGGCATGTCTTCCACCTCGAATTCGTAGATGGCTTCCATCCCCAGATCTTCGAAGGCCAGCACCCGGGCTTTCTTGACCGCCTTGGCTACCAGGTAGGCGGCGCCGCCCACCGCCATCAGATAGACGGCCTTGTGCTGCTTGATGCTCTCGACGGTGGCCGGGCCGCGCTCGGCCTTGCCCACCATGCCGAGCAGGCCGGCCTGTTCGAGCATCATATCGGTGAACTTGTCCATCCGGGTCGAGGTGGTGGGGCCGGCGGGACCCACGGCCTCGTCGCCGATGGCATCGACCGGACCCACGTAATAGATGAACCTGTCCTTGAAGTCGACCGGCAGCGGCTCGCCGTTCTTGAGCATTTCCTGGATGCGCTTGTGGGCGGCGTCGCGGCCGGTAAGCAGTTTGCCGGACAGCAGTACGGTTTCACCCATCTTCCATTGGGCGATGTCGTCGCGGGTCACGGTATCCAGGTTGACCCGGCGTACGTTCTCGCCCACTTCCCAGGTGACTTCCGGCCAGTCTTCCAGCTTCGGCGGGGTCAGTTCGGCGGGGCCCGAGCCGTCCAGGTGGAAGTGCACATGGCGGGTGGCGGCACAGTTGGGGATCATCACCACCGGCTTGGAGGCCGCGTGGGTGGGCGCGGACTTGATCTTGATGTCCAACACCGTGGTCAGGCCGCCCAGGCCCTGGGCGCCAATGCCCAGCTTGTTGGCTTTCTCGAAGATTTCCAGGCGCAGTTTTTCTTCGGTGGTCTCGGCGCCACGGGCTTTCAGCTCGTGGATATCGACCGGGTCCATCAGCGATTCTTTGGCCAGTACCGCGGCCTTTTCGGCGGTACCGCCGATGCCGATGCCGAGCATTCCGGGCGGACACCAGCCGGCGCCCATGGTCGGCAGGGTCTTCAGCACCCACTCGACGATATCGTCGGAGGGGTTGAGCATGACCATCTTGGACTTGTTCTCCGAGCCGCCGCCCTTGGCGGCGATGGCCACTTCCACATGGTCACCGGGCACCATCTCGACATGCACTACGGCCGGGGCGTTGTCTTTGGTGTTGATACGGCGACCGGCGGGATCGGCGACAATAGAGGCGCGCAGGGGGTTATCGGGGTTGTTGTAACCGCGGCGTACGCCCTCATCCACCATTTCCTGGACCGTCATATCGGTTTCCCACTGCACCTGCATACCGATTTTAACGAAACAGGTGACGATGCCGGTATCCTGGCAGATGGGCCTGTGGCCTTCGGCGGACATGCGCGAGTTGATCAGGATCTGGGCGATGGCGTCTTTGGCGGCCTGGCTCTGCTCTTTGTGGTAGGCTTCTTCCATTGCCTTGACGAAGTCGAGGGGATGATAATAGGAGATGTACTGTAGGGCGTCTGCGACTGAGTCGATAAAGTCCTGCTTCTTGATAATGCTCATGGCTTCCTCATGGGTTATCGGGCTAGCTCTGTGTTGTTATAAGCCCCGCTATGATACGCTTTGCCGCCCTTGCCTGCCAACCTGTGCGCCAGGCGAACTGCCAAAACTGTCGATTGGATTACATAATGTTGCAAATTCATAGCCAGCCCTTCACCGGCTCGGTACATGATTTCTTTGCCCCTATCGCCCACCTGCCCTGGGCCATGTTGCTGGAGTCGGGCACCCTTGAGCGTGCCGACAGCCGTTTCCATATTATCAGCGCCGCGCCCCTGGCCACCCTGGTGACCCGGGGCGAAACCACCCTGATCGACTGCCAGGGAAAGCAGGAGACCTCCCCGGATTCCCCCTTTACCCTGCTGCAAGGGCTCCAGCAACGCCTGCTGGGCCGGCTCCAGGCCCCGGCGCAATGGGCCCATCTGCCGTTTCTGGGCGGTGCCCTGGGGCTGTTCGGTTACGACCTCGGCCGCCGTCTGGAGCGGCTGCCGAGCCTGGCTGCCGATGAACTGGCCACCCCGGACATGGCGGTGGGTATTTTCGACTGGGCCTGGGTTATCGATACCCAGACCGGCCAGGCCCATCTGCTGGCGCTGGGGGATGAAGCGCAATTGCATGAGCGGCTGGCCTGGTGGCGGGCGCAACGGGTAGCGCCGGCGCAGCCGTTCCGGCTCGAGGGGGGCTGGCGGGCCAATCAGGACTATGACGACTATCGGGCCAACTTCGAGCGGGTGCAGGCCTATCTGCGTGCCGGCGACTGCTATCAGATCAATCTGACGGTGCGCTTCGATGCTCCCTTCAACGGCAGCGCCTGGCAGGCCTATCGTCACCTGAGCGCCCATAACCGGGCGCCGTTTTCCGCCTTCCTGCAGCTGCCAGAGGGGGCCGTGCTGAGCCTGTCGCCGGAGCGTTTTATTGAGCTCGACGGCCGGCGGGTGGAAACCAAGCCGATCAAGGGCACCCGGCCCAGGGGCAGTTGCCCAGCCGAGGACGCGGCCCTGGCCGCCGAGCTGGCCGACGCCCCCAAGGACAGATCCGAAAACCTGATGATAGTGGATCTGCTGCGCAACGATATCGGCCGGGTCTGTGTACCCGGTTCGGTCAGGGTGCCCAGCCTGTTCGCCATCGAGTCCTTTCCGGCGGTTCACCACCTGGTGTCCACCATCACCGGCGAGCTGCAGCCGGGGCTGGACGGCACCGATCTGCTGGCGGCCACCTTTCCCGGCGGCTCCATTACCGGGGCGCCCAAGGTGCGGGCGATGGAAATCATCGAAGAGCTGGAGCCCCATCGCCGCCATGCCTATTGCGGCAGCATCGGTTATATCAGCAGCCATGGACGGATGGACACCAGCATTACCATCCGCACCCTGATGGCGGAGCGAGACCGGCTGTATTGCTGGGCGGGCGGCGGTGTGGTGGCCGACTCCCGGGTGACCGATGAATATCAGGAGTTATTTGATAAACTGGGCAAGATACTTCCCGTCCTGGAGGAACTATGACTCGGGCAGAGCTGTTGGCCCGTTTTAACCTGTTGCCGCCGCTATCCGATCCGTTTTTGCCCGCCCATGCCCAGGCGGCGGCCGTGCTGCTGCCCCTGCAGGAAGGCGAGCGGGGCCTGGAGCTGATACTCACCCGGCGCAGCCGCCATCTGCGCCATCATCCGGGGCAGGTCAGCTTCCCCGGCGGGCGGGTGGAAGAGACCGACATCAGCCTGTGGCACACGGCCCTGCGGGAAAGCGAAGAGGAAATCGGCCTGGATCCGAGCCTGTGCCAGCCGCTGGGCCGGCTGCGTGCCCAGTATACGGTCTCCGGCTTTGCGTTGACGCCCTTTGTCGGGCTGGTGGATGCCTCCGCCCGTTTTACCGCCAATCCCGCCGAGGTGGAGGAAGTCTTCCAGGTGCCGCTCGAGTATTTGCTCGACCTCAGGCGGCATCATCTGTTTACCCTGCGTCGCCGTGGCCGGCTGCACACCGTCTGTTTCATCCGCTGGCAAGGGATCTGGGTATGGGGCATTACCGCCGCCGTGCTGCATCAGTTTGCCCTGCAGGTCGCCAGATAAGCCTCCCATCTTAGATACCCACCCAGGCTACAACGGGTATATTGCCGGCCCGGGGGGACTCTCTGGCCGTCGGTTCCCATGTTCCATGTTTCCTGTCCCTCCTTCTTCCATCCCGGATTTGACATTTCGATCACATCTTCAAAAAATCTTGTTGGGTTGTCGCTAAAAAAAATCTACAATCATTCAATATAAGTTGAATGGCTGCATTCAATACCTGTTGTGCTTGGAGTGATCAGATGATTAGCGTGTTCGATATGTTCAGTATTGGCATTGGCCCTTCCTCTTCCCATACCGTGGGGCCCATGCGGGCGGCTCATGCCTTTGTTCAGGCTCTGGCAGAGCAGGATAACTTGACCCGGGTTACCCGGGTCGAGGTCGAACTCTTCGGTTCTCTGGGCCAGACCGGCATCGGTCACGGCACCGGCAAGGCGGTGATCATGGGCCTGGCCGGCTTCGATCCCGAAAGCGTCGATGTGGAAATGATCCCCGGCTTCCTGGCCGAGGTCGATGCCAGTCAGACGCTGCTGCTCAACCAGAGCCACAGGGTCGAGTTCCCGCGCACCGGTGCGGTTACCTTCCATCGTCGCAAGACCCTGCCGCTGCACAGCAATGGCATGACCTGCCGGGCCTTTGTGGGTGATGAGCTGCTGAGCGAGCAGTCCTATTATTCCATCGGTGGTGGTTTCGTGGTGAAAGCGGAAGACTTTTCCGACACCAAGAGCCAGGCGGAAGCCGCGCAGGTCGCCAATCCTGCCCCCTATCCCTTCAAGAGTGCCGCCGAACTGTTGCGCCTGTGCCGTGAGCACGGCATGTCGATCAGCAGCCTGATGATGGCCAACGAAAAGGTCAACCGCAGCGAAGCAGAGATAGTGCAGGGGCTGCGCGAGATCTGGGCGGTGATGCAGGCCTGTGTCAAGCGCGGCTGCAAAACCGAGGGTATCCTGCCCGGCGGCCTCAAGGTCAGGCGTCGTGCGCCTTCGCTTTATCGCCGCCTGACCAGCGAATCCCAGTACAACAAGGATCCGCTGAGTGTGATGGAATGGGTGGATCTGTTTGCCCTGGCGGTCAACGAAGAAAATGCCGCCGGTGGCCGGGTGGTGACGGCGCCGACCAATGGTGCCGCCGGTATCATTCCCGCCGTGCTCCATTACTACGACAAGTTTGTGCAGCCGGTGGACGACGATGCCTTGGTGCAGTATTTCCTGACCGCCGCCGCCATCGGCATCCTGTATAAGGAAAATGCGTCCATTTCCGGTGCTGAAGTCGGTTGCCAGGGTGAGGTGGGTGTTGCCTGCTCCATGGCGGCCGGTGCCCTGACCGCCGTGGTGGGCGGTACCATCGATCATGTGGAAAATGCCGCCGAAATCGGCATGGAGCACAACCTGGGCCTGACCTGTGATCCGGTCGGCGGCCTGGTACAGGTGCCTTGCATCGAGCGCAATGCCATGGGCTCGGTCAAGGCCATCAATGCCAGCCGGCTGGCCCTGCGTGGCGATGGCGACCACAAGGTATCCCTCGACAAGGTGATCAAGACCATGCGCGACACCGGTATGGACATGAAAACCAAGTACAAGGAAACCGCCCGTGGCGGCCTTGCGGTGAATATCATTGAATGTTGATATGAAGCTTTAAGTCGTAAGCGGTCAGCAACAAAGAGCCCGGAGATCCGGGCTTTTTTATGGTGCGCCTTGTCTTGGGATTCGTTGCTTATCCCAACCTAGGGCTAATGATGTTGACTATGGCAGCGGCGACCTCGCCGCGATTGGCTTTGGTCTGCGGGCTATCGGCCGGGGGGCCTCCTGCAAAAAAGATAAGGTCTTCAGAAATCAGAAAGCCCGGAAGAACCGGGCTTTCTACTTCCAGCATACCGCTTTCAGCTTCGAAGGGTTATTTGATGCGCATCCCCGGCTGGGCGCCGTCGTGGGGCTCGAGGATCCACAGGTCCTTGCCGCCCGGGCCGGCGGCCAGCACCATGCCCTCGCTCATGCCGAAGCGCATCTTGCGCGGCGCCAGGTTGGCGACCATCACCGTCAGCTTGCCTTCCAGCTCTTCCGGGTTGTAGGCCGACTTGATACCGGCGAACACCTGGCGGGTTTCGCCGCCCAGATCCAGCTGCAGGCGCAGCAGCTTGTCGGCCTGGGGTACCGCTTCGGCCTTTTTGATCAAGGCCACCCGCAGGTCGACCTTGGCGAAGTCATCGAAGCTGATGGTGTCACCGATGGGGTCGTCGGCCAGCGGGCCTGTGGCCTTGGCGACCTGGGCCTGTTCGGCGACCAGATCCTCTTTCGAGGCCTCGATCATGGCGACGACCTTGTCGGCGTCGATGCGGCTGAACAGGGCGCTGAACTTGTTGACCTTGTGGCCCAGCAGCGGCTCGGCCACCGTCGCCCAGCTCAGTTCGCTGTCGAGGAAGGCCTCGGCCCGCTCGGCCAGTTGCGGCATCACCGGCTTGAGGTAGGTCAGCAGCACCCGGAACAGGTTGATGCCCATAGAGCAGATGGCCTGCAGCTCGGCGTCCCGGCCTTCCTGCTTGGCGACCACCCAGGGTGCCTTGTCATCTACATAGCGGTTGGCCTTGTCGGCCAGCGCCATGATCTCGCGGATGGCGCGGCCGTACTCGCGCTGTTCGTAAGCCTGGCCGATACGTTCGGCGGCATCGGCAAACTCCGCATACAGTTCCGGTTCGGCGCATTCGGCCGACAGGGCGCCGTCGAAACGCTTGGCAATAAAGCCGGCGTTGCGCGAAGCCAGGTTGACCAGCTTGTTGACCACGTCGGCATTGACCCGGGCGACGAAATCATCCAGGTTCAAGTCCAGATCGTCGATGCGGTTGGACAGCTTGGCGGCGTAGTAGTAACGCAGGCACTCGGGGTCCAGGTGTTCCAGGTAGGTGCCGGCCTTGATAAAGGTGCCCTTGGATTTGGACATCTTGGCGCCGTTGACGGTGACATAGCCGTGCACAAAGATATTGGACGGCTTACGGTAATCGCTGCCTTCCAGCATGGCGGGCCAGAACAGGCTGTGGAAGTAGACGATGTCCTTGCCGATAAAGTGATATAGCTCTGTGCTGCTGTCTTTGCTCCAGTACTCGTCGAAGCTCAGGTCGCCGCGCTTGTCGCAGTAATTCTTGAACGAGCCCATGTAGCCGATGGGGGCATCCAGCCAGACATAAAAATACTTGCCCGGGGCATCGGGAATTTCAAAGCCGAAGTAGGGTGCGTCGCGGGTGATGTCCCACTGCTGCAGGCCGGACTCGAACCACTCGCCCATCTTGTTGGCGGTTTCCTCCTGCAGGGCGCCGGAGCGGGTCCAGGTCTTGAGCATGCCCTCGAATTGGGGCAGGTCGAAGAAGAAGTGCTCGGTTTCTTTCATCACCGGGGTGGCGCCGGATACCGCGGACTTGGGATTGATCAGCTCCACCGGGCTGTAGGTGGCGCCGCACACTTCGCAGTTGTCGCCGTACTGATCTTCCGCCTTGCAGCTGGGGCAGGTGCCCTTGACGAAACGATCCGGCAGGAACATGGCTTGTTCGGGGTCGAACAGCTGGGAGATGCTGCGGCTCTGGATAAAGCCATTGGCCTTGAGCTTGCCGTAGATCAGCGCCGCCAGCTCCCGGTTTTCCGGGCTGTGGGTGGAATGATAATTGTCGAAACTGATATTGAAGCGATCGAAGTCGCCCTTGTGCTCCTGCTGCACGGCGGCAATCATGGCCTCGGGATCCACCCCCAGTTGCTGAGCCTTGAGCATGATCGGGGTGCCATGGGCGTCGTCGGCACAGATGAAATGGACCTGATGACCACGCATTCGCTGGTAGCGAACCCAGATATCGGCCTGAATGTGCTCCAGCATATGGCCAAGGTGGATCGAGCCGTTGGCATAGGGAAGGGCGCAGGTGACGAGAATCTTACGTGGATCGTTGACCATAATTTCCATCTTGTTGAATGAGTTGAATGAATCGCGTGGGACCTCGCATGTTACCCGAGATTGTCCGGCTGGCCAAGGAGTGGAGGTCGGGGTGTGGCTCACCGGGACTGTCCGTGATTTCATGTGTCCCAGGCATATAATTGCGCCGCCAGGCGGTATTAAGCCGGGGTGAGCGTTTCGTCGGCCCGGGCTTTTTGGTAGAGTGCAGGCAAGTATACCAGCAGGTAGCAGCATCGATGATAAAAGAGCAAATAACCGCCAGGCTTGAGCATTTCAAACCCGAATACTGGCAGAAAGATCCGGTGAGCGCCGGTTTTGTGCGGGCCATCGAGATGGCCGACGGCGTTCTCAGCATCCGCCTGGTGCTGCCCTTTGCCGACACGGCTGTGCTCGACAGTCTGAAGAGCCTGGATGACGAGCTGTGCCAGATAAGTGCGGCCCATGCGGTCAACTGGGATCTGCGCATCGATGTGGCTACCCTGGCCCGCGCCAACGAGGCCCAGGGGATCGGTGGGGTGCGTAATATCATCGCCGTGTCATCCGGCAAGGGCGGGGTCGGCAAGTCGACCACGGCGGTCAACCTGGCCCTGGCCCTGAAGCGCCAGGGGGCACGGGTCGGCCTGCTCGACGCCGATGTCTATGGTCCTTCCATCCCCATGATGTTGGGCGTGGCCGATGCCAAGCCCCACAGCGATGACGGTAAGACCATGGCGCCGATCCAGGCTCATGGACTGGTGGCCAACAGCATCGGCTTCCTGGTCGGTGCCAACGATGCCACCGTCTGGCGTGGTCCCATGGCCAGCAAGGCGCTGACCCAGATCCTGCGGGAAACCCGCTGGGGTGAGCTCGACTACCTGGTGGTCGATCTGCCGCCGGGGACCGGCGATATCCAGATCACCATTTCCCAGCAGGTACCGACCACCGGTGCCCTGGTGGTGACCACACCTCAAAACGTGGCCCTGGCCGATGCGGTCAAGGGCATCAACATGTTCGGCAAGGTCAATATCCCGGTACTGGGGGTGATCGAAAACATGAGTTATCACCAGTGCAGCCGGTGCGGTCATCAGGAAGCCTTGTTCGGGGAGGGCGGCGGCGCCCGGGTCGCCGGCGAACAGCGGGTCTCCCTGCTCGGCCGTCTGCCGCTGGATGTGAATATCTGCCGGCATATGGACTTGGGCACGCCGACCGTGGTGGCCGACCCGGATGGCCATATTGCCCGGGCCTATCTGGATATCGCCGCCCGGGTGGCGGCCGGTTTGTATTTCGCGGGTAAGCCCATTCCCACCAGCTTATATACCAAGTTGGTATAGCGCCACGGGGCCCTCGTGCCCTGTGGGTTCCGGCCACGCCCGCTTGTCTTTTGAGGAGCGGCGTGGCCGACTCGTTATCATTAAGCCTATCTCGCTGCCATATTTAGAGGTTGTTATGTTAGAGCCAAGCCGCAGCTGTGTCATTATCGGCATTGCCGGTGCGTCTGCTTCCGGAAAAAGTTTGATTGCCCAGACCATCTACCATGAACTGATCGCCGAGCTGGATGCCGCCGAAATCGGGGTGATCAGCGAAGACTGTTATTACCGGGATCAAAGTGAGCTGACCATGGAAGAGCGGCTGAAAACCAATTATGACCATCCCAAGGCGCTGGACCACGCGTTGCTGGCCGCCCAGCTGCAGCGGTTGAGACAGGGACAATCGGTGGATATTCCCCAATATTCCTACGTGGCCCACACCCGTACCTCGGAAACCATCCGCTTCGCGCCGAAAAAGGTCATCATCCTCGAAGGCATACTGCTGCTCACCGATGCCAGGCTACGTGAACTGATGGATGCCACTATCTTTATGGATACCCCGCTGGATATTTGTCTTATCCGTCGTCTGCAGCGGGATGTGGAAGAGCGGGGCCGGTCCATGGAGTCGGTCCTGCAACAATACCGGGAAACGGTCAGGCCCATGTTTTTACGGTTTATCGAGCCTTCCAAGCAGTACGCCGACATCATAGTGCCCCGGGGTGGTAAGAACCGCATCGCCACCGATATGATCAAATCCCGGATCCGCCATCTGCTGATGGATTAATGTTCAGTTTAAGGAGTTGTAATGCGTCTTTGTGACCGTGATATCAAGCTGATGCTGGCCGAGGGCAGGATCCGCATCGTGCCCGAGCCCTCGCCCGAACGCATCAGCGGCGTCAGCCTGGATGTGCTGCTGGGCAATGAGTTCCGGGTGTTCCAGGATCACACAGCCCCCTACATCGACCTGAGTGGCCCCGGTGCTCAGGTGTCCGAAGCCATCAACCGGGTGATGAGCGACGAGATCTTTATTCCCGATGGCGAGGCCTTCTTCCTGCATCCGGGCGAGCTGGCCCTGGCGGTGACACACGAGTCTGTTACCCTGCCGGATGATATCGTCGGCTGGCTCGATGGGCGCTCCTCCCTGGCTCGGTTGGGTCTGATGGTGCATGTGACCGCCCACCGTATCGATCCCGGCTGGTCCGGGCGTATCGTACTGGAGTTTTACAACAGCGGTAAGCTGCCGCTGGCCCTGCGGCCAAAAATGGTGATCGGGGCGCTGAATTTTGAAACCATGTCGGGACCGGCCGAGCGGCCTTACATGAGCCGTTCCAATGCCAAGTACAAGTCCCAGAAGGGAGCGGACGCCAGCCGTATCAATCAGGACTGAAAAACTAAACAGGATAATAACAATGAAAAAATTACTTTATTTTTTTGGGGGGTTGTTACTGCTGGTGGTGCTGGCCATGGTGGTGCTGGTCCAGCTGGTGGATACCGACAGGGTCAAGCGGGTGATGATCGATCAGGTACGGGAGCGGACCGGCCGTACTCTGGTTATCGAGGGAGATATCAGCTGGCGCTTTTTTCCCTCGGTCGGTTTTACCCTGGGTAAGTCCGCCTTGCTGAATCCGGACGGCTTTGCGGAGGGGGCAACATTGTCGATCGGCGAGGCCAGCCTGGATGTGGCCCTGATGCCGCTGCTGGATGATCGCATCGAGATCGGTGAGGCGGTGCTGAACAATGCCCGCCTCCATCTGTTGACCCGGGCCGATGGGGTCAGCAACCTGGATGACTTGAGCGAGCCGGGCCGGCAACCGGGGCAGGCCGCCCCCGCCGGTGACGAACAGCCGGGCAGCGTTTCCCGGCGCTCCCCCTTAAGTTTCAGCCTGGCCGGGGTGCGGGTTGAGAATGCGGAAGTGATATTGCAGGATGAGCGCAGCGACAGCCTGACCCGCATCAATCAGGTCAATCTGCAGCTGGCCCGCTTTGCCCCCGGCGAGTTTGTGCCGGTCAGCCTGTCGGGCGATCTGTTTCGGGATGAAATCCAGGCCAAGATCGACACCCAGGGCCAGCTGCGGCTGTCCCCCGAGTTCGACCGGCTGCAACTTGAGGGGCTGGTGTTGAGCCTGGACGCCCGGGGACGGGTCCTGCCGGGCAATAAGCAGCTGCAGCTGAGCGGCTCGCTGGACTATGTGCTGGCCGACAAAACCGCCAGGATCAGTGACATGCAGCTGGCTCTGGGTGCCCTGGAGGTGCAGGGCGAGCTGTCCGTCAGCCATACCCCGGTACCCGCGGTGCGTTTTGAACTGGCGACCGAGCTGCTGGATATGGACACCCTGATGGCGGAATGGTCGCTGGTGGAGGAGGGCGCAGGCACGGATGAGGATGGAGCACAAGCCGCGGTTCCCGAGGTGCCGGCCACGAACGGCGACAAGTCGGCAGAGCCCGACTTGGGGTTCCTTAAAAACCTGGACTTGTCCGGTACCCTACAGGCCGACAAGGTCCTGGCCCATGGCATGGAGCTTGAGCGGTTGCGCCTGCTGCTGAAAGTGGCGAAAGGCAGACTCAAGGTCGAAGATGCCGAGGCCAGCCTCTACCAGGGGAAGATACAGGCCAGCGGTGAGCTGGATACCAACAAGAGCCCGGTCGCCTTCCGGGTGCATAAACAGCTGGAGCAGGTGGATGCCCGCCAGTTGCTGCAGGCCGCCCTGGATGTCGATCACCTGGCGGGCAGCGCCGATCTGAGCCTGGACTTGCAGGGGCGGGGGCTGGATGCCGACAGCATAAAGCGGAGCCTCAAGGGCAACAGCCAGCTGCACATTCGGGACGGCGCCCTGTATGGGGTGAATATTCCCGCCCTGCTCCGCCGTGGCTATGCCCAGGTGAAGGGGCAGCCGCTGCCGGCGGAGGAGGCGGTGCAAAAAACCGACTTCAGCGCCCTGACCGCGGATTTTATCGTGAGCAAGGGGCTGGTTAGTACCGACAACCTGCAGATGGCGTCGCCCTTGCTGCGCCTGCATGGGGCGGGCAACACCCGCTTGCAGGATAAATCCCTGGATTTTTTGCTGGACACCACCATCGTCGGCACCCTGGAAGGGCAGGATGGTAAACCCATGGACGAGTTGAAAGGCATCACTGTGCCGTTGCGCATTACCGGCACCTATCAGGAGCCTAACTATGGCCTGGATATGCAGCTGGTGTTTGACCGCTATCTGAAGGACAAGGTGGATAAAGAAGCCGAACGCCTGAGCGAGAAACTCGGAGAGAAGCTGGATGAAGAGAAACTCGATAAACTCAGGGAGAAGCTGCCCGGTCTGCTGGATAAGCTGAAACTCTAGTCCGGCACTGCCTGCCGCCCCGAGAGGCCCGTCCCGTCGCGATCTTAGCTATCGTCCGGGGCGGGTCTTATTTTATTCCGGCAATGCCGGGTTTTACCGACTGTGACATGAGGCAATCGAGATGACTGACCCGCAACGGCGACCACGCTGGGATCTGTTCTGCAGCGTGGTCGATAACTACGGCGACATCGGTGTCTGCTGGCGGCTGGCCCGGCAGTTGGTGGCCGAGTTCGGCCTGGAAGTGCGGCTGTGGGTCGATGATCTGCACAGCTTCCAGCGGTTGCTGCGTTCGCTGGACCCGACCCGTGATGAGCAGATCCGGCGGGGGGTCTGCGTGCGTCGCTGGGGGGAGCCTCTCGAGCCGGAGCCATCGGTGGCGGATGTGGTAATCGAAGCCTTCGCCTGTACCCTGCCGGCTTCTTATATCGCGGCCATGGCGGCACGCAAGAGCGCACCTGTGTGGATCAACCTCGAATACCTGAGTGCGGAAGCCTGGGTGGGGGAATGTCATGGCCTGGCCTCACCCCATCCGCAGCTGCCGTTGCGCAAACACTTCTTTTTTCCGGGCTTCGGTGCGGACACCGGTGGCTTATTGCGTGAACGTGGCTTGCTCGAGCGGCGTCGTGCCTTCCAGGCCGACAGTGCCGGGCTGGCGGCCTTCTGGCATCGGCTCGAGCTGCCTCAACCGGCGCCCGGGGAGCTCAGGTTGTCGCTGTTCAGCTACGGCAGTGCCGAGCTGCCGGCCTTGCTCCACTGTTGGAGTGCGTCGCCCCGGCCGGTATTTTGTCTGCTGCCGGAAGGACGCTACGCCGAGCCGGTGGCGCACTGGTTCGGGCAGGAAGGAGCCGAACCCGGCGCCCACTGGCAACGGGGGAACCTGCAGGTGCGGGTCATGCCTTTCCTCGAACAGGACAATTATGACCGCCTGTTGTGGGCTTGCGATCTGAACCTGGTGCGTGGCGAGGACTCTTTTGTGCGCGCCCAGTGGGCGGGACGGCCGCTGGTCTGGCAACTCTACCGACAGCAGGAAAATGCCCACCGGATCAAGTTGCAGGCTTTCCTGGACCGATATACCGCGGGGTTGGCGTCCGGGCCGGCCCGGGCCCTGTATGATTTCTGGCAGGCCTGGGATCGAGAGACGGGCGTCGCCGCGGCCTGGCCCGCCTTTATCGCCCACTATGATGCCTTGATGCGTCACGCCGAGGACTGGATTGAGCGGCAAAAAAAAGTCGGTGATCTGGCGACGAATCTAGTGCGGTTTTGCCGGGGAAGCAGGCTATAATCGCGCCGATTTTTTCCCCCTTTTCCAACACCGAGATTGAAAAATCATGATGAAGACAGCTCAGGAAGTGCGTGCAGGCCAGGTGATTATGATCGGCCGTGACCCCATGGTCATACTGAAGGCCGAGTTCAATAAATCCGGCCGTAACGCCGCTGTGGTGAAGATGAAACTGAAAAACCTGCTGACGGGTGTGGGCACCGAAAGCGTGTATCGGGCGGATGATAAATTCGAGCAGGTGATCCTTGAACATAAGGAAGTCAGCTACTCCTATTTTTCCGATCCCCTCTATGTGTTTATGGATGAAGAATACAACCAGCTCGAGGTGGAAGCCGAGAACATGGCCGACGCCCTGAAATATCTGGTCGACGGCATGCAGTGTGAAGTGGTGCTGTACAATGAAAAACCGATCTCCGTCCAGCTGCCGACCATAGTGGTGCGTGAAGTGGTTTACAGCGAGCCGGCCGCCAAGGGGGATACGTCCGGCAAGGTGATGAAGCGGGCCAAGCTGGAAACCGGCTTTGAACTGTCGGTGCCGGCATTTGTCGAGATCGGCGACAAGATAGAGATCGACACCCGTACCGACGAGTATCGCAGCCGAGCCAACTGAGCCTTCGGTCTGTTCATGCAAATGCCCGGCCATGGCCGGGCGTTTTTGTCTCTGGGCCCTGAAGCGTATTCCGGTACCAGGTTGATAAGGGGCAGCCGTTGCCCGGCAGTGGCGGCTATTCGGTTGGATATTTGTCGGCTATCTTGTCGCCTCTATCCAAGGGTATCCGTTGCCGGGCAGGGCCGGTCATTCCTTGGGATTGGCGGCTATCTTATGAATGCTGAGATCGGCACCGTCAAACTCCTGCTCGTCACTCAGGCGGATGCCGGCAACGGCTTTGATGCCGCCGTAGACCAGGGCGGCACCGAGCAGGGCGGTCAGCACCCCGGCCAGGGTGCCGATCAGCTGAGACGCCAGGCTGACCCCGCCCAGGCCACCCAGCGCCTGGCTCCCGAAAATACCGGCGGCGATGCCGCCCCAGGCGCCGCACATGCCGTGCAGTGGCCAGACCCCCAGCACATCGTCGATTTTCCATTTATTCTGCTGCAGGGTAAACAGCCAGACAAAGAGGGCGCCGGCTACCGCGCCCACCACCAGGGCACCGATGGGGTGCATCAGATCAGAGCCGGCACAAACGGCAACCAGGCCGGCCAGGGGGCCGTTATGGATAAAACCAGGGTCATTCCTGCCCAGTAGAAGGGCGGTGATGATACCGCCGACCATCGCCATCAGCGAGTTGACCGCTACCAAGCCGGAGATGCCGTCCAGGGTCTGGGCCGACATGACGTTGAAGCCGAACCAGCCGATCGACAGGATCCAGGCCCCCAGGGCCAGGAATGGAATATTGGAGGGCGGAAACGCGACCAGGCGGCCACCGCGATAACGGCCCCGGCGGACGCCCAGTAACAACACGGCGACCAGCGCAATCCAGCCGCCGACACCATGGACCACCACCGAGCCGGCGAAGTCATGAAACCCGGCGCCGAAAGAGGTTGCCAACCATGATTGGAAACCGTAATTGCCGTTCCAGATCATGCCTTCAAAGAACGGATAGACAAAGGCCACCGAGAGGGTCGACGCGGTCAGGATCGGCCAGAATTTGGCACGCTCGGCAATGCCGCCCGACACGATAGCAGGAATGGCCGCGGCAAAGGTCATCAGGAAGAAAAATTTGACCAGCTGGTATCCATTACTTGCCGCCAGGGTCTCGGCATCCTGAAAAAAGGTAACGCCGTAGGCGATCCAATAACCGACGAAGAAATAGGCCACGGCGGAAAAGCCAAAGTCGGTCATGATCTTAACCAGGGCATTCACCTGATTCTTATGGCGGACCGTGCCGACCTCGAGAAAGGCAAATCCGGCATGCATGGCAAAGACCATGATGGCTCCCATCAGGATAAACAGGGTGTTTGCGCTTTGCGTCAGGGCTTCAACGGCACTGGTTACATTTTCCATTCACCAAAATCTCCTTACATCTATGCTGCGGGAACAGCGGTGTTTGCACCTTGGTGGTGCATGCTACGAGTTATCACCCCAAAAAGGTGCATGAATGCTGGGTGTTACTTTATTTTGCCCATTTTAGTGCCGAAGGTATTTTTATAAGTATTTGAAAAATAATTTAAAAATAGAATCAGCACCATGCTGGTGCCTGGGCGCACCCTTTTGGGTACCTTGCCCGGCACTAAAATAAAGCATGAACCATGCCAGATCCTGGGGCGGGATTATTGGTTGGCCTGCATCGCCGCCAGTGCCTGTTGCTGTGCGGCAATGACGGTCTTGCTGTGTTCCCGCTCGGCGACCCGCGTCAGCCAGGCGGCCAGGGTCGGCACTTCATGCAACGGATCCCAATGGTAGACGGCGTCCATCAGGGGGAGGACGAGACTCAGCACGTGCAGTACCACTATGTCTGCATAGCTGAATTCGTGGCCGGCTATCCAGGGGCTGCATTGCTCCACCCGGGTGAGCGCTGCCAGCCCCCGGACCACCTGGGGCCTGACTTCATCATAGGCACTCTGGGACAGGGGCTCGCCAAAGAGTACATGACCCAGATGCCGGCGGGCCGGGCCATCCAGGTAGAGCTCTGCGATGCACATGATTTCGCGCACCTTGGCCCGGGCGTAAGGGGAGGCGGGCAGCAGCGGCGGCTCGGGCCGGGTTTCTTCAAGATATTCCATGATGGCCAGGGATTCCGAGATAAAGCCTTGGTCGGTTTCCAGGCAGGGGATCTTGCCCATGGGGCTCTTGCCGAGAAACGCCGGTTGTTGCGAGGGCGGAGTGGTCACTTCTTCGAAGGGGATGTCTTTTTCCAGCAGGCTCTGCTTGATCATATTGTAATAATTACTGACGGCGATGCCGTGAAGCTTCAACATAACGGACTACTCCATTTCCATTTTCCGTCACCATGACGAACGAGTGTCGTCCTGATCCTGTCCATGAGCATGGTCCAGCCCGGCGGTTTTGACCAGTCAGCCACCCTGGCCGGTGTCTGAGGGCAGGGTGCTGGCCTGGCGCAGTATGTTTACCACCCCGAACTGGCGGATGCTGTCCAGTTCCTGCCGATTGACGGCGAACAGGGAGCCGAGAAAGCCGAGGGCATTGACCTCGGTGACCACACGTCGGCATGAACGGGGGATCAGCCACAGGCCTTGGGGCAGCAGGATCAGGTTAAAGGGATGTTCCGGCGCCAGCGCCAGTTGGTGGCAGGCCTGCCGGTAGGCAGCAAACACCCTGTGACTGTCATCGTCGGCGCACAGGGCAAGCCAGATGCCACGGGGACAGAGCAGACGGCGGGTATCGGCATCCCTGGGATTGACCGGGGGACCTGTCAGGCCGGTGTTGAAGTGTCCCGGCAGCAGTTGGAAGTGCCGATGTGGCTGGCTGGCCCCCGCCTCGGTACCACCATTGTAGAATCCGATGGCGTCATGGGCGGTGAGCAAGGGCCAGAAAGCGGCAAAGTCCTGTTCGGTCAGGGAGCCGTCCTGGGGTTGGAAACGCCGGGTGATCAACAGCAGGTGGTTGGCCAGCAGATTAAACTTGTTCAGCAGCAGACTGTAATGGGGGTATTGGGCGACCAGCAGCTCGGGATCCGGTGAGGCAAAGGGATCCCCGTGGTTCGGACCTGTGCCGTGGGGTTTATGGAAGGGGCCGTCCAACTGGTGGATCAAGAAGGTCAGCCCCAGCTCCTGGTGGGGGAATACCCGGGTGGGAATGCTGCACAGGGCACCGCTGCGGCTTGCCCGTGCGGCCACTTCCCGGCCGAGTTCAAATATATCCACAAAGTTGTCCTTGTGTTTTGGCGGAGCCCGTCGTCTACCTTTCAGGTTAATCCTCAAAACGGGGGCTGAAAAGGCTGGCTCCTGGCTGTCGGCATACATTGCCGAGCTGTTCGATAATTTTCTTTATCTTTCATGTAGTTGCCCGTATAAATCGGATCAGAGGCGGAAGGAGGACTCAACTGGTCTGTTGTAATTCAGGAAATCTCCCCCAAAATTATCCGTAAATACCTGAAAAAACTTAAGTTATTATTCACTCCCGGGCGAAGAGCCGAAAAAGAGGGTTAAGATTTTGAAAAACAAGGAAAACTATAAGGTTTTATTCGTCTGTATGGGCAACATCTGCCGTTCACCCACCGCCGAAGCCGTGCTCAGGGGCAAGGCCCGGCAGGCCGGTGTGCCGCTGGTGGTCGACTCGGCCGGCACTATCGGCTATCACGTTGGGGCCGAACCCGATGCGCGGGCGCAGGCCGCCGGTCAGGCCCGGGGTTATGACTTTTCCGGTATCCGTGCCCGCAAGGTACAGGCCGAGGACTTTGATCGATTTGACTTTATTTTGGCGGCGGACAGGAGCAATCTGGCCGATCTGAAGGCCCAGTGCCCGCCCGAGCATCTGCATAAGGTCAAGTTGCTGCTCAGCTTCGCGACCTGCGGCGAGCTGGAGGTGCCGGATCCCTACTATGATGAAGAAGAAGGCTTCGAGCGGGTACTGAATTTGATCGAGTCGGCTTGTGATGGCCTGCTACAGGCGATGGCGCTGCAGCGTGGTTGAGTCTAAATAGCTGTTCCGCGACGTAGCAGTATTAGGAACAGTTATTTAGCGGGTTATCTGGTAAAGAAAAAGGCTCCCGCGGGAGCCTTTTTGGTAGCGATGATGAGGTGATTAGCCTTTATTGGGGCTTGCTCATCGGAGCCGATGCCTTATTACGGGCGGCGGCGGAGCCGGCATGGCGACCGCTGATCAGCAGCGGTTTACGCTCCAGAGGCGGATAGTCCACATGTACCTTGGGCAGTTCGGGGGCCGCCGGCGGCTTGGTCATGGGCGCAGATGCTTTCCTGGCCGCCTGATATAAACCGGACTGGGGGTGGCTGACCTTGATCACCTCATGGGCAGGGTGAGCTGGGGAGCTGGCGTCCACCACTGGGCTCGGCTCCGGCTGCGCAGCCTGCTCTTCCGACACGGCTTGGGCCGCGGGCTGTTCGACCGCAGGCACGGGCTGTTCGACCGCAGGCACGGGCTGTTCGACCGCAGGCGCGGGCCGTTCGACCGCAGGCGCGGGTTGTTCGACCGCAGGCGCGGGCTGTTCGACCGCAGGCGCGGGTTGTTCGACCGCAGGCGCGGGCTGTTCGACCGCAGGCGCGGGCTGTTCGACGGCAGGCGCGGGCTGTTCGACCGCAGGCGCGGGCCGTTCGACCGCAGGCGCGGGCCGTTCGACCGCAGGCGCGGGCTGTTCAACCTTGTCTTCAACCACCAGGGCTGGGGACTGTTGGCTGTCGGCAGTGACTGCCTGCTCCGTTTCCTTGGCAACCCATACATGCTCACCCTGGGCGGCGATCAGGGCGGCGGCGCTGTCCTGGCGACGCTGACGCCGGCTGTCTTCGTTGATGCGCTTACGCTTCGGCATCTGGCTCCGTTGATGACCATGGCGTTCGGCGGCCGGTTCGGCCTGGGCGGCCTCTTGTGGTTGCACACCTTGTTCGGCCTGAGCCTCTGACTCGGCGACAACCTCTTCTTTACGCGCTCGGGGAGCGCGGCGGGAACGTCTGCCGCTCGGCTCAGCCTGGGCTTCGTGCGAGGTGCTTTCCGGGCTTAGTTCTGTGCTTACAAGGTCGGCGGACTGAGTCTGTTCCTCTGCCTGCATACGCACTTTTTTACGCATCTGACGGCGCTGACGACGCTCGGCGATGGCCTGTTCTTTTTGCTCCTGTACACCGGTTTCGGCGGCCGCCACGACGGTGGCCGGCTCGGCGGGCACATCCTGCTGTTGCGGTTTGCGCGCCTGGGTGGTGGCATCGGCCGGGGCCTGTTCGCGACGCGGCTTGCGACGCTCACGTCTGGGTTTGTCGGGCTTGGCCTCGGCTTCAGGCTGGCTTTCCTGCGGCTGGGGCTTGGCGCGGCGCTCTTCCTGCCGGGCCTCGGTGCGGGGCTTGCGGCTGGAGCGGCTGCGCCTGTCGTCCCGCTCGCGGCGGTTGGCTTGACGGGCTTGGACCGGTGCGGCCTCCGCCGGCGGCGTGATCACCTGCTCAGCCGGTGGCTGGGCCGAACCTTTAAACAGGCTGGCAATGGCGCTGCACAGGCGACTGAACAAGCCCGCTTGCGGCGGTGCGGATACCGGCTGTTCGGGTTTGCTTACCACCGGGGCGGGTTGGGCAGGGGCGGTAAAGCCTTGCAGGGCAGGTTGCTCATAGGGGGTGCCCTGGGTTTGTTTGGGGGCGTAGACCGGCTGTTCAATCCGGGTTTTCAGCTCATAGCTGGTTACATCTTCCATGTCATTGGTGCGAATCCGCTCCACTTCAAAGTGGGGGGTGTCCAGCTGCTCATTGGGAATGATGTAAATATCGGCCTTGTAGCGGGTTTCCAGGCTGGCGATCGCTTTGCGTTTTTCGTTGAGCAGATAGGCGGCGACGTCGACCGGAACCTGAGCATGGATCTGGCCGGTATTGTCTTTCAGTGCCTCTTCTTCGATCAGCCGCAGAATCGCCAATGCCAGGGATTCGGTGTCGCGTATGGTGCCCTGGCCCAGACAGCGAGGGCAGACATGGGTGCTGGACTCGCCGAGCGAGGGGCGCAGGCGCTGACGGGACATCTCCAGCAGGCCGAAGCGGGAGATGCGGCCCAGCTGGATGCGGGCCCTGTCCTGGCGCACGGCGTCACGCAGGCGGTTTTCCACCTCGCGCTGGTGCCGTACCGGGGTCATGTCGATGAAGTCGATCACCACCAGGCCACCCAGGTCGCGCAGGCGTAACTGGCGGGCGATTTCTTCCGCCGCTTCCAGGTTGGTCTGCAGGGCGGTTTCTTCGATATCGCCGCCCTTGGTGGCCCGGGATGAGTTGATATCGATACTGGTCAGGGCTTCGGTGGGATCTATCACTATGCTGCCGCCGGAAGGCAGGCGAACTTCCCGCTGGAAGGCGGATTCGATCTGGCTTTCGATCTGGAAGTGGCTGAACATGGGCACTTCGCCCTCGTACAGCTTGACCCGGTTGACGAAATCCGGGCGCACCAGCTGGATATGCTGCTTGGCGCGCTCGAACACCAGCGGGTTGTCGATCAGGATTTCGCCGATATCACGACGCAGATAGTCCCGAATGGCGCGTACGATGACGTTGCTTTCCTGGTGGATGAGGAAAGGGGCGGAGCGGCTTTCGGAGGCTTCCTGGATGGCGGACCAGTGGGTCAGCAATACGTGCAGATCCCATTCCAGTTCTTCGGCGGATTTGCCGACTCCGGCGGTACGCACGATAAGGCCCATGCCGTCGGGCAGCTTGAGCTGACCGAGGGATTCTTTCAACTCGGTGCGCTCATCACCCTCGATACGGCGGGAGATGCCGCCGGCCCGGGGATTGTTGGGCATCAACACCAGGTAGGATCCGGCCAGGCTGATAAAGGTGGTCAGGGCGGCGCCCTTGTTGCCCCGCTCTTCTTTATCGATCTGCACGATGACTTCCTGACCTTCCTTGACCACTTCCTTGATATTGGGGCGGCCCTGGTAGCTGTAACCGGCGGGGAAGTAGTTGCGGGCGATTTCTTTTAAGGGCAGGAAACCGTGACGTTCGGCGCCGTAGTCGACGAAGGCCGCTTCCAGGCTGGGTTCGACCCGGGTGATTTTACCTTTGTAGATATTGGCTTTCTTCTGTTCGTGGCCCGGGCTCTCGATATCCAGATCATACATTTTCTGGCCGTCTACCAGGGCAACGCGCAACTCTTCTTCTTGAGTCGCGTTGATTAACATTCTCTTCATTGAGTACTCTTTTTATAGATTTTTGCTGTTGCTACAGCGTCCGCGTCCCCTCATCAGCCTTTTATTCCGACCGGCACCGGCCTCGAGTCTATAGCGTAATAAATGCAGCCTCCCGGCTGGATACGCATGAGGCGCTTTTCGGGTGCGTTTCTCGACGAAGGGAAAGGGTCCCGGAGGTCGCGAATAAAACGGATAATCAGGGGTGTTCAAGGTGCGTCACCAGACCTTGGTGATGCAAAAAACCCAGGCATTATCACATTTTATCCACAACCTTAGCAAGGCACCTTTTTTACAGCAAAAAGGGTTCGGGCAATGCTAGAATGGCGACCATGAAACAAGAACCGCAAAGTGTGCGACTGCTCACCATAGAGGCTGAGCATGAAGGGCAGCGCATCGACAATTTTTTACGGACTCAGCTTAAAGGCGTTCCCAAAAGCCTGATTTATCGAATACTGCGCAAGGGTGAGGTAAGGGTTAACAAAAAACGGATCAAACCTGAATACAAACTGCTGACCGGTGACCAGGTGCGGGTGCCGCCGGTGCGGGTCGCCGAGCGGGACAATGAGCTGCCTTCGGCCCGGCTGGGCAAGGTGCAGGCGCTCGATACCGCCATCATCTATGAAGACGATGCACTGATCGTGTTGAACAAACCCTCGGGCACCGCGGTGCACGGCGGCAGCGGCTTGAGTTTCGGGGTCATTGAGGGGCTGCGGGCATTGCGTCCCGAGGCGCGCTTCCTGGAGCTGGTGCACCGGCTTGACCGGGATACCTCGGGCATTCTCCTGGTGGCCAAGAAACGCAGCATGCTGCGTAGCCTGCACGAGCAGCTACGCGAAAAAACCATGGACAAGCATTATCTGGCCCTGGTACGCGGCCAGTGGCAGGCCCATCAAAAGGGGGTGAATGCGCCCCTTAAAAAGAACGAACTGGCTTCGGGGGAGCGGGTGGTACGGGTGGATAAGGACGGCAAGCCGTCGGAAACCCGCTTCCGTATCGTGCAGAAGTTCCAGGAAGCCACCCTGGTGGAAGCCAGCCCGGTCACCGGACGGACCCATCAGATCCGGGTGCATGCCCTGCACGCCGGCCATCCGATCGCCGGCGATGACAAATACGGTGACCGCCAGTTTGACGAGAAGATGCGTGGCCTGGGCCTGCAGAGGCTGTTTTTGCACGCCTGTCGCATCCGCTTCTTCCATCCCGGGCTGGAGCAGACCATGGTACTGGAAGCGCCCCTTGAGCCGGCGTTGAAGACCCTGTTGACGCGGATGGCGACGGCATGAAATATCAGCTGGTGATTTTTGACTGGGACGGCACCCTGATGGACTCGGTGGCGCGCATTGTGTCTTCCATGCGGGGAGCGGCAGGAGACTGCGGCCTGCCGCTGCCGAGCCCGGAGCGGGTACGGCACATTATCGGGCTGAGCCTGCGGGAGGCGTTTCCGGTGATCTTCGGGGCCTTGTCTGCGCACCAGACCGACGCGCTGTTTGAGGCCTACCGGCGCCATTATCTGGAGCTGGACACGACCCCGACCCCCTTGTTTGCCGGGGCGGCGGAGACCATCAGCCAGTTGCATGGCCAGGGATACCGGCTGGCGGTGGCCACCGGCAAGGCCAGGGTAGGGCTGGACCGGGTACTGGCCGACACCGGCCTGGAGCCCTATTTCCATGCCCTGCGCGGTGCCGATCAGGCTAAATCCAAACCTGATCCGCTGATGCTGTATCAGATCCTCGATGAGCTGCAGCTCAGGCCGGAGCAGGCGGTGATGGTGGGTGATTCCATCTATGATCTGGCGATGGCCGAGGCCATCGGAATGGACCGGATAGGGGTGACCTATGGGGTGCACGATAAAACCCAATTATGCCAACATGCGCCGATCACCCTGATCGACGATATCCGCCAGCTTGGGCATTGGCTTTAAAAGAAGCAGTGTCAGCAAGCCTGTATCCATTCGGAAGATCTTGCCATCAATGGCGGGATCTTCCTGCTCCTAGCTTACTGCTGTGTTTTCAAGGCACATCCACCCCAAACTCGGCCAGCAGCTCGACCAGCGCAATCAGCGGTAGGCCGATCAGGCTGTTGGGATCCCGGCCTTCCATGCGTTCAAAGAGGCTTATTCCCAAGCCTTCGCTCTTGAAGGCCCCGGCGCAGTCCAACGCCGGCTCGCGGGCAAGATAACGCTCGATCTGTGTCTCGCTCAAGGATCTGAAGTGTACCTGGTAGGGCTCAACCAGCGAGCGACATTTCCCGCTGGCGGCATCAAGCAGGGCGAGGCCGGTATAAAAGGTGACATGTCGGCCGCTGGCGGCGGCCAGCTGGGCCCGGGCATTGGCCAGGGTGCCCGGCTTGCCGAGTATATGTCCCCGGTTGACACAAACCTGATCCGAGCCGATGATCAGCCCCTTCCGGTAGTGGCCGGCCACCGCTTCGGCTTTTTGTTGGGACAGGCGCAGCACAAGCTGTTGCGGCGTTTCCGCGGGCAGGGGGGTTTCGTCGATATCCGGGCTATGGCAACGGAAGCTCAGCCCCAGACGGGATAACAGTTGTTGCCGGTAAGGAGAAGAGGAGGCGAGGATCAGGGAGGACATGAGTAAGAATAGCGCCGATAATATAAGGAAACGATAGAGGTATTTTAGGGGGGTTGGCCGCTATCGTCATGCCTCTTGGTTTATTCTTTGGCTCCCGGCCCCGTTATCTCGGCTGTGGCATGTTTTTCCCTTTGACTCCCGTGACTTGACGCTATAATATGCGCGCCTTATGGAAAAGGTAAAGTTGCCCATTAAGGTTGACCCCGCACGCTGTGCGCTGAAACGGCTTGAGTATCGAGGCGTATTCGCGCCTGCGCTGATGCCCAGACTGGCGGATTCAACCCAAGGTATCCATGGTGATATCGACGTGTCTCTGAGCTTTGGTACAGATGCCCAGGGGCTGCGCGTGATGTCGGGTCAGGCCCGAGTACAGGCGACGCTCCAGTGCCAAAGATGTAACGAGCTGTTTGATACCACTATAGAGTCCGAATTTACATACACGCCTCAGCATGAAGATGCCGATGCGCCGGAATTGCCAGAAGAGTACGACACCTTCGAGGTGGATGAATTTGGCGAGATCAGCCTGGTTCAGGTCATCGAGGATGAGCTCATCCTCAATCTGCCCCTGGTACCGGTTCATGAAAATGAACACTGTGCCGAAGGTAAATATGACATGAGCTTTGGTGATATCCCAACCACCGAGGAACGGCCGAATCCTTTTGCAATCCTGGAAGAATTAAAACGTAAGTAACTGATTTAGGAGTGAGGTCAAATGGCCGTACAACAGAACCGTAAAACCCGTTCCAGACGTGGTATGCGTCGTTCACACGATGCACTGAGCACTGCCGCTCTGTCTGTGGACCAAACCACCGGCGAACTTCATCGTCGTCACCATATCACCGCCGACGGTTTCTACCGTGGCAAAAAGGTAATCGCCAAGTAAGGGTTGCCTTTTGCCGCAGCTGACCGTTGCGTTAGATATGATGGGGGGCGATTATGGCCCCCCGGTCACAGTGCCTGCCGCCGCGCAGGCACTGTCGCTTTTGCCACATCTCAAGCTAATCCTGTTTGGCCTGGAGCCGGAGTTGAGCGCCTGGCTTAACCGTTGCAAGCTGCTTCATCATCCCCGCGTGTCGGTATGCTTTACCAGCCAGGTGGTGACCAACGAGCAAAAGCCGACCCATGCCTTGCGTTACGGCGCCAACTCTTCCATGCGTAAAGCCCTCGATGCCCTGGCCAGCGGGGAGGCGGCTGCCTGCGTCAGTGCCGGCAATACCGGTGCCCTGATGGCGATGGCGATACGGGTATTAAATACGGTACCCGGGGTCGACAGGCCGGCGTTGATCACCCGCTTGCCCCAGGCCAGGGGCGGCTATGCGCTGTTGCTGGATGTGGGCGCCAATATCAGCTGTGATGCCACTACCCTGGCCCGCTTCGGGGTGATGGGGGAGCAGGCCGCCCGCCATGTCCTGGGGATCTCCTCGCCGCGTATCAGCCTGCTCAATGTGGGGGCCGAAGCCAGCAAGGGCAGTGACGCCATACGCCAGGCGGGTCAGTTGTTGGCGGCGATCCCCAACCTGAACTATACGGGATTTATTGAGGGGGACGGCTTGTTTGCCGGCCGGGCCGATGTCATTGTGTGTGACGGCTTTGTCGGCAATGTCGCCCTGAAGACCAGTGAGGGGGTGGCCCGCATGTTGCTGGGCTTGGGGGAAAGGCGCGGTTTGTTATGGAAAATGCTGCGTTTCTGGATAAAAAGACGCCTTTCCCATCTGAACCCCGACCAGTATAACGGGGCGAGTCTGATAGGATTACGCGGCAGTGTGGTCAAGAGCCACGGGAGCGCCGGCTCGCCCGCCTTTTTAAATGCGATTTTGCAGGCTGTTGCCGAAATTGAGCATGAATTGCCCGCGAGTATCGCGCATCGTTTTGATACTGCTCCAATGGACAGTCACGCAAGATAACGCCTATGAACAGTAAAATATTGGGAACTGGCAGCTACCTGCCAGAGGCGGTACGCACCAATGCCGACCTGGAGCAAATGGTAGAAACCAGCAATGACTGGATAGTAGAACGCACCGGCATCAGCGAACGTCGTATCGCCGGGGTGGAAGACACCATAGCGACCATGTCCTATGGTGCCGCGCTCAGGGCGCTCGAGGCGGCCGGCATCGGCGCCCAGCAGCTGGATATGATAGTGCTGGCTACCACCAGTGCCGACAATGCCTTTCCGGCGGCGGCCTGTGAGGTGCAGGCGATGCTCGAAGTGCCGGGTATTCCCGCCTTTGATATTGCCGCCGCCTGTGCTGGCTTCAGCTATGCCCTGAGCGTGGCCGACCAATTTATCCGCGGCGGCCAGGCCCGGCATGTGCTGGTGATCGGCGCCGATGCCCTGTCACGCATGTGTGCACCCGACGACAGGTCTACTATTATTCTGTTCGGCGACGGCGCCGGTGCCGTGGTACTGGGTGCCAGCGAAGAGCCGGGCATTCTGTCCACGCACCTGCATGCGGACGGCCGTTACGGTGAGCTGCTCAAGCTGTCTCATCCGAAACGGGGTGTCAGCGGCAGTGAGATGGACGCCTATATGCATATGAAAGGCAACGAGGTGTTCAAGGTTGCGGTATCACGGTTGAGCGATATCGTCACCCAGACCCTGGAAGCCAATGGTATCGACAAATCCGAACTGGACTGGCTGGTCCCGCACCAGGCCAATTACCGTATTATCAACGCCACCGCCCGCAAGCTGAACATGCCGCTGGAGCGGGTGATCCTGACTCTGGATAAGCATGGCAACACCTCGGCCGCGAGCGTACCCATCGCCCTGGATGAAGGGGTGCGGGATGGCCGAATTCAAAGGGGTCACCTGGTGTTGCTGGAAGCCTTCGGCGGCGGCTTCGCCTGGGGCTCGGCGTTGGTACGTTATTAAAGAAGGAAACAGAATGTCATTTGCCATTACCTTTCCCGGACAGGGATCTCAGGCGGTGGGTATGCTCGCGGGCGTGCTGGCCGACTTTGACGTGGTAAGAAATACCTTTGCCGAGGCCTCGAGCGCCCTGGGATATGACTTGGCCGAGCTGGTGCTCAAGGGCCCGGCGGAAGAGCTGAACCAGACCTGGCGCACCCAGCCAGCCCTGCTGACCGCGTCGGTCGCCCTGTGGCGGTTGTGGCTGCAAGAAGGCGGTGTCCAGCCAGCGGTGATGGCGGGCCACAGCCTGGGCGAGTATTCGGCCCTGGTCTGTGCCGGCGTGCTGAGCCTGAGTGATGCGGTCAAGCTGGTCGAGTTGCGCGGTCAGCTGATGCAGCAGGCGGTGCCAGAGGGCACCGGCGCCATGTCCGCCATCATCGGCCTGGACAACGACACCATCATCGCTAACTGCGCCCAGGCGGAGCAGGGGGAAGTGGTCTCTGCGGTCAACTTCAACTCTCCCGGCCAGGTGGTGATCGCCGGCAACAAGGCGGCGGTCGAGCGGGCCAATGCCCTGATGAAGGCAAGCGGTGCCAAGCGCGCCCTGCCGTTGCCGGTCAGCGTGCCTTCCCACTGCGCCCTGATGCGCCCCGCCGCCGAGCAGCTGGCGCAGACCCTGGCGGCGATGACCTTCAATGTGCCCGCCATTCCGGTGGTCAACAATGTCGATGTGGCGCTGGAAATCGAGCCCGACCGGATCAAGGACGCGCTTGTTCGCCAGCTGTACAGCCCGGTGCGCTGGACCGAAACCGTCGAGTCGATGGCGGAGCAGGGCATCACCCTGGCGCTGGAAATGGGCCCGGGCAAGGTGCTGACCGGCCTGGCCAAGCGCATCGACAAGCGGGTCGAAGGCCTGGCCGTCAATGACGCCGCCGGCCTGCAGCAGGCATTGGCGGCCGTACAGGGTTAAATAGGGCCATGTGGAGACACTGGGCTTCCTGTAAATAACGAACAGAATTGATGAGGGATGGCAGGGGCGTGGCCAAGCCGACCGTTGGCGCCATGGATGGCGCCGCCGAGCCCCCAGGGATGGGTTTACGGCGTGTCGGCGTGCTTCACCCTGTCAGCCCTTTGCACAGTCTAAGGAGTCACTATGAGTTTTTCCGGTAAAGTGGTACTGGTCACCGGCGCCAGCCGGGGGATCGGTCGCGCAACCGCTGAATTGTTTGCCAGCCGTGGCGCGACCGTGATCGGGACCGCCACCAGTGAAAAGGGTGCCGAGGCCATCAGCGCCTATCTGGGCGAACAGGGTGCGGGTCTGGTATTGAATGTCACCGATGTCGGCTCGATGAACGCCATGCTGGACACCATCAAGGCCCGCTTCGGCGATATCGATATCCTGATCAACAATGCCGGCATCACCCGTGATAACCTGATGATGCGGATGAAGGATGAAGAGTGGCAGGATATCCTGGACACCAACCTGACCTCGGTATTCCGCCTGTCCAAGGCGGTGCTGCGGGCCATGATGAAGAAACGCTTCGGCCGTATCGTCACCATCGGCTCCGTGGTCGGCACCATGGGTAATGCCGGCCAGGCCAACTATGCCGCCGCCAAGGCCGGCCTGATCGGCTTCAGCAAGTCGCTGGGCCGGGAAGTGGCTTCCCGCGGCATTACCGTCAATGTGGTGGCGCCCGGATTTATCGAAACCGATATGACCCATGCATTGAATGAAGAGCAAAGGGCCGGTATCTTGTCACAGGTTCCGGCCCAGCGCCTGGGCGATCCCAAGGAGATCGCCTCCGCCGTGGCATTTTTAGCGTCAGAAGAAGCGGGATATATCACCGGTGAGACACTGCACGTTAATGGCGGCATGTACATGGTTTGATGAAAATGACCGCAATTGCAGGCTGTTTGGCGGAAATTGCTGCATTTTTAGCAAGAATTCTGGTTAGACCAGCCTCAAATAGGCTTGCAAACTGCGGTCAATTTAATACACTACCGCAACGACACGCACTTGCGTATTTCTAAAGGAAAATACTGGTCATGAGCAACATCGAAGAACGCGTAAAGAAAATCATTGTTGAACAACTGGGTGTTAAGGAAGAAGAAGTTAAATCCGAAGCCTCTTTTGTTGATGATCTGGGCGCTGACTCCCTGGACACAGTTGAGCTGGTAATGGCTCTGGAAGAAGAATTCGACACTGAAATTCCTGATGAAGAAGCGGAAAAAATCACCACCGTTCAAGCCGCGATTGATTACATCAACGCCAATCAGGAATAACAAACCTGTACCGGGGCGGCGCTCGCCGTCCCGGTTCTTTCCCTTTTGTACTAACCCCCTTTCGGAGGCGCTCCTGTGTCAAAACGCAGAGTCGTGGTGACTGGCCTCGGTATGCTCTCTCCTGTCGGAAACACGGTTGATTCCAGCTGGCAAGCCCTGTTGGCAGGTCAAAGCGGCATCACCAACATTGAGCACTTTGATACCACAGATTACACCACCAAGTTTGCCGGCCTGGTAAAGAATTTTGATCCCGAAGCCCATGGCATCGCCAAGAAAGAAGCCCGCAAGATGGATTTGTTCATCCAGTACGGCGTGGCGGCTGGTCTGCAGGCGTTTGCCGATGCGGGTCTCGAGATAACAGACGCCAACGCCGATCGCGTTGGTGTGTCCATCGGTTCTGGCATAGGTGGTTTGGGTCTGATCGAACAGAACCATACCAGCCTGATGACCAGTGGCCCGCGCAAGTTAAGCCCGTTCTTTGTGCCGTCGACCATCATTAATATGGTGTCCGGTCATCTTTCTATCATGAAAGGCTTGCGCGGTCCCAATATCGCGGCAACCACCGCCTGTACCACTGGTACCCACAGCATCGGCCTGGCGGCCCGGATGATCGCCTATGGTGATGCCGACGCCATGCTGGCCGGCGGCACCGAAAAAGCGTCCACGCCAATGGGCATGGGTGGCTTCGCGGCGGCCCGGGCACTGTCTACCCGCAACGATGAACCCGAGAAGGCCAGTCGTCCCTGGGATAAAGGTAGAGACGGTTTTGTGTTGGGTGACGGCGCCGGTGTTGTCATGCTGGAAGAATACGAGCATGCCCTGGCCCGTGGCGCCAAAATCTATGCCGAGCTGATCGGTTTCGGCATGAGTGGCGATGCCCATCATATGACGGCGCCGCCCGACGACGGCAGTGGTGCCGCCAAGGCGATGATCAATGCCATCAAGGATGCAGGTATCTCCCCCGATGCCATCGGCTATGTCAATGCGCACGGTACTTCCACCCCATTGGGTGATGTGGCCGAGCTGAAGGCGGTCAAGCAGGTGTTTGGTGACCATGCCTATCAGCTGATGGTCAGCTCCACCAAGTCGATGACCGGCCACCTGCTGGGCGCCGCCGGGGCGATTGAAGCCATCATTACCGTGCTGGCATTGAAAGAGCAGTGCGTGCCGCCCACCATCAACCTGGACGATCCGGATGATGAGTGTGATCTGGATCTGGTGCCGAACCAGGCTAAATCCGGACAGTTTGACTATGCCTTGTCCAACTCTTTTGGATTCGGCGGTACCAATGGCTCATTGATCTTCAAACGCATATAATGGCCCCAGGCCTGAAACAGCCCGGCCCGGTGCCGGGCTTTTTTTTTATTTGGAGATTATGGAACCCATTATCATCGATACCGACAGCGGGGCGGCCCTGCGTCGAGGCTGGCAGCTGGGCGATGGGCATTTCACCACCATCCATGCTCAGGCCGGCAGGCTCCGGCTGTGGTCCTATCATCAGGCCCGTCTGGCCGAGGCCTGTACCCGGCTGCAGATGGCCGCGCCCGATTGGGTTCGACTCCATGATATGGCCCTTGAACTGATTGCTGGCGGCGGCGAGCAGGCGGTGCGCATCAGCCTGCTGCGCGGCCCGGGGGCCCGCGGTTATGGTATTGCCGGCTGTGGGGATACCACAGCTGTCTTCAACTGCTCGCCGTTTCCCGCCCACTATCACGACTGGCGGCAAACGGGGATAGGATTGGGGGTATGCAGGGGACGGCTGGGCAGCAGCCCGCTGCTGGCGGGCTTGAAGACCATCAACCGGCTGGAACAGGTGCTGCTTAAAGCGGAGCTGGAGCAGGCCGGCCTGGATGAAGGCCTGGTGCTCAATGAGGTGGATGAATTGGTCGAGGCGGTGACCGCCAACCTGTTTTGGCGGCGGGGAGGGCTGGTATTCACCCCGGACCTGTCGCGCTCCGGGGTGACAGGCACGGTGCGCCGCTGGGTGATAGACACCCTGGCTGAAAGGGGGCAGAGGGTGCAGCCGATCAGGGCCGGACTCTCCGCCCTGTTGCAGGCCGACGAAATTTGGCTGACCAATGCCCTGATGGGGGTGGTGCCGGTGGCATCACTGGCCGAGCGGGTGATAACCTCTTTCCCGACGGTTCGACAATTACAGTGTGAGTATGAAAAGCGTGTTTAAATGGCTTGGTCGTTTGTCCTTCCTGCTGACCTTTGGTCTATTGGGTTACGGTGCCCAGCAATGGGTTCAGCTGGAAAATATGCCGGTGGCTCTGCAGGAAGAACCGCTGTTTGTGGTCGGACGTGGGGAGACCAGCTCTCAGCTGATCAACCGGCTGAGCGCCGATCCCGTGGCTGCGCTCAGCCGCCGGCTATGGCTGCGGCTTCACCCGGAGTTGACTGCGGTCCGGCAGGGCACTTACCAGCTGTCCCCGGGCATGAGCGTGCGTGCGGCCTTGACCAAGTTTGTCAACGGCGATATTTATCGGCTCCAGGTGACCCTGGTTGAAGGGTTGCGCTTCCAGGACTGGCAGGCGCGGCTGAGCGAGGCCGAATATCTGGATATCGAGCTGGCCAGCCTGAATGAATCTGATCTGCTCGCCCGTCTGGGGAGCAAGCGGAGCAAGCTGGAAGGCCTGTTTCTACCGGAGACCTACAGCTATAGCCCGGGCGATAGCGATATCACCATCCTGGAACGAGCCTATCGCGAGATGCAGGATTTCCTGGCCAAGGCCTGGGCCGAGCGGGCTCCAGGCCTGCCGATAAAGACGCCTTACGAAGCCTTGATCCTGGCTTCCATTATCGAGAAGGAAACTGGCATCGCGGACGAGCGGCCGATGATCGCCTCCGTGTTTATCAACCGGTTGCGCCGCGGCATGCGCCTGCAGACGGACCCTACGGTGATTTATGGCCTGGGGGACGAATACCAGGGCGACATCCGCAAGCGGCACCTGCAGACTCATACGCCCTATAACACCTATATGATAGACGGCCTGCCGCCGACCCCCATCGCCATGCCCAGCAAGGAGGCGATCCTGGCGACCCTGCAGCCGGCCGAAGGCGACTACTACTACTTTGTGGCCATGGGGGAGGGACGCCATTATTTCTCCAAAACCCTGGCCGAACATAATAGGGCCGTGCGCCGTTATATTCTCAACAGGTAAGCGATGAGCCAATTTATTGTTATTGAAGGACTGGAGGGCGCCGGCAAGAGCACGGTTCAGGGCCATGTGGTTGACTGGCTCGAGGCCAAGGGCCTGCCGGTTGTCACCACCCGGGAGCCCGGCGGTACGCCATTGGCGGAGAAGATGCGGGCGTTGGTCAAAGAGGTCCATGCCGAGCCGCTGACCATGGAAGCCGAGCTGCTGCTGATGTACGCCGCCCGGGTGCAACTGGTTAAAAACCGCATAGTACCTGCCCTGGCGGCCGGTAGCTGGGTGGTGGGTGACCGCCATGATCTGTCTTCCCAGGCGTATCAGGGCGGCGGCCGGGGCATAGATGCCCGCTTGATAACCCGGATCAAAGAGGCGGTACTGGGTGATTTCGCTCCGGATCTGACCCTGTATCTGGATATTGACCCGGAGCAGGGGCTGAACCGGGCCCGGGCCCGGGGCGCACTGGATCGGATAGAACGGGAGCAGCTGGACTTTTTTATCCGTACCCGGGCCCGTTATCTTGAGCTGGCGAACGCCGATCCCGGTATTATTATCCTGGATGGCGGCCAATCGCCGGAGCAGGTGAAAGCCGCCGTCGTCGCCTGTCTGGAGCAACAGTTGTGTATCCCTGGTTAGTGCCGCCTTACCATCGTTTACAGCAACAGCTGCAACGGGGGCAACTGGCCCACGGCCTGTTGCTGAGCGGTATTCAAGGCATGGGCAAGCGGGTACTGGCCGATCATTTGGCAAAAACCATATTATGCCAACATGCAATTAACGCCCCCTGCAAACAATGCCATGCCTGCCAGCTCCATCGGGCCGGTAACCATCCGGACTACCATCTGTTAAGCGGGCAGGGCGCCAACATAGGGGTGGATACCATCCGTTCATTGAGCCGGGTGCTGGCGGAAAGTGCCCGGCTCGGCGGTGCCAAGGTGGCGCTGCTTGATCATGCGGATAAAATGACCGAGGCGGCGGCCAATGCCTTGCTGAAAACCCTGGAGGAGCCGGCGGGACAGGCCTGTCTGATCCTCATCACCCATCAGCCCGAACGACTGCTGCCGACCATCCGCAGCCGTTGCCAGCAATGGGCCCTGGGATTGCCCGCCGCCGATCAGGTGCTGACTTGGCTGGCAGAGCAGGGGCTTGAAGCCAATACCGCCATCCTTAATATCAACCAGGGCTCGCCGCTGCAATGCCGGGACTACCTTAATTCCGAAGCCGATAACCAGCGGCTGAGTCTGTTGCAGGACTTTGTAGCACTGCCGGCACAGCCCCAACGGCTGCCACAACTGCAGTCCGCCATATTGGCGCAACCGGTCACATGGCTCTGGCTGCATTTCCTGCTACAGGATGCGCTGCAATTGGCGCAGGGCCTGTCCCACTGGCTGAAGATGGAGGATTGTCGGGCCCTGAGCCGGCAATTGAGCGCCCGGGGAGGCCATCAGCTGCTGGCCGCCATCACCGGATTGCGTCGGTTGGAGCAGGGGGTAAACCTGCCAGGAGGCCGCCCGCTAAACCGTTCCCTGCAACTCGGCCAATGGCTGAACCAATGGATAACAAGAGGAGAAAAGCTTGCTGGTTGATTCCCACTGCCATATCGATCGTCTGACATACGGCAATAAACATGCCAATATCGCCGAAGTAATCAACAAGGCCGGAGCCCGTGGCGTTAACCATATGCTGTGCATCAGCGTGGGCCTGTCCTCGTTTCCGGCCATGCTCGAGGCCATCGCGCCCTATCCCCAGGTGTTTGCCTCCTGCGGGGTGCATCCCTTGCATCAGAACGACGAGCCGTTCGATGCCGCCTTGCTGCGCCAGCTGGCCGCCAACCCGGCGGTGGTGGCCATCGGCGAGACCGGCCTGGACTATTTCTATGCGCCGGAGACCAGGGAGCTGCAGAGGCCAGCCTTCGAACAGCATGTGGCAACGGCAGTCGAGCTCGACAAACCGTTGATCATTCATACCCGGGATGCCCAGCAGGACACCCTGGATATTCTGCGCCAGGGCCAGGCCCGGAAGGTCGGCGGCGTCCTGCACTGCTTTACCGAGTCGCTGGCGATGGCCGAGGCGGCCATCGAGTTGGGGTTTTATATCTCCATTTCCGGCATCGTCACCTTCCGCAGCGCCGATGCCTTGCGGGAAGTGGTCAAGGCCCTGCCGCTGGAGCGGTTGTTGGTGGAGACCGACTCCCCCTGGCTGGCGCCGGTCCCCTTCAGAGGAGAGGAAAACGAGCCTGCCTATGTACGCACCGTGGCCGAGTATATCGCCCAACTGAAGGGGATCTCTCCGGAGCGCGTGGCGGAGCAGACCACCGCCAACTTCTTTGAGCTGTTTAAGCTGGCCAAGCCGGTCACCGCCTGATGGTATGAAAAACGGGGAGCAGGGGAGGGGCACATGCCATCTTCCTGATCCCCCGTGCCGTTACTGATTGATTTCCCTTCCCTTGCTTCCTCCTCTATAGTAACTGTGTTTCATTTGTAGCCGATTTATCGCAGGAACTTTCTATGCTGCTTGCTTGGCACCTCTGGCTGATCGCCGCCTTGATCTTGTTGTTGTTGGAGTTGCTGGGAACCGGCTTCTTTGCCTTTGCCCTGGGCCTGGCGGCCCTGGTCGCCATGATCTCGGCCCTGCTGGACCTAGGGGCGGCAGGCCAGTGGTTTACCTTTGCCATTGCCGCGGCCCTGATCGCCCCAGCGCTGAAGGTATTGTTTCGCCGGTGGGCACCGTCACGGCGCAGCAGCGGCCTGGCCGGTGAGCGGGGAGAGCGGGAAGGGGTACTGGTGCAGCTGGGAAACGGTGAGTTCAGGCTGAAACTGGAAGGGGATTTGTTCCCCGTACGCAGTGAATCAAACCGGCCTCTGCTCGCAGGAGCCCGGGTCAAGGTGCGCCGTTTTGACGGCATCACCGCCTTAATCGACTGATTTTAATACATGCTGAGGAGTGCGCAATGGATGCTATGCTGCTGATCTCGCTGATCCTGACCGGGTTGATCCTGGCCTTGATCATCAAGGGACTGATGATAGTGCAACAATCCGAGGCCGTGGTGATCGAGCGCCTGGGTAGCTACAACAAGACCCTGAGCCCCGGCGTCAACTGGGTGATCCCCTTCATCGACAAGCCCAGGGCCATCAAGGTACGCCGCTACCAGGCCATCGACGGTCAGAATGTGCCCGTGGTGCTGGAAGAAACGCGCATCGATCGGCGGGAAACCGTACTCGACTTTCCCGGTCAGGCGGTGATCACCGCCGATAACGTCAGCGTGACCGTCAACGGTGCCCTCTATTTTCAGGTGATCGATCCCGAGCGAGCGGTATACCAGACCGAAAACCTGATCCAGGCAATCGAGATCCTGGCCAAGACCTCCCTACGGTCTGAGGTGGGTAAGATGGAGCTCGACAAGCTGTTTGAATCCCGTCAGGAGATCAACGATAAGCTGCAACTGGTGATGGATGAAGCCGGCAACAAGTGGGGAGTCAAGGTCACCCGGGTGGAAATCCAGGACATCAATATCCCGGTTGAGGTGGAAGACGCCATGCGCAAGCAGATGGCCGCCGAGCGGGAACGGCGGGCCCTGGTACTGCGGGCCAGCGGTGAGCGGGAAGCCGCCATCGCCCAGGCCGAGGGGGAGAAGCGCTCCAACATCCTGGTCGCGGAAGGTGAGAAAGAAGCCGCCATCCTGATGGCGGAAGGACAGCGTCAGGCCATCGACAAGGTGCTGGCGGCAGGTGGCGAGCGCCTGGATCCCCAGTTGGTCATCGGCTACCTGCTGGGCCTGGAATACCTGAAGACGCTGCCGGACATCGGCAAAGAGGGGGATCGTATCTTCCTGCCCTATGAAGCCAGCAGTGTGCTGGGCGCGGTGGGCAGCCTGGAATCTTTGTTGCGGAATACACCTAAGTAACCAACAGACGGGGAATGGAGATCAGGGAGTGGCCATACATTCCCAAGTCCCCATTCCCTTTTTAACACCCCTTTATTTAACATAATCATGACGATGGCGAAATCATGTTCTCTGACATAGCCCCCAGTAGGCCAGCGAGGAGAGCAGGGCACACAGGCTCATCATGATTATCATATAGAGGGGGGAGCTGTCGGGAAGGGCCGACACGAGGGCACCGATCAGGGCGGCCAGGCCGAAACGCAGGGTGCCGGCGAGGGAAGAGGCGGTACCCGCCAGGTTGGGATGGGCGGTCAGCAGGCTGGCCATGGTATTACTGCCGATAATGGAGATCACACCCACGTAAAACATGATGGGCACAATCAGCGACCAGAGCCCCCAGCCGAGTGAGGGTCCCACCGGCATCAGCAGGCCGGCGGTCAACTGGATAAACAGCCCCGCCCGCAGCATGTTCTGGGAACCCAGGCGGCGTACCCATTTGCCATTCAGGGTGGTGAACAGCATCAGGGTCAGCACATTGACCCCAAACAGGTAGCCGGTATGTTGGGCCGAGAGTCCGTACAGCTCAATATAGATAAAAGACGCGCCGGTCAGGAAGGCGAACATGCCAGCAAAGGAAAAGGCGCCGCACAGCATGAAGCCGATGGCCTGGCGTTCGGTCAACAGCCGCAGGTAACTGCGCAGGACGGCGACCAGCCGAAGGGACTGCCGCCGTTCCGGGTCCAGCGTTTCCGGCAGCCGCCAGGCACAGGCCAGCATCACCAGCAAGGCGACCGCGGCCAGCACCCAAAAGATAGAGCGCCAGCCAAACCAGTGGGTCAGATGGCCGCCAATCATGGGCGCAGCCAACGGGGCTATCGTCATCACCAGGGTGATATAGGCCATGGTGCGGGCAAAGTCTTCGCGCTCAAACAGATCCCTCACCAGCGCCTGCACCACCACGGCAGAGGCGGCGCCGGCAAAACCCTGGGCGGCCCGGGACAGGGTGAGCGCCTCGATACCGGAGGCCAGGGCGCAGATCAGCGCGGTTAAGCCAAACGCCAGTATCCCCCCTAGCAGCACGGGACGGCGGCCCTTGGCATCGGACAGGGGACCAAACAGCAACTGACCGACAGCGAAGCCGCCGGTATACACCGCCAGCGTTGCCTGTACGGCGTGGGAGTCGCTGTTGAGCGATTCGGCAATCGCGGGCATGGCTGGCAGATACATGTCGATGGCCAAGGGAGTGAGGGCTGAGACGGCCCCCAGCAGGATAATGAGCGGCAGGGTAGCGGGAGATGGCATGGGTTGAGGGTATTCCACAGGGGCGGCCAAGCGGCTCCATCGACTTGCCGTCAACAAAAAAAGCCAGGTACAAAATCCGTGTACCTGGCCTAGGGGAATGGCTCATATGCTGAGCCGTGCGCTAGTGAGAAGTCACCAAAAAAATAGGTGCACTTCTGATTAACTATTAGTAGAAATACGTCTTATTGCCAACTTATCAGGCAAAACGCACCCTCTATAGCCATGTTGGCACTCATCGTCGTTTCAATGAGCATCCCCTTTTGACACCCCTCCAGCTTACCGCCTGGCGGCCACAGGCTCAACCTGCTCAGGGGGCAAAGACCGGATCCCAGGCTTGCCAGTCTTTGCGGGCCTCGGGATACAGGGTAAAACGGCTGCCGGCCGGCATCACGGGGCCGGCATCGGGCGGGGTATTAAAAGCGATACCTCCGGTGGCCAGGCTTTCCAGGCTGGAAAATTCGATTTCGGCGCCAGTCAGCCCCAGCTCGGCCCGCACCCCGGACACATTCCAGAAACGGCTGCCCTCACGCACCAGATGGTGATAAGCGGGCTCGATATCCAGGGCGATGGCGACATGGCTGCCGTCTCGGGCCAGGCGAATCTGGGACACCTGACCGACCTTGACCCGGCGGAAATAGACCGGGCTGCCGATATTGAGGTTATGGCTGTCGGCACTGGTCAGAGTGATAAGCTGGCCCGAAGCGGGAGCCTGTTCGCTCAGGATAAAGGTCTCCCGGGGTTTGCCCTGGCCCGGGGTGGCGGCGATAAAGGCCCCCCGCCAGATGCTGTCCAGGTTCTTGGCGCCGGACAGGGATAACGACAAGTTTTCCACCACGAAGCGGCTGCCCTGGTTAAGGAATTGCGTGGCATAGCGGCCGTCAATCTCGCCCAGGAACTGCACCTGTTCTAGATCCGACGACAGCCACAATTGGTTGATCCTGCCGATCTCCAGCCCCAGGTGACGGATCGGAGCCCCGGCTTTGATGCCCAGGCTGTGGTCGGCAATAAAGCTGACCGAAACCCTATGCGCCAGGGCCTCTTCCTGATCCGGGTATAGCCAATGAGCCTGTTTACGCAGCCGGGGATGGCGATCGAAGGCCAACCCGCCGGCCAGCAGGCGGGACAGGTTTGGCAGGATCACCCGGGCGCCGTCCAAGCCGACCTTGGCATCCAGCGCCGGCAGCCGCCAGAAGATGGCCCGGGTATCGAGGCGGTCCTGGTATTCCGGCTCGATCGCCAGCACCAAGCTGATCCCCCTCGAATGAGGCCGGATGCTGCGGATTTCCCCGGCCTTGAGTCCCCGGTGATAGACGGGAGTCCCCACCTGCAGCCCATCGGCTTCATCTGTTTCCAGTTTCCACTCGACAAAGGGCGCGGTGCGGCTGGCAGCCCGTTCGTCGGCAAACAACTGATCACTGCTGCTGTCGGACAGTACCAGGCCGATGCCGCCTTTAAGCCAGGTAGTGAGCGGCGCGGCCTGTACGGACAGCCCCTCGATGCTGGCTTGCACATTCAGCGGTGACAGGCGATAGAAGCGGGCCTTGGGCAAGAACGCCACATACTGTTCTTCAATCGCCAGCCGCAGGTGGGCCTGGCCATCAGACTTCAGCCTGGCCTCTGCCACATAGCCCACCGTCTGGCCTTTAAAGACCACCGGCGCCTGCTCGCTGATCCCGGCCAGGGTATCGGTCTGTAGGGTAAGCAGGTGGACGTTGTCCAGATTGCCCTGGGTCACCTTGACGATCTTGGCCGGTTCGCCCGGCTCATAGTCGAGCAACAGGCGGGGACCGGAAAACAGATCGGGCAGGTTTTCCAGCAGGCCGTCGCCGAGGGCAGGGCGTACCAGCCGCAACCGGCTGTTGTCGGTGATCCGGAAGGCGTGCTCCGGATCGATCAGGGCTCGTACATCTAGGCTGCCCTCAGCCCCCACATTGACGCGGGTGATACGGCCGACTTCCAGCCCCCGGTAGTAGATGCCCATGCCGGTCTTGAGGGTGACCCCCTGATTCGCTTGTAGCTTGATGCGTACGCCACGGCGGGCGGCATCCAGGTTGGCATACAGGGTAAAGGTGCTGCCGCTGTCCGCCTCGGCCGAGTCGGCTGGTGCGTCGAAGGCGATCCCTCCGGCGAGCAGGGCGGCGACACTGGCGGTTTCTACCTCGATGCCGCTGGGACCGAGCTTGGCCTTGATGCCGCTGACATTCCAGAAGCGGCTGTCGGTGCGCACCAGGCCTTGATAACCCGGCTGGATATTGAGCTCGAGGATCACCCCGTCTTGTTCATCCGACAGCCGCACATTATTGATGTTGCCCACATTGACCCCCCGGAAATAGACCGGAGAGCCCACCGACAGGGAGTCAAGATGACCTGTTTTCAGCCGGATCAATTTGCCGTCTATACCATAGCCCACGGGAGGATTGTCCAGGGCCCGGAACTGCCTGGCTTTGGCGTCATCCGCTGTTCCCGGCTGCATATTGATGTAGTTGCCCGAGACCAGGGCGTCCAGGCCGGATATCTCGGTGAGTGAGGCCTTGGGGCTGACCAGCCAGAACTGGGTATCTGAAGTCAGCAGGTGATGGGCATGATGATCGATGCGCACCTCCACCGCCACCCCTCGGCCCGAGTCGGCCAGCCTTATATCCTGTACCTGGCCGACTTCCACCCCCTGATATTGCACTAGGGTCTTGTTTGGCACTATGCCGTTGGCCTTGTCGAAATGAATTTCGATGGTGGTGCCCGCCTGGCTGAACTGCTGATATAAAAAACTGCCGGCCAGCAGGACAGCCAGCAAGGGCAGCAACCAGATAGGGGAAAAACGGTGGTGTTTACGGATTACAGGTTCGGCACCTTGCATCAGGGTTCCTTTGACTCGTTATCATTATCCTGATCCCACAGCAGGCGGGTATCAAGCGACTTGGCGGCAAACAGGGTCAGCACCACCACACCGCCAAAAGCGGTGGCCGCAGGTCCGGGGGTGACATTGAGCAGCAGCCCCCGATCGATGGCGGACATCATCAGGGCAATCACAAATAGATCGAGTATCGACCAGCGACCAATAAACTCGATAAAGCGATACAGGCGCATGGCACCGGCCTGATTGAGCGAACCGCCGACCTTCAGACGCAGGCAGATCCAGGACAGGCCCAGGATCTTGAACAAGGGCACGATCACGCTGGCCACCAGCACTATGGTAGCGATGCCGGGCATATCGTTACGATAGAGGCTCATCACCCCGGAAAAGATGGTGTCCTCGTCTACCATGCCGAAGGTCTGCAGGCGGGTTATCGGCAGCAGATTGGCCGGCAGCATCAGGGCGCTGGCGGAAATCAGCCAGGCCCAGGTCCAACTGAGCGAGCGGGGGGTACGCAGATGCAGGTGGGCGCCGCAACGGGGGCAGGCGCTCTGTTCCCGCCAGCGCACCAACTTGTGGCAACGATGACAGCCGAGCAGCGCAGGTGGTTGTAGCTTACTCATCACCTCTCCCTTCGACGTGAACGGGCAGCAGATCCAGCCGACGCCAGTAGATTTCCGGATCATAGAGGCGGTGTATCAGGGTGATCAACATCATCAGCGCCGCCAGCGGTACCAGGGCTGGGCCGAGGGTAAGATCGGCCACATCGATCAGTTTGAAGATAGCCACCATCAGGCTGATCACAAAGACCTCCACCATGGACCATTCCCGGCAATGGTTGACCAGCACCAGCAGGCTGACCAGCATGCGCCGGGGCCAGATATCGACTGACAGCAGTATGATGCCGGTAAAAAGCCCGAGTGGGGCCAGCAGCCCGCACCAGGCCACCAGGCCGGACACGAACCAGTAATCCTGCCGCCACAGCAGTAAGATGCCCTTAAGCATGGTGACGTCGATCATCTTGCCGGCCAGATAGAGCTGAAACAGGTTTTCCACGACCGATGGCCACAACAGCAGCAATCCGGTGATGGCCAGGGCCAGATGATGGCGGCGGCTGGTCTGGCTGCCGGAGAAAAGGTGCTCGGCGCAACGGGGACAATAGCCGTCGGCCCGGGTATTCAGGGTTTCAATAATAACCACCAAGTCACAGCTTGGGCAGGTCATCACACTGCGTTCGGTAGCGGGAGTTTCGTTCATGGCACAAGAGTACTGAGCCGTACCAACTTTGCCAAGCACCACTTGCATTTAACATTGAGGAATTATACTGTGTTTATATACATGCTTTGCCGGAGACTGAGATGGCCGTTACCCTGCAATACCTGGTAGTACGAAACGGGATAACAAAAATGACCTTTACCGATAAAAAAGAGGCGGATGCCTATGATCGTCTGCTTGATCTGGCGGACCAAATAGAGGAGCTGCTGGCCACCGGCCCAGTTGAGCTGAATGAACAGGACAGGGAGGCCCTGGCCCTGTTCCTGGCTCAATCCCAGGACAAGCTCAATGGCTTGAGCAAGAAAAAGCCCGCCAGGGAGAAGGAAAAATCACCCGACACCGTCAAGGCGGTTGCCTGAGTCAGTAATACAGGGTCCGGTACAGGCCAGGTTGGGCCAGCAGTTCATGGTGGGTGCCGGCCTGGCTGATCCGTCCATCTTCAAATACCAGCACCCGATCGGCCTGACGCACGGAGCTTAGACGATGCGCCACTATCAGGGTAGTGCGCTTGTGCAAGAAACTGGCCAGTGCCTGATGCAGTTTCTGTTCGGTTTCCGTGTCCAGCGCCGAGGTCGCCTCATCCAGGATCACGATCGCCGGATCCTTCAACACCATGCGGGCGATGGCCAGCCGTTGTTGCTGGCCACCGGACAAGCGCACACCACGGCGGCCGATCTCGGTATCCAGCCCCCGCTCCATGGCGGCGACCACTTCGTCCAGCTGGGCGACCCGCAGCGCCTGCCACAGCGCCGGGTCGTCATGCTGGTCGCCGAGGCAGAGGTTGGCCCTGACCGTATCGTTAAACAGCACCGGTTGCTGCAGCACGCTTGCCACATGCTCCCTGATGGTGGCGAAACCGATGTCATCCGAGCTCAGGCCGCCGAAGCGGATTTCACCCTTATCGGCAGGATACAAACCGAGCAACAGCTGAATGAAGGTGGACTTACCGCCGCCGCTGGCTCCCACCAGCGCCACCTTTTCACCCGCCTCGATAACCAGGCTGACATTATCCAGTACCTTGCGCTCACCATTATAAGAAAAGCTAAGGTTGCTGACCTCGATCGGCAGGGTGACGGCGCCCGCAAAGGGGTTGCTGCCGCTTCTCTCCTGGGGCTCGCCGCCCAGACTCAGCAGGCTGTTGATGCGAGTGAGGGCAGCACTGGCCGCATAAAAGGAATACTGCATATTGAGCAGTTCCTGCACCGGCCCCATCATAAACCAGAGGTAGCTGAACACGGCGAAGATCTGGCCCACGGTCAGATCCGTATAAAGCACCATGATCATGCCCACGGCGCGGAACAGCTCGACTCCCGATAAAAACAGCAGGAAACTGGCTCGCCCCGCGGCTTCGCTCTTCCAGGCATATTCGATGGCGGTATCCCTCACCCCCCGGGCACGATCGATGACCCGCAGCAGATAATGCCGCTCCCGGTTGGCGGCGCGGATTTCATGGATGCCATCCAGGGTCTCTACCAGGGCCTGCTGAAACAGCTCGAAGGCACCGTTCTCCTGGCGCTTTAAACGTTTTACCTTGGCCCCGATACGGCTGGAGAAAAAGACCACCACCGGATTGAGCAACAGGATAAACAACCCCAGCTGCCAGTTGATCAGCAACAGGATGACCGCCGTGCCCACCACGCTCAGCAGGCTGATCAGCAGCCGGCTCAGGGTTTCCCCCAAAAATTTGTCCAGGGTCTCCACGTCGGTCACATAATGGGAGCTGACACTGCCGGCGCCGATGGCCTCGAAAGAGCGCAGCGAGGTCTTCATCAGCTGGCGGGCCAGCCGTCGACGGATCTGAAAGGTGATATGCTTGGCCACCCGGGCAAAATGACGCCCCTGGATAATGTTAAACACCAACGCCAGACCGCGCAGCAGCAGGGTAAGCGCCAGCACCGCCAGGATATAGCCCACCCCGGTTTGCCAGGCGGCAGGCAGCAGATAATCCAGGCCGGCCAGCAAAGTGCCGGGCATGTCGAGCAGCACCTCATCGACCAGCAGCGGCATCAACAGGGGCACGGGTACCGCCAGCAGGGTGCCGATCAGCGCGACCATATGGGCATAGATCAGTAACTTACGATGGCGCTTCATCATGCGCACCAGATCGGGCCACTGTAAAACCGGCAGCATTAGGTTTTTTTTATCCATCAATCACCATATCTGGTTTTCATTTTGGCAAAGGGCAGGTAAGTTAGGCGAAAATTAACGGCCGCATTCCCTTTATGACTGAAAAATCTGCATTTTACCAAAGCCTTACCCAACAGGCATTAGCCTTGTGTGACGGTGAGCCCAATCGGATTGCCAAACTCGCCAACCTGTCAGCCCTGCTCAACCTGGCCCTGGATGATATCAACTGGGTCGGGTTTTATTTACGGGAACGGGACACCCTGGTGCTGGGCCCCTTCCAGGGAAAGCCCGCCTGTGTCCGCATTCCCATGGGCAAGGGGGTCTGCGGCAGCGCCGCCGCCTCCGGTCACATCCAGCGCATCGCTAATGTACATGAATTCGCCGGCCATATCGCTTGTGATGGCGCCAGCAATGCGGAAATTGTGCTGCCGCTGGGGCAGGGGGATGAGGTTTGGGGGGTGCTGGACATCGACAGCCCCCACTATGGCCGTTTTGACGAGCAGGATGAAGCGGGACTGGCGCAATTAGTCGCACAAGTATTACCCCTTCTGTAACCCGGGGGGTCGCTTTTGCCGGCGCTCCCTTTATAATAACAAGGTTAGGTTGGGCACCACGCCCACAGGTCTGAATCCAAGGTATTACATGGAAAACACTGAAAAACTGAAAAATAGTAAAGAAGTCATCGCCTATCTGGCAGAACTTTTTCCCCATTGCTTTATTGCCACCGGTGAAGCCAAGCCATTGAAGATCGGTATCTTTCAGGACTTGGCCGAGCGCTTGGCAGAAGATCCCAAAGTATCGAAAACCCTATTGCGTACCGCCTTGCGCCAGTATACGTCCAGCTGGCGTTACCTGCACGGGCTCAAGGCCGGCATGAGCCGGGTCGATCTGGATGGCCAGCCCTGTGGTGAATTAACCCAGGAGCACATAGACCATGCCAAGGGCGCCCTGAAGGAAAGCAAGGAAAAAGTCTTCGGGGCCCGTAAAAATGACAAACCGGCCGTTAAAAAGGCCCGTCCCAAGCCGCGCAAGGTCGATCCAGCGAACTTGACCGTGGAGCAGGATGTCAAAGTCGTATTGGGCAAGTCGCCGGTACCCGCTACCATCAAAGAAGTGACCCGGGACGATGTCCAGGTAGAACTCAGAACCGGCCTGTCGGTTAGGGTTAAATTTGATCATCTTATTCTCTAAGGAGTAGGATTTGAGCAGACATGTAATTCGCTTGTCCCTGGTTGCTGCCAGCATCATGGCGGCGGGGGTAGTGGCGGCAGTCCCCGCTACCTATGATATTTCCGCTATTCCTACCCTGGCGCCGGAAACACAACACTCGGCCGCCAGCAAGCGGATTACCGCGCTGTTTACCCGTTCCCACTATCAACAGTTTCAGCTTAACGACACCTTCTCGGAAGAGATCTTTAACCGTTATGTTGAAAGCCTGGATTTCAGTAAGAACATTTTTACCCAAGCCGATATCGCGCGTTTCAAGCGCTATGAGCACCTTTTTGACGACACGCTGCGGGCAGGAAGGTTGGAGCCGGCGTTTGAAATGTATAACGAAAGTCTCAAGCGTCGTTATGAGCGCCTGCTGTATGCCCTTTCCCTGCTCGATACGCCGATGAGCTTCGACGGCAATGACAGCTATCAATTCGACCGCAGCAAGGCGGACTGGCCGAAAGACGAGGCCGAACTGGACCAGTTGTGGTATTCAAGGGTCAAATATGACGCCCTGAGCCTGACCCTGGCCGATAAGGACTGGGATGAAGTCAAAGATACGCTCAGCAAACGCTACAATAACGCCATCAAGCGGCTGACCCAAAGCGAAAGCGAAGACGCCTTCCAGGGCTTTGCCAATGCCTTCGCCAGGGCCATCGAGCCCCATACCAGTTATCTCAGCCCGCGTAACGCCGAACGCTTTGAAACCGAGATGAACCTGTCCCTCGAAGGGATAGGAGCCGTGCTGCAGGCCGAGGACGACTATACGGTGATCCGCTCGCTGGTACCCGGCGGCCCCGCCGCCAAGTCCAACGAACTGCTGCCGGACGATCGCATTATCGGGGTGGGTCAGCATGCCGAGGAAATTACCGATGTGATTGGCTGGCGCCTGGATGAAGTGGTGGATCTGATCAAGGGACCCAAAGGTACCAAGGTCTGGCTGCAGATCCAACGCGGTCAAGCCGCCACCGTCCCGCCCAGAGTCATCGAACTTACCCGCGATACCGTACGCCTGGAAGACAGGGCCGCCAGCGGCAAGGTGGTGGAGGTAGAGGGTCGCAGGATAGGGGTGGTGAATATCCCCAGTTTCTATGTCAACCTGAGCGTCGATGTGGCCAAGGAAATAGAGAAGCTCAAGGCCGAGAACATCAGCGGCTTGGTCATCGATCTACGGGCCAACGGTGGCGGTGCCCTGACCGAAGCCTCGACCCTGACCGGGCTCTTTATCGACAGCGGGCCCGTGGTGCAGATCCGTGATGGCCTGGGGCGGATCTCGGTGAACAGCGATGATGACAATCAGCTGGCTTATTCCGGTCCGATGACGGTACTGGTCGATCGCTATTCGGCCTCTGCTTCTGAAATTTTTGCCGCGGCCATGAAAGATTACGGTCGGGCCCTGATCCTGGGTGAAAATACCTTCGGCAAGGGCACGGTGCAGCAACACCGCAGCCTGTCGCGCATCTATGATCTGTACGAAAACCCCATGGGCTTTATCCAGTTTACCATTGCCAAGTTTTATCGCATCAATGGTGGCAGTACCCAGAACAAAGGGGTAGCGCCGGATATTCCTTTCCCGACCGCGGTGGAAGCGGAAGAAAGCGGGGAGAGCATGGAAAAAAATGCCTTGCCCTGGGATCAGATCTCCAGCCTGGATTTCAGCCAGGTCAATGACCTTAAACCGCTGCTGAACAAACTGCGCACCCGTCATCAGGCGCGCATAGAAACAGATCCTGAATTCACTTATATCTTCGACGACATCAAGGAATTCAAGCGGCTAAAGGATCAGGATTCGATCTCTCTCAACCTGGCCAAACGCAAGGCCGAGCTAGATGAGCAGGATGCCAAGTCCCTGGCCCGGCTCAACGATCGCCTGGCTCGCGCCGGACAACAACCGGTCGAATCTCTGGATAAAGCCCCGGCCGATTTTGAGGCGGAAGACAGTTATCTGAAAGAAGCTGCCAGGATCACCGCCGATCTGGCCGAGCTGGTCGGTTAATTCTTCACAACCCGGATAGTGACGATATCCGGGTTTTCTTTTTAAAGCCCATCTGACTTTAACGAGATCCCCACTTATGAGCCAGAATAAGCCCCAAACACAATACCGTGACGATTATCAGCCGCCGCTCTACTGGATAGATACCCTGGACCTGGATATTGATCTGGACGACAGCCAAACAGAGGTCGTGGCCATCAGCCGGGTGCGACGTAATGGCGACCATAATGAGCCCCTGGTGCTCGATGGCGAACAACTGGCATTGCTGGAGGTCGCCATCAATGGCCTGGCAAGCGAACAATATGAGCAGACCGATGACAAACTTATCCTGCCTTCCGTCCCCCAGGAATTCGTGCTGACCATCAAGACCCGCATCAATCCGGCCGCCAATACCGCCCTTGAAGGCCTGTATAAGTCCGGTGATGCCTACTGTACCCAGTGTGAAGCACAAGGTTTCAGGCGGATCACCTATTATCTGGACCGGCCCGACATCCTGGCCCGTTTCAGCACCCGCATCACCGCCGATGAACAAGCCTACCCCTATCTGTTGTCCAACGGCAACAAGGTGGGGCAGGGTACCCTGGACAATGGCCGGCACTGGGTACAGTGGCAGGATCCTTATCCCAAGCCAGCCTACCTGTTTGCCCTGGTGGCCGGTGATTTCGACCTGCTGCAAGACAGTTTTGTCACCCGCAGCGGCCGTCATGTGGCCCTGGAAATTTTTGTTAACAAGGGCAATCTGCACCGGGCCGGACACGCCATGGACAGCCTCAAGGCCTCGATGAAGTGGGACGAAGAGCGCTGCAACCTGGAATACGATCTCGACATCTATATGATTGTGGCGGTGGACTTCTTCAACATGGGCGCCATGGAAAACAAGGGCCTGAATGTATTCAACGACAAGTTCGTGCTGGCCGACGCCAATACCGCTACCGACGATGATTACCTCGATATCGAGCGGGTCATAGGTCATGAATATTTTCACAACTGGACCGGCAACCGGGTAACCTGCCGGGACTGGTTCCAGCTGTCATTGAAAGAAGGGCTGACCGTGTTCCGGGACCAGGAGTTCTCCTCGGATCTGGGCTCCCGTACCGTCAACCGCATCCGTAATGTGCGCCTTATCCGCGGGCCCCAGTTTGCCGAGGATGCCGGCCCCATGGCGCACCCCATTCGTCCGGATGCGGTGATCGAAATGAACAACTTCTACACCCTGACGGTGTATGAGAAGGGCTCGGAAGTGATCCGCATGCTGCACACCCTGCTCGGCGAGCGGGACTTCCAGAGCGGGCTCAGCCTGTATCTGCGACGCCATGACGGTCGGGCCGCGACCTGTGACGACTTTGTCGCCGCCATGAGCGAGGCCAGCGGTCGGGATCTGTCCCGGTTCCAACGCTGGTATGCCCAGTCGGGAACCCCGGTCCTGACGGTGCGTGACCACTACGACGCCGCCACCTGCCGTTATCAGCTGCAGGTAAAGCAACACACGGCACCGACCGCGGATCAAAAAGAAAAACTGCCGCTGCATATTCCCTTGAGCATGGCGCTCTATAGCGAGCAGGGTGATGCCATTCCCCTGGTATGCCGGGGACAGTCGCGGGCGGAAGTGCTGGATGTGCTGGACGCCGAGCAGACCTTTGTGTTCGAGCAGGTACCCAGCCGCCCGGTGCCGGCGTTGTTGCAGGGATTCTCCGCCCCGGTCAAGCTTGATTACCCCTATACGGACAAACAACTGGCGCTGTTGGCCAAGTGCAGCGGTGATGAGTTTGTGCGCTGGGATGCGGTCCAGATGCTGATCAACCAGGCGGTGAGGGACAACATGGCCGCCGCCTCGCAACAGCAGCCCCTGGTGCTGCCCCAAACCCTGGTCGAGGTATTCCGTACCCTGCTCGAGGACCACGAGCTGGACTCGGCGCTGCAGGCGGAAATGCTGACCCTGCCCAGCGTGAGCAGCCTGGTTGAGCTGTTCGAGCAGGTGGATATCGATGCCCTGGCGCGGGTGCATGAGCACCTGGGCCAAGGGCTGGCCAAGGCACTGCAGCCCTTGTGGGCCAAAACCTATGAGCGGTTGCAGACCCCCGAATACCTCATCCTGCACCAGGATATGGCCAAGCGGGCATTGAAAAACGTCGCCCTGGGCTACCTTGCCCTGGCCGGAGAAGAAACCGTGGTCGACCGCCAATACCGGCAGGCCAACAACATGACCGACACCCTGGCCGCCCTCGATGCCGCCAACAGGGCGGGACTGGCCAGCCGCGAGCCGTTGATGGCCGACTTTGAAGCCAAGTGGCGGCAGGACGGCCTGGTGCTGGACAACTGGTTCCGCCTGCAGGCCATGGCACCTGCCGACGATACCCTGGAAAAGGTCGGCAAGCTGATGCAGCACCCCACCTTCAGCCTAGCCAACCCCAACCGGGTTCGGGCCTTGATTGGCGCCTTCTGTGCGGCCAACCCGGTACAGTTCCATCGCCCCGATGGTACCGGTTACGACTTGCTGGTGTCTGTTCTGGAGCAGCTTAACAGCACCAATCCTCAGCTGGCCTCCCGACTGCTGACGCCGTTAATCCAGTTTGCCCGCTTCGATCCGCCGCGCCAACGGCTGATACGGGCCCGTCTGCAGCAGCTGATGGATAAACCGGACCTGGCCCGGGATCTGTTTGAAAAAATCAGCAAGGCCCTGGCATAAACAATACGGCCGATTGAGGCCCTGAATCGGTATTCGCCCGTGCATATAAAAAAGCCCCAATTCGGGGCTTTTTGCATTATTTACCGCTTAAATTTAAATAGTTAATGACCGCCCTGCTTAATTATTCAAAGCAAGGGAGAAACAATTCAATGTCATTTAGCACATTATTTTGGCAAACCTTTTATTTGCATTGATTATATTCCACACACAAGTGACCGGGTCGATATTTTTAGATATTTTATAACGGGTTTTCTCGCATTATCCTTACCCCGGGCTTACACTGTTTTGGTCCCATTGGGGCTAGTCACACCCCATGGTTATTGCCTGTACCCGAGGAACATCGCGCCATGACATTTAGAGACGCTGCAGCATCCGTTCTGCTTGAAAACGTCAATCAACTTATTGAAAAGAAGTTTCCTGATACCCTTTCCCCCCTGGTCAATACCTTTGTTGCCAAGCTCTATGGTGGCATGACCCATGATGACCTGAATCACCGCAACGACAGCGATCTCTACGGCGCCGCCATCAGCCTGTGGAATGCCTTTGAAACCCGCCCAGATCAAGAGCCCTATGTGCGGGTCTATAATCCCGAGCTGTCCCGCCATGGCTGGCAGTCACCCCATACCATAGTCGAGTTGATCCTCAAGGATACGCCATTCCTGGTCGACTCGATCCGCATGGCCCTGAGCCGACTGGGGATCACCGCACACCTGATGCTGCACCAGCCCATGCATCTGCAACGGGATGAGCAGGGACACCTCCAGCAGTTCCTGAGCAGTAAGGACAAACAGCCCCAGAAGCGGGCCGAAACCGCTTTCCTGATCGAGATAGACAGGCAGACTAAGGAAGAATCAAGGGAAAAACTGCGCAGCGAGCTGTTGTCTGTGGTGCGGGAAGTGGCGCTGGCGGTCGGAGACTGGCAACCGATGAAAGTGCAGCTGCAAACGGTGATCGATGAGTTGCCCAAGCAGGCCAAGAAGGCAGATCCGGAAGCGCTGAAAGAAACCCTGTCGTTTCTCAGTTGGGTGGCGGAGCACAACTTTACTCTGATGGGCTACCGCCGCTACCATGTTTCCGCCATTGAGGGGGACTATGAACTGCGGCCCGAGGTTGAATCCAGCCTGGGCATCATGAGAAATGCCCCCCATACCGAAGCACTGAAACTGAGCAGCCTGACGGACGCCGGGCGGCAGGCGGCATTCAGCCAGGATATGCTGGTACTGACCAAGACCAACCATAAATCCCGGGTGCACAGACCCGCCTATATCGACTATATCGGCGTGAAACGCTTCGATAAAGACGGCAAGGTAATAGGCGAGGACCGCTTTATCGGCCTGTATGCCTCCAGCATCTATAACACCAGCGCCATGCAAATTCCGTTGATCGGTGCCAAGTTGCGACGGATCATCGACGCCTCCGGCCTCGAAGTCGGCTCCCATGCCTATAAGGCCCTGCTCAATATCCTTGAAACCTATCCACGGGATGAACTGATCCAGGCCAGTGAAGACGAAGTGCTGGAAATCGGCATGGGGGTACTGGGCATGCAGGAGCGGGACAAACTCCGGCTGTTTGTACGCCGGGATGTCTTCGGCCGCTTTTTCTCCTGCATGGTCTATGTCACCAAAGAGCGCTACAACACGGCGCTGCGGGAAAAAACCCAGCAAATTTTGCAACGCTATTTCGGCTCGGAAGAGCAGGTCGAATTTACCACCTATTTCTCCGAAGGCGTGCTGGCGCGTACCCATTACTTGATCCGGGTGCAAAACAATTCCATGGATATAGACGTGAACGAAATCCAAGCCAACCTCAACGAAGCCGCCCGCAGCTGGGAAGACAAGCTGGAAAGCGCCCTGTCCGCCAGCTACGGCGAAGCCGAAGGCAACCATCTCAAACATAAATACCGGGATGCCTTTCCCCGCTCATATACCGAGCGGGTGATGCCGGGCTCGACGGTAGCCGATATCGAAAAACTGGAAGCGCTCAATGATCAGAACAAGCTGGGTATGCTGTTCTATCGCGCCCAGGAGGAAGAGCGGGACTCCAGTCGGGTGCGGCTCAAGCTGTACCACAGGGCCGAGCCTATCCACCTGTCCGATGTGCTGCCCATGCTGGAGAATATGGGGCTGAGGGTCATAGGCGAGACCCCCTATGAGATCACCTGTCCGGCAGAGACTTTCTGGATCCTGGACTTCTCCATGCTCTATACCGGCCAGCCCCTGGATCTGGACGCCAGCCAGGAGCGTTTCCAGAAAGCCTTCGCCCAGGTATGGAACAACGAGCTGGAAAACGACGGTTTTAACCGCCTGGTGCTGGAAGCAAACCTGACCGGCCGGGAAGTGAGCGTGTTGCGCGCCTATGCCAAATATATGCGTCAGACCGGTGTCACCTTCAGCCAGAGTTACATAGAAGAAACCCTGTCCCGCTACCCGCAACTGGCGGCCCAACTGTTCGGCCTGTTCCAGCGCCGGCTGTCACCTCGCCTGAAACAGGATCCCAAACAGCTGCAAAAACTGCATCAGCAGTTGATCGAGCAACTGGATCAGGTCGCGAACCTGGATGATGATCGCATCATCCGCCGCTATATGGAAATGATAGAAGCCACCCTCAGAACCAATTTCTATCAGCCTGCGGTCGACGGTAGCGAAAAGCCCTATATCTCCTTCAAGATGGCGCCGGAGTCCATCAGCGACATGCCGTTACCGTTGCCCAAGTTCGAGATCTTCGTCTACTCGCCACGGGTGGAAGGGGTCCATTTACGCTGGGGCAAGGTGGCCCGGGGCGGGTTGCGCTGGTCCGATCGACGGGAAGATTTCCGTACCGAAGTACTGGGCCTGGTGAAGGCGCAGCAGGTCAAGAATACCGTGATAGTTCCGGTCGGCGCCAAAGGGGGCTTCGTCTGCAAGCAGCTGCCCGAAGGGGACAGGGCAGCCTTCCTGAAAGAGGGCCAGGCCTGCTACCGGCTGTTTATTCGCGGCCTGCTGGATGTGACCGACAACATCATCAAGGGGGAGGTGATCCCGCCGCAACAGGTGGTCCGCCATGACGAGGACGACTATTACCTGGTGGTCGCCGCCGACAAGGGCACGGCGACCTTTTCCGACATCGCCAATGAAATCAGCGCCGAATACGGACACTGGCTGGGTGATGCCTTCGCCTCCGGCGGTTCGGTCGGCTACGATCACAAGAAAATGGGCATTACCGCCAGGGGCGCTTGGGAATCCGTCAAGCGGCATTTCCGCGAGCTGGATATCGACTGCCAGCAGAGCGAATTCAGCTGTGTCGGGGTGGGCGATATGGCCGGCGACGTGTTCGGCAACGGCATGCTGCTGTCCAGCCACACCCGCCTGGTCGGTGCCTTTAACCATATGCACATCTTTATCGACCCCGAACCCGATGCGGCCAGCACCTTCAAGGAGCGGGAGCGTCTGTTCAGACTGGCCGGTTCGAGCTGGGATGACTACGACAGATCCTTGATTTCCGAAGGGGGCGGCATCTTCCTGCGTTCGGCCAAGTCCATCAAGCTCAGCCCGCAGATGAAAAAACTGCTGGGTACCCAGAAGGCCAGCCTGACACCGACCGAGGTCATCCGCCACCTGCTGACCGCCGAGATCGATCTGTTGTGGAACGGTGGTATTGGCACCTATATCAAGGCCAGCGGCGAAACCAACAGCGATGTCGGTGACCGGGCCAACGATGCGGTTCGGGTCAATGGTAAAGAGGTGCGGGCCAAAATCGTCGGTGAGGGCGGCAACCTGGGTTGTACCCAACTGGGTCGGATTGAGTATGCCGCCAATGGTGGTCGCATCAATACCGATTTCACCGACAACGTGGGTGGTGTGGACTGCTCCGATAACGAAGTCAACATCAAGATCATGCTCAATGCCCTGGTCGATAAGGGCGAGCTGACCATGAAGCACCGTAACCAGCTGCTCTACGATATGACTCAGGACGTGGCCCAGATAGTGCTGACCAACGCCTATCGCCAGTCACAGACCATTTCAGTTACCGCGCACCACAGCGGCTCCCAGCTGAAAGAGCATCAGCGCTTCATGCAATGGCTGGAGCGCGAGGGCAAACTGGATCGCAACCTGGAATATCTGCCCAGTGACGAAGAGCTGACCGAGCGCATGGCCGATGGCCGGGGCATGACCCGCCCCGAGCTGGCCGTCCTGGTGGCCTATGGCAAGATGGTACTGAAGGAAATGCTCAATATCCCCGAGCTGACCGAAAATGCCTATATTGCCAAGCTGTTGCCGGTCAGCATGCCCAAGCCCCTGGTCGAGCGTTTTGGTGATGCCCTGATGGCACACCCGTTGCGGGGTGAAATCATCGCCACCCGCCTGGCCAATATGATGGTCGACGACATGGGTTTTAACTTCGCCAACCGGATGCTTGACGAAACCGGTGCGACCATCGCCGATATCGCCATCAACTATGTCATCGCCCGGGAGATATTCGGCATGAATGCCCTGATGCGGGACATAGAAGCGCTGGATAACCAAGTCTCGGCGGATCTGCAGCTGGACATGCTCTACCAGACCCGCCGCATGGTACGCCGCGCCAGCCGCTGGCTGCTGCGTTCCCGCAACCGCAACATGGGGATTGAAGAGACCATCGCCCAGTTCGGTCCCGCCTATGCCACCTTGAGCGAGCACCTGTATGAAGTCATGGTGCCGTCCGAAGTGGTCGAGCATAAGGCGGCCGTATCCAGGCTGGAAGAGCGGGGGGTACCCGCCTCGGTGGCGGCCCGTGTCGCCCATATGAGCAGCCTGTTCTCGGCACTGGACCTGGCCCAGGTGGCGGCAGAACAGGGGCGGGATATCTGTGTGGTCGCCGAGCTTTACTTCCATATGGGTGCCAAACTCGATCTGCACTGGTTCCTGGATCAAATCAACCAGCAGGCGGTGGGTAACCACTGGCAGGCACTGGCCCGGGCAGCCTTCCGGGAAGAGCTGGATTACCAGCAGCGCAGCCTGACGTCGGCCATCCTGAAAAGCTGTAAAGCCAAGGGTGAATGCGCTATCATGCTCGACCAGTGGCTGAATGAGCATGAACAACTGCTGAACCGTTGGCAGCAATTGCTGGCCGACTTCAAAACCTCGGGTAGCCATGAATTCGCCAAGTTTTCGGTCGCCCTGCGGGAGTTGAACCTGCTCAATCTGAATTGTCTTAACGCCGTCTGAGCGGCGTAAGCGCAAAAGCCCCGGCCATGACCGGGGCTTTTTTATGAGGAAAAAAGCGTGTATTCACTGGCTAAAGCTGTTCTTTTTCAATGTGACCCGGAAAAATCCCACGAACTGACCTTAAGTTTGCTGGCCAAAACCCAGCATACTCCCCTGGCCGCCCTGTATCGCCGGCCCATTGCCAATAACCCGGTTTCTGTGATGGGACTGAATTTCGCCAACCCGGTTGGGTTGGCTGCGGGGCTGGACAAGGACGGTGAATGTATCGATGCCTTTGCCGCCATGGGTTTTGGTTTTATCGAGATCGGTACGGTGACGCCCCGGCCCCAGGTCGGCAACGACAAACCGAGGCTGTTTAGGATCAAGCCAGCCGAAGGCATTATTAACCGTATGGGATTTAATAATAAAGGCATCGATAACCTGATCGAGAATGTAAAACAGTCCCGCTATAAAGGGATCCTGGGGATCAATATCGGTAAAAACAAAGATACCCCGATCGAGCACGGCAAGGATGATTATCTGATCTGCATGGAAAAAGCCTATGCCCATGCCAGCTATATCACCGTGAATATCTCATCACCCAATACCCCGGATTTGCGCTCCCTGCAATACGGGGAGGCACTGGATGATTTACTCTCGGCACTGAAAGAGAAACAGGCCACCTTGGCCGCAGCCCAGCATAAATATGTCCCCCTGGTGGTGAAGATAGCGCCGGATCTGTCATCGGCCGAAACGGAGCAGATTGCCGACAGTTTATTGCGCTTTCATATCGATGGCGTGATCGCCACCAATACCACCCTGGATCGCAGCCTGATCTTCGATCTTCCTCATGCCCATGAAGCGGGAGGCCTGAGCGGTCGGCCGGTGCAGAATAAAAGTACCCAGGTCATTCGTGAACTGGCCGGATATCTGGATGGCAAGCTGCCGATTATCGGGGTAGGGGGCATAGATTCATTAACGGCGGCGAAAGAAAAAGTCGCGGCCGGCGCCAGCCTGGTACAACTTTATACCGGTTTTATCTATCATGGGCCCGGCCTGGTTCATACCCTGGCCAGACACCTTTAAGCTAATTTGTGAACTAAGTATTTGCCCCTGGCCCAAAAATAAAATATATATGGAATCGTCAGGGGAATATTTTTTAATTATTGAAAGGCGACATCTGGATGCTGCTACAACCGAACGATAGTTGGCGCTGGTTTTTCGGAGAAGATCGGCGCCTAATGCTGGACCTGGGTGAAGAGATGATCTTTGCCACCGGCTATTTAAAAAAACATCTGGTCTATGGCGATAATTTATCCATGGGCTTTTCGGTAGAGGATACTGGCCTCTATTACATCTTTCTCGACAAGCTATCGGCCCTGGGCTCGGCGGCGCAAAGGGTGCAAATGGCACTAAACGGCGTGGCGGTGGTCCGATTTTATAAACCACTGATGCCGCAAAGCTGGTTTTTTACACCCCAGGCCGACTACCACCAGCCGCAGCTGGGTGAATTGATCGCGCTCGAGTGCGGTAGCGGCCGGCTGACCATGATGGTAGTGGAAACCTCTCCTTCAGCCTCGGTATGTATTTCCCTCTCGGCACCGACCGAGCTGAACGAAGCCAAGTCCCTACCCACTTTTGGCGCCATCAAGGTCATGAACGACCGGCTGATCAGCCTGGAATGGGAAGAGCAACGATTGGAAATGGCAACCAGAAGGGTAGGCTAGAAATTTAAGATAAGGAGAATAGGAGCCTGAAAATCAAGGTAAAACTGTGGGTATAGGCAACTTGGTGTGGAAAAAACTCAGTTCGTGCAATCCTTGAGTTGGTTGCTCGAGTAGGCAGGTGGATTTGATCCGACCACCTTACACGCTGACACCCAATCTTGTGCCTTGCACTAAATTGGTTGCGGGAGCCGGATTTGAACCGACGACCTTCGGGTTATGAGCCCGACGAGCTACCAGGCTGCTCCATCCCGCGTCCGTTACTGCACGCTTACTGGTATTGCTTTATTGGTTGCGGGAGCCGGATTTGAACCGACGACCTTCGGGTTATGAGCCCGACGAGCTACCAGGCTGCTCCATCCCGCGTCCGTTACTGCACGCTTACTGGTATTGCTTTATTGGTTGCGGGAGCCGGATTTGAACCGACGACCTTCGGGTTATGAGCCCGACGAGCTACCAGGCTGCTCCATCCCGCGTCCGTTACTGCACGCTTACTGGTATTACTTTATTGGTTGCGGGAGCCGGATTTGAACCGACGACCTTCGGGTTATGAGCCCGACGAGCTACCAGGCTGCTCCATCCCGCGTCCGTTACTGCACGCTTACTGGTATTACTTTATTGGTTGCGGGAGCCGGATTTGAACCGACGACCTTCGGGTTATGAGCCCGACGAGCTACCAGGCTGCTCCATCCCGCGTCCTCAGGCTGCGTATACTAGTGATCTGCATCATTGAATGCAAGGCCTTTACCAGCGCCAGGTGTCGTTTGCACAATAAAGCCGCGACCTGGTTATCTTCTAGACAAGGCTGCCAATTTTTACAGACGGACTTCGCTTTGAGGTATAATACCCGCCTCTTTTGCCAAACAAACCTGACTATGCTGCCGTTTTTTGCTACCTGCCCCAAGGGCCTCGAATCCTTACTAACCGACGAACTACAACACCTGGGTGCGCTCGAACTCCAGGAAACCGTCGCCGGTGTTGCCTTTAAGGGCAGCCTGGAAACCGCCTACCGGGCCTGTCTCTGGTCCCGGCTGGCGTCCCGCATCATGTTGCAGCTGTCCGACTTTAGCATGCGCAGCGACATGGACCTGTATCTGGGTGCGGCCAATGTGGAATGGGAACAGCATATTCAGCCCGGGCAGACCTTTTCTGTAGACTTTTCCGGTGGTAATAACGAGATCACCAACACCCAGTATGGCGCCCTGCGGATCAAGGATGCCATCGTCGATCGCCTGAACCGACTGCGCGGCGAGCGCCCGAACGTCGACAAACGGATGCCCGATGTCCGTATCCTGGCCCACTTAAAGCGTAACCAGCTCAGTATTACCTTGGACCTGTCCGGACCGGCACTGCACCAGCGCGGGTATCGCCAGCAGGCGGGAGAGGCCCCATTAAAAGAGAACCTGGCGGCAGCCATTTTATTGCGCAGCGGCTGGGATAAAAGCTCACCCCTGGTCGATCCCATGTGCGGCTCCGGCACCCTGTTAATAGAAGCCGCGCTGATGGCCACCGATCAGGCGCCGGGCTTGCTGCGTCGGCGTTTTGGTTTTAACGCCTGGTCCGGCCATGACGATGCCCTGTGGCAGAGCCTCAAGGCCGAAGCCAGTGTCCGCGCCACCCGGGGTTTAAAACAGTGCACCACGACCTTATATGGTTGCGACCAGGACTCACGGGTGCTGGGATTTACCCGCGAAAACGCCGTGGCCGCCGGCGTGGCGCAGCTGATCCAGGTTGACCGGGGGACGCTCACCGAACTGACCAATCCCAGCGAACAAACCGGCTGGCTTATCTCCAACCCGCCTTACGGCGAGCGCTTGAGTGATTTCCCTTCTTTATTAGGCCTGCACCAGACCCTCGGAGAAAAGCTGCGGGAGCAATTCAAGGGCTGGCATGTCAGCCTGATCTCCAGCTCTCCCGAACTGCTCAGTTGCCTGCGACTGCGGCCGGAAAAACAATATCGGCTGTTTAACGGAGCCCTGGCTTGTGAACTGAGAAACTACCGTATCGCCGACGACGCCAGACCGGCACGGCCGGTGGCGGAAGACTTTGCCAACCGCCTGGGCAAGAACATCAAGGCACTGGAAAAGTGGGCGAACAAGGAAGGTATCGACTGCTACCGGCTCTATGACGCCGATCTGCCGGAATACAATGCCGCCATCGACCGCTATCGGGAATATCTGGTTATCCAGGAATATGCCGCGCCCAAGACCATTCCCGAGCACAAGGCCCAGGCCCGCTTCTTCGACCTGGTGCAAGCCACCATGGCGGTAACAGGGGTGAGCGGCGACAAGGTCGTGCTCAAGGTACGCGCCCGGCAAAAAGGCACCGAACAGTATGAAAAGCTCGACCGCCGCGAGCAATGGCTGGAAGTACAGGAGCACAATGCCCGCCTGCTGGTGAACCTGCATGACTATCTGGATACCGGCCTGTTCCTGGATCACCGACCGATCCGCAAGCACCTGGGCGAGTTGGCCCGGGGCAAGGATGTACTCAACCTGTTTGCCTATACCGGCACCGCCACCGTGCACGCAGCCCTCGGCGGCGCCAAAACTACCACCACTGTGGATATGTCCAAGACCTATCTGGCCTGGGCCGAGCGCAACCTGCGACTCAATGGCCTGGGGGGCCGTCAGCATCAGTTTATCCAGGCCGACTGCCTGAGCTGGCTGACGCAGCCGGGGGCCGATTATGACCTGATGTTTGTCGATCCGCCCACCTTTTCCAACTCCAAGCGGATGGATGACGCCTTCGATGTGCAGCGGGATCATATCAAGCTGCTCGGCATGCTGAGCAGGCGGCTGCGTCCGACGGGCCTGCTTATCTTCTCCAACAACAAGCGCCATTTTAAAATGGATCTGGAGGCGCTGGCTGAGCTGGGACTGAGCGCGAAAGATATTACCAAGGCCAGCCTGCCCAAGGACTTCGCCCGTAACCCGCATATCCATAACTGCTGGGAAATCCGCTGGAGCACGCAATCGTGATGACATTATTCTCCACCGACGGCTGTCACCTCTGTGAGCAGGCCTGGCAACTGCTGGAACAAGGCGGACTGGCGGCACAGACCCGGCTTCAAGACATTATGGATAAAGAAGAATGGCTTACCGCCTATCGGGTGCGTATTCCGGTCCTACGGCGTGAAGATGGTGCCGAACTAGACTGGCCCTTTACCACCGCCGATCTTATTGAATTCAATCGAGTGCGAACATGAGTCTGTTAACCCTGCAAAACGCCCAACTGGCGTTTGGTGACGCCCCCTTGCTGGATGGCGTTGAACTGAATATCTTCACCGGCGAACGCCTGTGTATCGTCGGCCGCAACGGCGCCGGCAAGTCGACCCTGATGAAGGTCATCGCCGGTGATATCCAACTGGATGATGGCCGTCGCCAGCTGCAACAGGGCATAAAAATCGCCCGACTCGAGCAAGATCCCCCCAAGGTTGCCGACGATCAGACAGTTTTCGACTATGTGGCCGCCGGCTTGGCCGAACTGGGTGAACTGCTGGCCCGTTACCATCATCAGCTGGAGCGGGTCGCCACCGACAGCTCTGAAAAAGCCATGAACGAGCTGATGCGGCTGCAGGAGGCGGTCGAGCATGCCAACGGCTGGCAGTTCGATACCCGTATCAACCAGAGCCTGACCCTGCTCGGGCTGGATGCCGACACCCGCTTGAATGATCTGTCCGGCGGTTGGCTGCGCAAAGTGGCGCTGGCCCGGGCGCTGGCCAATGATCCGGACATATTGCTGCTCGATGAGCCTACCAACCACTTGGATATCGACGCCATCGCCTGGCTGGAAAGCTTCCTGATCGATTTTCGCGGTGCCATCGTGTTTGTCAGCCATGACCGGGCTTTTATCCGTAAGATGGCCACCCGTATCTTGGATCTCGACAGGGGCAAGGTATCCAGCTGGCCCGGAAATTACGATGAATACCTGGTCAACAAGGAAGAAGCACTGCGGGTGGAAGCCGAGCAGAACGCCCTGTTCGACAAGCGCCTGGCCCAGGAAGAAGCCTGGATCCGTCAGGGCGTCAAGGCCCGCCGTACTCGCAATGAGGGGCGGGTACGGGCCTTGAAGGCCCTGCGCGTCGAGCGCAGTCAGCGAAGAGAAAGCATGGGCAAGGTCAGCGTCAGCCTAGATGAGGTACGCCGCTCCGGAAAAATCGTCTTTGAAGCGGAGAAACTGCATTTTTCCTACGAAGGCAAGCCCCTTCTCAAAGACTTTTCCGCCATGGTCCAAAGGGGTGACAAGATAGCCCTGGTCGGCCCCAACGGTTGCGGCAAGAGCACCCTGATCAAACTGCTGCTGGGCCAGCTTGAAGCACAGCAGGGCACCCTTAAAGGTGGCACCAAGCTGGACGTGGCCTATTTTGACCAGTACCGGGAGCAGCTGGATCCGGAGCGCACCGTGATGGACAACCTGGCCGACGGCAAGCAGGAAGTGGAAGTGAATGGCCGCTCGCGCCATGTCCTGGGTTACCTACAGGACTTCCTGTTCGAGCCGAAGCGGGCCCGGACCCCGGTCAAGGCCCTGTCCGGCGGCGAGAAAAACCGCCTGCTGTTGGCCCGGCTGTTCCTCAAGCCCAACAACCTGCTGGTGCTCGATGAGCCGACCAACGATCTGGACGTCGAAACCCTGGAACTGCTGGAAGAGCTGCTGGCCGACTATCAGGGAACGCTGTTGCTGGTCAGCCACGATCGGGACTTTATCGACAATACGGTCACCCATTGCTGGCTGTTTGAAGGCGAGGGCAAGGTCAGCGAATATGTGGGCGGCTACCAGGACATGCAATTCCAGCGCGCCCAGCAGGCCGAGGCCGTGCCGGCAGACAAACCGAAAGACAAGCCCGAACCGAAAGTCGACACCAAGGCCAAGCCCGGCAAGAAGCTCTCTTATAAACAGCAGCAGGAATTGAACAGCCTGCCTGCCAAGCTGGAGCAGCTGGAGCAGCAGATTGGTGCATTGCAGCAGGACATCAGCCAGCCCGAGTTTTTCAGCCAATCGGAAGACATTACCCAGGCCGCCCTGCAACAGCTGGCCCGGCTCGAAGAAGAGCTGGAGCTGGCCTTTGCCCGCTGGGAAGAGCTGGAGGCCCTGTCCGTCTAAGGAAGGCCACCGCAATATCGCGTCACTCCCGTGCAAGCGGGAGTGACGACTCCCAGGCTCCAGCCGCTCCCGTAAATAGCGCTAAATGGCACAGACGACGGCCCCTCCGCGGCCTGCATTTAGTGTTAAATATTCTTTAATAGAATATTCATAAATATCAGTCGCTAATCATGCATACTGAACTATGCTCAGAAATTAACCCTTGACCTGAACAACGGAGTCCACTATTCATAGTGGACGGTGGTTACGAAATCGCCGTACACTTTTTGTTGATTAAATGAGGGTCATACCTATGAAGAGACAAAAACGTGACCGTTTGGAAAGAGCGCGTACCCGCGGTTACCAAGCTGGAGTCAGTGGTCGTTCTAAAGAGCAATGCCCCTACAATGATTTTGATGCCAAAGGCCATTGGCTAGGGGGATGGCGAAATGCAATGGAAGACAAGGGTTCCGGCCTCTTCATTAAGTAATATGTAGGTTCAACATTCAACAAAAAGGCCCCGCATTCGCGGGGCCTTGACGTTTTACGGCTATCGGCTTACAGAAAGGTTTCGTATCTGTACCTGGTCGGTAAGATCAGAAGCTGGAGGTATCGGTGAACAGGCCGACCTTCAGATCCTTGGCTTCGTAGATCACCCGGCCGTCTACTTCGACGATACCGTCGGCAATGCCCATGATCAGCTTGCGCCAGATCACCCGCTTGAGGGTGATCTTGTAGGTCACTTTCTTGGCGGTCGGCAGGATCTGACCGGTGAATTTGACTTCACCCACGCCCAGGGCCCGGCCCTTGCCGGGACCGCCTTTCCAGCCGAGGAAGAAGCCGACCAGCTGCCACATGGCATCCAGGCCCAGGCAACCGGGCATCACGGGATCACCGGGGAAGTGGCAGTCAAAGAACCACAGGTCGGGGGTGATATCCAGCTCGGCCAGGATTTCGCCCTTGCCATGCTCGCCGCCTTCGTCACTGATGTGCACGATGCGGTCCATCATCAACATGTTGGGGGCGGGCAACTGGCTGTTGCCCGGGCCAAACAGTTCACCCCGGCTACAGGCCAGCAGGTCGTCTTTGGTAAAGGCGTGCTTGCCTAATTCTTTTTGTGAAGCCATCAAACTCTTCCAGATTGGATCAGGCACCAAGGCCTTGATAGTAAAATTCGCGCCACTTTAGCGAACAGCTGTGCGCTAAACAAGTCCGATCTCTTCAACGCCGGAATAAACGCCGTAAAAAGCTGCTTTCGACCGTATGGCCGTTCAGCTCATCCAGCCGATCCCGGATCCGGCCAAACAGGGTGTCCGGCTGTTCCACGTCGCCGGCCACGCAGCCGGTCAGCAGCGCGATGGCCTGCTCCACATGGGCCACCGGGTAGATATGAAAGCGGCCGGCGGCCACGGCGGCGCTGACTTCGTCCGACAACACCAGTTGCAAGCGGTTGCTGGCCGGGATCAGGACTCCCTGGTCGCCGGTCAGCCCCTGGATCTGGCACAGCCGGTAGAAACCCTCGATTTTTTCGTTCACGCCGCCAACCGGCTGCACATTGCCGAACTGATCGACCGCGCCGGTAATGGCGAAGTGCTGATGAATGGGCTCCTTGGCCAGGGCCGAGAGCAGGGCACAGAGACCGGCCAGAGAGGCGCTGTCGCCGTCGATTTCATGATATGACTGTTCAAATACCAGATTAGCCGATAACGGCGAGGGATGCTCGGCGCCAAACAGGTTGGCCAGATAGCCGTGGATGATCATCATCGCCTTGGCATGAATATGGCCGGCCAGCTCAGACTTGCGCTCGATATCGGCCACATCGCCGTCGCCCAGGTGCACGGTGGCGGTCAGCCGCACCGGCTCGCCGAAATCATAGGGGTGACCGGTTATCTGGATAACCGACAGGCCGTTGATCTGGCCGATGGCCCGGCCCTGGGTCTGCATCAGGTACTGGCCGTCACGCACCCCCAGATCCGAGTGCTCCACCAGGAAGTTGAGCCGGTAGTCCTGTTCGGCCTGGGCCTTGATGACATGGGCCTCGGTGATAAGTTCGGCCTGCTCTCGTTTGGCGATCACCTCGGCCAGCTGCATCAGGGCCACCAGTTGAGCCTCGACCAGGGAAAGCCGATGCTGATGTTCGGTCAGGCGACAGCCGTAACGACACAGCCTGAGTATCGCCTTGGCGTCCATATCCAGCATCCGGTGCTTCTCCCGCAGATGGGCGAGAAATCCCACATAGCTGCCAAGATCGGTCTGACCATCCCATTCGGGGATGATATCGGCCCGTAAAAACACCAGGGTGTCCAGCTCCCGATCCAGCAGATAGAGTTCGGCGACCGACAGCCGATCCCCCACCAGGATCAGGTGGATATCGAGGGGCGGCGGTTCGGGTTGGAAATAAAAGGCCGCCATTTCGGCCGGGCGGGTCCATTCGACCTTGCGGGTGGCCAGGGCATTCTTCAGCCGGAACCACAGGTTGGGCTGCTCCAGCAGTTCTTCGATCGGCAGAATCAGGTAGCCGCCATTGGCCTGATGGATCAGGCCCGGCTCCAACAGATGATGATGACTGAATACGGTGCCCTGTTCGGTCTGAAAGTGAATGGCACCGAACAGCTGTTCCGCACTGAACTGGCGGGCGTAGACGATGGGGATGTTTTCATCGTACCTGTGCACCATCAGGTTGATCAGGATAGGGTGGCTGAAGCCCTGGCCGCTCGCCACGTGCTGGGACAAGGCGGACAGATAGTCGGCAACCTTTTCATCCTGCTCCTGTTTTCTCAGGATCCGCTCGACGATATGCTCGGCTTCCAGGTGGCGGGATGACAGCTCCAGCAGCTGGCCGACCAGCTCACAAAACTCGACGCCGGTACCCGCCTTCAGCTTGAGCCAGATCGGTTTCTGCGGATGGAACAGGTTCTCGGCATAGCAAAGATCGAACAGATCCGCATGGCTGGCATGCTTGTTCACCAGATCCTGCACCAGCTCTTCATAATCCACGCCCGGAAAACCGTTCAACAGCAAGACAGGATTGACCGCCGTCAGGCCCGTCAAGGTGGCGAAGGCCGAGTCAACCCTGGCCTGCAGCGAACTGAAGGTAAGGGGGGGGCATTCGGTCAGGGTAGTTAGCGATGGCGCATGAAAAACAGGGTTCAGTTCGGCAGGACTCAGTGGTTGCACACGACGACTCATAAGCTGGAATAAATTGCTGCCAGTATACTGCAGCACGCCGGTCGGTCGACACTTTCAGGTAAAAAGGTGCACTATTTTTAGCTTTTAGCGAACCTTCCCTCGGCAAGGACTCGCGACCTTGGTCGATTAGGTCTCTTTCGCGGATGCCCTTCACTCGAACCGATATGTCATCAATTTGTCAATCCATGGTCACCCCCTGGTCATAGCCGGCGCCTAAGGTACTGGTGAGAGATGGAGGAATCGCTATGCGCCTGGATACCCTGACCCGCTGGGATCATCTGTTGTTCCAGAAGAGCCAGTCCCACAGCTACTGGCGACAATGGGCCGGCGTGTCCCGCTGGGTTTCCCGCACCGGAGACGGGCCGCCTTATGCCGTGCTCGGCCTGGTGTTATGGTTCAGCCATCTGCCCCAGCTGCAGGGCTATGTGGTGGATGCGCTGATGGCCTTTGTCCTCGAGCTGCCCTGTTATCTGGCCATCAAGAATACCTGCAAACGGCGGCGGCCCACCGCGGCCATCGCCGGCTGCCAGGCCTATATCCAGCCTTCCGATCAGTTCAGCCTGCCTTCTGGTCATACCGCCGCCGCCTTTTTAATGGCGGTGCTGGCGGTCGCTCATCTGGGAATATGGGGAGTATTGGCACTGCCTTGGGCGCTGATGGTCGGCCTGTCACGGGTTCTGCTAGGGGTGCACTTTCCCAGCGATATCCTGGCCGGTGCCGCGCTTGGCGGCGGCATCGCCTGTTTTATCCTCTGGTCCTGAGGCTGACAAGGAGTTCACATGCGTATTCTTTACGGTGTACAAGGCACCGGCAATGGCCATATTACCCGCGCCCGAGTGATGGCCACAGAGCTGGTCAGGAGGGGGATCCAGGTAGATTTTCTGTTTTCGGGCCGTGCGCCCGGAGGTTACTTCGACATGACGCCCTTTGGTGACTTCCAGACCCGACCCGGCCTGACCTTTGTGGCCAGGGAGGGACGGGTGTGCCTGATGAGCACCCTGCGGCAAAGCCGGCCGGTTCGCCTGATACGGGACATCCTGGCGCTACCGGTCAAAAATTACGATCTGGTGCTCAATGACTTCGAGCCCGTTACCGCCTGGGCCGCCAAGCGGGCGGGGGTACCCAGTGTGGGGGTGAGCCATCAGGCCGCCTTCCTGAAACCCATCCCCAAGGAAGGGGAAAACCTGGGGGCCAGGCTGTTGATCCGCCATTTTGCGCCGACGGATGTGCAGTTGGGTGTGCACTGGCATCACTTTGGCCAGTCCTTCCTGCCGCCCATTATCGAACATCGCCGGCAACACGGGCCGGTACGCGGCGACAAGGTCATCGTCTATCTGCCGTTTGAAGCGCCGGCAGACATAGAGGCCCTGCTCGCCCCCTTTCCCCATGTCGAATTCTATTGCTATCACCCCGAGGTCCGGCCGGAAGACCGGGGCCATATCCATTTCCGGGCCCCGTCGAGACAGGGTTTTCATCGGGATCTGGCCGACGCGGCCGGGGTGATCTCCAACGGCGGCTTCGAGTTGGCCTCCGAGGCGTTGTGCCTGGGCAAAAAATTGCTGTTAAAGCCATTGCAGGGCCAATTTGAGCAACGTTCCAACGTACTGACCCTGCGGCGGCTAGGCCTGGCGGCCACCATGCACCGGCTGTCGACCCGCGCACTCGAGGTCTGGTTGTCCCTGCCGCCGGCGGAGCCGGTGACCTATCCACAGGTGGCTCCACGCCTGGTCGACTGGCTGCTGGCGGGTGACTGGCACAACAGTGAGCGGTTGTGCCAAAACCTGTGGCAAGAAGTGGTATTTCCGGATTATTGCCAGCTGCCCGGGTGAGAGGTTGCAAGTCGTGAGGTCTTTAGACTGCATCTGTGTGCTGTCGTGATGAACGGACAAGGCATTGTTGGCTGCCGATAACCTGGTTTCTCCCCGATTGCTTAGCCTGATAAAGCGCCGCGTCGGCCCGCCCTAACAATGCATCAAGCGGCTCACCGGGAGTGAATGAGGCTACACCTATGCTGGTTGTTACCTGACGTGCTGGGGTAAAAGACGGTTGCTGGACTCGCTCGCGGATCCGCTCGGCGATCTGGATCGCCTGATCGGCCGGGGTTTCCGGCAACACGACAAGAAACTCCTCTCCTCCCCAACGAAATACCTGGTCAGCCGCTCGCAAGGCATCACGAATGCGCCCGGCCGACTCAACCAGCACCTTATCTCCCACCTCGTATCCAAACCTGTCGTTGATTTGTTTAAATTGATCGAGATCGAGCAGCGCAACGGACAGCGACTGCTCCCTGTCCCGTTCTCGGCCCAGCAGTGTCTTGAGCAGTTCCTGACCTGCACGACGGTTAGGAAGTTCGGTGAGTGAGTCTGTGTACGCCAGCTTCCTCATCTTGTTACCAAGCCGGGCAAGCTCATGGGCTCTATCTTCCAGTTCCTGGGTGCGAATACGCACCAGCCTATCCAGCTCTCGATTCCATTTCCGCAAGGTCAATTCGGCCTGGCGGCGTCGGTGAATATTGGCGAGCAGGACAGCCACCGTAGATACAAGGGCAAGGATGACAGCCAGACTGATGATGATCACTTGGCGATACCGGTACCAGATGCCTTCGGGCTCAAAGGCCAGGGTGCTGTCCGGCGGTAAAAGATCCGTTTTGATGTTGAATCGTTGCAATGCCCGGTAGTCGAAAGACGGTCGGTAGTCAGTATCGTTGAGCACCGGCAGTGCGGATGGCGGTGTTCCGGCCAAGATTTGTTGTGCGACCATCGCGGCATGCCGGCCATGCGTGTAGGGGTTATTCATCATGCCCCGACGACCCCGGTACCCAGCATCAGGCTGCCCCACATGCCGAACAGCGGAGCTTTCGAGTCGGCGGTCAGCGGTGGCAGATCGTGTGTAAAAGAAAAATAGCGTCCGCTGTTGTCTTTATGGATTGCCAGCATCAGCACGGCTGCGTTTTCCGGGAGCGCGGCCAACCGCTGCTTCAGCTCGCCGAAGTTCATATCGTCCCACAGCTCCAGTCGGACCTGTGGGTACCGCTGTTCCCGGGTAAACTGTTGCATCACCGATCTGGCATGACGGCCCATCTGGAGGCCAAACTCGGTACGATCCGCCAGCATGATGATCCGCTTGGTATCGGGACGGACCCGCATCATCAGATCCAGATTACCTTCTATTTCCATGCCTTCCAATAATCCGGTATAACGCGGGCGTGCGGTAAGCCGCTCTGGCCTGAAGACATTGATTCCGGCAAAGACCACGGGCACCTCCGGAAACAGCTGGTCTCCCCATGTCAGCATGAAGTCGAGGGCGTAGTCGTCGCTGGTGATGATCACATCAGGATGGTACTGGCGATACTTGATTTGAAACAACGCTGCCAGTGAGTTGGAGTAAGCCTCATTGCCCACCATACGTCGACCATCGAGAAATTCCACATGGAGATCCTCGACTTTAATGGACTGTGCCAATTGCTCGCTTACCCCCTGGGTCAGCTCTGCTGTCCAGCGATACTGTGGGTGATAGGAATTTATCAGCAATACCTTTTGCCCGGCAAAAACATAACCCGCATGAGTCAGCAGCAGTATCATCATGATTCGCCGCCAGCGGCGGAGAAAGGTAACGGCCTGCTTGACTGTTGAGCTGGGACGTTTCTGGCTGTGGTGCATGACAGTGGCTCTGAGGGGTTATTTCATGACAACCGGCGAAAAATCGGGTAACGACGCTTCTTAATGAGGCATCGCATTATGCATGCAGACCCCAGATACCCGCACTTTTTTAGTAGATAAATATAACCAGGATCACAGTTGCTCCCGGATGGCGTTGCCTGGATCAATCCCCCATGACTTGCCAGAATTGAGCTGATGACGACCATCTTGTGTTCTGGTTGTCCGCTGTAGTGATGCGATCCTATGTCAAACCCGGACAGTATCAACCTGTTTTTGTGTGGTGATGTGATGACGGGGCGAGGCATCGATCAGATACTGCCTCATCCCGGCGCGGCCATCCTCCACGAAGACCATGTAAAAAACGCCGCCGACTATGTCCGGCTGGCGGAAAGAAGGAATGGTGCCATCCCCAGAAGCGTGGATTTCGCCTACATCTGGGGAGACGCCCTGGCGCAGCTGGCACGGGTCAAGCCGCAATTCCGGCTGATCAACCTCGAAACCAGTATCACCACCAGCGATGACTGGCAGCCCAAAGGCATCAATTATCGCATGCACCCGGCCAATGCCCCCGTACTCGCAGCGGCCCGCATCGACGTCTGCGTACTGGCCAACAACCATATCCTGGACTGGGGAAGACAGGGGCTGACCGACAGCCTGAGAACCCTCAACAACCAGGGGATCAGAAGCGCAGGCGCCGGGGCGAACCTTGAAGAAGCGCAGGCCCCGGCCATTTGCCAGCACGGGGCAGGACGGCTGCTGGTTTTTTCGATGGCGACCGGCTCCAGCGGTGTACCGGCCGAATGGGCCGCCGGCCCCGGACGGGCGGGGGTGGCCTTGTTGCCGGAGCTATCGACGGGGACGGTGCACCGTATGCGGGAGCTGATACAGGGCTGGAAACGACCGCGGGATCTGGTGATCGCCTCCATTCACTGGGGAGGCAACTGGGGCTACCCTGTTCCCGAGGCCCATACCGAGTTTGCGCACGGGCTGTTGGAGGCAGGCGTCGATCTGGTGCATGGCCATTCCTCCCATCACATCCTGAGGATGGAAGTCTACGGGGGCAAGTTGATCATCTATGGCTGCGGTGATTTTATCAACGATTATGAAGGCATTGGCGGTCACGAACGCTACCGCGGCGATCTCCCGGTGATGGTTTTCCCCAGGCTCTCCCTCGACACCGGCAGGCTGCTCTCCCTGCGCCTGGTCCCCCTGCGCCTGCAGCGATTTCGTCTTGGCAACGCCGCTCCCGAGGACGCGGCCTGGTTACAGCAACTGCTCAATCGCGAAGGCAAGAAAACAGGCACGCATTTTGACCTGTCGGCCGATCACTCCCTAACCCTGCGGATTCCCGCTGGCGGGTCGGTGCTTCGAGTATCCCCGACTGGTTGATGGGCCTGTATACATGGGAGTCGGTGGCAAGGATCCCCTGGATGTTCACCCGCTTTCCCGCCCGCTCGAGGGCGTGCCCGAGCGCTTCGAGCAGGGTGCCGGGGGAGACGGGACAGTCCCTGTGCATCACGAAGGGAGGGGCGGGTGCCTCGGTGCTTCTGCCCAGGATAACAATCCCCTCAGTATCGAGCAGCGGCCAGCTATGGGCATCGATGGCCGCGAGCCCGGCATGCCCCTCGCGCAGACAGTCCAGGCTGGCGGCATGGGAGCCGCTGACCAACACTTCGTCACAGGCCCGGCCGTGCGCCGCGGCCCATTCAAACAGGGCGGCACAACCGGAGCGGGAGCTGGTCGAATTCACCACGAAACGCCCCGAGGCATTTTGCCCGCGCCCCTCGGCGATCACTATGTGGCTGAAGTAATGGCCCGGGGTGCAGTCGAGATCGCTGAATATCGGGCGGGCTACCGGCCTAAGCAATTGCGCGGGGAGGGTAAACAAATCCGGCCCGCAGCACTGGCTGATCACCAAGCCGGGCTGTGCCCATTGCTCGGCGAGCGGTAGGCGGCGCTCCAGCTCATCCGGCAGGGGGCCCGTTCCCCGCTTGAGCAATTCGGCTTTGAGCACGGACCAGAAGTCGTCCAAACGTTGCTGCATCACCGGCAGATCGTACCAGGGTAGACTTGCGACCAGATTCAAGGCTTATATTCCTAATATTCGGAGCGTTCGGCTTGTTTACGGGAGGCGCAAAGCATATATCAGATGGGCTCCTGAAGGAACGGCCCGTCCCCTTGCCGGCCTCTTCCCATGCATTGGTCGCTGCTCTTGGCTAGGCCCTGGACTGGAAGGCGGGTTTTCTGCCGGGCATGGCCGGCGCCATGCTGAACCATTATCCCCACCGGCGCAGGCCTGATAGAGCAGGCCATCGCGGGGTAAATCTGCCGCCGAGATGACGGCTCACTGTCACTCTTTGTCCTGGCGAAAAGCGGCCAATGACACCACCTTGTCCGGCATGTTCGGCGTATCCGCCGCCGCGATTTCCCGCATCTTGAGTCCCGGCGGCGGTTCACCGCCGTGCAGCCTGAGTGCCCGGAAGCGCGTAGCGGCCTGCTCGACCTGCAAGGGGCTTGCACCACAATATTCGCTCAGCCAGTGACAGAACATGGCCTTCAACAGCCGCTCGATAAACAGCGACACAAAGGTCTCGCTGTCGCCTTTGCGCAAGCCGGTAAAGGTCATGCAATAACGGCTGTTCAGCTCCATCGCGATCAGGCAGTTCTGACCCTGCACTTTGATGGCGTGCACCAGCCATTGGGAGAGATGGGGCTGCTGGCCATGATGGTTGGTCAGCCGGCGGTGATCCTCGGCAAATAACGGGCCGGGTGGGGCTTCGACGGGGGAGCGATTCACTCCCTTGCGGATACAGCTGAACAACTGCGCCGCGGCCTTGGTGCAGTTAAAGATCAGCATGCCGGCACCGTCTGGGTCATGTCGTTATTCATCCGTTGTCCTCCTGTCATGGTGAGTTATCCTGAACTGCCTGATGTCATTGCTGACACATCACCTTAGCAGGATAACAGGGCAGGGGGAGTGCGCCGAACTTTAACGATATCGGTTGCTGAAAACATCCCCTAACAGCCAACGCCGTCAGACTTTCAGCACGCGGAGCACCCGCTCTGGTGGCGGTAGCAGCAGGGGGTGAGTTGTTCAGGCGGATTGTGCAGCCAGCACCGAATATCATTGGCGTGGATCAGCAGCGGCATACGGTCATGGTATTCGGCACAAGTCCGGTTGGGATTGATGGTGAGCGTGCTCAGTTGCGGATCCCGTCGCCAAGCGCACGAAACATTGTAGTATCCACCGGTCCCATTCGTGCGTATTGATTGAGGGATAGCTTGCCCAAGACGGTTAAACTACCGGAATGGGTACGCCCGGCTGGATATTATGGTAAATATAGATAGCTGGTTCACGGGCTATTCTATTAATGAGATGGCTTGCTTTTAAACTGTTTAATACTGCGCTTGTTGGTGCTGCGGCGGTTGGCCTGTTTATCCCGTGCCGGACGCCGGCGTTCGCCGCCGGCAGGCTGGTCAGTGACCGGAAAGCCGGGCAACTCGAGCAATGTCAGCTCCCGCCCGGTTAGTTCGCGGATCGCGGTCAGCGCGTCGGCCTCTCCGTGACAAACCAACGAGATGGCGAGGCCACGACGGCCCGCCCTGGCAGTACGGCCAACACGATGTACATAGACAGGGGCGCTGGCGGGCAGGTTCAGATTGATCACCACCGGCAAAGCTTCCACATCGATGCCTCGGGCCAGCAGATCGGTGGCAACCAGTACCCGCACTTTACCTGCCTTGAAATCGGCCAGCGCCTGCTCACGTATCGCCTGCTCCTTGGCTCCGTGCAAGACCGCCACCGCCACACCCGCCTTGTCGAGCCGCCGGGTCAGAGCATCCGCATCGTCCCGTGCATTGATAAACACCAGCACCTGGGACCAGGGAGCCTGCTGCAACAGTGCGAGCAGGGCCTGTGCCTTGCTGCCCTTGTTGACGAGGTAGCAACACTCTTCTACCTCGGTGACCACGCTGTTGGCGTTATGGGCCTCTATGCGCTGTGGGTCGTTGAGCAAGCCCATGGCCAGATCATGCAATGACGGCGGCAGGGTAGCCGAGAACAGCAGGGTCTGGCGTTCGTTCGGCATCAACGCGAGCAGGCGTTGGACGTCTGGCCAAAAGCCCATTTCCAGCAAACGATCCGCTTCATCCAGGACCAGTTGCTGTACCGCCGCCAGCTCGATGAGTCCTTGTTCAAGCCAATCCAGCAAGCGACCCGGCGTCGCGACCAGCAGCTGCGGCAGACGCGCCAACTCGGCCAGTTGCAATTCCTGCTCGACCCCGCCGCATAATGTGAGTACACGGAGGTCCATTTCCCGAGCCACTTCCTGCAAGGCACCACTCACCTGCGCGGCCAGCTCTCGGGTCGGTACCAGCACCACCGCCTGCACCTTGGGAACGGCCGGCTTGGCACAATGCAGCAAGGGCAAGCCAAAGGCCAGGGTTTTGCCGCTGCCGGTATGGGCCAGCGCCAGTACATCTTGCCGAGCCAATACGGCGGGGATAGTCAGCTGCTGGATCCGCGTCGGGGTGTGCAAATGTGCGGGCAAGGCGGTTAACACAGAGGGGTGAAGGTCAAGCTCGGCAAACATCATGGGACATACTACTCAATAAACCGGAGGCGAAGTCTAAACAGTAGGCGGCCATAAGTAAATCATCCACTTGCCGGAACATAACCTTGATATCTCTTATTTTAATAGCAAATAGCGGTACGTTATCGAGCTGTTCAAAGCCTTGGACAACCATTTATTCTTAGGTTGCAACGCCGGTATAGGGCTGAGTCAGGGCAGGGGACTGAACGCCTGCCCACAGGCAGGCGCCATCGTCCAACTCTATGCGAAGGGCTATGCCGATAAATGTCGTAATCCGCCTTCGCAGGATGATAAAGCCCTCGTCTCTCCAGGCAGCACCTTATGGTCAGTCGCTATTCAGAGACCAGTTTATCCTGAACACTGGTCACTTTATCGGCCATGGTCTGCATCCGATCAATGCGCGTTCCCAGTTTCATATGGCTGGTAATGCGTACCGCACCGGCTGCGTGCAGATCTTCATGGCAGCGCTTCACCGCCGCCATCACATCTTCCCATTCACCTTCGACATTGGTTCCGTATCCGTGCATGGTGTGGGTGAGGCCTGCTTCTTCAAAAATTTTCTGGCACATGGCCACATAAGGTGAAACGGAAGTACCCACGCCGCCGGGTGATACCATAATATCCATCAGTACGTACATTTCCTGTCTCCTCGGTTATGAATGTTATATAGCGGTATTCGAGCTTGCTTGTAGCCATGGGTAAAGGGCCAGTCCGCATTTTCGTGTTGGCCAGCCCCGTCGGTATAAACCGCGCTGGCTGCTTACTGTTGATACTCGGTGTCTAAAAAGCACTGTTGCTCTCGATACCGTAAGTTTGCCGTAACTCATTCAAGCAGGCTTCTCGCAGCTGGTTGGGTTGCGCTTCATCTCGCCACACGGCGGTAAAGGAGGTTTTGAAGTTAAACTGATCAGGCAACAGCACTCGCATCAAGCCTCGCTCTTCCCACTGCCTGGCGTAATGCCCCGGCAGGAATCCGATGAACATCCCACTCAGGATCAGGGTGGCAATTCCCTCCATTTGATAGGCATGGGCCGCCGTTTTCAGCAACGCCTGCAATTCAAGCAGATGCGCATCTGGTTTATAGCCGGGACTGACATAGTCGTGCTGAGCCAACAGGGACGGCTCCAGCTGCTGTTCTTCCAACGCAAACAGGGCATGGCCTTGCGCACAGTAGAGGTACGAGGTTTCCCAGTAAAGTGGTTGGTAAACGAGGCCCGGCAACTCCTGATGACAGGGGATAATACCGATATGCAAACGTCCTTCGATTAACGCCCTTTCAATTTCATTGGGAGAAGTGGTTTGCATCACAATCTGCACATCCGGCCCCAGTTGCTTGAGTTTCGCGATCACCGAAGGCACCTGGGAATGGGGATCAGTAATGGTATTGTCTGTGAGTCCTAAATGTAACTTGCCCACCAAGCGGTTATGCACCGCGTTGATGTTGGCCCGGAACTTTTCCAGATCAGCCTGAAGCTGCATCAGGCTCTCGTATACCACTCGACCTTGAGCAGTCAGTGCGAACCCGGAACGGCCTCTGTAGCAGAGATGCATATGCAGACGGGTTTCCAAATCTGCCATGTAACGACTGATGGCAGAGCGGCTGATGTTGAGTTCTACTTCAGCCGCTGCAAAGCCCCCGCACTCCACGACCGTTTTAAACACCCTCAGCAGGCGCAAATCAAGATCGCTGATCAAACCAGCCAGGGCATTGGCTGTCTGTTTCATGATTGCCATTTATGTCAACCAAAGGTTACTTGATTGTAGTTTATTGAAACATATCTACGGCCCGATACTTTGTCAAACAAGGTCCTGTCTATACCAGACCTTGTGGATACCGTAACCCATGACTCAGTAGAGGTAACCCAATGTCAGAGCAGTTCAACAGCTTCAAGCCTATCGACTCCAATGCCACTCCGCGCTATGCAGGTATCGCGACCTTTATGCGTCTACCCTATCTCCCCGTAGCACAGGCTGGTGCCGTGGATATTGGTCTGATCGGCATCCCCTGGGATGGCGGTACCACGAATCGCGCCGGGGCTCGGCATGGACCTCGACAGATGAGGGATCTGTCATCATTGATGCGGAAGTTCCACCCGAGCTTGGGGATCAATCCCTACGATCTGGCCAACTGTGCCGATCTGGGGGATACGCCGGTCAATCCCATCAAGATAGAAGACACCTTGGAACGGGTTGAGGGCTTTTATCGACAGGTACTGGAGCAAAAGATTATTCCCCTGTCGGCAGGGGGGGATCATCTGGTGAGCCTGCCCATTTTGCGGGCATTGGCGGAAAAACATGGCCCCATGGGGATGGTGCACTTTGATGCCCATACCGATACCTTCGATCGCTATTTCGGCGGCTGCAAGTACACCCATGGCACACCGTTCCGTCGCGCCATCGAGGAAGGCGTACTGGATCCCAAGCGGGTCGTTCAGATAGGTATCCGTGGTGGGCTCTACAGCGAAGATGACGATGCCTGGGGGCTAGGGCAGGGGATTCGTGTGATCCGCATCGAAGAGTACTTTGAGCTTGGGGTGGAAGGGGTCATCAGGGAGATCCATCGGGTGGTCGGTGATCAAAGAACCTATGTCAGCTTCGATGTGGACTGTCTTGATCCTGTCTATGCCCCCGGTACCGGGACGCCGGAAGTCGGTGGCATCAGCACCCATGAGGCACAACGGATGCTGCGCAGCCTGCGTGGGTTGAATCTGGTGGGTGGGGATGTGGTGGAAGTCGCACCGCCATTCGATCCCAGCGGCAACACAGCCCTGGTTGGGGTCACCCTGATGTGGGAGATCCTCTGCATGCTGGCCGAACAAGTGGCCAAGCGAAGAGGGTAACCTTCCAAACTTCCGCAGTCAGCCCAGCCGAGCCTGGTATGTGCCGGGCTTAATCATGCTGCTGAGTGCATTGAAAATCAGGTATCAGAAGGATCTGGACATGACAACCAAAAATACCCCTATCCAGCGGGCTGAATCCGATCGCCCGTTATCCGGCTTTAACGCCAAGGCCTTGTTGCGATTTATCATTCCCTCCTTACTCGGTGTACTTGCCTTTCTTATTCCAGTCGAAGACAAGGGACAGATCACCATAATGATGGCCATCCTCTCCAATTGGCTGAAAAACGAGTTGATGGAATATATGATCATGATTGTGATCGGCATCATCGGGTTATCGGCGATAATCACCGCTTATGTGACCCTGCTTAAACCCAGGTGGGTCATACCAGGATCCTTCATGGCCGAGTTATTTTCGGTGAGCATGCCCTGGCTATTATTACGCGTGAGTGGCCTGGTCATGGTCTTGATGATCCATTATCAGGTGGGGCCGGAGTGGATCTGGTCCGAGCGGACGGGACTGATAGTGCTAAAGGATCTGGCGACGACGATAGTCACCATTTTCCTGTTCGCCGCGCTCTTGCTGCCCCTGTTAACCGACTATGGCCTGATGGAATTTGTCGGTACCCTGTTCCGTAACATTTTCCGCAAGCTGTTCTGCATTCCCGGTCGCGCCTCCGTCGATGCCACCGCTTCCTGGTTGTCATCGGCGGCGGTCGGCATATTGATTACCTCACAGCAGTATGAAAAAGGTTACTACTCTGCCAAGGATGCGGCGGTGATAGCGACCAATTTTTCGATTGTCGCCGTGCCTTTTACCCTGGTGATTGCCGAGTTTGTCGGACTGGGGCACCTGTTTATCGAGTATTATGCCACTGTGGTCGTTACCGGCATGGCGGCGGCCATCATTGTTCCCCGGTTGCCGCCATTATCGCGCATGTCTCACGACTATTATCCTGCGCAGGGGCAAGTGTTGAATGAAGAGGTACCGGCAGGACATTCGCTGTTTACATGGGGGCTCCGACAAGCCGTGGAGAAGGCTCGCTCGGCACCAAGCTTGCCGGGCCTGTTGAAGGCTGCGGTCCGAAATACCTGCGATATCTGGTTCGGCCTGATGCCGCCACTTATCGTGATTGCCACGGGGGGGCTGGTCGTGGCGGAGTTTACCCCGATCATGACCTGGCTCTCTTATCCCCTGATCCCGATACTGGAGTTGTTGCAGCTCCCCGAAGCAGACAAAGCCGCGCCCGCGATGCTGGTGGGATTTGCCGAGATGTTTCTGCCTGCGGTCATTGCCGCCGGTATCGAGAGTGAATTGACCCGCTTCGTTATCATATCCGTCTCCGTCACCCAGCTGGTTTATATGTCTGAGGTGGGGGTGATGCTGCTCAAAAGCAAAATCCCCCTCGGGTTCATGGATCTGGTGAAGATTTTTCTGGTCAGGACGGCGGTGATACTGCCCATTACCTCCCTGATTGCCCACCTGGTGGTTTTTAGAGGCTAAAAGCCATGTGGTGTAGATAAGCACGAGGGGCAAGATCAACGATCTTGCCCCTCGTGCTCAGCAGAAAAATGGCGCCCGATTCGATAAGACAACAGTCACCCATCGTTTATGCCGGTAGTGGTGTGGGATGCAGGGCAGGGGGCTCGGCACCAAACGATAAGATGGCTGTTCAATTCACCTTCTACAGCTATGTTAGTAATAGTTGATAATCACCCAAGCAGCAGGAGTTCGCCATGAAGACATTGCATGGTATTCAGGGCATGTTGTTTGATCTTGAAGGTGTCCTGTATGTTGGCGAACGGGCCATCGACGGAGCTGTCGACACGATAAAGGCCATCAATGATCGGCAGATCCCCCATCGGTATGTGACGAATACCACCACCCAGTCCAAGGCGTCGTTGTCACAGAAATTACAGGCTATGGGGTTTCCTGTTGAGCCGCACGAGATCCTGAGCGCCCCCGCGGCGGCTTGCGTATACCTGCGCCAACGTCACCCTCGGGCATGCTATTTTGCTGTCTCGGCGGCGATCAGGGAGGAATTTCGTGAGTTTCCCACTTCGGACACCGGTCCTGAGGTCGTGGTTATCGGAGATATTGGCCGCGCCTGGACGTACGATCTGGTTAATCATCTCTTTCAGATGGTGATGGCCGGTGCGGATATCGTGGCGCTGCATAAAGGAAAATATTGGCAAACGCCCGAGGGTCTGCGTGTGGATATTGGAGCCTTCATCGCGGGACTGGAATATGCCACCGGCGTTGATGCCACCGTTATCGGGAAGCCTTCTCCCGCGTTTTTTCAGGCGGCGGCCCATGAATTGCGTTGCCCGGCAGAGTCGATCCTGATGGTGGGCGATGATATCGATGCCGATGTGGGCGGGGCGCAACAGTGCGGGATAAGGGGCGTGCTCGTTAAAACCGGGAAATATCGCCCAGAGCATGCGGCCGCCTCGGCCATTGTTCCCGACGGTGTCATTGACTCAATAGCCCGGCTTACCCGCTATCTCTGATCGATAACGCCCATAAGAGCTGGGCAAAAGACGCCCCCGAGGACTGATGTTATCTGGATAAACCGGGTTTTTCCTGGTCCGGCAATGGCGTTGAACGGGCATTAGCGTAGCTATTGGCCAGTCCATTAGTACGGGCACCACTGAATTATGGTAAATAGGGGTATCCATTTATCACGCTAAATAACTGATACAAATACCGCTACATATCGAGACAGAAGTCAGGATTCGATAAGCAGACCCTCCGCGCCAGGGATGGCGCGGCGGAGCCCCCAAGGATGGGTTTACGGCATGTCTGCGTTCGAGCCTGATTTCTGTAGCACAATTAGGAACAGTTATTTAGGGTCAGAAGGGCTTGGCCACAATCCTTAGCATTAATGAAAGAGACACCAAGTGACACCATTTTCGGCCCGGAGTCCACAGTCTTTAATAGTGGACTCTTGTTTCATTTTGACACGTTGGCCGGGTCTGTCGAGGGGCTATAATGGGCTTGTTTTGGGGCTCTTTGATGGGGTAATCGATGAAGGTCAAAACGCTAAAGCAGCTTGAGGTGATCACCGATGTGCGCTGCGATGTACGCGGCTGCAGTACTGTTATGGCGGAGGGCTATTCACCCCAGTTCGGTGTGCTGCAGGCAGCTTGGGGCTACGGTTCCCATCATGACGGCGAGCGCTTTGAAGTCGATCTGTGCGAGTCGTGTTTCTTCGGGGCCTTGGCTCATCTACGCGAGGTGCGTCGTATTAATAGTTTGTTCGATGATGATTGGTCGTCGGGAGCTGGCTCTGCCGAGTTGATATAGGTGAGCGGGTATCGCTGTGGATGCTGGATGATATCGAGGGTGAGATCGACGTCTAAGTCAGGCCATCGTATCCCGTTTTCTCCAAACGATTCCACGTTGTAGATTTTGCTTTCCGAGGCGTTCCGGAGCCAGGGAAACAGGTCGTAGCCGAGGAAATATTCCAGGCCGTTGATTCTGAGCCATAATCCTTCGGATTCCAGTCTTGACACCTGAACGGTAAGCATATGATTTATTGGTACGAGACTCTGGACATCTTCTAAGTATATCAATTGCTTAGAGGGTATCCCATGTCTGTAAAAAATAAGATCCGTGACCGTCATCCCGATGGTCGACTGAAACGGTATCGTCGGTTGAGTGGTCGGCTGGTAACCTGTGCCAAGTGGTATTCCAAGTCACTGCGCTGGTTCCGCAACTTGCGGATGACCCGGCCAGAACGGCGGGAAGTGCAGCGCTTGCTGTGTCTGGTGCGTCGAGATGTCGATCCGGACGGTCTGGTTTTTCCGTTGAACCACAAGCCAACCCAGTACTGGTACTGACCACTGCGCGGTCTTTTCCCTATGATCCACCACTTCGCATAATGTATATTATGTTAAATAATATATTTAAAAAGGAAATAGTCACACCGTTGTGGCGCTATTTCCTCATTCATACGACCCGCTCTACCTCCCACACCTATCTTCAGTCTTCGGCTTTCAGCCGATCCAGTCGCTTGCCGGCCGCACTTTCGTGGCGTTCCACCTTGCTGGTATGCAGATACTGAGAGGTGGTGTCTATGCTGTCATGGCCGGCATCGGCCTGCACATGGGACAGCGGCCGACCGTTATAGTTGATGTCGTGGGTAATGCCGGTGTGACGGATGCTGTGCACGGTGAGCGTACGCATCTCGGCGGCGTCCTGATCGAAGCCGTCGGCGGCGGCGACACCGGCGGCCAGGGCAATCAGTTCATCGAGTGAATCGCGCAGCTGGCGAATGCCCAGGTTGGCGTTGAGCAGGCCCTGATCCCGGCCTCGCCCCGCGGCCCGGTGGCGCACAAACAGCGGCGTATTTTCATTGGGTGCCGGCAAGGGCGACAGCTTGAGGTAGCCACGGTAGCGTTTAAGCGCCTCCAGCAGTTCGCGGGAGGCCGCCACCGTGCGCCGCTTGCCGCCTTTGCTGATCGGGATATAAAAGCTCCAAATACCGGTTTTGCCGTCGCGGCGGAACTGGCTCATCACCGGCGAAAAGCCGGGCCGGGCCGCGACTTCGGAAACACGCAGGTAGCAGGCGTACATCAGCGACACCAGGAACAGGGTCCGTTCATGGCGCTCGGGCTGCTGCTCGGCCAGGCGCTCGGCGGTGCTCATCATATAAGACCACTGCAGGTCGCTGAATACCCGGACTTCGTCTTCTTCTCCCGAGGCGGCGGCCTGCACGGGTGTGGATCCAAAGCGACTGTGGCGCATCCACATCACCGCCGGATTGCGCTCGGTCACTTCCTCGTTGATCAGGTAGCCATAAAAGGAAGACAACACCGCCATCTTGGTCTTCAGCGCCTTGTCACTGAGCCGGTAAGGCTGTTCGCAACCATCCACTTTCTTGCCCAGGAACGGCCGCCACAGCGGATTGGGCTGACGTTCACCCCATTCCTTGTTGAGCACGAACTGGGCCACGTTACGATAAGCAATCAGCTCCCTGGGTGGTGCCAGACAGTAGTCCACATAACGATTCATCATCCGCCGGGTTACCGCCGTCGGCGAGGCCTGCTCGACATCAAAGCACCAGTGTAAAAAAGTGGTCAACTCGCTGCGATAGGTCTTGTAGTTGTTTTCGCTGAACCGGCTTTCCAGCAGCCAGTCCATGGCATGCTCGTAGATAAAGGCGGCTTCCGCCACCCGGTTGAGGGTGAGTTCGGCGATATGCTGGTTGACGACGCTATTGCCCTCTTCCTGGTACTGGGGGGCATCAAACAGGGGGATCACGGGTGGCATGCTCGGCATCGGCACTCCTATATAACACTAAAAAATATTTTTATTTTATCAAAAACAACAATTTAATAAAATGCCGATAAACTGCATTATCGGCATTAAAGCATATAAAAAACAGGATAATAAGATTATGACGATTACCCTATGACTTGCTGCTTTCGTTGGCATGGCTGCATATAAGGACGGAAGGCTCGGGAACCATGTCCTCGCCCCGACTCACCCATAGCATGGCCCAACAGCATATGAAAACGTGCGCCGAAATGACTTACCGCCGGTAGCATCCTTCCCGGGCCGTAGTCGGCCAGCAGCTCCCCCGCCCGTTCATCCGGTCGAGCCGAAAATCAATTCGGCACCTTGTTACCGGATGATGAGCCACCGGGTGCTCTGCCCCATCCGATAAGGGCCAGGGCGGCTGCCAACGGCTATAGTTGGTAGAGATAGTCTGGACGCTAAGGCTTGATTCACCACACCACGGCGACCCGGTGAAAGACGAAGACGACCGCCCCCAACAAGACGGCTCCCGCGAGCAAAAGCTGCTCGCGCTGGTCGACCATACCCTGCGCGATCTGCAGCCGGAAGCGCCGGCGATGCCCCCTGCCCGGCTCGACAGCTCCCTCGACCGTGATCTCGCCCTCGACAGCCTGGCCCGGATGGAGCTGTTGCTGCGCGCCGAGCGCGCATTCGGGGTCAGTCTGCCGGCAGAAACCCTGCAGCGCGCCGAAACGGTACGGGATCTGTTGATCGCCATAGAACAGGCACCAAGCGCCTCGGCGGAGCGGGATCGGCCAGTGCCGGCCGCGGCGGCCGGGCCCACCCCGCCGAACGACGATGAAAAGGTACAAGCCAGCGCCCTGGCCACCGCCACCACCCTGCTGGAGGTGCTCGACTGGCATGTACAGGCACATCCGCAACAGCTACAGAGCATCCTCGTCACCGAGGAGTCCGAACAGCGTCTCGGCTATGGCGAGCTGGCGGCAGGCGCCCGGGCCGTGGCGGCCGCGTTGCAGCAGGCGGGGGTCGAGCCGGGTCAGACGGTGGCCATCATGCTGCCCACCTCCCTCGCCTACTTTCACTGTTATTTCGGCATACTGCTCATGGGCGCCATTCCGGTGCCCATCTACCCGCCGACGCGGGCGTCCCAGCTCGAAGATCATGTGTTGCGCCATGCCGGCATCCTCGCCAATGCCGAGGCAGTGCTGCTGATCACGGTGCCCGAGGCCATGGTGGTAGGCCGCCTGCTGCAGGCCCGGGTGCCGGGGCTGCGCCGGCTGGCTACCCCCGAGCAGCTGGCCGCCCCGGCGGATGGCCTGCGCCCGGTCGACATCCGGGGCGAGGACACCGCCTTTATCCAGTACACCTCGGGCAGCACCGGCAACCCCAAGGGGGTGGTGCTGAGCCATGCCAACCTGCTCGCCAACATCCGCGCCATGCAGCAGGTGCTGGCGGCAAGCCCGAGCGACGTCTTCGTCAGCTGGCTGCCGCTCTACCACGACATGGGTCTTATCGGCGCCTTCCTCGGCAGCCTCTATGTGGGCCTGCCCCTGGTGGTGATGTCGCCCCTCACCTTCCTGGCCAAGCCCGATCGTTGGCTGTGGGCCATCCATCGCTATCGCGGCACCCTATCGGCGGCCCCCAATTTCGCCTACGAGCTTTGCCTGAAACGCATCGAGCCGACGGCGCTGGAAGGGCTCGACCTGAGCCGTTGGCGGCTGGCCTTCAACGGCGCCGAGGCGGTCAGCCCCGACACCCTGAAACGTTTCGTCGAGCGTTTCGCACCCTACGGCCTCAAGCAGGAAGCCGTCACCCCCGTCTACGGCCTGGCCGAAGCCTCGGTCGGGCTGCTTTTTCCCCCGCTCGGGCGCGGCCCGCTGATCGATTGCATCGGGCGCGAGCCCCTGGCACTCGAGCACCGCGCCCTACCCACCGCCGAGGAGGACGAGGGTGCCCAGCGTTTCGTGTCCTGCGGGGCACCCTTGCCCGGTTATGCCATCCGCATCGTCGACGAGGCGGGCCAGGAGGTGGGCGAGCGCATCGAGGGCCGGCTGGAGTTCAAGGGCCCGTCGGCCACCCGGGGCTATTGTCGCAACAAGGAGGCCACCGCCGATTTGTTTCACGACGGCTGGCTCGACACCGGCGATCGTGCCTATGTCGCCGCCGGCGAGGTGTACCTCACCGGACGGGTGAAGGACATGGTGATCCGCGGCGGGCGCAACCTCTATCCCCAGGAAATCGAGGAGGCGGTCGCCGCCGTGGAGGGGGTACGCAAGGGTGGGGTGGCGGTGTTCGGCAGCCCGGATCCGGCTACCGGCACCGAGCGTTTGGTGGTGCTCGCCGAAACCCGCCTCGAAGGCGGCAGCGCCCTCGGCCGGCTGCGCCAGGCGGTGGTGAGCGCCGTGTTGGGCGTGCTGGGTGAGCCGCCCGACGAGGTGGTGCTGGCACCGCCCCATACGGTGCTCAAGACTTCCAGCGGCAAGGTGCGCCGCGCCGCCAGTCGCAACCTTTACCTCCAGGGGCGCATCGGCAAGGCGGCTCCCACGGCTTGGCTCCAGTTGCTCCGTCTGAGCCTGGGCTCCGCTGCGCTCTGGTTGCGTCGCCTCGGCGGGCAACTGGCTGGCGTCGCCTTCGCCCTGCACGCCGTCCTGATGCTCGGGCTGCTGGCTCCCCCGGTCTGGCTGGCGACGCTCGCCACGAGCTCGCCCACCGCCGCCTGGCGTCTGGGTGGGCGGGGGGCCCGGCTGCTGCTGCGTCTGACCGGCATTCCCTTCAGGGTGGAGGGGCTTGAACGACTCCCGTCGGCCCCCTGTGTGCTGGTGTGCAACCACGCCAGCTACCTGGATGGCCTGTTGCTGGTGGCGGCCCTGCCCCGGCCCTACGCTTTCGTCGCCAAGCGGGAGCTGCGTGCCCAGTTCGTTGCGGGTCGCTACCTGAAGAAACTGGGAGTGGCGTTCGTCGAGCGCTTTGAGGTGCGGCGCAGTGTGGAGGACGCCAACCGCATGACCGAGCTGGTCAAGGGCGGGCGCTCCCTGCTGGTGTTCCCGGAGGGGACCTTCGTCGCCCGTCCGGGGCTGTTGCCCTTCCACCTGGGCGGTTTTCTCGCCGCCGCCGGCGCGTCCGTGCCGGTGGTGCCGGTCAGCATCCGCGGCAGCCGATGGGTATTGCCCGCTAAGTGCTGGTTGCCCCGGCACGGCGCCCTCGAGGTAGAGGTCGGTGTCCCTCTGCCACCGCGGCAAGAGGACGAGGAGGTGTTCGCGGCGGCGGTGAGGCTCAGGCAGGCAGCCCGCGCCTGCATCGCGCAGCAACTGGCAACGACAGAACGGGAAGGCGGATGAGGAAGAAAAACGACTAGGCGGCCTGCACCCCGCTGCCGCCCCCAGCCGTCGCAACCCGCTGCAACGGGCGGCGGGTGAAGAGCCCTATCTGCGGCGCCAGAGCGACATCTGCCAGCGCATGGTCGACCGGGGGATCAGCATCCTCATCCAGGGTGAAACGGGTACCGGCAAGGAGGTCTGGGCCCGGGCGCTGCACAACAGCAGCCAGCGCAGACACAAGCCCTTTGTCACCCTCAACTGTGCCGCCATCCCTGAAACCCTGATCGAAAGCGAGTTGTTCGGTTATGGCAGTGGCGCCTTTACCAGTACCCTCAAGGGCGGCAAGCTGGGAAAAATACATGCCAGCTCCGGCGGCACCCTGTTCCTGGCCGAGCAGGAGGTGACCCCGGTGGGCCAGATAACCCCGGTGCCGGTGCAACTGAATGTGGTTTGTGCCACCCACAGGGAGCTGCCGGCGCTGGTGCAAGAGGGGGAATTCAGGGAAGATCTACTATCGTATCAGCGCCCTGAAGGTCGTGCTGCCTCCCTTGCGGGACCGGCAGGACAAATCCGGGCTCATCCGTTGCCTGCTGACCGATAACCAACCGCTGCCGGCGCTGACCGCCGAGGCCCTGCTGCTCTCCTACGCCTTGCCCGGTAATATCCGGCAGTTGCAGAGTATGCTGCAATTCGCCCTGCCCGAAGAGCTGTTCAGCCCACAGCTGCTGACCCGACCTGATAGCACCAATCAATCGCCATCGGGAACGCGGGGAAGCGAGTGCACCTGCCAACCTGGCGCGGGACTACCTCAAGAGCACCCTCGACAGCCATGCCTGGGTGATCACCTCGGCGGCCCGGGCCCTGGGCATCAGCCGGGCCACCCTGCACCGCAAGATGAATAAATACGATCTGGTATCACCGAACAAAAGGGATGGTAGCGGCTAATGACCGCGCTGAATTTGGCCACCGCGGCGCACGCCGACATCCAAGTTGGCACAGCTTTAGGCTTTACTGATTGACCTTAGGCGGTGGCGGTCGTCAACAAATGGCCGCCGGTCCCTGAGGAAGCGGCGGCCAAACTTATGGCGGGGATGTTAGTAATAGCCGTCTTCCGGATTATGTACCTGGGGATCGTCCAGCACGTCATCTATATCTACGTCGAACTCGCGCTTATCCCGCAGCGCCTTCAGATGCAGGCTATGATGCTCGGTATCTATGGTCATGATCCAACCCGGTCCTTTCCGGGTGGCACAGAGCATGCCGCTATGCAGTCTTGATATGTCCATGGTGTTTCCCCCTCTCACTTCTCACTGCCTGTGTTAATTATGAGCGACCTGCCCCATTACTCCAAATACCCGCTTTCAGGCTAGGGTTGTAGGGATGCCCGCTTGGAGACCCCAAGATGAAGATATCGGCGCTGGCACAGCAGGCGAGGAGACACAACAGTGGTAAGCGAAAATCTGAACTAATAAGGTGGACGGCCGGACCTTTAACGGTTACCTGGCCTTTGATGACAGTCAAGGTTCCCTCCGCCCCGGCGTACTGGTGGTGCGAATGGTGGGGACTGAACGATTATGTACGTCGGCGCGCCGATATGCTGGCCGAGCTGGGCTACGTGGCCCTGCCCGCCGGCAGCCTAATCCGCATCGCCGCCTTTAACGGTGGAGCCGACCCCATGGTGTCGGCCGAACAGGTGGCCGCCTTCGAGCAGGAAATGAAAGCCGCGGGTGCCGACTACCTAGTCGTCAACTACCCGGGCGCCCTGCACGCCTGTACCAACCCGGCGGCGGACAAGGCGGCGGCCGTGTTCGGCCTGCCCATCGGCTATGATAAAGCGGCGGACCAGAACTCCTGGCAACGGCTGCAGCAATTTTTGGCGGACAACTTTAGCTGACCCATGGTTCCTAACGACCGACGTCAAACAGGAAGCGCAGCCGTTGGCTCTTGCCCTCAAGTTCCACCTCAAGCACCCAGGCCCATGTCATGCGAGCCTCTGTGCAGGCACCAACCAGGGCCTGCCCCCGCCACAGGCCCGGGCTCTCCTCCTCGATAAGCGCGGGCAAGGTGCCCATGTACATGGTCTCGCCTTCCAGCACGCTGCGCGTCACCTTCACCCCGGGAGCGGAGAACTTCACTTCCAGGGTGAAGGGGGTTTCGGCAGACAAGGCGTCGGCATAGAGCCGGGCCTCGGCACTGAGTCCTGCCTGTTCAATCAAGCATAATTTGTGACTTATATCGCAAAAATTGACATTTTCCTGTTCCGATCCGTCTTCGCCAGGCGCGTACCAATAGGTCCTGAACAAAAAAGCCGACACTAAAATAACCATCACAATAATAATTTGCACCAGCTTAGGCCCGGTTAAACGGTCTCTCATACCAATTTACTTCCTATATTGCTCACAATCTGCTGAATGGCTTGATTTCGATCAAGGCGGGGCCTTATGCCTTATGGCCAGCTTAAGTGGTAATCATATTACTGTTTATACTGTTATTTTTGTACTCACTCCTTTATCATCTGCCACGTGTTTTCAGACCCCCTTACTTCTTCTTCGTTAACAATTAGTTAACGAAGCCTTTGGAGCGCCTGAATTCTTTGATAAACCCGGTTGCTTTTTACCTTCCGACGTGAGCACCGCTCGGTGCGCACAAACCGAAGAACAGCAGTGGAAGCGGAACTATAACGATGAGTCAAACTAATAACCAACCAAACTACAACTACACGGTAGTTCGTCAGTTTACGGTCATGACCGTAGTCTGGGGTGTGATAGGTATGTCGCTGGGCGTGTTGATCGCTTCGCAGCTTATCTGGCCTGCCCTCAACTTTGATACTCCCTGGCTGACCTACAGCCGGTTACGTCCGTTACATACCAATGCGGTGATATTCGCCTTTGGTTGTAGCGCCCTGATAGGCACCTCCTTCTATGTAGTACAACGAACCTGTCAGACTCGGCTGTTCGGTGGTCCGCTGGCCTCCTTCGTATTCTGGGGCTGGCAGGCAATTATCGTCGCCGCCATCATCACCCTGCCCCTGGGATATACCACTTCCAAGGAATATGCCGAGCTGGAGTGGCCGATCGATGTCGCCATCGCCGTAGTCTGGATAGCCTACACCGTGGTGTTTTTCGGCACCCTGGTCAAACGTAATACTTCCCATATCTACGTTGCCAACTGGTTCTACGGTGGTTTTATCCTGACCATTGCCATACTGCATATCGTCAACAGCATGGCGGTACCCCTGAGCGGCATGAAGTCCTACTCCATGTACGCGGGCGCGGCCGATGCCATGATCCAGTGGTGGTATGGCCATAACGCGGTGGGTTTCCTGCTGACCGCCGGTTTCCTGGGCATGATGTATTACTTCGTACCCAAGCAGGCCGGCCGTCCGGTTTACTCCTACCGTCTGTCCATCGTGCATTTCTGGGCCCTGATCACCCTGTATATCTGGGCCGGTTCCCACCACCTGCACTATACCGCCCTGCCCGACTGGGCCCAGTCCCTGGGCATGGTGATGTCGCTGATCCTGTTCGTACCCTCCTGGGGGGGCATGATCAACGGCATCATGACCCTGTCCGGTGCCTGGCACAAACTGCGTTATGACCCCATCCTGCGCTTCCTGATCGTGTCCCTGTCGTTCTACGGCATGTCCACCTTCGAAGGCCCCATGATGGCCATCAAGACTGTCAACGCCCTTTCCCACTACACCGACTGGACCGTGGGTCATGTGCATTCCGGTGCCCTGGGCTGGGTAGCCATGGTCTCTATTGGCGCCGTTTATCACATGATCCCCAATGTGTTCGGTCAGGAGCGGATGTACAGCCTCTCGCTTATCAATACCCATTTCTGGCTGGCGACCATCGGCACCGTGCTCTATATCGTGGCCATGTGGATCAGCGGTGTGATGCAGGGCCTGATGTGGCGGGCGGTAAACGAAGACGGCACCCTGACCTACAGCTTTGTCGAGGGCCTGCAGGCGTCTTACCCCTTCTATTTCGTACGCTTCCTGGGCGGATGTTTCTTCGTCCTGGGTATGTTGCTGATGGCCTATAACACCTATCGCACCATCTATGCGCCGAAAGGCTCATTGCAAGCCATTCCTCAGCCGGCATAAGGAGATCCGTGAATGAAAAATCGTCATGAGCTGGTCGAAAAAAACACATTCTGGCTGATTGTACTCACAGTGATAGCCATCAGCTTCGGTGGCCTGGCGGAAATCGTCCCACTGTTTTTCCAGGCCCAGACCACCGAGCCGACCGAAAGCCTGCGGCCCTATACCGCATTGGAAATGGAAGGCCGGGATATCTATATCCGCGACGGCTGTCATGTCTGCCATAGCCAGATGATCCGTCCGATGCGTGCCGAAACCGAGCGTTACGGCCACTATTCCGTTGCCGGTGAAAGCGTGTGGGAGCACCCCTTCCTGTGGGGCTCCAAGCGTACCGGACCGGATCTGGCCCGGGTCGGCGGTCGTTATTCCGATGAATGGCATCGGGTACACCTGATCAACCCCCGCGACGTGGTGCCCGAGTCGAATATGCCCGCCTTCCCCTGGCTGGAAACCAACATCCTCGACGGCAGCAAGTCGGCGGACAAGCTGCGCTTGTTCCGGGACAATTTCGGTGTGCCTTATACGGATGCAGACATCGAGGGAGCCGAAGCGGCGGTAAAAGGCAAGTCTGAAATGGATGCGCTGATCGCTTATCTGCAATCTTTGGGTCATGGCCTTAAGTAACGGGAGTCGACGATTATGGATTTCAGTACCCTGGAAGGCCTGAAGCCGATGCTGATCAGCATTCAGACCCTGGTCCTGTTCGTGCTGTTTATCTGCCTGGTGCTGTGGGCCTACAGCAAGCGGCGTAAAAGCACTTTCGATGAACTGGCCAACTCCATCTTCGATGAGGAAGAGCAGGCGGCCGGGCAATACCAAGGGACTGATCCTGATCGCGCAGGAGCAATTAAAAAATGAGTACTTTTCTTAGTATATATGTCTCCATCATCAGCCTGGGCGTGATTTTCGGTCTTACCGGCCTGCTGATCTGGTGTTTGAAAGATAAAATGGGCATAGAAGAAGGCGCCTCTACCGGCCACACCTTCGATGGCATTGCCGAGATGAACAATCCCCCGCCCAAGTGGTGGAGCTACCTGTTCTTCATCATGGTGGTGTTTTCCCTGATCTACCTGGTGCTGTATCCGGGTCTGGGTAACTACAAGGGCCTGCTGGGCTGGACCAGTTCCAACCAGGCCATCCGCTCCCTGGAAGAGTCTCAGACCGCCACCGAAGCCGCCCGGGAAACCGGCCAGCTAGTGCAGTATGACCGGGAAATCGTGAAAGCCGACGAGGTGTTCGGTGCCCGCTTCAAGGAGCTGGCCTATGAAGCAGACGGCCAGAACTACCGCGCCATCGCCGATATCGCCCTGGATGACAAGGCCACCAAGGTCGGCCAGCGTCTGTTCCTGCAGAACTGTGCCCAGTGCCATGGCTCCGACGCCCGTGGTGCCCGCGGCTTCCCCAACCTGAGCGATGCCGACTGGCTCTACGGCGGTACCCCTGAGCAGATCAAGACCACCATCATGCACGGTCGTCAGGGCGCCATGCCGGCCTGGGGCGACAGCCTGGGTGAGCAAGGTGTGCAGGAAGTGACTTCCTATGTGCTGAGCCTTTCCGGCCGTAAGGTGGACGAAGTCGAAGCCCAGAAGGGGCAGGCCCGTTTCGCCGTGTGTGCCGCCTGTCACGGCATGGATGGCAAGGGTAATGCCGCCATGGGGGCCCCCAACCTGACCGATGGCATCTGGCTCTATGGCGGCTCTCGCGGCGCGGTGGAAGAAACCATCCGTCACGGCCGTGGTGGTGTGATGCCAGCCTGGAATGAAATCCTCGGCGAAGACAAGGTGCACCTGCTGGCCTCGTACGTATACAGCCTGAGTAATAACTGATCTCGCCCTCCGGGCTAAGTAAAAAAGCCCCGATCCGTCGGGGCTTTTTGTTATATTAATGCCCGTCCTTTCCAGCCGTAGGAATTCTTTATGCAACGCCCCTGGTTTCAACAATTCTGGCCCTGGTTCCTGATCATCCTGCCCCTGTGCGCCGTGGCGGCCAGCCTGTACACCTTTTACATCGCCACCAAGGGCGCCGACAGCATGGTGGTGGATGATTATTACAAGAAAGGCAAGGCCATCAACCAGGATTTGAGTGAGTTAAGGAAAGCGGTCGAGCTGGGGCTGGTGGCCGAATTGCGCTATCGGGATGGCGAGCTGACCCTGCGGCTCGAAGGTGAGCACAATAATGGCGAGGCGCTCAGGCTGCGCTTTATCCACCCCACCCAGGCCGAGCGTGATTTTGGTGCCCTGCTGACCAGCGATGCCCATGGCGTCTATCGATACCGCCCGGAGAACCAGGGTCTGCAGGGGCAGTGGAACGCCCGGATAGAGGCCTTCGATGGCCGCTGGCGCCTGCAGAAACGCGTGACCCTGCCTATCCCGGATCGGCTTGTTATCCGCGCCGGGGGCTGAGATGTCCGCCTGTTTCCATTGCGGTGAAGCTGTTCCCGCAAACAGCGACTATACCCTTGAATTCGAAAATAACACCGAGCGGCTCTGTTGTCCGGGTTGCCTGGCGGTGGCGCACACCATCATCGAATGCGGACTGGCCGGTTACTATCAGCACAGGACCGGCCCCGCCTCCCGCACCAGCCTGGTGCCCGATGAGCTGAAACAGCTGCAGCACTATGATCTGGCCGAGATCCAGCAGGACTTTGTCAGTGTCAAGGGGACACAGCGGGAGGTGCTGCTGTCCATCGACGGCCTCAGCTGTGCCGCCTGTGCCTGGCTGATCGAACGCCACTTGGGCCAGATACCCGGCGTCGCCTCCATCCAGGTCAACAGCACCACGGAGCGCGCCCGGCTGCGCTGGGTTGAGGATAAGGCCAGGCTCAGCCAGTTACTGGCCGCCTTTGCCGACATCGGCTATCAGGCCCGTCCCTTCCAGCCCCATCAGCAGGAGCAGGCCTATAACCGGGAGGTGAAGTCCTACCTGCTGCGCCTGGGCGTGGCGGGTATCGCCAGCATGCAGGTGATGATGGCCGGCATGGCCCTCTATGATGACCTGTTCCCGGATCTGGAAGTCGAGCTGCTGGTGACCTTTCGCTGGATCAGCCTGCTGCTGTGCATTCCAGTGATGCTTTACTCGGCACTCCCCTTCTACCGCAACGCCTGGAGAGGGTTGAAGAACCGGGCCCTGAACATGGACCTGCCGGTATCCCTGGCCATGGTGTTCGCCTTTATCGCCTCTGTCTATGCCACCCTCACCAATAGCGGTGTGGTCTATTACGAGTGCGTGTCGCTGTTTGCCTTCCTGCTGCTGGCCGGCCGCTTCCTGGAAATGCGGGCCAAGCGCCGGGCGTTGGAAATCACCTCCAACCTTACCCATATGGTGCCCATGCTGGCCCGGCTGGAGACCCCGGACGGTGAGCAGGAGGTGGCCGCCAGCACCCTGCAGGCGGGGCAGCTGGTGCAGGTGATCCCGGGCGCCGCCATTCCCGCCGACGGCGTCATTCTATCGGGCCGGACCAGCATCGACGAGTCCATGCTCACCGGGGAGCATATGCCCATCCCCAGGCAGACGGGCGATACCGTCTTCGCCGGCACCACCAACATCGAATCGCCGTTACGAATCCGGGTGCTGCGGCCCCTGTCCCGCTCCCGGGTGGCCGAGATACTGCGCGCCCAGGATGAGGCCCTGGCCGACAAGCCCAGGGTGGCGCTGCTGGCCGATCGGCTGTCCCGCTATTTTGTCGCCGCCCTGTTGCTGGTTGCCCTGCTCACCTACCTGGGCTGGCTGTGGTTCGATGCCGATAATGCCTTCTGGATCATGCTGGCGGTGCTGGTGGCCACCTGCCCCTGTGCCCTGTCGCTGGCGACCCCGACCGCCCTGACGGTAGCCAGCGCCCGCCTGACCCAGGCCGGGGTGCTGGTGCGCCGGGGCCATGTGCTGGATACCCTGCCCAACATCAACCATATCGTATTCGATAAAACCGGCACCCTGACCCAGGGCAAGGTAGCGCTTGAGTCCGTCGAAATCTTAGGTCAGCTTGCCGAAGCCCGGGCACTGGCCCTGGCTGCCGCCCTCGAGGCCCAGTCCGAACACCCCATCGCCCGGGCCTTCCGTCCCTATCGGGATGCTAGCCTGCTCGTCGAGAAGAGAGAAAACCGGGTTGGTAAGGGGGTGCAGGGGGAGTTCGAGGGCCGCGGCCTGTATCTGGGCAGCGGCCCTTGGCTGGGAGCCGAAGAGGCTGCCGGTGACGGCTTGAGCATCTATCTGGCCGACGACCAAGGCCTGCTGGCGCGCTTTAACCTGGCCGATCCCCTGAGACCGGATGCCCAAGCGTTGATCGCCCATTGCCGACGGCAAGGGATCAAGACCAGCATCCTTACCGGCGACGGCTCGGGACAGGCCGACCGGATAGCCGCCGAATTGGGTGTGGATCGCCTGATCAAAAGCGCCAGTCCGGATGACAAGCTGGCCTACCTGCGCCAACAGGATGAATCGGGCGATGTCTGCCTGATGGTCGGCGACGGCATCAATGATGCGCCGGTACTGGCCGGCGCCCACGTCTCTTTTGCCATGGCCGGCGGCACGGATATCGCCAAGAACAGCGCCGATGCGATGTTGCTGGGAGACGACTTGCAGCGTATCCTGCTGGCCCGGCGCATTGCCGGTCGCTGTCGCCTGATCATCAAGCAAAACTTCAGCTGGGCACTGGGCTACAACCTGGTTGTTCTGCCCCTCGCCGCCCTGGGCCATGTGTCGCCCTGGCTGGCCATGCTGGGAATGTCCGCCAGCTCCCTGATTGTGATGACTAACTCCCTGAGGCTGTCCCGCTTATGAATGTCTGGTTCCTGATCATCCCGGTGATCCTTGTCTTTGTGGTTATCGCCCTCGCTATTTTCTTCTGGTCGGTCAAAAACGATCAGTTCGAAGACCTGGACCGTCAGGGCAGCAATATCCTGTTCGACGACGATGCCGAGGCCCACAGGCGGGCCCAGCCTGCCGACAAGCACAGCAAGCCGCAGCCATGACCAACCAGCTTGATCCCTGGGCAGCCCTGCTGATTGGCCTGCTCGGCGCCGGCCACTGCATCGCCATGTGTGGCGGGGTAGCGGCGGCGTTTTCGATGGCCATTCCCAAACGGCAACGACGCTGGCAATGGCTCTATCTGCTCAGCTACAACACCGGGCGCATTGCCAGCTACAGCCTGGCCGGCGCCCTGGTCGGCAGCCTGTTTGCCAGCCTGGCCGATGTCAGCCTGGGTCGACAGGGGTTGATCTTCCTGCGGGTGCTGACCGGGCTGATGATGATACTGCTGGGGCTGTACTTGGCGCGTTGGTGGTTCGGGCTGCTCAAGCTGGAACGACTGGGCAATGGTCTTTGGCGCCGGCTCAAGCCCCTGGCGGGGCGTTTTGTGCCCTTCAGACATCCCTTCGCCGCCCTGCCTTTCGGCATGATCTGGGGCTGGCTGCCCTGCGGCCTGGTGTATTCGGCGCTGACCTGGAGCGCCGTCTCCGGCAGCATGGTCCAGGGGGCGCTGATCATGGCGCTGTTTGGCCTGGGCACCCTGCCGACCCTCTTGGCCCTGGGCGGGCTTGCCGAACAACTCAGGCACTGGCTCAACCACCCAAACTTCCGCACTCTTTCAGGTATCTTATTGATTCTTTATGGTTTATTCACGCTAGTCCAGAGTCTGCGGCAGCTGTACTAACCTTCAAAGTGGCCTCCTTTGATGCTATGATTGACATTTGCTGGCAATAGAGAATAGAGAGCGGAACCCATGGGCAATCAGTCTAAAACCGTTAAACCGCTGGCGGGTGCTAAAGCCATTCATTGCCAGGACTGCAGTATCAGTCAGCTGTGTATCCCCCTGGGGCTGAATTCGGATGAGCTGGATGAGCTGGACAACATCATCGAACGCAAGAAGCCCATTCAAAAGGGCCAGGAGCTGTTCAAGGCCGGTGAGGAGTTGAAATCCCTTTATGCCATCCGCGCCGGTACCGTCAAGTCCTATACCCTCACCGAGCAGGGGGATGAGCAGATCACCGCCTTCCATCTGGCCGGCGATCTGGTGGGCTTTGATGCCATCAACACCGGTATTCATCCTTCCTTCGCCCAGGCGCTGGAAACCGCCATGGTATGCGAACTCCCCTATGAGATCCTGGATGAGCTGTCCGGTAAAATGCCGCGGCTGCGCCAGCAGATCATGCGCCTGATGAGCAACGAAATCCAGGGCGATCAGCAGATGATATTGCTACTTTCCAAGAAAAGTGCCGAAGAGCGACTGGCCGCCTTCCTGCACAGCCTATCGACCCGCTACTCCCAACGGGGTTTCTCGGCCCGTGAATTCCGTCTGACCATGACCCGGGGCGACATCGGCAACTATCTGGGACTGACGGTGGAAACGGTCAGCCGCCTGCTGGGCCGCTTCCAGAAAAACAAGCTGATTGAGGTCGACGGCAAATATATACGTATACTTGAATTGCCTGAACTGGCGTGTTTAGCGGGTGCGCCCGCTACTGTCTGATAATCAGACTCTTATCTAGGGGGTGTCTATGATCAAATACCAACGTATCCTGGTGGTTGTCGATCCGGTTGCCGAAGCACAACCTGCCTTGCACAGAGCCGTGGCGGTGGCCGCCCTGGAAGAAAAGGCGGCCATCACCCTGTTTTTGCCCATCTATGATTTTTCCTATGAGATGACCTCCATGCTCTCCAGTGAAGAGCGGGATGAAATGCGCGAAGGTGTCGTTCAAGGCCGAACCGAATGGCTACAAACCCTGTTAACGCCCTATCAGGACAGCAGCATCCACTTTGATGTCAAGGTGGTGTGGCATAACCGTCCCTTCGAGGCCATCATCCAGCAGGTACAGGAGGGAGCCCATGATCTGGTGGTCAAAAGCACCCACAAGCATGCCCTGATCCAGTCTTTTATCTTCACCCCTACCGACTGGCACCTGCTGCGCAAGTCTCCTTGTCCCGTGTTGCTGGTCAAGGAGCGGGACTGGCCCATGGGCGGCAAGGTGCTGGCGGCGCTCAACTGCTGCAGCGACGACCAGGCTCAGGAGGCCCTGAACCACAAGATCATTGCCGAAAGCAAGGAAGTGGCCCGCCTGCTGTCGTCCCGTCTGCACCTGGTCAATGCCTATCCGATCACCCCGGTCAACATGGCCCTGGAACTGCCCGACTTTGACCCCCATGCCTATAATGCCGCGGTGAAGAAACAGCATGAGCGGGCACTCTATGAATATGCGGTGCGCTTCGATCTGGAGCCGGGCGAGCTGCATCTGCATGAAGGCCTGGCGGAGGAAGTGATCCCCCAGTGTGCCGATAATATCGATGCCAGCCTGGTGATCCTGGGCTCGGTCGGCCGTACCGGCTTTTCCGCGGCCCTGCTGGGCAATACCGCCGAGCATGTGATAGACAAGCTGAAATGCGACGTGCTGGTGTTAAGACCGGATCCGGTACAGGCGTAATCTAGCCACTGGCGCCTTGCCCTCGAGGCGCCAGTCACTATAATAGCCCCAGTTTTTTTGGCCGGGGTCATTATGTCTGTTCAAACTGCCAAGCAAGTCTATAACTTTAACAAGCTGCAGAAGCGGCTGCGCCGCAATGTCGGCCAGGCCATCGCCGACTTCAACATGATTGAAGCGGGTGACAAGGTAATGGTCTGCCTGTCCGGTGGCAAGGACAGCTACGCCATGCTGGATATCCTGCTTAACCTGCAGGCCCATGCACCGATAAAATTCGAGCTGGTGGCGGTCAATCTGGATCAGAAACAACCCGGGTTCCCCGAGCATGTGTTGCCGGCCTACCTGAACGAGCTTGGCGTCGACTACCGGATCGTGGAAGAAGACACCTACTCCATCGTCACCGACAAGATCCCGGAAGGCAAGACGACCTGCTCGCTCTGCTCTCGCCTGCGGCGGGGCATCCTCTATCGCACCGCCAGCGAGCTGGGCGCCACCAAGATAGCCCTGGGCCATCACCGGGACGATATCCTGGAAACCCTGTTGCTCAACATGTTCCACGGCGGCACCCTGAAATCCATGCCTCCCAAGCTGGTCAGTGATAACGGCAAACACGTGGTGATCCGCCCGCTGGCCTACTGCAAAGAAAAAGATCTGGTGCGCTACGCCGAGGCCAAGGCTTTTCCGATCATTCCCTGTAACCTGTGCGGTTCCCAGGAAAACCTGCAACGCAAGGCCATTAAAACCATGCTGCAGGACTGGGACAAACGCTTTCCGGGACGCATCGAAAGCATGTTCCGCTCGCTACAGAACATAGTGCCCTCTCACCTGCTGGATCATCAGTTGTTCGATTTCAAGACCATCGACAGCCACAGTGGCGTGATCGACGGCGGTGATATCGCCTTCGACACCCCGGCTCTCCCTTCCCGCTTTGTCGATGAAGAGGATGACGAACCGCAGATCCCGAGCGGAGAGCGGTTGCAGGTGATTGAAATAAAATAAAAAGGGCGCCAAGCCCCTAATGCTGTTCAGTTAAGGGGAGTCCTCCTCTACACGCCGACTCGCCGCCCCCCCCCCCTCCCTGGGAGCTCGGCGGCGTCATCCATGACGCCAACGGTCGGCTTGGTAGAGGAGGACTCCCCTTTTCATCAGTGAACGGCATTGCGCCAAGCGCCCTTTTTTATTGCTGCAATCGGTTAAATCCAGGGGGTGATGCGCACCGCCGGCAGTACCAGGCTGCCCTCGCCCGCCAATTGCTCGTCGCCCAGGCTGAGCCTGCCCGATTCCGTCTTCACTCCGTCCACTGTCAGTGCCCCTCCCTCCGTCGCCGGTGCCAGATGCAGGCCCCGGATCTCGGGTACGAAGTACCTGCCCGGCCAGCCGGCCATTTTTGCCAGCAGTGTCTGCATCTCGTCGCGTACCTGGCGCAGCTGGACCAGCTCCAGCCGGCCGCCCTCGAGCTGGGCCTGGATCTGGATCGAGATATCGCACTGTTCCTGCTCCGCCAGCTCCAGTGCGACCACCGCCTTGTCCAGGTCCAGCTGCTTGTCGTAAGGCAGGATGAACTGGCCGTGTGGCAACAGGGTGACTTCCCCGCGTTGCTCACCGTCCACCCGGACCCCGCCCGCCAGTATGGTGCACAGGCCGCCACCGTCAGCCTGGCTGAGATAGAACCCCAGCTCGGCCTGCTCCACCTTGGCCTTTTGCACGGTTTTCATATGTTTGAAGAAACCGCTGTACCCCAGCTCCAGGGTCTGGGCCAAGGCGGGGCGGGTCGCCAGTATCAGTGTCAGCAGGCTAAGGATGAGTATTTTCATGCTTCAAAATGATCCTTGGATGAATATGACTGCACATCCGCGCCCTGCTGATGTTCAGCCTCGGGTAAGACGGCACCACCGATACCGCAGGCCTGACGATAAATAATGCCCTTGACCACAATGTAGAAGGGAACCACCCAGACCAAACCGATGCCGAAGCTGGCCACCGCCACCATAAACAGCAACACCAGCAAGGCATGGATCATCAGCATATTTAACCACTGACGCAGGAACAGCCGGATCGAGGTGCCGATCGCCTGCAAGGGTGACAGGCCCTTTTCCAGCATCAGGGGAAAGGTAAACATCAGCGCCACGCTCAGTACCAGGGTGGGCAGCATGGCCAAGGCCGGCGACAGGCCCAGGCTGGCCCCTAGCGGCAGGAACAGGCTGGTGAGCAGCCCCATGATCAGGCTGGCGACGGCCAGGGGAAGCAGGTGGCGGAAATAATCGAAGATCTGGCTGGAACGTATGGCCAGGTTGCCGGCCCGGTGCACCCCTATCATATCCAGGCCGCCGCTCATGGGCGCCATGACCATGGATATCAACAACCCCAGCAGGCTCCCGCTCCATGAGTTTTCCTGTTCGTCGCCCATGGCCGTAAGCAATAACTGGTTGAGTAATAACCAGCAGCCTACCACGCCAATGACCGCCATCAACATGGGCAACTTGGCACCGTAGATACGCTGCCAGGCCTCTTGAAAAATGGCTTTGGGTTCCAGTTTAAAGCCCTGGGTCAGGGATTGTTGCAGTCGTGCAAAACGAGGTTCTGTCATATCGCATTCTCATCCATTGGGTATGGCCATTATATCGGATCCCCGGCATCGAGGCAGCAAGTCTAAGCCATTATAAAGTTTAGGGATTTTGTCAACAGGACAAACCGAGAAGCCAAGTCGGAATAACTCAGCCGGTAAGGGAAGGGACTTACTTCAGCCGCTGATGATGGATCGATGAGCTGCTGGCGATGGCGCCATCGCCAGCAGGCGGTCATAGAGCGGTGTTTTTACTTACGGCTTCGTCCCGCCAGCAGCTCATCCACATAGGCGGTCACCACCCGGGTCGCCGGGCCATACCTGTGTTCGCCGAAATGGTTCTGTACCTCGCTGGGCTCGAGGTTGATCTCCAGGGTATGGGCATGGTGCATGGCGGCTTCATGCACGAATCCCGCCGCCGGATAGACATTGCCCGAGGTACCGATAGCGATGAACAGGCGGGCCTCACTCAAGGCATGGTAAATACGGTCGAGCAGCAAGGGCATTTCTCCGAACCAGACCACATGGGGCCTGAGCGGCTCGGGAAACTGGCAACAATGACACAGATCCGTGGTGTGCAGCGGTCCGCTCCAGGCCACCGTCTGGTTGGAATGGGGACAGCGGGCTTTTAACAGCTCACCGTGCATATGGACGACATTGCGGCTCCCCGCCCGCTCATGGAGATCGTCGATGTTCTGGGTAACCAGGGTCACTGCGCCCGGCCATTCCCGTTCGAGACGCGCTAGGGCGTAATGGGCCGCATTGGGCTCCACCGAGCCGAGCAGGGCCCGCCGGTCATTGTAGAACCGCTGGACCAGCTCTGGATCCCGACGATACCCCTCGGGCGTGGCCACATCCTCTATCCGGTGCTCTTCCCACAAACCATCCGCAGCCCTGAAGGTCCTGATCCCCGACTCTGCCGACACCCCGGCCCCGGTCAGGATAACGATATTGTCTTTGCCCACCGCCTGCTGCCTCTGATTTTTATCTCTATAACAGGCTAACAGCATTGCCATGACAGGCCAATGCTGCCTTAGTATAAAAACAAAAAGCCAAGCTGGGAGCCTGGCTTTTTGGGGCTATAACTGAACGTCAGTCAGCTTCGAGAGCATTTTCCACCCTGGCCTTTAACTTCTGGCCGGGGCGAAAAGTAACCACGCGACGAGCCGAAATGGGAATATCTTCCCCGGTTTTCGGGTTGCGCCCAGGACGCTCATCTTTGTTACGCAATTCAAAATTACCGAAACCGGAGATTTTGACCTGCTCGCCCTGCTCGAGTGCCGTTCGAATTTCTTCGAAAAATGCCTCGACCATTTCCTTAGCATCTCGCTTGCTTATGCCCAGCTCGGTGAACAGATGTTCGGCAATATCAGCCTTGGTTAGCGCCATAGGCTTAGTCCCTCAAGGAAGCATTAAACTCAACTGAGAGGGCCGATACTATGTTGGCCAGGGTATCGGCGATCTCTTTCTCTTCCAAAGTCCGTTGGGTATCCTGCAACACCAAGCTGAGCGCCAGGCTCTTCTTGCCGTCGGCAATACCTTGTCCTTGGTATACATCGAACAAGTTTATGCCAACCACCTGTTTTCCGCCAACTTTTCTAACTAAATCAAGGATATCTGCGGCAGCCACCGACTGCTCTACCACCAGGGCCAGATCCCGGCGGTTGGCCGGGAAACGGGATATCACCCCCGCTTCCGGTACCCGCCGATGGGTCATGGCGTCAAGCTCCACCTCGAACACATAGGCCTGGGACTTGAGGCCCAGTTTGCGCAGCAGGCTGGGGTGTATGGCTCCCAGCACACCGACCTGACGGCCATCGCGCAGCAGGGCCGCCGATTGACCCGGATGCAGGCTGACTTGTTCGGTGCGGGTAAAGGCGAAGCTGAGCTCGTCATGGCTCAAGGCCAGCAGGCTTTCCAGGTCCCCCTTCAGATCGAAAAAGTCCACGCCGCGGTTACTCATGTCCCAATGTTCATCGACCACGGGTCCCAGCAGCAAGCCAGCCAGCATGGGCGTCTGGCGCACCCCGTTTTCCGCCTCCGCATCGGGAACAAAGGTCAGACCCTGCTCGAACAGACGCAACCGGGATTGCTGCCGATTCTGGTTATAGACGGCCGCCTGGATCAGGCCCGGCCACAAGGACACCCGCATCGCCGACATATCGGCAGCAATCGGATTGGGCAGGATCAAGGCCTCGGCATCCGGAAACAGCAGCTGTTGCATGGCCGGATCGACAAAGCTGTAGGTGATGGCTTCCTGATACCCCAGATCGACCAGGGCATCCTTCAGCCGGTTGAGGGACAGCTTGGCTTCCTGATGATTGGACATGGTCAGGCCGGCGACCGGTGCCACATCCGGGATCTGGTTGTAGCCGTAGATACGGGCCACCTCTTCCACCAGATCCTCTTCGATGCTGATATCGAAGCGGTAGCTGGGCACCACCACCTGCCAGCCGTCGACGGTAACGGTCACCACCAGGCCCAGACGGTTGAGCATATCGGTCACTTGGTCGACCGGGATCTCTACACCGATCAGGGCATTGAGCCGGGTGTGGCGCAGGGAGACGCTCGCCGCCTTGGGCAGATGGGCCTCGGAGACGGCCTCGATCACGGGGCCGGCCTCCCCGCCGCAGATCTCCAGCAGCAGGGCGGTCGCCCGCTCCATCACCTTGTGCTGAAGCTGGTAGTCCACGCCCCGTTCGAAGCGATGGGAGGAGTCGGTATGCAGACCGTAGCGGCGGGCCCGGCCGGTGATGGCCAGGGGCTGGAAGAAGGCGCACTCCAGCAACACGTCCCGGGTGTCACCGTTCACACCGCTGTCCTGGCCGCCAAAGATACCGGCCATCGCCAGCGGCTTGCTGTTATCGGCGATCACCAGGATGTCGCCGTCCAGGGTGACTTCGCTGCCATCGAGCAGGGTCAGTTTTTCGTCCTGAGCCGCCCGACGCACCTGGATACCGCCATCCAGGGTGGCCAAATCGAAAGCATGCATGGGCTGCCCCCATTCCAACAGCACGAAATTGGTGATGTCCACCACGGGATCTATGCTGCGGATGCCGCTGCGACGCAGTCTTTCCTGCATCCAGATGGGGGTTTCGGCCCGCACATCGATATTTTTAACCACCCGCCCCAGGTAGCGCGGGCATGACTCCGGGTCGTCCAAGCGAATATCCACCGCATCCCGGATGGTGGCGGGCACCACAGGGATTTCGGGCCAGTTCACGTCCTGCTGATTGAGTACACCCACTTCCCGCGCCAGGCCGGCCATGCTCAGGCAATCGGCCCGGTTAGGGGTAAGATCGACCTCGATAATCACGTCATTGAGTTGCAGGTAGTCGCGCACCTCGGTACCGACAGGGGCGTCCTGGGGCAGCTCTATGATACCGTCGGACTCCACGTCTATGCCCAGCTCGGTGAAGGAACAGAGCATGCCGTGGGAAGGCTGGCCACGCAGCTTGGCCTTCTTGATTTTGAAGTCGCCGGGGAGCACGGCGCCGACCACGGCGACTGCCACCTTCAGGCCTTGGCGGCAGTTGGGGGCGCCACAGACGATATCGAGCAGCTCATCGCCGCCCACATCGACCTTGGTGACCCTCAGCTTGTCCGCATCCGGATGCTGACCGCATTCGACCACTTCCCCGACCAGCACCTGAGAAAAGTCGCCGGCCACCGGCTCCACGCCGTCCACTTCCAGACCGGCCATGGTGATCTGCTCGGCAAGCGCTTCGGCATTAAGACCGGTTGTTACCCATTGCTCCAGCCATGATTTAGAAAATTTCATTTTCGCTCCCGCCGCTTACTGGAATTGTTTGAGAAAACGTTGATCGTTTTCAAAAAAGGCCCGCAGGTCATTGACGCCGTAACGCAACATGGTCAGACGCTCAACCCCCATGCCGAAGGCAAAACCACTGTACCGTTCCGGGTCTATGCCCACGGAGCGCAGCACATTGGGGTGGACCATGCCGCAACCCAGCACTTCCAGCCATTTGCCGTTCTTACCCATTACGTCGACTTCGGCGCTGGGCTCGGTAAAGGGAAAATAAGAGGGACGGAAACGAATTTGTAAATCTTCTTCGAAGAAGTTATGCAAGAAGTCGTGCAACACCCCTTTGAGGTGGGTAAAGCTGACATTCTCATCGACCAGCAGGCCTTCCACCTGATGGAACATGGGGGTATGGGTCTGGTCATAGTCGTTACGGTAGACCCGCCCCGGGGAAATGATGCGGATCGGCGGCCGCTGATGCTCCATGGTGCGGATCTGTACGCCCGAGGTCTGGGTGCGCAGCATCAGCTTGGGGTTGAAATAGAAGGTGTCGTGATCGGCCCGCGCCGGGTGATGGGCCGGAATGTTCAGGGCGTCGAAGTTATGGAAGTCATCCTCGATTTCCGGGCCTTCGGCCACCTGGAAGCCCAGCTCGCCGAAGAAGGACTCGATGCGTTTGATGGTGCGGCTGACCGGGTGAAGGCCACCTGCCTGCTGGCGGCGACCCGGCAGGCTGATGTCCAGGGTCTCACTGGCCAGCTTCTGATTGAGCTCCGCCAGTTGCAGTGCCTCACGCTTGTCGTTCAACGCCTCGGTCACCGCCTGTTTGGCCTGGTTGATGGCCTGGCCGGCAGTGGGCCGTTCCTCGGCAGAGAGCTTGCCCAGGGCCTTGGACTGTTCGGTGAAGAACCCTTTCTTGCCCAGGTAATGTACCCGGATCTCATCCAGTTCGACGGCGTTGGCGGCAGCCTGGATCTCCGCCTGTGCTTTGACGATCACGTCTTCCAGCTGATCCATGTTTTCCTCGTTAACTCGCCCGGGCAGAGACCCCGGACCTTAAATATTTTGAAAGGCCTTGATAGTAAAGGAAATGGCCCGGCCACGCCACTTTTGCTCCGGGCCGGGGCCATTAAAAAAGGAGGCCTGAGCCTCCTTTTGTCACTGCAGTCTGTCGACTTAAACCAGGGCTTCTTTGGCTTTGGAAACCAAAGCGGTAAAGGTGGTTTTGTCGTGTACGGCGATGTCAGCCAGGATCTTGCGATCGATCTCAACGGAGGCTTTTTTCAGGCCATCGATGAAGCGGCTGTAGGACAGACCGTTCTGGCGGGCCGCCGCGTTGATACGGGCGATCCACAGTTGGCGGAACTGACGTTTTTTCTGACGACGGTCACGGTAAGCGTATTGACCGGCCTTGGTGACGGCCTGGACCGCAACGCGATAAACGCGTGAACGGGCACCGTAGTAACCTTTGGCCTGCTTCAGAACCTTCTTGTGACGAGCGTGTGCGGTAACACCACGTTTAACTCTTGGCATTGTTCACTTCCCCTTTAAGCAGTTGGCAACATGGCGTTGATTTGAGCGACATCAGACGCGGCAACCATAGATTTGCCACGCAGCTGGCGCTTACGCTTGCTGCTCTTCTTGGTGAGGATGTGACGCAGGTGGGATTGCTTGCGCTTGAAGCCACCGGAGCCGGTTTTCTTAAAGCGCTTGGCAGCGCCTTTATTAGATTTCATTTTCGGCATTTAAAAAAACTCCGCATTGTTAATAACAACAAACAGCAAGGCGAACCGGGCACAAAGTGCCCGGTTACTTGCAGGGCCTTACTGTTTTTTCTTCGGGGCAAGCACCATGACGGCTTGACGGCCTTCCAGCTTGGGGAAAGCCTCGACCAGGGCCAATTCGTCCAGATCCGTTTTGATACGGTTGAGCAAATCGAAACCCAGCTCCTGGTGCGCCATTTCACGCCCGCGGAACCGCAGGGTGACCTTGGCTTTGTTGCCTTCTTCTAAAAAGCGAACCAGGTTGCGTAGTTTTACCTGATAGTCGCCTTCATCTGTACCGGGTCGGAACTTGATTTCCTTGACCTGGATTTGTTTCTGCTTTTTCTTCTGCTCTTTGGTCGCCTTGCTCTTCTCGTAGAGGAATTTGCCGTAATCCATGATACGGCAAACCGGCGGCTCGGCGTTAGGACTGATTTCTACCAGATCCACACCCTGGGCAGAGGCCGCTTCCAGGGCCTCGGTAATCGAGACGACCCCCAGCGCTTCACCTTCCAGGCCTACCAGGCGTACTTCTTTTAATCTGATCTCTTCATTCAGTCGGTTGCGGGAGGCCGGTTTGCCTCCCTTTTTAGGGCTTTTTATAACCTATCCTCCAGTGTCTTCTTACCGCGAGTGCGGATCTCCTGTTGCAGTAATTGAGTCAGCTCTTCGAGCTTGAAGCTGCCGAGATCCTGTCCTTTCCGGGTACGAACCGCCACTTCGCCGGCTTCGACTTCCTTATCGCCGCAAACCAGCATGAAAGGTACCCGCTTCAGAGTATGCTCGCGAATTTTAAAGCCTATCTTCTCATTTCTCAAGTCCGCCTTGGCCCTAATGCCAACATTATTCAAGTCGTTAGCCAATTGCTGGGCGTATTCGGCCTGATTGTCGGTAATATTGAGCACCATGACCTGGGTCGGCGCCAGCCAAGTCGGGAACAGCCCCGCGTATTCTTCGATCAGGATACCGATGAAACGCTCTATCGAGCCGAGGATGGCACGGTGGATCATCACCGGCACGTGGCGCTCGTTGTCTTCGCCCACATAGCTGGCACCCAGGCGACCGGGCAGCGCGAAGTCAAGCTGCACGGTACCACATTGCCAGGCACGATTCAGGCAGTCGTACAGGGTGAATTCAATCTTGGGACCGTAGAAGGCGCCCTCACCCGGCTGCAGTTCATACTCCAGACCGTTGGCCTTGAGCGCTTCTTCCAGGGCCAATTCGGCTTTATCCCAGATCTCATCGCCGCCGATCCGCTTTTCCGGCCGGGTAGAGAGCTTGACCGCCACATCGGTAAAGCCGAAGGTTCCGTAGACGTCGTACACCATCTTGATACAGGCGGACACTTCGCTCTGGATCTGCTCTTCAGTACAGAAAATATGGGCATCATCCTGGGTGAAGCCGCGGACCCGCATCAGGCCGTGCAGGGCACCGCTCGGCTCGTTACGATGGCAACAACCGAACTCCGCCATGCGCAGCGGCAGATCCCGGTAGGATTTCAGGCCCTGGTTGAAGATCTGCACATGGCCCGGGCAGTTCATCGGCTTGATCGCATAATCCCGGTTCTCGGAATGGGTGGTAAACATGTTTTCGGCATATTTATCCCAGTGGCCGGACTTCTCCCACAACACCCGGTCCATCATGAAGGGGCCCTTGACCTCTTCATACTGGTATTCACGCAGCTTGGTGCGCACAAAGTGTTCCAGCTCGCGGAAGATACTCCAACCGTCGTTATGCCAGAACACCATGCCCGGTGCTTCTTCCTGCATATGATAGAGATCAAGCTGCTTGCCGATTTTACGGTGATCCCGCTTGGCGGCTTCTTCCAACTGGGTCAAATATCCCTTCAGGGCCTTTTTATCGGCCCAGGCGGTACCATAGATACGTTGCAGCATCTTGTTCTTGGCATCGCCCCGCCAGTAGGCGCCGGAGACTTTCTGCAGCTTGAAATGCTGACAGAAACGCATGTTGGGCACATGGGGGCCACGACACATATCGATGTATTCTTCATGGTGATACAGGCCGGGCCTGTCATCCTGGCTGACATTCTGGTCCAGGATTTCAATTTTATAGGGCTCATGCCGCCGGGCGAAGGTATCGCGCGCTTCCTGCCAGCTTACCTTCTTCTTGATCACCGCATATTCGGTCTTGGCCAACGCCATCATCCGGGCTTCCAGGGCTTCCAGATCTTCTTCCGTCAGGGTGTGATCCAGGTCGATATCATAGTAGAAGCCATTGTCGATCACCGGGCCTATGGCCATCTTGGTTTGCGGCCACAACTGCTTGATGGCGTGCCCCAGCAGGTGGGCACAGGAATGGCGCAGTATTTCCAGACCGTCCTGATCCTTGGCGGTGATGATGGCCAGGCTGGCGTCGTGGTTGATCAGGTCGCTGGCATCGACCAGCTGCCCGTCGATACGGCCGGCGATACAGGCCTTGGCCAGGCCGGCGCCGATATTCTGGGCCACATCCAGCACGGAAACGGGGTGTTCAAAATGGCGTTGGCTGCCATCGGGAAGTGTAATTGTCGGCATGAAATATCCTTCACAGTGGTGCACCGTACCAAAGCGCACATGTCGTTTACAAAGGTGAATAAACCGGTAACCCCCTGCTCTTTCTGACTTCACTCTGTCAGCCGGGTCCTCGGAAGGCCTGAGCCAGCGCTTCTTTCACCAGAGCAAGAGAAGGCGTAGGGTAGCAGATGCCTCCGCCTCTGTCTGCAATCCGTTATCTGCCCTGCCGCCGAACCAACAATCCTGTCATATGCCGATGTCGATGCTCGCCGGCATCTCGTTATTTTCAGGTTAAAATGTGGACGATAGCCATTTTTTCAACTTATCTGCCATCCATCTTCCTATTTTGTTTCGGCAACCGTCTGGGCAGCCCTTCTTTGGCCTATACTGTTGACGAATCAGGTGGCACCAGGAGGCGTTATGTGGCAAATCATCGCCAACCAGATTGCGGAGGCGACAGGAACCGAGTTCAGCATCCTTGAAAAGGTGCCCTTGTCCGGAGGCGATATCAATCAGGCTTACCGCATCACCGACGGCCTCCAGTCCTACTTTGTCAAACTCAACGACCGCGACAAGCTGGATATGTTCCGCTGTGAATGGAACAGCCTCGAACATCTGCATGCGTCTCAAACCCTGCTGATCCCTAAGCCCATTTGTTGTGGCACCACCGCCAGTATCAGCTTTTTAGTGCTGGAGTATCTGGAGTTCGGAGCGGCAGATGAACAGGATTGGCATATGCTGGGTCGCCAGCTGGCCCACCTACACCAGTCGCGCAGCCAACCCATGCACGGCTGGGATGAAGATAATTATCTGGGTACCAGTGTGCAGCCCAATGCCTGGCATAAGAAATGGTCGGTGTTCTTTGCCGAACAACGCATCGGCTGGCAATTAAAGTTGCTGGAAGAAAAAGGCATCCGCTTCGGTGATCTGGAAGAAATCGTCGGTGCCATCAAATTACGGCTAGCCAACCATCATCCCCAGGCTTCCCTGTTGCACGGAGATCTGTGGCGTGGCAATGTAGCCTTTTACCAGCATCAGGGAGTGCTCTTCGACCCGGCCAGTTATTTTGGTGACCGGGAAACCGATATTGCTATGACGGAATTATTTGGTCAGTTTCCCCAGTATTTTTATCAGGGATATCAGGCTGTTTCGCCTCTCGATGGGGGCTATCCCCAACGGCGGGAAATTTATAAACTGTATCATTTACTCAATCACGTAAACCGTTTTGGTGATGCTTATCAGGCGCAAGCCAAAGCCAGTATTTACCAGATTATTGCCAGCTAGGAGAAAGTATGTCGGCACCAGTGCTTTTTATAACCGGAGCAGCCAAGCGAATTGGTGCGGAAATCAGCCAGCATTTACATGGCTTGGGATATCGCTTGGTGCTTCATTATCACCAGAGTAAAGCCTGTGCCGAACGTCTGGCCGCCGAGCTGAACGAGGCCCGCCCCGGCAGTGTCGCCCTGGTACAACAGGATTTAACCCAGCTTGATGCCCTGCCCTCCCTGGCCGATAGGGTACTCGGCCAGTATGGCCGTTTGGATGGCCTGATCAATAATGCGTCCAGTTTTTATGCCACGCCCTTCGGCCAGGGTACTCCCGACCAGTGGCACGATCTGATGGCAACCAATGTGGCGGCTCCCTATTTCCTGGCCCAGACCCTGGCCCCGGCCCTGCAGGACAGTCAGGGATCCATCGTCAATATGGTGGACATACACGCAGAAAAAGGGCTCGAAGACCATCTTATCTATACCATGGCCAAGGGGGCACTGATCACCATGACCCGAGGGCTCGCCAGCGAGTTGGCACCCAGGGTCCGGGTTAACGGGATAGCCCCCGGGGTTATCCTCTGGCCCGAGCACCCCTTGAGCGATGTGCAAAAACAGCAGGTACTGAGTTCTATTCCTATGGGGAGAGCCGGTTCACCGCAGGACATTGCCGAGACCATGGCCTTTTTGCTGACCGGTCCCGCCTATCTGACCGGGCAAATCATTGCACTCGACGGCGGGCGCTCAACAAAAGGATTGAACAACGTCTGATAACTCAATCGATGAGGGGCAGGGTATGCGTGACTTTTTCGAGAAAAATATTGTCTGCCCTCATTGTGGTTATCACACCCGGGTCGAAATAGACGCGTCGGCAGGTGGGCAGGATTATTACGAAGACTGCATGGCCTGCTGCAATGCAATTCATCTGGTTGTCACGCGCAATGAACTCAGTGAGGAAGTTGAGCTGTGTATCGATGCGGATGATGAACAGATATTCTGACCGTATATGGTCAGAATATCTTCATGTATGTTGGCATAACAATATTATTTTGACGCCATCACCCTCTCTACCGTATCGACGATGGCCTGGGTCTGGGGGTCAATCTCAATGTTAACCAGTGCCCCCTGCCGTATCTTACCTAAATTGGTACGCTGCAAGGTTTCCGGGATCAGGTGCACCGCAAAACGATCGGTCTCGACTTGGCCTATGGTCAGGCTAATCCCGTCTATCCCTATATATCCCTTACTGAATACATACTTGCTCAGTTCCGCCGGCAGCTCGAACCAGAGCGTCCTGTTGTGGCTGCTGTCCTGAGTCTCCAGCAGCCGGCCGACGCCCATGATATGCCCCGACATGGCGTGACCGCCGATCTCATCGCCGAAACGGGCCGCCCGTTCCAGGTTGACGCTGTCGCCAATCTTCAGCCGTCCCAGGTTGGTGACCCGTAGGGTTTCCTGCATCAAATCAAAACTGACCCTGTCCCCCTCGATATGGGTCACGGTCAGGCAGCAGCCGTTATGGGCCACGGACGCCCCCAGGGCCAACCCCGGCAGCATATCTGCAGGCAAGGCCACCACATGGGTGCGAAAGTCGGTTTTGTCGATAGTCTCAAGCAGGGTACCCATACCCTGCACAATTCCGGTAAACATAGATGTCAGCCACTCATTAAGACGATATTAAGAACTCTGGGAAAACGTCCAGAATACGGTTATATTTCGATACATATGCCAACCGCCGGCCATACTCCCTGATAAAAAGACAAAAGTCCGCCATCAGGTAGCGTTTTTCGCTTTTAATCCGCGCCATCACAGTGAGAAAAAACATGGTTATCAGGCCTTATCTTGCCGAGACATGGCATCTGCTGCGCCTATGCGGCCCGATACTGGTTGCACAAATCGCGCAAACCACCATGGGCTTTATTGATACTGTGATGGCCGGTCAGGTCAGTGCCGTCGACCTGGCTGCGGTTGCTGTGGCAACCAGCTTCTGGTTGCCTATCATACTCCTGGTTCAGGGCGTCGTCATGGCCCTGATCCCCATCATCTCACAACTCAACGGCGCCCGCCGCCATGGGGAGATCGCGGGTGCCGTTCATCAGGGCTTTTGGCTAACACTGCTGGTCACCGGGCCCGCCATGCTGGCGCTTTATTATTCCCCCCACACCCTGCATTGGATGGCGGTGGACCCCGTCCTTGCCGAGAAAACCTCCGGTTATCTGCACGCCATCCTCTGGGGCATGCCCGCCTACGCCCTGTACCAGGTGCTGCGCAATTTCAGTGAGGGCCTGTCTCATACCCTGCCCACCATGGTCATCGGTTTTATCGGCCTCTTGGTCAACGTACCCGCCAACTATGTACTTATCTATGGCAAACTGGGCTTTCCCGCCCTGGGTGGGGTCGGCTGTGGTTATGCATCGGCCTTGGTGTTCTGGGCCATGCTATTGGCCATGATCGTCTACACCCAAAAGTCCCCCCTATTAACCCGCTTTCATGTCCTGTCGTACCTTAGCCCGCCGGACTGGCGCCAGGTCAACCGGCTTTTTCGCCTGGGCCTGCCCATCGCCCTGGCTATCTTTTGCGAGGTCACTCTATTCACCATCGTCGCCCTGCTGCTGGCCCCCCTGGGGGCCGACGTGGTCGCCGGCCACCAAATCGCCATCAACTTTTCCAGCATGGTGTTTATGCTGCCCCTGAGCCTGGGCATGGCCCTGACCATACGGGTCGGCCACAGCCTGGGAGAACACCAGCCCATGCAAGCCAAGCTGGCCAGCATTACCGGCATCGGTTTTGGTTGCAGCCTGGCCATATTCACCGCCCTGCTCACCATCATCGCCCGCCACTGGATAGGCGAAATCTATACCGATAACGCCCATGTGCTGGAGCTGGCCTCTAGCCTGCTGTTGTTGGCGGCGCTTTATCAAATTTCCGACTCGGCCCAGGTCATCGCCGCCGCAGCCCTGCGCGGCTATAAGGACACCCAGATGATTTTTTACATTACCCTGGTCGCTTACTGGTTGTGCGGCCTGCCCGTCGGCATGATCCTGGGCCTTACCGACTGGCTGGTGCCGGCCATGGGCCCCCACGGCTTTTGGGTTGGTTTTCTGGTAGGCTTAACGATAGCGGCACTGATGCTATTATGGCGGTTGAACGTTATTTATGAACGGGTGGAAAACCACAGTCGCACTGGTCAGCCTCTGGTTGACGGCCTGTAATGCCGACAACGAACTGGAAGGCCACTTTCAGACCTACCTGACGCGCATCGCCCATGTGCTGGAGGAGACGCCGCCCACGCTCTCCCCACCGCTTCCCCTGCCGCCCTTTCCCACCCAGCGGCAGCTACAGCAGTTGCCGCCCCGTGTTTCCGCCGGGCTGCTGGATACCCTCAAGCTTGGCCAATGCCAGCTGTTATCCCTGGTGGGCGAACACAACAGTCCCCTGGGCCGCACCCAAGGTGCGGCCAGCCAGCTGATCTACCATCTACAGTTCCAACAGGGTCTGCACGCCTGTATCGCCCACCCGGACACGGATCAGCAGCTGTTGGACTGGTTGCAGAAGCTGGAACAGCAAAAGGCACCGCTGTTGACACTCTATCACTGGAACATGATGGTATCCGAACCGGAAATCCGGGCCGTGCTGACACCGAGGCAACGCATCCTGCCTTTTAGTGAACAGACCGGGTTCAATGCTACCCTGGTGGCATTCGAGCTGTTCTACCGGCTACAGCGTATCGCCCAGGGGGACACCGGCCAACTCCCCATCGGCGAGCTGCAGATGAATAGAGCCCTATCCGGCCTCTATGGCAATGATTACCTCGGCCAACTGTTCTATTCACTCCATGCCTCTGCCCATTACTTACGGCAAAGCATGGTGTTTTTGCAGCGGTTGGCAGACGTTGACTGCGGCCCGGCAGGCCGGGTTGACGCGGAGCGATTACGCAATGCCATGCAGCATTACTACATCAAGGATATCCAGGCATATTTTACCCGGCTGGATCGACAATTTGTGCAGCTAGCCCCCCTGATATCAGCCAGCTTGCGGCCACCTCACTCCAGGGTAGGAATAATGGCGGTATATCGGGGACAGATGGCCTCAGGCTTACAGAGCGAACTCTATCAGGAATACCGCCAAAACGTGCTGGAGCATGCCCGTCTATGGCAACGATTCCTGGCGCGGTGTGATATTTCACCGACTTGAGCAATAGTTCCGCAGCCGTTTGTCAGATAATAAAAAACACTTGCCCCTATCCCGGCCCTTGGCTAGTATACGCAGCGCCCGAAGGCAGCCCGCGTTCTTAGCTCAGTTGGTTAGAGCACCACCTTGACATGGTGGGGGTCGGTGGTTCGAATCCACTAGAACGCACCACTTTACTGTGAAAACAGCGTGAGAAAACACGTTAACATCAACAATATGCGTCCTTAGCTCAGTTGGTTAGAGCACTACCTTGACATGGTAGGGGTCGGTGGTTCGAATCCACTAGGACGCACCACTTTACTGTGAAAACAGCGTGAGAGAACACGTTAACATCAACAATATGCGTCCTTAGCTCAGTTGGTTAGAGCACTACCTTGACATGGTAGGGGTCGGTGGTTCGAATCCACTAGGACGCACCAGATTAAAAAAAAACCTGCCTGGCGCAGGTTTTTTTGTGTCCGTCAGCCTGACGGATCCATCCCAGACCCATGCTCCGCGATAATGGCAGTGAAGCCAGCTCATTCAGGCTCAAGAGCTTATAGCAACGCCCCTTTCATTTATGTTTAACAGCCTCAAACTAAACATTGAAACGGCATGATTTTTCAAACATTCCATCTTGTTCACACTGCTCATACCAACCAAACCGCGAACAATCGCGTAGCGATAGTGTGAGGGAAAGCAGAGATGAATACCACAGAGTTAGCCGCCCATTGGATGCCCTTTACCCCCAACAAAGCCTTCAAGGCCAACCCCCGTATGCTGGTCGGTGCCCAGGGCATGTACTGGACCACGGACGAACAGCGCCAGGTGCTGGATATGACTGCGGGCCTGTGGTGCTGCAATGCCGGACACGGCCATCCCCATATTGCCGAGGCCATAGCGCGGCAGGCCCAGACCCTGGATTATGCGCCCTGCTTCGGCTTTGGCCATCCGTTATCCTTTGAGCTGTCGGAGCGGCTGGCTCAACTGGCCCCGGGCAACCTGAACAAGGTATTCTATACCAACTCAGGTTCCGAATCGGTGGAAACCGCGCTGAAGATGGCACTGGCCTACCATCAGGCCCAGGGGAATGGCGGCAAGCAGATTTTTATCGGCCGGGAACGCGGTTATCACGGCGTTAACTTCGGCGGGATCTCGGTGGGTGGGCTCACCAATAATCACAAGGCCTTCGGGCAATGGATTCCCAACGATCACCTATCCCATACCCAGGATCTGGAGCTGAACGCCTTCTCCCGTGGTTTGCCCCTGTATGGCGGCGAGGAAAAAGCCAATGAACTGGAAAAACTGATCAAGCGCCATGATGCCAGTCGCATCGCCGCCGTGATCATCGAGCCGATCAGCGGAGCCGGCGGTGTCTTACCTCCCCCCATTGGTTACCTAAAGCGCATCCGCGAAATCTGTGACCGGCACGGCATATTGCTGATCTTTGATGAGGTGATCTGCGGCTTCGGACGTACCGGCAATGTCTTTGCCAGCCAAACCTTCGATGTAATCCCCGATATCATCACCACCGCCAAGGGCCTGACCAATGGCGCCGCCCCCATGGGTGCGGTATTGGCCGGTGACCATATCTATGAGGCGGTAGTGGAAGGTGCCGGTGCCGGCGTGGAATTATTCCACGGCTATACCTATTCGGCCCACCCGCTGGCCTGTGCCGCGGCGATGGCCACCCTAGATATCTATGAGCAGGAGGGGTTGTATCATAGAGGCGCCGAGAAGGGAGAGCTGGCCCGCTATTTCGAGCAGGGCCTGCACAGCCTGAAAGGCTTGCCGGGCGTGGTGGATATCCGCAATTATTCTCTGCTCGCCGCCGTCGAATTTGAGCCACTGAACGGCAAGCCGGGTGCCACCGGGGGCCTGATCCAGACCGCCGCCTGGGAGCAGGGCATGATGTTGCGCTCGCTGGGCGACGCCATCGCCATGTCACCTCCGCTGATCATTGAAAAATCACACATAGATGACGCCATCGGTATACTGGAGCTGTCCATCCGCCAGCAATTGAGCTGATAGCGGAAAGGCGGCCAGTTAGGGCCGCCTTGCTGGCCATCATTGAAACCGCATGTGAAATCCTAATAAAAAAAGCAGACGACCATCTGCTTTTTTGCATGTTGGCATAATTTAGATTCAATCCATCATGCTACCAACTGTTCCAGCGCGGCTTGAGCCTCGCTCAGCCCTGCCTTTTGTGCTTCCTCCCCCATGCCCAGGGCCTCGGCATATACAAATTCCACATCGGTAATGCCGATAAAGCCCAGTATGGTCTGCATATAGGGGGTGATCAGATCGCTCGGCTTATCTTTATGCAAACCACCACGCGTGGTGATCACCACTGCTTTCTTGCCCGTCATCAGGCCCTGCGGCCCCTGTTCCGTGTACCTGAAAGTCACGCCGGCACGACAGATAAGATCAATCCAGGCTTTCAGTTGCACCGGAATATGAAAGTTATACATGGGAGCTGCAATCACCAATGTATCGGCCGCCTGCAATTCCTCAACCAGTTGATTAGACAGGGCCAGGATATCTTGCTGGTGCGGATCCAACCCTTCGCCGCCGCGTATCGCCGACACGGCGGCACCATCGAGGAGCGGTAAGGGACTGGCGGCCAGGTCACGGATCATCGGCTGTTGACCATCTTTACTGCCTGCACGGTCGATCATAAAGTCGATTAATTTAGCTGATTGTGAAAAGTCACCCAGGATGCTGGATTTCAGTACCAAAGTACGAGTCATGTGCTTCTCCATTATGTTTTATATGTTTGATATATATAATGAAATATTAACAGCTTGGTCTAACCCAAGTGGAGTTAACCTGATGACAAAACTGTACAGGGGTAGTGAATGACAAGAAATTGGAAAAAGAAGATAAAGACAATCAAATATTTTGAATGAGCCATCGAGAGTGATGTGTCGTTTACGCTAACGTAAACCATTCTGTTTGATTATTACAAAAAGAAAACCCTCGCAAGCGAGGGTAAAACAAACGGAAACGTGCTTAAACAGAGCTATGCATCCTTACCTAACAAGTTGCTAAATCGGCTGGAGCAAGTTGACTAGACCTTGATGCCCTTCCAATCTATCCGCGAGGGGAAGTGAAGTCAATGTAAAAAAATCACTAAATCAACAACTGCACAACAAACCACCAAAAATATTACGCTTACGTAAATGTAAGGAAAAAAGACATCAGTTTTCCGGAAAAATCAAGGCAATGATTCTATCTATAAACCACCCCGTACCGGATCTCCTCGGCGGTATCGGCCCACCCCGTTTAAATACCTGTTCTTAATACTGCTACACCGACCAGGCACCGCACGCAGACACGCCGCCCCTCCATGGGGACTCCGCCGCGTATCTGACCGCCAAGGATGGCAGGAAAGCCAGAATGGCGTCCGCATAGCGATATCCGGTCGTGGCTTCCCGTGCTCGGCTATTCGGAACAGCTATTTAAATCTAACAAAGCCATGTTACATGCTAGTTACAAGGCAGCCCGGGATTAACTCGTTGGTCAACGAGGCTATTACAGGTTCCAACCATCCCAAAAAGGGATTCATTAGAATACATATCATAAATGCGAGCAGTGTAGCAAAACGTTTGAAATCGCTAGTATTAATCAGGCAAAAAGAAAAAAACCTGACTAACCTTATTAGTAAAGCATGAGCGAAGCGATGAAATCTGAGTGCGCAAGACCCTGTCTCTGATTGTGAAGAGACCGGTGATTTAAGGGGGATTGATTATGGGAATTTTTGAGCATTATCAAACGCGCTATGAAAAAGCCAAGGAAGAAGAGTATAGCCTGCAGGAATTCCTCGAGATGTGTCGTGAGGATAAAGCCTGCTACGCCTCGGCCTCCGAGCGCCTGTTGATGGCCATCGGCGAGCCGGAAATGATAGATACGGCCCAGGTACCCAGGTACAGCCGCTTGTTTTCAAACCGGGTTATTGCCCGCTATCCTGCGTTTTCGGAATTTTACGGCATGGAGGACAGTATCGAGCAGATAGTATCCTACCTAAAGCATGCCGCCCAGGGCCTGGAAGAAAAGAAACAAATCCTCTATTTGCTGGGTCCGGTCGGTGGTGGTAAGTCTTCCTTGGCCGAACGACTCAAGTCCCTGATGCAAAAGGTGCCTATCTACCGGCTGAAAGACTCGCCGGTCAATGACCACCCATTTTGTCTGTTCGACTTGGATGAAGACGGTCCGGTAGTGGAGAAAGAATATGGCATACCGCGCCGCTATCTGAGGCCCATCATGTCACCGTGGGCGGTGAAGCGACTACATGAGTATGGCGGTGATATCACCCGCTTCAAGGTAGAAAAGATCTACCCCTCCATCCTGGATCAGATCGCCATCTCCAAAACCGAGCCCGGTGACGACAACAACCAGGACATTTCTTCTTTGGTCGGTAAGGTGGATATCCGCCAACTGGAACACTATTCCCAGGATGATGCGGATGCCTATTCCTTCTCCGGCTCCCTCTGTAAATCTAATCAGGGACTGATGGAATTCGTGGAGATGTTCAAGGCGCCGATCAAGGTGCTGCACCCGTTGCTGACCGCCACCCAGGAAGGCAACTATAACAGTACCGAAGGCCTGTCTGCCCTGCCCTTCGAAGGAATTATACTGGCTCACTCCAATGAGTCCGAATGGCAGCATTTCAAAAACAACAAAAACAACGAGGCCTTCCTCGACCGGGTGTATATCGTCAAGGTACCCTACTGCCTGCGTGTAACAGAAGAAGTCGAAATCTACAAAAAGCTGTTGTTGAACAGCGAACTGTCCCATGCCAAATGCGCCCCCGGCACCCTGGAAACCCTGGGGCAATTCACCGTGTTGTCCCGGCTGAAGGAGCCGGAGAACTCCAGCATCTACTCAAAGATGCGGGTCTATGACGGTGAAAGCCTGAAAGATACGGATCCCAAAGCCAAGTCTTACCAGGAATACCGAGACTATGCAGGAGTTGATGAAGGCATGAGTGGCCTGTCTACCCGTTTTGCCTTCAAGATATTGTCGCGGGTCTTCAACTTCGACCATGCCGAGGTGGCGGCCAACCCGGTACACCTCTTCTATGTACTCGAACAACAGATAGAAAGGGAGCAATTCCCCCAGGAGACCCATGACCGTTACCTGGAATTTATCAAGGGTTACCTGATCCCCAAATATGTCGAGTTTATCGGCAAGGAAATCCAGACCGCTTATCTCGAATCCTATTCTGAATATGGGCAGAACATCTTTGACCGTTACGTTATCTACGCGGATTTCTGGATCCAGGATCAGGAATACCGGGATCCCGAAACCGGTCAGCTGTTCGACCGTGCGGCCCTGAACGCCGAGCTGGAAAAAATCGAGAAACCGGCGGGGATCAGCAATCCCAAAGACTTCCGTAATGAAATCGTCAATTTTGTGCTGCGCGCCAGGGCCAATAATGCGGGTAAAAATCCCAACTGGACCAGCTACGAAAAACTCAGGACCGTTATCGAGAAGAAAATGTTCTCCAACACCGAGGAACTATTGCCGGTTATTTCCTTCAACGCTAAAACCAGTGCCGATGAGCAGAAAAAACATGACGACTTTGTCGCCCGTATGATGGAAAAGGGCTATACCCGCAAACAAGTACGACTGTTGTCCGAATGGTACCTCAGGGTACGGAAGTCAAGCTAATCGCGACTCACACTCGTTGGGGGGATTATGGCGCATTTCATCGATAGACGGTTAAACGGACGGAATAAGAGCGCAGTCAACCGGCAGCGCTTTATCCGCCGCTATAAACAGCAACTCAAAAAGGCGGTGTCGGACGCCGTCTTAAAACGCAGCATCCAGGATATCGACAAGGGTGAGAGTGTTTCCATTCCCACCCGGGATATTTCGGAGCCCACTTTTCATCAAACCAAAGGAGGCAAGCGCGAGCAGGTCCATCCGGGCAATGATCAGTTCATCACCGGCGATCGGGTCGATCGCCCCCTAGGCGGGGGCGGATCCGGAAGCGGGAAAGGAGATGCCAGCAACCAGGGCGAAGGTCAGGACGACTTCGTCTTTCAGATATCCAAGGATGAATATCTGGATCTGCTGTTTGATGGCCTGGAGCTGCCCAATCTGGAGAAAAACAAGCTCAACAAGATAAGCGAAATGAAAACCTTCAGGGCCGGTTATACCTCTGATGGCGTACCTAACAATATCAATATCATACGTTCATTACGCCAATCCCTGGCACGCCGTACCGCCTTGCAGGCGGGCAAAAAAAAAGATGTCCAGCAACTGGAGCAGGAACTGGCCGAGCTGAGCAAGCGCCCGGCGGTAAACTATGCCCGTATTCAGGAGATAGAAGATGAAATAACAGAGCTCAGGCGCCGTATAGAGGCCGTCCCCTTTATCGACACCTTCGATCTGCGTTTTAATAACTTTGTCAAACGCCCCATCCCCTCTACTCAGGCGGTCATGTTCTGCCTGATGGATGTATCCGGCTCCATGGATCAGGCCACCAAGGACATGGCCAAACGCTTTTACCTACTACTTTATCTGTTTCTTACCCGTACCTACAAAAATGTGGACCTGGTCTTCATCCGCCACCATACCCAGGCCAAAGAAGTAGACGAGCAGGAATTCTTTTACTCCCAGGAAACCGGCGGCACCATAGTGTCCAGCGCCTTGCAGATGATGAAAGAAGTGATGCAGGCCCGCTATCCGACGGATCAGTGGAATATTTACGCGGCCCAGGCTTCTGATGGCGACAACTGGGCCGATGATTCACCCCTGTGCCGACAGTTGTTGAATAACGATATCATGCCGTTTGTACGCTATTACGCCTATATCGAGATCACCAATCGGGCCCATCAGACCCTCTGGCACGAGTATGAGACAGTGGCGCGAAGTTATCCTAATTTCGCCATGGAGCATATCCGCACCCTTGAGGATATTTATCCCGTGTTCCGGGAGCTTTTTAAGAAACAAGCGGCATAGAGGTGGCTATGGAGCAAATCTTGAGTAAGACGAAGCCCCTGAGTGATGGCCCGGACTGGACCTTCGAGTTGCTCGAGGCCTACCATCAGGAAATTTCCCGGGTCGCCAAGAGTTATGGACTCAACACCTATCCCAACCAGATAGAGATCATCATGGGCGAGCAGATGATGGACGCCTATTCCAGTATAGGCATGCCCATTGGTTACCATCACTGGTCCTACGGCAAAAAATTCATCCAGACCGAGCAAAACTACAAACGCGGCCAGATGGGCCTGGCCTATGAAATCGTCATTAACTCGAATCCCTGTATTGCCTATCTCATGGAAGAAAACACCCTGCCCATGCAGGCACTGGTGATTGCCCATGCCTGCTATGGTCATAACTCCTTCTTCAAGAATAACTATCTGTTTAAGACCTGGACCGATGCCGAGTCCATTATCGACTACCTGTTGTTTGCCAAACATTATATTAATGAATGCGAGGAAAAATACGGCGTCAGTGAGGTTGAGGCCATTTTGGACAGCTGCCATGCATTGATGAACTACGGGGTGGATCGCTACAAACGGCCACAAAAACTGTCACTAGCCGAAGAAAAGCGCCGTCAAAAAGCACGGGAGGCCTACCTGCAGACCCAGGTCAATGAACTATGGCGTACCCTGCCCCGGATTGATGACAGCAAACAGGTTAAAAAACGCCGTTATCCCCAGGAACCGGAAGAAAATATCCTGTATTTCATCGAGAAACACGCCCCCCTGCTCGAGCCCTGGCAGCGGGAGATAGTGCGTATAGTACGCAAGATCAGCCAGTATTTTTACCCACAGAAGCAAACCCAGGTGATGAACGAAGGCTGGGCAACCTTCTGGCATTATACCATTACCCAGCACCTGTACGACGAAGGCCTGGTCACCGACCGCTTTATGATGGAGGTACTGCACAGCCACACCAATGTGATCTACCAACCACCTTATAACAGCCGTTACTACTCGGGCATCAACCCCTATGCCCTGGGTTTCTCCATGTTTCAGGATTTACGGCGTATTTGCGAGCATCCCACCGCCGAAGACAAGGCTTGGTTCCCTGATATTGCCGGCTCTGACTGGGTCAAGACCCTGCACTTTGCCATGGAGAACTTCAAGGATGAGAGCTTTATCAGCCAGTTCCTATCACCCAAATTGATGAGGGACTTTCACTTCTTTGCCGTTGCCGACGATGACACCCGTAACTATCTGGAAATCTCGGCGATTCACGATGAACTGGGCTACCGACAATTAAGGCAGACCCTCTCCAACCAATACAACCTGTCTAATCTGGAACCCAATATTCAGGTCTATAACGTAGCCGTAAAAGGCGACCGTTCCCTTACCCTGCGCCATGTACCCCATAACCGTATTCCCCTGGCGGATTCACGCCACGAGGTACTCAAACATGTGCATCGTTTGTGGGGCTTTGATGTGATCCTGGAACAGGAAGAGCCGGACGGGAGCGCCAGCATTATAGGTCGTTGCCCTGAGTTATCGGCATCCGATATCTGAACCTACCCTGCCTCCCCCGGAGGCAGGGTAGTATTAGTTTTGCACCAGGCTTTCCGGCATATGCTCACGCATATCGTGCCACAGCTTGCCCGAGGCCTTGCCATATTCCCGAACCAGCTCCGCCACGTCGTTGGCACGCTGCGCCACAGCAAGCTCGGCCAGGGCCAGATAATAATTCCTTGCCAGCTGGCGGGACGGGGCAGAAGAGAAGTAGTAACGACCCACCCGGCAATACAGCCCCTTGAAGCCATTTAATATCAGCGCATAGATAGGGTTGCCCGAGGCGAAGGCCAACTGATGATGAAACTCATAATCAAAGGCAGCAAAGGCATGAGCTTCGTCATCCAATCCAGCCAACGCCTGAACAGCCTCGATGACCTTTTCCGGCGCATTTTTGACCGCCGCACGAATAAAGATGCTGCTGATATGGGTACGGGCAGACAACAGCTGCTCAATCAGCTCCGGTACCTTTTCCTCATCCAGGCGCGCCAGGGTTTCCAGTATATTTAACCCCGAGGTTTCCCAGAAATTGTTTACCCGGGTCGGTTTGCCATGCTGTATGGTCAACCAGCCATCCCGTGCCAGGCGCTGCAGCACTTCCCGTAAGGTCGTTCTGGTGACGCCGATAAGCTCGGACAACTCGCGCTCGGCGGGTAAGATGGATCCCGGCGGGAAACGGCTATTCCAGATCGACTCTATGATATATTCTTCTGCGAAACTGGCGGGGCTTTGAGCCTTTATGACCATGTAACCACTCTGTTAAAATTGTTATACCCGGTAAAATTGGCAACGATAATAACAGAGCGGACCAGTTTCTAACAAGTGCAACCGGGCACCTAGCCGATTTGATCGGCCGCCGGGTCTCCTTTCTCAATATGAGGTCAGCATGCTGTTTTCTTTTTCCTGCTCGCGTATCGCCTGGGCCCTGCTCACCCTGTGTGCCACCCTGCTATTGGTAACAGCCCTGTTTTTTCAGTATGTTCAGGACTATCAGCCCTGCGTGATGTGTGTCTACCAAAGAGCCGCCCTGGTCGGCGTGATCTTTGCCGGCCTGCTTGGCTGGCTGAACCCGGCTCATCTGTGGCTGCGCTCGGGCGCCTTGCTGCTATGGCTGGCATCCTCGGCCGAAGGCTTGCTCTTGGCCCAGGAGCATGTGGGTTACCAACTCAACCCTTCGCCTTTTAATGTATGCACCAGCTTCGCCGAGTTTCCTGCCTGGTTACCGCTGGACCGCTGGCTGCCCTGGTTGTTCAATCCCACCGGTGACTGTGCCAGCATCGACTGGTCCTGGCTCGGCTGGAGCATGCCCCAATGGCTGATCGGCATCTTTGCCCTCTTTGCAGGCCTGGCGGTGCTGTTTACCCTGGTGCAGCTAACAGGCAGGCGCTAAAAAAAAACGGGAGCCCAGGCTCCCGTTTTCATATCGATACTGGTGCTGAAAATTAAATTGCCCAGGTGACGATATGATCTTCCCACTCACCGACTTCTGACTCATGTACCACCTTGCCGCGAACCGACTGGCCCGCCCTGTGCATGGCACTCTTGCTGCCGGTGCGCAATGGATGCCAGGCAGGCAGGTCTTTGCCCTCGGCCAGCAGACGATAGGCACAGGTCGAAGGCAGCCAGTAGTATTCCTCCAGCTTGTCCCGGGTGATTTTCAGGCAGTCAGGCACCCGCTCAAAGCGATGGGCATAATCGCTACAGGCGCAGGTACGGGTGTTAAGCAGCTCACAGGCGACATTGGTATGTACCAGTTCATCGGTATCTTCATCGATAAACTTGTTCAGACAGCACTTGCCACAGCCATCACACAAGGCTTCCCATTCCTGATCGGACATCTCGTCCAAAGATTTGCGATACCAAAAATCAGCCGGCACTGGCATCACCAGCCACCTTGGCGGTAAACCGATACTGACCATCCAGCACCATTTCCAACTCATCCCCCTTATGCAACTCACCGACCCCTTTAGGCGTGCCGGTCAATACCACGTCGCCCGGGTTGAGGGTGAAACAACGACTCATCTCCGCCAGCAGGTGACCGATTGACCACATCATCATGGCGGTGTTACCGACCTGACGCTCGACTTTATTAATGGCAAGGGAGAAATCGAGATGCTGCAAGTCATTGAGCATTTCGGGCTCGGCAAAGGGACTGATCGGACAGGCACCGTCGAAGGCTTTGGCCCGCTCCCAGGGCTGGCCCTTGGCTTTAAGCTTATCCTGCACATCGCGCAAGGTCAGATCCAGTGCCAAACCGACCCCCACCACGGCCTCCAGGGCATGGCCCGGCTCGGCGTGACACAGACGCCGCCCGATCAGCAGGGCCACTTCCAGTTCATGGTGCACGGCACCCAGGCCGGTGGGCAAGATCAGCGGCATGTCCAGGGGAGCCAGGCTGGTGGCCGGTTTGATAAACAACAGGGGCTGCTCTGGTACCGGGTTGTTTAATTCGGCGGCGTGTTCTTTATAGCTGCGCCCGACGCAGACCACCTTGCCTATCGCATAAGGCAAGGGATGTCCTTCTAAATCAAGATGTTGATACATGTCATTTCTCCCGAACGACCACCATAAGGGCTCGGTCACTATTTAGCTTAGTCAGAGGAGACGGATTGTTCAGCCAGATGCGCCTTCAGCAGGTTTTCCGGCGGTGGCGGCAACTGGAGGTAGTAGCCCTGGGTCCGGAGAGACAGGGTAACCTTGTTCAGATCGGCCAGGGCCAATCGGGTTTTCGTTGCCAGATTGATCAACATCACCAGCTGTGGGGTACCAAAGGTCGCCAGCAAAGGTGCGGGGACGCGCGAGAAGTCGTCGCGTCGCTCAACAAATAAATAGGTTTCCGCCTTTTTGGGGCTTTTATACACTACACACAACATGGAAATGATTATAATCCGTCGGGTTTATTGCCTCTAGGTGAGGCAAACTATAACATCTGGACGACCAATAACAAAAAGGATTGGATCCTCGGGGGACGGCCGCATATGGCGGAACGCGGAATCGAACTGAAAGGTACCAGCTTTACCTTATCGGTACTTCATATTACAGATAATGATGTAGCTACCGTCAGGCAGCAGCTGCTCGAAAAAATCGCGCAGGCGCCGGACTTTTTCCGCGCAGCCCCCCTGGTGGTCAATATTGAAAAGTTAACTAAAACCATAGACTTTACCTCCTTGGCAGGCATTATTAGGGAGTTGAAGCTGGTTCCCGTCGGGGTAACAGGCACCAAAGATGAAGCAACACGCTCCGCCATCAGGGCGGCCGGACTGGCAGTCATGGCTTCCGGGCGGGTTGCGCACAATGAACCCGTCCCAGGCAAGGCGGCAACCCCTGTTCCCCAGACGTCGAACAAGTTACACATAGGCCCGGTACGCTCAGGACAGCAACTCTATGCGCCCAATGGTTCCCTGGTGATCCTGGGCTCGGTCAGCAATGGTGCCGAACTGATTGCCGATGACAGCATCCATGTTTATGGCCAGTTGCGGGGCCGAGCGGTGGCCGGCGCCAAAGGTAATGAAGCCGCACGTATTTATTGTGACCAACTGATGGCTGAACTGGTTTCCGTTGCCGGCCATTACCAGGTTAGCGATGGTTTGCTGGAACCCTATTGGGAGCAAGCCGTCAGCATTTCCTTGGCTGGCGGCCAGTTGAAACTGGAAAAGCTTTAATTAACGACTTTTAGGGAATTAACTATGGCACGAATCATCGTCGTCACATCCGGCAAAGGCGGTGTTGGTAAAACCACCTCCAGCGCGGCCATCAGTACCGGTATTGCCAAGCTGGGTCATAAGACCGTCGTTATCGATTTTGATATCGGGCTTCGCAACCTGGATCTCATCATGGGCTGCGAGCGCCGTGTCGTTTACGATTTCGTTAATGTTATCAATGGCGATGCCAACCTTAACCAGGCCCTGATCCGCGACAAGCGGGTCGATCAACTCTATATCCTGCCCGCGTCCCAAACCCGGGACAAAGACGCCCTGACCCGGGACAGCGTGGAAAAAATCCTCAACGATCTGGCCGACATGGGTTTTGAATACATCATCTGTGACTCCCCCGCCGGCATCGAAACCGGAGCCCTGATGGCGCTCTACTTTGCCGATGAAGCCATCGTCACCACCAACCCTGAAGTCTCCTCGGTACGCGACTCGGATCGCATCCTGGGGATTCTGTCTTCCAAGTCCCGTCGGGCGGAACAGGGCATGGAGCCGATCAAGGAGCATCTGCTGCTGACCCGCTATGCCCCGGACCGGGTAACCCGCGGGGATATGCTGAGTGTGCAGGATGTACAAGAGATCCTGTCCATTCCGCTGCTGGGCGTCATCCCCGAGTCCCAGGCGGTACTCAAGGCCTCCAACTCCGGTGAGCCCGTGATCCTCGATCAGGAGTCCGATGCCGGCCAGGCCTATGCCGATGCGGTTGCCCGTCTGCTGGGGCAGGAGAAAGAGTTCCGTTTCCTTCTGGAAGAAAAGAAAGGCTTTTTCAGCCGATTATTTGGGAGTTAATGCATGTCTCTACTGGACTATTTTCGTTCAAAAAGGAACCCAAACAGCGCCAAACTTGCTAAAGAGCGGCTGCAGATCATTGTGGCCCACGAACGTAGCCAACGGGATGCCCCTGATTACCTACCCCAGATGAAGCAAGATATTCTGGATGTGATCCGCAAATACATCGAGATAGATATTGACAAAATATCGGTACAACTGGATCAAAAAGGTGACAACTTGTCAGTGCTCGAGCTCAATATCATGCTTCCTGAGCCAGAAGAAAAGGCCCAGTAGCCGGCAAAACAGGAAGAGCAGTCGGATTTATGTGCTGCTCTTCCCTCTCTAACGCTATAGTTTTCCCTGCAGTAACTCGCCACGCCAGCCTTCCAGCAATGCCGGTACCATGCTGCCGTCTTCCCCTAGTCGCCATTTCCAGCCAAGATATTGATGTATCAATCTTTTCGATGCGACCAGCTCGGCGGGCAGACCCCGGCTTGCGGCCGCCGCTTCGACGATACCTTTAATCCGCTTCAATTCCGCCTTATAACCGGGAAAATCCACCAGCCGCTTGACCGGCTCGGGCCAGCACTCCGGGTTGGCCAGCGCCTCCCTGGTCAGACGTAGCAGGGTTTCCCCATGGCGCTTGATCTCCATGGGGTCCAGTCCCAGACGCTGCAGATCCGACAGGCTCTGTGGCAGGCGGCCGGCGATTTCACACAAGTGGGCCTCCTTAACCACAAAGTTCACCGCCAGATCACGTTTTTTTGCCTCGGTCAGGCGCCATTCAGCGAGCTTCTGCAAGATGCCGATGCCTTGCTTATCCAGGGTCCAGGCATTCTTGATATCCAGGTAGGCCAGCTCCGGTGGTGTGCTCAGGCTGCGGCGCTTGACCGCCCACTCGCACTCCTGCTCAAACCAGGTAAACAACTGCCGTTGCTCAAGCCGCTCACGCAACTGCTGATAAACCGGATACAGATAAATGACATCGTCGGCGGCGTAGCGTAATTGCTCCGCCGACAGCGGCCTGGCCAGCCAGTCGGTCCTGGCATGGGCCTTGTCCAGGGGCACCCCCAGGATCAGCTCGACCAGGGCGGCAAACCCCAGCTGGGCGCCCAGGCCCAGAAACGCGGCGGCCAACTGGGTATCGTGTACCTTTCCGGGCAGGGCACCGCTTTGATGCTGAAACAATTCCAGATCTTCACCGCCGGCATGGAGCAGGCAGAGCCTGTCCGAGTCATGCAACAGCTGCCATAAGGGTTTTAAATCGGTGACCGTCAGGGGATCCACCAGCACGGTTTGCCGACCATCATGCAGTTGATAGAGGCCGGGCTTGGCATAAAAAGTACGGGTGCGTACAAATTCGGTATCGACCGCCAGTATGGGTGCCTGGGTGGCACAAAATTCGGTCAGGGCGGCATTGTCTGTGATTAATGTATAGTTCATGGGATCTTCTTGCTTGGGCAAAAAAAACCCCGGTTGCCCAGGGCTTTGCTATCAGGCGGCCTTGTCTCTTAATTTGCGCCGCAGAATTTTACCGACGTTGGTTTTGGGCAGTTCGTCCCGGAATTCTATCACCTTGGGAACCTTATAGGCAGTCAGATATTGTTTACAATGGGCAACCATAGCCTTTTCATCCAGCAGGCTGCCCGGCTTTTTCACCACCACCAGCTTGACGTTTTCCCCCGACACCTGGCTGGGCACCCCGACAGCCGCGGCCTCCAGCACCCCCGGATGCGACATGGCGACCTCTTCTATTTCATTGGGAAACACATTGAAACCCGACACCAGTATCATGTCTTTCTTACGATCGACAATCTTCAGGAAGCCCTGTTCGTCCATGGTGGCAATATCCCCTGTACGCAACCAGCCGTCATGGAAGCCGTCGTCGTCTTTACCATCCTCTCCCCAGTAACCACGCATCACCTGAGGACCCTTTACTTCCATTTCGCCCGGGGTATGGCTGTACCGGACCCGCTCCCCGGCCTCATCCACCAGCCGCACCTGGGTAGAGCAGACCGGCAGGCCGATGGCACCGTTGTAGCCTTCCAGATCATAGGGGCAGACGGTCACCAGGGGCGAGCATTCGGTCAGGCCGTAACCTTCCAGCAGCTTGCTGCCGGTGATATCCTGCCATTGCTCGGCCACCACCCGCTGTACCGACATGCCTCCCCCTATGGTGAGCTTCAGGGTCTTGAAGTCATGATTCTGAAATTCCGTATTGTTCACCAGGGCGTTGAACAGGGTATTGACCCCGGTGATGCAGGTGCAGGAGTAGCCTTTAAGCATTTTGACCAAGCCGGGAATATCCCGGGGATTGGTGATCAGCAGGTTTTCCGCCCCCAGCCGCAGGAACAGCAGGCCGTTTACCGTCAGCGCAAACACATGATACAGCGGCAACGCGGTGACCACCTTTTCTTCGCCGGGTTTCAACATGGGGCCATAGACCCCCAGGCATTGTTCAACATTGGCCAACATGTTGCGGTGACTGAGCATGGCCCCCTTCGACAGGCCGGTGGTGCCCCCCGTGTATTGTAAAAACGCCAGGCTGTCGCCGTTAAGCTCAGGCCGCCGGTAGGTCATCTCCCCACCCTTGGCCAGGGCCTGTCGATAACCGACGGCGGCCGGCAACCGGTAGGCCGGCACCATCTTCTTGACGTGCTTGACCACAAGGTTAAGCATGGTGCCTTTCAGCAAGCCCAGATGATCCCCCATGCGGGTCAGGACAATATGGTCGATCCGAGAGTGTTTCATCGCCTGGGCCAGGGTATCGGCGAAATTCTCCAGGATGACAATGGTGCCGGCACCGGAATCTTTGAGCTGATGCGCCAACTCCCGCGGGGTGTACAGGGGGTTCACATTGACCACCACCAGTCCGGCGCGCAGGGCACCGAACAGACAGACCGGATATTGCAGCAGGTTGGGCATCATCAGCGCGATACGTTCCCCCGGCTGCAATTTCAGCCCTTGCTGCAGGTAGGCGGCAAAATTCCGGGACTGCCGGTCCAGCTCCCGATAGCTCATGGTCCGGCCAAAGTTGCGATAGGCGGGCTTATCGGCAAAGTCCGCGACACTCTGTTCAAACAGGGCCATGAGCGAACCGAACCTGTCCGGGTCTATATCGGCGGGCACCCCCTGGGGATAACGCTTTAACCAGGGTTTGTCAGACAGTAAAGTGGGCTGGTGTGGGGGCAGCTGTTGTTCCATCAGGCTCTCCGGGTGCAAGCAGATATTCAATCAACCGTTTAAATTAACTGTTCTAATTCAAACATATCGCTACCGACCGCTAATATCAACAGATGTTAACGATATGTTTGTTTTATCTGCTGCTAACGCCGGCGCAAATGCCAGCTTCGCAGGCGCCGCTGCCTCTGTTGCAGACGCCGGCGCCGATAATAGGTGACCCTGTGATAGGGGCGCTGAGAAAAGAGCGGCTCCGGCATGTCCTGCTCCGGCGGCTCTCGGCATTCGGGGTGATCCGCCACTGGTCCGCCTATTCCCGACCCGGCAGCTTTTTCCAGGTGACCTTGTCACGCAGATACACGGGCTGGGCCTCGGTCGCGGTGACCCCCAGACCGGCGGCATGATCCCGGAGGGCCTGCGGCAACAGATCACGGGCCTCGGGAAAAGGCACCGCCTCACAGACAGTGTCTACCCGACCGGCCAATTGAGGATAGCTGACAAAACCGCTGCCTGCTCCTTGTTGCCAGCGCGGTGCCATCGTGGCCACGAGGTATTCGGCGGGATTGATAACCTGTTCGGCTTCCGTCAGGGTCATCACCCCCTGCTCCAGGGTATAACCCCCCACATAGATTTCCCCCATACGGGCGTCGATACAGGCCAGCGCCCGGGCACAGGCGGTTACCCGGTGCGTCCCCTGGGCCAGCGCCTGCAGGTTGGAAACCCCATACAGGGGCAGATCGGCCCCAAAGGCCAGCCCCTGGGCAATACCGATGGTAATGCGTACCCCGGTAAAGGAGCCGGGTCCCCGGCCGAAGGCCAGGCCATCCAGCTGGCTGAGCTGCACACCCGCCTCGGCCAGCAGCTCGTCTACCATGGGTAAAATAAGATCCGTATGGCCACGGGGTGCCACCTGATAACGGCATGACAGCTCCCCGTCTACCCATAAGGCGGCGGAGCAGGCTTCGGTGGCGGTATCAATGGCCAGCAATCGGGTCATCTTGTTCTCACTCTAAGGTTGATAAAAATTCGGCGACGGTGGTCAGCGAGCGGGTCCTCGGCATGGGCGGCAGGCTGTTGATAAAATCGGCGCCATAGGCCCGGTTCACCAGCCGACTGTCGGTAATCACCAGCACCCCCCGATCAGTCACATCGCGGATCAGCCGGCCTACCCCCTGTTTAAGGGTGATGATGGCCTTGGGTAACTGCACCCGGGCAAAACCGTCCTCGCCCCGATGGCGGCAATCTTCAAGCCGGGCGCTGAGCAGGGGATCGTCCGGCGCACTGAAGGGGAGTTTGTCGATCACCACGCATTGCAGGGCGTTGCCACGCACATCTATGCCTTCCCAAAAACTGCTGGTCGCCACCAGTACGGCGCGCCCGTCCTGGCTGAACTGCTCCAGCAGGCGGACCTTGTTGTCCTCACCCTGCATCAACACGGTACGTTGCAGCCGGGCCCTGAGCACCTCGGCCACTTCCTTCATCACCTGATAGCTGGTACATAAAAAGAAACTGCCGCCGGGCACCGCGGCCAGGGTGTCAACCAGGGTATCGGCCAGGAACCGCCCCCGCCCGGCACCATTAGTTTCCGGCAGGTAACGGGGCACACACAGGCGCGACTGGCGAGAGTAATCAAAGGGACTGTCCAATTGCAAGGTACGGCAGCGGCTGAGCCCCATATCGGCACAGAAATGGGCAAAACTCTCCCCCACCGCCAGGGTGGCCGAGGTAAACACCCAACTGACCTCATCCTTGGCAAGCTCGGCGGCGAAGCGATCGGCGACCGACAAGGGCGTTTTATGAAAACTGATATGCTGGCGGTGGGCGTCATACCAGTAGGAATAACCCTTGTCCTCCACCCGGGTAAGCGACTCCAGGGCGGCCTTGACGCTGATCAAGCGTTCAAAGCACTGGCTGAGCTGTTCTCCCCGCCCCATGCACAGCTTGAGCACCTCATAGCTGAAATCCAGGCTTTCCTTCAACCGCTCGAGGGCGGCGGCCACCTCGGTACGGGCCAACATGGGCCTCAGCTGGCCACGCCCCGTCTCCCCCCCAAAAGCCAGCCGCAGATCCAGCGCGCAGCGCTCCAGCTGATCCGCCGCCTTGCCCAGCTGGGCCATGTCCTTGGCCTCTATCTTGTAGGCCAGGCGCAGATCCCTGGCCAGATCGACAAACAGCCGGCTGGACTGGCTCTGGCCAAAATACTGTCCGGCAATCTCGGGCAACTGGTGGGCTTCATCGAGGATATAGGCGTCGGCATCCGGGATCAGCTGACCGAAACCGGTATCGCGCACCGCCATATCGGCAAAAAACAGATGATGGTTGACCACCACCACCTGGGCTTCCATCGCACGGCTGCGGGCCTTGACCAGGTAACAATCCTGATAATGGGGGCAATCTCTGCCCAGGCAGTTGTCGTTGGTGCTGGTGACCAGGGGAAGGATCTCGCTACGTTCGGGCAGGCCGGGAATATCGCCGATATCGCCGGTGCTGGTGAGCGGCAGGAAACGGCGAACCTTTTGCAGATCGGCGAGCCCCTCGGCAGAAAGCTGAGGAACGGCATCGCTCAACAGACCCAGGCGTTCGATACACACATAGTTGGCCCGTCCTTTCAGCAACGCGACCGGGAAGTGATAATCCAGCGCCTTGATCAGGGTCGGCAAGTCCCGGTGAAACAGCTGCTCCTGCAGGTTGCGCGACCCGGTACTGAGCACCACCTTCTTATCGGTGGCCAGCACGGGCGCCAGATAGGCGTAAGTCTTGCCGGTACCTGTACCCGCCTCCACCACCAAGGGGATCTTATCTTCCAGGGCTTGCCCGACCGCCGCCGCCATATCGACCTGGGCCGCCCGGGGCACAAAGCCGTCGATGGCCCGGGCCAGGGGCCCGTTTTCAGCAAAGAGGGTTGAACTGTTGAGGTTTTCCACAGGCTTCGGGCGTCATGATGTAAAAGGCTGATTATACCAGAAAAGAATCGCCCCCGTCGCCCGCGACCTGGGCTCGGCATCCCCGCTAGCACAGGACACTCAGGATGCGGTGGCCATATGCCCCACCATCCCCAGGACAAACCCCAGTACCGCTCCCATGGGCGGCGCCCAGTGTTTATCCAGCACCGCCTGGGGCGCGATATCCTGAAATACCGAGTAAAGAATGCCGCCGGAAGCAAACAACATGATGCCGGCCACCAGCGACGGATAATCGGCCAGCCCGAGATAGCCGGTCATCCCGGCGGCGGGCCCACACAGGGCCATCAATGCGAACATGACGATGATCCTCAACCGGCTGTAACTGGACGAGGCATTCAACTCCCGGAAAGCATTGAAGCCTTCCGGCAGGTTTTGCAGCGCCATCAGGCAGGCGAGCAACAAGGCGCTACCACTGGCCCCCATGGCGAAGGCGGCCCCCAGCGCCAGTGATTCGGGAATAAAGTCGGACAACATGGCAGACAGCTGACTGGCCGGCGTTTTTATCCTATTAAGAAAAACATCCAATGCCATGAACGCCAGCCCCCCGCAGCAAAAGCAGATCGCGGCCGGTAAGGGTGAGAGGCTGATCATGCCGTCCGGCACCAACACCAGGGCCACCGCCGACAGCAAGGCGCCACCACCGAAGGCCACCACCGAATGGCGGAACTCCTCCTCCAGCCAGTCCGGATGGATCCGCTCCACACTGGCTATCAGGGCCCCAAGCGGCATGGCCATTCCCGCCAGCAGCGTAAAGGCAAGGATCAACAGTAATTCAGACATAGACGCCCTTATCTAAAATAACCGGGACAACACATCCCTGAAACGAAAACTGACAGTCAGATGCGTGATCAAGCGCTCTCTTTTCACATCGGCACCCGCCGGCCATGCTCAAGGTTGTTCCAATATGGAAAAGAGTTCATCCATGCCTCGCTCAACCGCCAGCTGATAGGCGGTCTTGTCGGCAAAACCGGGCGCACCTGAGCCCCGTTGAGAAAGATTGGCGCCGGCGTTCGCCAACATAGTCGCGATGCGCGGCTGTTCGGCTATGATGGCCAGCATCAGGGCGTTCAGGCCAAACTTGGCCGTCACATCCAGATCCGCCCCATGGTCGATCAGCACCGACACCAGCTCACCGTGGCCCGCCAGGGCCGCCAGCATCAGTCCGGTTTGTCCGTAGCGATCACGGGCATTCACCTCGAGGCCAAGGTGCAACAGCTCGCACACCGCCTCGAGATCCCCTAGCTTAATAGCGTCTTGCCAGTATGGATCCATGGTTATTGCGCATCCCGGTATCGATAGCCATGAAAACACCGTTGATCAACATGGTAGTCAACATTGAAATACCCCATTGAAACCGGTTGTTGCCGGCGGCATCAGCGGGCCACCGCCGGTACCCTCACCGGCTTCCTGACCTGCAGCATCCACAACAGACTATAGCAGCCGCCGCCGGCGAGCAGGTGTTTGAGCGTGTGCCCGCTGATCACCTCATGAGTGGCCTGAAATATGACCAGATCGTACACCTCCGCCACCTCCGCCAGTCCATACCACGCCAGCGCTACCAGCAGCAACCACCGGTGGGAATATCCACTGTCGAACAGCATCATCAGGATCGGAATCGACAACAGGGGCACGAATTGAACCCAGAAGTAGAAACGAAGATCATCGAACCAGTGCCAGTAGAGGACACTGGCCAGCCCCAGCAACAGCGCCGACGGCAGTAATAAGCGGACAAGGCGCGGTCGCAGATATTCACCGAGCAAGGCAATGAACAGTCCCATAAAGCCGATCGTCATCGGCAGCCGGTCCCATAGCAGGCTGTCGTCATTCGGCTGCCAGTGATAGTAGGCAGAGCCCGCACCCACCAGGGCAATACCGGCAAACAGGGCCCGCCAGGCCGCACTGGCGGCGCCCACCCGGCCACGTCTGGCAGTCAGCAGCCCCGCGCTTCCAACCAGCAAAAACGGCAGGCTTGACAGTACGTTCAGGCCGTGAGAGAGCCCCAGAAAACGCCGTTGATCGGCAAAGTCATGGTAGGCCAGGCTCTGGGCTAATGGCTCGAGGCTCAGTACCCACCCCAACGAGCCGAGCACAAACAACCACAGCAGCAGGTAACGCCAATCGTCTTGAAGTCTCCCCATCGCCGCCGGCTCCGCTTTCGGATGGATCCATGAATAAAACGCTGCCGCAGGCTACATATGGTCTTTCGGCGCACCCTCATCGCACTTCTTGCATTCCAGTGTATGGCCGAGCATGGCCGCCCGCCCCTCACCGGTGATGACCCAGGGTCGGTTAAACCAGGGCGGCTGGTGCCGGACATGCTGGAAGTGGCCGCAGCCGAGCTCGGCCACCCAGTGATGCTCTTCATCCTGGTGGTAACCGACGATGCTTTGTTTCATAAGGATAAGGATGCCGTACAGGGAGAAGGGTGGACATCACCACAACTTGGTAAATTTATTTGAATCTGGAGGCTGCCGACTTCAGGGCCTGGCCGAGCGACTCCCACGCATTTTCGATCCCTGACTTGAGATCGACCCAGGCTTCATCGCTCGCCTGCTCGAGTTCGGTCAGTTTCTTGCCGGCCTCGTCCCTCCTGGACTGCAACACCTTGATCTGTTTGTAGTATTCTACCTGGATATCGGCTTTCGCCTTATCCGCCTTGGCCTTGAGCCGGTCGAGCTCCGCGTCCCACTCGTCCAGCTGGGCCTGCAGTTTCTGCTGGTAGGCGTCTTTCATACTCATGGTGAATCTCCTTATCAAATGGCTGAAACATGCCACGCCACATCGTTAAAGATAAAAAGAGCCGACGCCCCGCCTGCCGGAATATGGCCTGAGCCTCTTCGAGCGTAGGCCCTGCCCGCCCGCCTTGCAATCTATTCCTGTTTGGAATGGAATCACGACCAGTTGCCGTTTGTCACCACCACCACTGTGGTATTAAGGTGCAGATAATGAATAAAGCCCCTCGTAAAGGACCTAATATCCATGCCTGCCAGCCATTATTTAGCCGCGGACGAGATCCGTACCCTGTTTTCCGAGTCCATGTCGCGCATGTACCAGGCCGAAGTGCCCCAATACGGTCAGCTGATGCAGCTGGTTGCCCGGGTCAACGCCGACACCCTGGCCGCACAGCCCGCGCTTAACCGACGGCTGCAGGACAACGACGAGCTGGCGCGCCTGGGCGTTGAGCGACATGGAGCCATTCGGGTCGGCACCGCCGCCGAACTCCACATGTTGCGACGGGTCTTCGCCATCATGGGCATGCATCCGGTGGGATACTACGATCTGTCGGAAGCCGGTGTCCCGGTTCACTCCACCGCCTTCCGCCCCACGGACGAAGCCGCTCTGCAACGCAACCCGTTCCGTATCTTTACCTCGCTGCTGCGCCTGGAACTGATCGAGGATCAGGCACTGCGGGCCCGGGCGGCAGACATACTGGCACAGCGCGATATCTTCATCCCCCAGGCCCGGGAGCTGGTCGCCCAGGCCGAGCAACAGGGTGGCCTGACCGAGGAGCAGGCCCGCCAGTTCGTGGCGGCCATGCTGGAAACCTTCCGCTGGCACCGGCATGCCACCGTCGATCTGGCCACCTATCAGGCCTTGCAGGATGCCCACCGGCTGATCGCCGACGTGGTGTGCTTCCGCGGGCCCCATATCAACCACCTGACGCCCCGAACACTGGATATAGATACAGTACAGCGAAAAATGCCAACCCATGGCATCAACCCCAAGGCGGTGATTGAAGGTCCGCCCCGTCGCCGCTGCCCGATCCTGCTGCGCCAGACCAGCTTCACCGCCCTGGAAGAGTCGATCATGTTTGCCGGCGAGCAGCCGGGCACCCATACCGCCCGTTTCGGTGAAATCGAGCAGCGCGGCATGGCGCTCACCCCCAAGGGCCGCGCCCTCTACGACGAGCTGCTCAACCAGTCACGCCAGGCACCGACCCAGGCCGACAATGCCGGCCACCAGCAGCAGTTGGCGGATATTTTCCGGGCGTTTCCCGATGATGAAGCCAGCCTGCGCGAACAGGGCCTGGGCTACTTCCGTTACCAGCTCACCGAAGCCGGTCGCCGTCAGGCAGGCAGGGGAACCGCCGCCACCGGCGAGCTGGAGGCTCTGATCCGGGACGGCCTGGTCGAAGCGACGCCCATTACCTATGAAGACTTCTTGCCGGTCAGTGCCGCCGGCATCTTCCAGTCCAACCTGGGCGGCGCCAGCCACTCGGCCTATGCGCAAAATGCCAACCAAGCGGCCTTCGAGCAGGCGCTGGGTTGCCCGGTTACCGATGAGTTCGGCCTCTATGCCCGCCTGCAGGACGACTCCGCAAGGCAGGTACTGCAGGCCCTGGGCACCTGATCGGCACAGCGCTGCCGACTCTCCGGGACCGGGCGCACCACCTGCCCGGCCAACGGCAAAGGGAGGCCATCGCCTCCTTTTTTCATGCCCGGCCGCACCTGAGACCATACCAAGGCCAAGGAACGCCAGACGTTTCACGCCATCGGATTGCAGACAGATGGCGGGATGAACTGGACTCTCGGCCGATAAGGACAATGCCTTTATGAATAAAAAATTTCCGGCAGTTCCGTCGGCAACACGGTAGCGTCCGGCTCCTCACCATTCCGATGATGAAGAAGGCCGGCTTCAAGCCCGAATTTGCCGCCGCCTTTATCATGGTCGAATACATCGGCGTGCCCTACGCCGAGATCATGCTGGCCGCCATTATCCCCGCCGTTCTCTACTTCAGCGGCATCTTTATCGGCGCCCACTTCGAGGCCAAGAAGCAGGGCAAGTAGCGGATATTACCCCGCCGGTCTGTCTGGCCGCCTATGCCGGGGCCGGTATCGCCCGGGCCAACCCGATGAAAACCGGGGTGACCGCCGTTAAACTGGCCATCGGCGCCTTCATCATCCCCTATGTGTTCGTCTACAACCCGATCCTGGTGATGGTGGACGTCAACCTGCCGGAACTGGCGATGGCGCTGGCCTTTGCATTGCTGGGCATGATGGCCATCAGTAGCGCCCTGATCGGCTATTTCATCCGCCCCTCCTCCCTGCTGGAAAGAGCCATGCTGCTCGCCGCCGGCCTGACCATGGTGATGCCGGGGATGATCAGTTCGGGTTCCGGCCTGGCGCTGATCGCCGTCAGCTATCTGCTGCAGCGTCAACGGCCCGCGCTGACCGCCGCCGCCTGATCCGCATCTCGACCCGGCCATCCCCGGCCGGGTCGATACTCAAGCAAGGCCGTCACGGGTATACTGGGCAACTGTTTCCCTCTCGCCGCCCGGATTTATGCGCTATTTACCTTCCATCTCTGCCATGCAGTGTTTTGAAGCCTCGGCCAGGCATCTCAGCTTTACCCGCGCCGCGGACGAACTCAGCCTGACCCAGAGCGCCGTCAGCAAGCAGGTGGCCCAGCTCGAATCCTTCCTCAACCGCAAGCTGTTCCGGCGGGTCAGACGCTCGCTGTGCCTGACCCCCGAAGGGGCCATCTATATCGGTGAAGTCCGCAAGATCCTGGCCCAGCTGGAAATGTCCTCCCAGTACATCATGTCGTACAACAGCCACCAGGACCTGCTCAAGATTGCCACCCTGCCCACCTTCGGCGCCCGCTGGCTGGCGCCGCGTCTGGCCCGTTTCCTGAACCGTTACCCCCACATCAGCCTGGACTGCTGCGACAGGGTCGATGTCTTCGATCTGGACAAGGACAGCATCGACATCGCGTTTTTTTATGGCCATGGCAGCTGGCCCGGGCTGGAATGCCACCGGCTGTTTGCTGAAGAAATGGTGCCCGCCTGCTCGCCGGCCCTGCTGGCGGGCGGCACGCCGGCCTCCCCCCTGGAGCTGACCCGCCACCGGCTGCTGCACCTGTCCACCCGCCCCCAGGCCTGGCACGACTGGTTTGCCTCCCAGGATCTGACCACGGAGCACAGCTACCAGGGCAACCGCTTCGAAACCTTTCATATGCTGATCCGCGCCGTTATCGCCGGCTGCGGAATAGCCCTGATCCCCCGCTTCCTGATCGCCGACGAGCTGGACAGCGGCGAGCTGGTGATCCCCTGGTCCCATGCCCTGATCAGCGCCAACGCCTATTACCTGGTGTATCCGGAGCGGATGGGGGAGATAGAAAAGGTGCAGCGGTTTGTCACCCACATGCTGCAACCGACTGACGAGGCTGAATAAGGTGGCAGCCTCAGCGCCACCGCATCCAGCCATTACCCCACTATGGCCGACGCCTCTTGGGCCCGGCTCGCGGCGACCCGGGCCAGTATCTGCCGTTTCTGCTCGTTGCCGGCACGGCTCCACTGCATGATCTCCTCGATGCTGCGCCTGCACCCCCGGCAGATCTTATCCTCGTCGAGGGCGCATTCCCTGATGCAGGGTGAGCTTACTTCTGACATATCACCATCCCTCTGTTTATCTCGACCCCAATAGCGACGCTGCGAACCGGGTCCGGCTGACAGCCACACCCGTTTATACCACCCAGGCATATTCCTCGCCTTCAAAGGCTACCATAGGGCCGGGTGATAACCTCAAGAAGATGTCCATTCGGGTCTTCAAAATACAGCCCCCGACCGCCGTCATGGTGGTTGATCTCGCCCAGCCGGCGCCGCCCCGGATCGGCCCAGTAATCGGCCCCTCGCTCACCGAGTCGGGAAAAAACTTCATCAAATTCGGATTCGCTGATCAGGAAGGCATAGTGCTGCGCCGCGATGTCGCCGTCGGTGTCCTGAAAGTCAAGGCTGACGCCGTTGGCCAACTCGACCACCAGGAAAGGGCCGTAACAGACGGCTTCCGGCAGCCCGAGCGTTTCTGTAAAAAATGTTGCGGATGTCTCTTTATTATGTGACAGCACGATAGTGTGATTGAGCTGTACCGCCATACGGTGTCTCCTCCATCCATGCGGACCCATGCCCCGCCCGGTAAGTTTGGCATATTTACCAGAAGGAAAGGCCCACACCCCTCGGAAACGGGTATGTGGGCCTGGGGCAACCTCCGGCTACCGGGCCGGCGAGTCATGCTGACCCCGCCTCCGATAAACGGATAAGACGGCCGCATTCACGGCGGTGCATTTATCTACGGCAGTATTCCATGGTCGGTGTGACCTCTTTGATTTCGTAAGCGACGCCCGGCACCAGGATATACTCACTCGCCCCCACTTCGCTGTTGGGGTTGCCCCAGTCGTAGGTGTAGCCCAGCCCGGTCCAGGGCACCCCGGCACTGCCCCGGAAGCTCTTGTAGTAGAGGTTCTCGTAAAAATTGCGATAATCGGCAATATTCTTCACTTCGGGTACCTGCTCACCAAAGTGCAGCTGGCAGCCCTTGCCGTCAACCTGCGGATTGACACAGGGCCGAAACAGATCGGCCGGATCCACCCACATTTCAACAAAAACGTCATACTGCCAGCTGGGATCCAGCCCCAGGTACTGTTTCAGCCGCAGCTCCACCCCCTCTTTGGATGTGTCCGGTCGGCGGGCAAGCAGGTCGGCGCACAGCTGCTTGACCTGCGGTGCCGTGGTTACCCAGACCGCATATTCCGGGTTCTCCGAGGTCTTGTCGTAGGGCTTGAAGAACTGTTCATAGGCGCCCTGTGCCTTCCAGGTGGCCACCAGGATCCGCGATTGGTCGGCATTCCAGACCAGCGCCGGGTTGTCACGGGTCACGGGCACCAGCTCAGTGGAGATTTCCGCCTCTTCGACGAAGGCGGCATCGACCACGGCCCGGCCATAAGCCAGCTCCAGCTCGCCGGCCATCCCATCGGTGGCCAGGGCGGCTATCGTCAGCATAAAGGGACCGATACGCCGCCTGCGCGCTGCTGACCGGGTATTGGCGCTGCTTGTTCCAGCCACCAGAGGGTTGTTCCTGACTGTTTTCATCATCGTGCTCCTTGTTGTTATTGTCGTCTTGATTAAGTCCTGACCATGACCGGGTTGAGAGGGTTCGTTTCAGATTTCGCCACGAACCGAACCGGCCCCCGGCTCCCAATCGGTATCCCCCGGCATAGGGCAAGATCGAAGCCCTTTGCCCATAAGGATGTATGAAAGGTAGCCGCTGTTTCGGCCTTCCGGATCGGCACCTGTGGTTTCGGTGTCAGCGCGAGCGGAATGCGACCGCCTTGTCCGCGAGGGTGCCGGGCAGGCAGTGCAGCGTCGGACAAGCGATCACGGACGCGCGCCGATCGTTGCAACGCATTTTTTGAAGCGATCGAGTCCGCCCCACGCCTCGAATCGCGCCTTAGCGCGCGAGCGAACATTCTCCCGCGTAAATGGGGCAGAGAGCGTCTCGTTGGGCAGGATCAGCGCGTGGACCTTCTCCACGCCAAACCGATACGTGTCTCGCCGGCTCTGCGGATCTTCGGTTAGCTTGAGCAGCGTTTTCGCGAACGCGACCGAGCCCTCGGCGAGACCCCAGCCAGGCCCCCGGTCTCCGACGATACCGTATTCGATCGCGTCATTCGCCGGGTTATAGTACACGACGACATCGCCCTTGCCGACGCCCAGGTTAGTGAAGGCTCGCGCGCCAGGATAGATGCTGAAGGGGATCTCCAACGAATTAAGATAGCGTTCCTGGTCGCAGCGCCCCTTGGTCTCATCGGCGGCGAGCGACGTTGTCGATACGAAGTAGCCGGCATAGGGCCCGGACTGGATGAGGCACGGCGTCGCCCCATGGGCCGCGACCCCGTAAAACTCCATTTTAGGCTTTCCCGGCGCTTCCCAGCCGGCTGCCTTCGCCTCGCGAAAAGCGGCAACCAGCTCTCTGCATTGTGCGTAGTTGAGCTTTCGCCCGTCCGGCAGACGCGCGTTGGCGCCGTTGCAAATCGTGTTGATCGCCTTGTCACGCGAGCCCCATGGGTCTTCCGGATGATAGGACGTCGGCGCGCCGTCCGTGTTCACGGCCATCGGCGCCGTGAAGAAGAGCGCACCCGCACCGCCGTAAATGTTGCGCTCGCCGTGATGCTTGGTTGTATGCGTGAAGGCGCGCTCAAGACCGCACTCGGCGGTCGCCCCGAGCGACGGCGTTACGGCGACGACGGTGGCCGTTAGCCCGGCCAAGACGATTCTAGAAAGCATGGATCTACCCTCATTATTGATGAAACCAGCCATCCGACGTGGTGGGGCTCCCCCCGGTATGGCCAAGGCGGCGCGGATGCTGTATTCGGAGCTGCGGGCTCCAGGCCCTCGCTCGAGTGCCCGGGCAACGCCCTGTTAAGATGTGAAGCACGCAATGACCAAGCTTCTGCATTACACTTCAACACCAAAATCACCACAAACCAACAGTGCCACGCGTGCTGAATCACTCTTGAACAGTTTGTTATGTTGCGACTTCCCAGTGACAAAAGACTATTTCACCTGATACTGATTGATCACAAATGGAAACTGGAGGATGCTCTTCCCAGAATTCAAGGCGACCCAACCAACCACCCCAGTGATGAAGCAAATCGTGATAGTCTGCCACTAAAATTACAAGCTGAACTTTGATTAAGCTATCATTAGTGGGAGTGAGGCTAGAAAGTTTAAACCTATCTCTTTCTATCTTTTTCAACCATTTATCTTGAGTAGCATTTCCAACTAGTGCCACTTCCATAATGAACTCAGCATTGCCAACTGGAGACTTAGCGTATATGTCAGCGTGAAAGCGCCCTACACTTTTAGAACATAAACTGCGATAACTTGGTTTAGGGCTACAGTGGTAATTTGCTTTTTTAAGGGCATCAAAAATTTCCCAGTTTATCCATTCCTCATAAGAGTAATTAGTCTTTGAAAATTCGATGATTTTCTTGTGGCTTTGATGTAAATGACAACTAATAAGTTCAATTACACTTTCCATATCTGCCATTAAACTTCCTAGCAACATAACGTTTGTGTTACTGGTGCCTATTCAGCGTAGCGAAGTGTTGCGCGAACAACATAAAGGGATGGATGTCCAGCGCCTCAGAGACCTCCTTTACACTCCTGTGCTCTTCATCGCTCCAGAGGACAGCTTGTTTCTTGAAGTCGTTACTGTACTGCTGGGTTCATTTTCCTGTTTTGTAAGCGGGCATGGCTCACCTCTTTCCGTTATCGAGGTGTGTCCGTTAAAGCGGGTGAGATCCATGGTCCTTTGCATGCTTTTGTTATATTCATCGAATCACAAAATTTCTGCGCTAAACGAGCCATGAGTAATTGTTTTGTCAATATCTATTGACGCCACATTTAGCCAATTTTTCCAAATATTTTCAATATCTGCTTCGCACTCTCTCATAAAACTTATTGTACATAGATCATACAACCCATTATCTAAATCAATTGCACTATTAATTTCTTCTGACAACATTTTTGATGTTTCAGTATTTTGTGAATTAAACGGTTTTCCGTGGGCAATAGAGTCACGGTAACTTTTGAGATATTCAATTGTTGTATATGGCCGGGAGTTTTTATCAACCTTTATTCCAAGAACATTATTTATCTTTTTTACTTTTTTATGGAATGAATCCCGCTCTTTCCAATTCAAAATTTTCATGTGACCTACAAAGTTCACTTTCGCTTCGAATTCGAATGCATACATGATTAAACAAGACATGATATCTAAAGAAATCCCTTCATTGTTTCCAGCGGCATGATTTTTTTCTATTCTTTCCTTTAAATGGAATGCCGCATTGGAAATGTCATTGTGAACATATATGTTTTTGGTGACTTCTTTCTTAACAAGCCTTTTCTTTTTCAACTGAACCTCCGTATGAATATAACGCTTGATTCAGGTGCGCTGTAGGCGTCACTTGGAACCACTTGCAGAGCAAGAACATGAACATGAACATGAACATTCTATAAATATACGCTTATCAAATTAGAGTATATTTACCCAAATTGATATCTGAAATAATTCTTGGAAACTAATCACCTGTTCAAAAAGCATCCAGCGAGTTATTGAGTCTATAAGTCAATAACTTAAACGCTATTTATTTGTTCTGGTCGTACCATTCATGCTCTTGCCCTGGAACCACTTGCTAGCACCTAGGTCTGATTTAACAAATTAAGCAGATGGTCATATTCTTCCATTTGTATATCTGTAAGAAGGTCTTTCAATTTAACTGTCATTGTTGTTTGAGTTTCTCGACCATCATGTTTATCTATATGCTTAACAACGTTCGGAGTGAAGCATTTAATTATTTCAATTAGACCATTGTCATCTGTAATAAAGTTCGACCTAAGGTACCCACCAACCCCATCACGACCCATTTTCTCAATTTCAAGCTTGATACCTGCAAACCTAAATAGCTGTTCCGAATGGTAGATCACTACCGGCAGCGACCGGGTGCCGCTAAGCAGACCCTTCGCGCCATCGTCGAAAAATGCTCCTGCCGTTCCGGCATTTCCGCCATCCATGGCGGTCAGGTGGCGCGGCGGAGCCCCCAGGGAGCGAGCTTGCTCGCTGTGACGAGGTGTTTCAACCCAACCGAACATCCAGTGAATGTTCGCAGTGGGTTGAAACACCCAGTGTCATGTCCTCAGGGCGTGTCTGCGTGCGGTGCCCGGTCGATGCAGCACTTGTAGCACTTACTATTAGGAGCAGTTAATTAAACCAGCACCTGTTCATGCTGAACCCGCCGGAAGCCAAGCCGGACCCTGGGCAGGCTACCGCCGGACCTGTCGGCAGCCATCCCGTAATTTTCCATTTGAGACCATTTTGGTCCTGAACCGCGGATAAACACAACAGGAATTCATGCATTTTGCGATGCGCCCTGTGTGTTTCGGGAGCCGGGCGGCGTAGGCCACATCGGGCGGGTGGCAGGGCCGCCGCCAAGGGGTAAGGCGACCGGCCGTTACCCGTTGCTTGCCTCGTTCGGCCCCAGCTGCTGCCACCGGCCAGGGGAGCGGCCAGCCCGGGGAGCAACCACATGACTATCTGCTTTATCTGCATAGTTATTTATTGGTAATTTGGGGTTGGCAAACGGGGTGGGCCTTGGTATTGTGAGCGCAGATCAATTTTATCAGACAGCGGATCACCCGATTTTATGAATTTCCTGCTCAACGCCAAGCATCATCATCATCCCGACTAGTCTTTCAGAATCATATGTTCTGGAAGACCTTTCGCTTGGCGGCTTCCAGCAGGACACACTCATACAGACCCTCGGAAGCCCAACTTCCGGGGGTTTTTTGTTTTAAGTTCGTTTGAAAATTTCGCTATCACAACAAGGAAAAGAACCATGGACCAGAATCGTCTTCGCATCGCCATCCAGAAATCCGGTCGCCTGAGCAGCGATTGCCAGAAACTGCTGAAGGGCTGCGGCGTCAAGCTCAACCTGCGCGAGCAGAGGCTGATCGCCCATGCCGAAAACATGCCCATCGATCTGCTGCTGGTACGCGACGACGATATCCCCGGCCTGGTGATGGACGGCGTGGTCGACTTCGGCGTGGTCGGTGAAAACGTGCTCGAAGAAGTGGTCATGGAGCGCCGCTCCCAGGGTGAAAGCGCCGATTACAGCGTGCTCAAGCGCCTGGACTTCGGCGGCTGCCGGCTGTCGCTGGCGGTGGCGGAAGAATTCGACTACCAGGGCCCCCAGAGCCTGGAAGGCAAGCGCATCGCCTCTTCCTATCCCTGGCTGGTCAAGCGCTATATGGACAGCAAGGGCATCAAGTTCAAGAGCGTGATGCTCAACGGCTCGGTGGAAGTGGCCCCCCGCGCCGGCCTGGCGGACGCCATCTGCGATCTGGTGTCTACCGGCGCCACCCTCGAGGCCAACGGCCTGCGCGAGGCCGACGTCATCTTCCGCTCCAAGGCCGTGCTGATCCAGTCCGCAGCTACCTTAACGCCTGAAAAACAGCAGATTATTGACCGGCTGATGCCCCGCATCCACGGCCTGCAGCTGGCCCGGGAAAGCAAATACATCATGCTGCACGCGCCCAAGGAGAAGCTGGAAGACGTGATCAACCTGCTGCCCGGCGCCGAACGCCCCACCATCATGCCCCTGGCCGGGGAAAGCAACCAGGTCGCCATCCACATGGTGAGCAGCGAAGACATGTTCTGGGAAACCATGGAAGGCCTCAAGGCCCTGGGCGCCTCTTCCATCCTGGTGCTGCCCATCGAGAAGATGATGGAGTGATGATGAAGACCCTCGACTGGAATCAACTGAACGGCCAGGCCCGCGCCGACGCCCTGCGTCGCCCGGCCCTGGAAAACAGCGGCCGCGAAGCCCAGGTGGCGGACATCATCGCCCGGGTACGCGGCGGGGGCGATGCCACCCTGCTTGAGCTGACCCGTGCCTTCGACAAGGCCGAGCGAAGCAGCCTGCAGCTGACCGAGGCGGAAATCAAGGCCGCCGGCCAGCGCGTCGACCAGGAGCTGAAGGACGCCATCGAACTGGCCATCGACAATATCAGCGCCTTCCACAGCGCCCAGCTGCCCGCCCCCATCAGCCTGGATACCCGGCCCGGCGTGCGCTGCGAGCTGCGTTATCAGGCGATAGAAAAGGTGGGCCTCTATGTGCCGGGCGGCAGCGCCCCGCTGGTGTCGACCGTGATGATGCTGGCCATCCCGGCCCGGCTGGCCGGCTGTGAGCGGGTGGTGCTCTGTTCGCCGCCGCCGATCAACGACGCCATCATCTATACCGCCCACCGCTGCGGCGTGGATGCCATCTATACCCTGGGCGGCGCCCAGGCGGTGGCGGCCATGGCCTACGGCTCGGAGACGGTGACCAAGGTGGACAAGATCTTCGGCCCGGGCAATACCTGGGTGACCGAGGCCAAGCGCCAGGTGGCGGCCGATGTGGACGGTGCGGCCATCGACATGCCCGCGGGCCCGTCGGAAGTGCTGGTGATCGCCGATGGCACCGCCGACGCCGATTTTATCGCCGCCGATCTGCTGTCCCAGGCCGAGCACGGCCCGGATTCCCAGGTGATCCTGGTGACCCCGAGTCGCCCCCTGGCCGAGCGGGTCGAGCAGGCCCTGGCCCGCCAGCTGGCGCAGCTTTCCCGCAAGGATATCGCCACCCAAGCGCTGGCCGAGAGCGTGACCTTTATCTGTGACGATCTGGCCCAGGCGGCGGCCATCTCCAACGCCTATGCCCCCGAGCACCTGATCGTACAGACCGCCGAGCCGCGGCTGTTGTTGCCGAGTCTCCGCAATGCCGGCTCCATCTTCCTCGGCGCCTGGACGCCGGAGTCGGTGGGCGATTACGCCAGCGGCACCAACCACACCCTGCCCACCTATGGCTATGCGCGCACCTATTCCAGCCTGGGTCTGGCCGACTATCAGCGCCGTTTTACCGTACAGGAGCTGAGCCCGGAAGGACTGCTGGCCATAGGCCCGGCGGTCGAGCTGCTGGCCGCGACAGAAACCCTGGATGCCCACAAAAACGCGGTAAGCCTGCGGCTTGCCAAACTGGAGAAACAACAATGAGCATCACCGCCCTGGCCAGAGCCCAGGTTCAGGCTCTTACCCCCTATCAGTCGGCCCGCCGTATCGGTGGCCAGGGCCATATCTGGCTCAACGCCAACGAAGCGGCCGACAGCGGCGACTACACCCTGGATTGCGCGCGCCTCAACCGCTATCCCGAGTGCCAGCCGCCCATGGTGATCAACCGCTACGCCGCCTATGCCGGCCTCAATCCCGAACAGGTCCTGGCCAGCCGCGGCGGCGACGAAGGCATAGAACTGCTGATCCGCACCTTCTGCGAGCCGGGCAAAGACCAGATCCTGCAGTGCAGCCCCACCTACGGCATGTATGCCATCAGCGCCGAAACCAACGGCGTGGGCATTGTCGACGTGCCGCTCAATGCCGACCGCCAGCCCGACTTCGATGCCATCATCGGCCGGCTCGACGAGGTCAAGCTGGTATTCCTGTGCTCGCCCAACAACCCCACCGGCGATCTGGTCGACCGGGCCGGCCTGCTGCGCCTGCTGGACGCCGCCAGGGGTCGCGCCCTGGTGGTGGTGGACGAGGCCTATATCGAGTTCTGCCCCACGGCCAGTCAGGCCAGTCTGCTGAATGAGTATGCGGAGCTGGTGATCATCCGCACCCTGTCCAAGGCCTTCGGCCTGGCCGGGATCCGCTGCGGCTTCACCCTGGCCAACCCGGAAGTGATCGGCCTGCTGCTGAAGGTGATCGCCCCCTACCCCATCCCCGAGCCGGTGGCGCAGATTGCCGCCCAGGCCCTGAGCGAAGAGGGGCTGGCGCGCATGCAGACCCGGGTCGACGACATCAACCGCCTCAAGGCCGAGCTGGTGGGCAAGCTGGCCGCCTCAAAACAGGTCAGGGAAGTGTTCGCCGCCAACGGCAACTATGTGCTGGTGCGCTTTGCCGAGGGCGCCAAACTGTTTGCCCGCATGGCGACAGCCGGTATCATACTGCGCGACTTTTCCAGCAAACCGGGACTTTCCGACTGCATTCGTATCACCATAGGCCAACAGGCCGAAATGGACGCGGTACTCGACGTACTGCAACAGGAGCAATAAGTGACTAAGGAACGTATTTTATTTATCGACCGCGACGGCACCATGGTGGAAGAGCCGCCGGTCGACAAACAGCTGGACCGCCTCGACAAGCTGGCCTTCCTGCCCGGGGTGATCCCGGCATTGCTCAAACTGCAGGATGCCGGCTACCGGCTGGTGATGGTCACCAACCAGGACGGCCTGGGCACCGACAGTTTCCCCCAAGCCGACTTCGACGCCCCCCACAACCTGATGATGCAGATCCTCAACTCCCAGGGCGTGCGCTTCCAGGATGTGCTTGTCTGCCCCCACTTCCAGCACGACGATTGTGCCTGCCGCAAGCCGCGTCTGGGGCTGGTGAAGGACTATCTGCAGGCCGGGCGCATCGACTTTACCGACTCCTGGGTGATCGGCGATCGCATCACCGACATCCAGCTGGCCGAAAACATGGGCCTGCCCGGCCTGCAGTACGGCCACAACGGCCTGGGCTGGCCCGAGATCGTCGCCCGCCTGCTGAGCCGCGGCCGCAACGCCGAGGTGACCCGCACCACCAAGGAAACCGATATCCGCATCAGGCTGGATCTGGACCAGAGCGGCGGCAACAAGATCCACACCGGCCTCGGCTTCTTCGACCATATGCTGGATCAGATCGCCACCCACGCCGGCTTCCACCTGGAGGTGGCGGTCGAGGGCGACTTGCATATCGACGACCACCACACGGTGGAAGACACCGCCCTGGCCCTGGGCGAAGCCCTGCGCAAGGCGCTCGGCAACAAGCGCGGCATCGGCCGCTTCGGTTTCGTGCTGCCCATGGACGAATGCGAGGCCGCGGTGACCCTGGATCTGTCCGGCCGCCCCTTCCTGGTGTTCGACGCCGAATTCCATAAAGACAGCGTCGGCGACATGGCGGTGGAAATGGTGCCCCATTTCTTCCGCTCACTCAGCGACAGCCTGGCCGCCAACATCCACCTCAAGGTCACCGGCCACAACACCCACCACATGGTGGAAAGCCTGTTCAAGAGCTTCGGCCGCGCCCTGCGCCAGGCCATCCGGGTGGAAGGCGACGAGCTGCCGTCGAGCAAGGGGGTCTTGTGAACACAGTCATTATCGATACCGGCTGCGCCAACCTGTCGTCGGTACGCTACGCGGTCGAGCGTCTGGGCTACAAGGTGCAGGTCAGCAAGGAAGCCGAGGTGCTGCTGGCCGCCGACAAGCTGCTGCTGCCCGGCGTGGGCACCGCCCGCGAGGCGATGAAAAACCTGCACGACCGCGACCTGATCGCGCTTATCAACCAGCTGCAGCAGCCGGTGCTGGGCATCTGCCTCGGCATGCAGATGCTGGTCAACCGCTCCGAGGAAGGCAATGTCGACTGTCTGGGCAAAATCGACGCCGACTGCACCAAGATGGTGGGCGGCGACGGCATCCGCCTGCCGCACATGGGCTGGAACCAGGTCACCCCCATGCCGGGCCATCCGCTGTTCAAGGGCATTCCCGACGACAGCTTCTTCTATTTCGTGCACTCCTATGCGGTGCCGGTCGGCGAATACACCCTGGCCTCCTGCCAGTATGGCCAGGCGTTCAGCGCCGCCATCGGCCAGGAGAACTTCTTTGGCGTGCAATTCCACCCGGAGCGCTCCGGTGCCGCCGGTGCCCAACTGCTGAAAAACTTCCTGGAGCTGTAATGATTATTCCTGCAATAGACTTGATTGATCGTAAGCGGCAAGGTGCCCAACAGCAGACATTTTCCTGGAGCCGTAACACATGATTATCCCTGCAATAGATCTGATCGGTGGCAAGGTGGTGCGCCTGTATCAGGGCGACTACCAGCAAAAGACCGAATACACCGCCTCACCCCAGGAGCGCTTCGACCTCTACGTGGCCGCCGGCGCCACCCAGCTGCACCTGGTGGATCTGGACGGCGCCAAGAACAGCGACCAGCGCCAGCTTGACGTCATCAAAAGCCTGATCGAAAACACCCCGATGCCGGTGCAGATCGGCGGCGGCATCCGCACCGAGCAGGACGTAAAAGACCTGCTCGATATTGGCGCACAGCGGGTGGTGATCGGCTCCACCGCGGTGAAAAACCCGGAAATGGTGGCCGGCTGGCTCAAGCAGTACGGCCCCGAGCGCATCGTGCTGGCGCTGGATATCAACATCACCGCCGACGGCGAAAAGAAGATCGCCATCGCCGGCTGGCAGGAAGACAGCGGCATCACCATCGAGTCCCTGCTCGAGCATTACCTGCCCGCCGGCCTCTGCCATGTGCTGTGCACCGATATCTCCAAGGACGGCACCCTCACCGGCTCCAACGTGGCCCTGTACCGGGAGCTGTCGGCCCGCTACCCCACCATTTTGTGGCAGGCCTCGGGCGGCATCGGCAGCATCGCCGATATCGAGGCACTCAAGGGCTCGGGCGTGGCCGGCGTGATCCTCGGCCGCTCCCTGCTCGAAGGCAAGTTCACCGTTGAGGAGGCCATCGCATGCTGGCAAGACGCATAATCCCCTGCCTGGACGTCAAGGACGGCCAGGTGGTCAAGGGCGTGAAATTCCGCAACCACGAGATCATCGGCGACATAGTGCCACTGGCCGAGCGTTACGCCGCCGAGGGCGCCGACGAACTGGTGTTCTACGACATCACCGCCAGCAGCCAGGACCGGGTGGTGGACAAGAGCTGGGTCAGCCGGGTGGCTGAGGTGATCGACATCCCCTTCTGCGTGGCCGGCGGCATCAAGTCCATCGAGGACGCGGCGCGCATCCTCGAGTTCGGCGCCGACAAGATCTCCATCAACTCGCCGGCGCTGGCCAACCCGGCACTGATCACCGAGCTGGCCGACACCTTCGGCGTGCAGTGCATCGTGGTGGGCATCGACTCCTACTTTGACGAGGCCACCGGCCAGTATCAGGTGCATCAGTTCACCGGCGACGAAAGCCGCACCCAGGTCACCCGCTGGAACACCTTCGACTGGGTGCAGGAAGTGCAGCAGCGCGGTGCCGGCGAGATCGTGCTCAACGTGATGAACCAGGACGGCGTGCGCCAGGGCTACGACATAGAGCAGCTGCTGCGGGTACGTGCCCAATGCCAGGTGCCGCTGATCGCCTCCGGAGGCGCCGGTGAAATGGTGCACTTCCGCGATGCCTTCCTGGAAGCCGACGTCGACGGTGCCCTCGCCGCCTCGGTGTTCCACAAGGACATCATCAACATCGGTGAGCTCAAGCAGTACCTGAAAACGCAAGGAGTGGTAGTACGTGATTAATGCAGACAAACTCGATTGGGACAAGGTGGACGGCCTGATGCCGGCCATCGTCCAGGACTGCCACAGCGGCCGGGTACTGATGCTCGGCTACATGAACCGGGAGGCCCTGGAAAAGACCCAGCAAACCGGCCAGGTCACCTTCTTCAGCCGAACCAAGAACCGGCTGTGGACCAAGGGCGAAAGCTCCGGCCATGTGCTCCAGCTGCGCGATATCAGCACCGACTGTGATAACGACACCATTCTGGCGCAGGTCGAGCCCATCGGCCCCACCTGCCACCTGGGCAATGTGTCCTGCTTCAACGAGCAGCAGCTGCCAAGCTTAAGCTTCCTGGCCGAACTGGAGCAGGTGCTGGCCGCCCGCAAGGGCGCCGATCCCGCCTCCAGCTATACCGCCAGCCTGTACGCCAAGGGCACCAAGCGTATCGCCCAGAAGGTGGGCGAGGAAGGGGTCGAGACCGCCCTGGCCGCCACCGTGCACGACCACGACGAGCTGGTGAACGAGTCCGCCGACCTGCTCTACCACCTGACCGTGCTGCTGCAACAGGAAGGCCTGAGCCTGTCCGATGTCATCGGCAAGCTCCACGAGCGCCACCAGAAGTAAAACCTTGGCCCGGGGCTTTTGCCCCGGGTCCTGTTCAACCACCGTCCAACCAATAACCTCGGCCTTCTGCTCAATCGAGGATGATGCTAGTCTAACGCTTTATTCAAATGGAGCTGAAGCATGCAGACGCCGGCCATCCCCGACAATGAACATGAACGGCTCGCGGCACTGTTGGCGACGGAGCTGCTCGACACGCCTGCCGAGGCGCGCTTCGATCGCCTGACCCGGCTGGCCCAACAGTACTTCGAGTCCCAGATTGTGCTGATCTCCCTGGTCGACAGGGATCGCCAGTGGTTCAAGTCCCGACAGGGGCTGGATGCCTGTGAAACGGCCCGGGATATCTCCTTCTGCGGCCATGCCATCCTGGAAGAAAGCATCTTCCAAATCCCCGATGCCAGCGCCGATGCCCGCTTCCATGATAACCCCCTGGTCACCGAGGCCCCCTTTATCCGTTTCTATGCCGGCGCTCCCCTGCACAGCCCCTGCGGCCAGCGCATCGGTACCCTGTGCCTGATCGACGGCACCCCTCGCCAACTGGATGAAAACGAGCTGGCGGTGTTACGCGACTTTGCCGATTGCGTGGATGACCAAATCAAGTTTATCCAGGTCAAACAGCAGGAGCGGCGGCTCTCCACCCAACAGAAACTGCTGACATTCAACGAACAACGGCTGCGAACCCTGATCGACAGTACCGAATGCGGTACCTGGGAGTGGCAGGTGCAAACCGGTCAGCTGCGCCTGAACGAACGCTGGGTCGGCATGCTCGGTTACCGCCTGGACGAGCTTGAACCCATCAGCATCGAGACCTGGACAAGGCTGTGTCACCCCGATGATAAGGCCCATATTGACCAGCTGTTGACCCAGCATTTTGACAACCAGCTGGACAGCATCGATACCCAGTGCCGGCTCAGGCATAAAGACGGCCACTGGGTCTGGGTGCAGAACAGGGGCCGGGTCGTCAGCTGGACCGCCGACGATAAACCCTGGCTGATGTCGGGCCTGCACATGGATATAACCGAGCAGAAACAAGCGGAGCAGGCCCTCGAGCACGCCTATGACCTGCTGGAAAAGTCCAGTGAAGCCGCCCGGATCGGCACCTGGGAGGTCGATCTGCTCACCAACCGGGTGACCTGGAGCCGGGTCACCCGGGAAATCCATCAGGTCGCCGCCGACTTTCAACCAAATGTGGACAATGCCCTGGCCTTCTATCCGCCCGGGCCGGATCAGCAAACCATTTCCGCGGCCTTTCGGGCCGCCGTCGAGTACAACCAGCCCTATGACATTGAACTGAATATCACCACCGCCAAGGGACAGGAGCGGGCCGTGCGGGCCATCGGCCTGCCGGTGTTTGAGCAGGGTCAGTGCCGGCGGGTCTACGGTTTATTTCAGGACGTCACCGAACACAAGCAGACCGAGATGGCCATCAAGGAGCAGGCCGAGTATACCCAGGCCATCCTCAACAATATGGTCGACGGCATGTTGACCTTCGATCAGCTTGGCCGGATCCTGTCCGTTAATCCGGCCGCAGAAGAAATCTTCGGCTACCGGAGCGGGGAGCTGCTCAAGCACAGGGTAAGCCGTCTGTTGCCCGCAGAGAACGGTGACGATGCCGCAGGCTCCGATCTGATCCGCATCCTGAGCATAAAACGGGAAACCGAGGGTCAACACAGAAACGGCACCGTGTTCCCGATGGAATTGACAGTATGGCAGGTCACCCGGGCCGGCCGGCCGCATTATGTGGCCATGGTGCGCGATATTACCGAGCGCAAGCGGCTGGAACGGATGAAGAGCGAATTTGTCTCCACCGTCAGCCACGAGTTGCGCACCCCGCTGACCTCCATTTCCGGGGCTTTGGGACTGATCACCGGCGGCGCCCTGGGCGAACTTCCCGAGCAGGCGCTGAACATGATCGGCATCGCCCACAACAACAGCCAACGGCTGACCTATCTGATCAATGATCTGCTTGATATCGAAAAACTGGCGGCGGGCAAGGTACATTTTGATCTGCAGCCGCAATCGCTGCGCCCCCTGCTCGAACAGGCCATCGAGGCCAACCTCACCTACTGCCTCGACCGCCACATCCGGCTGCAACTGGACGCAGATCCCGGCGACATAGAGGTGAAGGTAGATCACCAGCGGTTGATGCAGCTGCTGTCCAACCTGTTGTCCAATGCCATCAAATACTCCCCCGAACAGGGCGTGGTCACCGTCAGCACCCGGGTTGAACAGACCCGGATCCGGGTTTCCATCACCGATCAGGGCCCGGGAATTCCGCTCGAATTCCAGTCACGGGTATTCGACAAGTTTTCCCAGGCCGACGGCTCCGACACCCGCACCAAGGGAGGAACCGGCCTGGGCCTGGCCATCTGCCGGGAACTGATCAGCCGCATGAACGGTACCATCGGCTTCGACTCGCAGCCAGGCCATGGCAGCTGCTTTTACTTCGAACTGCCCCTGTGGCAGCAACCGGCCCGACGTTTCGACACCGATCCCGCCGACCACCATCCGATCCCGCGGGTCCTGGTGATTGAAGACGAGCCGGATATTGCCTACCTGTTGTCGCAGATGCTCGGCCGGGCCGGTTACCGGGCCGACATTGCCTACTCGGGAGCAGAGGCGCTGAAGGCGCTGGAACAACAGCGCTTTGATGCCATCACCCTGGATCTGATGCTGCCGGATATCGGCGGGCTGGACATCATCCACCGCCTGAAAAACAGCCCGGCCACGGCCAATATTCCGGTGATCGTGGTCTCCGCCAAGATGGAGGAGGGCCGGCTGTCTCTGAACGGCCACTATACCGACATCGACTGGCTGGCCAAGCCCATCGACGAGCACAGGCTGATCGAGGCCGTCGATCGGCTGATCCCGGAGCAGCCCGACGCGCAGCTGCGGATACTGCACGTAGAAGACGACAGGGATCTACACCAGGTGATCCATGCCATGGCCGGTGCGCGCTTTACTTTCCGGCTCGCCACCAGCCTGTCTCAGGCCCGCCGTCGCCTGGCCATGGAAAGCTTCGACGTGGTTATCCTCGACCTGGGGCTGCCCGACGGCTCGGGCTGGGAACTGCTGCCGGAAATCCGCCAGCGCCAGCCCCGCGCTCGGGTCGTGATCCTCTCCGGCGATCAACCCAACCCCCTTGCTGCCCGCCAGGTTGAAGCCGTGCTATTAAAGTCCCAAATCTCCCCCCATCAGCTGGTCGAAAGCATTCGTCACCGTATCCACTCCACATTAAAAGGTGATCATCAATGAAGGTATTGCAACGGGTATTATATGTAGAGGATGAACCCGATATTCAGGCCATCGCCCAGCTGGCGCTGGAGATGGTGGGCGGATTCGCCGTCAAGATCTGTTCTTCGGGAGCGGAAGCGATGGAGCAGGCGGCCGGCTTCGCACCGGACATGATCTTGCTGGATGTGATGATGCCGGAGATGGACGGCCCGACCACCTTCCGGGCCCTGCGGGAGCAGCCGGAGCTGGCCGAGATACCGGTGGCCTTTATGACCGCCAAGGTACAGCCCAGCGAAATCGCCGAGTTGAAGGCACTGGGCGCCCTGGATGTCATCGCCAAGCCGTTTGATCCCATGACCCTGGCCGATGAAGTGAGGGCCATCTGGAAACATCACCATGAATGAAAATGAGCATAGTCAGCGGATCCAGATCCGGTTGCTGGCGCTGCGCGAGGACTACCTGAAACGGCTGCCGGAGGAACTGGCAGAGATGCGCCGGCTGGCCACCCAACTGCTGCAGGAGGATAAGCCTGCGGGGACCCTGGGCATATTGCAACACCGGCTGCACAAGCTGGCAGGCTCCGGCGGTACCTTCGGGTTGCCCGAGCTGAGTGGCTATGCCCGCCGGCTGGAGCAGCAGATACACCTCTGGCTGGACAAGCTGCCTCCCAGCCAGGTCGAGCTGACGGCATTTATCGGCGAAATCGGCACCTTGGCGGAACTCAACATGCACACCGGCTATCCGGGAGCGGATCAGCCTCCCCCTTCACGCCCATTAGCGCAGCAGGATATGATCCATCTCTGGCTGGTCGAGGACGATCGGCTGCTCGCCCGCCAGCTGGTCGACCAGCTGACATCTTTCGGCTATCGGGTGACCCATTTCTGCCAGCTGGCGGAAGCCGACCAGGCCTCCGCTCACGATAGCCCCGATATCCTGCTGCTCGACGTGATGCTGGAACCGGAAGGGATCAATACCACAGAGCAGATGACGCTGCTGCCCAGGCTCATGGCCCTTTCCTGCCCGCTCATCTTTATTTCGGCCCGGGATGATTTCCCATCCCGGGTCCGGGCCGCCCAGCTGGGCGCCGAAGGCTATGTCCTCAAACCCATAGAGGTACCTCGGCTGGTCAACCGCATCAGCCGCATCATGGAGAACCGGGCTTCGCCACCGGAGCGGGTGCTGCTCGTCGAAGACGATCAGCTGCTCGCCGACCACTATCGACTGGTGCTCGAATACGCCGGCATGGCCGTTGAAGTCTTGCAACAACCGGAGCAGATCGCGGAAACGGTTTTTTCCTTCCGCCCCGAGCTTATCCTGATGGACTTGTATATGCCCGACTATTCGGGACCGGATCTGGCGGGGGTATTGCGCCAATATGACAACTGGGCCGGCCTGCCGATCGTCTATCTGTCGGCGGAGACCGACCTGGGCCGCCAGATACAGGCCCTGCGCTCCGGCGCCGATGACTTCCTGACCAAACCCATCTCCGATGCCCAGCTGGTGGCGGCGGTACGGGTACGGGTCAACCGTGCCCGGGAACTGATGGCCCAGATCAACCAGGACAGCCTGACCGGACTGTTAAAACACGCCACCATCAAGGAAGCCGTCGATATAGCGCTCACCCGGGCCCTGCGTGACGGACACCCGGTCACCCTGGCAATGCTGGATATCGACCATTTCAAACGCATCAACGACAACCATGGCCATGCCACCGGCGATATGGTGATTTCCGCCGTAGCCATGCTGCTGCGTCAGCGGTTGCGTCGAACCGATATTATCGGACGCTATGGCGGTGAAGAATTTCTCGTCGTGCTGCCGCGATGCGATGCCGCCTCGGCCCACCACCTCATGGACGAGATCCGTAAAGACTTCGCCCAGGTACGCTTCAGCAAAGGGGACACCGGCTTTACCTGCACCCTGTCGCTGGGGCTGGCCTGTACGGCCGCCTTCCCGGTCGACACCGGCGCCGAACTGCTGGCCCGGGCCGATCGGGCCCTGTACCAGGCCAAGAATACGGGCCGCAACCAAACCAGAACGGCAACTCAATGATCACCCCGGCCTAAGGACAGCCCATGAACGAGACGTCGCCATTTTACCGACTGATCAGGAATCTCATCTTGGGGGCCCTCCTCGCGGTCGGCGTGATAGAGCTGAGTATCTGGCAGCTTAACGCCTATGAGCGCACCCACCAACGCCAGCAACTGGCCATGCGCAGCGGTGAACTCAAGGCCGAAATAGAAAACCGACTCAACAGTGCCATCTATTTAAATCTGGGGCTGGCCTACTTTATCCGCAGCCACGGCGGCCGGCTTAACCGCGAAGAAATCACCCCCTGGCTAACCACCATGACCACCGAAAACCCCTATATCGTCAATATCGGTATCTCTCCCGGTAACAAGATATCCATGATTTATCCGGTCGAGGGCAACCGTGCCGTACTCGGCTCCTACCTGCCCGACATACCGGCCCAATGGCCGGGGGTGCAGCAGGTCATGACCACCGGCAAGCCCAGCCTGTTCGGCCCCCTGCCCCTGATCCAGGGAGGCATAGGGCTGATCCATCGCGTCCCCATCTTTATCGGCGGAAAATACTGGGGCGTGATCAGTACGGTCATGAATGCAGAGACCCTGCTCGCGGTGATTGATGATCACCGCCGCTGGCCGGGCCTGCGCATCGGGCTGGACAAAGCGGATGACGACAGTGACAGCGGATTCACCGCTATCTGGGGCAGTCCGCTCCAGGAGCAACCATTGCAATACCGGGCGCTGCTGCATCTGCCCGATGTCACCTGGCGGCTGACCATCCAGTATCAGGATGGCAGCCCAGGCCTGGGCTGGTGGCGACTGCCCATCTACGGCGCGCTGCTGTTGATCATCTGGCTGGCAGCCTGGCTGGGCCAAGTGCAGATCCGCCGACGACTCGAAAAAGTCGCCCTGAAAGCCGAAGGCGAACGGCTGAAAAAGAGTTTCGTGGCTACCGTCAGCCATGAACTGCGGACCCCACTCACCAGCATTCGCGGCTCCCTCAGCCTGCTTGAAAACGGCATGGCGGGCCCCCTGCCGGCCGACGCCAGCCGGCTGGTCGACATTGCCCACCGCAACAGCCAGCACCTGCTGGCACTGGTCAACGACCTGCTTGATATCGAAAAACTGGAAAACGGCAAACTCAGCGTGCAGCTCCAACCTTACCGGCTGAGCGAGCTGCTGACCGAGGTGCTCGCAACCACCCGGGCCTATGCCGAGCAATATGGGATTGAATGGGCGCTGGACAATCCCTATCCGGATGCCCGGATCCTGACCGATGGCATCCGCTTCAACCAGGTGCTGAGCAACCTGATGTCGAATGCCGCCAAGTTCTCTCCCCAGGGCGAACAGGTGGTGATCAGCGTCGCCTCCCACGCCTTGGGCTGGCAGATCACCGTCAGCGACAAAGGACCGGGAATACCGGCGCAGTTTATACCCAGGGTATTCGAGCAGTTCGCCCAGGCGGAGGATACCGACAGCCGCAAGACAGGCGGCACCGGGCTGGGCCTGGCCATCGCCAAGGGCATGACGGAGGCGATGGGTGGGCAGATAAGCTTTGCCACCTCTACCACCGGCACCCATTTCAGCGTGGTATTCCGTCGGGCCGAGCCCCTGTCCACGGCGGCCTGCCCCCGTCAGAACTCCCCCCGCTCGCTCAGGAACAACGGGAATAACGGAACAAGGGTGGAAAGCCATCCGGGGCAGCCCTAAGGGCTGCCCCGCTTTTCCCTGGCAATCAACCAGTCGTCAAGCTTGCCCACCAGCCAGAGGACAAGCAGCCCGAGGCTGACCATCGAGAGGTATTCCAGCCAAGCCATCATTCTTTCCTTATGGCGCGAATACCCGCCTCATAGCGACCTTCATCCGAGTCGACCTGGGTCTGAAAATATTTCAGGAACCACATATATTGCTCGGGCCAATCCTGCAGCAGGGCTTCGATTTCCGCATTCATGGCCCGGGTATCCTTAGTGATATCACCGCTCGGATAGGGTGCCATCGGCGGATGGATCAGCAGCTCGTAGCGATGCGCCTCGGTGTTGTAGATACACAGCACCGGCAGCACCTTGGCGCCGGTGAGCCGTACCAGCTTGGGCAGCGCCGGCAGGGTCGCCTTCATTTCGGCAAAGAAGGGCACAAACAGGCTGGCTTCCCGCCCATGGTCCTGATCCGGCAGGTAACCGAAATGCTTGCCCTCCCTGATGCTCTTGATCACCGCCTTGATGCCGGCGTCGCGCTCATAGATGATGCCGTTGAAACGGGCCCGCTGCCGATTGATAAACCAGTCGAACAGCTCGTTCTTGGCGCTGTGCATCATGGTGCACATGGGCAGGCCCAATGAACTTAAATAGACACCGCCGGCGTCTATGGTCCAGGTGTGGGGCATCAGGAAAATGATCTTCTCGTCCTGCGCCAGGCAGGCATCCAGGTGTTCCTGCCCCTGGATCTTGAAGCGCCCCTGCAGATAGGCCTTGCTGCGCGCCGTCCAGGCGCCATAGCCGATAAAGCCCATCAGGCCGGTACGCACCGATTTCAGCAGCATGGCTTCCACCTCGGCCGGGGACAGCTGCGGAAAACACAGCCCGATGTTAGTGCGGGCGATATAGCACTGTTTCTTCGCCAACCTGACCAACAACGGCGCCAGAGACCCGGCAACCGCATCGCGTGCCCGCACCGGTGCCCAGGCCAGCAGCCAGAGCAGGCCCAGGGCCAGCCAGGTGCCCCAGTATTTGGGATGCAACAACACGGGTTTAAAACGCAAATCAAATACGGGATCATGCCCGGACATAACACCATCCTTAATTAAAAGTGATCATCAGCCTGTCTCCGGCCGGCTTCACGCCCCGGCACAGGCATCCAAAGGGGCGCAGTGTAGAAAAAAATCGCGCTGAAATCACCCCTGGCCAAAACGCTCGCCGCCCTCGGCCAGCCACCGGGCCTCCTGCTCGGTGTCGGCCCGGCCCAGAATGGCGTTACGATGAGGAAAACGGCCGAAGCGATGGATGATATCCAGATGCCGCCGGGCATAATCCAGCGCCTGTTCGCCCATGAATCGGTGCGCTGCGGGGAACTCCCCTGCCAGGGACTCGAAGCAGGACACGCTCAGGCATTGGCAGGCCAGATCCTCCGCATGCTCCAGGGGAAGGTAGAAAAACAGTCGCTCCGATAAGGTCAGCTCCTTATCGGCCCCCCTGGCCAGCCCGTCCAGCACCAGCCCCCGCGCCTTGAGATCACCGGCGAACGCCCGTTGTTCACGACGATAGGCGTTGCGGGTAAATTGATCCAGCAACAACACCAGTGCCAGGCGCCCAGATCGCTGATCGACCCAGTCATCTAGCTCACCCGCCAGGGCCTGCTCCAACAGGTTGCCAAAGCGGCTGACGATTTTCCGGTCGAATGAGGGGCCGCCGGCAAACCATCGCTTCTGATAAACCCTGTCACTGATGCCTGACGGCTGCTCGCCAAACCAGAATTGCACAACGGTTGCAGGGGTCATATTCGGTTCCTTTTCGGTCGAAAATAATCGGTGTTGCCGTAGAAGCCCGGCTCCTCGTTGGCCGGCCACCAGCCGGGCACCCCCAGGAGCGGCAAGGGCAACAACGGCCGGGGCCGGGAGAACATATCCAGGTTGCCAATGGTAGCGGCCAGTGCCTGATCCAGCCACTGGTATTGGGCCAAGGGGGACAACCGATAAAACGCGGCCTCCGCCTGCAGCACCAGGCATTTGCCGGTCAGGCCGATAAAGGGCGCCAGCGCCTGCTCATAGAGGGCATGGCCAAATATGAAGGGCAGCCAGTCCCGCTGCCAACGCGACCGCCGTTCAATAAACAGGGCGTGCCAGTCGTGCTCCCGCAACAGGGTTTCCAGCTCTTGCTTGTCGGGCGCCACCAGCACCAGACCGCATTCATCGAAATGGGTGAGGCGATCGCGTCTGGGGGTGCGGGGTCTCAGGCCCACCCGCTGGATGTCGTCCATATGCTGGCGGTTAAGCAAGGCCTTGGTGCGGGGAAACTGCCACCAGATGACGGCACCGAAGAAATCATGCCAGTTGTGCTCGCGGGTCGGCACCTGGCCCAAGGCCACCGCCTCTTCATAGTAATGATCCATGGCCATAAAGGCGCTATCATCGATAAAGGTCACCGGTATGTCCCCTTCCCGGAACCGGGCCAACTGGCTCACCGAGGGCCATTGTCGCCAGGGCATGGGCGACAGCAGGGGGCGCAGCTGTCCGAGAATCGGGTTACGGTTAATAAAATCGGGATCCCAAGGCATGTCAGGCTACTAGTGGTTGAAAACGTTCAAGGATACCCCGCCTGGCCCGCGCTGGCTAACCGGATTGGCCTTGTGTAATATGACGCCGCTTTTCGGCCTGATCTTAATGTAGGAGTGTTGCCATGAAATGGTTCTCGGCCCTGGTACTTGCCGTGAGTTTATTGTCACCCTATGCCATCGCCACCGAACAGGACGGCGATGAACTGAAGGTGGATGGAAAATGGCTGCTGGGACGAGTCGAATGGATCTGGCTGCCGGCCCTGGATGACAAGATCAAGGCGCGCATCGATTCCGGCGCCAAAACCTCCTCGATGAGCGCCACCGGTATCGAGGAATTCAAAAAAGACAAGCAACGCTGGATCCGCTTCAGCTTCGAGCACAATAAGCACATGGTGCGGCTGGAGGCACCGCTCAGCCGCTACGTCAAGATACGCCAGGCCAACACCAAAAAGCTGGACCGACGCCCAGTGGTATTGCTGGACGTCAGGCTGGGAGATCTGGAAAAAGCCGTGGAGTTCACCCTCAAGGACAGGACCCGCATGCTCTATCCGGTGCTGCTCGGGCGGGAGTTTATGGGCACTAAGGTGCTGATTGACCCTTCCCGCCTCTATATCCAGCCGGTGCTGGAAAAAGACTGAGCCGGCAACCAAGGCTACAGGGTTACCCCGTAGCCTTGGCCGTAGGCCAGGATTTCCCGGCTCAAGCGGGCCTTTTCTTCCGGCGACAACCAGCAGGCATTGACCGCGTTCAGGGTGATCACCAGTAACTGTTGATCGCTGGCGCCCAGCCCCTGCTGCACCGCCTGGTAGTTGGCGTTCATATAGCCGCCGAAATAGGCCGGATCGTCGGAATTGATGGTCACCTTCACTCCCGCCTGCAGCAACCGCAATAAGGGGTGATCGGACATCTTGTCCACCACCCTGAGCCGGAGGTTGGACAGGGGGCACTGGGTCAGGGGCACATGCTCGGCCGCCAGCCGGGCCATCAGCTCCGGATCCCGGATAGCCGCCACCCCATGATCGATGCGCTCGACCGAAAGCACATCCAGGGCATCGCGGATATTCTCCGGCGGTCCCTCCTCGCCCGCGTGCGCCACCAGCCGGAATCCCAGCTCCTGGCAGGCGGCGTACACCCGGCCGAATTTGGCCGGCGGGTTACCCTGCTCCGACGAATCCAACCCCACACCGGTGATCTTGTCCTTGAAGGGCATGGCATCTTTCAGGGTATCGAACGCATCCTGTTCGGACAGGTGACGTAAAAAAGACATGATCAACCGGCTGGTCATGCCCCATTCCTGCCTGGCCTGCTCCAGGGCCCGGTGGATACCCGATATCACCACCGCAAAGGGCACGCCGCGTGCGGTATGGGCCTGGGGATCGAAGAATATTTCCGTGTGGCGAACCTGTTCGGCATGGGCTCGGGTCAGGTAGGCCCAGGTCATGTCGAAAAAGTCCTGCTCATTCAGCAGCACCCTGGAACCCTGGTAATAGATATCGAGAAAAGATTGTAAGTCACTGAATTGATAAGCGGCTTTGAGCGCCGCCTGGTCGGCATAGGCGAGTTTGACATCGTTGCGTCTGGCGAGGGCAAACACCAGCTCCGGCTCCAATGTCCCTTCGATGTGCAGATGCAACTCCACCTTGGGCAGACCTTCGATAAACCCGGACATATGAACCTCCACCACCCAGCTGTTTTGATTTAACCATACCAAAGAAACGCCCTGCTTGTGAGGAGAAAGGGACATTTCTTGGTCTGGATCGGCTGCGTATGCAGACAAGCACCCGGCTTCTGATCAAAAATGCCCGCTGCCGCTTTTTTTCGCTGTTATATGGATAGTTGAATGACCCGTCTGATGAAACGATTGCTGCTTTGGCTGGGTATCCTGTTGCTGGCCGGCCCCTTGCTGGTGACCATCGCCTATCGGGTGCTGCCTGTCCCCGCCACCCCGCTGATGGTGATCCGCCTGTTTGAAGGCGAAGGCATCCGTAAGCATTGGCGCGGCCGGGACGCGATTTCAAGCCACCTGAAAAAGGCGGTGATCGCCGCCGAAGACAACCGTTTCTGCCGTCACCATGGCTTTGACTGGAATGCGTTTGGCGATGTGCTGAATGAATTTCAGGCCAACGGCAAGTTGCGCGGCGGCAGCACCATCAGCATGCAAACCGCCAAGAATCTCTACCTCTGGCCCGGGCGCAGTTATACCCGTAAGGCCCTGGAAGCCCTCTACACGCCCCTGCTTGAGATGACCCTGCCCAAGGACAGGATCCTCACCCTCTACCTGAACATTGCCGAATGGGGTCCGGGCATTTACGGGGCCGAGGCCGCGGCCCGCGCCTATTTCAATACCTCGGCTGCCCGGCTGAACCCTTATCAGGCCGCATTACTGGCGGCGGTCCTGCCCAACCCCAGGCGCTTCAATGCCGGCGCGCCGTCCGCCTATGTACGGAGCCGGGCCGGCATCATCCAGCGCCGTACGGGCCAGTTGGGTCCCTTACTTAATTGCGTCAAAGCATAACAAAGCCTTATCCTTGTCATAATTCTGTCATACTCAGCCCTGACAGTGAGTAGATACTCGGGCTCCTGGCCTAATGCTGAAGAATAATAAAGGGATACGAATGACAAAACCTAACCTGATCTGTGATATCGACGGCGTCATCCTGCACAACAACGACCTGATCCCCGGGGCCGATTTCTTTGTCAAACGGGTGCTGGAGCAGGAAATGAACCTGCTGTTCCTGACCAACTATCCGGCCCAGACCCCGAAAGATCTGCAAAACCGGTTTTACTCCGCCGGCATCAGCGTCCCCGAAAGCTGTTTCTATACCTCTGCCATGGCCACCGCCGACTTCCTCAAACGCCAGAGTGGCGAAAAGGCCTATGTCATCGGGGAAGGGGCGCTGATCCACGAACTGTACAAGGCCGGCTTTACCATTACCGATATCGACCCGGACTTCGTGGTGGTGGGCGAGACCCGCAACTATAACTGGAGCATGATCCAGATGGCGGCCAAATTTGTCGCCAATGGAGCCCGTTTTATCGCCACCAATCCGGACACCCACGGTCCCCATATGCACCCGGCCTGCGGTGCCCTGTGCGCACCTATCGAGCGCATGACCGGCAAGAAACCCTTCTACGTGGGCAAGCCCAGCGCCTGGATAGTCCGCGCCGCGCTCAATCATATGGATGCCCACTCGGAAAACACCCTGATCATCGGCGACAACCTGCGCACCGATATCCTCGCCGGCTTTCAGGCGGGCCTGGAAACCGTGCTGGTGCTGACCGGCGTCAGCCAGGTGCCGGATATTGACAAGATGCCGTTCCGTCCCCAGCATATCTACAACTCCGTCGCCGACATCGACCTCTTCTAACAACAAACACTGACTGGTTCATGGATCCTATCTTTATCGCTATCGCCTTTGGCTGCGGCCTGGCCGTTTATCTGGTTAACCTCCCCCCCCTTATCGGCTTCCTGGCGGCCGGCTTCGTGCTCAACGCCATGGGGTATGAAAGCAGCGCCGTGCTGGAGACCCTCGCCAACCTGGGGGTCACCCTGCTGTTGTTCAGCATCGGCCTCAAACTCAACATCAAGACCCTGCTCAAGCGGGAGGTCTGGGGCACCGCCAGCGGCCATATCCTGCTCTCGACCGGACTGTTTGCCCTGGTGCTGATGGCGGTGAAATGGGCCGGACTCACCCTGGCCCTGGAGCTGCAGTGGAGTCAGGCCATACTGCTGGGCTTTGCCTTGAGTTTTTCCAGCACGGTGTTTGCGGTCAAGGTGCTGGAAGAGCGCAGTGACATGAACACCTTCTATGGCCGTATCGCCATCGGGGTGCTGGTGATGCAGGACCTGTTCGCGGTGGCGTTTCTCACCTTCTCCACCGGCAAGGCACCCAGCCCCTGGGCGCTGTCGCTGCTGGTGCTGCTGCCCCTGCTGCGGCCGCTGTTCTTCCGGGTGCTGGAGCGGGCGGGCCATGGCGAACTGCAGATCCTGTTCGCCATCTTCCTGGCGCTGGTGGTCGGGGTCGGCGGCTTCGAGCTGGTAGGCATGAAGGGCGATCTGGGGGCACTGGTGGTCGGCATGATGCTGGCTTCTCACCACAGTGCCTCCTCCCTGGCCAAATCGTTCTTCAATATGAAAGAGCTGTTCCTGGTGGCCTTCTTCCTCAATATCGGCCTCAATGGCATGCCCACCGCCGACACCCTGTGGCTGGCCGCCATACTGCTGCTGGTCCTGCCGCTGAAGAGCCTGATCTATTATATGTTTTACAACGGCTGCGGCCTGCGTGTCCGCACCTCGCTGCTGGCCACCTTCAGCCTGACCAATTATTCGGAATTCGGCCTGATCGTGGCGGCTCTGGCGGCCAAACAGGGCCTGCTCAGCAACGACTGGGTGATCGTCGCCTCGATCGCGCTGGCTGTCTCTTTTGTGGTGTCGGCCCCGCTCAACAGCCATAACGAAAACATTTACCGCCGCCTGATAGGCCGCTTCCGTCCCAAGGAGAAGCTGCGCCTGCATCCGGACGACATGCCCATCGAGCTGGGAGATGCCCAGGTGTTGATCGTCGGCATGGGCCGCATCGGTCAGGGCGCCTACATGGAACTGGAGAAGCGCTACCGGGGCAAGCTGCTGGGGATCGACAGCGACGAGAAAAAAATCGAGCTGTTGCAGGGGCTGCGGCTTAACGTCATCAAGGGCGATGCCTCCGACTCGGATTTCTGGGACAAGACCAATATCGGCGATCAGCTGGAATATATTTTCCTGGCCATGCCCAATCACGCCGGTAACCTCTATGCCCTGGAGCAGATCCGTCACACCGGTTTCAAGGGGCGGGTCGCGGCCATCGTCCGCTTCCCCGACGAAGCCGCGGCCCTGCGCGAACTGGACATCGACGCGGTGTTTAACATCTACGAAGAGGCCGGCTGCGGCTTTGCCCGCCATGTGCTGAACGGCCAGGTGCCCGCTTCACCCACAGGGGCGGTGTAGGGGGTGCCCCGTCACTGTGCATAAATTACGCTGACGCTGTGCCGCCCTGCTGGGGCGGCAACGAAATCATAAGCAGTAACGGGACAGCCCCTACTTTTTTTACCTTCAGCACAAAATTAATTCGCTGTAAAAGCAGGGACGGCAGGCGTATATCAAACGGATCTTTATCCAGGTCTGTCTCCCATGTCCCTGCCCTGCCCCACCCGAACTCCCCTCGATGCCCTGGTCGATGCCGTTGCCGAACAGGGCATCGGGGTTTTTCCCGACTTTTTCTCAACGTCGCTGATTGCTGCCTTGCGGGACGATGTGCATGCCCTGCCGCAACATCAGCTGAGCCCGGCCGGCATAGGCCGGGATCTGGCCCATCAGACCAACAGCCGGATCCGTACCGACAAGACCTGCTGGATAGACGGCCACAGCCGGCCGCAACAAGATTATCTGGCGCTGATGGCCGAGGTCCAGCAGCAGATGAATCGCCAGCTGTTCATGGGATTGCAGGACTATGAATGCCACTACGCCCAGTATCAGGGCGGCGACTTTTACAAGAAGCACCTGGATGCCTTCAGGGGACGCAGCAACCGCCGGTTGACCACGGTCGCCTATTTAAACCCCGAGTGGCGAGCACAGGATGGCGGCGAGTTGCTGGTCTATGAGCAACAAGGCAAGCATCCTATCCAGCGGGTATTGCCCCGGGCCGGCACCCTGGTGTGCTTTTTATCAGAGCGGTTTCCCCATGAGGTACTACCCGCCCGTCGCACGCGGCTGAGCATCGCCGGCTGGTTTCGGGTCGACGGCCCCCTCGGTTGAACATAAAATAAAAAACAACCATAAAACAGGCTCTAATGTATCAATAACTTATTTTTTTAATACTTTAATTGATGATTAATCATAAAGGTGCCTTTTTTTATAAATTTTCAATATTTCCGCTTTGCAAGGCCGGAGCACTCTGGCAACCTGAGTCTATGTTTTATAGATGAGTCAGTTACAAGGACAGCCCCATGTGCTCCATTTTCGGTATTCTCGAACTCAAGTCCGACCCCGGCGCGCTACGCGCCCGCGCCCTCGAACTATCCAAGTTGCTGCGCCACCGTGGCCCCGATTGGTCGGGTGTCTATAGCAGCGACCATGCCATCCTGGTCCATGAGCGACTGGCCATCGTCGGCCTGGACAGCGGCGCCCAGCCCCTGTACAACACCGCCGGTACCCATGCCCTGGCGGTCAACGGCGAGATCTATAACCATAAAGAGCTGGAAGCCGAGCTCACCTGTGGCTATGAGTTCCAGACCAAGTCCGACTGCGAGATCATCCTGGGCCTGTATCAGGAGAAAGGGCCCGAGTTCCTCGACGACCTGAACGGCATCTTCGCCTTTGTCCTGTACGATCAGGAGCAGGATGCCTATCTGATAGGCCGGGATCATATGGGCATCATCCCCCTCTACACCGGCCATGATGAAGCCGGCAACTTCTATGTCGCCTCGGAAATGAAGGCCCTGACGCCGGTGTGCAAGACCATAGAGGAATTTCCCCCCGGGCATCTGCTGTACAGCAAGGAAGGAAAGCTGCGCCGCTACTATCAGCGTGACTGGGAAAGCTATGATGCGGTCAAGGGCAACGGCTCCAGCGTGAGCGAGCTGCACGACGCCCTCACCGCCGCGGTCAAGCGCCAGCTGATGTGTGACGTGCCCTACGGCGTACTGCTGTCCGGCGGCCTGGACTCCTCGGTGATCTCCGCCATTGCCAAGCAGTTTGCTTCCCGTCGTATCGAAGATAACGAGCAGTCGGAAGCCTGGTGGCCGCAGCTGCATTCCTTCGCCGTCGGCCTGGAGGGCGCGCCCGATCTGATCGCCGCGCGCAAGGTCGCCGATCACCTGGGCACCATCCACCATGAACTGCACTACACGGTGCAGGAAGGCCTGGATGCCCTGCGCGAGGTGATCTATCACCTGGAAACCTACGATGTCACCACGGTGCGCGCCTCCACCCCCATGTATCTGATGGCCCGGCGTATCAAGGCCATGGGCATCAAGATGGTCCTGTCCGGTGAGGGTTCTGACGAGCTGTTCGGCGGCTACCTGTATTTCCACAAGGCCCCCGATGCCAAGGAATTCCACGAAGAAACCGTGCGCAAGCTGCAGGCCCTGCACATGTTCGATTGCCTGCGCGCCAACAAGTCGATGGCGGCCTGGGGCGTCGAAGCCCGGGTGCCTTTCCTCGACAAGGAGTTCATGGACGTGGCCATGCGCCTGAACCCGTCCGACAAGATGTGCGGTGCCGGCAAGATGGAAAAACACATACTGCGCGAAGCCTTCAGCGATCTGCTGCCTCACGAGGTGGCCTGGCGCCAGAAGGAGCAGTTCTCCGACGGTGTCGGCTATTCCTGGATTGACAGCCTCAAGGCCATGGTGGAGGAGCAGGTCACCGATCAGATGATGGCCACCGCGGCGTTCCGCTTCCCGCTCAGCACCCCGACCACCAAGGAAGCCTATTACTACAGATCCATTTTTGAATCCCACTTCCCCCAGGAATCCGCCGCCAGGTGCGTACCTTCGGGACCCTCCGTCGCCTGCTCCACGCCCAAGGCGCTGGAATGGGACGAACAGTGGAAAACCATGGCCGACCCTTCCGGCCGGGCGGTAAAAGGCGTACATAGCCAGTCTTACTGAAGCCTGGAAACAAACTAGAAGTTATAAGTAAAAACGGGCCTTCATATGAAGGCCCGTTTTTTTGACTTACCGCTTAACCCTGGTGGTGTTTAATCCCAGTCGTCATCCTCGTCTTCATCATCTTTCCCCGGCTCTGGCGGGGTATCCACCACCAAGGGGGCCAGCACGGATACCGCCGCCAGCAGGGGCTTGCGGGGCTGCCAGTTGCCCACAAAACCGAATCGATAGCGGTCATCTCCCAGGTGGAATCTGTCTTCTACCTGGGTGCCCAGAGTCTGGCTGAGCAATGCCAGCTCCTGCTCGGACAGGGACACGTCCAGGGTAAAGGCGATGATGGCGCCGTCATGACCCGGCAGCTTGCCCTTGTCCACCGCCATCACCCTGTCTCTGGGCAGGGCCACCGCCTCCCCTTTCACACCATTGATGATATAGAGCCGTTCCCGATCGAACGCCAGGTTGGTCAGCCGGCGCCGGCTCCAGCTGGCCGGCCACAGGCTGAGCAACAGCACGGTGCCGCCGAATATCACTCCCACCCAGTGGATCAGGCCAAAGCCGGCCTGACCATGCCAGAGTGCCGCCGCCACCGCAGTCAGGCTGGCCAACAGCACCAGGCTGTGGGTCAGGTAAAAGCGCAATGGGGGCGGACTCGATATAAAGTCGAGCGGCCGCGCCAACACCTCATCCAACGGTAAAGGATGGACTGTCATGATCTTTCTCATCTGTATCCAAAACGCCTACCCTAACAAAATTATGATCGTGCATAAATTAAAAGCCGGCGGCATTATGCTGGGGTAACAAGACGGCGGCAACACGGAGGAGAACATGGTGCCAGGCCTGTTGATAGCGATATTGTGGCTGCCCATGGCCGCCTGGAGCCAGGCGGTGGGCGAATACGCCGCGGGTTGTCAGCATAATGCCAGCGCCCTGCCGGACAGGGGACCCGGCTACTATGTCATTCGGCGCCAGCAGGCCCGCTACTACGGTCAGCCCGAGATGATCCGCTATCTGCAGGACCTGGGTAAAAAAATAGTCAGCGCCGGGCTGCCCCCCATGCTGGTGGCCGATATCGCCAAGCGTCGGGGCGGCCCCTTCGCCTACGGTCATCGCAGCCATCAGACCGGGCTGGATGCGGATATCTGGCTGCGCCATCCGCCCCCCAATCCCGCCAGCGAACGGCTTGCCACCATTACCGCCGTAGATATGGTGGATCATCGCGACTATTACCTGACCGGCGCCTTTACCGACCATCAGCGTCAACTGATCGCCCTCGCGGCAGAGGACGAGCGGGTCAGCAGGGTGTTTGTCCATCCGCTGATCAAACAGGCGATGTGCCGGGCTTATCGGGATGCAGACTGGCAGGGCAGGATCCGCCCCTGGTTCGGCCATTCCAGCCATTTTCATGTGCGCCTGCACTGCCCCGCAGGGCACCACGACTGTGTGCCACAGGCGCCAGTCCCCAGAGGAAGCGGCTGTGGCCACGAGCTGGCCGGCTGGCTGCAAGACAGGGCCGGCGAAATTACCGTGACCGCCACCGCCCCCTGGCGGCCCCGGTTACCCAGGGCCTGCGCCGGCTGGGCGGAATAATCTATTTAACATAACCATTACGGGCGCGAAGACTAGGCGCGCAGGGCCTGGGTTGGCTGCAGGCGTCCGTTGCGGCGGTGAGCCATATAGGTCGCCAGCTGGTCAACCTGCCGGGAGTCGAGTTCGATGCCCAGCTTGGTACGGCGCCACAGCACGTCTTCCGGATAGAGGGCCCATTCATGGTCCATCAGATAATCGACTTCCGCCTGCCACAGACGCGGATGAAAATACTGACCCAGCTCCTCCGGGGCCTTGGCCTGGCCGAGCCAATCCCAGGCATTCAGGCCATAACGGGCAACGACGAGCCCTGCCCAGTCGACATCAATCCAGGGATAGTCCTGCATCAGCTTGGCCTGCAGCTCCGCCCTGCTGCCGTTGAACTCGCCGCCCAGCAGGGTGGCATCCCGGGTCCAGGCCGGGCCCATCCGGGGAAAATAGGGGGTTAGTTTGCCGAGCGCCGACTCCGCCAGCCTGCGATAGGTGGTCAGCTTGCCGCCGAACACCGACAACAACGGCAAGGCCCCCGCCTCGTCCTCCAGCTCCAGGGTGTAATCCCGGGTAATGGCCTGGGGCGAATCGGACTCGTCATCACAGAGCGGGCGTACACCGGCATAGCTCCATACCACCTGCTCCGGGGTCAGCTCCCCCTTGAAATGCCGATTGACCACCTGGCACAGATAGTCGACTTCTTCCGGGCTGATGGCCACGTCGCGGGGATCCCCCTGATATTCCACATCCGTGGTGCCTATCAGGGAGTATTTGTCCAGATAAGGAATGACAAACACGATCCTGTTGTCTTCGTTTTGCAGAATATAGGACTGGGACTCGTCATGGATACGGGGCACCACGATGTGGCTGCCCTTTACCAGGCGGATATTGCGCGGGGACGGACTGTGCAGGCCATTATCAAAGAACTGTTTCACCCAGGGGCCGGCGGCATTGACCAGCGCCTTGGCGGTCACCTGGCGCTGCTCCCCACTCAGCTCGTCTTTTACCGTCACCAGCCAGCGGCCATGCTGCCGCTCGGCACCGATACAGGGGGTGCGGGTATGGATATGGGCGCCATGGCTGGCGGCCAGGCGGGCATTGAGGGTCACCAGCCGCGCATCATCGACCCAGGCATCGGAATATTCAAAGCCTTTGGTGATGCCGTCCACCAAGGGACCGGTGCGATCGAACTTGAGGCCGTGGGAGCCGGGCAGGGTCGCCCGCTTGGCCAGATGATCGTACATAAACAGGCCGATACGGATCATCCAGGCCGGCCTGAGGTGCGGCCGGTGAGGTAACCGGAAGCGCATCGGGCTGATGATATGGGGCGCCATTTTCAACAGCACCTCCCGCTCGGCGAGGGCTTCCCTGACCAACCTGAATTCATAATGTTCCAGATAACGCAGGCCACCATGGATCAATTTGGAGCTGTTGGAAGAGGTTGCGCTGGCCAGATCCTGAGCTTCAAACAAGGCGACTTTCAGTCCCCGCCCGGCGCCATCGGCCGCGATGCCCACCCCATTGATACCACCACCTATGACCACCAGATCAAAGTCATTGACGCTCATACGAACCTCACTCCTTGCGATAATGTTCTTTTGTATTCGTAAACGAACATTACTGTATCTTCTTTAAGCATAGCTGCCAAGCTCGGATTGAAAGAATTTTAAAAACAGGTGGGGGAAAAGGAAAAACAGGGGCGGACTCAGCGGGCAAGGACCAAGTATACCTGGAGGACTAAGGATTGGGGATTGGGGCGGAGCTGTTGTGGGAGCGTCGACCTCGGCGCGATGTGCCTGAAGAAATATGCAGATACTTGATGGCCTGACGGCCATATCGCCCCGAGGCCGGGCCTCCTGCAAGCCGGAATGTGCAGGATCATCGGTGTGCTGGAGTCAGAATTTATTCTGGCAGCGGCTTGTCAGGTTAAAACCTGACCCATAGGAGGGCCCTTGTCGATGGGGGTGATGGCCTACGAGCAGATATAACAGGCGACCTGGTTGGCCTCCATCAGCTTGAGTACGGTTGACGGCGGAGACTGATCGGTAAACAAGGCGCTCACCTGGGTGATATTGCCCATATTGACCATGGCGTTACGGCCGAACTTGCTGTGATCGGCCGCGAGCAACACCTGCCGGCTGTTGTTGATAATGGCCTGGGCGATGCGCACTTCGTGATAGTCAAACTCAAGAAGGGAGCCATCTGTATCTATACCCGAAATGCCGATGATCCCGAAGTCGGTGCGGAACTGCTGCACAAAGTCCCGGGTCGCCTCGCCCACTATGCCGCCGTCCCGGTTACGCACCTCACCACCGGCGATGATCACGGTAAAGTCTTCCTTCTGGCTGAGGATACTGGCCACATGGATATTGTTGGTAATCACCCGCAGTTCATTATGCTCCAGCAAGGCCCGTGCCACCGCCTCGGTGGTGGTGCCGATATCGATAAACAGTGACGCCCCGTCGGGGATCTGGGCCGCAATCGCCTTGCCGATACTTTCCTTTTCCCGGGCATACATGACCTTGCGCGAGTCATAGGCGGCATTGACGGTACTCGACATCAGCGAGGCGCCGCCATGATGGCGGCGAATGCTGTTTTGTTCGGCCAGATCATTCAAATCCCGGCGGATGGTTTGCGGGCTGACCTCAAACTGGGCCACCAGATCTTCGGTACTGGCAAACCCCTTCAGCTTAAGCATTTCCAGGATCTGCTGGTGGCGTTGGGTTTGTTTCACTTCCGCAACTCCCTGTCGTCTAAAGATTAAGGTACAAAAATTGTACCCGATCGAACATTCAAATCCCAGTTCAGTCACCCATGACGATAGCAAGGATGAAAAAGAACATTTTCGAACACGGGTATTCGAGCAAATCCTAACTTGTTAAAAAAGTGTGACTCAAGACACAAAAACTGATCGGACCTATTTTCGATATCGAACATTTAGGTGATAGTTAGCCCGACTTCAATCATCAATCAACATACATGGAGGGAATCATGGCCATCAAACGTCCAAATACACTCATGGGAGAGTGCATATCCGAATTTATCGGTACCGCCCTGCTGATCTTTTTTGGCGCCGGCTGTGTCGCGGCCCTGGTGGTTGCCAAGGCCAGTTTCGGGTTATGGGAAATCAGCCTGACCTGGGGGGTGGGGGTAGCGATTGCCATCTATGTGGCCGGCGGGGTATCTGGCGCCCATATCAATCCGGCGGTCACCCTGGCCCTCACCCTGTTCCGGGGCTTCGAAAAACGCAAGGTGCTGCCCTTTATCATGGCCCAGCTGGCCGGTGCCTTCTGTGCCTCCGCCCTGGTATACAGCCTGTATCAACCGCTGTTTGTGGAATGGGAACAGGGTATGGGGGTGATACGTGGCAGCCAGCAGAGCCTGGCGCTGGCCGGTATTTTCTCAACCTATCCCCACCCTTTGCTGTCCAATGGTCATGCCTTTATGGTGGAACTGGTGATCACCGCCGTGCTGATGATGGCGATACTGGCACTGACCGACGACAAAAACGGGGGACCCAAGGGGATGGCCGCGGCGCTGCTGATAGGCCTGCTGATCGCGGTGATCGGGGCGGCCACCGGCCCGCTCACCGGCTTCGCCATGAACCCGGCCCGGGATTTTGGCCCCAAGCTCTTTGCCTGGCTGGCCGGCTGGGGAGATATCGCCCTGACCGGCGGCCGTGATAACCCCTACTTCTGGGTGCCCATTCTCGGTCCCGTGGTCGGTGCCAGCACCGGTGCCTGGCTGTATGATCATGCCATCGCCCGGTTTCTCCCCGCGGCGAATGGTGTCGATAGCACCGGGAAAGTCACCCAGCCTGATCAGGAACAACAGGCCCGCGCCTGACAGAATCAACAAGGAGATAACCCGATGACGCAAGAAAAACGCTACGTGGTCGCCCTGGATCAGGGCACGACCTCTTCCCGTGCCATTATTTTTGATGAAAACGCCAATATCCAGGGCGTGGCCCAACGGGAATTCGGCCAGATCTACCCCCAAGCCGGCTGGGTTGAACACGACCCCATGGAGATCTGGGCCAGCCAGCGATCGACCCTGACCGAGGTGCTGGCCAAAACCGGTATCAGCGCGGATCAGATTGCCGCCATCGGCATCACCAACCAGCGTGAAACCACGGTCGTGTGGGAAAAAAGCACCGGCAAACCGGTTTACAACGCCATCGTCTGGCAATGCCGCCGCACCGCCGAGCTGTGCGAGCAGCTCAAGGACCGGGGCCTGGCCGACTATGTGAAAGAAAACACCGGCCTGGTACTGGACGCCTATTTCTCCGGCACCAAGCTCAAGTGGATCCTGGATAATATAGAAGGCGCACGGGATAAGGCCAACAAGGGCGAACTGCTGTTTGGCACCGTCGACACCTGGCTTATCTGGAAGCTGACCGAAGGCCGGGTGCATGTCACCGACTACACCAATGCCTCGCGCACCATGCTGTTCAACATCAACAGCCTGCAATGGGACAAGAAGCTGCTCGATGAACTGGGCATCCCCGACTCCATGCTGCCCGAGGTGCGTCCATCCAGCGAGGTGTACGGCAAAACCAACATCGGCGGCAAGGGCGGCACCCGAATTCCCATTGCCGGTATCGCCGGCGATCAGCAGGCGGCGCTGTTCGGCCAGCTGTGTTTCCACAAAGGCATGGCCAAGAACACCTATGGTACCGGCTGCTTCCTGCTGATGAACACCGGCGAGCAGAAGGTCAGCTCCCGCAATGGCCTGCTTACTACCCTGGCGGTCGGCGCCAAGGGGGAAGTCAACTATGCGCTGGAAGGCTCGGTGTTTATGGGCGGGGCCACCATCCAGTGGCTGCGGGACGAGCTGGGGCTGATCCGGGAAGCGGATGACACCGGCTATTTTGCCGAGAAGGTAAAAGACAGCAACGGCGTCTACCTGGTCCCCGCCTTTGTCGGCCTGGGCGCCCCCTACTGGGATCCCTATGCGCGCGGCACCCTGATCGGCCTGACCCGGGGCGTAAACCGCAATCATATTATCCGGGCGGCGCTGGAAGCGGTCGCCTACCAGAGCAGGGACCTGCTCGACGCCATGCAAGAAGACTCCGGCCTGATGCTTGCCGCCCTCAAGGTGGATGGCGGGGCCGTGGCCAACGACTTCCTGATGCAGTTCCAGGCCGATATCACCCATGCCAGGGTGGTGCGCCCGAAACAGACTGAAACCACCGCCATGGGTGCGGCCTTCCTAGCCGGCCTGGCGGTCGGCATGTGGCAAAGTACCGAAGAGCTGGCCGACAAGTTCGCGGTCGACAAGGAGTTCAAACCGCAGATGGACAACGCTACCCGGGCCCGCCTCTATCGTGGCTGGCAGAAGGCGGTACGCCGTTCGCTGGACTGGGCCGAACACTGATCCGTTAATCGTTAGCTGCGGCAAGTCATGCTCATGACTTGCCGCTTTTTCTTATCCCGCTCAATCCTGGACGCCGTAACGCCGCCCCTGTCCCTGCAGGACCGCCAGCTGCGCCGCCGACAGCGGCCTGCTAAAGAGAAAACCCTGCCCCAGGTTGCAGCCATGTTCGGTCAAGAAGGCCTGCTGGGCTTTATTTTCAATGCCTTCGGCGACCGTCTTCAGCCCCAGCTTGTTGGCCAGGGCCAGCACCGCCAGCGCAATGGTCGCGCCCCCGGACTGTTCGGGAATACCGCCGATAAAGGCACGGGAAATCTTGAGCGTATGAATAGGGAAGCGCTGGAGATAAGCCAGGCTGGAATAGCCGGTACCGAACTCGTCGATAGACAGCCCGACTCCCAGGGAGCGCAGCTCCTGCAAGGTAGCGACCACCCGGTCGATATCCTCTATCAACAGGCTTTCGGTCAGTTCCAGTTCCAAATAATGGGGGGCCAGATCCGTCTGCTGCAGGACCGAGGAGACCCGTTCGACCAACCCGGCCTGCCGGAACTGTTTCGCAGACAGGTTAACCGCCATGGTGATGGCCGGATAGCCGGCCTGTTGCCACTTCCTGGCCTGGGTGCAGGCGGTGTGCAAAACCCATTCGCCGATGGGCATGACCAACCCGGTTTCTTCCGCCAGCGGGATAAAGTCATCCGGGAGTAGCAGTCCCCGGGTAGGATGCTGCCAGCGGATCAGGGCTTCGACACCGGTAATGCAGCCGCTTTTCAGATCGACTTTGGGCTGGTAATGCAGGCAAAGTTCATCCCGCTCGATGGCCCGCCGCAAATCGGCCTCGAGGTTCAGGCGCGCCAGGGCTTGTACATTCATCTCAGATTCGAAGAAACAGTAGTTATTGCGTCCCTCAGCTTTGACCCGGTACATGGCCGTGTCGGCATCACGCAGCAAGGTTTGGGCATCCTGACTGTCTTGGGGATACAGGCTGATACCTATGCTGGCACCGACGATAACCTCATGGTTGTCCAGCTGCAGAGGCTCACGCAGGCTATCGAGTACGCGCTCAACCACCACCACCACTTCTCGTTCATCACGCACGGCAAGCACGATAACAAATTCGTCTCCACCCCAACGGGCCACCGTATCGTCTTCCCGCATGGAGGCTGCCAGGCGGGCCGCCGCCGACTGTATCAGCTGATCCCCGGCGACATGCCCCAGGCTATCGTTGACCCGCTTCAAGCCGTCCAGATCCACCATCAGTACCGCAACCATGGAACCGCTGCGTTTTACCCGGCTAAACGCCCGCTGCATCCGCTCAAGCAGCAGGCTGCGATTGGGTAACCCGGTCAGCATATCGTAGTTGGCCAGCTGATATAGGCGTTCTTCATTCTTGAGGCGGGTGATGTCGGAAAAGGCACCCACATAATGTGTTGCCTTGCCCCATTGATCCCTGATGGCATTGATGGTCAGCATCTGCGGATACATTTCGCCATTCTTGCGCCGATTCCAGATCTCTCCCTGCCAGTAATCATGGGTGCGCAGGCCGGCCCACATGGCATAATAGAAACTCTGGTCATGTTTACCCGAGCTGAGCAGGCTTGGTTTGCGCCCTTCTACTTCGGATACCTGATAACCGGTGATTTGGCTGAAGGCGGCATTGACCGCCACTATATTTCCTGTCGTATCGGTGACCATGATGCCGTCGCCGACACTGTCGAACACCTTGGCCGCCAGCCGGAAACGCTCCTCGTCCCGATGACGCTCGGTAATATCCTGGATGACACCAAACATGCATACAGAAGCGTCACCCTCAAGGGTGATAAAGCCACCCTCTTCATAGATAAAACGCACAACGCCATTTGGCCGCACGATACGGTATTTCAGGTGGTAATTTTTACGCTCTTGCAGGGTCTGCTTAATATGCGCTTGGTATCTGGGACGATCATCGGTATGAATACATTTTATAAAAGACGAATAGGGCAAGGCCCCTTGGGGTGTAGGCAATAACCCCAGGATACGAAAGGCCTCTTCCGAGCAAGTCACTTCATCGGAGCCCAGCGTCCAGTCCCAGTTGCCGATATGAGCCACTCTTTGCGCCAACCGCAGGCTGGCCAGGGTATGCTGCAGGCTATGCTCATTTTGAGAAGGCTCATTTAAGGATATGATTTTGCTATTATTTTCATCTGTATAATCCTGTCCATCGGGTGCATTCTCTAGTGCATTTTTTCCAAATATCATTGAAAGAAAGCCTTTTCACGTATGCTCACCCGGCGTCTTCGATGAGTAATCCAGACGCTTAACAGGACAACGCTATCCTTGCACAGGTGCCTATTTATCACAGAGTATCGGCCAGCAGGAGTAACATCTGGCATGGCGTTCCGGACCATCTGTTCCAAAGTAGGGAAGCTGGTCAAATAACTGGCACATAGGATAATGGATTTCGTGACATAATCAAACTGCGGGGCGTCTAAAAATTATTCATTCCGCCCAGCCTGCTTCATTTTAAAAGAGTAAACTGCCATTATGAACCATCGAAAAGGTGACAACAGGCTCAGTAATGCTTCTTGAAATTAAAACAATGAATGACTTTAAAATAAAAAAACAATAAACCATTGATCATTTAACCATATGGCTCATAACATAAAATACCTGTAAATCAGGGTAAATAGCGCCTTGCCGGCTGGCCCGAACAAGGCGCTAAAGATACTCATCAATAGTAATATGCTTGGCGGGAAGCCATATCATTCAGGCGACCTCCCGTTTTATTAACCGACGGTCACTTAAAAGCACATGCCGGCCGGCTCTTTGCCCTGCTTCTTCAGCTCGGCACAAAACCTGTTATCAATCCCATCCCCTTTCATGGAAAATGCTTTTTGCACCTCGGGCAAGCTATTTACCTGGCCGGCCTGAGCGGGTAGTATACCGAAGGCAAAAATAGCGGTAAGCAACAGCGAAGTTAAGGTTTTCATAATATTCACCTCTTTATCGTAAAAAGGCGCCCTATTACTTGATAATGAGCACCATAGTCTTTACTGCCATCGACTGCGTGACAGTTGCCTATATAGACGGGCAACTCCCCTCATTTATTACGTAAAAACACTTTTAACTCATAGTCAAAAATAAAACCCCTGTTCTACTGCAACAAAGGCAGCCTTTATCTATCCAACAGGTAAATGCCTTTTTCGATGACGGTTAGGCTCTGCCCTTCATGAAGCTCATCCACGCGCGCTTTCACCACTGTCTGCCTCGGGCCCGTTATATCATGGCACTCGCCGGCCTGCTGACCGGGCTGCTCCTGATCAGTAGCAGTCCGTCGGCCCAAGATACCCGCCTCAATGGCTTTGTGCTCGACGATGCCCTGGTGCCTGTTAACGAGATCCTGCCGGGCGGCCCGCCCCGGGATGGCATACCCGCCATCGACAAACCGGTATTTATCGGCGCACCCGAGGCAGACAAGATATTGTCGCCGGAGGATGAAGTCATCGGACTGGTCCACCTCGGCCACGTGAAGGCTTACCCCGTCGCCATCCTGAACTGGCATGAGGTGGTCAACGACCGTTTAGGTGAAGCTCCTGTTGCCGTCACCTATTGCCCGCTGTGCGCGACCGCCGCGGTATTTATTGCCGAACTGGACGGCAAGACACTGGAATTTGGTGTATCCGGGCTGCTGTATAACAGCAATGTACTGCTTTACGATCGCCAGAGTGAATCACTTTGGTCGCAAATCATGGCCCAGGCCATTTCCGGCCCCATGAAGGGCCGCATGCTGAGCACGCTGCCGCTGTCACTCACTTCCTGGCAGAGCTGGTACCGGCGTTATCCAAACACCCGGGTGCTGTCGGCCGACACCGGTTATTTCCGCGACTATGGCAGGGATCCCTACCAACGTTACGCCACCATCAACAAGCTGATGTTTCCGGTGCGTAGCCAAAGCCGGGCCCTGCCCCTGAAAGAAATGGTGACCGGACTGGTGGTGAATGGCGAAGCCAAGGCCTACCCACACCGGGTCCTGAACAAATCGGCCGCGCCCGTTTACGATACCTTGGGCGGCCAGCGCCTGCGTATTACCCTGGATCCGGCAGGAAACCCGCATTTTTTCACCGAGGATGGCCGGGAGCTCAGCGGGCAACCAGGCTACTGGTTCGCCTGGTTTGCCTTTTATCCCGAAACAGCCATATTCGGGCAATAACGGGTGACGACTGATTGTTCGCTGCGGGTATCAGCGGACCACCTCCCGTCGGTTGAAGGTGCGGTCATTGGCATGTTTGCGTCGCTCTTCGGTGATGTTCAGCCTGGCGGAGGGGCTAACCAGCGTGTCGCCATCATGGGGTTGCAACCACTGATCCACCTCAAGCTCCACCTCGAATTCGGCTGCCCGCTGATATCCCGTGACGATTATCCCGTCGAGGCCGTTGCCATCATTATCTACCGCCAGCGATGGCGATGCGGCACCCTCCGGTTTGGTCGCGGTCGCAGTGATGGCGGCACCATTCTTGATATGACTGGCAAAGCTGAAGTGATTTTCGGTCTCGGGCACGGGATTGTTGCCTTTATCAAGGTAATACAGCTGCCCCCTGATATGACCATCGGTATTGATCGGCAGCTCGGTGTCTTCCAGAGTCAGGAAACCGTAGCGCAGCCGGTCCTGCTCATCCGCCAATGTGGTCTCGTCATCCACACCCTGGGTGTGATCATGACCACCGATGGTCAGCTGCAGTGGCTGCGCCAAACTGGTTTCGGCAAAGGGAAGCTCTTTCTTTAATATCAGACCGTCAGGATCCAGCTCGATCAGGTGCTGTCCCGACTCTGGTTCCGAGTAGGCCAGCTTCATTGGAGAGGACGACAGGATGCTGTCCAGCCAGAACTCGCTATTGGCCTTGAGACCACCGGCAAATTCGCCGCTGTAGCTGGGCAGCGAGTTACCATTTGTATCCAAGCCTTCCACCACAAAGCCGGGCAGCCTTGCAAACCCGATCGGATCCGGTTGCGCTGCATAAACCACGTTCTGCTCTAGATCACCGGATACGCTTTCTTTTACGCGAAGCGACGCCGGCACGGTACGGCCGATATTGGCACTGGAACCCTTGGTTAACCTATTGCCACAGTTATCGGCATAAGACGCACAATGATCGGCCACCACGGCTTTTACCAAGGTAACCTGAGTAAAACCGATTTCATCGTCGAAAGCGTCAAGGGGCGTACTTCCCGAGCCTGCGCTTGGCTCGCTAATTGTCACTTCTTCGGGAAGATTGAAGTTGTACCCGGGGAGCTCTGCACCTTGTTGATCGTTGCTGCCATCAACACCATAGGCCAGGAATGTGAGTGGGACCGAGGTCGACTCCCCGGCCCTGGCCAGCACTGGACAGCCCGAATGATCCGCATAAATAAAGGCGTCTCCTACCGGCGGACACTGGCCGGCCGGCTGCACTTCTACCCTATAGGGCACAAATGCCAGCTCAACACTTTGGGGGGCTTGCCCTTCAGCCTTGGGAATCAGGGTCAGAGGCAGTGCCGTGGGACGATTATATTTGATATAAAGCGGGGTGTTCAGTGGCAGCCGATAGTCCCCATTATTTGCAAGTGGAGTATAAGGGCCGCTATCACCAACCCTCTTATAGGAGAGCTCGCCACCACCGTAGCTTAGCTGAAATTCTTGTTCGGTAGCGGCACCTGAGCTTGCGATGGTTATTTTTGCGGCATTCCCATCCTCTCCGTTTACATAACCAATTTGTTCGACCACATCCAGAGTGGGTTGTTCCTGCTCTTTATCAAACCAGCTGAAGTCATATGAACAGCTGTTACTGCTATCAATCTCAGCATGAGATTGCATCGTTAAATCACGAGAGCTCACTCGGCCACAAAAGTCGCCATGGGGTGTTTGCAGGGTAATATCGCCTGTGGCATAGAGGTAACCATAAAACTGTCCTTTAATATTTGCATTGCCATTGACAAACACCAAAGCACCATTATTACTACCACCAACGCGACCATGTGGCTTTACATCCAGATCCCCATTAATAATATAAAGATCCTCTCCACTGCCATTACCAAAAACTTCATGATTCTCTACATTATGTGCATTATCAATAATATAAACATCTTCTCTATCTTTTAATTTATTAAAGTCAACTGATACAGTCGCCGAAAAATCATTATCCACATAACAACGGTCGCCATAACACCTAGCATGTTGATGGTTGTTATTAAAGCGTTTGAACTCGACCAGTCCTGATGCTCTGCCTTCCCCCAGTATCGCGGCATGCGAATTCATACTGATTACACCACTAGCGGAATGACTCTGCACCGTATAAGGAAAGATTTCTTCAATGGTCTGTGCCAACGTGGGAGCACTCCAGCACAGGGGCACCAGCAGCAGGGCTTTCAGATAGTTCATTCAATCACCTCGACTTCAATATTGCGGATAACCGTTATTGGGCCGGTGCTACAGCTGCCCTTGGCAACCACATTAATCTGGATAGTACCGGTTTCGTCAACGGTATGCCGAGGCCCGGTTTCGGCCTCGGCCGCGCAGCCACGGATTTCGGTCGTGACCGCCGCACTGGCATTGATATCGGCCAGCAGTTCAAACACCTTCCGTTCCAGGGCCGACTCGGCCGCCAGCCGGGCATTCAGCGCCTGCGCCTCGTATACCAGCTGCTGGCTGCTCTGGCCGGAAAGCCGCGCCAACCCCGTCATCAGCGCGGCCATCACCAGAATGATAAATATCACGCTCAGCAGCATGCTGCCGCCGTCTCTGGAACGTATGCTAGGGCTCATAGATCACCGAGATCTGGCTGGGCAGCACCAGCTCGCCATCACGGGTTTGCAGCGACAGCTCCAGATGCAGCAACTGAAGGGACTCATCATAGTCTGAAAAAGCGCTACTGGACATGATATTGGTCAACATCAGGACGGGAGCCGACCAGCCGGCGGCCGTCTTTTGGTCACGCCATAGGCCGCCATTTTGCAGGCAAAAGCGTAACTGACGCTGATGCAGCAGGGTATAACGCTTGTTCTGCCCCTCCCGATCAAAGCTGGCCGGCAGACCAAAGGCATCGGCAAAGGCCAGACTGTCGGGTGCCGAAACCAGATCCTTCAGCGCAACCACATTATCCGGCAGGCTGGCAGGATACGCTTTCCATCTTACCTCCTCAGCGCTGCTATCGGCGCGTACCGCCAAGTTTATCTCGCTGACAGGCTCGCCCTGCAATACCAGCGGCACGATAAAACGGGCGCTACCATCGCTTACCAGCCCGCTGTATTTTCCGGCGGCCAACACCGGCACGAAAGACACGCAACGGTTACTCTCGCTCAGGTAAAGGCTGGGGCTGTAGGCCAGGCTCAGTTCCCGCTTGATGCGCTCCATGGCGAAACGGGCACCGGCCAGGGCCTGGGCGCGCTGCGCCGTACCCACATAGCTGCCGGCCAGATCGGCGATAAAACGGGTGCCGAACGCGGCGCTGATGCCGATCAATACCAGCACGATCACCAGCTCCAGCAGGGTAAAGCCGCGCGCCTTCATCGGAGATTGTACCTGTGCAGGGTAAAAGAAAGGGTGCTGCCACGGGCAATGCTGATGCCAATGGTCACTTCCTTGAAGGGCTGCCCTTTAGCATCGGTGCTTGGCGTCACACAGCTTTCCACGGTAAAGCGCCGGTAGAGCGCGGCCTGAGATAATCCCAGCTGGGTGGCCAGTTGCTCGCCGTCAAGGGCGCCGCCATCACACCAATCGCTAAAATCATCCACATCATCAAAACGGGTAATCAGGCCCTTGTCCGCTTCCTCTTCGGTTCCAAACTCGGCCTCGACCGTACAATCGAAGCCGGGGGTTATATCACACCGCTGCTGCATATTCGGATTATTTTGCCCATCGTATTTAACCGCCAGGACCTGCTCCACCAGACCCTCGGCCAGCGACACCGCCCGAAACTGAAACACCGGATCCAGCTGGCGCGGCTGACTGGCGAAAAACAGCGTCGCCCCCCCCAGCACGATAGCGAGAATGGTCAGCCCCAGCACAAACTCCAGCAGGCTGAAGCCGTGTTCAGGGCGCATGAATATAGCCCTCGGTTTCCACCCGAACGGTTTTACCGCCCAGGATGATATCGAGTGGTTCTGTCAACAGAACCGGATTGCCGGCAAGAATAATAAAAGGACGCCCCAGCCGACTGTCTTCACTGAGAAAATCGGAACCGGCGGCCGGGCTGCCAAATTGCAGGATAAGCGGCAAGGCTTTGCTCGCCTCTATATCCAGGTTACCAGCGCCCAGAAACAGGCCTTGCCCGGCATGCTCTTCCAGTACTGTATCGGCAAGCAGTGTTAACGACAAATCGCAGTTTTGGGTAAGGGAAAAACCGGTGGCGGTGATAATTACCCGGCTGCAACGCTGCAAATCCCCCCCTTTTAACGCGGCTTCTGGATCATTCATCGCTCGTAGCTGGGCCAGCCGTAACAGGCCCATCAGGCTGTCGGCCTGCAACCGTTGCTCAAACTGGCCACCCACCGGCAGGCGCGGCAAGGCCACCGCCGCCAATATGCCGACCAGCAGCAGCACGGTTATCAATTCAAGCAGGGTAAAACCGGCGGATTTATGCATAGGGGGAAAAAAGGCGGCTTACGCCGCCTTTTCTGTGATTAGCAACTTGTAGTTACACTTGTAATAACTGGAGCATCGGTTGCCGTCGCTTGAGTATACTCCACATTACAACCTGTTTTCTGACCAATACGAGCAGAAGGAATGATTGTTATCTTTCCAGAGTCGATGAAGTGGGTAAACGACTTGCCTGCTGCGGCTGTATCAGCATTACCACCTGTACCTAAAGTACCGGCACCGATATCCAAATCTTGCAACATAGCGATAATACCAGCCTCAGCAGCCGTAGGATAACCATAAACAAATGAAACATCAGCTCCATCTACATCATGTGTAGCAGCTGTGGTTTCCTTATCCCATCCTTCCAGAATAGCTTTGGTATTCGCCAATGTGGTGGCCGACTGGATAGACCCTTTTAAAGAGTTAATATTTGCACTATACGCATCACCCTGCAGGTTCAGGAAACGCGGGGCCGCCACTGCACCCAGGATGCCCAGGATCACAATCACCACGACCAGCTCGATCAGGGTAAAACCCGCTGCTTTTTTCATAAAGACTCTCTTATTTCAAGTTATATTTTTGTTGAAAAAAATTAGCCACTTTCTAATAACTATCAGCTGCTTACCGCCTATATGACAAGCCGGGGGCAATCATACTAAGCGTAAGTTTTTTTATCCAGCCCGTTTGCTTGAGGTTAAGCCGCCGCCATTATTATCTGCCTTGTGTTACATCCACCATATCCCACATGGGGGTGAAGATACCCAGTGCCAAAATCAGCACCATCGTCGAAATCACCACTATCAGCAGCGGCTCGATCCTGGCGCTCAGGTTGGCGATATCATAATCCACCTCCTGTTCGTAGAAACGGCCCGCCTCCATCACCATTTCATCCACCCGGCCGGTTTCCTCCCCCACCCGGAACATCTGCAGGATAAGCGGGGTAAACACCCGGCTCTCGCGGGCGACCTCCGGCAGGCTGCGGCCGCCGGCCAGCCCTTCGCCCATCGCCAGGATGGCACGGGTCAGGAAGGCGTTGGCGGTGGCGTTGCCCGCCAGGGTCAGCACCCGGGTGATGGGCACCCCGGCCGCCAGCATCATGGCAAAGCTGCGACAGAAACGGGCCAGTAAAATACGCTTGAGCAGCGGCCCGACGATGGGCAGCCGCAGCTGCCACTGGTGCCAGGCATAGCGGCCCGCCGGGGTGCGGATATAGCGCCACCAGAGCCCCGCCACCGCCGCCATCAGCAGCAACAGCTGGCTGCTGTAATTCACCATGAAATGCGAGGTACCCAGCAGGAAGCGGGTGGTCCAGGGCAGCTCGGCGCCCATGCCGGCAAACATGCTGCTGAATGCCGGGATCACATAGAGGTTGATCACCACCATGGCGCCGGCCATAGCCGCCATCACAAACAGCGGGTAACGGATGGCCGCCTTCACCCGTCGACGGGTATCCAGCTCCAGCTGGTAATAGTGGGCCAGCTGTAAAAACGCCTGTTCCAGCTGCCCCGTGCTTTCTCCCACTTCCACCAGGGAGACAAACAGCGAATTGAAAAGTTGGGGATGGGCGGCGAGCGCGCTCGCCAGGGTCTGGCCGTTGCTCAGGGCCAATGCCACCGCCTGCAGCGCCTCGCTCAATACCTTATTGTCGGTGGTCTCGGACAGGCCTTCGATAATCTGCAGTATGGGGATACCGGCGCGGGTCAGGGAAGCCAGCTGGCGGCTGAGGATCAGCAACACCTCGGGTTTCAGGCCACCCTTGAGGAACTGCCTGATCTCGAGCCAGGTCTTGACGCTGGCTGCGGCCGGCTTTATTTCTATGGGCAACAGACCCGACCCGATCAGGCTGTCACCCACCGCCTGGGCGCTGGCGGCTTCCATCCTGCCGTGGCTGAGCTGCCCCTGGCGATCACGGGCCCGGTATTCGAAAAACGGCATCAGTCACTCCACTCCGCCAGCCGCAGCACTTCCCGCACCGAAGTCCGACCGTCCATCGCCAGATCGAGGGCCGCCTGGGCCAGGGTCCGGAACTCCTCACGTCCTGCCAGCTGGCGATTGAAGGCTTCTATATCCTGTTCGCGCAGGGCATCGGCCATCTCATGGTTGATCTCCAGCCACTCAAACACCCCGAGCCGCCCCTTAAAGCCGCTATGGTTACAGCCGGCGCAGCCGCGCCCGTGGTAATAGCGGGCATTGTCCGCCGCCGGGTTCAGATGCAGCAGGAACTGCCGTTCGCCCTCTTCCGGCAGATAAGGCTCCCGGCAGTGCTCACAGAGCCGGCGTACCAGCCGCTGGGCCAGCACCGCCTTGAGGGTACTGGCCACCAGATAGCCGGGCACCCCCATATCCATCAGCCGCACCGCCGAGCTGGGTGCGTCGTTGGTGTGCAGGGTAGACAGCACCAAATGGCCGGTCAACGCCCCGCGCATGGCAATTTCGGCGGTGTCCTGATCGCGCATCTCGCCGATCAACAGCACATCCGGATCCTGCCGCAGGCTGGTGCGCAGTATACGGGCAAAGGTCAGGCCAATCTTGCCGTTGACCTGGACCTGATTGACTCGCGGCAATCGGTATTCCACCGGATCCTCGGCGGTGATGATCTTGCGTTCCGGGGTGTTCAGTTCGCTGAGCGCCCCGTAGAGGGTGGTGGTCTTACCGCTGCCGGTGGGGCCGGTGACCAGTATGATGCCGTTGGGGCTGGCCAGCCGGCGGCGAAAGGCCGCCAGCATGGCCGGCGGCATACCGGCCTTGTCCAGTCCCAGCAGTCCCCGGGATTGATCGAGCAGCCGCAGCACCACCGCCTCGCCGCCCTGCACCGGCATGGTGGCCATGCGCACATCAACCCGGCTGTCGCGGATGCTCAGTTCGAAGCGGCCATCCTGGGGCAGCCGACGCTCGGCGATATCCAGTCCGGCCATCAGCTTGAGCCGCGACAACAGGGCCGGGCCGATGGCGGCCTCTTTCAGCTCGGTTTCCTGCAGCACGCCGTCCACCCGCATGCGCAGGCGGATCAGCGTTTTCTCCGGCTCTATATGGATATCGGATGCCCCTATCTGCAGGGCATCTTCAAACAAAGAGTTAAGCAGCTTGGCCACCGTAGCCTCGCTGTCATCCAGAGCGTCGCCGTCGTTCAGGGTGCGGCTGGGCGCATGCTCATCATGCAGCTGGCCGGCCAGGCTGGCGATATCGTCGGTGCGCCGGTACAGCTGGTCATAGAGCGCCAGCAGCTGGCTGTGGGGGGCCACCGCCAGCTGGATCTCCCGGGGGGCCAGCAGGTGGCTGATGGCGTCCTGGGTATCCAGATCGGCCGGATCCGACAGCACCAGGGTCGCACTGGTCTCATCGCCGGCGATCACCAGCGCCCGGTAACGACGGGCATAGACTTCCGACAACAGCTTGACGGCATCCTTATCGATCCGCTCCCTGTTCAGATCGAGCAGCGGCAAATCCAGCTGACGGGCCACGAAGCCCAGCAGTTCCAATTCGCTGAGCATCCCCATCTGTACCAGATGGATTCCCATCCGACCGCCGTCGCGCTGCTGCCGCTCGAGTACCGCTTCCAACTGCGCCGGGCTGATCACCCCATGTTCGAGCAGCAGTTCGCCCAGTCGTTTAGTGAGTTTGCGTTGCGCCATATTGCTCCAGTTGTTGCCGCACGAATCGCAGGGAGGCGGTGCCGAGATCGGCGCTGGCCAGGGCCCTCTGGTAGGCCGGCACGAAGTCCTGTCCCAGCGAACGCTGGCAGAGACCCAGCGACAGCCACCAGGCACCGACATCCGGAGCATGGACCAGCAGGCGATGATAAAGCTCGACCGCGCTGTCGCAGTCCCCACTGCGCCGGGCCATCTCCGCCTTCAGGCTGTAATAATCCAGGTGGCTGGCCACTTCGGGGACAGCACCGTCCAACACACCGAAAGCAGCGGAATAGCGTTGCTGTTCGGCCAGCAAGCGGGCCAGCGCCAGACGCATATCCGCATGCCTGGGCGCCAGGGTCAGCCCCTGTTGCAACTGCACCCTGGCGTCGTCCAGCGCTCCCCGGCCATATTGCATGGCCGCCAGCCGCAGACGGATTTCCTGCTCATCCGGGTATTCCGCCAACAGCCGGGCCAGGCGGTATTCGGCTCGGGCCCAGTCACCCTCGGCCAGGGCCAGATCGGCCTGCTCCTGAGTTTGCCGTACCCGCTCAGGCCTGCTCAGGGTCACCTCGGTAATACTCAGCTCTCCCCCCGGGGCCGGCAGCTCAGCCAGTTGCTCGCTCCAGTCGGCCGCCTGCCACTCGTCGGCAAATTCCGGCTGCGCGGCCGAGCGTTCACTGGCCCAGCCGGCAGGGATCCAGGATGACAGCAAGGCGGCCAGCAATCCCAGGTAAGGGTGTCTGCTCATAAGGCTCCCGAGCTGATATTGGCCAGCGGCGCCGGCAGCGGCGGATACCATTTTTCCAGTAAGGAACGAGAGCGTTGCAGCTCGGTTTGCCAGGTATTCTCATTGACCACCACGGGGCGCAGCATGATCACCAGTTCACTCTTCCTGGTGGCCAGCTTGCGATTCTTGAACAGGTTGCCCAGTATCGGGATCTCGCTTAACAGGGGCACCCCCGAGTTCTGCTCGCTCTGGGTTTCCTGCATCAGGCCGCCGATGATGACAAGCTCGCCGGAACGGGCTTCGACCACGGTATCAGATTCGCGGATGCTGCTGCGTGCCAGGGGCAAGCTTATCGTGCCACTGCCGAAATTGATGGTTTTGGTACTGTCTTCGACCTGGCTGACGGAAGGATGCACATGCAGCAGGATACGATTATCATCGGCAATCTGCGGGGTGACGTCGAGGGAAATGCCGGAGAAAAACGGCGTCAGCTCTATCTCCGGGGTGGTGGTGGTCGAGGTGCCGGTGGTGGTGGTGACCGAAAAATCGGTAACGAAATATTCGTCGGTACCCACCTTGATCACCGCCTTCTGGTTATTACTGGCGGTCACCCTGGGGTTGGACAGGGTATTCACCTCACCCTGGGTTTGCAGCAGGCTGACCACCGCATTGAAATTACCATCGGTGATGTTGAATACCACGCCACCGCCCAACAGGTTGGCGATGGGATTCAATGCCAGGGTGGTGGGCGGGTAGATCAGGGCGCTGTCGGCGGTCACCAAGGGCTCGGGTGATCGGCTGGCGCTGCTGCCGGCGGTCAGGTTGCTCCAGTCGATGCCCTGCTCATAGCCATCGTTCAGTTCCACCTCGATGATCCGCGCCTCCAGCACCACCTGGCGTTTCAGCTGGCGTTCGGCCCGGGTTAAAAAGTCTTCCACCAGGCCCAGCTCATCGGGGGTACCCCGCACGCTGATCAGCCCGGCCTGGGGATTGGTGACCACCACCCGCCCCTCCTCCTCGCCCAGCAGCCGGCTCAGGGCAGCTTCAAGCTCCCCCCAGAAGTCGCTGTTGGCACTGGTGTTGATGCGGGTGCCGCTGTTGTCGCCGCCGTTATCGCTGCTGCTCAGGCTGCTGCCGCTGATCGCCGTTTGTGACAGGCCTTCCCGGCTCAGCATCAGGTAATTGACATTAAAGGTACGGGTGCGCACCCCGGAAGGAAATACCTGATAGATGTTGTCTGTTTTCTGAACCCCATAACCATAGAGGCCTGAAATCGCCGCCAGAATTTCCGGCAAGGTAACCTGACGTAAATACAGGCTGATGGTGCCATCCACCCCAGGGTGCACGGCGATGCTGATATCCTGCTCATCCCCCAAGGCGGCAAAAAAGCTGCGGGCATCCACTTCGTTGGCGGCGATATCGAAGCGCCGCTCTGCACGGGCGGGGGTCGCTTCCGCCCGACGCGCCTGGCCGGCCAGCAGCTCCCGCTCCACCGCCGCCGGCACAGGATCCGGCCGCAGCGTCAGCGCATCATCCAGGCCGCCCTTTGGCAAGCTGCCATCGGGTGCGCTGACACAGGCCGCCAGAGACAGGCTCAGCAACGCGATAACACATGTTTTTGGCACCGAGTTCATTGCACGCCCTGTGAGATAAGTGGAGAAAACAGCCTCAGCTCGAGGGATTCCCCTTGTGCTTCAAGCCGTACCTGCCGCCGTCCAATGGCCGCCAGCCGATAACCGCCGATCCGATCGCCCAGTCGATAGCGCTGATCGTCGATAATGGCACTGGCATCACGGCCATTGTGCATGACCGCCTGTAACCGAAACGGCTGACGGACCCCGGTCTCGATCACTGACGGCGACCTCGGCTCGGGCTCCAGGTTCAGGGGTCGGGTCGGGTCCTGCAACAGCGGGGCCGAGCCCAGCATCAGCAAGACTAACGGATTAACCACGCAACAGCTCCTTGTGTTCACTGAGGGTAAAAAAATCCAAACGGATACGGGCGACCGGATATTGCTCCAGCTCAAAACCCAGGCTTTGCCAGAATAATTTACCCTGCAGCAGCTCTAGCCGGCGCACATAGTCCAGCAACTGGACATAGCTGCCCGTCAGCTGCAGGCTGATGCCGTGTCGATACAGGGTATTACCGCCTTGGGTGGTGATCGCCTGGGCCGGCCTGTTCTGCAGCTGCACCAGTTGCAGGCCGCTGTCCTGCTCCAGCACGGCAAGCAGCAGCTCCGCCATCTGCTCTGGCCCCACCAGACTCTGCAGCCGGCCTTGCACACTGTTATCGAGCCGGGCCAGGCGGCGATTGAGCCGTTCTATCTGTTGTTTTTGATCGGTGTTCGACAGGCCCGCTATGCGTGCCTTGAGCGCCTCGCCCTGTTGTTGCCGTTCGGCGATGGTGCGGCTCAGCTGCTGGTTATCGGCGACCAGCTGCCGCTGGCGCGCCAATACCGTTGCCTCGAACAACAGCAGGCCCAGCCAGGCCAGCAAGGCCCAACCGGCACCCAGCAACAGCCAGCGTTCGCGCCTATTGCGGGCCATAAACAGGCGGTTCAGTTGTTGCCAGTGCTGTCGTTGCAAAGAGAACCCCTTCATCGGCTTGCCTGCTGTTCGCTGTGCAGGCTGAAAAACAGCAGCTCGTCCTGCCCCTGGCGGATCTCCAGCTGGCCAAAATCACGCCCGCGCAGGGAATCTGTTTGTTTGAATCCCAGGATCCAGGCAGGCACCGCCCGCGCATCCCGGGCATAACCGGTCAGCGTCATGGTCGAGCCATCCAGAGTCAGGCCCTGCAGGGACAGATCCCGCCAGGGCACACTGGCCAGATCGCTCAAAATGCCCCCATATGACACCAGATTGTCGCTGCTGAGCAGCCCGAGCAGCTGCCGTCGCTCGCGAATATTCTGCTCCAGCCGGTGGCGCTCATCCTCGTCCTGACTGCGGCTCAACAGGCTGACACCCTGCCGAAGGCGATCGAGATTGGCCTGGGTGGCCTCGGCATTGGCACTTAACTGGCGATGTTCCTGGGTTTTGCGATACACATCCAGGCCGGTCAGCGCGAATATCAGCAGCCAGACGATACCAATGACCAGGGCCCCCCTCGGCCACCACCGCAGGGAGGGGGACTCTTGCCGAGGCCGCAGGCTGGCCTGATAAAACTCAACCCGTTGCTTCATCGCCGCCACCCTTCAGCATCCCCAGGGCAGGCAGGGCCTGGGGGAGCAAGACCGCATCGGAAAGGGAGCTGGTCTGCATATTAAATATCTGGGCTATCGACTGCGCCAGGGCCGGGGTAACCCGCGCCGGCAAGGCCAGATACCAGTGTTCGGGGGGCATCAGCTTAAGCTGGCCGGTGGCATAGTCGATACTGCGCTGCAGCTCCAACAGCAGGTTGTCGAAAATAAATTGATCCGCCGATATCGAGTCGTCGTCGAGGGCCTGAAAACCGCGAATGGTCCGCGAAAACTGCCACTGCCGGTGATGAATAAAGAGCAGCGTCAGCTCCTGGCCCGGGGCCTTGTACAGCACCAGACCATGAATATCCGGCCCCAACAGATTGGCGAGTGCCAGTTCATCCACCCCTATGGTGACCACAGGGCACAACGGCGTGATCGCCTGAACCAGGCTGGCCAGCCGGTCCCGGGCGCTGTGATAGACGGCGATCCTGGCTTCCCCATGGGCCGATGGGGGCAGGTCGATATAGTCAAACAGCAGGTTGTCGACCGGTTCGTTGACCAGATCGCGCACGCACCAGGGCAGTGCCAGGGGCAATTCGTCATCGGGTAGCTTGGGCCTGGGCAGCTGCAGCTGCTGATACCAGCCGCGTCCCAATGCCAGTTGAATTCCACGGCCCTGCCAGCGTTGCTCCTCAATAAACGCAGCCAGGGCTGCGCCAGGCGCCTCATGGCGGGCAATCGCCCGTTGGTAAACCCGGGTCTGATCCTGCTCATCGATCGCCAGGATATTATCCTGTGTCAGATACACACCCAGTTTGGCTGTGGGGCCGTCTTTCTTAAACCCCTTGAGACTCAGTCGCATCTGGCCCGCACGTCAAAAAGAAAGGGCTCAGTATAAACAGATAAAAATGTTTTATAAACAAACAGTAAAGGCTATTTAATGTACCAACTCTCCGGCCGTCGCCGGAGCACAGCCATCGCTGCCTTCATCCTCTCGTTATTTTTCACCCAGAACGCTTAGATAAAGGTCAGGGTAAGATAGACCACCAGGGGAATGGTAAACACCGACATGGCATTGCCCAGCAGGACGATACTGGCCATCTTGTCGGGCTGGCAGCGGAACTGCTCGCATAACAGGTAATTCAGCACCGCCGGCGGCAACATCACCGACAACGCCAGCAGACGCAGCCAGTCGTCGGTCAAGGGCAGCAGCCAGGCCACCAGCAGCAGGCTCGCCGCCCCCACCAGCAGGTAACTAATGTTCACCCTGAAGGCCAGCCCCAGGTTGCCCATCTCTCCCTCGGACAGACGCACCCCTAGGGCAAACAACATCAAGGGCACCGCCATCTGGCCCAGCAGTTCGGCCGAGGTAGTGATAAAACCGGGCAGCAGGGAGGGATGATCCGCCAGTCCCATGCCCAGCGCCGCCGCCCAGATAGTGGGGTTTTTCAGCCACTGCCAATGGCCCGCCTCCCGGGAAAGGATGAACAACCCGAGGGAAAAATGAACCAGGTTGGAAAGCACGAACAGTATCACTATGGCACCCAGTTGCTCGGCACCATAGGCCAGCATCATCAGGGGAATGCCGATATTGCCGGTGTTCCTGAACATGCCGGCCAGGACCTGGGTCCGCCGCTCCAGCCCTTCGAAGGAAAACAGGGTCAGCAGCAGTCCGGGCAACAGGATAATCAGCAGGCCGGCCACCATCAAGGGCCAGCTGCCGGCCAGCGTGACGGGGTTTTTGAGCAGGGCGGAAAATACCAGGGCCGGACAAAAGACGGCGACATTGGCGAGGTTAACAAACCCCATGTCGGCATGGGCCTGGCGACGGCCAAACACAAAGCCCACCACCACCACGGCAAACACGGGCACCACAATATTAAGCAAGGTCAGTAACATAAGGCTGGCTGGCAAAAAAGAGGCAGTATGGCCTGCCCGGCACAGGCTGTAAATATCGTACCTTGGCCTGTGCCGCTCTGCTTACGGCTCTTTCGGCGTCGTCGGGGCCACCTCGGCCGGGGGCGGCGGCACCGCCTTGATATGCAGATCCCGCTGGGGATAGGGAATGGTGATACCGGCCTGCTTGAAGGCGTGCCAGATGGCCAGGTTGATCTGGGAGCGGATATTGCCGACACCAGCTTCCGGATCCCGGATCCAGATCCGCAACTCCAAATCGATACCGCTTTCACCAAAACCGCGCAGCTGGACCGTGGACTCGGGGTAAGCGAGGACCCGGGGCGAATTCTGGATGCATTCCAGCATCAGCGCCATGGCCTGTTCCGGATCATCCTCGTAGCTTATCTGTACCGGAATACTGACCCGCACATAGGGATCGGTATAGCTCCAGTTAATCACCTCCGAGGTGATCAGGTTTTCATTGGGGATCAACGTCTCCACCCCATCCCGGCTCTTGACCACCACATAACGGGCGCGCAGCTCCTCGACCCGGCCAAACTGGCCAGATACGGTGATCACATCGCCGGGCTTGATGGATCTGTCCAGCACCAGGATAAAGCCGCTGATGAAATTACTGGCGATGCGCTGCAGACCAAAACCGATCCCTACCCCCAGGGCACCGCCGAACACCGCCAGGGCGGTGAGATCTATGCCCACCGCGTCGATGGCAAGCAACAATGCCAGGGTGATCAGGAAAAACTTGCTGAACTTGGCGAAGGCGACCTGCATCGACGGCGCCATATAGGCCGATAACTTCATCCGCCGTTCCAACAACCCGGATATCCAGAAAGCCAGGGTCAGCAGCATGGCGACCAATACCACCAGCTTGATGGTCGACAGCAGGGAGATACGGGTCCTGCCCATGTCGAAGGCCACCGCATCCAGGGTTTCGGTGACCACCGGCAACCAGCCCAGCAGGTGTAAAGCCACCACCAACCAGATGCCGGTAGACACTATATTCTCCCAGGCCATCAGCATGGGGGTGGGCGGAAATCCCTTGCGCAGCAGGTAGACGAGGATACGGATCAGCACCAGGGAAAGCAGCAGGGGCACGGCTATGCTGATCAGCATCACCGGCAATGACAGCATCAGCAGGGCTGCCTTGCCGAGCAGCACCCACAGCAGCATGGACAGGGGGAACACCACCTTCTGTACGGTCCGGCGGGTGACATGACGCAGGCCCGAGCCCGGTGCGCCGTCATCCAGATGCAACAGCCGGCTGGCGAGGCGGTTGACCATCAAGGCGCCCAGCGCCGCCAGCAACAGGACGATCAGCTGATAAAGGACGGTTGCGGAAAGGATCTGTTCAAACCAGTGAGGCAGGCGTTCAAACAGCAGGGTGAGTATCTCTTCCATGATAACTCCATGTCAGGGTGTGCCCCCTTGCCATTCGTTAACGAACGGCAAGGGGGCACACCTATTATCACTCAACTCTATCCCATTGCCCGGCCCACTGCCAGACGCCATCGAAGCCGCGGGCGTATCAGCCCCATGGGCGAGCAGCGCATACCCGCACCCGTCATGGCGGTCTCTCCCGCCGCAAAAAATCCCCGCGGGCGCGGGGATGTTGGGAAGGCTCGCGATAAACGGCGCCGAATGGCTCAGTAGCGGCTGATTGACAGTCCCTGCGGATCTATGTCCGGCTGCCTGCCGCTGATCAAGTCCGCGATCAACTTGCCGGACCCCGGACCCATGGTCCAACCCAAGGTACCGTGGCCGGTGTTCAGCCAGAGGTTCTTGAGACGGGTGCCGCCGATAATGGGGGTGCCGTCGGGCGTCATGGGACGGAAACCGGTCCAGAAGCTGGCCTCTTCGATCTTGCCGCCCTCGGGAAACAGGCTCCTGACGGAATGGGCAATGGTCTCACGCCGGGCCTCGGGCAGGTCGCTGTTGAAATCGGCCAGCTCGGCGGTACCGGCGGCACGGATCCGCGTGTCGAAACGGGTAATCGCCACCTTGAAGGTTTCATCCATCACGGTGGACTGGGGAGCATCCGCATCTTCCTTTACGTCTATGGTCAGGGAATAGCCCTTGACCGGGTAGATCGGCAGGCGGATCCCGAGGGAATTGAGCAGGAAGGGAGAATAGCTGCCCAGGCAGACCAGCACCTGATCGGCGGTTTCCAGCCCCTTGTCGGTCTGCACCCCGCTGATCCGCTCGCCATCGCGCACCAGGCCCTTGATCTCGGTGTTGAACTTGAAGGTGACGCCCTGTTCGATACATTTCTTCACCAACGCCTTGGTAAAGAGGTTGCAGTCACCGGTTTGATCCTCGGAGAAATGCAGGCCACCCACCAGCTGGTCTTTTACCCGGGCCAGGGCCGGCTCACGGGCGATACACTCCTCCACATTGAGCATGGCATGAGGCACCTTGAAGTCCTGCAGCACCTTGATGTCCTTGGCGGCATCATCCACCTGCTTCTGGGTGCGGAATACCTGTAACAGGCCTTTCTTACGGCCTTCAAACGGCAGCTTCAGTTCATCCTGCAGGGCGTTGACACACTGCCGGCTGTAGTCGGATACCCGCACCATACGGGATTTATTGACGCTATAGGATTTTTCGTTGCAGTTAGCCAGCATCGACAGCATAAACTGCCATTGCATCGGGTTCAGGCTCGGGCGGACCTTGAGCGGGGCGTGCTCCTGAAATATCCACTTGATGGCTTTGGCCGGGATACCGGGGCCGGCCCAGGGGGATGACATGCCAAACGACAGCTGTCCGGCATTGGCAAAGCTGGTCTCTTCGGCCGCTTCAGGCTGTCGATCCAGCACCACTACCTCATGACCCTGCTGAGCCAAATACCAGGCACTGGTAACACCGACGACTCCACTACCCAAGACCAAAACTTTCATAACACTTCCCTACAAAGATGCGGACATGACGACAATATCATCTAAAAGAAGGGATAAATCCAGAGTAAAAAAACAGTCAAACCGGCCCCTGTCAGGCCATGCTGGGCGCTGGCCCTGACGGCGCTGTATGTTCCGCTGAAGCGATAATATTTAATAGATAAATATTTCAGTAACTTTTACATTATAAGAACTATATACCGCATTAATGAAAATTGTGATTGAGTTGGCAAAGTGAGAAAATCATTCTCCAACAGACTGTGCTGGCCAGGATAAATGGCTCAGGACATGAGCGGCCTGCTCCCGGGTTTTGGCGAAAACGCGGGTCAGTTCATCCATTTTCTCCGGCGACGGGGTTCCCCCTTGTTGTCCTTCAGCCTCCAGCTCGCCCGCCAGCGCGGCCAGCGGCTCGGCATAAATATTGGCAGCGACTGCGGCCAGCCGCCGCAGCACCTTGTTCGCCTCCAGGTCGTCCCCATTGGCCAACGCCGCCTGCAATTGCCACACATCATCCTGATGCTCCTCGATAAACAGCCTGAGTAATAAGGTAAATGCCCGGCTGTCCCGTTCGAACCGGCTGCGGGCCTGGTCCAGGGCCAGATAGCCGCTCTCCCCGTCCTGGACACCGCTATCCCGAGCCCTGCTGTTATCGGATCCCGGAGCCCCCCTTTGCTCATGGCCCAGGCCGACCTGAAGCAGCGCCTGATACAACTCGATGCGATTGACCGGCTTGGTGACATAGCCGTTCATGCCTGCCTCCAGGCAGGTTTCCCTGTCGCCGCGCATGGCGCTGGCGGTGAGGGCGATAATGGGGATCTGGTGGTTAACCCTGAGCTTGCGGATTTGGCGGGTCGCCTGAAGGCCATCGAGGATCGGCATCTGCAAATCCATTAGAATGGCATCGAAGGTATTTTTCGACACCATGTCTATTGCCTGCTGGCCATGATTGGCCAGGGTCACCGTCACCCCGACTTTCGCCAGAAACTCGACGATCAATTGCTGATTGACCCTGTTGTCTTCTGCCAGCAAGAGATGACAGCCCATCAACCGCTTGCGGTAAAACCAGGTGTCATCTGCGTTGGCAGATGATGGCGCCATGGCCTCGGGCTGGGGGTTGAGCACCTTGGACAGGCAGGCCAGCAAACTTTTTTCGGTAATCGGTTTAGACAGGAAATGGCGGATACCCAGGCTATCCATCTGCCCCGAGGGCCGCTCCCGGCCAAAGGCACTGGTGATCACGATATCAAGCCCTGCCAGATGGTGCTGCCGGGTAATGAAGCCGGCCAGATCCAGGCCATTATCCTGGCCCAGCCGGCAATCAATCAGCGCCAGCCGTAACTCGGCCCCCCGCTGCTGGATAATCTCCTTGGCAGAAACCGCATCCCTCGCCGTATAGAGGATAAAGCCGGCATCCCGGATGATGCGGCCCATGAGCTCCAGCACCAGTTCATTATCATCCACCAGTAATATTTTTTGACCGGGAATAAAATCAGGCCTGTGCTCTTCATGGGGGCTGACGGCGGCCCGCCGCAAGGGCAATACCACCTTAAAGGTCGACCCCAGTCCCGGCTGACTCTGTACCGATATGCTGCCCTGCATCAACTGGATCAGATGCCGGCTGATGTTGAGTCCCAAACCACTGCCGCCGTACTTGCGGGTGGTGCTGGCATCCAGCTGGGTAAAGGGCTTGAACAGGCTGGCCAGCTTTTCGGGCATGATGCCGATACCCGTGTCCTTTACTTCAAAGCACAATCGTTGTTCATCCCCGGGGCAGAGATAAATCGCCAGTACCACTTCTCCCCGCTCGGTAAACTTGACCGCATTGCTGACCAGGTTGGCTAATATCTGACCTAACCGTAAGGGATCCCCCTGTAGCTGATCGGGTACATCCGGCGCCTTGTTGATGATCACTTCCAGCTGCTTTTGCTCCGACATATCGGCAAACAGACCGGACAAAGTATCCAGCTGCTGGTTCAGATCGAAGGCTATGTCTTCCAGCTCCAGCTTGCCCGACTCCACCTTGGTCAGATCGAGGATATCGTTGATCAGCAACAGCAGGGTATCGGAGGAGGTGCGGATTTTTTTGATATATTCCGCTTGCTGGGCATTAAGGGCCGTTTGCTGCACCAGGGAGCCAAAACCGATAATCGCATTCATCGGCGTGCGGATCTCGTGGCTCATATTGGCCAGAAAGTCGGTTTTCGCCCGCGCCAGGGCCATTGATGCCTGATTGGATTGCTTTAACTGTTTATTGCGCACATGCAACAACGCCATTCCGGCGCTGAAGATCACCCCCAGCATCAGCGCCAGGATCAGCAGCAGCCGCTCCTTGGCGCCATTAAGCTCTTCTTCCCAGCGCTTTTTCCACTGCAACAGCCCGGTGACATCGTCATCCCCCAGTTGCCGGCGCAACCCTATGATACGCCGCAGGCTCTGACGATACAGCCGGTGCCCATACAGCATCTCGGTCAGTTGCTCATCGGCCCCAGCTGCCAGGGATTGGGCGACATTGGCCAAATGGTCGACAAAGGCCGGTTGGAAGGCATACAGATAGAGTTCACTGAGTTCCGACAAACGCTCAATGCCGGCTAATTGCTCCGGGCTGACCGTCTCCAGCATGCCGAGCTGCTGATGAAACTCCTTCAGGGCATAACGAAGGCGCAGCTCCTCCTCCTGCAACTGGCTCAGTCCCGACAGATAGTTTTGCAACTCGGCCATCACCGGCCGTAGATCCGGCTCCTGGTGCTCCCAGCCCTTAAGATAGTCGTTGAAATGACCCAGGCTCAGCGAGAGGCTTTGGATCTTGCCCTCCAGCCGGACATCATTCTCGGCATCCAGCATGATGATTTCATGATGCACATGATGCAGATCATCGACCAGGGGACCGGCCCTGCTCGCCAATTCACGATAGTCCCGATACTGTCGCTCCAGCAACAGGCTATAGAGGCTTAGACCCAGCACTAACAGCAGGGCCGTAAGCATGGTAATTCGGATAAACGTTGGCATGTCGGGGCTCTAAATTCAGGCTGGCGGCAAATCCATCATGATAATCGACCAGGCGGGGTAACTTAAGACAAAGTGCTCACGCAAGACCGGTATCCGTCATAAAACGGACAAGACAAGTACAAAACCCTGCCTTTGGCCTATTATGAGACCATGTTCTTTCATTCAATAATAACAAGATACAGAGCGTAAACATGCCCACAGTCCCCCCTCAAAAAACATCCAGGATCGGCATCAAGGGCTGGATATTACTCGCCGATATCTGTTTATTCGCCACCCTGCTGGTTGTCCTGCCTTTTGAGCCCGATGTCAATAAAGGCTTGAGCCTGCTGATCTTTATTGCCGTATTATGGCTGACCGAAGCGATACATATCACCATTACCGCGCTGATGGTCCCCCTGCTGGCGGCGGTGTTGGGCATATTGACCACGGGGGCCGCCCTCGGCAACTTTGCCAACCCCATCATCTTTTTATTCCTGGGGGGCTTTGCCCTGGCCGCCGCCATGCACAGCCAGGGGCTGGATAAGTTGATCGCCAACCGCATCCTGCAGCTGGCCAACGGCCGCTTAAGCATCGCCGTGTTGCTGATGTTTCTGACCACCGCCTTCCTCTCCATGTGGATCAGCAATACCGCCACCGCCGCCATGATGCTGCCGCTGGCCCTGGGATTGCTCAGCTGCCTGGATCAGCATCAACACAGGGCCACCTATGTGTTTGTCCTGCTCGGCATCGCCTACAGCGCCAGCATCGGCGGGATCGCCACCCTGGTCGGCAGCCCGCCCAATGCCATCGCCGCCGCCGAGGTGGGCCTGAGCTTCAGTGACTGGATGGCACTGGGTCTGCCCATTACCCTGCTCCTGCTGCCGGTGGCCATCGTCATCCTGTATCTGCTGTTTCGTCCCCGGCTCAATCAACGCGTCGAATTACAGCAGGAAGAAATGCGTTGGACCGGTAAGCGAAAAATCACCCTCGCCATCTTTGCCCTGACCGTGGCCTTATGGATTTTCTCCAGCCCGGTGTCTGCCGCCCTGGGAGGGCTGAGCGCCTTCGATACCCTGGTCGCCCTGCTCGCCATCGTCTTGATCGGCCTGAGCCGGGTGGCCGAATGGCAACACATCGCAAAACATACCGACTGGGGCGTCCTGCTGTTGTTCGGTGGCGGCCTGACCCTGAGCAGCGTGTTGCGTGACACCGGCACCAGCCTGTTTCTTGCCAATTACCTGGCGGAGCTGCTGGCAGACGCCAGCCCCTTCGTGATCCTGCTGGCCATCACCGCCTTCGTAGTGTTCCTCACCGAGTTGGCATCCAATACCGCCAGCGCCGCCCTGCTGGTCCCGGTATTCGCGGCGGTGGCGGAAAGCCTGGGGCTGACGCCCGTGATGGTGGCCTCCGTCATCGCGGTGGCGGCGTCCTGCGCTTTTATGCTGCCGGTGGCCACGCCCCCCAATGCCATCGTCTTCGGCAGTGGCTTGATCCGCCAGGGCCAGATGATGAAGGCCGGCTTTGTCCTTAACCTGGCCTGTATCGGCATACTGGCCGGCTACTTTTATATTTTTGGCTAAACGCCGTCGTAATAAAAAAGCCGCTGTTAAACAGCGGCTTTTTTATTGGCGCATCCTTGCGGTGTATTACCTTTGCCAGAACGGCTTGCTGATTTCCCGATAGCGGTCTGATTCGTTCAAACCGATGTCTTTCAACAGATAGGTGGGCAATTCCGCCAGTTCACGACGGCTGCGGCTGCGCTGCAGCCAGCTGTTCATTCTGGCAAGGACACCGGCTTTGCCCTGCTGCCGGCGAGATGTTTGAGTAAAAGCAACTGATTGCTGAAGAGTCTGGTTCATGATGCGCCTCCGGTAGATTTCAAGCCAAGAATACTGCCGGTATTACCCCCCATCAAGCTACCTTTCTTGTGTATAAAAATCAGTTTTTCTAATGCAAAAAACAAGCACAACTCTCATTATCTTATTGTAAAAAATGAAGTTAATTAAACAAACAACAATAAACTATTCATTAACATTACATAAAAACTAATAAGTGAATTACCATTCATTTTTGCTGACAAACCATTCTCTCCCTGACTTTTTTCTCTTCCCCGCTATCGGCTACGCTATTGTTAAATATAATCATCTCGCCCAAGGGGTCATTATGAGTCGTGAACAATGGGGTTCCCGCACCGGCTTTATTCTGGCCGCCGTGGGGTCGGCCGTGGGGCTGGGTAATATCTGGCGCTTTCCTTACGTAACTTATGAAAATGGCGGCGGGGCTTTCTTCATCCCCTACCTGTTCGCCATGCTGACCGCCGGCATCCCCTTTATGATTCTGGAGTTTACCCTAGGCCATAAATACCGCTCCGGTGCCCCTAAAACACTGGCCAGCCTGAATCGCCGCTTCGAGTGGCTGGGTTGGTTTCAGGTGATGATCTCGGCCGTTATCGCCTGCTATTACGTGGTGGTGATCGCCTGGGCCATTTCCTATTGCTATTTCGCCTTCAGCCAATCCTGGGGGGACGACAGCAACAGCTTCTTCTTCGGCACCTTCCTGGGACTGACCAGCGATAACGCCCCCTCCCGCCTGGGCGACCTGCGCTGGAACCTGCTGTTGCCCCTGAGCATTGCCTGGGCGGCTACCTATGTCGCCACTTACCGGGGGGTGCAGGGCGGCATCGAAAAAATCAACAAAATACTCATGCCCCTGCTGTTTTTGCTGGTGCTTTACCTGATTGCCCGCATCGCCTTCCTGCCCGGTGCCCTCGATGGCATCAACTGGATGTTCGCCCCCGACTTCAGCAAGATCTGGGATCCCAAGGTGTGGTCTGCCGCCTATGGCCAGATTTTTTTCACCCTGAGTGTCGGCTTTGCCATCATGCTGTCTTACGCCAGCTTCTTGCCGGAAAAATCCGATATCAACAACAACGCCTTTATGACGGTATTGATGAACTGTGGCTTCTCCATGCTGGCCGGTATCATGGTGTTCGGCGCCCTCGGCTATATGGCCCATGCCCAGGGCACGGCACTGACGGAGGTGGTCAGCTCCGGCGTCGGCCTGGCGTTTGTCACCCTGCCGACCGCCATCAACCTGTTGCCGGCGCCGGGCATCATGGGGCCCCTGTTCTTCCTGGCCCTGGTGTTTGCCGGCGTCAGCTCCCATATTTCGATAGCCCAGGCGGTCATTACCGGGTTGATGGACAAACTGGGCTGGAACCGCCATCAAGCTTCGACCCTGTTCTGTACCCTGGGCTTCCTGATCAGCCTGTTATTTATCACCCAGGGGGGACTGCTGCTGCTGGACCTGGTCGATTACTTTATCAACAATGTTGCCCTGCTGGGCGCCTGCCTGCTGGAATTGCTGCTGGCCGGCTGGCTGTGCCGGCTGACCGACTTCCAGCGTCATGCCAACCGGCTATCGGAATTCAGGGTCGGCAACTGGTGGCTGTTCTGCATCCGCTTTGTGTCGGTGGGCATCTTGCTGATATTGCTGTTCAACAATATTCTGGGCGCCTTCCGCGAGAATTACGGCGGTTATGCTAATCATGAAATTTATTTCATCGGCTGGGGCATGATCGGCATCATGCTGATCCTCGCCCTGTCGATCAACGCAGCCAGCAGGCAGGAGTCACGCTTATGAGCACGGGTGCCATCATCATGATGATCATCGGCTTGGGGTTGACCTGGGGTGGTGCCGCTGTATGCCTGGGTATCGCGCTCAAGAGCAGGAAGGGTAAATAGCCCTGGCCGATCCCGTGATGATCCGGGATTGGCACTCATTTTCGTCCCTTTCCGCCGATCCCCTTGCCCGCCTTTTCCTTCATTGCTACATTGACAGTCAACCTAAGTATGTTGGCATAAAATATGTTTACTCTCGCCGCCCGCCTGCGCGCCACCCTGGAACAGCTGGAAACCAGCCTCAACGACCTGACCCGGCTGCTCGGCCAAGACCCATCCCAGATCCTGCAGGCCGCCTGCTATCCCCTGCCCGATGTGCCGGCCGGCAAGGAGCATGAGCCCATCGAGCAGATCAGCGTTTCGCGCCTGATCGGCGAATCCGCCCTGGCCACCGCCTTGCAGTCCTACCGCCAGTGGCACATGCGTGCCGACTGCTCGAGCAAGGCCAGTTTCCGGCTGCCCGGTTATCTGGTGTTACCCACCGACGCCCGGCCGGCGCTGGTCCCCCTGGTAGAGCAGATCAACCAGCTCAAGCAACAGTTTCGCAGCCAGGTACAGGAAGCCGAAGGCCGGGACCAAAAATTCACCCTGGTGCACGACACCTTTCCCGGGCTGATCACTCTGCAGGTCTATCGCCAGCTGGTGCTGCTGCCCCGTCCGGCCTCCCGCCTGGGCTTTACCTGGGCCAACAAGCAGATCATCCGCAAAATAGACAAGGACGAGCTGGTCCGCCAGCTCAATGCCGCCAAGGCCACACCGCCGGCACTGACCGACGCCCTCACCTGGCAGCAATGCATCGATCGGGAGATTTACGATGTGAAGCGGCTGCCCGCCGGGGTGGAATTAAGGCTGCGACGCCCGGTCAAGACCCATCCCATGGTCAATGTACGCTGGGCCGAAGAGGTAAGCCCGCGTCAGCAACAGGTAAAGGCCCACCTGCCGCTCTTGCTGTGCCAGGACACGCCGCCGGCCGTCACCCCGCTGGGCGATTACCCGCCGGCCAAGACCCGTCAACGCCGGCCGCAGCGTATCGCCGATGAGCCGCTGATCCCCCGGCTGCATATTTATCCCTATTATCCCTAAGCAGCCGAAACTCCTTTTGCCTGATCCTCATTACCATGGTTAAATCAGTTACAATTGATACTTTTGGAACAGATCCATGGGCCTTCCCCTCTCACTGTTGTTACTGCTGGCCAGCCTGGCCGGCCTGACTCCCCTGGCCATCGATATGTATCTGCCGAGTCTGCCTACCATAGCGCGGGATCTGGGCGTGCCTATTTCCCAGGCCCAGTTGACCATCAGTGTGTTCCTGGCGGGGTTCGCCCTGGGACAGCTGTTTTACGGGCCGCTGGCCGACAGCGTGGGCCGCAAACCGGTGATGCTGTTGGGCACCACGATCTTCAGCCTGGCCAGCCTGGGCTGCGCCTTTGCCGACAGCATAGAAACCCTGATGGCCTTTCGCCTGCTGCAGGCGGTGGGCGGAGCGGCCAGCTCCGTGGTGCTCAATGCCCTGCTGCGGGACATGTTCGAGCGGGATCAATTCGCCCGGGTGATGTCGCTGGTGATACTGGTGATGACACTGGCGCCCCTGCTTGCGCCCCTGATAGGCGGCTACCTGATGCTGGTGGCCCACTGGCACAGTATTTTTATTTTGTTGGCGATAATAGGGGTGCTGGTCAGCATGGCTCTGGCCATCAAGATCCCCGAAACCATGAAGCCCGAACACCGCCAGCCCTTTCACCTGCTGCCCATTTTGCGCAATTACGGCAAGGTGCTGCAGCACAGGGCGGCGCTGGGTTACATACTGTGCGGCGCCCTGACCACCGCCTCCATGTTCGCCTTTATCTCCGGTTCGCCCCTGGTCTATATCGAGGTTTTCGGCGTGCCTCCCCAGCATTACGGCTTGCTGTTCGGCCTGAATATTGTGCTGATGATGATATTGACCTTCGGCAACAGCCGCCTGGTCAGGCATTTGGGCAGCGATCGCCTGCTGCAGCTCGGCCTGACCGTCTCGGCCCTGGCCAGCAGCTTGCTGATGGTCAACGCCGTCGGCCAGTTCGGCGGCCTGTGGGGCATAGTGGTACCTGTGATGATCACCATAGCGCAAATCAGCCTGGTCGGTGCCAATGCCATGGCCGGCCTGCTCAGCCACTTTCCCCAGGCCGCCGGCACCGCGTCGGCCCTGGCCGGGACCCTGCGCTTCGGCCTGGGGGCGGTGGCCGCCTTCGCGGTCAATAGCAGCGCCCTGCTCTCTCCCCTGCCGATGACCAGCGTGATGGCCATCTGCACCATACTGGCGCTGCTCAGCTACTGGTTGCTGGTACGCCCTTCCCTGCTCAGGGTGGCGGAAGCCTGATTCAGGTAGTTGCGCGCATACCCGATTTAGCAAACTGGTCCAACAGCCAGTCTTTCAGGGTGCCGGCCGACCGGCTGAGGGGCTGGCGCCTGGGGTGGACCAGGTAGTAGCTCTTATCCAGGGGCAGAGACAACCCAAACGGCTCGATCAACTCCCCTCGCTCCAGCTCTTCCTGCACCAGGAGGTGGTTGCTCAGCACCACGCCCTGGCCACGCTTGGCCGCATCGATCGCCAGCAGGGTCTGGTCGAAGTACAGCGCCGGTATCCGCTTGCTTACTGCTGGGGCAAGGGTAGTAAAGCGGCTCAGCCAGTCATCCCAGAACGGGTAAGGCGTGGCCACGATCAAGGTTACCCCACTGAGCCGGTCCGGATGCTGCAATGCCATGGCATCACCATAGGCGGGAGCACAAAACAACCGGACTTCGTCGTCGAAAACCTCCTGTACCTCCAGCGACGGGTCTCGCCCGTCGAAATGCCGTATCGCCAGATCCACCGCTTCCCGCTGAAAATCAACCGGATGATTGGAGGCATTGATATGGACTTCGATGTCGGGATGGCGGCTGACGAAATCCCCCAGCCGGGGGCCCAGCCATTTGGCCGCCAGGGTTTGCGACAACGACAGGGACACCCGATCCGGGGAGGTTTCCCGGCAGGCTTCACTGGCGGCGCTTATCTGTTCCAGCGCCGGCGCGATACGGCTGAAATAGCTCATGCCACGTTCGGTCACCTGCAGCTGGCGCACCTGCCGCACAAACAGCGGATACCCCAGCCAATGCTCCAGCTTTTGCACCTGTTGCGAGACCGCACCCGGGGTGAGATGCAACTCTTCGGCGGCCTGCTTGAAACTGGCGTGACGGACCGCCGCCTCGAAGGCCACCAGGGCCCGCAGCGGCGGCATGGGCTTATGCATCAGTGATCTCCCGCAAGCAAGCATTGCAACCGGACTGGAAACGCCATTCTCTCATCCCTCATGAAATAGATTATCTATTTTATATGGCAGATTAAATCGTTTGTCGCGCCAACTCAAATGGCCAGAATGAAACGATATCGAACCGGGATTAAGAGATAGGGTGCACGACATGAAATATCTGCCTGTTATGGCTTTTCTGGCCCTGGGGGTGATCTGGGGCAGCAACTTCGTATATATGAAGCTGGCGGCCGAGCTGATCTCGCCTGCCCAGATCGTGCTGCTGAGGGTGGCCTCCGGACTCTTGCCCATTGCCCTCTACGCCTACTTCAAGGGGGGATTGAAACTGGCCCACCTGAAACATAGCAGGCACTTTTTGGTCATGTCGCTGCTGGCCACCGTGATCTATTACTATGGTTTCGCCAAGGGAAGCTCCCTGTTGCCCTCCGGCGTGGCCGGCGCCCTCAGCGGCACTATCCCCGTTTTTGCCCTGTTGATGGGCATGCTCCTGCTTTCCGGGGAACCGGTTTCCATCAAGCGGGTGCTGGGTCTGGTGGCGGGGTTTTCCGGGATACTCCTGATTGCCCGCCCCTTCTCGGATGATGTGGCCGCCACCAATCTCGAAGGCGTCGTCTATATGATCTCGGGCTCGTTAAGCGTGGGCGCCTCCTTCATCTATGCCAGGAAATACATAGTGCCGCTAAACATATCCAGCGCGGCGCTGACCACTTACCAGCTCGGATTGAGCCTGCTCATCCTGTGCATCATCACCGACTACAACGGTATCGCAAACATCAATGATGACCTGCATGCGATGGCCGGCGTACTCCTGGGTCTGGGCCTGCTGGGCACGGGTCTGGCCTGCCTTATCTACTACTACCTCATCGACCAATGGGGTGCCGTTTCCGCGTCGTCGGTGACCTACATTCCTCCCCTGGTCGCGCTCCTGATCGGCTCGACCCTGATGGGGGAAGATATCGGCGCGATTGAATACCTGGCGACGGGCCTGATATTTGCCGCAGTCCTGCTTATCAACCAGAAGACCCGCAACACAGTGGCCGAGCCCATGCCCGGCAAGCGACTCGTACCGGAGGATTTATAATGTCCCAGCTATTTTCTGCCTTAAAGATAAAAGACGTCACCTTCAAAAACCGCATCGGGGTTTCTGCCATGTGCCAGTACAGCTCGCTCGAGGGCGTTGCGACCGATTGGCACCTGGTTCATCTCGGCTCCCGGGCCGTGGGCGGTGCCGGCCTGATCATGTCCGAAGCCACCGCGGTCACCCCGGAGGGGCGCATCACCCCGGGCTGTGCCGGTATCTGGAACGATGCGCAGGCAGAGGCGTTGCTCCCGATCACCCGTTTTATCGAGCAACAGGGGGCGGTGCCCGGCATTCAGATAGCCCATGCCGGCCGCAAGGGCAGCGCCGCCAGACCCTGGGAGGGCGGGCATCACCTGCACAATGACGAAGGGGGTTACGACATCATAGCGCCTGGTAATGAGCCGTTCGACAGCGACGGCATCCGGCTCTGGAAAACACCACGCATGATGACGGTCGCCGATATCGAACAGACCCAGCACGCCTTCGTCGCCGCCGCCGAACGGTCCTTGCAGGCAGGCTACAAACTGCTGGAGATCCATGCGGCCCATGGTTATCTGCTGCACAGCTTCTTCACGCCGCTGGCCAATCGCCGCCAGGATGAATACGGGGGCAGCCTTGAAAACCGGGCGCGGATGCTGCTGGAAACCACGAAAAAAATCCGGGATGTCTGGCCGGAACGGCTGCCGCTGGCGGTCCGGCTTTCCGCCGCCGACTGGGATGAACAGGGGTTAACCGTGCAAGACAATATTCAAATGGCGAAATGGCTCAAGGAGCTCGGCGTCGACATTATCGACTGCAGCGCGGGAGGAGCCAGCCCGGCTTCAAGAAGCTCGCTGGGCAGCAGGAACGCCGATCAGATAGGGCTGGCCGCCGACATCCGGGAAGGGGCGGATATCAAGACGATGGCGGTCGGTACTGTGACCGAAGCGAAGCAGGCGGAACGGATCATCGCCGGGGGTCAGGCCGATCTGGTGCTGCTCGGCCGTGAAATGTTGCGTGATCCCTACTGGCCCTTCCATGCGGCCCGGGCCCTGGGCGTGGATACCAAAACCGTTATGCCGGTGCAAAATGCGTTTTTTGTCGGCTAACAATGGCTGAAAACATAAAAAAGGGCCGGTTGTCTTGGCAACCGGCCCTTTTCAGGTAAGCCCACGATGCGGGGCGTTGTTATCGGCTCAAAGGCACCGTTTAGATAACGGCGGCGATGGCGTTACACAGGGCGTCGATGTTGGCCTTGGTGATGCCGGCCACGCTGATGCGGCCGGAGCCGACGATATAGATGCCGAACTCGTCCTTCAGGCGGGCCACCTGCTCTTTGCTCAGTCCAGAGAAAGAGAACATGCCGTTCTGGCGGGCGATAAAGCTGAAGTCCTGATCCACGCCCAGGGCGCTCAGCTTCTCGACGAACAGGGTACGCATCTCCTGGATGCGATCGCGCATCTCGGCCAGCTCCGCCAGCCAATCCTGGTACAGGGCCTCGTCTTCGGCAACCATGGCCACCACGGCGGCACCGTGGGACGGCGGGTTGGAGTAGTTGGCACGGATGATGCCTTTGATCTGGCTGAAGGCGGTGTCGGCCACGGCGGCGTCGGTGGCCACCAGGGTAAAGGCACCCACCCGCTCATTGTACAGGCCGAAGTTCTTGGAGAAGGAACTGGCAATCAGCAGCTCGCTGTTATGCTCGGCAAACACCCGCAGGCCCTGGGCGTCTTCTTCTACGCCCCGGGCGAAGCCCTGGTAGGCGAAGTCGAACAGCGGCAGCCAGCCCTTTTCGGCGGACAACCGGGCCAGCTGAGCCCACTGTTCGGCGGTGGGATCGATGCCGGTCGGGTTATGGCAGCAGCCGTGCAGCAGCACCACATCACCGGCCTTGGCCTGGCTCAGATCGGCGAGCATGGCGTCAAAGTCCAGATCCTTGGTGGCGGCATCGTAATAGCCGTATTCTTTGACTTCCAGGCCGGCGGTGGTGAACACCTTCTGGTGGTTGGCCCAGGTCGGGTTGGAAACCCAGATGGTGTTGGTGTCGAGCTGACGGGCGATAAACTCACCGGCGATGCGCAGCGCGCCGGTACCGCCGGGCGCCTGGGCGGTGCGGGCACGGTTGGCGCCGATCACGGCGGAGTCGGCCCCGAACAGCAGTTTTTGCACCACGCGGCCGTAGGCCTCGGTGCCTTCTATGCTGAGGTAGTTCTTGGTGGTCTGCTCCTGCACCAGGCGGGCTTCTGCTTTTTTCACGCAGCGCAGCACCGGGGTCTGGCCTGCTTCATCTTTATAGATGCCCACGCCCAGGTTGATTTTGTCGGTACGGGGATCTTTGCGGAAAGCATCGGTCAGGCCCAGGATAGGGTCGGCCGGTGCAGCTGTGACCTTCTCAAACATAGCGTTTTTAATTCCTTGTAATGAAGTAAGGGGCATTCGAAATCGCTCACGCGAACGAGCCCCTAGTTATAACATTTGCCCGACCATTAAAAAATGGCTTTATGCAACGGCTCGGGGATAAGCACCAGGCAAAGGCAAAACCTGGCCCCTTCACTGGTTTTGCCTGCCGAGCCAGGGCTCCAGGCCCTTGGCCTCGTCGATAAACAGCTGCAGATGGGGAAAGGGCATTTCGATGCCCGCCTCGTCCAGGCCCTGCTTGATGGTTTCGAGCAGTTCGCAGGAAATTCGGCCCTTCACCTCCACGTCTTCCGCCCGCACCCACACCTGGGCGCTGAGGTTCAGCGACGAGTCGGCCAGCTCGCGCAGCTGGATCCGGGGTTGCATGCGCTCGTCGTTGATCACCTTGGGGTGGGCGGTCAGCAGCGGCATGATCACCTGCCGCGCGTGTGCCACCGATTCCTTGTAGGCGATACCCAACGGAATGCGAATGCGGGTGGGGCCTTCGGCACTGAAATTGATGATGTCTGAGGTGGCCACGCTGTCGTTGGGGATCATGGTGAAAACATTGTCCCGGGTGCGCAGCCAGGTGGTGCGAAAGGCGATGCGGATCACCTTGCCCTCCTCCCCGTGAATGCGCACCCAGTCGCCGATGCGGAAGGGCCGCTCGATAAGCAGGGTGATACCGGCAATGAAGTTGGACAGGGTGGACTGGGCGGCAAAGCCCACGGCGATACCCACTATGCCCAGGCCGGCGATGATGGAGAGCACATCGAAGCCGAACTGGGCCAGCACGGTGATGGCCCCCAGGGCCACGATCGATACCGACAGGGTATTCTTGCACAGCTGCACCAGCGAGGAGTCGAGATGATGGCGTGACAGGCGGGCGATGAGCCCTCGGGACAACAGCAGCCAGAGCACATAAAAGGCCAGCGCCATCAGGCCGGCACGGGCGCTGCCCTTGAGCACGCCCTCCTCCGCGCCGTACTGGGCCAGGATGGCGATGAGGGTGGCCAGCCCCAGCAGATAGCGCAACACTGTGCGTGCCGAACGATAGGGCCCGCCACCATAGCCCCGCCGCCCCAGCACCAGCTTCAGCAGGCCGGCCAGCAGCCAGTACAGGACCCCGAACAGCAGCACTATCATCACAGTGACCAGCAGCTGGCCCAGGACAACGACGGCCAGCTCCTGCCAGTTGAATCCGCTCAGCCCCAGGGCATCACCGGTGTCTTGCAAACTCTGGTAAAACTGCCGCCACAGCAGCGCAATGCCGGAATCTTCCATCTTGGCGTCCTTGTGCATGACCGAGGCAAGGGGTTCCCCCCCGGGCCTGCCGATTTCCCGAAACTATAGCATCTGCCGGGGCGTCAACGACCCGCGGGGGACAGGCCCGCCATGAGCATCACCCATTTGGATCCTTCCCTCTTGACGGGGGCGGCTCCCGGCCCGATCTAGCTGGCGAGCCAGGCTTCCGCTTCCGAGATCCTGTCTGGCGGGAATGCCTTTATCTCGAGCCCCGGGATCAAGGCCCCTTCCAGCTTACTGGCGGTCCGAACCCAGTCTTGCTCGGCAACGACGGCTACCTTGTCAAATCGCCTGATCATCCTGAATAATTCCGGAATGCGGGAAAGCTCCACGCCAATGGCGCCCAGGGTGGGCCAGTCGAAATCACCGATACGGTACAGCATCTTGCCGTTGTTTATGTCCCCGGTTTTTTCCACCAGGGCGTCCAGCGCGGCCTTCATGTCATCGCTGTTGAGCTTGCCGCTGAATTCAATATCCAGCCGGTTCGCCCCCTTTACCACTATGTTGAACATGCTTCCTCCTGGCTATTGACCGGTTGCAGGCACCATGCTGCAGCGCGGCATCTATTCATGCTGAGACAGGTTGAACCGGGCCTGTGCCCCGGTTGGCTGTTGGGCCCTGCCCCTGAATATGCGAACATATTGGTCAAAATTTAATCAATCCGCATACCAACCAGTATACTTGGATAGAGAACGACTCTGTCCGCAAGGACGCATATTGATAGAAAGGAGTGACAGAAACAGTTGTGATCTCAGGTGTGTTAACCCTGACGTCGTTGCCTTGTGCTCCCGCAAGCAGGCACAATCCAGCGATTTGAGTGCTTGGTTGATGTGTTGATGATTAATCCAGGCAAGGAGTTTCTTCATGAATACCTTCAAGAAACTTTCACTGGCCCTATGCGTCAGCGCTCTACTTATCCCTGCCTCCACGCAGGCCCAGAGTATGCAAACCCAGAACATCGGGCCGAGTAAAGGCGACCGGGAATTCTCGCTGTCCGGTACCGGCACCAGCGACAAGGATTTCGACAACAGCAGTTTTGGCATATCCGCCGATCTCGGCTGGTATTTAACTGACAGAACGGTAGCAGGGGTGCGCCAGAGCGTTTCCTACGCCGATATCCAGGGCGAAGACCTCTCCGATGATTTCTGGAACGGCAGTACCCGCGGCTATATCGACTATCACTTCGGCAGCCGGGCGGCGCGTCCCTTCGTGGGTGCCTCACTGGGTGCCATCTATGGTAACGGCGTGGAAGAAACCGGCACCGCAGGTCTGGAGGCCGGCTTGAAATACTACGTGCTCCCCTCCACCTATATCCTGGGGCGCGCCGAATACCAGTTCCTGTTTGACAGTGGCAGCAGCGCCAACGACAACTTTGACGACGGTGCCTGGGCCTACGTGTTCGGTATCGGCTTCAACTTCTAATTGCCCTGCCAACATTGACCAGCCTCTCACGAGGCTGGTTTTTTCTTACATTTCTACCAATCCGGTTGCTTGACGGGGTAATTACCCTGTCCGGCGCAACGTTTTGTTAGGGCGCCGCTTTCGTGGCAACCTCTTCTTGCCGCCATCACCAATAGCCCCCGATGCGGCCAACCCCAACAGGCGCCGGAACTTTGGGCATTCCATATGGCTCGGCGCGGAGCATACCGCCGCGTGCCGAAGTCCATCTCGCATCGCCATCAATTTTTGAATGGTTCGATCGAGCTCCTCCGCCTTGCTCGCCAGTAACTGCCGGTCGATCTGAGGGTGTCCGTCTGCCCCCAACATGCCGGCGATTTCGTCCAGTGAAAAACCCGCCGCACGGCCTAGCGCGATCAAAGCCAGCCGCTCTAACACATTGGCGGTGAACAATCGGCGCAGCCCCCTCCTGCCAACGGAGGTGATTAACCCCTTGTCTTCGTAGAAGCGCAGCGTTGAGGCAGGAACGCCGGAACGTTTAGCGACTTCGGTAATATCCATACACCCCTTGACCTCAAGTTGACTTTAAGTTGTACGCTAGCACTGCACCTGAATAAAGACAATTTGGAGAACATCATGAACACCCTGATATTCACATTCATCATCGGGATAGGCGCCACTGCAGCAATGGACCTGTGGGGAGTCGTGCGTCAACCTCTGCTCGGCGTCGCCCCCCCCAACTATGGGCTGGTGGGCCGCTGGTTCGCCCACATGGCACGCGGGCGATTTCGCCATGAATCCATCGCGGCATCTGCTCCGATGCGCGGCGAACACCTTATAGGCTGGACAGCCCATTACCTGATAGGCATCGCTTTCGCCGCCTTGCTGATCAGCATCTGGGGGGGCGAGTGGCTGCGGCAGCCAACGATGGGCCCTGCTATTGCTGTAGGCATGGGCACCGTCGTGGCGCCCTTCTTAATAATGCAGCCGGGCATGGGGGCCGGCATTGCCGCCTCCCGAACACCACGCCCCGCATCCGCCCGAGTGCAGAGCCTCATCACCCACGCGGTTTTTGGTCTCGGGCTCTATGCAACAGGCTGGGTTATGCACTTCTTTTACTCGTCATGAATGAAAGCCAACCGAAAACAATGCTCTCATTCTGCAAACTAAACATAGGAGAACAGCATGCGTATTCCTGCTCGTTTTGCACCCGTTGTTTTTAGCGCCTTGCTCTCGGCCATTATGGTCTGCATCGTCTCGGCCTTCGTCCTTATCGTCTCACAGGGTATCCACTCCGGATTCCCGGCACAGTGGCTCAGAAGCTGTTTAACGACATGGCCGATTGCCTTTCCAACCGTCGCCATCGTGGCTCCATGGGTACGGCGGCTGGTCGGCCGAATAACCGTTTAATGTCGGGTAGCTGCGCCAGACTGCCTGGCATCAAGGCCGTTGGACACCCAACTCGGGGGCATAAGCTCGCGTGATAGCCGCGAGCTTATGAGCTCCGGTTCATTCTGGCTTTGTTTTGTGATTTTTATGCGCCAAATTTTTCAAATACTTGTTGCTCGGTAAGATGCTCTGTTTGATTAGCAAAGTCGTAACAGTCTGGCTTTTTATCTATGAATATTTGTTGCTTAAACCGGAATCCGCTCTCTGACTGAAACAGCCCCAGCGGAACTATATATTCATTTGAGTGCTTCAAATGATAATACAAATGAGTTCCACAATTTACACAAAACCCCCTGTCCGCCCACTCCGATGAAGCATAAGACTTAATGGATTCACTGCCGGTGATGACAACATCCGCACCACAATGCACCGCCAACAGAGGACCTCCCCCCCATCGGCGACAGATGCCACAATGACAAGCCTCGAACTCTTTAGCGTCATTCGCTTCAATAGTGACAGACTCACAGAGACATGTTCCTTTCATAAAATATCCTATTCGTTGATGACGGAATTAACTTCCCCTGTCGCGCATGCTTCCGGCGCTTGTACGCCGGCGTATTCCACCTCGATGTTGTTGGATCGCGGTGTCACTAACACGGGATAGCAACCGTCCGACGCAACCGGTTGTTATCCCGCGGCCTACATCTCGATGAATCGTTCAATGTGGTCCGTTTGCCGCCCGCTCAATCTCGGCGATGTCAATCTTCACCATCTTCATCATCGCTTCCTGCGCCCGTCTCGCGCACTCCCTGTCGCTATCGTTGAGTAATTCGATCATGCGGGTCGGAACGATCTGCCAAGAGAGACCCCAGCGATCCTTGAGCCATCCGCAGGCGACTTCTGCCCCTCCGTCGGCAAGCGCAGACCAGAGTCGATCTACTTCTGGCTGGTCCTCGCAGTGGATCTGGAACGACACGGCCTCGGTGAAGGGAAACTGAGGGCCGCCATTCAGTCCCATATATTTCGCCCCGGCCAATGTGAATTCGACAGTCAACACCATGCCGGCGGGGCCGCTCGGTGTGTCGGCCGGCGATCTCAATACGCGATCGATTCGTGAATTGGGAAGTAACGAAACATAGAACCGCGCCGCCTCTTCGGCGTCGCCGTCAAACCACAGGCAGGGAACGATTTTTTGCATGAGAGTTCTCCAGAATTAAGCGGGATAGCACCTGAATTAAGCCCCGCCACGAGAGCGCCGACTTACATGAATGGTTAGCCCGCACCGATGCCTGCTTCACATCATCGCCGCTCATTCGCCATCTTTTTGCGTCGGGCCAACTCCTTCTCACTCGGCTCGGCACTCGCAAACGAACCCGCGCGGATATCGCCACCGGGTACATAGGTACTCATCACAACGCCAGTGGTCGAGACCTGGGAGCGAACGAGCCGCAGCGCGCATGGCCTGGCCGTCTCGCCAAAGAGGCGCTTGCCCCGCCCAAGCACCACTGGAAAAGTCCACAGGTTGTACTCGTCTATCAGCGATGCGGCCTGCAGGGTTTGAATCAAATTGCCGCTGCCTATCACCTGCAGATCGGGGCCCGGTTGGGCCTTGAGCGCGATGATTGCCGAGGCTACATCGCCATGGAGCAGGGTCGAGTTGTTCCAGTGGAGCCTCGTCAAAGTGCGCGAAGCAACATACTTTTTTGCGGCATTGAGCCTCCTCGCCATCGGATCCTCATCGGGCTGGTATGGCCAGTGCGCTTCGAATATCTCATAGGTCCTACGACCGAGCAGCAGCTCTCGATCCTTGCCGTCGAAACCGGATGTCGAAAGATCCATGGCCTCGTCCCAGTAGTTGAACATCCAGCCGCCAAGGGTAAAACCGCCGGTCGGGTCTTCTTCCGGACCGCCGGGCGCTTGCATGATGCCGTCAAGCGACGCAAACGCAGATACGATGAGCCTTCTCATGGGCACACTCCTGTGGTTTGTAAGAGGCCGGTCTTGCTCATGTGCGCCGTTTAACTTGTAATCCACAGCAGAGCAAGGTGTTTTCCCGTGCCTTTGCCTGTACGACTACCTTGCCTTTGTTTTTCCAGATGTGTTGAGGGCGAGCGCTGCACGGATGAGGGCTTTGAACGCGCCCGCATCGACCTCCTCCCCTTCATGGATATCAATCGCGCGCCGTTGTTTGCCTTCGAGACTGGAGTTGAAGAGCTTGGCGGGGTCAGGCAGCGAGGCCCCCTTGGCAAACGTCAGCTTCACTTTCGACTGGTACGATTCGCCTGTGCAGATGATCCCGGCGTGCGACCACACAGGCACCCCTGCCGGGTTACTGGGCTTAAACCATTTGCACTCCTCAACGACATCCGGAGCCGCCTCTTTTATGAGATCACGTATCCGGCTCAATGCCTCACCGCGCCAGCCTCCGAGGTCAGCGATTTTCTTATCGATCTGCTCAGCCGCTGATTGGCTTGCTGCCGAACCGGAATGTCTCATGTCCTTATTCTCCATGTGAGGGCTAACCCTAACTATAGAAAGTGTCTGTTGTTCGTGGGTCACTCGATAACCCAACGCTGCCAGCAGAGGCGCAGCTTTGCTGCGTCCTATTGGTTGGCCTTGTTAGCACTATCTAGAATTTGAACTCTGTGTGTTTTTGGCAAAGGGATGCTCATAATTTTAAGGTTGAGAGATTCAATTAATACCTCGTTGTCGTCTACTTCATCTATAAACCTCAAAACATCTTTTAGGGGAAAAAAGGTTGCCACTACTACCCTGTCCATGTCTTTATTATCTACTTTGTTGTGCCATTTTCCCGATATTTTAGCGCCATAGCCCTTTGCATCAGCTTTCTTTTCAGCTTCTTCAAAAAGAGTAGCTGTAAGTACAAAGTCTGTATACTGAACAATTAAACCGTAGTTGGCGATCTCACCTGATGGTATGGAATCAAGCTTAGTCTTGAGGCTAGTAAAATCTATGTCGCTTCTTTTTGCTTTAGTAACAGAGTTTTTTATAAGTATCACCTCGGCTTTCTTTTTATCTGTTAATGAACCAGATATAAAGCTTAAATAACTGGCAGAAGCGGCTAGATTCTTCTCTACAAGTTTTTGTTCCCATAGTTCGGTTTTTATATCTATCTTCGGTTCAGCATCTGATTTGAGATAAGTTTGCCATTGAACTTGTCCAGTAGAAGTATTCACAACTGACCCAAGAACAAAGGTAGGATCTGAATCTACAAAGCTCTTAGCAATCTCTAGCTCATTATTCTCACTTATCACTCCCCTTAATTTTTCTGCCGTCGGCACATCTGGAATATCGCCAGTTTTTACTGACGTTGAAGCGCATGCCGCGTTTGACATACAAATTAATATTAGAGCAGTAAATTTTAGCAATTTCATAGGTTCCTCCTTAATTTATGAATTTTCGATTGATTGAATATATCGCACTATAGCTCGCTCATGAAAATCAACGATCTTTGTTCGCCCCCATGGAGTGAGCAGTATATTTCGACATTCAAATTCATTATCCATGAAGAAGTTTTCAGTCAGCAAAGCTGGCATTTTCGTATGGCGTACCACATAGAAGTTTTTATCTTTATCGTAGTCACCATCGCGTAAATCTGCCCTTAGTGGGCTATCCGGGAACTCATTCATGAACTCCTCAGCAAAGAAGTTGGCAATTCGGTCACTTTCGGTAGTACCTTCAGACGTAAATACTTCAAACCCTGAACCTCCACCTGCATTTGAATGGATGCTCAAATATATACAATTTTGACTCGCGTATTTATTTGCTCGTTTAACACGAGTTGCAAGGGTGATATCTCTTTGTTCAGGACATATCAAAACGTATGGCATTGACCTAAGAGACAATCTTTCTGCTAGGCTGTTGACAATCCAACGGTTGAATTCCCCTTCAAATAATTGACTTCCATCATCCCAAATAGGAGAGCGTTTTCCCGCTGTTTGATATTCACCATTGATTATTCCTCCATGGCCTGCATCCAATAAAATTAACATCGAAAAGCTCCTTTTCTCACTGCCCCAGAGTGCTAACGCTCGCGTAATAGGCGTGAGCTTGCGAGCGTCCTAATTGACGTGTTTGTTATGTCATTATTTAGTTCTAAAAGCATGACGCATATCTCTATCCAGCCAATAAAGCTCACCATCACTTCTCATTAGAAGGGAGACTATTACCTCAATATCTAGGAGAGAGATTCGGTATTGTTTTTTGTGAAATTCTTTCTTAATAATCTCATGAATGGCAAGATATTCACTTTTCTTTTCAGGAAGATTCAATATTTTTTTAACTGTATTGATAAGAAGTATTTCAAACTTGCCTTCGCTCATATCTTTTTTGATTGTGCTTAATCTATATATCCTGTTACTAATAGTCCGCCTAAATTCTCCAATCGCATGATCGTAGGTTTCATGAACACCGTTGATATCTGAATTTTTTATCCTTTTTTTAATTAGTCTTCTCAAAAATATTTCGTAAAAGTCATCATTGATAATGAGTGATTTTTTTTGGAAGTCGCTAGTAAAGAAAGGAATGTGTTTATATGGGTTAACTTCAGAATAAACCTCACTAAAACAGAAATCATACAGTTTATATTCGACACTTTCGACATCATCCGGATACTCGTAATCTAAGTCATGGATTGATATTTTTTCGATTTTGTTGTTTTTTAGATAACGAAAAAAATAGTTGACAGAGCATCCATTTTGAGCAACCACATTGCTAGTCAAAGAAGTTTTTTCATGAAAGCATGAAGTTCTCCACGGCTCGAATGGCGAACCTTCTTTCTTTGTATATTTTCTTAGCTTTATTTCTGACCTAGAAAAAATAAGCTCTACGCTCATGCCTTTAAATGCTGAAGTTTCCGGGTAAGGATAAAAATTTCTACTAAGTCCTGAATTGATAAACACATTCGCTTGATTCTTCAGTTTTTCAATTAGTTCTGGATCAGGGCTTTGACTAAGATGGGAGTGGCCAAGAGACTTCTTTGTTCGGTCATATGATATGTACTCAATGTCTTTACAACCCATTATGGCATTATCTGGTTTAACAATTTTATTGTCGTTTATGCTTCCGCAAAAAATATGCGATACATGAAAACTGGCAGAATCGTCCCAAATTTTGTTGTCGTTAACCCTCATTACCGTAATGCTCTTATTTCGATGTGGGGTATGTAAAGTTACTAAAAACACACCTTGTCGTGACCAATATAAAGATGAGTATGTCTTTGCAAGCAGTCCACCTTGGCTATGCGCTATAAATATAACGTTCTTATACCTTGATATGGCTCCATAAAGCTCAAAAGATATTCTCGTCAGGTTATTTATTGGCCACTCCTTTTCCAGAATGAATGAAACGTCGATCTTCCCGTACGAAAACATCGCAAAATCAAAAGTTGAAAACGGATAAACATCCTTGATTCTGTCCCAGAAATGTCCTTTTTGATTATGCAATTTAAATGCGTCTTTAGACTTACTTAAAATCCCATGAACAAAAATGACAATTGTATCTGAGCCACGTAGCAAAATTGGGTCAATCTGAGCACTTCTAAAATAGTATCCTAAAATCTTCATTTATGAACAGAATCTTCCTTTCTTTCAGACATAACATTTTAATACTGCGCATGCGCATTTACACTTTTATATCTATGCGACAATAGCAAGATAAGCCCATGATTGAAATGGCTTTTCTCAACTCACACGCCATTCCTGCCAGATAAAATCGAGCATGCGCATATCTATGCCTACACGTGCACAGAATCTACAAAGCATCCCCTACTAATACATTGATAATAAAGTAATTTTTAATCCTTCCCTAGTCATAAACACGCATCTCCCGCCATCAATTTAGGCACCTGAGCTAGACAACTCCAAATATACTGTATACTTATACAGCAATTAGTAATAATGTACCACGCAGGAAGATCAGCCATGGGCAGCAGTCCCTTTCTCAATCAGGTTCGGCAGGAGTTGCGGCTTCGCGGGTACAGCCTTCGTACCGAGAAAACATATCTGCAGTGGATTAAGCGCTACATCCGTTTTCACCATTTGACGCATCCGGAAAAAATGGGGGCGCCAGAAGTACGAGCGTTCCTGTCCTGGCTCGCCAATAAGCAGCATGTAGCGATTAACACCCAGAAAACGGCCTTGAATGCCCTGGCATTTCTCTACCACAAGGTGCTGGCTATAGAGCTGGGGGAACTTGGCTTTCAGCATGCCAAACAGCACCGGCGTTTACCCGTTGTACTCACCCGGGAAGAGGTAAGACTCATTCTTGAACAGCTGGATAAACACCATCGGCTTGTCTTCTCGCTGCTGTATGGCAGCGGTCTCAGGATCACCGAATGCCTGAGGCTGCGCATTCAGGACGTCGGCTTTAATGACGGCTCAATTACCGTGCGAAACGGTAAAGGTAACAAGGATCGCAAAACGGTATTAAGCCGCAATCTTCATCCTGCCCTGCATGCTCAAATCGAACAATCCCTGGCCATACAGCAAGAAGACAACAAAAGAGGCTACGGTCCTTCGCTACCGGGTGCTTTAGGCAAAAAATATCCAAATGCCTTTCGCCACAGTGCCTGGATGTTTTTGTTTCCGTCGGTGAGCTTGTGCATGCATCCTGTCACGGGCGTTATTTGCCGGCATCACTTACATGATTCCGTACCACGTAAGGCACTCAAAGCCGCAGTGATCAAATCAGGCATTCGGCACAAAAGGATCAATTGCCATACTTTCAGGCACTCCTTTGCCACCCACCTGCTTGAAGCCGGCCGCGATATAAGAACGGTGCAAGAACTACTGGGCCACAGCGACGTGCGAACAACACAGATCTATACCCATGTGATTGGGCAGCATTTTGCAGGCACCTGCAGCCCGCTCGATAATTTCTTTGGGTAACACTGAACCCGGCCAGGGCAAAGGTGGATCGGCTGATCATGTCCGACAGACATGCTACCGCCCGGATCTTGCGGGCGATCTGGCCTCTCCTCTTTTCTGCTGTCTGAGGTTATTTCGCCGGAATTAGTATTTAACTCATATGGGGCCTTTGCATTATAGGCGGCGCTGGTTGCGAAATGGAAGTGTGAAAAGGGAGCTGCCACCGTACTACTATTTGGTTCACCGAGTTGCTGTCGAGGGGCTGCGGCCAGAAGAAACCGCTCAAGGTGTCAGTGTGAGAACCCTGTACAAGTGGCTCAAGCGCTACCGTAAAGAAGGGGAGACCGGTTTGCAGAACCGAGCTTCCCGCCCACGTCACTGTCCCCATGCAACTCCCGACACCATCAGAGAGGAAATCTGCGAACGCCGCCGAGAATGAATTTATCCCGCTCGAAGTGGCGGATTGTCTGAACGCCAGATAAAACAAGGCCCCGGGCATTGCCGGGGCCTTCTAATATAGCGGTTCCGAATAGCCGGTCACTCGCTACATCGACCGGGTATCGCTAAGCAGTCCCTCTGTGCCAGGGACGGCGCAGTGGAGCCCTCAGGGGCCGCTTGCTGCCTGCATCGAGCTTGGTAGCGGACTGAATATCCAGTGAATATTCGCAGCCGTTACCAAGCGAAATGAGTAATCTCGTTAGGCGGCACTGATTATTATTTAACGTGAATATTGCTCGGCGCGCTTGCCGCGTAATACCTTTTTCTTCGGCCCAGTACCTTTTGGAGTATTTGTTTTTTTCAAGCGCACGGGTTTCGCGGTGGTCTTGCTACCCGCTTCACCACTCGACTTGGCACGACCTGGTTTACCTTTGTGCCGAGTCTCGCTTGAGGCTTCAAGCTCAATAACCGTTTCACTGGCTCTGTTTGAACGTCCAGACAAGACCTTACGCGAAATACTTTTTAACAGTGTGCCACGGCTGCTCACTTCAAAGCCCGGCTTGATGATGCGCTTAATGTCGGTGCCAATCAGCTTTTGAATGCGCTCCAGGGTTTGCTCTTCTTCACGACTGACAAATGAAATGGCATTACCTGCCGCCCCAGCCCGACCCGTGCGGCCGATACGATGCACGTAATCCTCCGGCAGATAAGGCAAGTTGAAGTTCACCACATAATCCAGGCCCTGAATATCCAAACCACGGGCGGCAACTTCGGTGGCGATCAATATTTGTAATTTGCCGGATTTAAAATCGGCGATAGCGCGACGTCTCGACCCCTGGCTTTTATCGCCATGGCAAACAGCGGCATCAATTTTACTCTTTTTAAGGCCGGCCAATAGTCGGTCGGCCTGCTCCTTGGTACTGGTAAACACCAACACCTGAAACCAGTTTTTTTCTGCCAACAACTGTTCGAACAATTCGATTTTGCGACTTTCTTCTACCGGATACACCGCATGTCTTACGGTATCGGCCGTGCTATTGATTTTAGTCACCCGGATGTGCTGATGATTATTCAGAATCTTATGTGACAATTCATTTACAGCGGGTGATGTTGTGGCTGAAAACAGCAGGGTTTGGCGTGTTGCTGCGGTCAGCTGCATCAATTTCAGCACATCAGCGATAAAGCCCATATCCAGCATACGGTCGGCTTCATCCAGCACCACAAATTCAACGTCACTTAATGCCACGTTACCCAGGGTCATGTGCTCCAGCAAACGGCCGGGGGTGGAAATGACAATATCAACGCCCGCCCTTAATTTGTTGGCCTGGCCACCCATTTTAACGCCACCGTACAGTGCCGTTACACTGATAGGCAAAAACTGCGCATAGGCACCGATAGCGTCGGATAATTGCTCGGCCAATTCACGGGTTGGCGTCAGGATCAATGCACGCGGGCGTCGCTCGACGGTTGCTTTGGGTTTATCCAGCATGCGTTGTAAAACAGGAATAGCGAAGGCAGCGGTTTTACCCGTGCCTGTTTGCGCGGTCACTTGTAAGTCTTTACCGCGGCGCGCGGGCACAATGGCCTGCATTTGTACGGGAGTCATAGCACTGTAGCCACATCCAACAAGAGCGCGTTGCAGATCTGGGGCCAAATCTAAAGATGAAAATTGCATAAGAGATCCTCTGTAGAGTCGCTACAGTAAAAAAATCGAGGGCAGAATATACAGTATTTTGGCGGTGGGGGTGAGGATTGATTTTGAGTGGAAAGATGGACCTCAGGCGGTGCCTGGTTGCTAGCGCATCCCAAACACCCGCCCAGGGTGTGGATCAGGGGAACAGATCTGCTGCGATAAGCATCTTGATTCTTCCCCTTCTTAAGCTTCGTCATCGGCTGCGGCAACACTCGGGCGCGGCTCGTGGTTACACGCTCTGGCGAGGATCTCGACATAGAACTCGGGTAGTTCCTGCGCCACGGCAGCATCGATATGTTTATTGATTTCAGACGTATAGATCTTTTCTGCTGCATCCTCAGACGCACCAAAGCGACAATCGAAAGTCCAGTAGTCCATACCTTCGGGCAGCGTCTTGCGACGCTCTCTGTTAAGATACTTCTTAATGTCATACTTGATTGAGTCCACCAGGCGAGCAGGTTTCAGCTTGGGGTGAGTTAAAGCGATGGTCTTTTTCATGCGGGGTTCCTACTGGTGTGTTCTCAACCGTAAAAGCTGATTGATCGTTGAAAAACGCATTCTACATGGATGGATAGCAGATAACCGCCTATTTCAGCGGTTTCCTGGCGAAAAAAGCCAAGCTTGCCCCATTGCCGATCCCGATCGCAAGAACCGGCTAAACACCCGGGCCAACCGGAACCTGAGCGGCCGCTTCACCTGCCCCTTTTTCACCATCAAAAACGTGGCGAAGGTGGACGATAAGCACCTACTGGTGACCAACGACCACAACCCGCCCGGCTCCACCGGACGCCGGTTGAATGCCGCCGATAGCGAGTTCATCTTGCTAGACGCGGCCGATTTTCTGAAAGCCAGATAAAACAAGGCCCCGGGCAGTGCCCGGGGCCTGAGCAGGACAATGATACCCGCCGGCACGCGACCGGCTGTTACGCCTTATTCGACCCGCTCAAGCACCATGTTCATGATGCCGTTCCCCCGGACAAGAGTGTTGTCGTCAACAATTTTCCAGGCTTCTTCGGAGCCCTTATCCTTGAATACCAGATAACGCGACTCCCCGGACTCACGAACAAAAATATCATCGAACTCGGTGCGCTGCCCTTCCTGTTCAATATAATCGGAGCCGATAACGATTCTCTGGGTGCCCGCTAAGCCGGAAAACTCGCTTATCAACTGATTCATCATCTCGTTCGATGAACCGGCCTTGGTCTGGTACTCGCCCTCAAACCCATGATCACAACCGGCCAGCACACCCGCCAGGGCCAGTAACAGCATATATTTAACCAGCTTCATTTCTTCCCCTCGTTACGATTTAAAGCATGATGCAGGGGCCATGACCCCGGCCCCTGCAAAGGCCGGCTTCGGTTACGCCACCTGCTCTTCGGCGAAGCCGCGCAGGCCCACCACATGCACATGTTCCTGCTTGCCGTGCACCTTGCGGATCAGCTTGTAGGTGGTGCCTTTTTCCGGGCTGATGTTTTCCGGTGCCGCGATCAGCAACTGCATATCCTGGCGCTCGCACAGCTCGAACAGGGTGGCGATGGAGCGGGCATCGAGCCGCGCCGCCTCGTCCAGGAACAACAGCCGGCAGGGCAGCACATCCCGGGCGCGCAGATGGCGGGACTCATCTTCCCAGCTCTGCAGCACCATCAGCAGGATGGCCTGGCCGGTGCCGATCGCCTCGCCGGTCGACAGGGCGCCGCTTTCGGCCCGCAGCCAGCCATCGGCGCCGCGCTGCACTTCGATGTCCAGATCCAGATAGTTGCGGTAATCCAGCAGCGCCTGGCCCAGTACCTGCGGGCTGCGCTCGCCCTGTGCCAACTGGGGATTGAGCCGCTGGAACAGCTTGCCCATGGCTTCGGAGAAGCCGAGTTCCTTGCTGTTGAACAGATCCTGGTGCCGCCCCTCCGGGTCGTTGAGCGCCTCCAGCAAACGGGCATAGGTATCGCGCATATTGACGTTGAGCCGCACCCCGCGCACCAGGCCGAAGCTGATATTCTGCAGGCCCTGGTTGAGCTGGCGGATACGGTTCTGCTCCCGGCGGATGATGGTGGTGATCTTGGCCGCCACCTCAACGGACGACAGCGACAGGTGGCCCTCGCGCTGCTTGAGTTCATCCGCCAGCCGGCCCAGCTCGATTTCCATCTCTTCCAGCGCCGCTATGGGATCGTCGGCACGGATAATGTCGTGGCGAATGCGGGCCTTGAGGTGCTGGAACACCAGGATATAGAAACGCACCTTCTCCAGTATGTTGCGGCTGCCTTCCGAACGGCGCAGGGCATCGCGCAGCTCCTCGTCATGGGCCACCGCCAGGCGCAGGGCGCCGAGCGCCTTGTCGGAAATGGAGCGCAGCTCCTCGGCGTCGAGATAGGCCAGCTCGGGCCGGGACAGCCGTTGCGCCACCCGATGCTCCCGGGCCAGGCGCTCAACCCGGGCCCAGTTGGCCTTGTGGGCCACCAGCAGCTTGCGGGCGCTGTAATAGCCCTGACCGTCCTTGCCGAGGCGCTGGCTCAAGGATTCGATTTCCCGTTTGGTCACCTGCCGCTGGGCCTCGGTCTGGCTGCGTTTGCCGCGGGTGTGCACCAGCTCGGTTTCCAGCTCCCGCTTGGTCTCGCGCGCCTTGTCTTCCATGTCCGGGCCGAGCGCTATGCCCAGGGCCGCCAGCTCCTGGCGGAACTCGTTAAGGGTGGTGCTTCTGGCGTCAAAGCCGGTGGCCAGGGCGGTGCGCGTCTGCAGGGCGTCGCCCAGCCGGCCCGACAGCTGTTCGGCGCGGCCGATGGCCTGCCGTCGGGCCTCCTCCGCCAGCACCAGCTTGGCCTTGAGGCTGTCGTTCATCGCCGAACTCTGGCTGATCAACTGCTCCGCATCCGCGTAGGCGAAATGGGGCAGCCGCGCCACCAGCTGGTTCAGGGCATAGGTCCGGGCCCGCGCCGCCGACAACTCGGCTTCCGCCGCCTCGGCCTGCGCTTTAAGCTGGTCGTAGTCGGCCGGATCCTGGCGCAACACGTGCACCTGCTCCGCCAGCCGTCCCAGGGCGGCACCGTGGCGGGCCATCAGCTCCTTGGCCTGGGCCAGCCGCTCCGCCTCCCCTTGCGCGGCCGCCAGCCGTTCGCCGAGGCTGTCGTCCCCCAGCAGGGCCGACAGCGGCAACAGCTTGTGCGCCAGGCCCTGCTGTTCGCGCACCCGGGCCAGCTGGGCCTGCCCCTGCTGTTGCTGCTCACCGAGTCGGGCCTGCTGACTCGCTATCTGCTGCTGCTGCTCGGCCAGTTCCGCCAGCGCCTGTTCCGGACTGGCGGTGAAGGCCAGCTGCAGATGTTTGCTGACAAACTCGCTCAGCTGATGATACAGCCGGCTGTGCTTCTGCTGGGCGAAGGCGGTCTCGGCATAGCGGCTGCCGACCTGCTCCAGCTCGTCATTAAGCTGTTCGATACGCGCCTCCCGCGCCGCCCGGCCAAACAGGGGCTCGTCGGGGAAGCGGGAGTAGCGCAGCTGGCGCGCGCCGCTCTGCACCCAGATGGCCCCTTCCAGCTCGGTGGCTTCCAGCACGTCTTCGTCGAAGGCGTCCGGATTGCCCTGGATCAGGAACACGTCCGCCGGACAGTCCTCCAGGGCCTGCAGCTGGGCCAGTGCCGCTTCCGGCTCGGCCACCACTATGGCGTGGCGGGCCGGGCCATAAAGGGCTTCGTAATAGGGGGCATCGTCCACCGCGATATCGTCATAGACCTCGGCCAGCAGGGTGCCGCCCAGTTGTTCGCACAGGGCCAGCAAGCGGGGATCGGCATCGCTGCCGCTGCTCAGCCGGCGAACCTGCTGCTCGAGCTGCTGTCTCTGGCCGAGGGCCTGCTGCTTGTCCTGCTCGGCCTGGTGCTCCAGACGCAGCGCCTGCTGCATGGCGGCGGTCACCTCGTTGCTGTCGACCAGCGGCTGGCCGCTCAGCTCGCGCAGCCGCTGCAGCTGCTCCTGGGCCTGGTGCCAGGCCGGGGCCCGGGTGCGCAATTGGGCCACCTCGGGCGCTATCTGCTGTGCCTTGCCGCTCAGTTGGCGCTGTTGGTCGGCCAGCTCCGCCAGCTCTTGCTCCAGCCCGGCCTTTTGTTCGTCCAAGGTGGCCAGGGCAATATCCAGATCGGCCTCGTCCCCGATGGACAGCCCGCAGGCCGCCAGCTGATCCTGCAAGGCGCGCACCCGTTGGCCCCGCTCATCCGCCTGCTTGGCGTCATTCAGCACCTGGGTGATGGCCGCTTCCCGGTTGATCATACCCTGATCCCGGCGGCTCTGCTCCAGCAGTTCATTGGCAAGGGTCCAGGCCTGGCGCCGATCCACTTCCCCCTTGATACCGGTCAGCAGCTTGAGCGCCTGGCCGTGCTGGGCATGGGCCGCTTCGGCCAGGGCCAGCTGCTGGCGGTACGCCAGCACCCTCTGGGTTAGCGCCTGTTCCGCCTGCTGATGGGCCTGCTCCTGGCTTTTGGCCGATTCGGGAGTCAGTTCGCTCAGCGCGCACTGCTGCCTGGCCTCGGCCAGCGCCTGCTCCGCCTGCCGGTACTGGATGGCCCTTGTCTGCTGGGTGTCCAGTGCCTGCTGATAGTCGGCCAGCTGGCTCTTCAGGCTGTCGACCTCGGCTTCCGCCGCCACGCGGCCGGCCTTGGCCTCGTTATGTTCATCCTCCAGCTCGGCCAGGATCTCTTCCTGGATGGCCAGCTTTTCTTCCAGCTCGTCCAGTTCGGCCTGATAGGCGGCTATCTTCTCGTTGAGTTTGACGCCGCTCAGCACTCGGGCCAGATGCTCCGAGGCCAGGTCCAGCTCCTCGGTGAGCATGCGCTCCCGGGAAGCCAGATGCTCGAGTTCATCGGCCAGGTAGATAAGCCGGGATTTTTCTTCGGCGAGGATGCGCCGCTCCTCACTCAGCGCCTTGCGCGCCGCCAGCGCCTGCTCGGACAGCCGGCGTTTTTCGGCGCTGTGGCGGACATAATCCGCCGCCACGTAATGGGTGGTCTCGGTGATCAGCTGGCGGAACAGATCCCGCTGGCGCTGGGTCTCGCGGATGGCATCCAGGGTGCGGCGGTTCTCGAAGATAGCCGCTTCCATATCGGCGAAGGCCTTGCGGATGCCGGCGTTTTCCGGCAGCAGGTAATCTTTCAGGCTGCGGCTGATGGTGGAAGAAATGCCGCCATAGAGCGAGGCCTCGATCAACCGGTAGAACTTGACCCTGTCCCGTTGATCTTTCAGCTTCTTCGGGGTGATGCCCGCATCGAACAGGAAGTGATGGTACTCGGAGATGGTGTTGAAACGGGTGAATCTGGCCCCCGCCTCCTGCACCACCGCCTTGAGCTCGTTCAGTGAGCGCACCTGGCCACGGCCATCCTCCAGCCGACTCAGCAGCAGCTGCAGGGGGGCGCTGTCGCCGGTCAACGCCTGGATGCCGAAGGGGGTCATGTTGACCTTGTTGTCCCGGTTGGCGACCTGCTCCAGGTGCACCCCGAAACAGAGTCGCTCCCCCTGCCAGTTGATCACCTCGAGCAGGGAGTAGCAGTGGCCCCGCTGCAGCTTGCCGTACAACCCCTTGTCGCGGCTGCCGGACTGGCTGCCCGCCTCTGTGGTATTGCGAAAATGCAGCAGGCTGAGATCGGGGATCAGCGCGGCGATAAAGGCCGCCATGGTGGTCGACTTGCCGGCGCCGTTGCCGCCGGAGAGGGTGGTCACCAGCTGATCCAGCTCGAAGGTACGGGCAAAGAAACCGTTCCAGTTAACCATGGTCAGGGAATGAAACTTGCCTCTGATGGGGGTTGTCACTCGGCGTTCTCCTGTTCTGCATCGGCCTCGGCACGGTTGGCCACCGCCTCGCCTTCTTTGATCATCCGCAGCTGCAGCGCCTTGGGGTCTTCATCGCTACGTACGTCGGCGGCGAAGCGGAACACGGCTTCGGTAATGCGGAACCTGTCTTGGCCTTCGATGCCGATCACCATGCCCAGTCGTTTCAGCCGGCGCAGGGCGGTCTTCAGTTTGTCGGTCAGTTTTTTCTTGTCCAGATCCGAGCCGCCGGCGCGCTGGTTGACCATGCGCAGCAGCGCCTGCTCGTTGCTCAGGGTGAGGATTTCTTCCTGCAGATCGGCGAGGGAGAAGACCCCCTCGTTGGCCAGCCGCTCCGGGCTCAGGTAGAGGTAGCAGAGCACCTTGCCCACCAGCATTTCCAGTTCGGACAGGATGGAAGTGCCCAGCTCGCTGCTGGCCCGGGGACGCAGGTAATAAAATCCCTCGGGCGCGTGGATCAGCTCCACCTGGTAGCGCTGGTAAAAGGCTTCCAGCTCCGCATAGAACTCCTGCAGCAGGGAATGCAGCTCCAGCTCGTCGGCACTGATATGGCGCCCGCCCCGCAACTGGGTATCCAGGGCCGGAAACAGGGGGTTGGCGATGGCCAGCGCCAGCCGGGCCGTCAGGGGGAACTCAGTATTGGTCGATAACATGTGCTTGTACCTTGGCCCCGTGGGCGTTGATGTTCTGCCAGTCCGGCGTGCGGGCGCCCTGAATTTCGGCGTCCGCATGGCCGAGCTTGACCGCCTCGTCGATCAGCAGACGGGCAATATCGAAATGTTGATGTTGGGGGAAATCATGCAGGTAGTCCCTGAGCACCCGCACCAGATCCAGGGGCCGCCCGGTGAGCGGATAATCCTGCAGCTGCAGCTGGATACGCCCGCCCAGCTCGGCGGCCACATCCACCACCTGCTGGTATTCCAGCGCCTCGGGCAGCTCGCCGGTCACTTCGTCCGCATAGGCGGCCATGGTTTCGTCGCGCAGTTCCAGCAGGGGGCTGGCGGCGGCGATACGCAGCTGCCAGTTATGCTCGTCAAAATGCCGGATCGACTCGCGCAACCGCTGGCTGAAGGCACGGTTCTTGTCCATATCGATGGCGGTGCGGATAAAGCGATGCACATGGCGGTCGTAGCGGGACCACAGCTCGATGCACTGGCTGCCCCAGTGGATGATGGCGTCCAGCCGGGCCTGCAACTGCTGGCACAGGGGCGCGAGCGCCTCGCCGCGTACGCTCTGCTGCAGCAGTTCCTCGATATTGAGCAGGCTCAGCTGCAGGCCGTGGCCGGCCTGATCCAGGGTATCCTGCAGCTCACGCAGGGTCAGCCCGGTTTCCCGCAGCAACTGTTCGCAGGCGCTGATCGCCTCGTGCCAGTCCTTGTGGAGCAGGCCGGCGATATTGGCCTTGACCGCGTTTTGCTGTTCGTCCATCGCGCGCTGGGTGTCGTCGATACGCGCCAATTGCTCGGCCACCGAATACTTGAGGCGGCCTTCCACCTCCAGCATCCAGACCGCATCCGCGGGCTCCTCGGCGATGGTCTTGGCTACCTTGTCCAGATCCTGGGCTATCTGCTCCAGCAGCAGCGACAGCTTGATCTGGCTGACGTCGCGCTGGGCGGCAAAAAATTCGACGATGGCCAGTCCCAGCCGGGTCAGCCGGTACAGGCTGTCGCCCTCGCCGGGCGTGCTTTGAAAGCGGCTCAGCAGCCGCTGGCGCACCAGCTCGTTGATGGCGTTGTTGGCCCGGGAGACCTGGGTTTCCTCGACCTGCTCGAAACCCCTGCTGACATAGGAAAACGCCTGATGCAGGTCAGCCTCGCTCAGCTGGGGCTGTTCGCCGTCGCGGCCGATTATCTGGATGGCCAGCAGAAAGGCCAGCCGGTCCGGGGCCAGGCTCAGCCCCAGATTTTCTTCTTTTACCCAGCGGATCCAGTCCGGCAGGGTTCTGGACATTTCCGTCATCTAGCAGCTCTCTTCAATTCTGGTTTCTACATGCCTGCTTGGCTTAAAACGTCGGTGGCATCAGGTGACACCAGGCCACAGGGCTCGCTCCGCCGGCCCTCTGTGCCAAGGCTGAAACATGCTCCCTGCCGTTCAGGCATACCCGCCATCTGGCGGTCAGGGGGCACGGAGCAGGCCCCGGGTTTACGGCGTGTCAGTGGCGCTGTCCCTCGCTCCGGACTCCTTACTTATTCCTGAATCCTCAGTCGCCTTTCTTCGCCAGCACATGAATATAGCGCCCCAGGCCCACAAAGGGCTCCTGCCGGGCGTGGGCCAGCTCCATTTCCAGCAGCTGTCCGGGCTGCTCGGTACGGATCTCCCGTCGCACCATATAGTCGTGCAGCACCCGCACCCCGGTGCGCCCTGTTATAGCAAAGCCGAGTCCGGCAAGCCATTGCTCGACCTCGCCCGGCCGACAGGGCCTGGGCGGTGTCAGTTTCTGGCGTCGTTTCTTGACCAGATCGGCTTCAACATAATCAAAGTGGCCCATCACCAGGCTCTGGAACAGCAGGCCATCCCGGTTGTAATACATCAGCGAGAGGTGACCCTGCTCCCGCAACAGACCACCGAGGGTAGCCAACAGGCCGGCCTGATCCTCCACCCATTCGAGCACCGCATGACACAGGATCAAGTCGAAACGGCCGAGTTCAGCGACCGAAAGATCCTGAATGGGTCCGTGAATAAATTCAAAGACGTGGGACAGGTCTTTTTCGGCCACCTGGCGCCTGGCTTCGGCCAGCATTTCCGCCGACAGATCACAGAGTACGACCGAGTGGCCCAGGGCCGCCAGCCGTTGGGAAAAGGGCCCGAAGCCGCCGCCCGCGTCCAGGATCCGCAGGGGCCCGGCCGGCAGCCGCTCGAGCAGTTCCTGCAGATCCCGCCACACCACCTTGAGGCGAATCTCCCCCTTGATGGTGCCGTAGATATTGCGGGCAAAGGTGTGGCTCTTGCCATCGAAGCTGGTATTTGAATGCACGTTTTTATTTCAAGCTAATCCCGGTGCGGCTATTCTGGCACAACCCCCCCGGTTAACAAACGCGTGTATGCATGGAGACGATGTTTTTGCTTAAAAAGTGGCTGGGCAGCTTGCTGCTGCCCCTGCCCCTGTTGCTGACGTTGAGCCTGATCGGCGTCATTTTCATCATGTTACGCCGCCACCGCCGCGGATTAGTCCTGCTGCTGTTCGCCCTGCTCAGCCTGACGCTGCTCTCTACCCGGCCGGTGGCCAATGCCCTGCTCCACCCCCTGGAGTCCCGTTATCCTCCCTATCGGGCACCGGTCGATAGGGAGCCGCCCGACGACATCATCGTGCTGGGGGCCGCGGTGGCCGCCGATCCTGCCCTGCCGCTGGTAAGCCAGCTGAGCCAGGCCGGGCTGGCGCGCATCGCCGAAGGCGTACGCCTGGCGCACCTGTATCCCCGGGCACGCCTGATCCTCACCGGCTACAGCGGCGGCGAGGCCATGACCAGTGCCGAACTCTACGGGGAAGTGGCCCAGGTCCTGGGCATAGCGCCCGAGCGCCTGCTGCGGCTGCCGGAGCCGAAAGACACGGCGGAAGAAGCCCGTCTGGTAAGGCCGCTGATTGCCGGCCGGCGGGCGATTTTGGTCACCTCCGCCAGCCATATGCCGAGATCCATGGCCTTATTTGAAGCGGAGGGAGTCTATCCGGTCGCCGCCCCCACCGGCCATCTGGCCAAGGAAACCCAGGCCGGACTACCGCTGTACAGCTACCTGCCCCAGGCCCGCTATCTGTGGCGCAGCGAGCAGGCCTGGCATGAATATCTGGGCCGCGCCTGGCTGCGGCTCAGGGACGCCTTTTAGGCGTAACCCACTTGACTTAAAACCGACAAAAGAAGAAAAATTACATCATTTTGTGGCCGTCTCGCTAGGCGAGCAAGCATTCACACCATATAATGACGACATTTAACCAAAAGGAAACAACTCATGAGACAACCACTGGTAATGGGTAACTGGAAGCTGAACGGCAGCAAGACCATGGTTCACGAGCTGATCACCGCGTTGAAGGCACCCGCCGAGGCGGCGAGCCGGGTGGCGGTCGCCGTCTGCCCTCCCGTGCTGTTCCTGGGAGAGGCCCAGCAGGTACTGGCCGACAGCAGCATACAGCTGGGCGCACAGGACGCGGACATCCATACCCAGGGCGCTTTTACCGGTGAAAACTCGCCGGCCATGTATCAAGAATTTGATGTCTGTTACGTCCTGGTCGGCCACAGCGAACGCCGTACCCTGCACGGCGAAACCGACGCCCAGGTGGCCGCCAAATTTGCCGCCGTCCAGGATGCCGGCCTGATCCCCGTGTTATGCATAGGCGAAACCCTGGAGCAGTTCGAGGCAGAGCAGACCCGGGCCGTGGTAGAGCGCCAGCTGCAAGCCATCATCAGCCATTCCGGCGTCCAGGCCCTGGCCAATGCGGTGATCGCCTATGAGCCGGTGTGGGCCATCGGCACCGGCAAGACCGCCACACCGGAAATCGCCCAGCAGGTGCATGCCGATATCCGTGCCTTCCTCGCCCGCCAGGACGACAATGTCGCCGCCGCCGTGCAAATTCTCTACGGCGGTTCGGTGAAGGGGGCCAGCGCCGCCGGTCTGTTCGCCATGCCGGATATCGACGGTGCCCTGGTCGGCGGCGCCGCCCTGCAGGCGGACGAATTTGCTGCCATTATTACCGCAGCAGCCTGATCTTTTATCTACAATGTTGGTAATTTTACTACATTAGCCGATGTTTTAGAGACCGGGAGCAATGACGTCCGCCGGTGACACGCCGGTGGAGCCCCCCGTCTTCGCCCCTGGATAGCCGCTCGGCCATCCAGGATAAATGTCGGCTGTTGGAGTCCAGCAACTCTTGAGGCCAATATGATTAAGCGAATTGGTGTACTGACCAGTGGTGGCGATGCCCCGGGCATGAACGCGGCCATTCGTGCCGTGGTGCGGGCCGGCCTGCACCACAACCTGGAAGTCTTCGGTATTCACAGCGGTTACCTGGGCCTGCACCAGGACAACATAGTGCAGCTGGAGCGCCACAGCGTTTCCGACGTCATTACCCGCGGCGGTACCTTCCTCGGCTCGGCCCGCTTCCCCGAATTCAAGGAAGAGCAGACCCGCCTGGAAGCGGTCGAAAACCTGAAAAAACACGGCATAGACGCCCTGGTGGTGATCGGTGGTGACGGCTCCTATATGGGCGCCATGCGCCTGACCGAGATGGGCTTTCCCTGCATCGGCATTCCCGGCACCATCGACAACGACATCGCCGGCACCGACTTTACCATCGGCTTCGATACCGCCCTCAACGTGGCGGTCGAGGCCATCGATCGGTTGCGGGACACCTGCAGCTCCCATAACCGCATCTCCGTGGTGGAGATCATGGGCCGCCATTGCGGCGATCTCACCTCCTCGGCCGCCGTGGCCGGCGGCGCCGAGTATGTCATCGTGCCCGAAATCGGCTTCGACAAGGACGAGTTGATCAAGCAGATAGACGAAGGGGTCGCCAAGGGCAAAAAACACGCCATCGTGGCCATTTGTGAAAATATCTGTGACGTCAATGAGCTGGCCCGGGAAATTCAGGCCGCCACCAACCGGGATACCCGGGCGACCATCCTCGGCCATACCCAGCGCGGTGGTACCCCCACCGCCCAGGACAGGATCATGGCCAGCCGCATGGGCGCCAAGGCGGTGGAACTGCTGCTCGAAGGCTACGGCGGTCGCTGTGTCGGTTTGCAGAGCAACCATATCGTGCATCACGATATTATCGATTGCATCAAGCATCTGAAACGTCCCTTCAACGAAGAGATGTACCAGCTGTCCACCACCCTGTTCTGAACCGCCGAGGGCGCGCGCCGCCCTTATCGGTTTCCTGTTTCCCGCGCGGTCAGTTTCATTTTTAATGCAACTGACCGCGCCCGCTCAATGTTCCGCCCTTCCCCGCCTGCCTCTCCTCTACGGGAAAAAGCCGCTGATATCCCATCACCTGGGCAGACCAGTCGGCTCAACGCCCTGGTGCCAGGGCAGGTTAGCCGGCCGGCAAACTGGTATTTTCAACCGGCCTGCTGCTATGATGCTAATCATTGGTCGTATACCGCTTTCCACCCCACAATAACGATAAGAAGAGCCCGAACTTGGACTATACGATTTTAGCCCTGGCCGGCCTGGCCTGCTTTACCGGTGCCTATGTGCAGACCGCCATCGGCTTTGGCATGGCAATTATCGCCGCCCCCATCCTGTTTTATCTGGACCCCGCCCTGGTGCCGGGGCCCTTGGCCTTCGTGTTGCTGGTGATGTGCATCGTCAACGGCTGGCGCTTTCGCAAGGGGCTGGAGCTCGATCTGCTGGTGCCCGCCCTGGTGGCCCGGATACCCGGCAGCGCCCTGGGGGTCTTTTTGCTGGCGGTGGTCTCCCAGCAGGTGCTGGCGATACTGATCGCCCTGGTGATCATGCTCGGTATCCTGGTCCGGTTGGTCGATATCACCCTGCCGATGACCCGCACCAACCTGGCCATCGGCGGCTTCCTGTCCGGGGTGATGGGCACCAGCACCACCATAGGGGGCCCGCCCATGGTACTGGTGATGCATGGCGCCGATATGCACCGTATCCGCGCCAACCTGGCGGGCTTCTTCGTGGTGTCCACCCTGATGTCGGTCGGCGCCCTGATCCTGGGGGGCTACTTTACCCTGTACCACCTGCAGCTATCCCTGCCGCTGGTGCCGGCCGCCATTATCGGTAACTGGCTGGCGGTACGCACCCTGCACCTGGTCTCCAAGCCGGTGATGCACTATGGATCCTTGCTGCTTTGTACCGTGGCGGTGATCGGCATGTTAATCAATACCTTGTCTTAGGGAGTCTGAGGGACACTGGTCTTTAACCGGCATTGTTAAACGCGCCATAAAGTCCGATAATAGGCCAGCGATTCAATCTTGCTGAGTGAACATGTCTGAATATCTGCTGTTGTTTGTCGGCACGGTGCTGGTCAACAATTTTGTTTTGGTGAAATTCCTCGGGCTTTGTCCGTTTATGGGGGTATCCGGCAAGCTGGAAACCGCCATCGGCATGGGGATGGCCACCACCTTCGTGCTGACCCTGGCGGCCGCCTGCTCCTATCTGGTCAACCAGTATATATTGCTGCCGCTGGACCTGCTGTATCTGCGCACCCTCTCCTTCATCCTGGTGATCGCCGTGGTGGTGCAGTTCACCGAAATGGTGGTGCACAAGACCAGCCCTACCCTCTACCGCCTGCTGGGGATCTTCCTGCCGCTGATCACCACCAACTGTGCGGTACTGGGCGTGGCCCTGCTCAATATCAATGAACGCCATAATTTTATGCAAAGCCTGGTGTACGGCTTTGGCGCGGCCCTGGGTTTTTCCCTGGTGCTGGTGCTGTTTGCCGCCATGCGCGAACGGCTGGCGGGCGCCGATGTACCGGCCCCCTTCAAAGGCGCCGCCCTGGCCATGATCACCGCGGGCCTGATGTCCCTGTCCTTTATGGGCTTCACCGGACTGGTAAAACTGTAGTATGAGTCACCTGCTAATCGCTATCCTGGTTCTGGCCCTGCTGGCGCTGATCTTCGGCCTGGTACTGGGCTTTGCCGCCGTCAAATTCAAGGTCGATGCGGACCCCATCGTCGAACAACTCGATGAATTGCTGCCCCAGACCCAGTGCGGCCAGTGCGGCTATCCCGGCTGCCGGCCCTACGCTGAGGCGGTCGCCGACGGGGACGCCATCAACAAGTGTGTGCCCGGTGGTGATGCGACCATGCGCAAGATTGCCGATCTGATGGGGGTCGAGCCCCAGCCGATGGGCGAGGAAGAGGCTGCGGCTCCCGAAAAAAGAGTCGCCTTCATCCATGAAGACATGTGCATCGGCTGCACCAAATGTATCCAGGCCTGCCCGGTCGACGCCATCGTCGGTGCCACCAAGGCCATGCATACGGTGCTCAAAGATGAATGCACCGGTTGCGATCTCTGTGTGGATCCCTGCCCCACCGACTGTATCGAGATGATCCCCGTGCCCGTCACCCCCGATAACTGGAAATGGCAACTGCAACCCATCGCCATCAAACAGGTAGAGTAAGATGTCCCTGTTGCACGATTTAATTCAAGGCAAGCTGCATCGCTTCCATGGGGGAATACATCCGCCCGAACGAAAAACAGCCGCCAATCAAACCCCGATTGTCGACGCCGGCCTGCCGGCCGAACTGGTATTGCCGGTGCGCCAGCACATCGGCCAGCCCGCCCAGCTCCGGGTGGCCATCGGCGACAGGGTGCTGAAGGGAGAGCCGCTGACCGAGCCGCTCAACCCCATGATGATACCGGTTCATGCCCCGACCTCCGGTGTCGTCAGCGCCATCGAGGCCAGGCCCTTGTCCCATCCCTCCGGACTGGACGGGCTGTGCGTTGTGCTACAGCCCGACGGCGAGGACAGCTGGCGGCCCCGTTTTCCGGTGGCCGACTACCGGGTGCTGGGCGCCGACGTGCTGCTCGAGCGCATCCATGAGGCCGGCATCACCGGCCTGGGCGGTGCCGGCTTTCCCACCCATGTCAAACTCAGGCCGCGCAAGAAGGCCATCGATACCCTGATCATCAATGGCGTGGAATGCGAGCCCTATATCAGCGCCGATGATCGCCTGATGCGCGAACACGCACAGGAAATCTTGCAGGGCATCGAGATCCTGCGCCACATAGTGCAGCCGGCCCTGACGGTGATCGCGGTCGAGGACAACAAGCCCGAGGCCATCGCCGCCCTGCAGGCCGCCAACGCTGACCAAGAGGTGCTGGTGGTGGCCGTGCCCACCAAGTATCCCTCCGGCGGCGAAAAACAGCTGATCGAAATCATCACCGGCCAGCAGGTCCCCCACAACGGCTTGCCCGCGGATATCGGCATAGTGGTGCAGAACGTCGGCACCGCCTTCGCGGTCAAGCGGGCCATCATCGATGATGAACCGCTGATCCAGCGGGTGGTGACCCTGGCCGGCGACCGCTTCGGAGAACAGGCCAATGCCTGGGTGCGTATCGGCACCCCGGTACGCTATCTGCTCGATAAATTCCGGCTTGAACCGGAGCCCCGGCAACGCATCATCATGGGGGGCCCCATGATGGGCTTTACCCTGCACAGCGCCCAGGCGCCCATCATCAAGGGCAGCAACTGCCTGCTGGCGCCAAGCCAGCGGGAACTGCCGGAGCCGGCCGCCGAGCTGGCCTGCATCCGCTGCAGCCAGTGCGCCGACGCCTGCCCCGCCACCCTGTTGCCCCAGCAGCTGTACTGGTATGCCAGGGCCAAGGAGCACGACAAGCTCAACAGCCATAACCTGTTCGACTGTATCGAATGCGGTGCCTGTGCCTATGTCTGCCCCAGCCAGATCCCCCTGGTCCAGTATTATCGGGTCGCCAAGGCCGACATCCGCCAGGCCGAGCGCGACGCGGAACTGGCCGAGCGGGCCAAGCACCGCTTCGAAGCCCGCCAGGCACGGCTTGCCCGGGAGAAAGCCGAACGCCAGCTGCGCCAGGAAAAGGCCGCCAGTGAGCGCAAGGCGCGCATGGCCGAGCAGGTCGCCGCCGGCGGGGAAGATCCGGTGGCCCTGGCCCTAGCCCGGGTCAAGGCCAAGCAGGCCGCTCCCGAACAACCCCAGGATATGGCCGCGGCCCGCGCCGCCCGCAAGGAAGAGGCACGCCGCAAACGGGAAGAGAAGCAGGCCGCCGGACAGGCCGATGGCCGGATAGATGCCGAGCCCCGGGGCGACACCGCCGATGGCAAAAAGGATGCGGTGGCCGCCGCCATCGCCCGCGCCAAGGCCCGCAAGGCAGAGCAGCCCGAACCGGTAACAGGGCGTGAACCCGCTGCCGGGGAAACCGATCCCAAGAAGGCCGCGGTGGCCGCCGCCGTCGCCCGCGCCAAGGCCCGCAAGGCCGCCCAGGCAGAGCAGCCTGAACCGGCCGAACCGGTAACAGGGCGTGAACCCACAGCCGGGGAAACCGATCCCAAGAAGGCCGCGGTGGCCGCCGCCATCGCCCGAGCCAAGGCCAAGAAAGCTGCTCAGGCCAAGCAAGCGGAACCCGAGCCCGTTGCCGAGGCAGACGCGGAGGACGCCAAGAAAGCCGCCATTCGCGCCGCCGTCGCCCGGGCCAAGGCCAAAAAAGCTGCTCAGGCCGAGCAAGCGGAACCCGAGCCGGTTGCCGAGGCAGACGCGGAGGACGCCAAGAAAGCCGCCATTCGCGCCGCCGTCGCCCGGGCCAAGGCCAAAAAAGCCGCCCAGGCCGCCGACTCACCCACCCAAGAACACAAAGAAGAGCAATAATGGCGTTTAATGTTGCAAGCTCTCCCCACGATCATGCCCGCCTGGCCACCAGCGCCCTGATGCTGCGGGTCTGTTATTGCCTGATCCCCGGGATACTGGCCCAATGGTGGTTTTTTGGCTGGGGTACCCTAATCCAGATAGGGCTGGCCGTGGCCACCGCCTATGGTGCCGAAGCCCTGGTACTCAGGCTCAGGGGCAGAACGATGGCCGCCGTCAAAGATAATTCAGCCCTGCTGACCGCCCTGCTGATCGGCATCGCCCTTCCGCCCCTGGCCCCTTGGTGGCTGGTGGTGATCGGCACCGCGTTTGCGATTATCGTCGCCAAACAGCTCTATGGCGGCCTGGGTCAGAACCTGTTCAATCCCGCCATGGTCGCCTATGTACTGTTGCTGGTGTCGTTTCCCCTGCCGATGACCGGCTGGTTGCCGCCGGCCGAATTGCTGAGCCACTCACTTACCCTGACAGATACCCTGTCCGCCATCTTTACCGGCTTTACCCTGGATGGTTTCAGCCCCCATCAGCTGCGGGAACTGGCCGACGGCACCACCATGGCCACCCCGCTGGATACCCTGAAAACCGGCCTGACCCAGGGCCATACCAGCGCCGAGATCCTCACCAACCCTATTTTTGGCGGCCTGGCCGGCGTCGGCTGGCAATGGGTGAACCTGGCCTACCTGGTCGGCGGGCTGGCGTTGTTGCGGTTGCGGTTGATCAGCTGGCCAATTCCGGTGGCCATCCTCGCCAGCCTGCTGGTGTTCAGCCTGACAGGCTTCCTGGTGTCTCCGGATGGGGCGGCCTCCCCCTTGATGCACCTGTTATCCGGGGCGACCATGATCGGGGCCTTTTTTATCGCCACAGACCCGGTGTCGGCCGCGACCACCTTCAGGGGCCGCCTGGTATATGGGGTGCTGATCGGCTTGCTTATCTATGTTATCCGCACCTTCGGCGGCTATCCGGACGCCATCGCCTTTGCGGTCTTGCTGGCCAATATGACGGTGCCCATGATAGACGCCCTGACCAAACCCAAAACCTATGGAGAGTCACGCTGATGCTCGCCATGATGAAACGAGATACTTTTGTCCTGACCCAGGCCTTGGTCCTGTCGTGGCATTCCGGAGGACTTTTCTGATGTTCGCCATGATGAGACGCAATGGCCTGACTCTGGCCGCCTTTGCCCTGGCCTGTACCGCCTTTGTGGCGGTGACCCACAGCCTGACCCGGGACACCATAGTGGAGCAGGAGCAGGCCCAGCTGTTGCTGGTGCTCAATGAGCTGCTGCCCGCCGACACCCATGACGAAGCCCTGTTCGAACACTGCGTCTTGCTCGGTAACGAACAATACCTGGGCACCAGCGAGGCGCTGCCCGTATTCGCCGCGGTCAAGGGCGGTGAGCACCAGGGCTACGCCATCGAGACCATAGCGCCCGACGGTTACAGCGGTGCCATCAAGCTGGTGGTGGGAGTGCAGGCCGACGGCCGGCTGTCCGGGGTCCGGGTGCTCAATCACAATGAAACACCGGGTCTGGGTGACAAGATCGAGTTGAAAAAATCGGCCTGGCTGCTGTCGTTCGACGGCATGGAGTTGCTGGGCGAAGATGACGCCCGCTGGGCGGTGCGCAACGACGGCGGCCAGTTCGACGCCTTCACCGGCGCCACCATCACCCCCAGGGCGGTGGTCAAGGCGGTACGCAATGTCTTGTTATTGGTCAGCCAGCACCCGGAACTGCTGGCCCAGGCCCCCCGCTGTGGAGCATCCCTGTGACAGAACAACATAAAGAGATTATTCGCCAAGGGCTGTGGGGCAATAACCCGGCGCTGGTGCAGATCCTGGGACTGTGTCCGGTATTGGCGGTGACCAGTACCCTGACCAACGCCATGGGGCTGGGCATCGCCACCCTGCTGGTATTGATCGGTTCCAACCTGACCGTGTCCCTGGTGCGTCGCTGGGTACCCAACGAGGTGCGCATTCCCATCTATGTGATGATCATCGCCAGCCTGGTGACCAGCGTGCAGCTGCTGATGAACGCCTATACCTATGGCCTGTACCAGTCGCTGGGCATCTTTATTCCGCTGATCGTCACCAACTGTGTGATCATCGGCCGGGCCGAAGCCTTCGCCTCCAAAACCACACCGGCCCTGGCCGCCCTCGACGGCCTGATGATGGGCCTGGGCTTTACCGCCGTGCTGCTGGTGCTGGGCGGGCTGCGCGAGCTGCTTGGCCAGGGCACCCTGTTTGACGGCGCCGAGCTGCTGCTGGGCGACTGGGCCCGGGGGCTGAGGATCGATGTGCTGCACCTGGACAACGGCTTCCTGCTGGCGATACTGCCGCCCGGCGCCTTTATCGGCCTGGGACTGCTGATTGCCGCCAAGAACTGGCTGGATGCCCGGCTGGCGGCCCGGCGGGCACCGGTAGCCAAGGCTGAAATCACCCGGGCGCGGATCACCTCACTGTGAAGATGAGCGAGGGCAGCTTATTGTGAATAAAGACAAACGTCGGCAAATACTGGAACGACTGCGGGCCGAAAACCCCCATCCCACCACCGAGCTGAACTACAGCAGCCCCTTCGAGCTGCTGATCGCGGTGATCCTGTCGGCCCAGGCCACCGATGTGGGGGTCAACAAGGCCACCGACAGGCTGTATCCGGTGGCCAATACCCCGGAAGCCATCCTGGCCCTGGGGGTGGATGGGCTCAAGCACTATATCAAGACCATAGGCCTGTTTAACGCCAAGGCGGAAAACGTCATCAAGACCTGCGCCATCCTGCTGGAACGACACCAGGGACAGGTGCCGGAAAACCGCGAGGCGCTCGAGGCCCTGCCCGGAGTGGGCCGCAAGACCGCCAATGTGGTGCTCAACACCGCCTTCGGCTGGCCCACCATTGCGGTCGATACCCATATCTTCCGGGTGGCCAACCGTACCCGCTTCGCCCCCGGCAAGAATGTCGATGAAGTAGAGCGACAGTTGCTCAAATGGGTGCCGGCGGAATTCAAGCAGGATGTCCATCACTGGTTTATCCTCCATGGACGCTATACCTGCGTGGCCCGCAAGCCCCGCTGCGGCTCCTGCGTGATCGAGGATTTATGCGAGTTCAAGGACAAGGTCTATCCGAACGACTAACCCTCCCGCACCGCTGGGCTAAGGAATAAATGGGACAGACGACCAGGCGATAATAGAGACCATACTGAAGACGGTGAAACCGGCTTATAAGGCCGATTTTCAAACATTGGGAGTGATTGTAATGCGCATTCTGCACACCATGCTGCGGGTCGGTAACCTGCAAACGTCGGTTGAATTCTATACCAAGGTGATGGGCATGAAACTGCTCAGAACCAGCGAAAACCACGAGTATAAATATACCCTGGCCTTTGTCGGTTATGGCGATGAAAAAGACGAAGCCGTGCTGGAGCTGACCTACAACTGGGGCACCACCGCCTACGAGCTGGGCACCGCCTATGGCCATATCGCCATCGAGTCGGACGATATCCATGGCACCTGCGACGCCATCCGCGCCGCCGGCGGTCAGGTGACCCGCGAGCCGGGCCCGGTCAAGGGTGGCTCCACCGTCATCGCCTTCGTGGAAGACCCGGACGGCTACAAGATTGAGCTGATAGCCAAAAAAGACGCGGGCAAGGGCCTGGGCGAATAAACCGGAAACCCGAATATGCCGGGGAATGGTGAGCAGGGACTGGGGAATGGAGCCGCCGGCCCCGCGTGACCAGCCCCGGTTTTTTCTCTATCCAGCCTCCGGCTATGCTTTACCGGTAAGGCAGCTCTATGCCTTCAAACAGCCGGTCTATTTCGTCCGGCGCCTTCAGGGTAATTGCCCGGTCGACCCGCTCCCGGGTCAGGTGGGGGGCGAAACGCTCCATAAAGTCATACATATAGCTGCGCAGGAAGGTCCCCTTCCTGAAGCCTATCTTGGTGGTGCTGGAGGCAAACAAGTGGCTGGCATCCAGGGCCACCAGATCATGGTCCTGCGCAGGGTCGACCGCCATGCTGGCCAGCACCCCGATGCCGACCCCCAGCCGTACGTAGGTTTTAATCACGTCGGCGTCGGTGGCGGTAAACACCACCTTGGGCTCGTAGCCGGCCCGGGAAAAGGCGGTATCCAGCTCGGAGCGGCCGGTGAAACCGAACACATAGGTCACCAGCGGGTATTTGGCAATATCCGCTATGGTCGGCTTGCTGATGACGGCCAGGGGATGCTCCCTGGGCACCAGTATGCAGCGGTTCCAGTGATAGCAGGGCAACATGATCAAGTCTTGGTAAAGATGCAGGGCTTCGGTGGCGATGGCAAAATCGGAGGTGCCCTTGGCAACCGATTCGCTGATCTGCACCGGCGTACCCTGGTGCATATGCAGGGAAACCTTGGGGTAACGGGCAATAAACCCCTTGATCACATCCGGCAGGGCATAGCGGGCCTGGGTGTGGGTGGTGGAGATGTTGAGGGTGCCCTGATCCGGATGGGTATGCTGGCTGGCCACCGCCTTGATACTCTCGACCTTGCCCAGGATCTCACTGGCGATACGGATGATATCCTGCCCGGCCGGGGTGATCTGGGTCAGGTGCTTACCGCTGCGCTCAAAGACCTGGATCCCCAACTCATCTTCCAACATGCGCACCTGTTTGCTGATCCCGGGCTGGGAAGTGAACAGGCTTTCCGCCGTGGCGGATACATTGAGGCTGTGGTTGGCGACTTCGACGATATAACGCAGCTGTTGCAGTTTCATGATTTCAACTGATTAGGGTAATTGAGTTAATACTATCAGACCCTGAGAAAATATCCTCTGCCGATCTCCCTGTGCGACCGAAGATTGCGCTGCTGAGCAGGCTTCCGCGGTCGCCAAGGCCCCCGTCCTGGGTTAACATCCCTCCCGGACAAGCGCGCCTCGGCAGGATCTGCTACCGGCCGCCCGCCGCTTGGTACTTTCCCACCACACCATTTGAAGAGGAAACGGCACAGTGAGCACCGCCTTATCCGCCCTGCTGGGTGATATCAACCGCTTTCTCCAGGCCCTCGAACAGGGACTGGCCCGGTATCGACTCGGGCCCGGGCTCGGCCATATGGATCATATCTGCTACCGGGCAGACAGCAACCGGCAATACCTGAAGCTGCGCTCGGCCCTGCTGGCCCATGGTGAGAACCTGGTCGAGGGCATGGTAGGCGGCCGCCCCATCATCACCTTTGCCCTGCACAGGCCCATCGCCAGCCCGTTCGGCCCCATTCCCTGCCTGGAGCTGGCCGCGCCCAAGCCGGGCAGGCAGCACCTTGCCGGACTGGAGCACGGCGAGCTGGTGGTAACGAGCCTGCAACAGCTGCTGACGAACCATCCCCAGGTGCCCTTCAATACCAAGGGACTGACCCAGGATCCCGCCGAGCTGAGCCTGGCCCTGCCCCCCTACCAGGTCAAGTTTCATCAACGGAGTCTGGCGGAGATCATCGCCGAAGAGAAGGCCCGGGGCCTGGTGGTGCCGGTACCGGAGCATTACTTCAGCCGGGCGCCATAGCGGCACGAGCGCGCTTTTCCTGTCTCAGCAGACGCAGGCTCAAGCCGGCGGTAACCAGCAATACCCCCATCATGCCCCAGGCCACGCCGGTCAATCCGCCCCTGTCCCAGAAGGGATACAGATACAGGCCGCCCAGGCTGGCTCCCAGATAATAAAACACCAGATACAACGACGAGGCCAGCGCCCTGTGATCCTGTACGCTGCGGCCCACCCAGCTGCTGGCGCAGGCATGGGCCAGGAAGAAGGCGAAGCTGTCGGTCAGCAACGCCAGCAGGATCAGCGGCAGCTCGCCGCTCAGCAGGCCCAGGTTGCCCACCGCCATCAGGCCGATGGCGCCCAGCAGGGTCTGGCACAGGCCCAGGCGGTGAATAAGCAGGCCGCTGATGCCCGAGGCCAGGGTGCCGGTCAGATAGGTCAGGAACAGCAGCCCCAGGGCGGCCGGGGCCAGGGCAATGGGCGGCGCCGCCAGGAAAAAGGCCACATAGGTGAACTGGTTCAGGAACACCATGAAATTCAGGCCGCCCACCAGATAGACGGGCCACAACAGCGGGTTTTTAATATGCGCCAGCAAGGCACGGCTGCTGCCGCCCTTTTTCGCCGGCACAAAATGTCGGGAGGCCGGCAGCAGCCTGGTCAACGGCAGCCAGAGCAGCAGGCTGACCAGGCCCAGCACCAGGAAGCCGGCCTGCCAGCCTCCGAACCACTGGGCGGTCAGGCCGCCCAACACCCGCCCGGCAATACCACCGAGGGAATTGGCCGCGATATAGATACCTATGCTGGTCACCAGGGCCTGGGGGCTGAACTCCTCACCCATGTAAGCGACGGCGGTGGCCGGCAAGCCGGCCAGGAAGAAGCCCTGCACCCAGCGCAGCCACACCAGGGCGGTAAAGTCGGGCACCAGCGCCAGCAGGATACCCAGGGCGATGGCCACCAGCAGGCAGCCCAGCATGATCCGCTTGCGTCCCATTCGATCGGCCACCCGCGCCCAGAACAACAGTCCCATGGCCAATCCCAGGGTGGCGGCCGACAAGGCCCAGCTGGCCTGCAGGGCCGACAACTGAAAGTCCCGGGCCAGCAAGGGCAACAGCGGCTGGGCCAGGTACAGGTTGACAAACACCAGCATGGAGCCGAGGCCCAGGGCCAGGGTGGCACGCCACCAGAGGGGGGTTTTAAGCGGGATCATGGTGTGCTCCTTATTACTGTCTTGACCTTATCCCGCCACCATGTATATATAAAATATATTTTTATTATTAAAAAAATAACAAATATATATGATTGAAACCAAATGGCTCCGCCAATTCTACGCGGTGGCCCTGACCGGCAGCATTACCCAGGCGGCGGAGCAGCTCCATCTGGCCCAGCCGGCGGTCACCATCACCATCAAGAAGCTGGAACAACAGCTGGGGGTCGGGCTGTTTGAGCGCCGCCAAGGACGGATGACCCTGACCACCGAAGGAGCACGGCTGTTCCAGCATGCGGAGCGCATCATCCATGCCCTGACCCTGGCCGAACAGGATATGGCGGCCCTGCAGGATCTCAGCGCCGGCGAGGTCTGCATCGGTATTCCCAGCATGCTCGGCTCCTTCTATTTCCCCCCCTTGCTGATGGCGTTCAAACATCGCTACCCCGGGCTGTCGATCCGGGTGGAGGAAGCCGGCACCCAGGAGCTGTTGGGTAGGTTATGCCAGGGCCAGCTGGGGCTGGGCATCGTGCTCACCTCCAGCCTGCCCTCCGGGCTCACCGGGTTGCCGCTGCTGCGGGAAGAAATGGTGGCGGTGGTGCATCGGGATCATCCGGCCCGGCTGCAACCCCATATCCCTCTCCATGAGTTCCTGCAGCAGGAGCTGGCGGTATTTCGCCACGGTTTTTTTCATCGGGAGTATATTGAGCAGGCGGCGCAACAGGCGGGGATCAGCCCCCGCATCGGTTTTGAAAGCAACCTGATCCCGTTGCTGAAGGCGGTGGTGCGCCAGGGTTTTGCCATCACCAGCTTCCTGCGCATGGTGATCGAGGACGACCCGGATCTGTTTGCCGTCTCCTTTGCCGAACCCTACTTTATGGATTTATGCCTGGCCTGGCCCAGTGAACGCCGCCTGTCCCGGGCCGAGCAGGCGTTTATCGAGTTTATCCGGGAAGATAAGCGGGCCCAGGACGGGAAAAATCAATTAAATTGATAATAAAATTAAAAAACTTCAATTTTTATTACCTTTGATAAAGGCATAGGCTGCTTATCACCCTAGCGATAAGGAGATAGCCATGTTTGCTCTTGTTCCCGGTTTAGCCCTCGCCGGTGTGCTGGCCGCCGTCAGTATGACCTTGTCCAGCCGGCTTGACCTGGGGGTCAGCCCGCTGATTTTCGCCATCGTGCTGGGCCTGCTGGTGGGCAACCTGTTGCCCATGCAGGCACCGGGGAAGCATCTGGCGGGTCTGGAATGGTGTAAGAAGCGGCTGCTGCGCATCGGTGTGGCCTTCTATGGCATCAATATTACCCTGCAGCAAATTGCCGATGTGGGCAAGGGCGCCCTGTTGGTGGACTTTATCATGCTCGTCTCCACCCTGGGCATCGCCTACCTGCTGGGCCGGCGCTGGCTCGGCCTGGATGTACCCACCAGCCTGCTGGTAGGCTCGGGCTCGGCCATCTGTGGCGCCGCTGCCATTATGGCCACCGAGCCCGTGGTACGGGCCAAGCCGCAGCAGACCACGGTCGCGGTCGGTACCGTGGTGCTGTTCGGTACCCTGGCCATGTTCATCTATCCCCTGCTGTATCCCTTCTTGGGATTGAGCCCTCAGGCGATGGGGATTTACACCGGCGCCACCATTCATGAAGTCGCCCAGGTGGTGGCTGCCGGCAGCGCCATGGGGGCGGATATCACCCAGGTGTCCGTGATCGCCAAACTGACCCGGGTGATGATGCTGGCCCCCTTCCTGATCCTGCTGGGTGCCTGGTTGAGCCGCAGCCAGGGCGGCACCGCCGTACGCGCGCCCCTGCCCTGGTTTGCCTTCGGCTTTATCGCGATAGTGATCCTAAACTCGGTATTAAGCCTGCCGCTGTCGCTGGTAGAGAACATCAAGGTTCTGGATACCTGGGCCCTGACCATGGCGATGGGCGCATTGGGATTGGGCACCCAGCTGGCCGGCATAAAGCATGTGGGCTGGAAACCCCTGGCATTGGCCGCCTGCCTGTTTGCCCATTTAACGGTCACCGGCCTGGGGGTCACCCATCTGGTCAGTGCCTGGCTGTCCTGAACCCGGTCCCCTGCCGGTACCCGGGCTCCAAAAACAGCCAAAGAAGCGGGCTTTGCTTGCCATCTCCCATTCGGCGGCTGTTTTTCACTATATAGTGATGTATCGCGCTATTAACCAGGTCTTCGAGGAGTCCCTATGCCTTATCGCAATATATTACTGGCACTGGAGTTAAGCGAGCGGGAGAAGCCCTTGTTGAAGCGGGCGGTGGAACTGGCCGAACATTGCCGGGCCCGCCTGCACCTGGTGCACGTCGATCCCGAGATGAGCGGAATTTTTGTGGGCAGCCTGAACATGGATTTGCGTCAGCTGAAGATGAAGCTCAAGTTGGAAAGCGGCCGCGAGATCATGAATATGCTCCGGGTAGAGCAACGCCAGGTAGAGAGCGTCTCCTTACCGACCGGAGATATACAAAGGGCCATCCGTCTGGCCGCCAAGGAAAAAGAAGCCGACCTGCTGATCTGTGGCCACCACGCCGGACACAGCTTCCTGGGGCACCTGTTTTCCAATGCCGCGCGTTTTATCGACATCGGTGGCTGTGATGTACTGGTGGTCAAGTTGTAGATTGAAGGAGGAGAGTGGTCACAGGCAGTCTTGCAAAGATCGTAAGCAGGTTCTAAACGGCACCGGATCAACCCACCCGGCACCTGGCGCCTTATTTCAGGCAATAGCCCTGGCTGTGCAGGAAGGCCAGCATATAGGGCCGAGCCTCCTTGGCCAGCGTCGCGCCTATCTGCCCGGTCCAGGTCATGGATTTATTGCCGCCGGTACGGGTTTGATAATAATGCAGTACCGCCTGATCATAGGCCGCCATCAACGCAGGATCCTGCTCCGTCTGATAGCGGTTTTCGAAGAACATCATCTCCCGGGGCAAGCGGGGCTTGGGCTCAGGATCCTGATCCGGATGGCCGATACACAAACCAAACATGGGCACCACGCCCTTGGGCAGCCCCAGCAGCGTCACCAGCTCGGCCGGATGGTTACGCACGGCGCCGATAAATACCCCACCGAGCCCCAGCGATTCGGCGGCGATCAGGCTGTTCTGCCCCATCAGGGCGGTGTCGATGGCGCCAATCAACAGTTGCTCGGCAAAGCCGGTCTGGGCCTCGGGCACCCATTGCAGGTGGCGGTGAAAATCGGCGCAAAACACCCAGAATTCGGCGGCGGCCCCCACGTAGGCCTGGTCGCCACAGAGTGCCATCACCTGTTGACGCAGCGCCGGATCGGTGATGCGGATAATGGCCGAGGCCTGCAGGAAACTGGAGCTGGGCGCCGCCTGGGCCGCCGCCATGATGGCATCGAGCTGCTCCGGCAGGATCGGCTGTTCGGTAAACTTGCGGATGGAACGGTGGCTGCGAAGCACATCGAGTGTGGGTGTCATTATTACCTCTTTTAATCGTTCTCTGTGTATCATCACCTTATCGGATAAGTACAAAAAATGGGAGCCTGCCGGTGCTTGAAACCCAACATATAGAACCCATGTCCCGGCGTCATGGGCTCAGCCTGACGGTGACGGGCACGGTTTTTATGCTGCTCCTGCTCGGCGTGCTCTACTGGCTCGGAGGCCGAGGCCACCTGGTGGTCTATTTCCTGTTTCTGACCAGCCTGGTGATGACCCTGCTCGGCATACTCAAGCTCCGGGAGCCGGTGTACAGCTTTTCATTAAGCCGGGACAGCCTGCATTTTCATCATAAAATCGGCGGCTGGAGCCTGCACTGGTCCAATATCATCCGCATCGATCAGCCCAGGTTCAGTGTCGGCCTGGAGCTGACCGAGCTGCCCTATATCGGCCTGAAGATCCGTGATTACGACGAGCTGCTGCCACTGATGACGCCCCGGCTGGCGGTACACCTGCTGACCGAGCAACGTCCGCTGCTGACTATGGCCCTGCGCTATCAGACGGTCACCCGCCACCAGCTGCAGGACTGGCTCATCGAGGACAGCCACTACCGCTCGGCCGCTGGCCGGCACTATGAGGGGGTACTGGCCATGCTCGCCAACCGCATGAGCCACTTGAGGCAGCTGTACGGCTATGATCTGCTGGTGCATGAGTCCAACCTGGACAGAGACCCCCCCGACTTCGTCGCCTTGCTGCGCCGCTACCAGAGCGCGGACTCGCTCCCTCCGGAGCAAAACTGACGCGACGGTTTTCACCCGGAGAAAACGGCGGCACAATAGCCGTTCTCTCATGCCGGGCCGATACCGATGAAACATCTGGATGACTTTTATTTATTCGTCAAAGTGGTGCAACAGGGCGGGTTTTCCCATGCGGCGGCCGAGCTGGGCCTGCCCACCGCCACCCTCAGCCGCCGTATATCCGGGCTGGAGCAGTCGCTGGGCTGCAAGCTGCTCAGCCGTACCACCCGCAAATTGCAGCTGACCGAAGAGGGGCGCCGCTATTTTGAACGCCTCAATCCCCTGCTTAACGAAATGGAGCAGGTCACCGGGGATATTCAGGGCCAGAGCCAGACGATCAGCGGGCTGATTAAAATTGCGGCCCCCGTCGCCATCTCCAACACCTTCCTGATCGATGGCATTACCGAGTTCTGCCTGCAATATCCGCAGATCCGTATCGATCTGCTGCAAAGCAACGACTACACCAGCCTGCTGGATACGGATCTGGATGTGGTGTTTTTCAGCGGTGAATTGCCCGACTCCAGCCTGAGGGCCCGACGCCTGGGTGAGGTGCAATACGGTTTGTTCGCCTCGCCCCGCTACATTGAACAGTACGGTACGCCGACCCTGCCGGAGGAGCTGGATCAGCATCACATCATCCAATGCTGGCCCCATAGGAACTGGCAGCTGACCCACCAGGACGGCCGTCGCTTTCACCTCAAGCCGGTGGCACGACTGTCGGTCAACCAGATGCACTCGGCGGTCAAGGCGGCCATCCAGGGCCTGGGCATCGTCAATGTCCCCGAACATTATGTCGCCCATCATCGGGAAAACGGCCTGCTGAGGCCCGTATTAGCCGGCTGGCGGGGCGGCAAACGCCCCTTCCACATGGTCTTCCATAATCGGGAGCTGGCACCGGTAAGGCTGAATACCTTTATTGAATTTATCGACAGCCGTATGCGTGAACGGTTGGCGTCCACCTGGATAAGGGAAAAATAAGGCGGGAAAGACGAACAAAAAAATGGGCAGCTTCCTGCTGCCCGACTCCACTAACAATAAGATAAAAGATAAATTCTGTAAGCTGGGCAGACAAAGTAGCACAAGCCGTAGCGGTTAATTAGTTACGAATATGTAAAACAAAAAAGCCCATTATTCCATTTTTGGAATAATGGGCCTTGAGGGCCGGATCTCCCGCCGGGATCAATGCAGATCCTGCTCCCACAGTATGTGCTGACCCGCTACCCAGTGCTGTTCTATCTCGGCATATTGCTGCTCCAGCAGGTGCCGCTTGATTTTCAGGGTCGGGGTCATGATGTTGTTTTCAATCGTCCAGGGCTCCTTCATTACCAGGATGCCGGCCAGCCGCTGGTGTTTCTCCAGCTTGTCGTTGATCTTTTTCAGTGTGTTCGCCAGCCGTTCGGCCAGGGCCCCCTTGTGCCTGGTATCCGTGCCCTCTCCCAGTTGCACCAGGGCAATCGGCTGAGCCAGGCCGCTGCCGATGACACAGACCTGCTCGATCAGCGTATTTTCAACCAGCATGGCTTCTATCGGCACCGGCAACACGTATTTTCCCTTGGCGGTTTTAAAGGCATCCTTCACCCGCCCGGTAATGGTCAGATAGCCCTCGTCGTCGAGCTTGCCCTGATCGCCGGTATGCAGCCAGCCGTCTTGCAGGGTGCTGGCGGTGGCCTCTTCATCCTTGTAATAACCACTCATCAGGCCGGCGCAACGGCACAGCACTTCTCCCTGCTCGGAAATACGGATGTCGACGCCCACCCCGGGCTTGCCGACCGTGCCCACCTTGTCGCTGCGAAACGGATAATTGAGGGTGGAATAGGCCAGGTTTTCGGTCATGCCCCAGGCTTCGGTAATCGGCATATCCAAGCGTTCATACCAGCGCAGCAAGGAAGGGGCGATCGGTGCCGAGCCACAGCCCAGGATCCGCGCCTGGGAGAGGCCCAGCCCCGCCCGGATTTTCTTTTTTATCAGGCCCGAGACAAAGGGGAGCCGCAGCAGCAGATCCAGCCGTCCCTGGGGCAGTTTCTCCAGGATCCGGCTGCGGAAGTTGGTCCACAGCCGGGGCACGGAAATAAACAGGGTCGGCGAAATGGTTTTGACGTCTTCAATAAAGGTCTCCAGGCTCTGGGCGAAGGCCACCGGCAGGCCGCCGTACAGGCTGGCGCCCAGGATGTAGACCCGCTCGGTAATATGGGCCAGGGGCAGATACGAAAAGGCCCTGTCCTCGCCGGTCAGGCTCGCGGTTTGCACTATGCCCCGGCAGGCGGCCCCGTAGGCGGCAAAATTGATCATCACCCCCTTGGGCTGGCCTGTGCTGCCCGAGGTATAGACCAGGGTCATCAGGCCCTGCGCATCCGGCACCGGCCGCTCGGCCCAGGGCTCCTGTGCGTTCAGCCATTCATCCCACTGATGATCCGCCGCTATCCCCGACTTGTATGGCATGGCGATGCGGATCAGCCCCTCGGGTATGCCCCCGGCCTGCTGCTGCGGGTCGTCCAGCTTGCCGATAAACAGCGCCCGGCTTTCGCTGTGCTCCAGCACATAACGCACGGTATCTTCCCCCGCCGTCGGGTAGATGGGCACGCTGACATAGCCGCCCATCTGCAGGGCGAAGTCACAGATAAACCATTCAGCACAATTTTTTGACAGAATGCCCACTTTATCGCCCGGCGCCAGACCCAGGCCGCGCAGGCCGCTCACCAGCCGGGCCGCCTGCTCCAGTACCCGGGACCAGCTATAGGTATGCCAGTGCCCTTCCCTGGGCTGACGAAGGTAGACGGTATCGGGCCGGGTGTCGGCCCAGTGGTAGAGCATTTCCAGTGGCAGTTTGGCGGGGGCTTGAGTCATGGACATCCTCTGTCATAGGCAAGCGGGGTATCTAGAAGCATAGCCGAAAGAAACCGCCGTGAGGCTGCCAACTGCTTGATGTGGCTCACAAAGTTAAGGGGTATTCAAGGGTGGCTCCAATATCCCTGGCGGCTGCCGGCCAGCAACATGCGAAACGCGTCGCCCTCCAGCTGCAGCAGGTGTTTATGATCGCCGGCTTCCAGGTAGAGCCGGGCCAGGGGGATGAGGGCGTCGTCCAGGATCGTTTCTATCCCGTAGGCCGGTCCCAGGGGCGGTATCGCCCCGGGGCGACAATCCGTGAACAGGCGCTCGGCGTCCGCTTCGGGGGCCAGCTCCAGCTCCCGGTTCAACCCTTCCCGGATACGGTTGACCCTCACCCAGTGGTTGCCCGGTATCACGGCCATCAGATAGCCGGCACCATCCTTGAGCAGCACCGCCTTGACCAGATGGTCATCCGGTATCTGCGCGGCCATCGCCGTCTCCCGGCTGGATTCGCTGGGCCCATGGCTCAGCAGCTGATAGGACACCCCTCGCGAGGCCAGGTATTCCTTAACCGTCTTTGCTACCGCCATTAGCCTTGCTCCTTCAGTGACTCGACCACCTCCCCTGAGTGTAATCCTTCTGAAAAAGCCGCGCAGAAAACGCGGGGGCGCGATCATCCCGAGCCGTTTGATGCTGTGCTACCGGGAAGAACCCCAGTTACTTGGATAAAACCAATCAACTTCCGTTCGTTGGAAACAGCCGCAAACGCCAGCAGCACGACTGCAACAGCAAACACGAGGAAGGTGAGCATCATGATCGGCAGCATCGCCGCCATCAGCACCAGTGTTGATTCGGGCAAGGTTCCCGTTTTAAGGCCGGCTGCAACTACCCATGGATTTACCATATAGGGGACCTTGACCCATAGCCAGATCGCGAGCACAACAAGCAGCAACAAAATGAACCCACCGAATAAAGGCCAGTACCTGGTGAGTTTCTCTCTCTTTTCAACGAACGACAATTCAGCAGCAGACAGCTTCACAACTTCATACCTCATATTAACGATGACGAGCAGCCGCTTAAACCGTTCCCCGTCACGACGTTTGTAAAATCAGCGTGAGGACTGAACAAAGTAATGTGAACACGCCGAATTGTAGAACGATGCAGAAGCGAATATCCCCATTGGCTTATTCCTGCTGAGCAAGATGATCAGTCGAAAACTGGTTTAAAGAAATTGCGTTCGTAGCTAAGAATACATCTGGTATCTTCCGCATATTTAAAAGCGGCAACACAATCAGCATCGTTGAACGAATTTTTTCGGTATTGCTCATACTCCGCAAGGCTTGGGAATGTAAACAATGCCAGCGCGATATTGTTGGCGCCTTCTGATGGCAAGAAGTAGCCATTGTGAGTACCGCCAAATTTGTTGACGAGTGGAATCCACATTTTTGCGTATTTTTCGAATTCTTCAACTTTATATGGATCGATCACATATTTTAAATAACAGGTTATCATTTCAATCCCCTTGCTTTAAATAACTAATTTTAATTATTTCACATTGTCGGGCTCACGATTTTGCTATGAGCCGTGATGAAAGGCAGCCCATGGAATCGATGGTGACCGGCAAGCCGCGCTCTCGTAAGAGTTTCTTTCATGGGCTGCAACAAACAGCTCTGTGAACTCACTCCATGCATCACGACTTTCCCTTTCCGATACTCTTTGCGCCACCGCGACAGCATAAAGGGATGGGTGTCCAGCGCCTCGGCTACCTCCTTCACACTCTGGTGCTCTTCATGGCTCCAGAGGGCAGCTTTTATATTGAAGTCGTTGCTGTACTGCTGGGTTCGTTTTCCTGTTTTGTAAGCTGGCATGGTCCACCTCTCTGCATTATCGAGGTGTGTCCGTTAAGCGGGTGAGGTCCATGTCCCAGTGCCTGCGTTTGTTAGGAGAGATGCACATTTCCGAACCTTAAAAACTGCGATGGCTACCTTGATAAAGGCAGAGGCTCCGAAATCTTGTCGTCGCACTTCGCGAGATGAGGGTAATCGCAGTATCCCCACGGCCGATCATCCTCGACATAATGTAAACCGGTGGGACATGGCATTACTTTGGCCTTGCCGGCTAAATCACAAGCTATGTATGTACTGCAATCACCATTGGGATTGGCGTAATTCGCATTCAATTCTCGCCCCTCACAGAACTCTTCCTCTGTGCCCATGACCGTTCCGCTGTATAAAACAGAGAAAACCAGAAATACATGAAGAATTGATTTATTCATTATTCCCTTCCAGTTAGTTGAACATAACAGAAATGACGAAACATGCCGCAAACTAATAGCCTAACGCCGCATTAAGGTGTGAGCTACGCTTGGCTATACTTGAGCGAAGCGAAACCGCCAAGCGTTGCGAATCACTCTTAAATGCTTTGTTATGTGTTTATTACCCCACTTGGTCACCGATAATAACAGGTAGCTCAAGCAGAATTTCCCAGAAACTTTCGGGAATAGGTCCTTGATTTCCATTCCAGTATTCATCTGCAAAGTATGAACAGACAAGTGAAGTTTGATTGTTATCTAAGAGCACCATATTTCCTTTAAAGTATGGTTTTTCAGAAAGCACTTCAAAGATCCTGTCACTTGGTTGACCGAATCTATCACGAAAGGCCATGGCTTCATCTATAGATTCGCAAGCAAAAGAACACTCAAATCTAGATTTAATTTCTGGGAAGTGCGCTCTTCTGACGTATTCAAATAATAATTCTATCGCTGAGCTAGAGATTTGCCCATGACTACCATTTTTTAGAAGGTAGTTTTCGCCGTGAGCTGACACTCCATTTGGAAAGAGTTCATCCACGTGCGACTGTAATACTTCAGGACTAACATCATCATATTTGGTGATATCAATTACGGTACCACTAGACAGAGTTCCAAGCCTATCCACCGTATAAAATTTCTTCATCTATACCTCAAAACTATGAAAAACACATAACGCAAAGCTTAGCGGCGAGCGGATGCGAGTCCACAGCCTACCGCGAAGCGGTGTATTTAAGGCTGTATTGCTACAGCGTATTGTTACTTTTAACCAAGCCTCAAGTGTTTAGTTACTTTGCTTTTTAGTAGCCTAACTAAATCAGGGTCCATTCGTTCGTAGTTATCCGGTATATCTAGGCAAACTAGCTTCTTACCCTTTAACAAATCTTTTAATTTCTTAGAGACCTTGTTGCGATGCGTTTTTTCCATAACAAAAATTATGTTTGCCCATTCAATAAGATCACCACTAACAGGAGTTTCCGCATCTGAATTTGTACCACAACCTATAGCGTTGATATTTTCAAATGTACTAAAGACTTCCTCTCCGGTAGGTGATCGAAGTCTATTTTCACTACATACGAACAGTAAGTTCAAAGATAATCCTTTCTACTAAAAGTAACGCCAAAAGCATGGGCGCGGCTTTTTTGCGCCCAATGCCTTTTCTTGTTATACGCTTCCACTGTATTTAGTGATTTGTAATTGGTTAAGTAACCTTCTTCGAGGCTCCCCAAATCGCTCGGACATCAACCTAATATATGCGCTCATACCCTTTACTTCCTCATTGTCATTATAACCAGGCCAAAAGAATGGAACCGATTTATTGTTTAGACTCTCGATGAACATAATATGAGTTAGAGCTAAAAAGATTCTTACAAAATTCGCAGGATTATTAAAGTCATTTTTTAGCATATGAACAATAATATGGCGATTAAAACCATCAGTATTATCTGAACTTGGCTTATATAGGACTTCTGAAAAAAACAATTTAAAGGAATTAATGACATCAGACTGTGGGCAAATATGTGTAAAAAAGTCTATCTCTACGTCTGTATTGTAGGACTTTCCGGGATACCAAGCATAGCTATCTACTTTTCGCCTTCCCCAATTAAGAGTTAAATCCCTTAAGCCGTTTTCGAATTCTTTGGAGCTAACATTGTTTGGACTTGTTCCTAGAACCGAAGTTTGGATGTTTCTTAACCCAGCCTCGAAAATAGGCATCAAGGATAGGATCGCGATATGATCCATTCCAATATAGTATGCTTCAATAGCTTCAAATATTATTGTCTTATACTCTTTGAAGCTCTCACTCACTGAAAAGTATTTATTGAAATAAGTAAGTGCAACTTCAATTGAAAAAATACTATGCAACCACTCATCAGAAGCAGCTTTTGGATTTTCTTTTTTATTTATCTCAAAGATGTCATTCGTGACTTGACCTTCACCAATATATAAAGGTACGGGTATTGCTAAATCTAGCATCCTCTTTTGCGTAAAAGTTACTCTCCCCCATTTCTTATTGTAATAGTCAATGCTTCTCTCTGTTACGAAGCAAACCCCTTCGTCAGTAACAATTTCAAATCCAGGTTTACCAATATCTTTACTGGTAACTTCGACGGAAATATTTTCATCCTTTGCGAAAATTGAGGCTATTAACTCTTCCGTAACTTTAGGAAGTTTGGAAATTTTTTTAAGTGTTTTCTCATACTTCATTGATGAACCCGATTTGCGTATAACGCCGCGCTCTGCGGCAAATTTGGAGCGCAGCGGAAAATTTGTCCGATAGCAGCGCTTTGTTACACGGCAACTTAACCACTAAAATACGATGGGAACTCGCTAATACACTCACTTACAACCTGATGGTAGGTCCTTAATATATCGGAATCAAACACATCAGAATCAACTCCTTGACCATTAAGAACAGAACCAAGGCGCTTGCAAACCTCTCTATCAACATAGCCCTGAGAATAGAGCCACATTTCAAGGCTATTTGACAGCCCAAGTTTTAAACGTGTTTGCAAGCTCCTAAGAAGCTCCAATACATCGTCGCCCAATCCTTTACCCTCAGCCACATCAGCTATTGCCCCGACATACAACATAGAATCAAAAGAGAGTGCACCGTCAGCCAATTCTACTACGTGGTCCATTTTAATAGCTCTTTGCTGCGACCCTGCTTGATAATAAACGCCTGATTGAACCAAGTGACCATGCAGATCCTCGTAGCTAGTTCCTGAAATCCATAATTTTGCAAATTCTAATATTACGTATTCAGGCTTTATTTTGATAAACATCTTGTTGTTATTGAGCTGAGATAGCAAAGGCCAGCAAATCAAAAGAAGTTCATCTGAGCTTTGAGCTTGTGCTATTTCACCCCAATTTTCATCAAGCCAATTTTCGATTAAGAATAGATTTTTCAACCCCAGTAATGATTTTCCGAAGAATGCTATTTTCTCTTCGGGCACGGAAAGAACTCTACCTGCGATAAGTGAAAAAGCCGCCCGTAGCTGTTGTTTCTGATCTTCGTCTGACAAAAAATAAGCCAATGTTCCCCGGGCCAACTCATCAAAGAACGTTTGAGGCGCACCTGGATTGTCTTTCAAATAGGACAAAAAATAGCTTTCTATTGCTTCGATTAAAGCTTCTTTATAATCCATCTGATCCAGTAGCGAACTGATATCAATAGCGTTTTGATTTCCTGCATCTATACAGCTTTGTCTATAGCCGGCGGGATTTGCGATGAACTGGATAACATCAACATTAAGTTCTGCAAAATCAAAAGGCGAGATCAAGTCCAACAGGCTACTAGCGCAGTCCTCCGCATTAGTAAAATCGAGCAAATGCATCGCTCTTTGCCATCGCCAGCTTTCACGAAAATCATTGCGCTTATCAAAAACATCCGTGTCCGCAAAAATGACACTTCCTTCGGTATGGTATCCAGCTCTGCCTGCTCGCCCGATGAGATTGTGGAAGTCTCGCGTGGTGATTTCTTGTCCTGCTTGAAATGTACTTGAAACAACTAAATACCTAATTGGAAGATTCACACCCTGGGCAAGGGTTGAGGTACATACTACCAACACTGATTTATTGGATTCCATTGCCCACTCTACAGAAACACGGATACCATTCGGAATGTTGGAACTATGCGGCAATATTCCAAAGGAAATCGAACGAGTAAATATAAACTCATCTCCAAAATGCAAACTAGAAAGGTACGCAATTTTTTCCAATTCGCGTTGATCGCTAGAAATGCTCGGGGGTGGTAAAGTAAGCCCTCTATCGTAGTAATCAACTAAAAGCTCGCATATAGATGTGACAGTACTCTTTACACCGCAGAAGATAGCAACAGGTCCTTGATGGCATAATTTAACCCCTAAATAAGCTGCGACGCTGGAATTATCGTTTTTTGCAGGAAAAAGACGAGCGTTCCTCTCTCGACCTCTCGTTCCAAGGTTTACTTGCTCAATCACTCTAGGAACGAAAAAATCTCTATCTGCTTCACGATCTTGATCGATGTATTGAAGTTGACCCATTGCGGTTTGCCAGCTTGCGAAGGCTGTACTTCGTACAGTTGGTAAACATCCTGCTCCTTGAATCTCAATACCGGCCTCTCCATTAAGCCATTCACCAATAGAGTTTGCGTTAGCCATTACTGCGGAGATCAAAACCTTCTGGACGTCATCGCCTACGCGGGACTTGAGGTAGGCCATTAATAACTCGTATGTGACGCCTCTCCTTCCAGTGTCAAACTGATGCCCTTCATCAAAAATAAGCAAGCCAATTGAGTCAGCTAAAGCAGGTTCATGCCTCAGAAGATAAACAAGTTTCTCCGGTGTGGTAACAACAATAGACTTGGTCGCTATTCCATCCTGAGTGGCTTCTCCTATTAAAAATCTTATGAGATCGTCGTCACTATCGGAAATATCCAGAACATCTTGTAATTCATTGATATTTACTTCCTCACCCTCGAACGCCTGCTGAAATGTAGCCGTAATCTCCCTGCATAAGGCTCTAAATGGCGCGACAATTACGGCAACGTCAGAGCGCCCAGACAAAAACGAGCTTCTAATTATTAATTCTGTAGATTTTGTCTTTCCTGCACTCGTGGGCATTTGCACAACAGCAGATACACCAGAAAAAACTCCTTGCTCGCCTAGTAACCTCTGAGCAGGCCAAAACTCTTGCACAAATGTCGGCTTAATAATTACACCAACCCATTGTGTTATTGGAATTTTCGTATATTTCGGCAAACAGACTATTGGCGAGTTTTCTAGTTTTCGTAGCAAGATAGAAGAAATAATGTCGGCAAATAGAAGCTCTCTATCCGAACCTTTCTCGTACACTTCATCCCTCAAGGCCTGTATTTTCTGTTTAAAGCTCTGGGCATCAAGTGTTAAATCAAAGAAACTACGAGTGGCGTAGCCGACATCATCTATTGCCCGAGTTAAATAGGTTTCTTTAACGCGATACCAACCCTCTTCGAAGTTAGACTTCAATATCCATATCAGAATTCCCTCAAGATTAGTATCAGTGAGCAGTTCTGTCTTATAGACCAAACTTTTGGCCAGAACGATGGAGCTACCGGGCATGTTCGCTAAATAGTAAGCCGCCGAACCTATAATCTTTAGATAAATAGTCATCTCATCAGCCAGATGAGACTGAATCAAAGCATCAAAATATTGCCCAACTGAGATTAGCTCAGACTTTAGCTCTTCATGCTCATCAGTCTCTTCAACCTGCTGTTCTCCACGAGCTTCGAGAGCTGACAGGTCGCCCAATATCCCTATAGTCGTAATCAATAATTTACGTGGGTCGACAGGTAGCTCTATATGAGATGCTTCATCAATAGCAAATTCATACATCTTTGCTTTCGACTTTGTAATTGCCAGCATTTTCTTTGAGGACGACTCAAGCTTCATTTGCTGCCCTCTCGTATAGAGCATGGACCAAAGACATCAATACAGGGCCTCTAATCACTATCATCTCCAAGTACGCTGGGGATGAATGCTCATTAGTTGAAGCTTCAGCTAAGGTTTCGACGCAACATGAACTATCAGTTAAAATCGCTGCGGCCCCAAATTTTGTTTTATATGGGTGATCAACATTCTTTTGGAATCTTGAGATGATGCCCATTCCAGCTAAATCTCTCTGATCATACAGCCTTTGCTTTGCACCGTTTAATGACTCCGCAAGTCTAGCCTCATCCTTTGAACTGTCGTCAATTGCGGTTTGCAAAGTGTTTTTGACATTGTTCTCAGAAAGACGAGCCTTGACCTCGTATATTAATAATTCGTCTTTTCTGGAGGGGATTTTATTCTTTTGCTTAAAACCCAAAACATCTGAACCCTTGGATGACTCATTACCAATTATTTTCCGGTCGTAGCGAGTTCTTGGAACATAGTAATCATGGAGAAACATCAAATAGTCAGCGACCAAAATTTCAGCAAAATCTCCAGAACGGATACTTGGTCCAGGGCTTTTAGTTTTATGCGGAAACTTTAGATTTAACAAATAGTCTTTTTTTGTCTGCCCTTCAGGTTTGAGTATCTCTATTTCATCATCACTGCAATAGTGATTCCTGAAATGCCTTGCCCAGTTTGACATGACCTCTTCATTGGCTACATCGTAAGCGAACTCATATACAGGGACGTTCTCACCTGTTGAAATAGCGATTACTTCACCAGTATCGTGAAGCCACTGAATATGTTCTTTAGTCCATGGCATTTGCAGTATACCGAGCCCTTCTATGTTTAATTATTCGTGTTGACCAGAGTGCCAATCTCGACAGGTGCCGTGTAACGCCAGCCAGCATGCGCGGCTACGGAATGGAGGCAAAGCCGCAATGGAGTAGACGTCGCGTGCCTGGCCTTGTTATGAGTTTTGCGGTTTGGCACTAGGTAGGCAGTCCGCAAACTCAGTTTGAATTTTGGGTATTTTGCCTCGCTGCTCACCGCCACCATGCAGTATGACCAATAGCATTCCCGCCATTACAGAAACCCCGTTTGAAGCGCGAAGCATCTGTTCCAATAACGGAGCTGGGTATCCCTTGCTGTGACGATGAATTGCATGAATGCCACCATGAACATATGAACTAAGGGGCTTCCAAGAATACTCTTTGAATTCCATCAGCATATCTACAGGTTCCTGTGGAGCTTTACCCTGCAGCTTCTCAAGCATTTCGCTGAGCATTGGCAGCTTGTTTGCTGTATTCGCTGATTCTTGGGTTAGCTCACTAGTTAATTTCGAAACTGCGATTTCTGAGGCCGCATAAAGCAACCACATAGCTCTGACCAGAGCCTCATACTGAAGACGGACAATTCCCGTAGCAGAGGTCAAATTACCGAGCGAAATTAGCACTTTTGCACTTTCAGCATGTTCAAAGGCAATACTACACATGACCCTACTTGCCCTGACTCTCTCCGAGTCATCGAACGGGGCAAGTCCCAGAAGCGCCGAGAGCTCGCTTTCTAGTTCAGCGGAACGTGACAGAAGGCTATTGATCACTGGTATCCTCTTTACTCATAACGCCCGCCACAACGGCGCGAGTTTACGAGCGTCCGGCAGCCGCAGGCTGCAAATTGTTGGCGTTTGTTAGAAATTTATATTGCTTCATTAGCATTTTAATTGGTATCGATACATGTTTTTCTCTGTATCAATGTGATAAAGCCAAATAAAGCATTCGGTATCACCTACTGCAAGATTATCCCCTCTTTTTAGGTATCTCCGTTTACCCCCTAGCAGAACATATGTGCCATGTGAACGATAATCACTCTCTACTGCAAATGTTATCTCGTGACGCGTCAACAATGCTGTCCCTCCAATACCTCGAATAAATTCAGAGTTTTCTGGTATAATTTCCAGCTCCGAAGGAACAACATCATAACCTTTCGGTGCAATTAGTTTTGCGCCATACAACTGAAAGTTTATCGTCAACTGATTAGGAGGCAGGAAGCCCAGCAGAGTAACTGCTACGCCAATTACTGCAGCTATAGCACCAAGCATGGTAAAAAATGGTTCCAATGACTTTAACATATTCACCTTGTTACTTCGTGATTTCTAACGCCTTGCTAAGGTGCGGCTAACTGCCACAGAAACTGAGCAAAGCCACCGTAATCACTAAACCCAACCGAACCAAAAATGCCAAAGGTTAGCCGTCACTCTTAAGCAATTTGTTAAGTGGCGATGTTCCACGCACCCGGACTTAAGCAATTAAAAAATACGACTTTGACCTCTTTACCTACGTGATCTTTAATCATTTGTGCAACTCTAGTGCAATACGCTTGATCACCACCAAATACTGAAACAGCTATTTTTTCCACCTTAGAATTAGCTAAACGTGTAAGAATATGTGCATCATGCTCGCCAAAGCCCCAGCCATAAATAGTTAGATTCTTTCCTACTCTGGGAATAACTTCTCGATAAACAGTGTTCAAGTAGTGACTATTTTGAATTGCATTAACTTTTTGCTTTGATGTACCCTCGCTGACAAATAGAGGGATATAGTCTCCTGTTTCCCAATCTCTGAGTATTGATCGAAGTAAATCACCACCACGGGCTTCTAGCTTTTTCTCTTGTTCTACAACGTCACGGGCGAGAACCAAACTACCATGAGGGTAAAAAACTAATGTGGTTTTTCGATCCCAAATACTGATCGACTCTCGAAATCGCTTCCAATCTTCGTCAAATTCACCACGTAGAAAACAGTCTTTGAAGCTATGACCATTATATTCTCGGTTCGCATACATAATGACCCAATACAAAGATAGGTCATAGTTTAAAGATAGAACCGTTTTAAACGGTTTTAGAAAACTCGCTATGTTAGCTAATTGATCTTCTACTTCGTAGTATTCAGGGTGAATGCTACGTACAGCCTCAATTAAACAATGCCTAACGTGTTCGTACGCACTCTTTGTAGCATTATCTTTGATATCAAGAGCCAAATTTACTCGATTGGCTTGCCATACCAGACGTAGAACAAGCTCAAAGTCGTCCGTATCAAAGTGGTCGAATAATTTCTGTACATTTTCTACGAGTAACCCGTTATCTACAGCATGCTCTTTAAGCGAGGGATAAGAAAAGCTTGAATTGATACCAATTGAAGCGCCATTACCTAGTAGAATTGAACCATCAAAATCGTCAGAGATGTCAGCCCATTCTTTAATTTTATATGCCATAGTTTATAATTTTCTCCTAGCCACTTAACGCCTGCGATAAGGGGCGACAACGGTTACCGCCCGAGCTCAACCAGAGTGCCATAAACACCGAAGCCAAACCAAAACAAAATCGCCGTGCGTTAGGCGTCCCTCTTAATTGCTTTGTTATGAAACTTAAATTAAACCAATGGTTTGTGCAATGTGCACAAACTGACTTTAACAATGAGTTCACCATATCACAGACGACTCACTGAACACCGAAAGCCCCAAAACAAGGGCGTTCCAAAGGACTAACCGGACTGCTAATAGCCGAGCGTCGGTGAGTTGTTGCACTTAGGTACAACGGCTTATTAGCAATACCACCCTACTCGTTCAGCCCGCAAAAACAGAACTTTCAATTAGCTAAAATAAAGCGCATTTCAGCGACAATGTTAGGATCAAAGACTGAACTTTAAAAAGGTTTCATAACATTTTAATACTGCGCATGCGCATTTACACTTTTATATCCATTCGACAATAGCAAGATAATATTATGATTTAAATGACTATTTTTAACTTACAAGCCATTCTCACCCGATAAAATCGAGCATGCGCATATTGGTGCTTGGCTATGCGCAGAATCCACGAGCAGTCATCCACTAACGCCTTAATAATAAAAGTAATTTTCAAATATAACCGCTCATAAACGCGCATCTCCCGGCATCAATCTGAGCATCTAAACTGAACGACTCCAAATATACTGTATACTTTTTCAGCACCAGGCCATGATGTGCCATGCTGGAAGATCAGCCATGGGCAGTGGTCCTTTCTCAACCTGGCTCGGCAAAATACGGTATCTCGTGGATACAATTTTCGTCCCGGGAACACATGCCTGCATGCGGACTAAGCGCTACATCCGTTGTCACCATTTAACGCATCTGGAAATGGGAGCGGCAGAATAAACGGCTCGGCGGCCATGCCTTTCGTCATCCTTTGCCACTCTCCGGCGGAAAAATGCTGCCGATATTCGCACCATACAGGAACTGCCGAGCCACGATGATGCGCACACCGCCGGTCCGTTGAACACGCTACCGCCCCGACGTTTCAGGCCGCCACTCCCTACCACTACCATGTCCAAATGAATTCTATATTGGCGTTTAGGTGGAAGCATGGCAATTGCAAAAATGGTAAAAAGGAAGGCAAAACGCAAAAATAATGCCTTGCTGTAGAGATGGGATAAAAAAGAGACTGGGGCTGTGGTGGCGAACGGGCCGGTTTACATTGAAAGACGGATGACATACGAAAAAAAACCCGCTGACAAGTCAGCGGGTTTTTCTAAATCTGGCGGTGAAGGAGGGATTCGAACCCTCGATACGTTGCCGTATACACACTTTCCAGGCGTGCTCCTTCAGCCACTCGGACACCTCACCAAATTTTGTTTCGGTATGTTTTGCGGTGCTACCTTCACCGTCTTGCTGACTTCGGGTCTTTGTCCTCGGGCTGACGCAGCACGCTACGTGACTAACACCCGGCTCCGCCTCTTGGCAGCCACTCGGACACCTCACCAAATTTTGTTTTGCTGCCGGTCCGTAACCGTCCTCAGCGAGCGGGACGTATAGTAGAAAAGTCGCGGGTTCGGCGCAACGACTTTTTGCGTATCTGCGACCGTTTGGCCAATAATACGCCACTCATGGCGGTGAAGGGGCCGGCCGGCCTGTTTGCGGGGCGACCTTTTTCAGCGGCTCTGGCATAATAGCCGGCCGATTCAGGTTAACGTCAGGGTACTATGGCTGAGATAACAGCACAAACACGGCTTAATGAACGCTTCCGGGGCTATTACCCCGTGGTGATCGATGTGGAAACCGGCGGCTTTAACGCTCAGACCGATGCCTTGCTGGAGATTGCCGCCGTCACCTTGAAAATGGATAAGGATGGCTGGTTGCTCCCGGATCAGACCTTCCATTTTCATGTCTCGCCGTTCGAAGGTGCCAACCTGGAGCCGGCCGCCCTCGCCTTTACCGGCATAGATCCGTTCAGCGCCCTGCGCGGGGCCGTTACCGAAGAAGAAGCGCTGACCCAGATCTTCAAGGGAGTGCGCAAGGGGCTCAAGGCCGCCGGCTGCCAGCGGGCCATCGTGGTCGCCCATAATGCCTCTTTCGATCACGGCTTTGTGATGGCCGCCGCCGAACGGGCCGAGATCAAGCGCAACCCCTTCCATCCCTTCGCCACCTTCGACACCGCCACCCTGGCTGGGCTCGCCCTGGGCCAGACGGTGCTGGCCAAGGCCTGCAAGACGGCGGGGCTCGATTTTAACAATAAAGAAGCCCACAGCGCCCTCTACGACACCTGCAAAACCGCCGAGCTGTTCTGCACCATCGTCAACCGCTGGAAGGCACTGGGTGGCTGGCCGCTGCCGCCGGACGAGAGCAACTTCCCGATCGGCTAGGCCGGTGGGCTCCGTAACCGGGGAGCATGGCTTAATCGCGGGCCGGTGCCAGATGTCCGGTACGCACCCATAACCGGGTGCCCGGAGCGGCGGTCAGTGCCGGTTCGGCCCCCGGCGGGAAACGCAGCCAGCTCAGGGCCGCCAGGCCCCTTTGTCCTTCTTTCAGCTCGCCCGCGAGCACCAGCAGTTCCAGGCCGCGCCGATAGCAACAGGGCGGGAAACGACCGCCGTCCGGAAAGTCCAGCACGCTGGTTACCTCCCCCTCATGCCTGTGCAGTGGCAGCCGCCGGTAGCCATGCTCACCGATGACCCACTGGCCGTCCCGCTCTGTCATCACCAGGGTGCCGGTATCCTCCGCCGCGAACTGGTTGAGCTTGACGAAGATCACGCAGCCATCCCGGCTGAAGGAGCTGTGCCGGCTTTGGGGCGGGTGGCGTACATAGCTGCCGGCGGCATAGTCGCCGTTTTCATCGGAAAACGTCCCCTCCAGCACCCAGAACTCTTCTCCCAGTGGATGGTTATGGGCGGGAAATTGCGCCCCCGGCTCGAAACGCACCAGGCTGGTCACATGGCCGCTCTCGGCCTGCTCCCGCTCCAGGGGATAACGCCAGACGCCGGCGGCGGGGGATGCCTGCCAGCGATCGGAGTCATAGGGGAGTAACAGTGTTTGCGAAAAGTCCATGTTGAGCATCGGTTAATGTCCCGACAGCCAAGGAGACCCTCATAGTCACCCTCCCCTCAGGCGAGGTCAAGCCCCTTTCAACGATGTCGTCTGATAGACGAAGCCGTCCCCGCTGGCGACAAAGCTGAGCCGATGGCTGATGCAGGCCGGGGCGTCCTGCTGATGGTGCGACACAAACAGCAACTGGGTCTGGCCTTCGGCCACCAACAGGTCTATCCAGCGCTTGACCCAGTGCCGGTTGAGGGTATCCAGGCCCTGCAGCGGCTCATCCAGGATCAGCACCGGCGGGTGCTTGACCATGGCCCGGGCGATCAGCAGCAGCCGCTGCTGACCGTAAGACAGGCTGCGGAACGGCACATCCGCCTGCTCGCTCAGGCCCAGCAGCGCCAGCCATTCCCGGGTCAGGGCCAGCTGCCGCTCGCCGGGTTGCTGATAGACGCCGACGGAGTCAAAAAAGCCCGACAGGATCACCGAGCGAGGGGTGGCGGTCACCCGGTATTCCAGCTGCATGCTGGCACTGACGTAGCCGATATGCTGCTTGATGTCCCAGATGCTCTCGCCGCTGCCCCGGCGGTGGCCAAACAGGGTCAGATCATTGCTGTAGCCCTGGGGATGATCGCCGGTCACCAGGCTGAGCAGGGTCGACTTGCCGGCGCCGTTGGGGCCGACTATCTGCCAGTGCTCGCCCGGGTTCACCTGCCAGTTCAGGCCATTCAGGATCTGCTTGTCGCCATAGCGGATGCGGATATCGCGCATCACGACCCGGGGCGTCACCCCGTCCAGCTGGCGACGCTGTGCGTCCGGATCGGCCGCCGGCAGGGCCTGGGCGGCCTGTTCCCGGGCTTCCAGATGGGCCAGCTGGGCCATCAGTCCCGCCCGCTCCACCTCGGCCCGTTCGCCGCCGGCCACCAGCTCACAGTCGGCCAGGATGCCGAGCCGGTCGGCGCAGGGGGGAATTTCCTCGAAGCGGTTGAGGATCAACACCAGGCTCTGGCCCTGGGCCACCAGCTCGCCCAGCAAGCGGCTGAGGGCCGCGTGGGCATCGACGTCCAGGCCATCAAAGGGCTCATCCAGCACCAACAGGTCCGGCTGCCGCAACAGGGCCCGGCACAGCAGCACCTTGCGGGTTTCGCCGGTAGACAGGTATTTAAAGCCCCGTGACAGTAAGCCGGACAGGCCAAATCCGGCGGCCAGCCCGGGCAGGGCTGACGGATCACTGGCCCCTTCCAGCATAATCTCCTGAGCGGTGTGGCCCTGATCTTCATAATCGAGGTAATCGCTCTGATCTTCTTCCCGCTCCCGCTCCGCCAGCCGTTGCTGCTGTTCAAACGACACCCATTCAACCCGGCGGAACCGATTCTCCATCACCCCCGACACGCGGTGCAGCTCACCGGCCAGCACCTGGGCCAGGGCCGTCTTGCCGCTGCCGTTGGCACCGACAAAGGCCCAGCACTGGCCCGTTAGCAGGGCCAGCTCGGGGATCCTGAGTTGGCGTCGGTCGGTGATGGCGAATTGGGCGTCCCGGATGTTGATGCTGGCCATGGCTTGTGGTCCTTGAATGAGATGTAAATGGGCCATGATGGGTAAAGCCGGGAGCGGATGCAAGCCGTGAAAGCGACCCGTGTAACTCCGTTATTGTGAGCCAGCGCCCAGCTCCGCCCGGAAGAAGGCGTTAACGTCAGGGCTGGACTTAGTGACACCTGCGGGTTAAGGAAGACATATGGGTTATAACCAGGCGTTAGTCGATGAACTGAATCTGTTACTGCATTTTGACTTGGATACCACTCAGCAAGGTATCAAGGTGCACCATACGGCGGCGCCCTCCCAGATCGGCGCCGCCGAGCGGCTGCACCAGAAAGGGCTGATCACCCTGCACGATGGCGGCTATCTGACCGAGCTGGGGCGGGAAGCCGCCGAACATGCGCAAATCATGCTGGGACTGCTGAAGGAAACCACCTCGGCCTGACCCCGGCTTGGCGCATACAAAAATGCCGGCTTGCGCCGGCATTTTTAATTATTTCAGCCGTGATTACAGCTGTTCGGCGTTCTCGGCCAGGTACTTGGCCACGCCTTCGGTAGAGGCCTGCATGCCTTTCTTGCCTTTTTCCCACTGGGCCGGGCACACTTCGCCGTTGGTTTCGTGGAATTCCAGGGCGTCGACCATGCGCAGCATTTCGTCGATGTTACGACCCAGGGGCAGATCGTTGACCACCTGGTGACGGACCACGCCGTTCTTGTCGATCAGGAAAGAACCACGGAAGGCCACGCCGGCTTCCGGATGCTCAACGTCATAGGCCTGGCAGATTTCGTGCTTGACGTCGGCAACCAGCGGGTATTTCACCTGGCCGATACCGCCGTTTTCCACCTTGGTGTTGCGCCAGGCGTTGTGGCTGAACTGGGAGTCGATAGACACACCAATCACTTCCACGCCGCGCTTCTGGAATTCTTCGAAGCGATGATCGAAGGCGATCAGCTCGGACGGGCACACAAAGGTGAAGTCCAGCGGATAGAAGAACACCACGGCGGCTTTGCCCTTGGTGAATGCTTTCAGGTTGAAGTTTTCAACGATTTCGCCATTACCCAGTACGGCGGCAGCGGTAAAGTCAGGAGCCTGACGGCCTACCAATACGCTCATGTGTATCTCCTTGATTATCTGTGGGTGGTTTTTATCAAACCGGATTGTGTGCCTAAACAGTATATGGGCGCCCCGCACCAAACCCAAGGGAGCCGACCCCCTTCTTTACGCCGAATGGCGAGGAAGCATACAGGCACCAGGAACACCCCCTGACACATGAGGAAAAATAATACTCGACATACGGGTATTATTTTGCAAACTAGCGCCCCTTGTCCCCCTTCGCCAATCAAAAAAGGATAAGTCAATGAATCCTGTCGTTGTCGCCGTCTGCCTAATGCTGGCATTGAGCCTGCTGCGCATCAATGTGGTGGTCGCCCTCTCCCTCAGTGCCCTGGCCGGTGGCCTGGTGTCCGGCATGTCCCTGACCGAGGCGGTCAACACCTTTGCCGGCGGCCTCGGCGGCGGCGCCACCATCGCCCTCAGCTACGCCATGCTCGGCGCCTTCGCGGTCGCCATTGCCCGCTCCGGCATCACCGATCTGCTGGCCCAGAAGGTGATCAAGGCCCTGGGCCGAGATGCCGATGCCCGCCGGCTACTGTGGGTCAAGGCGCTGCTGATGTGCAGCATTCTGCTGGTGGCCGTCTCCTCCCAGAACCTGATCCCGGTGCATATCGCTTTTATTCCCATCCTGATCCCGCCCCTGCTGCATGTGATGGCCAAGCTGCGGCTGGATCGCCGGGCCCTGGCCTGCGTGCTGACCTTCGGGCTGACCGCCACCTATATGCTGCTGCCGGTGGGCTTCGGCGGTATCTTCCTCAACAATATCCTGCTGGCCAACCTGCTGGAAAACGGGGTACAGGCGGACAAGTCCATGCTGCCGATGGCCATGGCCATGCCGGTCGGCGGCATGTTCCTGGGATTGCTGGTGGCGGTATTCGTCAGCTACCGCAAGCCGCGCCACTATGATGAAGGCAAGATACTGGCGATCGAACCGGAACATATCACCATCAACTATGCCCATATCATGATCGCCGTGCTGGCCATCCTCATCGCCCTGGGCCTGCAGCTGTATAGCGACTCCATCATCCTGGGGGCCATGGCCGGCTTTATTATCTTTACCCTGGGCGGGGTCATTAAATACCAGGAAAGCCAGGACGCCTTTACCCAGGGGGTGAAGATGATGTCGCTGATCGGTTTCATCATGATTGCCGCCGCCGGTTTCGCCGCCGTGGTCAAGGCCACCGACGGCATCGGCACCCTGGTGCAGGCGGTGGAATCGCTGATCGGGGATAACAAATCCCTGGCCGCGCTGACGATGCTGCTGGTGGGCCTGCTGATCACCATGGGTATCGGCTCTTCTTTCTCCACCATTCCGATCATCGCGCCCATCTATGTGCCCCTGTGCATCGCCCTGGGCTTTTCGCCCCTGGCCACGGTGGCCATCATCGGCACCGCCGGTGCCCTGGGCGACGCCGGCTCGCCGGCCTCCGACTCCACCCTGGGGCCGACCTCGGGCCTGAACGCCGATGGCCAGCATGATCATATCTGGGATTCGGTCGTGCCCACCTTCCTGCACTACAACCTGCCGCTGATCGCCTTCGGCTGGCTGGCGGCGATCAGCCTGTAATTCGGGAGGTTCTGTCCTCTCCTCCTGGGGAGCGGCGATCCCGCCGTGATAAAAACCCGAGATAAGGTTCCCACGCAGAGCGTGGGAACCAGATACATGAATCTACTATCGGCCCGGGGTCGGGCCTTCCACAACTATCCCGCCATCCCCAATCCCTGTTCCCTGCTCCCTGATCACCGACAATCTACGTCACCGGCGGGAGTGAGCCCCTAATCCAGAGGTGCCGTCCTCTCCCCCTTTCCCGGAATTCAGATCAGCTCGCGGATCAGCTGTCTCAGCCATTGCAGCGCCGGTTGCCGGTCATGCAGCGGGTGCCAGACGCAGTTGAGGTGATAGGCGGGCGAGTCCGGCGGCAGGGCCACCATCCTCAAGGGCCAGGCGCCGGCCAGCAGCTCGGCCACCTTTTGCGGCAGCACCAGCAGGTGATCGGTCTGGCTGACGATGGCTGCCGCCGACATATAGCTCTGGCTGTTGACCGAGATGATGCGCCTGAGCCCCTGCCCCGCCAGCCAGGTATCGACGATCGACTCGCGGGTGCCCAGGGGCGAGTGGAACACATGGGGCAGGGTCGTCAGCTCGTCCAGCGACAGATGCGTGCCGACCGCATCATGATCCCGGCTGACCAGGCCCGCCAGCGGCTCGGTCAGCCAGGTTTCCTTCTGTAACCCGGCCGGCAGCTTCATATACTCATCGAAGCCCAGCACCAGATCCACCTCGCCATTGGCCAATCCTTCCTCCGGCAGCTTGTCGCGCAGTATATGGATCTCGATCCCCACCAGGGGCGCGGCCAGCTTCAACCGGCGGATCAGCGGCGGGATCAGCACGCATTCCACATAGTCGGTGGTGCTCAGCACAAACCGCCGGCGGGAAGTGGCGGGATCAAAGCGCGCCGGCCGGCTGAGTTGCTGCTCGAGCAGTTGCAGGGCCTGGTGCACCGCCAGGTGCAGCTCCAGTGCCCGGGCCGTGGGCACCATACCGGCCTGGCTGCGCACCAGCAAGGGATCGGCAAAAAACTGACGTAGCCGGTTCAACGCATGGCTCATGGCCGGTTGGCTGATAAACAGCTGCTCCGCCGCCCGGGTGACATTGCGCTGTGTCATCAGGGCGTCGAAGGCCAGCAGCAGGTTCAGATCGAGTTGATGCAGCTTCATGCATTATTCGCCATATGAATAATATAATTAATACTATTCATTTGCTGAATGGATTGCCAGCGCCCAGACTGGGACTGTCTGTTTATCAACGTCTTTATCTTTGTGAGGAGAGTTCACCATGACCAAGGTTACCGTCGCCGCCACCCAGATGGCCTGCAGCTGGGACAAAGAAGGCAATATCCTGCGTGCCGACAAGCTGGTGCGCCAGGCCGCGGCCCAGGGTGCCCAGATAGTGCTGATCCAGGAACTGTTTGAGACTCCCTATTTTTGCATCGATCAGAGCCCGGAACACTTCGCCCTGGCCCATGAACTGGACAACAGCCCGCTGATCCGCCATTTTCAGGCCCTGGCCAAAGAGCTGGCGGTGGTACTGCCACTCAGCTTCTTCGAGAAGGCCGGCAACGCCTACTACAACTCCCTGGTGGTGATCGACGCCGACGGGTCCCTGTTGGATGTCTATCGCAAGACTCATATCCCCAACGGCCCCGCCTATCAGGAAAAACAGTTCTTCACCCCGGGCGACACCGGCTTCAAGGTGTGGCAAACCCGCTATGCCAAGATTGGCGTGGCCATCTGCTGGGATCAGTGGTTCCCGGAAACCGCCCGCAGCCTGGCGCTGATGGGTGCCGAGTTGATCTTCTTCCCCACCGCCATCGGCTCCGAGCCGGCCTATCCGGACATCGACAGCCAGCCACACTGGACCCGTACCCAGCAGGGCCACGCCGCCGCCAACCTGGTGCCGGTAATCGCCTCCAACCGCATCGGCACCGAACGGAGCAAGTATATAGACAACCTGGAAATGACCTTCTACGGCTCCTCCTTTATCGCCGATCAGTTCGGCGAACTGGTCGCCCAGGCGGACAAGAGATCGGAATGCGTATTGGTGCACAGCTTCGACCTGGAAGAAGTCGCCAAGACCCGCATCAGCTGGGGCCTGTTCCGGGATCGCCGGCCGGCCATGTATCACACCCTGCTGACCTCCGACGGCAAAACCCCGGGAGCGCGCTAATGGCTGCACAGTTTCAGGGCCTGCCGGCCCAGTCCGGCTTTTACATGCCCGCCGAATGGGCACCGCAACAGGCGGTGTGGATGATCTGGCCCCACAGGCCCGACAACTGGCGGGAACAGGGCAAACCGGCCCAGGCCACTTTTGCCCGCCTGGCCGAGGCGATCTCCGCCGCCACCCCGGTTTATATGGCGGTGCCGGCGGCGCAGATGGCCGAGGCCCGGGCGCTGATGCCGGCCCAGGTGGAGCTGGTTGCCATCGACAGTGACGACGCCTGGGCCCGTGATACCGGCCCGACCCTGGTGGTCAACGACAAAGGCGTGGCCGCCGGTATCGACTGGCGCTTCAATGCCTGGGGCGGCCACCAGGGCGGTCTCTATTCCCCCTGGGATAAGGATCAGGCCATGGCCAGGGCCATGCTCGCGCACCAGCAGTTGCCTGTGTACGAGTCCCCCCTGGTGCTGGAAGGTGGCTCCATCCACGTGGATGGCGAAGGCACCCTGCTGACCACCAGCGAGTGTCTGCTTAATCCCAACCGCAACCCTGATTTCACTCAGGCCGAGATTGAGCAGCAGCTGCGCGACTACCTGGGGGTGGAAACCTTTATCTGGCTGCCGGAGGGCGTCTACATGGACGAAACCGACGGTCATATCGACAACATGGCCTGCTTCGCCCGTCCGGGCGAGGTGATACTGCACTGGACCGATGATAAGGAAGATCCCCAGTATGCCCGCTCCCGGGCGGCCTATGAGGTACTGAGCCAGGCAGTGGATGCCCGGGGACGCAAGTTGAAGATCTGGAAAATGCTCCAGCCCGGCCCCCTCTATATCACCAGGCAGGAGGCCGCCGGGGTGGCCGCCGGCGCCGGTGTGCCCCGGATGGCCGGCGAGCGGCTGGCCGCCTCCTATGTGAACTTCCTGATCAGCAACCAGCGGCTGCTGTTCCCGTTGCTGGATGAGCGCACCGATGACCAGGCCCGCCAGCTGCTGGAAACCATCTTCCCCGAGCTGGAGGTGGTGGGCGTGCCGGCGCGGGAAATCCTGCTCGGCGGCGGCAATATCCACTGCATCACCCAGCAGATACCGGCGGTATAACAGTCAGGACCCAAGGCCTGCCAGTGAAGTATCAAACGGGATTAATTGGCTTCCCTCCGACCCGCCGTCAACCCATCCGTGGGGGCTCTACTGCGCCGTCCCTGGCGCAGAAGGTCGGCTTGAAAGCCAACTAATCCCGTTAACTGACAAACATCTGGGCCAGAGCCCGCGCCTATTAAAAACGCGCTAGACGGAAGGGCGAGAGATCGAACCCCGGCTCGCCGTCCAGCATCCAGTTGGCAAACAGCTCCCCCAGCACGCTGGCAAACTTGAAGCCGTGGCCCGAACAGGCGCTGGCGATAAACACCCGATCCTGTTCGGGATGCCGGTCCAGGATAAAGTGCTCGTCGGGCGTGCGTACATAGTGACAGGCCTTGCCCTCTGTCATCTCCCCTGCCCCGGGCAGATAGGCACGGACAAAACTATCCAGCTCTTCCTCGTCTTCGGCAAAAGCGCCGAAGGGCAGCAAGGGTTCATCCGGCGACAAAAGCTGGCCGCCGTCGTGGCGGCCGACCTTGAGTCCCGCCCCTTCCAGGGTGGGGAAACCGTAATAAATAGCATCGGGCAGATCGGCCGAAAAACCGGGAAACGCCACCGGGCCGTAGCCGGCTTGGTCAACGCCATACCAGGCAAAGGTTTTGCGTACCCGCTGCAACGGCAGCGGCAGCCCGAGCCCCGCCAGCAACGGTGCGACCCTGTGGCCGGCGCTGACCAACACCCTGGCCGCGCTCAACTGCAACCCCTTCTCCGTGCTGACGGTGACCTGCCGGCCGGCCGCTCGCAACCCGGTGACCTTATGACCCCCCAGCAACACGGCGCCCCGCTCCCGGCCCAGCCGCCGCCAGGCCGACAGGGCCCGCTCGCAATACAGTACCCCGGCCTCGGGCTCAAAAGCGGCGCTAATGCCCGCGGGCAACTGCCAGGCCGACCAGCGGGCCATGGTCTGTGCCGCGTCCAGCTGCTCCAGCGTCAACCGGTATTCGGCGGCGCTGCGCACCACCTGGGTCAGGAAGGGGCGGCCGGCCGCGCCCAGGTTGAGCACGCCACAGGGCTCGAACAGCTGCTCACCGCCGAGTTGTTCAAGTTCCTGCCATAGGGTGCGGGCCCGCAGCAGCAGGGGGAGATAGGCGGCCCCCTCACCATAGGCGTAGCGGATCAGGCGGGTACTGCCGTGATGGGAGCCCAGGCTGTGCGGCGGCTCGCCCTCGTCCAGCAGTATCACCCTGGCTCCTTTGCGGGCCAGATAAAAGCCGGCGGCCATGCCGACCGAGCCAGCACCGACAATCAGTACATCTGCATCCATATTGATTCCTGTGTGTTAATGCCGGCACATGGCGGGCACAGCATGCCATAGCGCCGATGTCCTTGAATGACGCGAGGCGCGAGGGGAAACAAACTTATCACAGGTAAGCGGATGAAACATGAGGAGCGGAATGAAGTGCCGGGTGACGTCCCGAGCAGGATCGGCGGTGGTTGGCAGCTGGTCGACCGACCCGGGGGACGACCGACCAGTGCCGGAGACGGAGGACTTATGCTTCGTCTTTTTTCGGGTATTTCGCGGCCGTTTCGTCGATCAGGGCCTTCAGTTCACCCTGCTGGAACATTTCCAGGATGATGTCACAGCCGCCGATCAGCTCGCCGTCAACCCACAGCTGGGGGAAGGTCGGCCAGTTAGCATACTTGGGCAGTTCGGCACGGATATCCGGGTTCTGCAGGATATCCACATAGGCAAAGGGCTCACCGCAGTTCATCAGCGCCTGGGACGCCTGGGCAGAAAAACCGCAGCTGGGGAATTTGGGAGAACCTTTCATATACAGCAGGATCGGATTCTCGCTGATCTGAGTCTTGATTTTTTCAATGGTGTCCATGACCACCTCGGACGGCTTGTTGTTAAAAAATCTATTCTACTGGATCTCCGGTGGGTCACAAGCCTTGGCCATTATAAATTGGTATCTGCTTGGCAATAAATAGCCGGCGCGCCCCGGCTATTCCCTACAAAAGCTGTTGTTGTTTAGCCGTCTGGCAAACTGTTACAATCGTTTGAGCAATGTGCCGCTATTCTGAAAACTCGGATGTTTACCTTCCGCAAGGAAAGAAAGTCAGCAATGTCTCAAGCCAGCCCTGGTTGGCATACCAAAATGGAGAAAATAACAATGGCATTTGAACTTCCCGCTCTGCCTTATGCGAAAAACGCCCTGGAACCCCATATCTCCCAGGAAACCCTGGAATATCACCACGGTAAACACCACAACACCTATGTGGTTAACCTGAACAACCTGGTTCCCGGCACCGAGTTCGAAGGCAAGTCTCTGGAGGACATCATCAAGACCTCCAGCGGTGGCATCTTCAACAACGCCGCCCAGGTCTGGAACCACACCTTCTACTGGAACTGCCTGTCTCCCAATGGCGGCGGCGAACCCACCGGTGCCCTGGCCGATGCCATCAACGCCGCTTTCGGCTCTTTCGCTGCCTTTAAAGAAGAATTCACCAAGTCCTGCGTGACCAACTTCGGCTCCGGCTGGACTTGGCTGGTGAAGAAGGCCGACGGTTCCGTCGCCATCGCCAACACCTCCAACGCCGGCTGCCCGCTGACCGAAGGTGCCGCCCCGCTGCTGACCTGCGATGTGTGGGAGCATGCCTACTACATCGACTACCGCAATGTGCGCCCCGACTATGTCAAAGCCTTCTGGGCACTGGTGAACTGGGACTTCGTGGCAGAAAACTTCGCCAAATAAGTTCTGGTTAACTGAAAACACCCCGGCCTGTCACAGTATTTGAGCAGATGGTGGGGTGTCCTTTAAGTCGACCGTTGGCGCCAGGGATGGCGCCGCCGAGCCCCAGGGAAGGATTTGGGCGTGTCGACGGAAGGATACTCCACCGTCAATCTGCCAAGAAACACTGCTGACATAACCGGGGTGTTTTTGTTGTTGCCTCTTTTTTGTACAAACCATTTGGGTGTAGAATGCGCCCTCTTTTATTTATCCCCTTGAAGTGAGTTAAGCCACGTGAGTATGTCTGTCCCCCGCATCGGTTTTGTCAGCCTGGGTTGCCCGAAGAATCTGGTCGATTCCGAACGCATCCTGACCCAGTTACGTATCGAAGGTTACGAAGTGGTTCCCTCCTACGACGATGCCGATCTGGTGATAGTGAACACCTGTGGCTTTATCGACAGCGCCGTGCAGGAATCCCTGGAAGCCGTGGGCGAGGCCCTGAGCGAAAACGGCAAGGTGATCGTGACCGGTTGTCTGGGCGCCAAGGAAGATCAGATCCGTGAAGTGCACCCCAAGGTACTGGAAATCACCGGCCCCCATTCCTATGAGCAGGTGCTCAACCATGTGCACCAGTATGTGCCCAAGCCGGACTTCAACCCCTTTGTCAGCCTGGTGCCCGAGCAGGGCGTCAAGCTTACCCCCAAGCATTATGCCTACCTGAAGATTTCCGAAGGCTGCAACCACAAGTGCACCTTCTGCATCATCCCCTCCATGCGCGGTGGCCTGGACAGCCGTCCCATCGGCGAAGTGCTGAGCGAAGCCCGCCGCCTGGTCGACGCGGGGGTGAAAGAGCTGCTGGTGATCTCCCAGGACACCTCCGCCTACGGGGTGGACGTGAAGCACAAGACCGGCTTCGCCGACGGCATGCCGGTCAAGACCCATATGCAGACCCTGTGCGAAGAGCTGGGCAAGATGGGTGTCTGGGTACGGCTGCATTATGTCTATCCTTACCCGCACGTAGACGACCTGATCCCGCTGATGCGCGACGGCAAGCTGCTGCCTTACCTGGATATCCCGCTGCAGCACGCCAGCCCGCGCATCCTCAAGTTGATGAAACGCCCGGGCGCGGTGGAGCGCACCCTGGAGCGCATCCGTAGCTGGCGCGAGATCTGCCCGGAGATCACCATACGTTCGACCTTTATCGTCGGCTTCCCCGGTGAAACCGAAGAAGACTTCCAGCTGCTGCTCGACTTTATCGAGCAGGCCGAGCTGGATCGGGTGGGCTGCTTTACCTACAGCCCGGTGGAAGGCGCCCGCGCCAACGAGCTGCCGGACCCGGTGCCGGAAGAGATCAAACAGGAGCGCTTTGATCGCTTTATGGCGCTGCAGCAGGCCATCTCCACCCGCAAGCTGGCGCTCAAGGTGGGCAAGACCCTGGAAGTGCTGATCGACGAAGTGGACGAAGAAGGTGCCATCGGTCGCTCCAGCGCCGACGCCCCGGAAATCGACGGCCTGGTCTACCTGAATGGCGAAACCAGCCTCAAGCCCGGCGACAAGGTGATGGTCAACATTCAGCATGCCGATGAATACGATCTCTGGGGTGAATTGGCGTAACCCTGCCCCGCTTCACCGTAATTGATACAAAAGCCCTGTTACCGCCCGGTAACAGGGCTTTTGTTTGCGAGAATGATGACAACCGTTGTTAATTCCTTCCATTTGTCATTTAATGACATAAAAAATTTAAATCCTGTCCTCTATCAGGTACTGTTTTTAGAGATTAGTCATACTTTGCTACAGGACTGCTCTCAAGCTAACCGTTTGTCTTGTATAGTAGACATCATATTTCAGCAGCATGGGGTGGCTTACACCCTGTCGCACCCAGCCCGGTTACCCAGATGAATACGTTAGAAAAAATCACAAAAAATATCGAAAGTTTCAGCAAGTCTGAAAGAAAAGTGGCGGAAGTCATCCTCGCGTCCCCGCAAACCGCCATCCATTCCAGCATCGCCGCCCTGGCCAAGCTGGCGGATGTCAGCGAGCCAACCGTCAACCGTTTCTGCCGCCGCCTGGATACCAAGGGCTTTCCCGACTTCAAGCTACATCTGGCCCAGAGCCTGGCCAATGGCACTCCCTATGTGAACCGACATGTGGAAGAAGACGACACGCCCGAGTCCTATACCGCCAAGATTTTCGAGTCCAGCATGGCCTGCCTGGATGCCGCCCGCCACAGCCTGGACCCGCTCGCCGTCAACCGCTGTGTCGATATCATGACCCAGGCTAAAAAATTGTCGTTCTTCGGCCTGGGCGCCTCTTCCGCCGTGGCGCACGATGCCATGAACAAGTTTTTCCGCTTTAACGTGCCGGTGCTCTGTTTCGACGATGTGGTGATGATGCGCATGAGTTGTATCGGCAGCAGCGAAGGCGATGTGGTGGTGCTGATCTCCCATACCGGTCGGACCAAGGCCCTAGTGGAAATAGCCCAACTGGCCCGCCAGAATGATGCCATCGTCATCGGCCTGACCGCCAAGGATTCTCCCCTGGCGCGGGAGTGCTCCCTGGTGCTGTCGATGGACGTGCCCGAAGACACGGATGTGTATCTGCCCATGGCCTCGCGCCTGGCCCAGATGGTGCTGATCGATGTGCTGGCCACCGGCTTTATCCTGCGCCGCGGCGGCAAGTTTCGGGAAAACCTGAAGAAAGTTAAAGAAGGGATAAAAAATTCACGATTCGATAACCCCCACCTTTGATATTGATCAAATGGCCGGCATTTGCCGGCCATTTTTGTGACCCCGTCTACACTTCTTGCTACACATAGGGTATTCTTGGTAACAATTTACAAAACTAAGGGCACAGCGTCAGATCGTGAGCAAGCCAGTCACAATGTTATCCGGATGTCATATCAGCCGAAACATGGCCGTCGAATCGCTATCTGCAGATGCCTACTGTCAGTTCGACATTCGCAATCCACACCGTTTTAAACCCCACGCCTATTGTTCACCATTACTTCGAATGTATTTCAACTGGAGTCTCTTATGTTAAGACGTACCAAGATTGTCACTACCCTGGGCCCGGCCACCGATCGCGACGATAACCTGGAAGGCATCATTCGCGCCGGTGCCAATGTGGTGCGCATGAACTTCTCTCACGGTACCCCCGAAGATCATATGGCTCGCGCCAACAAGGTGCGGGACATCGCCCAAAAGCTGGGCAAGCACGTCGCCATCCTGGGTGACTTGCAGGGCCCCAAGATCCGGGTCTCCACCTTCAAAGACGGCAAAATACAGCTGGCCGTCGGTGACAAGTTCGTGCTGGATGCCGCGCTCGGCAAGGGCGAAGGGGATCAGCAGCAGGTCGGTATCGACTACAAGGCACTGCCTAAAGATGTCAAAACCGGCGATGTATTGCTGCTGGATGATGGCCGGGTACAACTGCGGGTAGAAACCGTCGACGGCGACCGGATCCTGACCGAAGTCACCGTCGCCGGCCCCCTGTCCAACAACAAGGGCATTAACAAGAAAGGTGGTGGCCTGTCGGCTCCGGCACTAACCGAAAAAGACAAGCAAGACATCATCACCGCCGCCAAGATCGGCGTCGATTATCTGGCCGTGTCCTTCCCCCGCACCGGTGAAGACCTGCGTATCGCCCGTGAACTGGCCCGCGCCGCCGGCAGCAATGCCAAGATAGTCGCCAAGGTCGAGCGCGCCGAAGCCGTGGCCACCGATGCCGCCATGGAAGATGTAATCCTGGCCTCGGACGTGGTGATGGTGGCCCGGGGAGATCTGGGGGTGGAAATCGGCGACCCCGAGCTGGTGGGTGTGCAGAAAAAACTGATCCGCACCTCACGCCGCCTGAACCGGGTGGTGATCACCGCCACCCAGATGATGGAGTCCATGATCAGCGCCCCGCTGCCGACCCGTGCCGAAGTGATGGACGTGGCCAACGCGGTGCTGGACGGCACCGATGCGGTGATGCTGTCGGCCGAAACCGCCGCCGGTGACTTCCCGATCGAAACCGTCAAAGCCATGGTGGACGTCTGCCTGGGGGCGGAAAAGCACCCCAGCGTCAATGTCTCCAATCACCGGATGAATTACACCTTCACCTCGGTGGAAGAAACCGTCGCCATGTCCACCATGTATGCGGCCAACCACCTGCAGGGCGTCAAGGCCATAGTGGCACTGACCCACTCAGGCACCACGCCACTGCTGCTGTCCCGCATCAGCTCCGGCCTGCCGATCTTCTCCCTGTCCCGCGAAAAACAGACCCTGGCCTGGTCCAACCTGTACCGTGGCGTCACCCCTGTCTACTTTGAACCGGCCGACGAGCTGAGCACGGCGGAGATCTGCCGCGAAGCTCTGGCCTGCCTGAAGCAGAGCGGCTACGTCAGCACCGGCGATCTGGTGCTCCTGACCCACGGCGATAAGATGGAAGTGGTCGGCAGTACCAATACCTGCAAGATCCTGACCGTGGAATAAGCCGGGCCTGACTCAGCTGAAAAAAAGCCGAATCAACTGGTTCGGCTTTTCAGTTTCAGGCGGCATCGGGTTTATTATGCGATTGGCGGGCCAATGCCTCTGCCGGGAAGCTGTCCACCGCGATGGCGGCGCGACGCCATTCATCCGCCTGCAGCAGCCGCTGAATATCGGTCTCGGTCAACACGCCCTCTGCCCTGGCCTGCTCGAGCAAGGCCGCCAGCGTCCCTTTTCGAGGCAGGGTGCCGTCATGCTGGGCATCTGCCAGTTTTTTCTCCAGTCCCCTTACCGCCAACATGGCACCGAAGGCCCGCTCCAGCTGGCCCAGGCCAGGCTCGCTCTGTTCACCGACATAACAAAGCCGGGTCAGCCGTTCACGGACCCCCCCTGTGCTCATCAACTGCTTGCTGACTGCCTGGGCATGCCGGTCCAGCGGCTTCTTGTATCGCTTGCCCAACGGGAAGATCAGGGTTTTCAGGGTGAAGGCCATGACCCGGTTGGGGAAATTCTGCAGGAATCCCTCCAGGGCATCGGCGATCAGGTACAGGTTGCGGCCGACGGCATAATGCACGAACGGCAGTTCATCGGCGGGACGGCCGTTGTCCTCATAAAATTTCAAGGTGGCCGAAGCCAGGTACAGGTGGCTGAGCACATCACCCAGGCGGGCGGAGAGCATCTCCTTGCGCTTGAGATCCCCGCCCATCATCAGCATGGCCACATCGGCACAGAGGGCCAGGGCCTTGCTCATCCGGGTCAGCTGCCGGTAATAACCGGCGGTTTCACCGGCCACCGGCGATGGATTCAGCCGGCCGGCGGTCACCCCCTGCCAGAAGGCGCCACATACATTGCCGAGGGCGAAGCGGATATGCTTGAACAACAGCGTATCGAAGGCATCCAGGCCGGCCTGCTCATCCGGGTTGGCCGCCGCCTCCAGCTCTTGCAGCACATAGGGATGGCAGCGGCTGGCTCCCTGGCCGAAGATCATCAGGTTACGGGTCAGGATATTGGCCCCCTCCACCGTAATGGCCACCGGTATGCCCAGATAGCTGTGGGCCAGGTAGTTGCTTGGCCCCATTTGAATTCCTTTTCCCGCGTGCACGTCCAACGCATCGTCGATGACGATACGCGCCATTTCCGTCATATGATATTTGGAAATGGCGGTCACTATCGCCGGACTTTCATTTAAATCCAGGGCGCGGGTGGTTAAACGGCGGGTCGCCTCCAGCTGGTAAGTCAGACCACCGATGCGGCCCAGGGCTTCCTGTACTCCTTCGAACTTGCCGATGGATAAACCAAACTGCTTACGTACATAGGCGTAGGCACCCGTGCTGCGTGCCGCCAGATGGCCGCAGGCGGTGCCCAATGCCGGCAGGGATATCCCCCGCCCGGCAGACAGGCACTCGACCAGCATACGCCAGCCCCGTCCAGCATAATCGGGGCCGCCGATGATCCACTCTAGGGGAATAAACACATCCTGGCCCCGGGTGGTACCGTTCAAGAACGCCAGCCCCATGGGGAAATGGCGATCGCCGATTTCCACCCCCGGGTGGCTGGTGGGGATCAGGGCGCAGGTAATGCCCAGCTCTGTTTTATCACCCAGCAGGGCGTCGGGATCGTACAGTTTGAAGGCCAGCCCGAGCACGGTGGCCCGGGGGGCCAGGGTAATATAACGCTTATCCCAGTTCAGGCGGATGCCGAGCACCTCTTTGCCTTCGTACTCAGCCCGACAGATCACGCCGGTGTCAGGAATGCCGCCCGCGTCCGAGCCGGCCTCGGGACCGGTCAGGGCAAAACAGGGAACCTCGGTGCCCCTGGCCAGCCCCGGCAGCCAGCGATCTTGTTGCTGCCGGGTACCATAGTGCATCAACAACTCACCGGGGCCCAGGGAATTGGGTACCATCACGGTCACCGCGGCACTGATGCTGCGGGTGGCGATACGAGCCACTATGGTGGAGTTGGCATAGGCGGAAAAGTCATGGCCGCCATAGGATTTGGGGATGATCAGCGCGAAAAACCCCTCCCGCTTGAGATAATCCCAAACCGCCTCCGGCAGTTCCCGCCACTCATTGACGATATGGTGGTCGTCAAGCATCGCCAGCAGAGTGCAGACCTGATTATCCAGGAAAGCCTGCTCTTCCCCGGTCAGGGTCGAGGGGCCATAGGCCATTAGCTTTGACCAGTCCGGCTTGCCCCGGAACAATTCGCCATCCCACCATACCGAGCCGGCCTCCATCGCTTCACGCTCGGTGGCCGACAGGGGGGGCAAGATCTTTTTAAAGACGTTAAACGCGGGCCCACTGATCCATTTTTTCCGTAAACTCATGCTCCCTGTCCTCCTCTGACGGTGCGTGATTAATAATGGGGCCGGGCGCCGACACCACTGGCGAGATAGGGGATCAGCTTGCGCACCAGGCCTTCGACGTCTATCTCTTCATTAAAATCGGCCTGGGCGATATCCCGCAAGGCATCGCTGGAGGCCATGGTGAACACCACCGTGCCCAGGGTAAAGTGTACCCGCCAGAACACATCGGACGGCGATAATTCCGGGGCCCCCTTGCGGATGGCCTGGGTAAAGTGCTCCAGCACCTGGCCATAGTGGTTGACGATAAACCAACGCAAAAAGCCCTGGTTATCGATATAACCCCGGCCGAGCAGCTGAATAAAGATCTCCGGCCCCCGTCGTTTGATCCTGGTGAGTGCCATCAAGGGGGCGACAAAACATTCGAACACCTGGTGCAGGTTGATGTCGGGCTCCTTCAGCAAGCGCTGCAGCGCTTCATCCACATTGGGCATAAAAATGCTCAGGTAACGGTCCATCACCGCCTTGATCAAGTCTTTCTTGGAACCGAAATGGTAATTGACCGACGCCAGGTTGACATCTGCGGTACTGGTGATGATGCGCAGGGAGGCATCGTTGAAGCCTTGCTCGGCAAAGAGCACCTCGGCGGCGTCAAGTATTTTTTGTTTGGTGTCTTTCTTGCTCATCGGTCATCCAGGAATAAAACGCATGTTTGAAATTTACGTTTCGATACCGGCTGCTGTCAAGCTAAAAGCCCGAGAGATATTTTTTATTTTTGAGAATTTACCGGGAACCTTCTGGTTAATCTTTGTTCATATATAGTGCCACTGCAATTAAGCACTAAGTCTTCGCCCAGCCCTGCTGGGCATTTTTTTGTGTAAAATAAAGCAATTATCCGAAACCAGACAGGAGGCGCCATGAGCCTGGCCGATGCCCCACCGGAAGTTCAGCTGGCCGTTGATTTGATTGAGCTGCTGGAACTCAACGAGATAGAGCCCGACATCGCCCTGGCAGCCCTGGCGATCGTCAGGCGAGATGTGGAACGTAAGCTGGCACAGCAGGAAACGGATAACGGCTAGAAAATTGACTGGCCCTCGGCACCGCGGACGCGGATAGTAAAAAGCCGGAAGCCGGGGAGCCTGCCTCCACCGGTTGGCAGCCAAGCTCTCCAGACTTCCGGCTTAAGGGATAGCTCCCGGCGTCTTACAGCTCGTCTTCCAGGTAGGCATAGCCTTCCAGGCCGGCCGACAGCTCTTTCAGTAGCATGGTGCGGGTCGCTTCATCCAGATCGGGATGGTTGGCCAGTACTTCGTAGCGGGCATTGATCACCGACGGGTCGATATCCACGTAGCGCAGCATCTCGGCCACATTACTGCCTTCTTTCACATTACTGATCACCACCTGGCCCTGCTCATCCACCGCCACTTCGGCACTGTGGGTATCGCCGAACAGGTTGTGCATGTCACCCAGGATTTCCTGATAGGCCCCCACCAGGAAGAAGCCCAGGTACTGGGGTTGGCCGGGGATGAACTCGGGCATCGGCAGGGTGGTTTCCACACCCTGGCCATCCACATACTGATCGATGGCACCATCCGAGTCGCAAGTGATATCCAGGATCACCGCCCGACGGGTCGGTGCCCTGTCCAGTCCATCCAGTGGCAACACCGGGAAGATCTGATCAATCCCCCAGGCGTCGGGCAGCGACTGGAACAGGGAGAAGTTGACGAAGCATTTATCCGCCAACTTCTCGTTCAGCTCATCGATGATCGGCCTGTGGGCGCGGTTCACCGAGTCCAGCCGCGACTTGATGCCCAGGCAGATATTCAGGTGCATTTCTTCCGCCCAGGCCCTGTCCTCCAGGGTCATCACCCCCATGTTGTACTGCTCGTGCACGTCGGCCAGCTCGGCTACCGTATCGTGATAAATTTCCAGCAAAGGTGGATCGTCCCGGCACAGATCTTCCCAGGTTTCCCAGATATTTTGCAGCAAAAACGCCGCGTCATCCGCCGGCGCCTTGGCTGCCTGGGGCTTGGCGGATTCTATGCTGATCACATTGGCCACCAGCAGTGCATGGTGGGCGGTAATGGCCCGGCCGGACTCACTGATGATCAGCGGATAAGGCAGCTCATATTCACGGCACACATTGCCGATGCCCCACACCACATTGTTGGCATATTCGCGCAGGTTATAGTTAGCCGAGCAATAGCTCTGGGAGCGGGTGCCCTCATAGTCAACCCCCAGGCCGCCGCCCACGTCCACGATATTGACCGGCACCCCCATGCGCCGCAGTTCGCCATAGAAGCGGCCGCATTCACGCACCCCTTTCTGGATATCGCGAATATTGGCGATCTGGGAGCCCAAGTGGAAATGCAGCAGCTGCAGCCAGTCCAGGCAGTCGGCGTTACGCAGTTGTTCGACCAGGCTCAATACCTGGGCGGCGCTCAGGCCAAACTTGGATTTCTCACCACCACTGGATTGCCACTTGCCCGCCCCCTGGGAGGCCAGCCGGGCGCGAACCCCCAGCCGGGGCGATACATTGATGCGCTTGGCCTCTTCCATCACCATGGTCAGCTCGGACAGCTTCTCGATCACGATATAGACCTGATGGCCCATCTTGGTACCGAGCAGCGCCAGGCGGATATATTCCTTGTCCTTATAGCCGTTACAGACGATCACCGATTCGGTTTCATGGCTATGGGCCAGCACCGCCAGCAGCTCCGGTTTGGAACCCGCCTCCAGACCCAGCCTGGGCTTGTCTTTATAAGCCTTGGTCACCGCCTCCAACACGCCGCGCTGCTGGTTGACCTTGATCGGATAAACGGTCAGGTAGTCACCCTGATAACCATAATCCTCTATGGCGCCATTGAAAGCACTGAACAGGGCATCGATACGGCTCTTGATGATATCGGGAAAACGCAGCAACACCGGCGCGGCATAGCCTTCCGCCTTAAGTTGCTCAACCACCTCGGTCAATACCACCACTGCATCGGGGCGGCTCTTGTCCGGGGTGACAACGACTCTTCCCTGGTCGTCCAGATGAAAAAAACCGGCTCCCCAATAAGGCAGGTTGTATATCTTGAGAGCATCGTTTGCGGACCAATCAGCCATATCTTTGTCCCATCTAAAATGTTAGGGCCATAGAGTAAATCGAGCCTGAAAAGTTCAGGCCCGAGTCAGTGAATTACGCCTCGATGGCATCGAGTACGTAGCGAGGCAGGGCAAAGGCACCCTTGTGTACCTCTGGGGTATAGTAACGGGTTTTCAGCCCGGCCGCCTTGAAACGGGCCTGCAGGGTATCCAGGGCCACCGTTTTCAACGAGGGGTCCTGGCTGGCCCAGGCCAGAGTCATCACGCCGCCCACGTAGGTGGGTACGGCCGCGCAATAAAAGGTGCGGTCGGCGAAATAGGGTGACAGCCGCTTGGCGGTAGTGGTCACCTCATCCAGCTGCATGAAACAGACACCGTTCTGGGCAACAAAAACACCGCCCTCGTTGAGGATCCGTTTACAGCCTTCATAGAAGACGGAGGTAAACAGGGCCTCGCCCGGACCGATAGGATCCGTGCTGTCGGAAATGATCACGTCGAAACGCCCGTCACTGTTGGCGACAAAGTCCTTACCGTCACCGATCACCACCTGTACCCGGGCATCTTCATAGGCCCCCTGGGAATGGTTGGGCAGGTATTCCTTACACATCTCGATGACCTGCTGATCGATTTCCACCATGGTGACCCGTTCAACGGTCGGGTGCTTGAGCACCTCACGCAGGATGCCGCCGTCGCCGCCACCGATGATCAGCACGCTTTTGGCATTGCCGTGGGCGAACAAGGGAGTATGGGTGAGCATTTCGTGATAGATGAATTCATCCCGCTCCGTGGTCTGGATAACCCCATCCAGGGCCATCACCCGACCCATTTCCTGATTCTCGAATATGATCAGATCCTGGTGCTCGGTCTGATGATGAAACAACACCTTGTCGATGGTGAATGACTGACCATAGCCTGGATAGAGGCTTTCTAAATAACGCGTGTCCTGAGACATGGCTAACTCCTTGACTGGGCGTTCAAACGAACGCCACCGGCACAGGCCGGGCATAATACCAACAGCGACAGTATAGCCGCCCGTCTAGAATACTCGGTCGATTGACACCTCGAGTAACCAGGCACCGAAGGGATGAATAGCCGGGGCGGCGCGAGCCGTGCAAAGTTGGGGTAAGTGACTATTTACATGAAACAAAGCCCTTGACCCACGGCTTCGCCCTCAATCACGGGTATTCCCTCGGTTCCGCACAGGACCAAGGCCTGGCGCCCCTGTCAATCGGGAGGCGAGTGTACACAGTGCATGCCCGCTTGACCAGCATCAATATCCTGTAATAAGGGCATTTTTTAGCATACAGGTATATCTAGTAACGCCGCTCCCAGTGAATATAAAAAATAGCGACCACAGCGCAGACCCAGTTGATAATCTTGCTCCAGTTGAGACCTAGTTGAGCCCAACACCCGGCTTTCCAACGGCCGGCTGGGGTAGATCTCGATCACCTGGGCATCGATTGGCGGCTCCTTGATAAAGGACTGGGTATCGGAATAACAGCGCTCATGGGCCCGCACTATCTGCATGATTTCCCCCAAGCGATCGGCACCAATCCAGCTCTCCAGGCGCTGGGCCCATTGCAGGCTGACCTTGCTGTGTTGGGGGACGGTACGGATCACCACTATGGTCCTGGCCCCCCGCCGATAGGCTTCCTGTACCGGGATGGCATCAGCAATGCCGCCATCCTGGTAGCGCTCGCCCTGCCAGTGTACGCCGGCCCGGTAAAACAGGGGGATAGCACTGGATGCCTTCATACCCGTCATCCAGTCGACTTCCCGGGGATGGAAATAACAGGCCTGAACATCCCGAGCCCGGGTGCTGCAAAACAGCAGTTCTCGGCCGTTCAGGCGACGCATGCCCGTTTCGATATCCAGGGGGTGCTCACCGGCCAGTACCTCGAAATACCAATCCAGATCCACCAGATCTCCGCCTCGGACAAAATCCAGTGGCCGGAAAAAGTTCGATCGGGTGGTGTAATCGATGATCATTTCCCTGGCATAGCCGGCCGCATTACAGGTAAAGGCCGACAGATTCTGGGCTCCCGCCGACGAGCCTATCATCAGCTGGAAAGGGTCATACCCCTCCGCCATAAAGGCATCCAGCACACCGGCCGTAAAGATGCCTCTCTGTCCTCCTCCCTCGCATACCAGGGCTAACTTGCCCCTGTCATCAGACTCCAGCCCCTGCAAAGGAGCCACCCTTTCCCTATTGATTGATAGATGATTCGCCATAATTGCATCCTGTCATTAAAGCGTCATCGGAGCGCCACTGATTGTTCATTCCTTCCTTTTAGTATTAGCTTAAACCATGGAGGAGCCTGCTATGTTATCTGTTGATACCCTGGCCGCCGAACATCTACCCAAATGGCAACATTTTCCCGGCTGCAAAGCCCTGCTGCGTTACCTGTTGCATGAGCAGGCCTTCGGCCAGTTCGCAGCGCAATATCCGCATCTAAGGGGGCTCGATTTTGTCGAGCAGGTGCTGGAATACTTCCGCTTTCATATCCAGTTGCGGGAAGAAGAACTGGAGCACATCCCGAGTCAGGGCCCGGTGGTCATTATTGCCAACCACCCGATCGGTTCCCTCGACGGCCTGGCGCTGTTGCGTTTGGTATCCCGGGTGCGACCCGATGTGAAAATCGTCGCCAATCAACTGTTAGCCAAACTGCCCCCCCTTTCCTCGCTGCTGTTACCGGTCGACAACCTGGGTGGGCGCACCGGACGGGCGCAGCTGCATGCGGTGAGCCAGCATCTTCAACAAGGCAGGGTGGTGATCATTTTTCCGGCAGGATCCGTCTCCCGCCTCGGCGCCAAAGGCATACAGGATGAACGGTGGCATTCAGGATTTATCCGGCTGGCGACCAAAAACCGGGCCGCGGTGGTGCCTGTGCACCTTCACGGCCGCAATTCCGCCCTCTTCTACCTGAGTTCCATGGCCTATCGTCCGCTGAGCGCCCTGTTGCTGGTACGGGAAATGTTTCGTCAGCGGGACAAGCAGCTCCAGGTACGCATCGGCCAGGCCATCCCCTGGCAAAACTGCCGGCAGAAGGGCCTCAGCGACAAGGGACTCACCCTGTTGTTTCGCCGCCATCTGTACCGGATCGGCAAGGATAAGCCAGGGCTGTTTGAGACCCAGTCGGCCATCGCCATCCCCGAGCCGCGTCAGCTGCTGAAAAAGGCGGTGGAACAATGCGAGCATCTGGGACAAACTCATGACGGCAAGTCGATTTACCTGGCCCGGGCGGAACAGGACAGCCATTGTGTGATCCTGCGGGAGGTGGGCAGGCTGCGGGAACTATCGTTCCGGACCGTGGGAGAAGGTACCGGCCGGCGCCGGGATCTGGACAGGTTTGATGATGACTACTATCACCTGATCTTATGGCATCCCCATGATCTGGAAATCATCGGCGCCTACCGTTTTGTGCCGACCCAACGGCAGGTGGCGGAGAAGGGCCTGGACGGCCTCTACAGCCATCACCTGTTCGACTATGACAGCGGCATGCAGCCCTATCTTGAGTCGGGCCTGGAGTTGGGCCGCAGTTTTATTCAGCCGGCCTATTGGGGCCGCCGCAGCCTGGATTACCTGTGGTTCGGTATCGGCGCCTTCCTGGCCCGGCATCCCCAGTATCGTTACCTGTTCGGCCCCGTATCCCTGAGCGCGGCCCTGCCGCTGGCGGCCCGCGAGTTACTGGTCGCCTTCTACCGCCTGCATTTTCCCGCCACTAACACGCTGGCCCGCTCCCGCCGGCCGCTGCCGCCCAGTGCACCTCAGCTGCTGGCCACCTTCGGCGGCACCGACTATCAGCAGGATCTCACCCTGCTCAAGCACCTGCTGGACAACATGGGCGTCGCCATTCCCACCCTCTATAAGCAATATACCGAGCTGTGCGAAGCCGGTGGCGTACAGTTTATCGACTTCGGCACGGATCCCGACTTTGCCGACTGTGTCGACGGCCTGGTGATGGTGGATCTGCAACGGCTGAAAACCAGCCGTTATCAGCGCTATATCGCGCCCCATATAAAATAGCTATTCCGAATAGTCAGTCATTCGAGACGGCGACCGGGTCTCCTGGCAGCAGTATCAGGCACGGTCATTTAGCGGTCGACATGGCCTAAATCCCGCTCAGGGGCAATTTTGTCCCGGAGCCGTTGCTTGATTTCCTTGGCCTCGGGAAAGCCCTGATCGATAACCCGGCACCAGATCAGCTCGCCATCCACATAGATCTGAAATTGCCCTTTCTCCCCCGGGATCAGCGCCACCTCCCCCACTTCATCGGCGAAGCTGGACAGGATTTCCTGAGCCAGCCAGGCCGAGCGCAGCAACCAGCGGCACAGGGTGCAATAACGTATTTCTACCCTTGGTTTCATCTTTCATTCCCCAAAAGCACAAGCATGGCGCAAGCTCTCAGGCGGGTAAAGCACAGAAAGCGCCCGCAGGCGCTGATAAGATTAATACAAAGAGGCTTCGGGCCAGATCAGCCAGAGCGTCAGGCCACCCAGCACCAACGCCGATCCCAGGGATGCAGTGGAAGCCCGCCAGGCACCCTGACCACCGGCCTTGAGCAATTGCTCCAGCAACGGCGGCACCAGCGCCAGCGCCACCACCCACAGATCCATGGGCACAAACTGCCAGCATAGGGTCAGCAGCAGCACATAGGCACCGATCATGCCCCGGTCGGATATGCCGCGCCGTAGGCCTACCAGCCATAATAATCCCGCCAGAGCAGCCATTGCCCCGGCACTCTGCGCCAGCAGCAGGCTGCCGTCGATGGCCACCACTATGGCAAGCTGACTGGCACCGGCAGCCATTCCCAGACCGGTACTGAGGTCGCGCGTCTCGCGCCCTGCCAGCCACAGCCAACAGAGCAGCAGCCCCAGCAGCGCCTCGGGATAACGGGACAGCAAGGCCCACAAGGCCAGTAAAAACACCCCCGTTATCAGCACAAAGTGCACCACCCGCCCCGCCACTTTAGGCAACAGGGCCGCCACGGCCGGCACCCAGAAAGCAAACGGCAGCCACTGTGTGCCCTTGGTCGGCCACCAATACCAGCTGGATGCCCAGCCGATGGTCAGCCACACCGCCACTCCTGCCACCCACCAAAATGCCGACGGGCGCCACCAACCGATGACGCCCGCCACAAAGGCCGGCAACAGGGTTTGAAGCAATAGTTCAACCCCCATTGGGAACCCCTCTTATTACTTAACCACAGGTGGGATTACTGACGAATCCCTTCGACAAAGACATTCAGCTCGATATCATCACCAATACCGGGCAACCCGTATTCCATGCCGAACTCACTGCGTTTGATCTTGCCGACCGCATTGAAGCCGTTGCGGAAACCACCCCAGGGATCATCCCCTTCGCCGACAAAGGCCACATCCAGGGTAACCGGCTTGGTAACGCCATGCAGGGTCAGATCCCCGGTCAGCTTGCCGGACTCTTTGGTGCCTTCATAACCGGTACTGGTGAAGTTCAGGGTCGGATACTGGCGAACATCAAAGAAATCGGGGCTGCGCAGGTGCTTGTCACGCGGCTCATGATTGGTATCGACACTTTCGGCCTGAATCGTCAGGTCGACTTTCGCCGCCGCAGGGTTGTCACCATCGAAGAAATAGCTGCCTTCAAACTGGTTAAATCGACCCAGCATGGTGCTGAAGCCCATATGGCTGACTTTAAAGGCGATATTGGAGTGGGCATCATCCACCTTATAATCGGCGGCCATCACGGGGCCGGCCAACAGGATAGAAGACCACAGCAGGGAAGCAGTGCGTTTCATGGGTTTCTCCGTTCTCTAGTTCGTCTGTTTGATTAACCAGTATTCATTCGAGTTTTGATACTAAACTACGTTGAAAAAGAGAACAATTTCAACTTTAATAAAACATTATTTACCACTGGTTTATAATCATGGATCAGCTATCTGCCATCCGCGCCTTCTGCAAGGTCGTTGAGCAACAGAGCTTCACCAAGGCTGCCAAACAGCTGGATATGTCCGTGGCCATGGTGTCCAAATTGGTCAACATCCTGGAAAAAAACCTGGATGCCCGCCTGTTGATGCGCACCACCAGGCGAGTCAATGTGACCGAAGCCGGCCACCTGTATTATGAAAAGTGTCATGCCATACTGGCCGAACTGGAGCAGGCGGATGCCCTGATTTCCCAACACAGCCAGCAACCGAGCGGGCGCATCAAGATTTCGGTGCCCATGGATTTCGGCACCCTCAAGATAGCGCCCCTGCTGACGGATTTTTTGACCCGCTACCCGGATATCCACCTGGATCTGGAATACGGTGATCGGCTGGTCGCCCTGGTGGAAGAGGAATTTGATCTGGCGCTGCGGATCAGCACCCTTGCCGACTCGTCGTTAATCGCCCGCAACCTGTGCCCCATTACCATGGTCGCCTGTGCCTCACCGGACTATTTGGAGCGACGAGGCGCACCCGACCACCCGACCCAGCTCGCCGACCACAGTTGCCTGACCTATGCCCTCACCGATCCCGAATGGCTGTTCACCCAGGGCAAGCAGGCTTACCGTGTCCGTCCCAACAGTACCATGCGCGCCAACAATGGCCGCGCCCTGGCGCTGGCCGCAAGCCAAGGGTTGGGCATCATCATGCAACCCCATTTCATCGTGGACGACTACCTGGCACAGGGCAGCCTGGTCCCCCTGCTGGAAGACTACAGCCTACCCAGCTTCAACCTGTATCTGGTCTATCCCCACCGCCATTTTCTTCCCAACCGGGTGAAATGCTTTGTGGATTATATGGAGGCCTGCTTTAAGAAGCAGAAAAAAGCAGGGGATCCCCCTGCTGATTAACGACCCACGCCGGTTAGAAATTCCTGGCGGGTATCCGGACGGCTTTTGAAAATACCGCCCAGGGAGGTGGTGGTGGTGCTACTGGTGGAGTCCATCACGCCACGGGCCTTGACACAATAATGCACCGCGCTGATGCTGACCGCCACGTCGTCCGATTCCAGCAGGGCCTGCAGGGCGACCAGCACTTGCTGAGTCAGCCGTTCCTGTACCTGGGGACGGCGCGCAAAAAACTGCACTATGCGGTTGATCTTGGACAGGCCAATCACCTTGCCACGGGGGATGTAGGCCACGGTGGCGGTGCCGTCAATGGTGACAAAATGATGCTCACAGGTACTGGTCAGGGAGATATCCCGAACCTGAACCATTTCATCTACCTTCATCTTGTTGTCGATCAAGGTGATTTTGGGAAAATGAGCATAATCCAGCCCGGAAAAGACCTCCCGGACATACATTTTGGCAATGCGTTTAGGGGTTTCGCACAGGCTGTCATCGGCCAGATCCAGACCCAGAACATCCATCATTTCGGTCATCAAACCGGTAATGCGCTGCTGCTTTTCATCCAATGTCAGACCGTTATCCAACATAGGGGTTTCCAGGCCTCTGGCTTCCAGGGCCGAACGAACCAAAATGGCGGCTTCGCTCAAAGCGGTCATGGGTATCTCCATGGAATTAGGAAAATAACTAGGTCATAGTAGTTCATTTGAGCCCGCCTGTGAATGGCGATATCAACCGTCTCGGGGCCCAAAAAATATGCCAAAATATCTCAGTAATCTGAAATACTAACATAATACAATTGCATAGCTAGGTGAAAAATTATGGCAAGTCACGACTGTTGTAGCCAACCGGGGCTGCGTCCCTACCATGAAGCCAAGGCCGATATGTTGGCCCACCTGGCTGCAGTGATCGAACCCGATGTCGTTTCCCTTGAACAGGCCCTCAATCATATCCTGGCCGAACCCGTGCTTTCCCCTCTGGACGTGCCTTCATTCGCCAACTCCGCCATGGATGGTTATGCCCTGCGGGCGGCAGATATCCCCGCCGATACCGGACTGAAACTGGTGGGCACCAGCCTGGCGGGCCACCCATACAATGGTAAAGTCGCCGCCGGCGAATGTGTACGCATCATGACGGGCGCTGCCATGCCCCTGGGTGCAGATACCGTGGTGATGCAGGAAAACTGCCGCTCCGAGCACAACGTGGTCTACATCAAGGAGTCCGTCAACCCGGGACAACATGTACGTCACCCGGCGGAAGACCTGGCCCAGGGCGAACTGGTGTTTGAAGCCGGCATACGCATCAATGCCCGGGTGCTGTCCGTGCTCTCGTCCCTGGGCATGGAGCAGGTCAGCGTATACCGACCGCTCAAGGTCGCCCTGCTGTCCACCGGCGACGAACTGAAGGCGCCGGGCGAATTATTGTCACCCGGCGATATCTATGACTCAAACCGGATTGGTGTGCAGGCCATGCTTACCCGGCTGGGAGTCGAGGTACTGGATCTGGGCATTATTGCCGACGATCCAGCCCAGATCCGCCGCGCCTTCTTGAAGGCCGCCGAACGGGTAGATGCCATTATCACCTCGGGTGGTGTCTCCGTGGGTGATGCGGACTATACCAAGCAGATCCTGGATGAGGTGGGCGAGATCGGCTTCTGGAAACTGGCCATCAAGCCGGGCAAGCCCTTCGCCTTCGGACGTATTGGCCGCTGCGCCTTTTTCGGGCTGCCCGGCAACCCGGTCTCGGCGGCCGTGACCTTTCACCTGCTGGTACGCCCGGCCTTGGCCAAGCTGGCCGGTGAACGGTATCAGCCACCGCTCACCCTGCAGGCCAAGGCATTGTCCCCCTTTAAAAAGGCCCCTGGGCGGATGGACTTCCAGCGGGGGTTGGCGCAGGTCCTGGACGACGGCACCCTCGGCGTCCGCCCGACCGGTGCCCAGGGCTCGGCGGTATACAGTGCCCTGGCCCAGGCCAACTGCCTGCTGCACCTTGAGCAGGACAGGGGCAATGTCGAGGCCGGCGAGCTGGTGACCCTGGAACTGATCGACGGACACTACCTCTGATGGCCGGGCTCAGCGATCAGGAATGGCTGCGCTATAACCGTCAGATAGTGCTGCGCCAGTTCGATATCGACGGTCAGGAAGCATTGAAGAATGCCGCCGTGCTGATCGTCGGTGTCGGCGGCCTGGGCTGCGCCGCCGCCCAATCACTGGCGGTGGCTGGAGTCGGCCGGTTGACCCTGGTGGACCATGATGTGGTGGAGCTGTCCAACCTGCAGCGGCAGGTGCTGCATCAGGATGCGGATCTGGGACGATTAAAGGTTGAATCCGCCGCCGCGTCATTGGCCGCCGTCAACCCCTATCTGAATGTCAGCACCTATGGGCAACGTGCCGACGAGAGTTTGTTGGGTAAGCTGATCCCCCAACACCAATTGGTGCTGGATGGCACCGACAATCTGGATACCCGCCAGCTGGTCAACCGCCTCTGCCACCAGGCGAGGGTGCCTTTGGTGTCGGCGGCGGTGATCCGCATGGAAGGCCAGCTCAGCGTCTTTACCTATCATGATCATGAGCCCTGCTACGCCTGTCTCAGCCGGCTGATGGGTGCCGACAGCCTCAGCTGCGTGGAAGCCGGGGTGTTGGCACCCATGGTCGGTGTCATGGGCTCTCTGCAAGCCCTGGAAGCCATCAAGCTGCTGGCCGGCATGGGCAAAAGCCCGTGCGGCAAGCTGGTGCTGGTAGACGGCCTGCAGTTGGGCATGCGCGAGCTGACCCTGCCCAAGGCGCCCGACTGCCCGGTGTGTGGAGCCGGCTGAGTCAGCCATCGGCAAAGGGGCTCAGCTTCAGTCCCTTTGCCACCTTTCCGCCGCCTGGCTATCGCTGTCCTTGGCTTCCACCCAGCGCTCCCCTTCCCGGGTCTGCTCTTTTTTCCAGAACGGCGCCCGGGTCTTCAGGTAGTCCATGATGAAATGACAGGCCTCGAAGGCAGCTTCCCGGTGGGCGCTGGCCACCCCGACAAAGACAATCTGATCACCCAGCGCCAGCCGACCGATGCGATGGATCACCCGGCATTCCAGCAGGGGCCAGCGCGCCTTGGCCTGCTCCACTATCTGTTGCAGGGCATGCTCGGTCATGCCCGGGTAATACTCCAGGACCATGCCGTTCACCGCCTGGCCCTGGTTCATGTCGCGCACCTTGCCGACAAAGGTGACCAGGGCCCCCACCTGATGACTCTCGCTGAGCGCCTGGTATTCGGCCGCCAGGCTGAAATCTTCGGCTTGTACCCGGATCATCTCAACCTCCGGTGACCGGCGGAAAGAAGGCCACTTCGTCCCCCGCCTTAATGGGGGTGTCGAGCGGCACTATGGTATGGTTGACCGCCGCCAGCAGCTTGCCCGAAGACAGCGCCAGCGCCCATTTGTCACCCCGGGTTACCAGCGCCTGGCGTACGGCCTCGACATCGGCGTATTCGGCAGACAGCGCCAACTCGTCCTGGCCAACCAGCTCGCGCACCTGCGCAAAAAACAGCACCTTGATGCTCATGCCTTGAAGTCTCCCGATTTGCCGCCGCGCTTCTCCAGCAGGCGCACCCCTTCTATGCGCATGTCCTTCTGCACCGCCTTACACATATCATAGATGGTCAGGGCCGCCACCGAGGCGGCGGTCAGGGCCTCCATTTCCACCCCTGTCTGCCCGGCCAGCTTGCAGTAGCTTTCGATGCGCACGCCGTTGCGTTCGCTATCCGCGGTCAGGGCTATGTCCACCTTGGACAGCGCCAGCGGGTGACACAGGGGGATAAGATCGGCGGTCTTCTTGGCCGCCATGATGCCGGCGATCCGGGCGGTGGCAAAGACGTCACCCTTGTGATGCCGGCCGGAGACGATCAGCTGCAGGGTCTCGGCGGCCATCAATACCCAGGCTTCGGCGCGGGCTTCGCGCACCGTCACCGGCTTGTCGCTGACATCCACCATATTGGCCTCGCCCGAGGCATTGAGATGGGTAAATTGACTCATGCGGACCCCAGGTGCATCACGAAATTACAGGGCTTGTGGCGGGCATCCAGCTGCTCCAGCAAAATCTTGCTCCAGCCGGTACGGCAGGCGCCGGTGGAGCCGGGCATGCAGAAGACCGCGGTGCGGTTGGCCAGGCCCCCGACCGCGCGGCTCTGCACCGTGGAGGTACCCAGCTCCTGATAGGTAATATGCCGGAACAACTCGCCAAAGCCGTCGATCTGGGTATCCAGCAACGGCAGCACCGCATCCGGAGTGGTATCGCGGCTGGTAAAGCCGGTACCGCCGGTGATCAACACCACCTGTACCTCCGGGCCGGCTATCCAGCGGGATACCAGGGCGCGAATGGCATACTTGTCGTCTTTCACTATGACCTTTTCCGCCAGCCGGTGGCCAGCTTCGGTCAGGGCATCGGTCAGATAGCGGCCGGAACTGTCGGTTTCTTCATTACGGGTGTCGGAGACGGTGAGCACCGCTATGCTCAGAGGCACAAAGGCATTATTGGCATGACTCATGACTTCCTCTCAGAATTTTCACGCAAAGATATTTTATAAGGGCATTCTCGCACAGCTTGGCATGAGGTCAACGTGCAGCGGCTTAAAAATCAAGCCGGCGCACAAGGTCACCGGCTTAGGGCAGCTGATGGGTGGCGTTAGAACCCTTCTACTCCTGCCATATCGGGCAGCTGATGCGCGATGCCCTTATGACAGTCGATACAGGTTTTTTCACCGCTGGCGAGCGAGCTGGAATGGGCCTGGGCGCTGCGCTTGCCCTGCAGGCTGATGTCCATATAGTCAAAGTTATGGCAGTTACGGCATTCGCGGGAGTCGGTCTCCTTCATCCGTTGCCATTCCCTTTCCGCCATATGGCGGCGATGCCCCTCAAACTTCTCCCGGGTATCGATAATACCGGTGAGCTTGCCCCACACTTCCTTGGATGCCGCGATCTTGCGCACTATCTTGTGGGTCCACTCGTGGGGCACATGGCAGTCGGGGCAGCTGGCCCGCACTCCGGAGCGGTTGGCGTAGTGAATGGTATCCCGGTATTCCAGGTAGACGTTTTCCTGCATCTCATGGCAACCGATACAGAAGCTTTCGGTGTTGGTCACCTCCAGCGCCGTATTGAAGCCACCCCAGAAGATCACCCCTCCGAAAAATCCAAAGACCAGCACCAGGCCCACAGCCACCTTACTCGGTGAACGAAACACGTGCCACAGCCGTTTTAACAGGCTTTTCTGCTCGTCCATAAGGGTTCCTTACCTGAGCGATTCGACGGGGGTGAAGGTATTCTCCACCAGCGGTTTGGCACCGGTCTGCGGCACATGGCACTGCATACAGAAATACCGGCGCGGACTGATGTCACTCAGGGTCAGGCCATCCCTAGGTTCAAAGTGGGTGACGCTCACCCGGGGCGCGTTGCGGGAGGCCGCGTTTTTCCAGCCATGGCAGGACAGGCAACGGTTGACCTTGAGATCGACTTCATAACCCCGGACCTGGTGCGGGATCAGCGGCGGCTGATGCATATACTGCCGATCCTGGATATCCTGATCCTTGAGCGGGTCGCGGATCCGCTCCGGAGCCGGATCCTGATCGAGTGACAGCGCCCCGCGCAGGGACTTCATTGTACCGGTATCAAGGCTGGCGCCGTCGCTTTGCGCCTGAGCCGGCCCCACCCCCATCACCAGCAGCAGGGCAGTTATCAGCTTTACCGTTTTATTCATCGTCTGTGCTCCTCATTAGCGCCTCTGTTACGCCTTGCCGATCTTGACCGCGCACTTTTTGAAGTCGGTCTGTTTGGACAGGGGACAGGTCGCATCCAGGGTCAGCCGGTTGACCAGCTGGTGTTCATCAAACCAGGGGATGAACACCAGGCCCTTGGGCGGACGATTACGGCCACGGGTTTCAACCCGGGTTTTTATCTCCCCGCGGCGGGACGCCACTATTACCTCATCCCCCCGGCGCAGCTTGCGCGCCTTGGCATCTTCCGGGTGCATAAACACCTGGGCATCCGGATAGGAGCGGTGCAGCTCGGGCACGCGCCGGGTCATGCTGCCCGAGTGCCAGTGTTCCAGCACCCGCCCGGTCGACAGCCAGAGATCATATTCCTGATCGGGCGACTCCGCCGCCGGCTCATAGGGCAGCGCGAAGATCACCGCCTTGTTGTCCTTGTGGCCGTAAAACTGCACGCCGGTGCCTGTCTTCACATACGGGTCGGACCCTTCACGGTAGCGCCAGCGGGTTTCCTGGCCATCCACCACCGGCCAGCGCATACCGCGCGCCTGGTGGTACATGTCGTAGGGCGCCAGGTCATGGCCATGGCCCCGGCCAAAGGCGGCATACTCCTCAAACAGGCCCTTCTGCACGTAGAAACCGAAGTGATCACGCTCGTCATTCAACTCGTTCTTGCAGTCCTCCGCTGGGAACCGATCCACCTGGCCGTTGCGATAGAGCACCTCATACAGGGTTTTCCCGCGGTATTCGGGCATCCTGGCCAACAGCTCCTCGGGCCAGACGTCTTCCATGGTGAAGCGTTTGGAGAACTCCATCAGTTGCCACAGATCCGACTTAGCGCCCTCCGGGGACTTCACCTGCTGATACCACACCTGGGTGCGGCGTTCCGCATTGCCGTAGCCGCCTTCTTTTTCCACCCACATGGCGGTGGGCAGTACCAGATCGGCAGCCTGGGCGGTGACCGTGGGATAAGGGTCGGACACCACCACGAAGTTGGCCGGGTTACGGTAGCCGGGCAGCCCTTCCTCATTAATGTTGGGGGCGGCCTGCATGTTGTTGTTACACATCACCCAGTAGGCGTTGAGCTGGCCGTCTTTCAGCATGCGGTTCTGCATCACGGCGTGATAGCCCACCTGGGGATTGATGGTGCCCTCGGGCAGTTTCCAGATTTTCTCGGCTGTGGCCCTGTGCCGATCGTTGGTGACCACCATATCCGCTGGCAGGCGGTGGGCGAAGGTGCCCACTTCCCGGGCGGTGCCGCAGGCGGACGGCTGGCCGGTCAGGGAGAAGGGGCTGTTGCCCGGCTCGGAAATCTTGCCGGTCAGCAGGTGGAGGTTGTACACCATGTTGTTGGCCCAGGTGCCCCGGGTGTGCTGGTTGAAGCCCATGGTCCAGAAGGACACCACCTTGGTATAAGGGTCGGCATAGGTCTGAGCCAGCGCTTCCAGCTTGTCGACCGGCACGCCGGACAGTTTGGATACGGTGTCCACATCGTAGTCGGCTACGAAGGCGGCAAACTCGTCGAAACTGATCGGGGTCGCCGCACCCGAGTCCGGATGCTCGGCCGCCTGCTGCCGGGCATGGGTCGGGCGCAGGCCATAACCGATATCGGTCTCGCCCTTGACAAAATTGACGTGTCGTTCGATGAACGTCTTGTTTACATAGCCGTTTTCAATGATGTAATGGGCGATGAAGTTGAGCATCGCCAGATCGGTTTGCGGGGTGAAGACGATGCCGTTGTCGGCCAGCTCGAAGCTGCGGTGCTCGAAGGTGGACAGCACATGTACCTGTACATGGGGGGCACTCAGCCGGCGATCGGACACCCGGGTCCATAAAATAGGGTGCATCTCCGCCATGTTTGAACCCCACAGCACGAAGGCATCGGCGGCTTCGATATCGTCATAGCAGCCCATCGGCTCGTCCATGCCGAAGGTACGCATAAAGCCGGCGACGGCAGAGGCCATACAATGGCGGGCGTTGGGATCCAGGTTATTGGAGCGGAACCCGGCCTTGAGCAGCTTGACGGCGGCATAACCTTCCATGATGGTCCACTGGCCGGAGCCAAACATGCCCACACCGCCGGGGCCCTTTTCTTTCAGGGTGGCTTTCCATTTCTCCGCCATGATGTCGAACGCCTGCTCCCAGCCGATCGGCGCGAAGTCCCCGTTTTTGTCGAACTTGCCGTCTTTCATGCGCAACAGGGGCGTGGTCAGCCGATCCTTGCCGTACATTATTTTCGACAGAAAATAGCCCTTGATGCAGTTTAGGCCCCGGTTGACCGGTGCCTCGGGGTCACCCTGGGTGGCCACCACCCGGCCGTGCTGGGAGCCGACCAGTACCGAGCAGCCGGTACCGCAAAAACGGCAGGGGGCCTTGTCCCATTTAATGGCGGTTTGATCCCGGCTGGTGATCAGGTTGGTGGCACCGACAGGCACCGTCAATCCTGCGGCGGCGGTCGCGGCGGCAAGCGCATTCGCCTTCATAAAGTCACGTCGACTCAGCTTCATACCTGCTCCTCACCTGCTTCCAGTTCGGCAAACTCATGATAAATAAGGGTGGTTGACAAGATGCCATCTAATAATGCGATTTGCTCTATCAGGCTGACCACCGACTTCTGGCTGGGCCCTTCCAGCAGCACCACCAACTTGCCCCGCTCCTCCGTGACCGGTGTCTCGGCTCCCGGCAGGGCGACGATGGTCTGTTGCGCGGCAGCCAGCCGTTCCGGCCGGCAATGGACCACCAGGCTGGCTACATGCCATTCGTTGTTGTTTCCCATCGCTACTCCTGACATAGAACCGCTATGGTCTGCACCGGACAGGGCGCCACGCAGGCACCGCATCCGGTACACAGATCCCCGATCAGTTCGGGCCGGGATATTCCCCCCGGCCGCGGTTTAAATTTAATGGCCGCCGCATTACACACATCCTGGCAGCTACGGCAGTAGATCCCCTGCTTGGCCAGGCAGGCATCCCCAAAGCTGGCCAGCTGCCGCCAGGGAGACTGTTGTTTATCAAAAAAGATGTCTTGTCCGCAGCTGTCGACGCAGTTGCCGCAGAAACTGCACTCCCCCCGGGAAAACCGGATAATGGGATAACCGCCGTCACCCGGGACGATGATCTGCTCGGGGCACGCCCGCAGGCAGTCTCCGCAGCGGGTACAGCCCGCGGTAAAACCGAACCAGTCCACGGACCAGGGCAGGCAATTGGTCGGCCTGAGCGGCACCAATCCCCCTTTCAGCCATCGGCGTCTGGATAGATCCAACTCTTCTGTCATCTTGCTCGCTCCCCTTGCCGAACGGAGTTGTTCGGCCTAACCGACGACCGCCACCGGGGCGCCTAAGCCCTTAATTTTGTTATGGTCTCTGGATAGGGGTAACGATAAACGGGTAGCTGCGAGGGTGTCTTGCGCTGGATCAATGAATGACATCGAATTCAGGGGAAAGCCGGAGCTTTCCCCTGATGGGAAGGGATGACTGGGCAGGAAATAAAGCCGTCAGCCGCCAATGGAGGCGAGGTGGGGGGTGAAGCCGGTGTTGCCCTGATGCAGGAAGTGGCTGGCCTTTTTATCGGCGAGCGCCTCGCGCAGACGGGTCTGCAGGCTTGCCAACTGGTTATCCTCTGTCAGCAGGTCGCGCAGCTCGACACCGTAATCGCCAAACAGGCAGAGGTGCAGCTTGCCCAGGGACGACACCCGCAGGCGGTTGCAACTGGCACAGAAGTCCTTGGCATAGGGCATGATCAAGCCGATCTCCCCCTGGTAATCCGGGTGCCAGAACACCTCGGCGGGACCATCGTTATGGGCCCTGACCTTCTGCTGCCAACCCGTCCTGATCAGCTGCTCCTTGATAAGCGCCCCCCGCACATGATGGCGGCGGAACAAGTCATCCATCTCCCCGGTCTGCATCAACTCGATGAAACGCAGTTGAATAGGATGATGTTTAATCCACGCCAGGAAACGATCCAGCTCACCATCGTTGAGGCCGCGCATCAGCACCGTATTAACCTTGACCTGGCTAAACCCCGCCACCAGGGCCGCATCGATGCCGGCCATCACCTCATGAAAACGATTCTCACCGGTTATCTGCTGAAACATGCGCGGATCCAGGCTGTCGACACTGACATTGATGGCCGACAGGCCGGCCCGCCGCCAATCCGCTACCTGTTTGGCCATACGGTAGCCGTTGGTGGTGGTGGCCACCTTGCGGATACCGGGTGTGGCAGCCACCGTTTCGATGATCTGGGTAAAGTCCTTGCGCAGGGAAGGTTCGCCACCGGTGATGCGCACCTTATTGGTGCCCATGGCGGCAAAGGCCCGGGTCAGCCGGCCGATTTCATCCAGGGTCAGAAATGACTTACGCCCATCCGGACGATAACCGTCGGGCAGGCAATATTGGCATTTGAAATTACAGACATCGGTGATCGACAGCCGTAAATAGTAAAACTTGCGCGCAAACGCATCTTGCAATTCAGACATAAACACCTTTCCAAGCATGGGAGGCAAGGACATTTCTCTCCTTACCCTGACAGCCCTCAGGCTGAGCGGTCGGGCTACCCTATTCCGCAGAACTTAGGTCAAGCCGACTCGGAGTTTGTAAAATTGATAACCTCACTAACATATGTAAAAACAGGGTAACAAGGCAAGCAAAATCATCCCCCTCGGCGTGCTCTCACGTCGGAGTATGCCCCGATGACACCCCCGGCTTCCGGCAGCTATGGCTTCGCGTCCACGCACGATGCATGGCCATGGCAATACCATTTCCCGCGAGGTGGGAGAATACGGACGGCTGAGATGCTGACGCGTAAGCCGGAGTGCCGTCACGGCCGGCCGCGGCGTAGCTTTATCTGAATGGCCAAGTGAGGGAAGTAGTAAAATGCGAAAACAATATCGCACATCGACATACTTTTGCATTATGCAACTTGCTTTTATCTGGTCTTTTACCGGGAAAGTCAGTCATAGCGGGACTTTTAAAGTTGGCACGATAATTTCATATATATCATCAGTCGTTTTTATCCCGTGCTCTCTTCAGCTCTCGCTGAAGTTCGGTCAACCCCTTGGGTTGACCATTTTTTTGCCTGTCAGCCGCCCCCTGTCTCGTTTGTCATCTCTTCCAGCAATGCCGTCAGGCCCTGTAATAAAACGGGTGTCATGGCCGACACCTGCTCGCTGTCACCCCGGCGGCCGGCCACTTCCAGCTTTTCTGATAGAAACTGACAACGCAGGACACCATAGCTGCCACAAACCGACTTCAGGCTATGGCAGCTGTGGGAAAGTCGAACATAATCCTGATCGGCAAAGGCCTGGACGAGGTCCTTCCTTTGCTGTCGGATATCCTCAATAAACAAGCTCAGCAGCCTCTGAACGACCTCGCCCCCCAAATCCTGCCGCAAATGAACCAGACGGCTCCGATCCAGTAAAGGCAGGCGGGACTGCAGGCTGTGCCAGTCGGTCATTGCACCGTCTCCCAGGTCTGCAGTTTACGATAGATGGTCGAGGGACTGACTTCCAGCAGGGCCGCGGCCCGGGCTATATTCCCCTTGCAATGGGCAATGGCGGCTTCAATCGCCCGGCGCTCCTGGATGGCGAGGGGAAGCACACCTACGGGCGTCATTGCACCCGCATCGGCTGGCTCCAACGAGATGGCCGCAACCGCTTTATCCAACGGCGGCGGTAACATGTCGACCTGGATCCACTCCCCCTGATGCAAGACCACCGCATTGCGGATCACATTTTGCAGTTGCCGCACATTACCCGGCCAATGATAGGCCTGTAGCCTGTCTGTGGTGTCTTCCGACAGGCCGATGAACGCCTTGCCTTCTTCCCGGGAGACCTGCCGCACCAGGGTGTTGGCGATGCTGATCACATCTGCGCCCCGTTCCCGCAATGGCGGCAGGTGAATGGGGATCACATGCAGCCGATAATACAGATCCTCCCGGAAACGCCCCTGTTCGACCTCGGTCAGCGGATCCCGGTTGGTAGCGCAGACGATCCGCACATCGACCTTGATTTGTTTGGAACTACCCACCGGCTGGATATAGCCGGTCTGCAGGAAACGCAGCAACTTGCTCTGCAGCTCCAGATCCATTTCGCAAATTTCATCCATAAACAGGGTGCCGCCATCGGCCCGGATCACGGCTCCCTCCCTGTCCTGCAAGGCACCGGTAAAGGATCCCTTGACGTGACCAAACAACTCACTTTCCATCAGATCCTTGGGGATGGCGGCGCAATTCAGCGCGATAAAAGGACCGTCGATGCGGCCACTGAGCTGATGCACTGCTTCGGCACACACCTCTTTCCCCGTACCGCTCTCACCGGTAATAAACACGGTGGCGCTGCTGGGCGCGGCATTCTCAATCAGTCGATAGACTTTCTGCATGGGCAGGCTTTCACCGATAAACCCCTGAAAACGTTCCCGTTCAAACTCATGCCGATATTGATCGACCAGCTTGTTCAGGCTGCGAAATTTCATGGTGTTATGCAAGGTGACCTTGAGCCGTTCGGCTTCAACCGGTTTGTTGATAAAGTCATACGCTCCCAGACGCATGGCATCGACCGCGACATCCACGGAGCCATGGGCGGTCATCACTATGGTGGTAATGTTATAGCCCCCGTCATGGAGCCATTGCAGTATTTCCATACCGCTGGTATCGGGCAGTATCAAGTCGAGCAACAAAATATCGGGAGGCTGCCGGCGGATATGGGCCAGGGCCTGCTGCCCGGTATTAACCAGGGTCAAGGTTAGCGGCTCATCTTTGAGGTAGGCTTGATACAGGGCGGCCAAAGAAGGCGTGTCTTCCACCATCAATACATTCAGCCGTTCATCTACCATAGTCTGCTCCCACTTGTGTCATCCAGATCCCCTTTCTGTACCACCGTGTAAAAAACACTTGCAGCAGATTAACCAGATGTTAACATGGATTAAACATCTGATGTGACTCATATGTCACCGGTGTCCACTGCTCATCCATTTCATTTTCTGCTGTCGACAACAGCGACCTTTTATGCCTGTGTGGCTGCTGCGAAACCAGGGTATGCATGTACCCTGGTCTTTTTTTATGCCGGATTATCGATGTCGACAAACTCGACGCACAGTCCCTGCTCTTTTGCCAACCACTGCCCCAGCGCCTGAATGCCGTAGCGCTCGGTGGCATGGTGACCGGCGGCATAGAAATGCACCCCCAGCTCGCGGGCGATATGCACCGTCTGCTCCGATACCTCGCCGGTAATAAAAGCGTCTACTCCCTGTTCGGCGGCAAGTTCTATAAAGCCCTGTCCACCGCCGGTGCACCAGGCTACCTTGCTGATCAGCGCGGGGCCCGTCTCCCCTACATGCAACGGAGCCCGCCGCAAGCACTCATTGATGCGGGTGGCCAATTCGGCCCCGGTCAACGGCTGCTCCAGCACTCCCTGCACCGCCACGGACAAGGCATTGCCCGGCTCCAGCGGCCCCGTCACCCGGATACCCAGCAGCTGTGCCAGTTGGGCGTTATTGCCCAATTGCGGATGGATATCGAGGGGCAGATGATAGGCATAAAGATTGATATCGTGGCTCAGCAGTGTCTTCAGCCGTTGCCGCTTCATGCCGGTGAGTACTTCCTTCTCACCTTTCCAGAAATATCCATGGTGCACCAGAAGGGCATCGGCCCGCCGCTGGATAGCCTGCTCGATCAATGCCTGGCTGGCGGTCACCCCGGTGACCACCCGCATAACTTCACGCTTACCTTCTACTTGCAAACCGTTTGGGCAATAGTCCTTAATGGCACTGACATTGAGCAAATGGCTCAGGATTTGCTCCAGCTGTATATTGTTCAATGGCTGTTCCCGATTTGAAAATACGGTCGGTATTGTAAAACAAAAGGTGACCTTAATGAGTGCCCTGCTGTCAGAATTGTTAACCCGCCTGCAAACACCCGTGGTCAAGGATCTGGCTTGGGCACTTGCCAGCCCTAACCTGCTCAGCGGTTATTCCTTTATGCCGGAAAACCAGTGGTATGAGCAGCTGCTGACAGCATACCAGTCTCGCCTCTATCAGCTAGATCGGGCCCCTGAGATACTGCTACGCCATTGCCAGGCTCACCGGCGCCTGGGGCAGTATTTTGAATCGCTGTGGCATTTTTATCTGCTCGACTCCCCCCGCTTTCAGCTTATTGCTCATAACTGGCAGCAGGTAGAACAGGGGATCACCCTGGGCGCCTTCGATTTTATCCTGTGGGACAACCAGCTGAGCCGCTTTGAGCATTGGGAGTTGGCGGTCAAATTTTACCTGATAACAGAGCCAAATGAGCAATTTGGGAACGCCCTGGGTACCAATCCGTGCGACAAGCTGCGTCATAAGCTGGAGCATATGAGCCAGCGACAGCTGCCGCTCAGCCAAAAATCCACCATAGCCCGCAAGTTAAGGCATCAGGGTATCCTGCCCGAGCATCACCGGCTGATCCTCAAGGGCCGGCTCTATTATCCGCACCATTGCCGGCGTCTGCTGTGCCCCAAAGGGGAAAGGGGTGAATGGGGCTATCAGCCGCCGACCGATGATTATCGGGCACAGCAGAAACGGAGCTGGTTAACCGGTCATAGCCCGAGCGGAGTGCAAACAAGCGGCCATTGCTATCTTAACCCCGAGGGGAACTGGTACTTTTACATGGCGCAGGATTGGCCGGATATTGGGAATGAAAAATGAAATGGCAAGAGAGGAAAGAATGGAGGCGCGTTCCGGAGTCGAACCGGACTAAACGGATTTGCAATCCGCTGCATAACCGCTTTGCTAACGCGCCACAGAACCAAATTTGGAGCGGGAAACGAGATTCGAACTCGCGACCCCAACCTTGGCAAGGTTGTGCTCTACCAGCTGAGCTATTCCCGCATACACTTTAACTTTCTATTCTGAGAAGAATCGCCTCTCACAATCAACAATTGGCACTGCGTGCCGTTGACGGATGGGGATTATAGGGACCCGGCCTCACATTACAAGCGCTTTTTACATTATCGGATTTGATTGTATTATTTTTCATCGACAGGGATGGTACCGCGGCACAAGCGCCACCCCGCTTTTGAAAAACCGGCCAGTCTGGCTAAGCTTTGGCAAACACATCGAATCGGACGTTCGCCATGTTGCTTCGCTCCTGGCTTGTTTTATCTGCCCTGTTGTTTACCGGTCATACGCTAGCCGATAACGATGCCATAGCGCCGGAAGCGGCCACCGGCTACCGGGCCAGTCCCCTGGTACGGGCCGAGTCCAGCATGGTGGTCTCGGCCAACCCCTATGCCAGCCGGGCCGGACAGGCCGTGCTGGCAGACGGCGGCAGTGCCGTCGATGCCATGATAGCGGTACAGTCCGTGCTGGCTTTGGTTGAGCCCCAGTCCTCGGGCATAGGTGGCGGTGCCTTCCTGGTACATTGGCACGCCGGGCAGCAACAGCTGACTACCCTGGACGGGCGGGAAACCGCCCCGCTCGCGGCCGGCCCGAGCTTGTTCCTGGATGAGCAAGGCCAGCCCCTGACCTTTTTTGATGCCGTAGTCGGCGGCCGTTCGGTCGGTACCCCGGGCACTGTCCAGCTGCTGTGGGAAGCCCATCAACGCTTCGGCACACTGCCTTGGCGGCAACTCTTTATGCCCGCCATCGAACTGGCGTTGAGAGGGTTCGAGGTTTCCCCCAGACTGTCCCGGTTGATCGAAGGAGACAGGGAGTATCTGTCCCGGGATCCGGAGGCCAAGGCCTATTTCTTTCATAAGGATGGCCGGGCACTCCAACCCGGGGAGCAGAAAACCAATCCGGCACTGGCCGCGATCCTCACCCGGATCAGTATCGAAGGCCCGTCAGCCTTCTATCAGGGAGATACCCCCAGGGCCATCGTCGACAAGGTCCGCAATGCCCCGCGCCCGGGTACCCTGGCGCTGGCCGATTTCGCCGACTACCGGGTCAAGGAACGCCCGGCCGTTTGTGCCCCCTACCGGCAATATCAGATCTGTGGCATGGGTCCGCCCAGCTCAGGCGCCGTGACCCTGGGGCAGATACTGGGGATTTTGTCTCATTTTAAGCTCTCCACCCTGGGTCCCAATACCCCGGAAAGCTGGCGCCTGGTAGCCGATGCCTCGCGCCTGGCCTTTGCCGATCGGGCTCTGTATCTGGCCGACAGTGATTTCGTACCGGTGCCGGTAGCCGGCCTGCTGGATCCCGAATATCTGGCCGGCCGCGCCCGCTTGCTGTCGCAAACCAACACCGCGCTCCCCGAGGTCCACCCCGGCCTCCCACCCCGGGTCAACCGCCGGCCGGCACCGGACCAGTCCATCGAGTTCCCCTCCACCAGTCATATCAGCATCCGTGACGCCGCCGGCAATGCCCTGTCCATGACCAGCACCATAGAAAGCGGCTTTGGCTCCCGCCTGATGGTGCAGGGATTCTTACTGAACAACGAACTGACCGACTTTTCCTTCGTTCCCGAGCAGGACGGCAGGCCGGTGGCCAACCGGGTGGCCCCGGGCAAGCGTCCCCGCTCTTCCATGGCCCCGACCATAGTGCTGCATAATAACCAACCCTTATTGATCATCGGTTCACCCGGCGGCAGTCGCATTATCGGTTATGTACTGCAAAGCCTGCTCAATGTGCTCGACTGGGGCATGGATATACAGGAAGCCATCCACCAGCCCCATATACTGCACCGAGGAGAGAAGCTGGAAATTGAGCGAGGCCCCCTGGGGCAAGCCCTGCTCCCGGCGATGAATCAATTGGGCTTCGATAGCCAATTAACCGAGCTGAATTCGGGGACGCACGCTATTATGATTACGCCTGCCGGTTTGACCGCCAGTGCCGATCCCCGTCGGGAAGGGGTCGCCCTCGGGCACTGAATGAGATCTCTGCTGCATGTACGACACAAAACCGGTTTCACCCAGCCAACGTGTATTACAGCTGCTGCCCCTGATCCCCAGGGGTCGGGTGGTCAGCTATGGTCAGTTGGCGGATCTCGTAGGACTGCCGGGCCGGGCCCGTCTGGTGGGGCGCATATTAAGGGTGGAAGATACCGGAAACCTGCCCTGGCACAGGGTGGTGTCGGCGGCCGGCCGGATCAGCCTACCTGAAGGCAGTGATGGATGGCACGAGCAACGCCAACGGCTGTTAGCCGAAGGCGTGTATATTAAAGGCAACCGGCTGGATATGCGCAAATACCAATGGCAGCCGGATCTCGTGGCCATGCTGATGCTGATGGACCACTAGGGTGTCAGTCGGTTTCCTCCAGCAAGTCACTGATATGTACCTGAAAGGGGATGGTTTCATCCTCTCTTTGAAGCAACACCAGCTGGTTGATGATATCAACTTCCAGTACATAACCCGAGCCGTCTGACGTTCGACAGATCATGCCCGGCCTTACCTCATGAATATCCATATTCTCTCTCCCTCGCCATTAACCGCTGCGTTTGGCAACATCCCTGTTCTTTTTCTGTAGCCGCCATAGTGCCACCATCGCACGGTGACCAACGGCAGGCTCCGACAAACAAACAAACAGCAGGCTTCGGCCTGCGGCGAGTCTGTATGCGGAACCTATCTCCTGTATTCTGCCCGCCCGTGGACCCGGAGGGCATTCAGGTGGTTATCTGGCCGGTGCAGGACTGTCCTGGTTCCGCCTGTTACGGCCTTAATCCTTCTTGGTTTTGCCCTTCTGGCTAACCTGCCACCGGCCTGCCGCATAATGCGCCGTCCAGCCGGTTGCTTTTTTATTGACCTCTGTCATCACATATTGTTCCTTGTTTTTGCGGCTAAAGCGCACCACGGCCTTATTACCGTCCGGATCGGCCACCGGCGCCTGGGTCAGATACAGGAACTTTTCCGGCAAACGGTCCTTGAAGCGGATCAGCTCCTCCACCAGCGGTGCACGGGTTTCCCGTGATTTGGGAAAGTTGCTGGCGGCCAGGAACAGGCCGGCGGCGCCGTCACGCAACACAAAGTAGGCATCGGACTGGCTGCAGGGCAGCTCGGGCAGGTGTACCGGATCTTCCTTGGGCGGCGCTACCTCGCCGTTTTTCAGAATTTTACGGGTATTGCCGCAGGCCTCATTGGTACAGGCCATGTATTTACCGAAACGGCCATTCTTGAGTTGCATCTCGGCGCCGCAGCGATCGCAGTCGATCACCGGGCCCTCGTAACCCTTGAGCTTGAACTGGCCCTGTTCCAGCTCATAGCCGTCGCAATCCGGATTCTGGCCACAGACATGCAGCTTGCGCTTGTCATCGATCAGGTAGGCATCCATCGCGGTACCGCATTTGCCGCAGCGATGCTTGGCCCGCAGGGCGTCGGTTTCGGCCTCCTCATCGTTGGCCAGCACAAACTCATCGCCGGGCACCAGGTTGATGGTCTGTTTGCAGCGTTCCTTGGGCGGCAGGGCATAACCTGAGCAGCCGAGGAAGACCCCGGTGGTGGCGGTGCGGATGCCCATCTGACGGCCACAGGTCGGACACTCGATATCGGTCAGTACCATCTGGTTGGCGCGCATACCGCCCTCTTCCGCCGGCAGTTCGGCCCGTTCCAGCTCCTCGCTGAATTCCGCATAGAAGGCATCCAGCACCTGGGTCCAGTTGAGGCTACCGCCGGCGATTTCATCGAGCTTGCCTTCCATCTGGGCGGTAAAGTCATAGTTCATCAGCTCGGCAAAGCTTTCCTGCAGGCGATCGGCGACGATTTCGCCCATCTTTTCCGCATAGAAACGGCGGCTCTCGACCTTGACGTAACCCCGGTCCTGGATGGTGGAGATGATGGAGGCATAGGTCGAGGGCCGGCCTATACCCCGTTTCTCCAGCTCCCGCACCAGTGCGGCCTCGGTAAAGCGGGCCGGCGGCTTGGTGAAATGTTGTTTGGGATCCAGCCTGTTCAGGTTAAGCACTTCCCCCTGCTGTACCGCCGGCAGTTCGGTATCGTCCCCCTTGCGACCCTGGGGGCTCAACACCTTGGTCCAGCCCGCAAAGCGCAGGATACGACCCCGGGCCTTCAGTTCATAGTCTCCGGACTGGACGATGATGGTGCTGCTGTCGTACTGGGCGGGCACCATCTGGCAGGCGACAAACTGCCGCCAGATGAGATCATAGAGTCGTTTGGCATCCGCCTCCATGCCGTCGAGCTGTTCGGCTTTCAACTGCACATCCGAGGGGCGTATCGCCTCATGGGCCTCCTGGGCATTGGCCTTGGCACCGTACTGGTTGGCCGACTCGGGTAGAAAGTCCTTTCCGTACTGGCTCTGGATATACTCCCGCACCCCCTCGACGGCCTCCTGGCTCAGGTTGGTCGAATCGGTACGCATGTAGGTAATATAACCGGCCTCGTACAGCCGTTGGGCCAGCATCATGGTGCGTTTGACACCGAAGCTCAGTCGGGTGCTGGCGGCCTGTTGCAGGGTAGAGGTGATAAAGGGCGCAGGCGGCTTGCTCTGGGTCGGCTTGTCCTCCCGGGACGACACCTTGAAATTGCCGGCCTTCAGGGCATCCACCGCCGCCAGGGTATCGGCTTCATTGGTGGGCCTGAACTCCCGACCCTGATATTTGACTACCATCATGGTCAGTGCCAGTTGCTGCTCGTTGTTGAGCTCGGCCTGCACATCCCAGTATTCTTCCGGCACAAAGGCCTTGATTTCGCGTTCTTTTTCGACGATCAGGCGCACCGCAACCGATTGTACCCGGCCGCCGGACAGGCCCCTGGCCACCTTTTTCCACAACAGGGGTGAGACCATATAGCCCACCACCCGGTCGAGAAAACGACGGGCCTGCTGGGCATTGACCCGGTTCAGGTTCAGCTCAGAGGGATGACCGAACGCTTCTTGAATCGCCGACTTGGTAATTTCGTTGAACACCACCCGCTTAAAGCGGGCATCGTCTCCCCCGATCAGTTCTTTCAGGTGCCAGGCGATGGCTTCTCCTTCCCTGTCCAAATCCGTTGCCAGGTAAACGGTATCGGCTTTTTCCGCCAGGGACTGTAACTCGGACACCACTTTTTCTTTACCGGGCAGCACCTGGTAATCGGCTTTCCAGCCATGCTCCGGATCCACCCCCATGCGGGCAACCAGCGCCTGCCGCTCTTTTTGTTTCTTCAGCCTGGCTTTTTCTTCCGCACTCAGATGCTTGGTATCGGCGGCGCTGCGACCATTGGTTTTCTTGCCGGCGGAGGCTGAACCCGAGGTGGGCAAATCCCGAACATGGCCGACACTGGATTTGACGATAAAGTCTTTACCCAGATATTTGTTGATGGTCTTCGCCTTGGCGGGCGATTCGACAATTACCAGAGATTTACTCATAAAGCGCGTGTTGATCCTTTAAGTCTGGCCCCTGTCCGGGGTAACCGGTGGCGAGGTATTGACGGCTGTATAAGTGAAAAAACCGCAAAACGCAAACTTGCCTGTGCCAAACCGGAAAAAAATTGTATGAATTTATATTTATTTATTAACACCCTCATACCAGCAGGAATCAACTGCTTTTTTTATCAAGGTGCCTGTTCGGCCGCTTTTTATGCATTCTTATTTCCCTGGTGAAATCTGTTGTTAAAAACGGGTTACACCCACCAAATAAAACCACATATAATGTCCAAAACCAGAACATTCGCAGACATTTACACCATTTTAAAGGACAATATAATGGTTCAGTTCGAAGCTAATTTTGATGGCCTGGTCGGCCCCACCCACAACTATGCCGGCCTGTCTTATGGCAATGTCGCCTCTCAGTCCAACGCCCAGGATGCATCCAATCCGAAAGAAGCGGCCAAGCAGGGCCTGAAAAAAATGAAGGCGCTGAGCGAGCTGGGCTTGGTCCAGGGCGTGCTCGCCCCCCAGGAAAGACCGGATATCGACACCCTCAAGCGCCTGGGTTTTACCGGTACCGATGCCCAGATCCTCGACAAGGCATTCAGGGAAGATCCCGTGCTGCTGGCCGCCTGTTGCTCGGCCTCGAGCATGTGGACCGCCAACGCGGCCACCGTCTCGCCCAGTGCCGACACCCAAGATGGCCGGATACATTTCACTCCCGCCAACCTGACCAACAAATTCCACCGATCGATCGAACATGAAGTGACCGGTCGCATCCTCAGCCAGGTATTTGCCGATGAGCGGCATTTCAAACACCATGCGGCGCTGCCCACCAATGAGTATTTCGGTGACGAGGGTGCGGCCAACCATACCCGCCTGTGTGGCGATTATAGCCAGGCCGGGGTTGAGCTGTTCGTCTATGGCCGCAGCGCCTTCGATCTCAAGGCACCGGCTCCCAAGCGTTATCCGGCCCGCCAGACGCTGGAAGCCTCCCGCGCCATTGCCCGCCTGCATGGCCTGGGCGATAACACCGCCATCTTCATTCAGCAAAATCCCGAGGTGATCGACCAGGGGGTGTTCCACAACGATGTGATCGCGGTCGGCAACCAGAATGTGCTGTTTTATCATCAGCAGGCCTTCCTGCACACCGAACAGGCTCTGGCCGAGATCCGCGCCAAACTGCCCGGTACCGAACTGCATTTTATCGAAGTGCCGACCACCGAAGTTCCGCTGCAGGATGCGGTAAAAAGCTACCTGTTCAACACCCAGATAGTGACCCTCAAACCCGGCCATATGGCGATTATCGCGCCTACCGAGTGCCGTGATACCCCCAGCGTCAATGCCTACCTGAACAAGTTGACCGGCCTCAACAGCCCGATCCGGGAAGTGCACTTTATGGACGTCAAGCAAAGCATGCGCAACGGCGGCGGCCCCGCCTGCCTGCGGCTGCGGGTGGCGATGACCGAGCTTGAGCATGCCGCCACCAACCAGGCCTGCCTGATGAACGACGCGCTGTTTGCCCGCCTCAACCAGTGGGTCGACCAGCACTACCGGGATCGGCTGACCCTGAGTGACCTGCGTGACCCGGCGCTGCTGCAGGAATCCCGCACCGCCCTCGACGAGCTGACCCGCATCCTGCAGCTCGGCTCCGTGTATCCGTTCCAACGTTAAGCGGGAAACGAAAACATTAAAGTGGCTAAGCCGATCTGCGGTGCCATGGCCGGAAAGTGCTCCTGCCATTCCGGCATCCCCGCCATCCCTGACGGTCAGGGCGCAGCAGATCGGCCCATCGGCCAAATCCTCCCCTCGACCAACGGCGGTCTTGGCAAGGCCCGACCAGTAAATTTCCCCGCCATCTCTCGACATTGCCGCCATAATATGACCAAATGAGTCATAATCATTACGTCCTCTTGACCTTATAACCTGGCATACGGGAGTCAACAACATGCAATTCAACACCCTATCGCGCACCCAGACGGCGGTACAGTCAACCAACAAGGTACTGCGCAATACCTATATGCTGCTGGGCATGACCCTGGTGGTCGCTTCGCTGTCCGCCGGCGTCAGCGCCATGCTGGCCCTTCCTCATCCGGGACTGATCATCACCCTGGTGGGTTTTTACGGCCTGATGTTCCTGACCGAAAAAAACAAAAACAGCGGCCTGGGTCTGTTGTTTATCTTCGCCTTTACCGCTTTTACCGGTTACACCATAGGCCCCATCCTCAACCTGTATCTGAGTACCAGCTCAGGTACTGAAACCGTGATGCTGGCGCTGGCCGGTACCGCGCTCACCTTCCTGTCGCTGTCCGCCTACGTGCTGACCACCAAGAAAGACATGTCATTCCTGGGCGGCATGATGATGGCCGGCTTCGTGGTGATCATCGTCGCCTTTATCGCCAACCTGTTCCTGCAGTTGCCGGCCCTGAGCCTGGCAATGAGCGCCATGTTCATCCTGTTCTCCTCCGGCGCCATCCTGATGCAGACCAGTGCCATCATCCATGGCGGCGAGCGCAACTATATCTCCGCCACCATCACCCTCTATGTCTCTATCTTCAATATCTTCCTGAGCCTGCTGCACCTGCTGGGCTTCAGCCGGGATTAATCACCGGCACGTATTCCCAAAGCCCCGCAAGGGGCTTTTTTATAGTTACTGCATATTCCCCCAACCTTCCTTGCTTTATCCATGATGCCCCTGCTCCGTTTCGCTAACCACAGCCGCCACCTGGTCTTTTGGTCATAGATCGTCGGTATTCCCAACAAAGCGAAGCTCCAGCAGGGCTGCCTTCGAGTGTCTCCATCGTCGCCTGACGGACATGCCCTGGCAACCCGGTGGTAAGCGAGGGGGCCAAAGGGCCGGCTCCGCCGACTCGCCATGAATCCCTCCCTGGAGGCTCAGCCGCGCCATCCTTGGCGCGGATGGTCGGCTGAGCCGATCCCTTTGTCCTCCTTGAAGCTTCGGCGTCGCCTGTCTGTTATGCCAACAGCTCACTCGGGCGTCAAGAAGCAGGCTATGCTGACGATTTGTGGCCAAGAGACAGGCGAATGGCTTAAGGCTACCGGGACAGTGACTATTGCTTCCTGAAGATAAAAGCGGCCTTTCCCCGGTAAAGTGCGATGAACCCAAAAAAGCCGGCACAAGGCCGGCAAAAGTACTGCTGTTGGACTGGATACAGTCAGCTCAGACCATGCAGCTCCTTCCAGTTGCCCGGATGAACCACATAACCAAAGAGGGCATGACCGCCGTAGATCAGCTCGGTCCCTTCCGGGATCCACAGCATCTGGCCGGGACGGACTTCATGTTTCTTGCCGTTGGCGGTCAGTTCGAAGCAACCTTCGATAACGAAGACCACTTCATCGTACAGCAGGGTCCAGGCAACCTCGGCCCCTTCCCAACGGGCGAAGCCTACCCCGATATTCGGTGACACCTCGGGGCTCAGCGCCCGGGCCACATAGGCGGCTCCGGGGGGACCACCACGTACCGTAAAATCCAGTTCTTTGCTGTCGATTAATCTTACTTCACTCATATTTCGCTCCGGCTCTGCCATTTGGCCAGCATGATACGGCTCTTTACCCCCAACCCCAGAAAGGGCTCGGGCGGGTTCAAGCTGGGCATGCCGGTGACCTGCCGGATATCCTGCAGTTGCCGGGAGTCAGCCCCCACCGCCAAATCGGCCAGCAGGGTGCCGGAGATGGTGCCCCAGGCGGCCCCTACCCCGTTGTCACAGGCACTGGCATAGACGCCGTCCTCCAGCTGCCCGAAGAAGTTGGTAAAGTTGCGGGAGATAGCATAGACCCCGCCCCAGGTATGGGTAAAGGGCACCTGAGCCAGCTCCGGATAACGGGCGACGAAGGCCCTGCGATGATCGGCCCGGATCTTCTTACGCACACTCTCATCAACATTGGCGCCGTATTTGGGCACATGCTTGTAGGTGTTACGGATCAACAGCCGCCGGTCGGCGGTCATGCGCACCGTAGTGCCCGCATGATCCGCCGGGGTCAGGCCCCAGTCCAGCTGACCTCCGTAACGGACCAGCTCATCATCGGTCAACGGACGGGTCCAGCTGGCGAAGGTCATCACCGGCAACAGGCGGTTCTTCAGATAACCGAACTCGCGGGTGAAGATGCTGGTGCCCAGCAGCAGCTGAGGGGTATGGATGGTGCCCATGTCCCCCTGCAGCCGCCACATGCCGCCTTCCCGGGTCAGGGTACGGATCGGCGATTGCTCCAGCAACTCGACGTTGTCCGGCAGATGCTCGGCCATACCGCGCACCAGGGCGGCGGGCTGCATCAGGTAGCAGCCGGGGGTATAGATGGCCCGGTTGTAATAGTCGGTGCCCAGCACCCCGGCCAGCTCGTTTTTTTCCACCCGGCGGTAGGGTTCACCCAAGTCTTTCATCAGGTGTTCGAAGTGATCGAGGAAGGCCTCCCCCCGCTCACCGACGGCACCCTGATACTTGCCCGCATGAGACCACTGGCAGTCGATACCGTGTTTTTCCACCAGTCCCTGTAACTGGGCGATGGCGGCCCGGTTCAGGCCCAGCAGCTTCTGTTTATGGGCCGGATCCGGATGCTCCAAGGCAAACTTATGGGGCAGGTCGATCACAAAGCCCGAGTTGCGCCCCGAGGCGCCATAGCCCACCCGCTGCGCATCCACCAGCAGGATGCAAGCATTGGGCTTGTGTTCGGCCAGTCGCCTGGCCGCGGCCAGACCGGCGAAACCGGCACCGAGCACCACATAATCGGCATTGTGCTCGCCGCTCAGCACCCGGGCGGAGGTGGGCACCGGCAGGGCCTGATACCATCCGCAGCTATTATCATCTAAGGGTAAGGCTGTCATCTTTTATTCCTTAAGCTGCGTTCTGTTGTAAATTGAGCCGTGCCAGCCAGGCGCTTCTCTGCCCCTGCAGCTGGCTGCCAAGCAGGGCAAAGCCTTTCAGCTCACCGTCTACACCGTAAAAACCGGCGGCCAGCTCGGTGCCATGCACCTCGGTGCGCCATTCCCCTGCTCCCGTCGCCGGCAACACCGACAAGGGCAACACCGGGGTCTTGACCAGTACCGGCGTGGCCTTCAGGGCCGCCGCCGTGGTATGACCCAGCAGACTCTTGACCAGGGCCGGAATCGCCTGGTTGATGGGCGCGATATAGGGCGCCCACTGACCTTCCACCTCGGCACAGTCACCCAAGGCGAAGATATGCGGGTCCGAACTCTGGTGACTGGCATCGACACTGATGCCACGGCCGGTCGCCAGTCCGGCCGCCTGGGCAAGCCCGGCATTGGGCCGCAGGCCCACCGCGCTCAGCACCAGGTCGGCGTCCAGCGTGCGGCCGCTCTGCAGCTGCAGGCGGTAGCCCTCACCCTGGCTGTCTATCCGGTCGATGCTGTCCTGCAGGGCCCAGTCTACGCCCAAGCCGCTCAGGGCACGCTGCAATGCCTGTCCCAGGGGTTGCGGGATCAATCGTTCCATCGGCCATTGCCCCAGGCCAACCACAGTCACCTCGACTCCCTGGGCCGCCAGATCGTTGGCAAATTCGCAGCCGATCAGGCCGTCACCCAGGATAGTCACGTGTTTTTTGCCGGCCAGCTGTTGGCGGAACCGGCGGTAATCGACCAGGTCATTGACGCTGATCATAGCCCCCTGCTCGCCTTCAACCGGAATGACGATGGGGGATGCCCCGGTCGCCAGTACCAGGCGGCCATAGGGGTAGCTGCCGATGTTGGTGTGCAGCAGCTTGTTTTCCCGGTCGATATGCTCAACCCGGGTATGGGGATAGACCCGCACCTTGAGCCGCTGCTCCCAGGCCAGCGCCGTTTCGCTGACCAGGCTGTCGCCGTCCTTGCCCAGGGCCAGGGCGTTGGACAACGCCGGCTTGCTGTACAGGGCGCCGTCATCGGCGGTAAACAGGGTAATGGGCAAGTCGGGAGACTGGGCGCGCAACGCCGCCGCCAGCTGATAACCGCCATGACCGGTACCGATGATCACCACCGGCTCGGGGGCTGTCTCGGCAACCGGGGTGCTGACCTCGGCGACCGCCGCCAGCGGGGCCGGCTCTTCGTCGGTGATCTCCATCATCTCGAAGTCGGCCTTGCCCACCAGGCAGTCGGGGCACACCCAGTCATCCGGCACGTCTTCCCAGGCGGTACCCGGGGCAATGCCGTCGGCAGGCCAGCCCTTGGCTTCGTCATAGATCAGTCCGCAGATGATGCATAACCACTTTTTCATCTTGTTCTCCCCACTACCCTGTTACTGCTTTGCTTCAAGCCGGTGATGGTCAGTCTCAAGCCGACTGGCCACCTCCGGCCCTTTCACTGGTTGGTATCAGCCCTGGCGCAGGCGAATGCCGATATTGCGGGTCTGGACATAGCTGTAAATCGCTTCCTGTCCTTTCTCGCGACCAAAGCCCGACAGGCCCACGCCGCCAAACGGCGTCTCGATGCCACCGGCAAACCACTCGTTGATGAACACCTGGCCGCCGCGCAGCCGGTTGGCCATACGCAGGGTCTGGCTCAGGCCTTCGCCGAACACCCCGGCGACCAAGCCGAAATCGGTGCCGTTAGCCAGTTCGATGGCGTCGTCTTCGCTGTCGAAGGGCATGATCACTAGCACGGGACCAAACACTTCCTCCCGGGCAATGGTCATCTCGGGGGTCGCTTCGATCACGGTCGGCGCCACAAAGTAGCCGGACAAGTCAGGCGCCACGCCGCCGGTGAGGATCTGGGCGCCCTCGGCCCGGGCCTGCTCGATCATCGCCAGCACCCGCTGCTGCTGATCCTTGGAAACCACAGGGGTCAGATCCGGGTTGCCTTCGCCCTGACCAATGGTCAGGCCTTCGGCCAGGGCAACCACCGCCGCCTTCACTTCTTCGTAGCGGTCACGCTGCACCAGCAGACGGGACATGGCCGAACATACCTGGCCGGCATTGAAGAAGATGCCGACTTTCACACTGGCCAGCAGGGTATCCAGGTCCACGTCCTTGAGGGCGATGGCCGCGGACTTGCCGCCCAGCTCCATCACCGACGGGGTGGCGCGCTCGGCCGCATCCCTGAGGATGCGCTGGCCGGTCGGTACCGAACCGGTAAACACTATCTGGTTGGTGTCCTGATGCTTGACTAGGTGGCTGCCCACCTCCGAGCCCTTGCCGCACAACAGGTTGACCGCCCCCTGGGGGAAGCCAGCCTGCTCGATGGCCTTGACCAGCAGGGTCATGGCCAGCGGTGAAATTTCCGGAGACTTGATCACCACCGCATTGCCGGCCGCCAGGGCCGGGGCCAGGGAGCGGGCACAGATGGATACCGGGAAGTTCCAGGGCACAATCTGCACCGACACCCCGAACGGCACATACTGGGTGAAGTCCACATAGTCCTTGCCGAGCGGTACCGAGATGCCTTCAATCTTGTCGGCCATGCCCGCGTAGTATTCGAAATAGCGGGCCGCTTCCAGAAATTCATCCCGGGCGTCATTCAGGCTCTTGCCGTTTTCCCGGCAACCGACCAGGCCGCCCTCGTCGGCGATGGCGCGGATGGCATCGGCGGACTTCAGCAGCCAGCGGGTGCGCTGGGCCGGACGGACATCGCTCAGGGCGCCGCTTTCCACACAACGGCGGGCCGCGGCCATCGCCAGATCCGCATCCTCGATGCTAGCCTGGGCGATGGTGGCGTAGGCTTCACCGGTGCCCGGATTCATGACTGTAAGTTGGCGGGATGCATCCCGCCACTGACCATCGATATAGTTCTGATAATGCTGCATTGATTACGCCTCCAGCGCCGCTTTTACCTGGTTGGCCAGCCACTTCTGGAAGAAGTGGGTCGGCAGGTCCATCTCGGGAGAGAACACGCCACCGCCGAATCCGGGGGAGTGACGGCCTTTCTGCATGCCTTCCACGGCACCGATGTCTTCACCGAACACCACGCGCCAGGATTCCAGGGTGGCGGTACGGCAGGCGGCGTATTCGTCTTTGGTCGCTTCATCGCCCACATAGTAGAGGCGCAGGTTTTCGACGGTCTTTTCCGCATGGATCGGATCGATCATCATGGCGAAGGCGTGATCCGCCTGGATGCCCAGCAGCACGTTGGGGAACAGGGCCACGTATTCCGCATGACGCAACTTTTCTTCCGGCCAGCTCGGGAACTTGGGCAGGTGGGTACCGGCGGTGTCGGACAGGTTGTATTTGTAACTGCCCTGTCCGGCGAATCGCTCCTCGAACATGATGTTGTAGTGGTCTTCCAGCTTGGAATAGGTGTTCAGAGCCGGGTGCACCCAGGGCAGGTGGTAGGCTTCGCAGTAGTTTTCCACGGTCAGCTTCCAGTTGCTGGCCACTTCGATTTCCAGGTGGCCGCCCATGTTGGCCCGGCGCAGCAGGCCCAGGCCGTCTTCGCCCAGGAACTCTTTCCAACGGGTTTCCAGGGGCGCGATATGCTCTTCGAAGGGGGCGGCATCGCCGGACAGGTTGACGAACACCATGTCCATCCATACCGCGGAACGCAGGGCCTTGAGGCCGTGCTTTTCGCACTTGAAGCGATCATCCTTGTGCTTGGCGATGCCGCCCACATGGGGGGTGCCCTTGAGGTTGCCGTTCAGATCATAGGTCCAGGAGTGGTAGGGGCAGCGGATCATGCCCTGCACTTCGCCAGCCTCGTGCACCAGCTGCATGCCCCGGTGGCTGCAGACATTGTGGAATACCTGCACTTCCCCGTCCTTGTTGCGCATCATCAGCAGAGGCAGATCCATAAAACTGACCGGCTTGACGAAGCCGTTCTTGACCAGGTCGGAAGCAAAGCCGACACAGGTCCAGGTCTTGCCAAGAACTTGATCCCGCTCAAAGGCGAAATATTCCTGGCTGGTATAACACTCGTTAGGCATACCGTTGGCTTCGGTGATCGGGTTTAACACGCTGTCGATCTGCTCGAGCTGCCGGACTGGAATGATGGTCTGATTGACATTGCTCATTGTTATTTCTCCCACTGTGACGCAGTGCTCCCTGCGCTGATGTTGGCAACGGGCACGCGGGGTGCCGATGGGGAGCATTTTCGTTAACACCGAGGTAACAAACAAACGACTTTTTGGCCGGGTATGGATGAGCTTTTGTCATCCATCGCCCCCGCTCTCAGCTGTATCCTTGTGAATCCAGCGACTGGTTCTGCGACCCACGCATTACCAGTGCTCACTCATGGATGAGAAAAAATCAGTTGAGCCAGACCCCGCATGACCCTAACCTCTCGCCGTTAACAAGTGATTAACCATATATGCGTGCGACGCAGAGGGAGGAGTTATATGCGTGCAACATCCGGGATTCTAAAAGGATTGAATCCGACCGTGACCATCGCATCCAAGGTGCTGGTCATCGGTTTTGTCTTGTTTTGCGCCATTCTGGCCAACCAGGCCGGGCAATATTTTGAAACCGTATCCGGCATACTGTTGCAGAATATGAAGTGGTTTTACCTGGGATTGGTCAGCCTGGTGGTCGGCTTTTTGCTGTACCTGATGGTCAGCCGCTTCGGCCATATCCGCCTGGGCAAGGACAATGAAAAGCCCGAATTCAGTTACCTGTCGTGGGTCGCCATGCTGTTTTCCGGCGGCATGGGCATCGGACTGATCTTCTGGTCGGTGGCCGAGCCCATGTGGCACTACGCCGATAACCCCTTTACCGCAGGGTTAACCAATGAGTCCGCCGCCACCGCCATGCAGCTGGCGTTTTTCCACTGGGGGCTGCACCCCTGGTCGGTATTTATCATCGTCGCCCTGGCGCTGGCCTATTTTTCCTACCGCAAGGATCTGCCCTTTACCCTGCGTTCAATCCTGTATCCGTTGATTGGTGAACGCATCTATGGCCCAATCGGTCATGCCGTGGATATCCTCACCGTGGCCATCACCGCCTTCGGTATTTCCCAGACCCTGGGGATGGGGGTGATCCAGATCAACACCGGCCTGAACCTGGTGTTCGGCACCACCATCAGCCTAGCTGTACAGCTACTGATCATCGTTATCCTCTGTACCTGTGCCGTGGCCTCGGTGCTGTCCGGTGTCGGCAAGGGCATTCGCCGGCTGTCCGAGTGGAATATGCTACTGTCCTTGGTGCTGGTGCTGATCGTGCTCTACGTCGGCCCGACCCGCTATATCCTCAATACCCTGCTGGAAAGCACCGGCAGCTATACCCAGAACATAGTGGGCATGAGCTTCTGGAGCGATACCCAGAACGATTCCGGCTGGCAGAACTGGTGGACCGCCTACTACTGGCCCTGGTGGATGACCTGGGCCCCCTTCGTCGGCATGTTCGTCGCCCGCATCTCCAAGGGCCGCACCATACGTGAACTGATCGGCGGCGCGCTGATCGTGCCTACCCTGATCACCTTCCTGTGGATGTCGGTATTCGGCGGCGCCGCGCTCAAGGTCGAGCAGGACGCGCGTGTTGCCTATGAGCAGCAGGCCGTGGTGCTCGCCGAGTCCGGCCAGCAGCCGCAGGACGCCTTTACCGGTGGACCTATCCTGGCGGCGACCAAGGCCGATACCACCCAGGCGCTGTTCACCCTGTTCGATAACCTGGACACGGGTGCCATGGGCAAGCTGCTGAGCGTGCTGGCCTGCCTGCTGCTGGGCACCTATTTCATCACCTCGGCCGACTCCGGCACCCTGGTGCTCTGCACCCTGGATGCCGCGGGTGCCAGCGAACCCCCGACCTCGATCCGGGTGCTGTGGGGCATCATGATCGCCCTGATTGCGGGTGTGCTGCTTTACGCCGGGGGCCTCAAGGCGATGCAGACCGCCTCCATCATTGCCGGCTTCCCCATCGCCATCTTTATCGCGGTGATGAGCCTGACCCTGTTCCACAGCATCCGTCGGGAGCCCAAGCCCTGGTCCATGCTGCCCGCCCATGTGCACCCGGAACCGGCCAAGCTGGATGGCCCGGTCAAGCCGTTGGCAGAGGCCACTGCCGAGTCACAGTCCGGCCCGTCACAACAGGCTGACTGGACAGGCGAGCCCCTGCTCGGCAAGTAAGCTGCATCAATACCTTATAAAAGGCCGGGGAATACCCCGGCCTTTCGCGTTATGGCAAACCTGAAAACAGGGCTCAGGTCAGTCCCTTCTCGCCTACCTGCCCCGGCAGCTGTTCCAGCAGCCACTGGCGGAACAGCTTGACGCTGCTCGGCACCACGCCGCGGTTCAAGGGCTCGAGCATGCAGAAATTGGCCGGGGTACGCAGTACCGTGTCCACCGGCCGCACCAGGGCGCCGTTTTCCAGGTACTCGTCCACCAGCGAGCCCCAGGCCAGGGCGATGCCCTGACCATTGATGGCCGCCTGCATCAACATGGGATAATTGTTGATGTTGACCCGGTTACGGGGGCTGGCCGGGGGCAGGCCCACCTGCTCGAACCATTCCTGCCAACTAACCCAGTCCCGCTGGGACTCATCCAGATAGAGCAGCGTCTTGCCAAACAATTCCTCCGGCGTACTCCAGCCCTGGATCCGCTCCAGGTAACTCGGACTGCAGACCGGAAACACCTCTTCCGGAAACAAGGTGGTGATCTTCATCTCGTCCGGCGGTAGCCGGCAGTAAAACAGCGCGATATCACAGTCCAACCGGCGCAGATCCGTGAGCTGATCCGAGGCCAGGATGCGCAGATCCACCTCCTCGTGCTGCTGCTGAAAGCTGGCGACCTTGGGCAGCAGCCAGAGGGCGGCCATGGCATTGGTGGTCGCTACCGTCACCTGCTGTTCCCCCTGCCATTTCTTGATTTCCCCGGTGGCCTGAGCCATGTCCATCAGCGCCCGGTAGATGGTCTGATAATACTGCAGTCCGGTCGGAGTCAGGTTGATGCTGCGGCTGGCGCGGACAAACATCGGCTTGCCCAGGTACTCCTCGAGCTGACGGATCTGCCGGCTGATAGCACCCTGGGTCACATTGAGTTCGCTGGCGGCCAGGGTAAAACTGAGATGGCGGGCCGCCGCCTCGAAGGCCACCAGGCTGTTCAAAGGTGGCAAGGGTTTGATTTTCATCGGAGTTACCCAATATCAATGGTTACCCCTATTGTGAACAAAGGCCACTGATGACACCAGCCCCGCCGCCAATAAAGACCGAATTAGCCGTCGTGTCATCATCCTGCCTTGCGCTATTATCATCACTCTGCATGCCGTATATGAGCCCATGATGCCCAGCCTGCTAACCTGGTTAAGACGAATCCTTACCGACAGCCATTTCTTCTTTGCCCTCAAGGTATTGCTGGCCCTGTCCAGCCTGCTGTTATCCGGCTGGCTGACGGGAGAAATTCAGATTGCCGTCACCCTGGCCCTGGGGGCCATGGCCGCCGCCCTGAGCGAGGTCGACCAGTCCCCCTGGGGCCGCTTTCGTCAATTGCTGGTAAGCCTGGGCTGTTTTTTTACCGCCGTTACCGCCGTCAACCTGTACATAGATCAGCCGCTGCTGTTCGGCCCCCTGCTGGTGTTCGGTACCTTTGTGCTGATGCTGATGGGGGCCTGGGGCGCCTCCGCCCGGGCCCTGGGGTTCGGTACCCTGCTGGTCTCGCTCTACGCCATGCAGGGCCACTTGAACAGCCCCTCCTTCTGGTATCAGCCGCTGTTGCTGACCGCCGGCGCCGTCTGGTACGGCCTCATTTCCTGGCTGGTATTGCTCGCCTGGCCTTATAAACAGGTACACGAGCAGCTAGCCCAGTGCTACTTTGCCCTGTCCCGCTACCTGCTGGAAAAAGCCCGCTTTTTCGAGGCGCCGGAGCAGGAACATCAGCAGCTGCGCCACCAGCTGGCCCAGCTCAATATTCAGCTGGTGGCCGCCCTGGACAACACCAAACTGATGCTTAACCGCCGCCTGCACGGCGCTGAGCCCCAGGACGAAGAACTGAGCCGGCTGCTGGCGCTCTATCTGCTGGTGATGGATATGCACGAACGGGCCACCTCCAGCCACTATTCCTATCAGCAGCTGAAAGTTGAGCTGGAGCAGGGCAATCTGCTGACCGGCTACCAGACCGCCCAATGTGAGCTGGGCGAGGCTTGTTACCGGCTTGGCTATGCCATCCTGACCCACAACCGCTACCGGCACGGCAAGCGCATCGCCTGGATACTGAGCGCGCTCGGCGATCAGCTGGACTACAGCCATCTGCAGCGCCATTACCCCAACGCCCTGCTCAGCCCGATGAAATTTCTGGCCCGCAACATGCTGCATTTGCATCAGGCCTTGTTGCGGGCCGAGCAATTGACCCAGCCTCATCACCCGGCGGTACTGGATTACAGCAGTGACCGTATCGCGCTGGCCCGGGCCGAGCGGCCACCATTCTGGACCCGGTTGAAGGCACTGCTGCACCCCAATGCCATCCTGTTTCGCCATGGGGTCAGGCTCAGCCTGTGCTTTGCCCTGGGCTACGGCCTGATCGCCGGCCTGCAGCTGGAACAGGGCTACTGGATCCTGCTGACCATCCTTTTTGTCTGCCAGCCCAGCTTCAGCGCCACCCGCCAACGGCTGGTACAGCGTACCCTGGGTACCCTGGGCGGTATCCTGGTGGCCATGCCGCTGCTGGCCCTGTTTCCCTCGGTCGGCGCCCAGCTCATCATCATGCTGCTGAGCATCTTCATCTTCTTTACCCAGGTAAAGACCCATTACAGCTGGGCCGTCTGTTTCGTCACCCTGTTTTCGTTGCTGGCCTTCAACCTGCTGGCAGGCAGCGAGGAGCAGGTATTCCTGCCCCGCCTGCTCGATACCCTGGCCGGATGCCTGCTGGCCTTTATCGCAGTCTGGTTTATCTGGCCGGACTGGCAACGGCGTTACCTGCCCAAGCTGATGGCCGACGCCATGGAGGCCAACGCCGACTACCTGGCCGCGATCATCGGCCAATTTGCCCATAGTCGTAGCGAGCAGTTGGATAATCGTATCACCCCTAAGCAGCCTCATCAGGCCGGCATTGACATCGACCAGTTTGCCCATGGTCGTGATGAACAGCTGAGTTACCGTATCGCCCGCAAGCGCGCCCATCAGGCCGACAATCAGCTGGCCCTGGCCTGGCAGAATATCCGGGTCGAGCCGGTGCCCAGGCACTGGCTTAATCTGTGCTTCGACATCGCCTATCGCAACCATGCCCTGCTGTCCTATTTATCGACCCTGGGAGCTCACCGCAGGCATGCCGATGTGCTGCAGGACGCCCAGGTGCTGGTCGAACGGCTGCGGGCGGCGGCACAGGCATTGCGGGATGACCAGGAGCTGGCCGCCTTCACCCCACTGCCCAGTGCGCCGCGCGCCACCGACGATGAATGGGAGATCCTGACCCAGCAATTGCTGGGTCACATCACCCAACTGGTCAATAACCTCTACCTGCTGTCCCGAGGCTTCCAGCAACAGGAGACGTTGTCGCCGGTCCAGGCTGAAGGTAAGATCGGGCAGCAGCAATAACTGGAGTCGATATGTTGGAATTTAACGGCCGTCAGATAGAGACCGATGCCCAGGGTTACCTGAAACGGGTGCAGGACTGGCAGCCAGAGCTGGTTGAGTCACTGGCGGCGGAAGAAGGTATTGTCCTGACCCCCGAACACTGGGAGGTCATCCATTTTGTGCGGGAGTTCTATCTGAAATACCACAGCTCACCGGCCATCCGCGCCCTGGTCAAGGCCATGGCCAAGGAGCTGGGCGAGGAAAAGGGCAACAGCCGTTACCTGTACCGGCTGTTTCCCAAGGGCCCGGCCAAACAGGCCACCAAGCTGGCCGGCCTGCCCAAGCCGGTCAAGTGCATCTAGGCATCACCTAGGCATAAAGAAGGAGGCCACCCGCATCAGCGACTGGCCTCCTTCTCCATTTCCGGGCAGTTGAGGTATCAGGGATAGCTCTGTACCCGCCCCTTCAGGCCGGTCAGCCGTTCCAGGGCCGCCAGCTGCTGCTCGAGCCGGGCCTTGGAGTCGGGACCGACCCACACCCGGTTCAATACCCCCTGCTGGGGCACCGAAGGCGAGGTCTGGGCAGGATAACCTGCCGCCCGCAACTTATTGACCAGATCGTTCACATTTCCCGCATTACGAAATGCCCCCAGCTGCACCACAAAGCTGCCCTGCTGCGGCTGCGACTGGGCCGCCGCCGGTTGCGCCGCGGGCGCCGGGCGGATAATGGGGGCCGGCTTGATCACGGGTGCGGGTTTGGGAACCGGGGCCGGTTTGGGGGCCGGCTGCGCCGCCACCGCGGGAGCCGGCTTGGCAACCGGTTCCGGTTTGGCCGCAGGCTCCGGTTTGGGCGCGGCCTGCACCACCGGCTGGGGTTTAGCGACCGGTGCCGCCGGTGGTGCCTCCTGCGGTTGATCCAGGGTCCAGACTTCAGGCGCGGGCGCGGGCTCGGCCGGGACAACACGACCAGGCTCGGCCGGCTCGACCTGCGGGGCCACCGCCGCCGAAGCGACCGGCAACGGCTGCGTCACCACGGGTTGCGGCGGATCCAGCTCGGGACGCAGGGGAATGGTCACCGCCTCATCCTGGACCAGCTGTTTCTTGCCATCCAACAGATCGGGCAGGAAGATCACGCCCAGGGCAAACAGGATAACGGTGCCAACCAAACGATGCTGAAATTGAGTCGCCAAATGCAGTTCCTACCCGGTTATTTTGTTAGCCAATACATCTGCCACGGTGAAAAACGAGCCGAAGGCGATGACGATATCCTGCTCGCCGCAATCGGCTTCGGCCGCCGCCAGCGCCGCGGCCACCGAATCAAAACACCGCCCCCGGACATGCTTCGCCAGTTCCTCGGCGCCCGCTGCCCTGGGGCCGGCCAGGCTCGCCAGATACCAGTCATCCACCAGCGGCTGCATGGGTGCCAGGGTCGCGGCGATATCCTTGTCTTTGAGCATGCCCACCAACGCCAGGATACGACCTTTCACCCCCAGGCTCTCCAGCCGGGACGCCAGATAGCCGGCCGATTCCGGATTATGGGCCACATCGACCCATAACCGCGGGCTCAGCGGCTGCAAACGCCCGAGCAGCCGCGCCCGGGTGAGCCCGTCGACCACCGCCTGCCGGCCGGGGACGAAGGGTGAACAGGCCAGGGTGGCCAGGGCGGTGGCGGCATTCATCAGCGGCAGGTTGGGCAGCGGCAGATCCGTCAGCTGCAATCCCGGCCCGTCGAAATTCCAACGCTCACCCTGCTGTAGAAAATGGAAGTCGACGCCGACCAACCGCAGGGGCGTACCCAGGATCCGGGCATGATCCAACAGGCTCTGGGGCGGATCAGCTTCACCACAGACCGCCGCCTTCCCGGGCCGGAAGATACCAGACTTTTCCCGGCCGATGGCCTCCCGATCCGTGCCCAGCCAGTCGGTATGATCCAGCGCTATGGTGGTCACCACCGTCTGGTCGGAGGCCACCGCATTGGTGGCGTCGAGCCGGCCGCCCAGGCCCACTTCGAGCAGCACCACCTCGGGTGCGGCATCGCGGAACAACCAGAGCGCGGCCAGGGTGCCGAACTCGAAATAGGTCAGGGCGATGTCGCCGCGCGCGGCCTCTACCTCGGCGAAGGCCGCGCAAAAGCGTTCGGCGGCGGGAAATTGGCCGTTGATCCGCACCCGCTCCCGATAATCGAGCAAATGAGGAGAAGAATAGACTCCGACGCTGTGTCCCGAGGCCTGCAACATGGCTTCCATCAGAGCGCAGGTAGAGCCCTTGCCATTGGTGCCCGCCACCGTGATCACATGGCTCGGTAGGCTGAGCAGGCCCATCCGCCCCGCGACCGCTTCCATCCGGCTCAGGCCCAACTCGATATGGGCCATGTTCAAGCCTTCCAGGTAGACCAGCCAGTCGGCCAGGGAACGGCCCATGGAATCAGCTGACACCTTGCTCATCAGAGTTCGACCGGCTCCAGGTTCATCAGCTTGCCGATCAGCCCGGCGAGGCGATCGCGCATTGCACGGCGGTCGATGATCATGTCGATGGCGCCATGCTCCAGCAGGAACTCACTGCGCTGGAAGCCTTCCGGCAGCTTCTCGCGCACCGTCTGTTCGATCACCCGGGGGCCGGCGAAACCGATCAGCGCCTTGGGCTCACCCACGTTGACATCACCCAGCATCGCCAGGCTGGCGGATACCCCGCCCATGGTAGGATCAGTCAGCACAGAGATAAACGGCAGGCCGGCGGCCGACAGGCGGTTGAGGGCGGCGCTGGTCTTGGCCATCTGCATCAGCGAGAACAGGGCCTCCTGCATGCGGGCCCCCCCGGAGGCGGAAAAACAGATCAGGGCGCGGTTCTCGGCGATACAGGCATCGACCGCCTTGACGAAGCGGGCACCGACCACGGACGCCATGGAGCCCCCCATAAAGGAGAACTCGAAGGCGCAGGCCACGACCGGCAGACCCTTGAGGCTGCCCTTGAGAACCACCATGGCGTCTTTTTCGTTGCTGCTCTTCTGGGCGGCGCTGATCCTGTCCTTGTACTTCTTGGAATCCTTGAACTTGAGCACGTCCTGGGGCTCAAGCTCGGCGCCCAGCTCCTCCCGTCCGTCGTTGTCGAGGAACTTGTCCAGGCGTACGCGGGCGCCGATGCGCATATGGTGATCACACTTGGGGCAGACTTCCAGGTTGCGATCCAGCTCGGCCCGGTACAGCACCTGTTCACAGCTGGTGCATTTGCTCCACACCCCTTCTGGGATATTGTGACGACGGACACCGATATTTTTATTTTTGGGAAGAATCTTCTCAAGCCAACTCATGGAAATCCTTAGCGTTTATGCAAATATATCGCGCAGTTTGGTATTGCCGGCCAACGGCTGTCATGGTCCGCATTAAACCACAGAACTGCGTTCAGGTTGATAAAAAACTGGCGGCGCGGGCACCCAATACCCGTCAGTTAACGGGATGGGTTGGCTTTCGAACCGACCTTCTGCGCCAGGGACGGCGCAGCAGAGCCTCCATGGCGGATTTACGGCGTGTCGGTGGGAAGCCAATTCATCCCGTGTTGCGCTTAACTGACAAGCATTATGTCGCGCACCTGCCATATACCTTGTCTATAAATAGTCGGGCAGCCACAGCGGGCCCGGTACCGTCGCCGGCAGCTCGAAGTGTTCGGGGTAATCGACCGAGACCAGGTACAGCCCGCCGGCCTTGGCGGTCACCCCGGCCAGGTTGCGATCCCGGCCTTCCAGCACTTCCCGCACCCAGCCGGACTCGGCATTGCCCATGCCCACTTCCAGCAGGGTACCGGTAATATTGCGCACCATATGATGCAAGAAGGCATTGGCCTTGATGTCCAGCACCACGTACTCGCCGTAGCGCTTGACGTTCAGATGCATCACGTTGCGGTTGGGGCTCTTGGACTGACATTGTACCGCCCGGAAGGCGCTGAAGTCCCGCTCCCCCAGCAAACACTGACCCGCCTGGTGCATCTTGTCCGCGTCTATCGGCTGGGGGTAGTGGCTGACCCCATGGCCATGGATGGCCGGCCGCATCTTGTGATTGAAAATAATATAGCGATAACGACGGGCGCTGGCGCTGAAGCGTGCATGAAAATCGTCGCCGACCGGTTTGACCCAGCGCACGGCGATGCCGGCCGGCAGGTTGGCATTCATCCCCAGGGTCCAGGCGCCCGGCTGGCGGCTGGCATGGGTATCGAAATGCACCACCTGGCCGGTGCCATGGACGCCGGCATCGGTACGGCCGGCGCACTGCACCTCCACCGGGTGATCGGCAATCTTAGAGAGGGCTTTTTCCACCTCTTCCTGGACGCTGGGCACTTCCCGTTGACGCTGCCAACCATAGTAGCGACTACCGTCATACTCTATTCCCAGGGCGATACGCATAATCGAATCCAAGGTCAAAAAATGGCGGCAATTATACCTGTTAAGCCGGGCTTTTACAGGCGCTGCAACAGTTTTTTCGCCTGCTGCCGCTGCTCGGCGTTGCCGCGTTTCAATGCCTGTTTAAGCAGTGCCCGCGCGCCGTCCGCTTCGCCGATCTCGATATAGGCCAGGGCCAGATCCAGCTTGGCGCCGATGCCGCCTTCGTCCAGATCCACGTCCACCTCCTGGTGTCCGAGCACGGCGGCATATTCATCGAGCCCCACCTCCAGCCGGAACTCCTGCTCCTTGTCGGTGAAGCCTGCCGGCGCCGCCTTGCCCCTGGGCTCCACCCGGCCCGGCTCGGGTATGGGCTCGGATACGGCCACCGCGTCTGCCGTTGGCCCGGCAACAGGAGGCACGGAGCGAGGCGGTTCCGGCATTGGCTCGGGCGGCAGGGACGCCGGCTCCCGACTGACCGGCTGGATGTCGTCCAGGGCCGGAACATAGCGGCGGGGGGAGTCCACCAGATTAAGACCGGGACAGGCCGTCCCGCCCGCGGCCGTCTCCTGCTCCTCGGCATGGACCGCCGGCGCCGTCGACGGGAGCCGAATGGTCAAGCGATCCGCAGGCCGGCTGTCCGGGGGCCCGCACGGCATGGCCACAGGCTCCGGCGCTTCCTGCTCGGCATCCGCCTGCAGCCTGCCCCACCGCTTGAACAGCAACAACAGGATCAGCAGTGACGACAGCACCAACAACAGAGCCGACTTATTATCGGTAAAGGCCACCGACCAGCCGGGCTCGTTCACCGGTGGCGCCGCCCGGGACACCTTTAGTTCCTTCACCTCGTCACTGAGCGCGCTGACATGCTGGCGCAGCTGCCGATTAAACTGGTTCAGCTCGGTCAGCTGGGCGTTGGACAACATCAGCTGTTCTCGCAGTTCGTCCAGCAGCCGGCTCTGCAGCTCGTCCTGACGCTGGCCGTCGGCTGGGCCCCACTGCGGCTGAGCCTGGGCCGTCGCATCGGGCGCCACAGCGTCGATGACCAGCCTGGGCGGGACTACCCGGCCCAGACTCAACTGGCGGTACTCGACCTCGGCGGCCCGGGCCGAACGGTCCAGTACCTGCCGCTGGCTGGGCAGCGTCAGGTAGGCATCCCGGAGCAGCCGGTGGATATCGCCGTTTAAAAACGCCTGCGGGTTGAGATGGTAGATGGCCACCACCGTCTGATGCACGGTGGCCGGCGGCAATGTGTACTGTTCGGCGATGGTCCACAGGTTATCGGTACGACCGACCGGGCCATAACGGCTGTCGAGCACCACACTTGCCGCTTCCTCCCCGACAGCACCCGGCTCCGGCTCCACGACCTGCGCCAGGGCGCCGGTACCGAGAGGCGAAGCCAGGTAAACAACGGTACCGGCAGCAAAAGACCATCGTCTGATACGTTTCATCATGTTGCTGCTTCCTAAACGTCAGGTATTGAATCCCAATCCGGCCAGCTGGGTCAGCACCGCCTGATCCGGGTACTCCAGGGTCAGGGAGCCCAGCTCCCTGCGCTCCGGATAGGTTTTACGCAGGCGGTCGAAAAAGTCCGGCTGGCCAAGGGCCGCCCGAAAACGGCGGTCATCGGCATCGATATCGTACACCAGCCGCACCAGACGATTGAACATGTCCTGATCCGGCGCCTGCCCCAGGGTCAGACGGGCGATCGGCGGCGCCGGCAGCAAATGCTCAACCCCCGCGGTGACCGCCCTGCCCCGCCGTTGGCACAGGGCCTGATACAGGGCGAAAGTGCCCCTGGCCTTGCCTTCCAGGCTGTAGCCGGCGATATGGGGCGTGGCTATCAGGGTATGGGGCACCAGCTCGGCCAGCACCGCCGGCTCATGCTCCCAGACATCCATCACCAGGGTCAGGGGAGACGGGCCCTGCTGACGGTCGAGCAGAGCCCGGTTGTCCCACACATCGCCGCGACAGGCATTGACCAACACCTGCTCCGAACCGAGCCCCTCGATGCGCCCCCGATCCAGCAGGTGCCGGGTCGGATAGTCACCACCATGGGTCAGGGGCACATGAAAACTGACGATATCGGCCGTCAGCGCCTGCTCCAGGCTGACAAAATCACCGCCTTCCCGCGCCGCACGGGGCGGATCGCAGAGCTGTACCGCCATGCCCAGGGCGCGGGCACGGGCCGCCACTTCGCACCCGGTATTGCCGGCGCCCACCACCGCCAGCCGCTTTTCAGACAACTGCCAGCCCTTGTGTCCGGCCACCTTCAGCAGCGCCGCCAACAGATAGTCACCGACCGCCACCTTGTTGCAGCCGGGCGCGCTGGCGAAGCCGATCTGCCGCTCGGCCAGGTAGCGGGTGTCGATATGATCACAACCGATGGTGGCGGTGCCGACAAAGGTTAACCCCTGGGCCCTGGCCAGCAGCGCTTCGTCCACCCGGGTGATGGAGCGTACCAGCAGCACGTCGGCCTCGGCTACCTGCGCCGGGCTCATGCTGCGTCCGGGACAGGTCGTCACCTGGGCCCAATCGTCAAACAACTCATGCACATAGGGCATGTTTTCATCGGCCAGCAGCTTCATTATGCTTGTCTCCCTTGGTCAATAGCCGGCATTGTAACCCGTCTCGCCACCGGCTTCAGCTGCCATCAGGATCGGGTTTTGCTAGACTTACCGCCTCCTTGTGATGCGAGTCTGATCATGTTACCGAGAAAATTTGGTCTGCTGTTCCTGATCCTGGTCTTGCCGGTGGCGGTAGCCAGCCTGGGTTACCATTGGCACTGGAACTGGTTTCCGCTGCTCGATCTGGATGAGGCCCCAGCCCTGTTGGCCTATGCCCTGACCCTGACGGTGGGCAAGGCCGGTATCCTGCTCACCCTGGTGCTGCTCTGCCTGCTGACCCTGTTCCGCCGGCACCGAAAACCCCATCAGCTGCTGGTATTTTTCCTCTGCCTGTTTACCGCCCTGGGTGGCGCCTTCGTCACCAAGACGCTGGCCAAGCTCTATTTCAAGGAGCCCAGACCCTATGTGCTCTGGCTGGTCGAGCAGGGCCGCCTGCCCAACACCGACAGCTTCTATGCCAACCGGGAAAGTGTGCGGGAACAATTATTGCGACAGGGCTTGAGCCAGGTGCCGGAGCAGCAGATCCCGGGCTGGCTCAAGCTGCACTGGGGAGAAGAGGTCAACTATTCCTTCCCCTCGGGTCACGCCATTGCCGCCATGACCCTGGCCAGCTTCTTCTGCCTGTTGCTGAGCTGGCGGCAAGGCTCGCGCTGGCTGATCGCAGCACTGGCCACCTGGGCCATCGCCGTGTGCTATTCCCGCCTACTGCTCGGACTGCACTGGCCGGCCGATATCCTGGCCAGCGCCCTGCTCGGCTTTGGCTTCGGCGCCCTGGGGGCCGGCGGCTTTATCGCCTGGTATAACAGGATGGAATTGAAAGCGGGGAATAGGGAATAGGGAATAGGGAGCCCGTTACTCGGCCTTGTGCCGACAAGCACAGCATCCATCTGCATGCGGGGCCGGTCGGCCCACATGTCAAAAAGGGCGCCGAGGCGCCCTTCTTTATTAGTCTTTTAACCGGGCCGACATCAACCCTTGTATTTGCTCAACACCAGGCTGGCATTGGTGCCGCCGAAGCCGAAGCTGTTGGACATCACGGTATCCAGCTCCACTTCCTTGTATTCGGTAACGATCGGCAGCCCCTTGGCTTTCTCGTCCAGCTCGGTGATGTTGATGCTGGGGGCGATAAAGCCGTGTTCCAGCATCAGCAGGGAGTATACCGCCTCGTGCACGCCGGCCGCGCCCAGGGCATGGCCGGTCATCGCCTTGGTGGCGGAGATATAGGGGGCCTTGTCGCCGAACAGGCTGTGGATGGCCTCCAGCTCCTTGACATCACCCACCGGGGTGGAGGTGCCGTGGGTATTGATATACTGCACCTCGTGGGGGGCTGTGGCCATCGCCTGTTTCATGCAGCGTACCGCACCTTCACCCGAGGGGGCGACCATGTCGTAACCGTCGGAGGTGGCGCCGTAGCCGGTAATTTCGGCGTAGATATGGGCACCGCGCTTGAGCGCGTGCTCCAGCTCTTCGACCACCACTATGCCGCCGCCGCCGGAGATAACGAAGCCGTCACGGCCCGCATCATAGGTACGGGAAGCCTGCTCGGGAGTCTCATTGTATTTGCTGGACAGGGCGCCCATGGCATCAAACTGCAGCGCCAGGGTCCAGTCCACTTCTTCGCCGCCACCGGCAAAGACGATGTCCTGCTTACCCAGCTGAATTTGCTCCAGGGCGTTGCCGATACAATGGGCGGAGGTGGCACAGGCGGAGCTGATGGTGTAGTTGACACCCTTGATCTTAAAGGGCGTGGCCAGACAGGCGGAGGTGGTGGACGACATGGTTCTCGGCACCATGTAGGGACCGACCCGACGCACGCCTTTTTCCCGCAGTATGTCGCAGGCTTCGATCTGGTTCTTGGAGGAGGCGCCGCCCGAGCCGACCACCAGGCCGGTACGCTCGTTGGACACCATGCTCTCATCCAGGCCCGCATCTTTGATCGCCTGCTGCATGGAGAGATAGGCGAAGGCGGCCGCATCACCCATAAAGCGCATCACCTTACGGTCGATATGCTCCGCCGGATCCATCTTAACGTTGCCCCATACCTGGCTACGCAGCTTATAGTCGGCAAACTGTTGGGAATAGGTGATACCGGAGCGGCCTGCTTTCAGGGAAGCCAGGACCTCTTCCTTATTGTTACCTATGCTGGAAACCACACCGATCCCGGTAATGACTGCTCTTCTCATGTATCTGTCCCATTGTATCAATTTGGCGCCAATTCTAACCATAAAGCCTGGTCAAACTGGTCCGCTCTCACATAAAATGACCGATTTAACGGCCCTGGAGGTTCAGTGTCCCCCCACATTATTACAACTGCAAGCCTTGACTGGAATGAACAAGGCACGCCAGTGGCCGAAGCCTTCGATGACGTCTACTTTTCCAATGATAATGGCCTGGCCGAAACACGCTATGTTTTTCTCGGCCAGAACGGGCTGCCGGCACGTTTTATCGACCATGACAGGGCCCAGTTCGTGGTCGCCGAGACCGGCTTCGGCACCGGCCTGAATTTTCTCGCCACCTGGCAGGCCTTCCGCCATTATCGCCGGCACCATGCTAATGGTAATACCAAAAGATTGCATTTTATCAGTGTGGAAAAATTTCCCCTGACCAGAACGGACCTGCAAAAAGCCCTGGCCCACTGGCCCGAACTGGCCGAACTCAGCCAGCGGCTGCTGGCCGCCTATCCCCTGCCGATATCAGGTTGCCACCGGCTATGGCTGGATGAAGACACCAGCCTAGACCTGTGGCTGGGGGACGTCGCCGAGCTGCTGCCGCAGATGGAAGCCGGGCTTGCCGGCAAGGTGGACGCCTGGTATCTGGACGGCTTCGCCCCCAGCAAGAATCCCGAAATGTGGACCCCCGCGCTGTTCAGCCAGCTAGCCCGGCTGGCGCGCCCCTGTTCCACCCTGGCCACCTTCACCTCGGCCGGTTTTGTGCGCCGAGGCCTGCTGGCGGCCGGTTTCGAGATGGCCAAGGTCAAGGGCTTCGGCCGCAAGCGGGATATGCTGGCCGGCCGGCGCCGAGTCGACCAACGCCTGCCCTACGCCGGCCCTTGGTACTGGCGCCGGCCCGGCCAGGGTGACAGCACCCTGATCGTCGGGGCCGGCATCGCCGGCGCGGCGCTGGCTCATTCCCTCACCCGCCGCGGCCACCGCGTCACCCTGGTTGAACAGACGGAGCCCGCCAATGGGGCCTCGGGTAACCATCAGGGCGCCATTTATCCGTTATTGAACGGCGACCACGACAGCCTGAGCCGGTTTTATCTGCAGGCCTTCCTCTATGGCCGCCGCGCCCTGCCCCGGCTGGCCGAACAGGCGAACTTTGCCCATGACTGGTGTGGCGTGGTGCAGCTGGCCCATGATGCCAAGAGTTCGGCCAAGATCGACAAGCTGCTGGCCGGACGCTTCCCAAACGAGCTGGTCGAAGAGCTGGCTGCGGATGCCGTAAGCCGGGAAACCGGCCTGGAGGTGGAACTGCCCGGCGTCCGTTATCCCCTCGGCGGCTGGGTCTGTCCCGCCGAACTGACCCGGGCCTTTATTTATGCCGCCGAACAGACCGGACTACTCGACCGCCATTATCATACCCGGGTGACCGGCTTCGAAGTCGCCGGTACCGGCTTTGTGGTCGACACAACCCAAGGACAATACAGAGCCCATAACCTGGTACTGGCCAGCGGCCACCAGCTGACCCAATGGCCACAGACCCGGGAGCTGGCCCTGTATCCGGTCAGGGGACAGGTCAACCACCAGCCCAGCCAGCCGCCCCTGGAGGCGCTCAAGACGGTGGTCTGCTATGACGGCTACCTGACCCCGGCCTGGCGGGGCCGCCACTGTATCGGCGCCAGCTATGGCCGCAACCAGAGCAGTCTGGACTACCGCCCCCAGGAAGAGCGGGACAACCTGAACAAGCTGACCGCGACCCTGCCCGTGCTGCAGGGCCTGAGCCCGGAGGCCGGTGCCGGCCGGGTCGGCATTCGCGCCGCCTGCCGGGATCACCTGCCGCTGGTGGGCGCCGCCGCCAATAAAGCGGCGCAGCTCACGGACTACCAGGGGCTGCATCGGACGCCGGAGCAGCTGGCTCCGCTGGCCGACGATGTGCCCGGGCTCTATGTCTTGTCGGGGCTGGGCTCCCGGGGGCTCTGTTCCGCCCCTCTGCTGGCCGAGGTGCTGGCCGCCCAGCTGCTGGATGAACCCTATCCGTTGGCCAAGGATCTGCTGGCCGCCCTGGCCCCCAACCGCCACTGGGTACGCAAGCTGCTGAAAGGCAAGGCCGTCGACTAAATACTTTCCTTACTGTGCAACAGGGGTCGGGCCCGGACGCAGACACGCCGTGGATTAAGGCCATGCCTGTCGACTCGCTTCCCTGTCTCGTCAGTAGTGATTTCCGTTGTTTAGTCGGCCCCTCGCTATGCCATTAAAAAACAACAATAAATAGTGATAACCTGACAGCCGGCGTCGGTATCTATATAGTGCGGCTAAACAAAGTGACGGGAGTATTTGATGATCACCGCCTATCTGTTCAAAGATAAGACCTTCGAGATACAGCCGCTCACCCCGGCAGATTCCCTTCCCGAGCACACCCTGTGGCTGGATATTCACAAGCCCGACGAACAGGAGCAGCAGTGGATGAGCCGGCTGTTCGAGGAAGAGGCACCCGAGCTGGATGAACTGGACGATATCGAAGCCTCGGCCCGTTTCTATCGCGACAAGGACGGCCTGCATATCCATTCCTTGTTTCCCCAGCGCCTCGGCAAGCACATAGACGGCATCAATGTGCTGTTTACCCTGCGCAACGAGCTGTTGATCAGCTTCCGGGAAGACGATCTGGGGCTGATGCGCCTGCTGCGCCACTATATGCGCCAGGAACGGCTGGAGGTTGAAGACGCCGCCGATCTGCTGCTGGAAATCTTCCAGCTGAAGGTCGAATACATCTCGGATCTGATCGAAGACGGCTACAAAACTCTGGAAGGCACCGCCAAGGAAGTGCTGCAGGTCGATGATCTGCACAAGACGATGTCGGATCTGATGATGCAGGAAGACGGCAACGGCCACATCCGTCTGGCCCTGTACGACACCCGGCGGGCATTGCGTTTCCTCAGGCGGTCCCTGCGCCAGAGCGCCAGCGACGAACAGCGCAAGTGGATTGATGAAATGCTCTACGACATCGAATCCCTGCTGCCCCACACCCAGTTCCTGTTCGACAAGATCAACTTCCAGCTGGAGGCCGCCATGGGCTTTACCAGCCTGGAGCAGAGCAAGGTGATCAAGATCTTCTCGGTCGCCGCCGTGGTGTTCCTGCCGCCGACGCTGATCGCCAGCATCTACGGCATGAACTTCGAGATATTGCCGGAGCTGGGCTTCGACTACGGCTATCCCATGTCGCTGGTGCTGATGCTGATGTCCGCCTGCGGTACCTACTTCTTCTTCAAGCGCAAGGGCTGGCTGTAATTCAACCAGAAGGCGCTATATTCATTTTTGATAAGGACGCGGATATGTTCAAAAAAACGGCTACCCTGCTTTGCCTGTCTACCCTGCTGCTGGGCTGTGATAACAATGAAGTGGGCGATGTATCCCTGGGGCTGTTCACCACCAAGGACATCAAGATCGAGGTACTGACCGACCCGGACGTGCCGGGGGTGACCTGCCATATGTCGAACATAGTGGCGGATCTGGACCTGGCGGACCCCTCGGACATGTCAATCAGCTGCCGCCAGACCGGCGAAATCACCAAGGCGATGATCGACACCATCGACCGCTCGAAAAGCGGCGATATCGTATTCAAGAAGTCGAAAAGCATCTTCCTGAAAAGCCTGAAGATAAGACGCATCTTTGATGACCGAAGCCAGACGCTGCTGTATATCGCCTACAGCACCAAGGAGACCAGCGGCAGCTACAAACATTCAATGTCGACCGTCCCCCTGTGGGGCACCCAGGCCTACCAGTTCCCGCAGGCAGGCCAGTAAGGTATCAGCGGTAGCGGCATAAGTTGTGTGTTGCTGACCGCTTCAGTCGTTGTCTGTGTGTAGTGGCGCAGCCAAAGCAGCAGCAGGGATGACCGCCACCAACACGCCGCAAGTACACCCATGTAAGCTCGCACAGGCCATCTGACCGCCAGGAATGGAGGGAATGCCGGAACGGCAGGAGCATTTTCCGGCCCTGGCATGTGACGGGCGGCGGAGGTCATCCCTGCTGCCGCCTTCTGAATCGGGGGCGCGTTTTTCCCGCGCCTGAGGTGGGCCTTAGCCAGTCGATATAAGGCTGTTCTTGTCTATGGCAATAACGCGGTCTACCTTTGCTTATAAATTCCCCTGCGGAGTAGATGACCGTGAATCAAAAAGTCACCAAGTATGAGCAAGTATGGATAGATGGGTTGAATCGCGGTGATGTTAGTGCTGCGGATAAGTCCTTTTCATCGAACTGTGTCATTCATATGGCTGGAGCGGCAGAACCCAATCTTTCGGTTGCGGCATTCAAGGAGCTGGTTAGTGGTTTATTGGCTGCATTTCCAGATTTACGGCTAACAGTAGAAGATCAGATTGTCGCTGGTGACAAGGTGGCGACACGATGGACCGCCGTAAGGAACGCACACAGGTCCTCTCGGTGACTCACCGCCCACGGGCAACCGGGCGCAGTTTGAAGGGTTGATCCTGGATCGCGTGGTTGGGGAGCAGGTTGTCGAACGCTGGGAACAATGGGATCAAATGGGAATGTTGCAACAGCTCGGTATCCTCTGATCGGTCACAAAACGATATTGTCAAAACCGCCAGCTAACAAGGGCGCAGCAAAACTGCGCTCTTGAATAAGCTAATGACCGACAGGCCCCTCCCCTCAGCTGCGAATAAGCTGCTCGCGCAGTTCGTGGATACGATCGCGTGCCAAAGCCGCCTGCTCGAATTCCAGGTTCTGGGCATGGTTGAGCATCTCCTTTTCCAGCTGGGCGATCTGCTGGGTCAGCTCCTTGGGCGTCGGCAGGTGCGTCGGCGCCTGGGGCTTGTCCTTGGCCCGTTTCGAGCCGACCCGGCGGGTGCCGTCCAGGTCCATCACATCGCTGACCCGCTTGTTGAGCCCCTGGGGCACTATGCCGTTCTGCTGGTTGAAGGCATGCTGCAGCTCGCGGCGACGCTCAGTCTCGCCGATGGCGGCGGCCATGGAGCGGGTGATGCGGTCCGCATAGAGGATGGCCTTGCCGCTCAGGTTACGGGCGGCCCGGCCTATGGTCTGGATCAGCGAGCGCTCGGAGCGCAGGAAACCCTCTTTGTCCGCATCCAGGATCGCCACCAGTGACACCTCCGGCATGTCCAGGCCCTCCCGCAGCAGGTTGATGCCCACCAGCACATCGAACATCCCCAGGCGCAGATCGCGGATGATTTCCATCCGTTCCAGGGTATCTATGTCCGAGTGCAGGTAGCGCACCCGCAGACCATGCTCGATCAGGTATTCGGTGAGATCTTCCGCCATCCGCTTGGTCAGGGTGGTGACCAGCACCCGCTCGTCCCGCTCGGCGCGGGCGCGGGCCTCGGACAGCAGATCGTCCACCTGGGTGGCCACCGGCCGCACCTCCAGCTCGGGATCCAGCAGACCGGTGGGCCGCACCACCTGCTCGGCCACCTGATCACCGGACTTGTCCAGTTCGTAGGGGCCGGGGGTGGCCGACACGAACACGGTCTGCGGCATCAGCGCCTCGAATTCCTCGAAGCGCAGGGGCCGGTTGTCGAGCGCCGAGGGCAGGCGGAAGCCGTATTCCACCAGGGTATCCTTGCGTGAGCGGTCGCCCTTGTACATGCCGCCTATCTGGGGCACGGTGACATGGGATTCGTCGATGATCAACAGGCCGTCGCCGGGCAGGTAATCGAACAGGGTGGGCGGCGGCTCCCCCTCCCCCCGCCCCGACAGGTAACGGGAGTAGTTTTCGATGCCCGAGCAATAGCCCAGCTCCTGGATCATCTCCAGATCGAACTGGGTGCGCTGGCTGATGCGCTGCTCCTCCAGCAACTTGTTGGCCGCCAGCAGCTGTTGCTTGCGCTCCTGCAGCTCGGCCTTGATCAGCTCCATCGCCGACAGCAGGGTTTCCCGCGGGGTAACGTAATGGGTCTTGGGGTAGATGGTGCAGCGCGCCAGCTGCTTGCTGACCGCCCCGGTGAGCGGGTCGAACAGACTGATGCGCTCGATTTCATCATCGAACAGCTCAACCCGTACCGCCTCGTTGTCGGATTCGGCGGGGAAGATGTCGATCACCTCGCCGCGCACCCGGAAGCTGCCCCGCTGGAAGGCCGTATCGTTGCGGCTGTATTGCAGCTCCGCCAGCCGCCGCAGCATATCCCGCTGGTTCAGGCTGTCGCCGGTACGCAGGTGCAGCATCATACTCAGATAAGACTGGGGATCGCCCAGGCCGTAGATCGCCGACACCGAGGCCACGATCACCACATCCCGTCGCTCCATCAACGCCTTGGTGGCCGACAGCCGCATCTGCTCTATATAGTCATTGATGGAGGCGTCTTTCTCGATAAAGGTATCGGTGCTGGGTACATAGGCTTCCGGCTGGTAGTAGTCGTAGTAGGAAACGAAGTACTCCACCGCGTTATGGGGGAAGAACTCCTTCATTTCTCCGTACAGCTGGGCCGCCAGCGTCTTGTTGGGCGCCAGTATCATGGTGGGACGCCCCAGGGTGGCGATGACATTGGCCATGGTGAAGGTCTTGCCCGAACCGGTCACCCCCAGCAAGGTCTGATGGGCCAGGCCGGCGTCGATGCCCTCCAGCAGCTGGGCTATGGCCTTGGGCTGATCGCCGCCCGGTTGATACTGGCTGACCAGCTGAAATGCTTTACTCATCACCACTCTCCTTAGATACCGGCACCAGTTTACCCCCTAGACAGGGAGTAATTTAAGTAAAAACTTGGCTTTGCCGCCATCTAACTAAACTACCGGGATATTTCCCTTGACCGGACGCCGCCGGATGCGTACCATTCGCAGCCTCTTCACGAGATTCCCCCTTAGTTCAGTCGGTAGAACGGCGGACTGTTAATCCGTATGTCGCTGGTTCAAGTCCAGCAGGGGGAGCCAATTTTTGCTCCGCAGCACTTGATTTATCCACCGCTTTCAGATCCTTTCCCGATAAAAACCCACAATTTGTCTGTCGCTATTTCTGCGCCAGCGGCTGCCCATATGGTGTCGGCTATCCTGGCACTTGCAATATTTAACCAATTGATTTAATTAGTTTTTTCATTTGTTGAATATTTTGCCTTTTTTTCTGAAAGGCTTACCACGTCTGGCTTTGCACCGGTTTTAGCTAGCTAATTCACAAGGTTATCCACAGAAATAGTGGATAAGTGACGCAAACCCAGTAGCCACAAGGACCCCCTCGGTTGTGTATAACCTTTTGAGTCTGCTCTGTTCAAAAACGCGTCCATGGTAAGCATTTTTTTTTGCTGCGTGAGCAGGTCGTTTTATCCCCTTTGACGAGGCCGGGGTGGTACTGAGTTGATAGCTGCTGCCGCCAACAGAGCTTGATTAGCGAGTTCAGACTATGGATTTCACCGGCTTGGTACAAAATACCGGGTGAGCCTGGAGGAAGTGCGACTGTGACTGGATGATGGGGATTATAAGCGGGGAGCCGGGCACCGGCTCCCCTTGGTCCTGACTGTTTCCGCCGGCCTTATGCTTTGGGCGGCAGGGCTTTCATCTCGGCGGCAATAATTTCGGCCAGGGGCCCCAGGATCACCTGCAGGTTGTTGTCTCCCAGCTTCACTATCCCTTTGGCACCCAAGGCTTTCAACCTGGCTTCGTCGGCCAGGGAACGATCTTTCAGGGTCAATCGCAGGCGGGTGATGCAGGCATCGATATCGGTGAGATTACTGCTGCCGCCCAGGGCATCCAGATACTGGAGGGCCAGATTAGACTTGTCGGTTTCGGTTTCCGCTGCTTTCTTGTCGGCGGCAGCATCTACGCCATTATCGCGCCCCGGTGTCTTCAGGTTGAGCAGTACGATGGCAAAGTAGAAGACCACGAAATAAACCACACTCATCACCAGACCGATGCTTACCAGGATCCAGGGACGGGTCGCCAGGCCCCAGTTCAGCACCATATCAAACAGGCCGGCGGAGAAACCAAAGCCATGCAGGACGCCAAACAGGTTCACCACCACCAGCGACAGGCCGGTCAACACCGCATGGATGCCGTACAGCAGCGGCGCCAGGAACATAAAGGTAAACTCCAGGGGCTCGGTAATACCGGTCAAAAACGAGGTCACGGCAACGGAGATCAGCAGACCCGCGGCCTGGGCCCGTTTGTCTTTGGGGGCCGCCAGGATCATCGCCAGGGCACCGGCAGGCAGGCCGAACATCATCACCGGGAAGAAACCGGCCATAAACACCCCCGCAGTCGGATCACCGGCAAAGAAGCGGTGCAGATCGCCCCGGGTCACCTCGGACGCAATCTGGGTAATGCTGCCCCCATCGACACCGGGTACGGCGCCGCCGACCGTCAGGGTACGCACCAGGGCCGGATCCAGACAGATATTCTGCACGCTGCCGGCCACCTCATAGGTCACCCGCAAACACTCTCCCAGCCCAAACCAGAAGATGGAGTTCACCACATGATGCAGGCCGACGGGGATCAAACCCCGGTTCAGCAGGCCGTAAAAGAACTGGCCCAGGCCGCCCGACGTGGATACCGCCAGGCCAAAGCTGTCGATACCATGCTGAATAACGGGCCAGACAAAGCCGGCGATAAAGGCCGCCAGCAGGGCCACCAGACCGGTCATGATCGGCACCAACCGCTTACCGCTGAAGAACGCCAGATAATCCGGCAGCTTGACCATATGGAAACGGTTATAGCAATGACCGGCAATGATACCGGCGATAATGCCGCCAAAAAACGACATATCTATCTCATTGTTGATGGTTTTCGCCGCCCCGGTCAGCACGAAGTAGCCCACGGCGCCGGCCAGGGCCGCCGCACCCGCATCATCCTTGGACAGGCCGACGGCAATTCCCAGGCCAAACAATAGTGGTAATTGACTGAAGATGGCCCCACCCGCCTCGGCGATAAAGGAAATGCCCAACAAGTCCGGCTGTCCCAAACGCAGCAACAAGGCCGCCACCGGCAGTGTGGCGATGGGCAGCATCAAGGCTTTGCCTAATTTCTGTAAATAACCCAGCAGGTTCACGGTAGATCTCCTTAAATTGTTATCCACTAAAGGTGCATAAGTGTGTTGTCGCCTTCATGGCTGGCAGCCAGTCTACCCCATTTATTTCTCATCACAAATTAAGTCGTCATTATATGTGACACCGATCGCCTTTAAATCCCTCAATCCATCATTTTTAATGACAATGACACGGCACTTAATTTACCATGAAAAATATGATTTCCCTTATTTCCTGTATCGAGGACTACCATGCGTCTTATTCCCCAGCCCACCGCCGCCGATGTCAGCCTCTGGTCGGCACGCTATATCGCCGACCGCATCAATGCCTTCGCCCCCACCCAAGACAGACCCTTTGTGCTGGGCCTGCCGACCGGCGGCACGCCGCTGGCCACCTATCGGCGGCTGGTCGAACTGCATCAGGCCGGTGAGATCAGCTTCCGCCATGTGGTTACCTTCAATATGGACGAATACGTGGGTTTGGCCAAAACGCACCCCCAGAGCTACCACAGCTTTATGCATCAACATTTTTTTGAGCATATCGATATCGAGCCAGCCAACATCAATCTACTGGACGGCAATGCCGCCGATCTGGCCGCCGAGTGCACTCGCTACGAAAGCAAGATCAAGCAGTATGGTAAAATTCACCTGTTTATGGGCGGCGTGGGCAGCGATGGTCATATTGCTTTCAATGAGCCCGCCTCTTCCTTATCCTCCCGTACCCGGATAAAAACCCTGACCGAAGACACCCGGCTCGCCAATTCCCGTTTTTTCGATAACGATCCGAATCAGGTGCCACGCATGGCGCTGACGGTGGGGGTCGGCACCCTGCTGGATGCGGAAGAAGTGCTGATACTGGTCACCGGCCATAACAAGGCCCAGGCCTTGCAGGCGGCGGTAGAAGGCGGCGTCAACCATATGTGGACCATATCGGCACTGCAGTTGCACCCCCGCAGCCTGATGGTCTGTGATCAGGCCGCAACCATGGAGCTGAAAGTCAAGACAGTGCGTTACTTTGAAGAGCTGGAAGCGGAAAATATCAAACATTTATAAGAGGTTGTATGTTTGCCTTAACCGATTGCACCCTGTTTGACGGCAGCCGATGGCTGCCACGACATGCCCTGGTCATCGAGGGTGAAACCATTGCCGCCGTCCTGCCCCAGGAACGGCTGGACACCACGGTGCCGCGCCGCTCCCTGGGAGGGGCCCTGCTCAGTGCCGGTTTCATCGATCTGCAGCTCAACGGCTGCGGCGGCGTGATGTTTAATAATGCAATCAGCCTGGATACCCTGGCCACCATGCATCAGGCCAACCTGAAATCCGGTACCACCAGCTTCCTGCCAACCCTGATCACCTCGCCGGATCAGGATATGCACCAGGCGGTCAGCGTGATCCGGGACTATATGGGCCGCCATCGACATCAGGTGCTGGGGCTGCACCTTGAAGGTCCCTACACCAATATCCAACGCAAGGGCATCCACCCGGAACAACAGATCCGTGCCCTCGACGAGCCCATGCTGGCGTTTCTCTGTGCCAATGCCGATGTGGTGAAAAAAATTACCCTGGCACCGGAATGCAACCGGCCCGAACATATCGCTCGGCTGCGGGCGGCCGGCATCCTGGTGTCCATGGGCCATACCGCCGCCAGCTATGAGCAGGCCATGGCCGGCTTCGATGCAGGCATCGGCTTCGCCACTCATCTGTATAACGCCATGACCCCGACCCTCAACGGCCGGGAGCCGGGCGCCGTCGGCGCCGTCTACGATCATCCCCATGTCTATGCGGGCATAGTGGTCGACGGTTTCCATGTGCATTCCGCCAACGTACGCCTGGCCCACAAAGTACTGGGCGAGCGGCTGTGCCTCGTCACCGACGCCACCGCCGCCGCCGGTGCCGAGCCCGGCTTCAGCCAGTTCGACTTCTGCGGCGCCACCGTCTACCTGAGGGACGGGCAATGCATCGATCAGCATGGTACACTCGGCGGCTCAGCGCTGACCATGATGACGGGCGTCAGAAACCTGGTGGTGGATGTCGGCCTTTCCCTGGATGAGGCGCTGCGTATGGCCAGCCTCTATCCTGCCCGGGCCCTGGGTGTCGAGCACCGACTCGGTACCATCGCAGTGGGCAAGGTGGCCAATCTGGTGGCGTTCGACCGGGACTATAAGGTCAAGGCCACCCTAGTAAACGGAACCTACAAAGCGCAACCATAATGACCCGCGGACAAATTGCCAACGTCGACCTTATCAAGCAAGTCAACTGTGCGGCCGTCTATCGGCTGATCGACAGCCAGGGCCCCATCTCCCGGGTGAAGATCGCCGAGCTCAGCCACCTGGCGGCCGCCAGCGTCACCAAGATCACCCGTACCCTGATCGAATGCGGCCTGATCCGGGAAATGGCCCATCAGGCCTCCACCGGCGGCCGCCGCGCCATTTCCCTGACCACGGTGACCCATGCCTTTCATCTGGTGTCGGTGAAGCTGGGCCGGGAAGAGCTTCAGCTGTGCCTGTACAGCCTGGACGGCCAGGTGCTGGCCCGGCAGATCCATGCCTTTCCCCAGCAACCCCAGGCTGCCCTGCTCGATGCCCTGATTGCGCACATCGGCGATTTTATCGCCGAGCAGCGGCAACACCAGGCCCTGACCCTGGTCGCCATCGCCCTCACCATGCCGGGCCTGACCGACGCCGTGCATGGCCAGGTGGTCTATCATCCCAGTTTCCCCCTGGTCGATGTGCCCCTGGCCCGGCTGCTCAAGGAGGCCCTGGGGCTGCCGGTGTTTATCGGCAACGATATCCGAACCCAGGCCCTAGCCGAGCATTATTTCGGCGCCTCCCGGGATTGCCTGGACTCGGTACTGGTCAGCGTGCGCCACGGGGTCGGTGCCGGCATCATTACCGAAGGCCGCATTTTCCGCAGCCTGGGCCGGGATGTGGCGGAGATAGGCCATATCCGCGTCGATGCCCTGGGCGACCGCTGCCATTGCGGCAATTTCGGTTGCCTGGAAACCATGGTGGCCGATGCCGCCCTGCTCAAGCAAGCCGGCCGCATGCTGGAACAGGGCTTCGACAGCCTGCTGAAGCGCCAACCGCTGACCATGGCCAGCCTGTGCCAGGCCGCGCTTGACGGCGACCGCCTCGCCAGAGATGTGTTGGGGCGGGCCGCCGAGTATCTGGGCCAGGCGCTGGCCATCATGGTGAACCTGTTCAACCCGCAGAAGATCCTGATCGCCGGCGAACTCTGTGCCGCCGACAGCCTGCTGTTCCCCTTGATAGGCAAGGCCATAGCACACCAGTCCCTGCCCAGCTTCCATCGGGACCTGCCCATCGTTAAAGCCCGCTTCCAGGATGAACAGACCATAGGCGGTCTGGCCCTGGTCAAGCGTGCCTTGCTGGAAGGCGAGTTATTACAATTGATCATAGAGAGCCGCTGATGACGAAACTGGTGTACAGCACGGACCCCGACTGGCAGTCCAAGCAGGGGGCCTCGTCCCAAACAGCTCACTCGGGCCCCTACCCCGATGACGGTCTGGTGCGCATACGGCGGGAAACCAAGGGCCGCAAAGGCACCGGCGTGGTGTGCGTCTATGGCCTGCCCGCCGACCGGCTCAAGGACACCGCCAGCCTGCTGAAAAAGCAGCTGGGCACCGGCGGTGCCGTCAAGCAGGCCGTGCTGGAAATTCAGGGCGACCGGCTGGAGCAGGTGAAAGACCTGCTGGAAAAAGCCGGCTTCAAGGTAAAGAAGGTCGGCGGCTGACGCCGTAATGCCGGTCGGTTAACGGGATTGGTTGGCTTTCAAACAGACCTTCTGCGCCATGGACGGCGCAGCAGAGCCCCCAGGGATGGGTTTACGGCGTGTCGGCGGAAAGCGAATTAATCCCGTTTTACGCTTAACCGACAAATATGATGGCTGACGCCACCACTTGATTTTCTTTTCTCCCCCGCTAGAATGCCTCCTCCTGCACAAGGGGGAGTAGTCTCTCAGCCGAGACAGTCATCAACATAATTGGTGCCAAATCACCATGGTGGCTGTGACCCGGGTATTTTCTGCTACGAGATACCAGTGGTTTGACGAGACCTTTGACAGGCTGATGCCGATACCGGGGACGGGCGGCATGGCCTGCTCAATGGTTGAATATAACCCCGTCCCCTTTGGTATCGTTTTGGAAGCCTTATCCACCTCTACCCTGGCCGTGGCCATCGCCGAAATCGGCGACAAGACCCAGTTGCTGGCATTGCTGCTTAGCTGTCGTTTCCGCCGCCCTGCCCCCATTATCACCGGCATACTGCTGGCCACCCTGCTCAACCATGCCCTGGCCGGCTGGGTCGGTGTCTGGATCCAGCAATGGCTGGACCCCGACTGGCTGCGCTACCTGCTGTCGGCCTCCTTCTTTATCATGGCGGCCTGGATGCTGATCCCCGATAAACTGGACGAAGAATCGGGCAGCTTCCGCCATTTCAGCCCCTTGCTCACCACCTTCGTGCTGTTCTTCCTGGCCGAGATGGGCGACAAGACCCAGCTGGCAACCGTCCTGCTGGCCGCCCGCTTCGTTGATGGTTACTGGTGGGTGATTATCGGCACCACCCTGGGCATGCTGCTGGCCAATGTGCCCGTGGTGATCCTCGGCAAGAAAGGCGCCGAGCGTATCCCGCTCAGGTGGATACACGGCCTCAGCGCCGGCCTGTTTGTGATGCTCGGCATCACCACCCTCTGGTGGTAAAGCGTTAAGCTGTGTGTCTGTCTATTAGTCACAAGTTTCTGTTGATTCTTTTGAGAACAGGTAATCAGACAAAAGGCACTACTCCCCGACACGCCGTAAACCCATCCCTGGGGGCTCGACGGCGCCATCCATGGCGGTCAGATGGCATGTGCGAGCTTACAAGGATGTGCTTGAAGCGTGTCGGAGGAGACAACCCTGCAGCCTCTTTGTTCGCCCCAAGTAAGCCGGCAGACTTGTGACCAAGAAACAGGCTGTGAGCCTTCTAACATTCCCACGCTGAGCATGGGAATGAAAGCAACATAAACAGTGGGGGCATGAGCCCCCTTGCACCCTTAACCGTAAATCTGAAAGCTGGCGGCGTTCAGCCAGATATGGGCCAGGATACTGGCGATATAGCCCAGCAATATCACCGGGGTCCATTTCAGGTGGCCGAAGAAAGTATACATACCCCGTGCCTGCCCCATCAGCGCCACCCCGGCGGCCGAACCGATAGACAGCAGGCTGCCGCCTACGCCGGCGGTCAGGGTGATCAGCAACCAGTTACCATGGGACATATCCGGCTCCATAGACAGCACCGCAAACATCACCGGGATGTTATCTACCACCGCCGACAACAAACCCAGCGCTATGTTGGCATAGGTGGCGTTCCAGCCCGTGTAGAGCAGATCGGAGACCAACGCCAGATAGCCCATGAACCCCAGGCCGCCGACGCACATCACCACCCCATAGAAGAACAGCAGGGTATCCCACTCGGCCCGGGCAATCCGGCTGAAGACATCGAAGGGCACCACGCTGCCCAGGCGCCGCAAGGCTTCATCATCTCCCCGCTTCTGAGCCAGGACACGCTTGCGCGACAGGGAGCTGGGCAGGGTCTGGCGCAGGTAGTAACCAAAGAACTGCAGATAGCCCAGGCCGGTCATCATGCCCAGCACCGGCGGCAGATGCAGCAGGCTGTGGCAGGCGACGGCGGAGGCGATGGTCAACAGGAACAACAGCACGATGCGGATGGCACCCCGTTTGAGCTCGATGTCCTCATACATGGCGGCGGGCTGACGATTTTCCACATACAGGCTCATGACGATGGCCGGTACCAGGTAATTCACCAGGGCCGGGATCAGCAGGATAAAGAACTCGTTGAACTTGACGATACCCGCCTGCCAGACCATCAGGGTGGTGATATCGCCGAACGGGCTGAAGGCGCCGCCGGCGTTGGCGGCGATCACGATATTAATACAGCAGAGGTTGATAAAACGCTTGTCGCCTTCGGCCACCTTTACCACCACGGCACACATCAGCAGCGCCGTGGTCAGGTTGTCGGCAATCGGAGAAATAAAGAAAGCCAGCAGGCCGGTCAACCAGAACAGGCTCTTGTAGCTGAAACCTTTACGTATCATCCAGGCCCGCAGGGCATCAAACAGCCGCCGCTCCTCCATGGCGTTGATATAGGTCATGGCCACCAGCAGAAACAACAACAGCTCGGCGTATTCCAGCAGGTTGTGGCGGAACGCCTGCTCCGTCAGCCCCGGAATATCATGGTTGATGTAGGTCCAGCCGATGGCGGCCCAGATGATGCCGGCCGCCACCAGCACCGGCTTGGACTTGCGCAGATGCAGATATTCTTCGCTCATCACCAGGATATACGCCAGTACGAAGATAAAGACCGCGAACATACCCACCGTTGAGCCGGTCAGATCCAGCCGTTCCTCCACCGCCAGCACGGGCCCGCTCGCCAGCGCCGCAAGCCCCCCTAACACCGCCAAGCACAGTTTCCTTTGCATTGTTTTTTTCTCACTTTTGTTGTTTTAGCTATAGTTATTTGTGGTCCGGGATCCCGCCCATGCCCCGACAAAAAAATAGTAACATAAAGCGAAAAAAATAAATTTTCGTTTCTTGGGCGCCCATCCCATTTTTGCAGTTCCCCCCGTCGAGCGCTGGTCAGCGGCGGACCCGAATCCGAGTTAAAAGTGAATATAAAATTACAGACTCGAATGTAGGAAGCTTTCCACAAACAGCCACCAAACTGCGTCATTCATGGCCACAGCGCTAACAAACGGCTACCGCCACCTCGGCAAAAACCAAATATTTAATGTTGTTTTTTGCATGATTTTTCACGATCATTAGGGCCTATCCAGTCTCCAGTAAAGGAAAAGCCGTGCGCGACAACGATGCTGCTTTGGTCAAGGCATTTCGTCAATCCAGTCCCTATGTCAATCTGCATCGGGGCTCAACCTTTGTGGTCATGTTGGGTGGCGAAGCCATCGCCCAGGAAAATTTTCCCAATATCATCAGCGATATCGCCCTGCTCACCAGCCTGGGGATCCGCCTGGTTATCGTGTTCGGCGCCCGTCCGCAGATTGACAACGGCCTGGCCGAGGCCGGCCTGGAAGGGGTGTTTCATAAACAGACGCGGGTAACAGATGAAACCAGCTTCCGCATCATCAAGGATGTCTGCGGCGGCCTGCAGATGGATATCATGGCCCGCCTGTCGATGGGGCTGGTCAATACCCCGATGCAGAATGCCCGCATCAACGTAGTCACCGGCAACTTCGTTATCGCCCAACCCCTGGGTGTCGATGACGGTGTGGATTACCTGCATTCCGGCCGGGTCCGTCGTATCCATACCGACACCATCCATCACCAGCTGTCCCATGGCGGCACCGTGCTGATCTCCCCCATCGGTTTTTCGGTGACCGGCGAGAGTTTTAATTTGTCTTCGGAAGAGCTGGCCAAACGGCTGGCCATCGAGCTCAAGGCCGACAAGCTGATCGGCTTTTGCTCCCAGCGTGGCGTGCTGGATGAGTCCGGCGTGGCCATGCCCGAACTGTTCCCGGAGCAGGCGGAGGCGGCCTTGCAACGACTGCTGAACGAAGGCGATGAGATGTCGGGCACCGCGCGCTACCTGCGGGCAGCCATTGCCAGTTGCCGCGGTGGCGTGCCCCGCAGCCATCTGGTCAGCTACCGGGAAGACGGCGCCCTGATCCAGGAACTGTTTACCCGGGACGGGCTCGGCACCCAGATCGTCAGCCAGAGTGCCGAACAGGCCCGTCAGGCCCGGATCGATGATATCGGCGGCATCCTGGACCTGATCCGGCCGCTGGAGGAAGAGGGCATACTGGTGCGCCGTTCCCGGGAGCAGCTGGAAATGGAAGTCGACCAGTTCACCATTATCGAAAAGGACGGCGCCATCATCGGCTGCGCCGCCCTCTATCCCTTCCCGGAGGAAAGCATGGCGGAAATGGCCTGTGTCGCCATCCACCCGGATTACCGCCGTTCCAGCCGGGGCGACATGCTCTTGCACAAGGTGGAGGAACAAGCCAAGAAGCGGGGCATGAACGCCCTGTTTATCCTCACCACCCGCTCCATCCACTGGTTCCGGGAACGCGGCTTCGAGCCGGTGGACGTGTCGGCCCTGCCGATGGGCAAGCAACAGCTGTATAACTACCAGCGCCGTTCGAAAATCATGATAAAAAACCTGGTTTAATGTTAGTTTTTCCCGGTTAACCATTGACACTCGAGCCGTGAGTCAGTAGTTATAGGGAGCCCGTCATCGGGCAAAGAAGAGGCGCGTTGTTCAGGCAGCCGGCAGGAGGAGCTCCCACTCCCAGGATCGCCGGTCAGGGGACACAACGCCGAGGTGATAACAAAGGGGTGTTTGTTATCGTCGGCCACGGAGGCTGAATCCTTCGGGTTGTCACCTATGGGTGGAGTGCTTCTACGTGACCTTTCTCGTATCTGCAGTCGTTCCCCCGTTGTTATTTATTTTTCGCATGCATACTTCAAGGAGCTGCACTTGAATCAACTTATTGTCGCCAAATTTGGTGGGACCAGCGTCGCCGATCATCAGGCCATGAGCCGCTGCGCCGCCATCCTCGAACAGAACCCCCATACCCGTTTGGCGGTGTTAAGCGCAAGTTCCGGGGTGACCAACCTGCTGGTCGCCCTGGCCTCGGGAGAACATCAGCCGGCGCACCGGGCCGAGCTGCTGCAACAGCTGAACGACATCCAGCAGGGTATTCTGACCAGCCTCGGCAACCCCGAAATGCTGAGCCGTCATATCGAAGAAATCCTGCACCATATCAAGGAGCTGTCGGATAGCGCCGCGATCAGCCCCAGCAAGGCCCTGAACGACGAGATCGTCGCCCAGGGCGAGCTGATGTCCACCCGCCTGTTCGTCGAGCTGCTGCGACAGCGCGGCACCCCCGCCGTCTGGTTCGATGTGCGCCGGATCATGCATACCGACGACAGATTCAGCCGTGCCGCGCCCGATCTGGGCGCCCTGGCCCGGGCCGCCGTCGCCGAATTGCAGCCCCTGTGCGAAAAGCAACTGGTGGTCACCCAGGGCTTTATCGGCGCCGCCAGCGATGGCCGGACCACCACCCTGGGTCGCGGCGGCAGCGACTTTTCCGCCGCCCTGCTGGGTGAGGCGCTTGAGGCGTCCGCCGTGGAAATCTGGACCGATGTGCCCGGCATCTACACCACGGATCCCCGGCTGGTGACCGAGGCCCGCGCCATTCCGGAAATCAGCTTCAGCGAAGCCTCGGAAATGGCGACCTTTGGCGCCAAGGTACTGCATCCGGCCACCCTGCAGCCGGCGGTACGCCGCCAGATCCCGGTATTCGTCGGCTCCAGCAAGGCACCGGAAGCGGGCGGCACCTGGATCCGCAACGCCACCCCCCAGGCCCCGCTGTTCCGAGCCCTGGCCCTTCGCCGCAACCAGGTGCTGCTGACCCTGACCAGCCTGAATATGTTCCAGGCCCACGGCTTCCTGGCCGAGGTGTTCGGCATCCTGGCCAAACACAAGATTTCCGTCGACCTGATCACCACCTCGGAAGTCAGCGTGTCCCTGACCTTGGATGCGGGGGCCGAGCTGCTGACCGACGAAGTGCAGGCGGAACTCGGCAAACACTGCCACCTGAAGGTGGAACATGGCCTGGCCCTGGTGGCCTTGATCGGCAACCGCATGAGCGAAGTCAGCGGCACCGGCAGCCGGGTGTTCCAGGCGCTGGAAAACGTCAATATCCGTATGATCTGCTACGGCGCCAGCCCCCATAACCTCTGCTTCCTGGTCAACGATGACGCCGCCGCCGGCGTGGTACAGGATCTGCACCAGACCCTGTTGCCCGCCTAAATACCCTGGGCGCCCCTTCGGGCGCCCTTGCCCTTTCTGCCCCAATCATTGCAGAAATGTGATATTAACCACGCCTGAGGATCACCAGGGCCACCCCACCCAGCACCGCCACCGAGGCCAGCAAAAAACGCAGGGTCAGGGGTTCGCTCAGCCACAGTATACCCCCCAGGGCCGCCAGCATAGGCACGCTCAGCTGCACCGTGGCCGCCTGGGTGGCATTCAATCCGCCCAACGCCCGATACCAAACCGCATAGCCCAGGCCAGAGGTCAGGGTCCCGGACAAAACAGCATACCAGAGCCCCGTAGCATCCAGCCTGACCCAGGGTAAGCAGGCGAAGAACAGCCCAAGTCCCAGGGGGACGGCACGTAAAAAGTTGCCGGCCGTGGTCCGGGTCGCATCGGCGACACCCCGTCCACGCAATGAATAGACGCCCCAGGCCACCCCGCCAGTTAACATAATGACGGCACCTGCGAAGGGGGGTGCCGACACCCCCGGCAGCAACAAGCCCACCAGTCCGGCAAAGGCACACCCCAGCCCCAGGCTCTGCCAGCGGTTTAATCGTTCCCCCCGCCACAGACCCGCACCTATCATGGTCACCTGCACGGCACCGAACAACAACAGGGCCCCGGTACCCGTATCCAACGACAGATAGGCAAAAGAAAAGGCGGCGGCGTACAGAAACAGCGCCCAGGCCGGCCACCAGCTGCCCCCGCGCGCCACCAGCAGCCAGAGCACCAGGGCGCCGGACAGCAGGCGCATGCCGGTAAAGCTGGCCGCATCTATCCCGGTACCCTGGAAAGCCAACCGGCAGAGCAGCGAATTGCCGGCGAAGGCAATCATCGCCAGCAGGGTAGATAAGAACACCTGAACATTGGACATGCGACCATCCTGTTTAAAACCACCAGGCGGCCAGCACACCACCAAGCAGCGAAAGCAGCATGGGGGCCCCTACCCTGATGCCCAGCACCCGCCCGCCAAGGGTAAACGCCAGCAATGACTTGACGATATTATTGACCGAGGCGGCCAGTACGACGCCCAGCACGGCGGTGGCAAAGTCGATACCCGTCAGCGACATCCGTGTCAGTGACAGGGTGATGGCATCCACATCGGCAATGCCCGAGGCCATCGCCAGCAGCAGGATACCGGCATTGCCCAGCCAGTTTTTGAGCCATTCGCCGAGTACCATGATCACCATGATCAACAGGCCGAAGCTGATGGCTAGCTTGAGATCCAGCGGCTTCATCCTGAGCCGGGGCTGGTCGACGGTCACCGGCTTGCGGTGGCGCAACCAGATCAACACTGCCGGCACATAGAGCAACACCGTCATCACCAGCACCGGCAGCAACAGGGATGACAACAACCGCGGGTTGATCAGGGCGCAATAGACCAGGATACGGGGGAACATGGTGCCGCAGGCCAGCAATATGCCCACCGCCAGCAAGGGCCTGAGCCGGGGATTCGCCCGCGACAAGCGGGCATAATGCAGGGTCAGGGCGGTGGAGGAGCTCAAGCCGGCAAACAGGCTGGTAAAGAGGATGCCCTTCTCGGTGCCGCCGACCCGCACCGCAAAATAGCCGACAAAAGAGATGGCGGCGATCAGCACCACCATCCACCAGATCTGGTAGGGATTGATGGCCTGCCCCGGCCCCATATTCAGGTCCGGCAGCAGCGGCAGCATCACCACCGAGATCAGCAACAGCTTCAGGCCGGCGTCCAGTTCATGTTGCTGCAGCTTGTGCAACAGCCCGTGGATCTCCTGTTTGTTATCCAGGATAAAGGCGGTGATCACCGCGGCGGCGGTGGCGATGGCCGGATCATCCACCAGCGCCACGGCGCCAAAACAGAAGGTCAGGATAAGCCCGATGGCGCCGGTCACACTGTAATCGGCCACCTGCTGGCTACGGACCCGATAGGCCACCAGACAGATACCGAATACCCCCAGCAGGGACACCGCAAAAATCCAGCCGCCGAAGTGTTGGGAGAGCAGGGCCGACAAACCACCCAAGAGGCCCACCAGGGCGTGGGTGCGAATGCCGGCGATACGCATCCCGGCCTGGCTGTTCCGGGCCTGCCAGCCCCGCTGGATGCCGATCAGCATTCCCAGCAGCAGCGCAATGCCCAGCCGTGCCAGGGTCTGATGGCCGTCCAGCATGCCGGCCATCTCATCCATGGCTGCTGTTTTTCCAGCGGAGGTAACGACTCAGCTCATCCCGCCCCCACTCCCTCTCGCCGGCCCGTCCCGCACCTTTGACAAAGCGGGCCCTGGCTGTCGCCGCGCCCTGCTCGGTGCCATTGAGCCTCCTCAAGCCATGCCCGCTGATGAGCCGACGGGCAGCCGCCGATCGGCCAGTATCTTGCCCGCCTGGTGCGCCTCGGCTTCATGTCCCGGCTCACGCCAGGGCTCGCGGAGGGCGGCGTCCAACCAGTCCTGCATGGGTTTAAGTGCCAGCAGCTGCCGCACATAGCCATCGGCTGCGGGCGCCAGTTTGAGTCCGTAATTGCTCACCCGGAAGGCCACGGGCGCAAAAAATGCGTCCACGGCGCTGAATGCTTCACCCGCCAGCCAGGGGCCGCCGAAACGGGCCAGCCCCTCCGACCACAACTCGTTCAAACGCTCGATATCTTGCCGCAGTTCGGCATCGATCCCGTTCATTTCAACCTGCAGGCCACAGTTCATCGGACACTGGTTGCGCAGCGCAAAGAAACCGGAGTGCATCTCGGCGGCGGCGCAGCGGGCCCAGGCCCGGGCCTGGGCCGACCTGGGCCAGACCCCGGGATCATGCTCGGCCAGATATTCGGTAATGCCCATGGAATCCCATACCACTACCCCGTTATCCACCAGGCAGGGCACCTTGCCGGTAGGTGAAAACCGCCGGAATGTCGACCAGTTGGAGCCGGAGCCGAAGGGCTCCAGATGCTCGTTGAAGGGGATATCCAGCATCCGCATCAGTAACCAGGGCCGCAGCGACCAGGATGAGTAGTTTTTATTGGCGATAAACAGCTCTTTCATTATGCGATCCTTCCGTTAGCATCCTTACCCAAATACGGCCGCTCTCTTGGCGCCGGCCGTCAGAAATAGTGTCAGATATCCGCTTGCTGGAACAGCTCCTGGGCCCGCCGGGCGATGTCTTCTTCAGACAGGTCTTCCACATGGCTGGCGAGAAACCAGATATGACCGAAAGGATCTGCCAGGGTGCCGGTGCGATCACCATAAAACTGATCCTGCGGCTCACGGATTTCCCTGGCTCCCGCCGCCAACGCCTTGGCAAACTGCGCATCCACGTCTGCCACGTACAGGTACAGGCCGATGCTGCTGCCGCCCAGCTGCAGCGGATCGCGAAAGGCCTCCTGGTCGCAACTGTCGGCCAGCATTATCCTGGTATTTCCAATTTGGAGTTCCGCATGGCCGATTTTTTCGTCCGGAGCGGCCATGCGGAATAATTCCACCGCATCGAACGCCTGCTGGTAGAAGGCGATGGCCTGGGCCGCGCCCTTAATGCTCAAATAGGGCGTTACACTGGCATAGCCTTCGGGTATGGGTTTGACTGGCATCTTGGTCTCCTCGCGGGTTGCTTCATCGAACGGTTATATCCCATGGCCGGCGGTGTGCCGACCGGTCAACACAAGTGTGGCCACGCTCGCCGGAATGGCAAGCTCAGGCCCCCCTCGTGCGCCGAGACAATCGATAGCCAACCCCGCCGTAGATCAGCAGGTTAACGCCCAGGGCAAGCAGCCCCAGCAGCAGTTGCATGTCCGGCGTCAACCCGGGCGGATAGATGATGGCCATCAGATAATGGTCGATAAAGCCCCCCTCATAGCCGCTTTCCCCGGCCAGCCGCCGCAAGCGGTTTTCCAGCGGGGTGAGCGGGCAGGTACGGCCCTGACACTCGACCAGCATGGCCCATGCCGCCGAGGGCAGGTGGATAAACAACAGCCATTTACGCCACAGCAGCAACAAACCTCCCAGCAGGGCGAAGAGGATAAACAGCAGGTGCACCACCAACACCAGCTCGGCCAACAGGCGGGCAATCATGAGGCTGCGAGCGGACCCGCCGGCACGCTGCAGCGCATGCGCCGCACCGCATCCGGCTGCAGGGCCCGGGCCTGGGCCGCGTCGTCAAAACTGCGCTCGGTCGCTTCCAGCGTGCCGTTGGCATAGGCCTGCACCACGGTTTGGGCCCGGGTGCCATAGTCCGGGCGCACGATAAAAATGGAAGACAGGTCCAGCTCCCACTCGCGGGATACGCCGGTCATCGGCAACTCGCCCTCATCCGCCTGGGTGGGATCACTCAAAAACCGCATGCAGGCATCGACCAGCCCCCGGTGATCGCCCCCCAGTCCGGCCAGGCGGGCCTTCAGCCGCTCCAGCTTGGGCCAGGGGGTATCGAGCACCGCATTGGACAAACCATAGAGCCCCGCCGGCAGGCTGCGTGCCTCGGCCCCTATCTGGTTGCCGCAATACCAGACAGACGCAGGGCCGGTTACGCCGTAGATATCGCCCACCACCAGGTTAAAGCCGTTGTATTCATTGGCCCGGGTCATCAGTCGCCGACTGTAGTGCTCCGGGCTGATATGAGTATCGAGAAAATCCGCCACCAGCGCACCCCGGGAAGGCGCCAAGGGATGCTGGGGTACGCCGTTGCGAAAGTTGGTCAGGGCGGCAAAGCGCCCCGTTTTCGTTAACCCCAACCAGGTGCCGCCCGCCTGCAGATCCCGTCCCGCCCAGACACCGGCCGGCCCCGGCCACCAGTCGGCCGCCGCCGTGGGACGGGCATAAAACTCATCCCGGTTGGCCAGCAATAACAGCGGCATCTTCCCACCGGGATCCCAGGAAAAGGCGATCAGGCACATATCCTATCCTCTTGTGACAATTAGGGGGTATCCCGATACTATCATCGCCATCCCAACTGGCCGCACTCAAGACGACAGACGCAACGCATAGTGGGTCTATGGGTCGGCCGGCTTACTGCAAAAGCGGCTCGGGGCATTGGCTGAAGTTAGGGTGACGAGACGATAAATAGTTGTCGTTTCAAGATTATAGCCGTTTGATACAACTCGGGCGGGACCAAGCCGCCGGCCGCAACGGTTAGGAATGAGAATGACACCGGCCAAGTCGCTATTGCCGTGCCGGCTCTTCGTCTCTTACCCGCAGGAAGCTGACAAAGCGGGGAAAACCCTTACGGGTTTCCCCCCGGTACCGATAGCTGATGATGCTGCCGATGCCGGGGGGGTGACGACGCTGCCGGTCGGTAAAACCGGTGCCGATACGGAACCGCCGGCCGTCGGGGGTTTCCACCAGCAAGGCGCCGAGCATATGGGTATATTTTCCCCGACCGGGCAGGTGGCCGACCACCACCGCTTCCGCATCCTAGTGGTGTTTGAGCTTAAGCAAGTCGTCGGTGCGCCGGGCCCGGTAGAGGGCATCGCCCCGGCGCAGCATCAGCCCTTCCCCACCCCCCGCCGCCACCTCGGCCAACCAGGCCATCAGCGCCTCTTCGTCGGCGACTTTGCGTTGTTCAACCAGGGCAATATGGGGCGCAGACCGGTCACTGAGCAGTGCCTGCAGGGTGAGCAGTCGCCCCTCAAACGGCGACTCACTGGCGGGCAGGTCAAACACCATAAAGCGGATCCGCCGCCATTCCCGCTCGTCGGGCCGGTAACGGCGCACCGCACCGGACAGCTCATCGAAGCGTCCCCGTCCTATCCACAGCTCACCATCCAGTGGCTGGCCGGGAAAGCCGGCGGTAAACCAATCGGGCGCGTTTGAGCGGTTCCCCTGACGGGAGATCAGCGCATGGCCGTCCCAGTAGGCACGCACCCCATCAAGCTTTTCGCTGCTCCAGTACTGTGCAGGCACGCCTTGCTGCGCGTAGACCCCGGCCAACTGCAAGGGCGGCACGGGATCGGCAGTGACGGCTCCGGGACCGGCCAGCACCACCAGGCCGACCATGGTGGGCAGTAACAATGGATGATGTTTCATAAGGCTCCTCCCCGCACCCTGGAAGCATAAGCCAGGGAGGAGCCGGATGGCGAATGGCGGGGCGGTTCCACCCGTTTGGGGGTAGCTGCGCAGCGGGCAGGCTCAGCCCTTCAGGAGTTTGTCCAGGGGGGTGAAGGGCAACTGATGCGCCTCGGCCACCGCCTGATAGACGATATGCCCCTTATGCACATTGAGCCCGGCAGCCAGGTGGGGATCCTCCTTCAGCGCCTGCCGCCAGCCCTTGTTGGCCAACGCCTGAACAAACGGCAAGGTGGCATTGGTGAGGGCGAAGGTGGAGGTACGCGCCACGCCACCGGGCATATTGGCCACACAGTAGTGCACTATGTCGTCCACCATATAGGTGGGGTTTTGATGGGTGGTCGCCTTGCTGGTTTCGAAGCAGCCGCCCTGGTCGATGGCCACATCCACCAGCACGGCCCCTTTGGGCAACAGCGCCAGCATGGCACGGGTGATCAGCTTGGGCGCGGCGGCACCGGGGATCAGCACGGCTCCCACCACCAGATCCGCCCAGGGCAATTCTGCCTCAATCGCATCCGATGTCGAATACAGGGTCTTCAAGGCCGGGCCGTAGAGGCTGTCCAGCTCTTTCAGCCGGGCCAGGGACTTGTCCACCAGGGTGACATCCGCCCCCAGGCCCAGGGCCATCCGGGCGGCGTTGATACCCACCACGCCACCACCCAGTACCAGCACACGGGCCGGCGGCACGCCGGGCACCCCGCCCAGCAGCACGCCCCTGCCGCCGCGGGCTTTTTCCAGGCAGTGGGCCCCGGCCTGTATCGCCATGCGCCCGGCCACCTCACTCATCGGTGCCAGCAGCGGCAGACCACCGCTCCGATCGGTCACGGTTTCATAGGCGATGGCGATGCAGCCCGAGTCCAACAGACCCTGGGTCTGGGGCAGATCCGGAGCCAGGTGCAAATAGGTAAACAGCACCTGATCCGGCTTCAGCCGCTGGTATTCCTCGGCCTGGGGCTCCTTGACCTTGACGATAAGTTCGGCTCGGGAGAATACCTCTCCCGCATCGGCCACGATCTCGGCCCCGGCAGCCCGGTATTGCTCGTCACTCAGGCCAATGGCGGCCCCCGCATGGGTTTCAACCAGCAGGCGGTGGCCGTCCCGCACTAGCTCTTTGACGCCCCCGGGCGTCATCCCTACCCGGTATTCATGGTTTTTGATTTCCTTGGGGATCCCTATGTCCATCTTGCCTGCCTCCTGATTGAGGTGAAGAAGGTGAGGTTAAAAAGTCCAACAGCAGATGCATCACCGCCTGGCCATCATGACCCTGGTTAAGTGAGTCCAGCGCCTGTCGATACAGGCCGTCGCTGAAGCGATCCTTGCGTTGCTCAATGAGAAAACGGGAATAAGCCGGGGTAAACTCCGGATGCCCCTGCACACCGATCACCTGATCATCCAGGGTAAAGGCCGCATGGGGACAAAAATCCGAACCCGCCAATACCCTGGCCCGCTCCGGCAGGCTCAGCACCTGATCCTGGTGGCTGACCAGCAGCCTGAATCCCTCCGCCTGCCCGGGTCCCGCCGCTTGCTGCCGCCAGCGATAATCATGGTTGCCTATGCCCCAGCCCACCGGGGCCCGGGCCACCTCACCGCCGTGCATCAACGCCAGCAGCTGGTGTCCGAAACAGACCCCGGCGATGCGCTGTCCCTGCTCCAGCAAGCGCCGGACACAGGTCTTCAGCCGCTCCAGCCACGGATACCGGCCGAAGGCATCGAAGCGGGCGCCACTGATAATCCAGCCATCCAGTCGGGTATCTTCATCGGGAAACTGTTGCCGATGCACATCATATACCTGTAACTGCGCCTTGGGCGCCACCGCCCCTATGCACTCCCGAAACAGCTCGGGATAATCGCCGCCGACCCGGCTGAAGTCGCTGTCTATATGGTCACATAACAATAAGCCTAGCTGCATATCCCCCCGCTCCCGACGTTTTTATGTTTGATGTATCTATGTTGATGTGGGTCGCATGCGTACCATTTGCCGTTGCGCTCCCCATCTGCCCGGGGGACCCTTGAGTACCCCGGGCAGGAGAGTATGACATTGTTGACAGCGGCCATCGTCGGTGAGTCCCCAATGGCCAAGCCTATACCAGCAGCGTTCAATCAGCATCGCACCGCAGTGATGGCAATAAGTGCTTCCGCCACGGGTGTCGTAAACATTGCCGGTATAAGGATAACGAACGCCGTTCGCGAGGGCGATGTCCCGTGCCCGGGTAAGAGTTTCAGGCGGCGTACGGGATTTGTCCAGCATCTTCCAGTCGGGGTGAAAGGCAGAAAAGTGCATCGGTACATCGGGGCCAAGATGCTCGACTACCCACTGGGTCATGGCCGTCATCTCGGCACTGGAGTCATTTTCACCGGGGATCAGCAGGTTGGTGATTTCGAACCAGACTTCGGTTTCGTGCTTCAGGTATTCAAGTGTTTCCAGTACGACGCCGAGTTCTCCGCCACAGATCTTTTTATAAAATCGCTCGGTGAAGGCCTTAAGGTCGACATTGGCAGCGTCCATATGGCGATAGAACTCTGCTCGCGGCCCCGGGCTGATGTAACCGGCGGTGACGGCAATACTCTTCAACCCCTGTGCATGGCAGGCATCGGCTACATCCATGGCATATTCCATGAAAACCACCGGATCATTATAGGTGTAAGCAATGCCAATACAGCCCAGGCGCTTGGCGGTGGCCGCCAGCTCTTCGGGCAGTGCCCGATCGGCGAGGGTGTCCATCTCCCTGGATTTGCTCATGCCCCAGTTCTGGCAGAATTTGCAAGCCAGGTTACAACCGGCGGTACCAAAGGAAAGAATCGGGTGCCCTGGCAGAAAGTGATTGAGCGGTTTCTTCTCTATCGGATCGATACAGAAACCACTAGAGCGGCCCCAGGTATAAAGCATTATCTGGTTATCCTCACGCCCGCGTACAAAGCACAGGCCGCGCTGGCCTTCACGCAGTTGACAGGCACGAGGACAGAGGTCGCACTGGATTCGGCCATCATCCAGTTTGTGCCAGTATTTGGTGGGTAACACCCGGTGGGATTTGGGAGCCATCTAGCCGCCTCGCTGCCGCAGCACGCACTTTCAGTATAGTCCCCAGGCAAAAGCAAGTCCGTAAGCTGCTGATTCTGGTACCACTAAATAACTGTTCCTAATTGTGCTTCAGAAATCAGGCTCGAACGCAGACATGCCGTAAACCCATCCTTGGGGGCTCCGGTGTCTGACGAAGAGGCCAAGAAGAAATTTCCGGAAGGTTGGAAAGCCCCCAAACCCTATATACGGATCGTGCGGCAACCCTGAGCGCCGAGGGATGCCGCAAACCCTGAGCCCTACCGATGCTCACTTTAGATCGGGCAGGCGTCATGACTGGCAACGCTGACCCCTTGCCTAATCATCTCGGGCCAACGCCGCCTCCTGCAGACGGCGTTGTTCCGCCCGTACCATCAACCACCAGCCGACCAGGGTCACCAGGGACACCACCACAATAATGATGGTCGCCAGGGCGTTGATCTTGGGGCTCACCCCCAGGCGCACGCTGGAAAAGACCACCATCGGCAAGGTGCTGGCATTGGGCCCGGAGACGAAGCTGGCAATCACCAGATCATCCAGCGACAGGGTAAAGGCCAGCAACCAGCCGGCGACGATGGCCGGGGCGATGATCGGCAGGGTAATCACCAGAAAGACCTTCAGCGGCCGGGCCCCCAGATCCATGGCCGCCTCTTCCACCGCGCTGTCCAGCTCCCTCAGCCGGGAGCTGACTACCACCGCCACATAGGCCGAACAGAAGGTCACATGGGCAATCCAGATGGTGGTGCTGCCCCGCTGGGACGGCCAGCCCAGCCAGTCGCCCATGGCCACAAACAGCAACAGCAGGGACAGGCCGGTGATCACCTCCGGCATTACCAGGGGCGCCGTGATCATAAAGGCAAAACCGTGCTCGCCCCTGAAACGCCCCATCCGGGTCAATACAAAGCCGGCCAGGGTGCCCAGCACCACGGCGGTCGAAGCGGCGAAGAAGGCGATGGTCAGGCTGAGCAGGACCGCCTGGATGATCATCGGATCCTCAAACAGCTCGCGGTACCAGCGGGTCGACCAGCCGGCCCAGACGGTCACCAGCCGGGAGCTGTTAAAGGAGTAGATGATCAACAGCAACATGGGCAGGTACAGGAAACCGAAGCCCAGCAGCAGGATCAGCCGACGCAGCCAGGAACGGCTGGCGGGTATCTGGTTCATGGCCGGCCCTCCAGCTCTTTGCGCTGACTATGGTGGAACCACATGATAGGCACCATCAGCAACAACAGCATGATGCTGGCGACCGCCGCCGCCACCGGCCAGTCTCTGTTGTTGAAGAATTCCTGCCACAGCACCCGACCGATCAGCAGGGTATCCGGGCCGCCCAGCAGTTCCGGGATCACGAACTCCCCCACGGCCGGAATAAACACCAGCATGGCGCCGGCAATCATGCCCCCGCGGGTCAGGGGAATGATCACCGTCAGCAGGGTCTTCCAGGGCCTGGCGCCCAGATCGGCGGCGGCTTCCACCAGGGAATAATCCAGCCGCATCAGGGCGGTATACAGGGGCAAGACCATAAAGGGCAGATAGGCATAGACGATGCCGATATAGACCGCGGTATTGGTATTGAGGATCTGCAGGGGACTGTCGATCATCCCCAAGGCCAGCAGCACATTGTTGAGGAAACCGTTATTACCCAGGATGCCCATCCAGGCATAGACCCGGATCAGGAACGAGGTCCAGGACGGCAATATCACCAGCATCAACAGCATGTTGCGGGTCGAGGGCCGGGAATGCACTATCGCCCAGGCCAGCGGATAGCCGATCAGCAAACAGAGCAGGGTCGATACGCTGGCCACCTGCAGGGACTGCAGATAGGACTGGATATAGAGGCTGTCACTCAGTAAAAACAGGTAGTTGTTGAAATTCAGCAGCAGCTGCAGCTGGTTGTCGGCAAAGCTGAGCATCTGGCTGTAGGGAGGGATCGCCAGCACCGACTCCGACAAGCTGATCTTGAGCACGATCAAGAACGGGATCAGAAAAAACAGCAGCAGCCAGGCATAAGGCAGGGCAATCACCAGCTGACGGCCACGGAAACGGGGCAAAAGAGACATGGTCAAGGCTTCCTAGTCCTGCAAGACGGCACAGCTGTCCGCCTCCCAGCGCAAACTGACCCGCTCCCCCCAGGTCGGGTTACCCTTGTGCGAACGATGACGGTTGGGCAGGGTCGCCATGATGCGTTTACCCGAGGCCAAGCGGATATGATAGACAGACAGGCTGCCGAGATAGGCGACGTCTTCCACTTCACCGCTCAGCCAGTTGTCATCCTGGGGCAAATCCTGGTCACAGAGCTGCAGTTTTTCCGGCCGTATCGCTATGGTTACCGCCTGGCCTTCGGCCACCGACTGGCCATGGTTGACCAGGACCGGGTGTTCGAGTTCGGGGCAGGATACCAGACAGGTATCCGGCTCATCCCGCGCCACCACCCCGTCGAACAGGTTGACCGAGCCGATAAACTCGGCACTGTAGCGGCAATTGGGGTATTCGTAGATATCCAACGGCTTGCCGACCTGGATCAGCCGTCCCTTGTCCATGATGGCGATGCGCCCGGCCATGGTCATCGCCTCTTCCTGATCATGAGTCACCATCACACAGGTTACCCCCACCTGCTCGATGATGTTGACCAGCTCAAGCTGCATTTCTTCCCTGAGCTTCTTGTCCAGGGCCCCCATCGGTTCATCCAGCAGCAGCAGCTTGGGTTTCTTGGCCAGGCTGCGGGCCAGTGCCACCCGCTGCCGCTGGCCGCCTGACAGCTGGTGAGGCTTGCGCCTGGCATAGTCGGTCATCTGTACCAGCCTGAGCATCTCTCCTACCCGCTCGGCGATCTCGGCCTTGGGCAGGCCTTCCTGCTTCAGGCCGAAGGCGATGTTGGCCTCGACAGTCATATGGGGGAACAGCGCATAGGATTGAAACATCATGTTGATGGGCCTGTCATAAGGGGCTACGGCGGCGATGTCATGCCCATCCAGAAGGATCTGCCCCTGATCCGGTCGTTCAAACCCCGCCAGCAGGCGCAACAGGGTGGACTTGCCACAGCCGGATGCGCCGAGCAGGGCAAAGATCTCGCCGCGGCGGATGGTCAGGCTGACATCATCCACGGCCGCATAGCCATCGAACAGTTTGCTGAGGCCCTGGATTTCCAGGAAGGCCTCGGGTGTTGCCTTGCCGGCAAGCGGGTCTTGATTATGGGTATTATCCGGCAACTGTGCCTACTCCCTGCTATAAAAAGGTGCCGGTGAGCCCCGGCACCCAGGCTGTTTAACGTCCGGTTTTTACCCGGGTCCAGGCACGGGTGATCACCCGGTTCACCCGCTGCGGCAGCAGCTTGGCGGTAAACAGGCGATCCGCGGCCTCGGCGGTGGGATAAATACCGGTGTCATTGAGTATGCTTTCCTCTACAAACTCCCGGGCGGGCAGATTGGGATTGGCGTAGGCCACATAGTTGCTGACCGCGCCGATCACTTCCGGTTTCAGCAGATAGTTGATCAACTGGTGGGCATTGTCCGGATGCCGGGCATCCTTGGGGATGGCCAGCATATCGAACCACATCAGCGCGCCTTCCTTGGGGATCGAATAGGCCACCTTGACCCCCTGCTCCGCTTCATCGGCCCTGTCCCTGGCCTGCAGGATATCCCCCGACCAGCCGACCGCCACGCACACATCCCCGTTGGCCAAGTCATTGATATATTTTGAGGAATGGAAATAGGTGATATGCGGGCGCAGGCTCATCATCAGCTCGGTGGCCTCCCCCGAATAATCGGCGGGGCTGCTGCTGTTGGGATCCTTGCCCAGGTAGTTAAGCACGGTGGAAAAAATTTCGGTCGGCGCGTCCAGAAACGCCACGCCGCACTGGCTGAGCTTGGCCAGGTTTTCCGGCTTCAATACCAGATCCCAGGAATTGACCGGGGCATCTTCGCCCAGGGCAGCCTTGACCTTGTCCACGTTATAGCCGATGCCGGTTGTGCCCCACAGGTAAGGCACGCCGTACTGGTTACCGGGATCCTTGTCGGCCAGCAGGGCCATGATCTTGGGGTCCAGGTTGCCGTAATTCGTCAGCTTGGACTTGTCCAGTGCCATAAAAGCCCCCGCCTGGATCTGCCGTCCCATAAAGTCGCCGGTCGGCACCACCAGATCAAAGCCGGTATTACCGGCCAGCAGCTTGGCTTCCAGCACTTCGTTGGAATCAAACACATCGTAGGTCACGGCAATGCCGGTCTCGGCAGTAAAGTTCGCCAGGGTGTCCTCGGCGATATAGTCCGACCAGTTGTAGAAATTCACCTGGGGCGCTTCCTGGGCGTGTATACCGCCCCCCAGCACCAGCCCGGCAGCCAGCAGTGAGAGGCGAAAACCATTGTTCAAACTTGCCATGGGCATCTCCATCCGTGTAGGTAAAATCACATCAATTTTACGGGCGGCACATCATACTCATACCGACCCGATTCTGGAATCAGGTCTCCGTAATTTTTTCTATGCCGGTCGCTCACACATTGAGCAGCAGAAATTCCCGTTCCCAGGCGCTGATCACGGTAAAGAAAGCTTCATATTCCTTGCGTTTTACCGCGATAAAGGCATCGACAAAGCGCTGGCCCAGCACCTCCCGCAGATCGCTATTCTGCTCCAGCGCCAGCAGCGCCTCCTCCAAGCTGCGGGGCAGGCCGAAAGGCATGTTATAGGCACTGCCCTCGATCGGCGCCGTGGCCTCGATCCCCTGAACCATACCCAGATAGCCGCAGGCCAGGCTGGCCGCCAGCGCCAGATAGGGATTGGCGTCGGCGCCGGCGTAGCGGTTTTCGATGCGCCGATCACTGCCGCCCGAGCGGGGTACCCGCAGACCGACGGTGCGGTTGTCTTCCCCCCAGGCCATATTACGCGGCGCCGAATCGCCGAAGGCCAACCGCCGATAGGAGTTCACATTGGGGGCGAACAGGGCCACGACGGCGGGAATATAGTGCTGCATGCCACCGATATAATGCAGGAACAACGCGCTGTGGCTGCCGTCCGGGTTGGCAAACAGGTTGTTGCCGTCCTTGTCGACCAGACTCTGATGGATATGCATGGCACTGCCCGGCTCGTTTTTCATCGGCTTGGCCATAAAGGTGGCGTAGACATGATGGCGCATCGCCGCCTCGCGCATGGTGCGCTTGAACAGAAACACCTGATCGGCCAGCTCCAGGGCGTCACCGTGAATGAAGTTGACCTCCATCTGGGCCGCCCCCGACTCGTGGATCAGCGAGTCCACATCCAGCTCCTGGGCCTCGCAGTAGTCGTACATGTCTTCGAAGATAGGGTCGAACTCGTTGACCGCGTCTATGCTGAACGACTGGCGCGCCGTTTCCGGCCGACCATTGCGGCCGATGGGCGGTTCCAGGGGATAGTCCCAGTCCTCATTTTTCTTGACCAGGAAGAACTCCAGCTCCGGCGCCACCACCGGCCGCCAGCCCTTTTGCTCATAGAGCTTCAACACCCGACGCAGCACGTTGCGCGGCGCCATCTCCACCGGCTTGCCCTCTGCATCGAAACAATCATGGATCACCTGGGCGGTGGGTTCGCTGGCCCAGGGGACCAGCCGGGGGGTGCTGATATCCGCCTGCAGCTCCATGTCCTGTTCGGTCCAGTCGATCTTGTCATCGTCCGGCCAGTCGCCGTTGACGGTTTGCAGGAAGATATTGTCCGGCAGCCGCATGCCGCCTTCCTTAAGGAACTTGTCGGCGGGCAGGATTTTCCCCCGGGCATTGCCGGTGAAATCCGGCAGCAGGCATTCCACCTCGGTAATGGCATGTTGCCGCATCCACAGTCGTAATTTTTCCATGTCTTGCTTATCAGGATCTTGAACGCTCATGAGGCACACTCAACTGGATTAACCTGTATGGCTAGCATAGCCCATATGGGTTAAAAATAGCCTAATCAATAACTTGTTCGAAAATCAGGCAAAATGACAGACGCCGTACGAGCCAATGGGATCCGGATCATAATTAATCGACATCCGTATATTAAAGTTCGACGGCAAGGCTTAGTTTTATCGGGGATGCGCATTTTATTAAGGACACATTATGGGCAAGCCAACCAGCGTTCAACATCAGACCCGCAGCCCCTGGGCCGACTATCAATCCGTCGATCTGATGCTCTGCGACATCAACGGGGTGCTCAGGGGGAAACGCATCCAGGTCAGTGCCCTGGAGAAGGCCCTACGGGACGGCATCAGCCTGCCCGCTTCGGTGTTCGCCCTGGACATTACCGGCCAGACCGTCGAAGAAACCGGGCTGGGCCTGGCCCAGGGCGATACCGACCGTACCTGCCGGCTGCTGCCCCACACCCTGGCGCCCGTCCCCTGGCACAAGACGCCTTCGGGCCAGGTGCTGATGACCATGGAGGAGCTTGACGGCACCCCGTTTTTTGCCGATCCGCGCCATGTGCTGCAGAAGGTGCTGAAACGGCTGGAGGATAAGGGCCTGTATCCCTGTGTGGCGGTCGAACTGGAATTTTACCTGGTGGATCAGCACGAAGGGCCCGATGGCCTGCCCCAGCCACCGATCCTGCCGGGCACCGATGAACGCATGCACGATACCCAGGTCTATTCCCTGGACGATCTGGACAGCTGGGAGGACTTCCTGGTCCGGGTCGCCGAGGTCTGCGCCGTGCAGCGCATCCCCGCCGACAATGCGGTGGCGGAATATGCCCCGGGTCAGTTTGAAATCAACCTGGCCCACCAGAACAGCGCCCTCGATGCCTGCGATCAGGCGATACTGCTCAAACGCGCCATCAAGGCCATCGCCATCAAGGAAGGCATGTATGCCACCTTCATGGCCAAACCCTACAACGGTCAGGCCGGCTCGGGCATGCATATCCATGTCAGCCTGCTCGACAAGGACGGCAACAACCTGTTCGCTGACAACCATGAGCTGCTGCGTCAGGCTATCGCCGGTACCTGCAGCATGTTGCCCGAATCGATGGCGCTGTTCGCCCCCAATGCCAACTCCTATCGTCGCCTGCAGCCCCATATGTATGTGCCGCTGCACGCCAGCTGGGGCTTCGATAACCGGACCGTGGCCCTACGCATCCCCTCGGGAGACAAGAGCAATACCCGGCTGGAACACAGGGTGGCGGGCGCGGACGCCAACCCCTACCTGGTGACCGCCGCCATCCTCGCCGCCATCGATCACGGGATCAGCGAACAGCTGCGCCCGCCGGCCCCGATCCAGGCCGATGCCAACAAGCTGGATTTGGCGCTGCTGCCCTATCGCTGGCAGGATGCCCTGGACAGGTTCGCCCAGTCCCATCGGCTGTCCCAGTATCTGGGCAAGGAGTTTCACCGGGCCTACCTGATCAACAAGCGCCATGAGCTGGCCGAGTTCGATCAGCATGTCACCCCGCTGGAATATCAGTGGTATCAACACCTGGTCTGACCACAAGGGACCCCATGCACACAGCCCACACCGACTCCTATTATGCCGCCTCCCTCAACCTGCCCCTGGCCTACCCGACCTTGGAGGAAAACCTGGATGTGGATGTGTGTATCGTCGGTGCCGGTATCACCGGCGCCGCCGCCGCCCTGACGTTGGCGGAAAAAGGCTACCGGGTGGCGGTACTGGAAGCCAACCGGGTCGGCTGGGGTGCCTCCGGGCGCAACGGCGGCCAGATGATCTTCGGCTATGCCTGTGAACAGTCCAAACTGACCCGCATGGTGGGCCTGGAGACCAGCCGCGCCCTGTGGGATATCTCCATCGAAGCCATGACCCTGATGCGCCGACGCATCCACGACCACGGGATCGACTGCGATCTGGCCGACGGCCACCTGCATGCGGCGGTGAAACCGCGCCATATGCAGGAGCTGGAGGCCTGGGCCGAAGATCTAATACGCAACTTCGGTTATCAGGGGCTTCAGCTCTGGGATCGGCAACGACTGCGCCGGCAGCTGGCTTCCGATGCCTATCTGGGCGGCCTCTACGATCCCAACAGCGGTCATGTACACCCGCTCAATTACACCCTGGGGCTGGTCAAGGCCGCCGCCCAGGCCGGCGCGGTATTCTTCGAACAAAGCCCGGTGACCCGGATTGAGCGGGGGGCCACGCCGGTGGCCCATGCGCCGGGAGGCCAGGTGCGTTGTCGCCAGCTGTTGCTGTGCGGCAATGCCTATCTGCAGCATCTGGTGCCGGAAATCGAGCGTAAGCTCATGCCGGTCGGCACCTATATCACCGCCACCGAGCCCCTGGGCCGCGAGCGCGCCGAGGCGCTGATTGCTAACAACATGGCGGTGGCGGATCTCAACTTCGTGCTGGATTACTTTCGCCTAAGCGCCGACCACCGGCTGCTGTTCGGCGGCCGGGTCAGCTATTCCCGGCTGGATCCGCCCAACCTGGCCGCCGCCATGGGCAGGCGCCTGCGCACCGTGTTCCCGCAGCTGGCCGGCGTGCACCAGCAATACACCTGGGGCGGCTATGTGGGCATCACCCTCAACCGGGCCCCCCACTTTGGCCGGCTGGAGCGGAATATCTATTATGCCCAGGGCTTTTCCGGCCATGGCCTGGCGCTGACCGGCATGGCCGGCAGCCTGATGGCCGAAGCCGTTGCGGGCGATGCCGAGCGCTTCGATCTGTTCGGACGCATTCCCCACAGGGACTTTCCCGGCGGGCGCCTGCTGCGCACCCCGGCCCTGGTGCTGGCCATGGCCTGGTATCGATTAAGAGATCTGTTGTAATGCAGGTTAAAAATGCTCCATTATGGGAACAGGAGGTGCCGATGGAGCAGCTGGAGTTTTTCACCGTTCAGAGCCCCTGTATCGGTGTGTGTCAGGTCAATAACAGGGGCTATTGCAAGGGCTGCCTGCGCAGCCGGGAAGAACGCTTCAACTGGCTGCAGATGACGCCCCATCAGCAGCGGGAAGTGATCCGCCTGTGCCATGATCGCCGACGGCGGATCCTGGCCGCCGCCCGCAAGCAGCAGCTCGAACAGGAAGCCGCGGCACGCCCGCGCCAGGATGAGTTGCCATTCTTATAGCAGGGGGTGGTAAAGAAGTAGCAGGGAGCCCTCGGCTACCCCGGCCTGGCAGGCGCTGCCCCTGCGAGCCGTTCGCCGATCCAGCCGGCAATCTGCTCCGCCGCCTCTTGCTCCAGATGCAAGTGATGGCCACCGGCCAGTATTTTTAGCTCAAGGCCCGGCATCAGTCCGAGTTGCGACTCGACCCGCGCCATGCCGATGCCCTGCTCCGCCATCACCAGCAGCACCGGCATGGTGAGCCGGTGCAAGAAGGCGGCGATCTGCTGCTCGCACAATCGCACCACAGACGGCTGGGTCAGCGCCAGGTCGCTGCGCCAGTACCAGCCATCGGCCTCCTGCCGCAAGCCCCGTTCCAGCAACAGGCTGGCCGCTTTCCTGCTCACCGGCCAGCGGCCATTCATGCGCGCCTCGACCGCCTGCTCGAAACTGGCGTAAGGCCGCAACGAGCGCCGGCTCAGACGCGCGCCCTTGAGCAGGGCTTCGGCCATCTGCTCCGGCAACTGTTCGGCCGGACAATCGAGGGGGGTGAGTCCGTCCACCAGGAACAGCCGGCCGACCCGCTCGGGGAAGGCGCCGGCAAAGAGGGTGGCCACTCCGGCGCCCATCGAATGGCCCAGCAGCAGCACCCGCTCCAGCGCCAATTCGTCCACAAAGGCCAGTACATCGGCCACATTGTCCCAGATGTAATAGGGCTGGCCGGCGGGCCGGTGATCGGACAGGCCGTGCCCCGCCATGTCGAGGGCGAGCAGCCGTATATGCGGCAACCGCCGGGCCAGCAGGGTAAAGCTGGCCGCATTATCGAGCCAGCCGTGCAGGGCGATAACGGGAGTCCCGTTCGGATCGCCCCACTCCATCACCGCCAGCCGGCGGCCGTGTATTTCAAACTGCCAGCAACGATGCATCCGGTCCGTCCGCGCTTACTGGCCCCAGGCTTCGGGATATTTGTAGCCTTCAAAGTTTTTCACCACATAATCCTTGAAGGAGTCCGAGTTATAGGCGGCGATCACATCCTGCACAAAGGGCTCGTCCTTGTTCTCGCTGCGCACCACCACCCAGTTGATAAAGTCGTAGCTGCGCTCCAGGAACAGGCCTTCGGTGAAGGCAATGCCGCTGGAGGCAGCGTAGTTGCCATTGATCACCGAGAAGTCCACATCCTCCCGCGAGCGGGGCAGTTGCGCCGCCTCCAGCGGTACCAGCCTGATGCCCTTGTAATTCTCAACCACATCGAATTCGCTGGCACGCAGCTGCTCTATGCCATCCTTGAGCTTGATCCAGCCCATGTCTTCCAGCATCAGCAGGGCGCGAGCCTGGTTGGACGGATCATTGGGCAGGGCGACGGTGCTGCCGGCCTTGACCTCGTCCAGACTGTTCAGCTTGCCGGCGTACAGGCCCATGGGACCGGTGGGCACCTGGGTGATCGAGCTCAGACTCAGGCCACGATCCTGGCTGAAAGTATCCAGATAGGGCTGATTCTGGAAACAATTCACATCCAGCGCGCCTTCGGCCAAGGCCAGGTTGGGCATCACATAGTCGGTGAACTCCACCAGCTTGACGTTATAGCCCTGGGCTTCCAGCTGGGGCTTGATCGACTCGGTCACCATATCGGCAAAGTCGCCGACCGTGGTACCGATGACGATTTCATGCTTGTCGGGATCGGCAGCCATCAGCGGGAAAGAAAACGAACAGGCGGCCAGGGCCAGTAACGGCAGTTTGAGGAAGGTACGACGCATGAATGCTCCTTGGGGGATGAGAAAAAGTACAGGCGGAGGCGAGCGATACCAAGGCGCTGGCCGGATGCAGCCAGGCCGGCCTTTGGCGGCAGGGATGCCGCCACGGAGCATACATGGATATACTCGCTGCGTGCCAGCGTGGTATACCGGCCTGCGACACCATGAGATCCTGACTGCTCCGGATCAGAGAATAAAGCCAACCACCTGAACATATATACGTTTAGACTTTTAGATGGCCATGGTATCAACTGACACCATAAGAACCAAGCGAAAACGACGGTCATCCGCTGTTACGGACGAGACAGGAACGATAAATGGGTGGCGCAGGCGGGCAAACAGCAAAGATGAGGGATGGCGAAGGAATAGCGGGGCTCAGACCCCGCGTTCATTGTTCCAGATCAGCACATGCAGCTGGGGCAGTATCCGGGCACTGAACCAGCGATCGGCAGTCGCCCTGTCTACCAGCCAGCGCAGGCGGGCATTGAGCGCCTCGAGATCGGTAACCAGATCCGGCGCCTCCGGGGTGGCCGGTGCCGGGTTGCAGGGCTGCAGACACAGAGGCAGGTGGGGATAATCGGCGGCCACCGCCCTCGCCCACTGGTAATCGGCCTCATCGGCGATCACCAGCTTGAGGGTCACCCGAGGCTGTTCTCCCGCCGCCGCCAGACAGGCATCGAAACGGGCCGGATTGAAGGCCATCCCGGATGACGGCGGCTTGGGGCTCAGGGTCAGGTGATCCAGCTGGGCGAACCAGTCCTGGGCCCGGCTACCCTGGGTTTCCATAGCAAAGGTATAGCCCAGGCTGTGGCCCAGGCTCAACAACTCATCCAGGGGCTGCAGCGCCGGGTTGCCGCCGGACAGGGTGATCAGCAGCGGCTGGTCGCCGCTCAATGCCCGAACCTCGGCCATGATCGCCTCGGCACTCATCGGCGCCCAGTCGTCCTTGAAGCGGGGTTCAACCGCATACAGGGTATCGCACCAGCTGCACCGGTAATCGCAGCCACCGGTACGCACAAATACCGTCGGTACGCCGATCAGTGCCCCTTCACCCTGGATGGTGGGGCCGAATATTTCGCTGATGGCAATGCTCATGGCCGGTACTCGGCCCAGGTCTTAGGCGTTTCCGAGACACTGACCGCGCTCACTTCCGGCCAGCGGGCTCGGGCCCAGTCGAACAGATGTTTGGCCAGCCGCTCGGCTGTGGTGCACTCGTCGCCCAGCACCTCGTTCAGATGCCGGTGATCCAGCCGGTCGTCGATATAGTCCTTGAAGGCTTTCAGCTCCAGGTAATCGCGCACAAAACCGTATTGATCCAGCTGCTCGCTTTGCAGCTCGATTTCCACCACATAGTTATGGCCATGCAGCCGGGAGCAGGGGTGGTGGTCCGGCATCTGCTTCAGCTGATGGGAGGCGGAAAAGTGAAATTCCTTCTTTATTGTGAACATGCTTTTACCCTCGCCACCGCGGCCTGCCAGTATTCGGTATCCAGATACGGCGTCGGATCGACCACCCCGGCCAAGGCCATGGCCTCGATGCGCTCGACACAGGTGCCGCAGCGGCCGCAATGGGTCTCGCCACCCTCATAACAGGACCAGGTATCGGCTATCGGCACCCCATAACGGACCGCGTCCCTGGCGATGGCCGTCTTGTCGGCCTCTACATAGGGCGCGAACAGGGCCACCTCGCCCACCCCTTCCAGGGCCCTGGCCTGCATCTCGGCAAACAGCCGGATAAACTCGGGCCGGCAATCCGGATAGATAAAGTGATCGCCGCCATGGACGGCGATGGCCACCGTATCCAGGCCGCGGGCCGCAGCCACCCCGAAGGCGATGGTCAGCATGATGGCGTTGCGGTTGGGCACCACAGTTACCTTCATGTTGTCTTCGCTGTAGTGGCCATGGGGCACGGCAATGTCGTCGGTCAGAGCCGAGCCACCGAGCTGACGGCCGATATTGGCGATATCCATCACCAGATGGGGAACATTCAGACGCTCCGCACACAGGCGGGCCGAGTCGATTTCTTTCTTGTGGCGCTGGCCGTAATCGAAGGTCAGCAGGGCGCCCAGGGCACCTTCTGCCGCCAGCCGACAGGCCAGGGTGACGGAATCAAATCCGCCGGAGCATATAACTAACGCTTTCATTGTGAGTCCTTGTTTTATCCGGGTAGGCTGCGACCGGCTTCAAAAGCGAGCATATACTAACGGTTCTCGGACTGCAGGCCAATAGTTTTACGTAAAGATTTTAGCCGACTCGGACAGCTTCCGACCATCTCGGTATAAATAGCCATGACGCAGCCCGGTCAAGCTGGCTAAGATTAATAACGTGCGATGCCAGACAGCAGGCACAGGACAGCAAACGAAAGCCACAACATCAGAACAAGAACCAACAGCAGGCCAAGGATGATGAAAAACCTCGCACTTTTACTGGCAGCCGCCGTCTCGACCACCGCGTGCTCGGGCCTGAATCTCCCCATGTTTACCAGCATAGCCCCCAACACTCCCGGGCTGTCGACCACCCTCTCCGGCAAAACCGGACAGCGGGTGATAGACACCATTTCTTTTTCCTCCGTCAATGCCTTTGCAAAAGAACCGCTTACCGCCTGTGTCAACGGCCATATCTCGCCGCCGGCAACGGCTCAGCCCGACTCGGAGCCCCGGCTGATCAGCTTCGCCGGCAACGATCGCATCATGGCCACCGGCAGCAGCCCCTTCGATTATCGTCGCTACGGCGTGATACCGGCCAGGGATATCCTCGGCTTCAACCTGTCGGTGGCCGCCAGGCCCAGCGGCACCAGCTACCGGTTCAGAGACATCGTCCATATCCAACAGGGCACGGAACATCAGATACGCCTCTATGACAGAGGCAACCAGCTGGTTTACGACTCGCTGCAGGCCCTGTTCCAGCAGCTTGACGCCTGCGTGGCCGGTGGGCAGCGCACAAAAAAAACCGCCTGAACAATCAGGCGGTTTTCAGGGTAACTCGAGACCGGCTCAAGCCCGGATGGAAATCATTCCCACTCGATGGTGGCGGGCGGCTTGCCGGAGATGTCGTAAACCACCCGGGAAATACCGTCGATCTCGTTGATGATGCGGTTGGACACATGCCCCAGGAAATCGTACGGCAGGTGCGCCCAGTGCGCGGTCATAAAGTCGATGGTTTCCACCGCCCGCAGCGAGACGACCCAGTCGTATTTGCGGGCATCGCCCATCACGCCCACCGAACGCACCGGCAGGAACACGGTGAAGGCCTGGCTGACCTTGTTGTACAGGTCGTGCTTGTGCAGCTCTTCGATGAAGATGGCATCGGCCCGGCGCAACAGGTCGCAGTATTCCTTCTTCACCTCGCCTAACACCCGCACGCCCAGTCCCGGGCCCGGGAACGGATGACGATAGAGCATGTCGTAGGGCAGGCCCAGCTCCAGGCCGACCCGGCGCACTTCATCCTTGAACAGCTCTTTCAGCGGCTCGACCAGCTTGAGTTCCATGTCTTCCGGCAGGCCACCGACGTTGTGGTGCGACTTGATCACATGGGCCTTGCCGGTGGCGGAGCCAGCGGATTCAATGACGTCGGGATAGATGGTGCCCTGGGCCAGCCACTTCACATCCTGGATCTTGCCGGCTTCTTCATCGAACACTTCGATAAAGACCCGGCCGATGATCTTGCGCTTGGCTTCCGGATCCTGCTCACCCGCCAGGGCCGACAGGAAACGCTGCTCGGCGTTGACGTGCACTATGTTCAGGCCGAAATGATCGCCGAACATATCCAGCACCTGCTCGGCTTCGTTCAGACGCAGCAGGCCATTATCGACGAACACGCAGGTCAGCTGCGGGCCTATGGCCCGGTGCAGCAGCATGGCTGTCACGGATGAATCCACACCACCGGACAGGCCCAGCAGCACCTTGTCGCTGCCCACCTGCTCGCGGATGCGCTCAACCGCGTCCTCTATAATGGAAGCCGGGGTCCACAGCGCCGGGCAGTCACAGATCTGACGCACGAAGTGCTCCAGCATGCGTGCCCCCTGGCGGGTATGGGTCACTTCCGGATGGAACTGCACACCGTAGAAACGGCGGGACTCATCGGCCATACCCGCAAACGGACAGCTGCCGGTTTGCGCCACCTTGACAAAGCCTTCCGGCAGGGCCACGACCTTGTCACCGTGGCTCATCCACACATCCAGCAAGGGGTTACCCTGGGCATCCACCGCATCTTCGATATTGGCGAACAACGCACAGTCGCCAACCCGCTGCACCTGGGCATAACCGAATTCCCGCTCGGCCGAGCCGGCCACTGTGCCTCCCAGCTGCTCAGCCATGGTCTGCATGCCGTAGCAGATACCGAATACCGGCACCCCGGCGTTAAACACATACTCGGGTGCACGCGGACTGCCTTGTTCCGTAACCGACTCGGGCCCCCCGGACAGGATAATACCATTTGGATTAAATTCGCGGATTTGGTCTTCGCTGACGTCCCAGGCCCACAACTCACAGTAAACGCCCAGTTCGCGTACACGACGGGCAATCAGCTGGGTGTACTGGGAGCCGAAATCCAGGATCAGGATCCGGTTATCATGGATATTTTTGGTCATTGTTTTCCTACTGATGACAGACGCCGCTTGCGGGGGGTAGTCAAACGGCAATATAAAAACGGGGGATACTTCCCCCGTTTGCAGCAATTGCGGGATTAACCCATTCGGTAGTTGGGGGCTTCCTTGGTAATGGTCACATCGTGTACATGGGACTCCTGGATGCCCGCGCCGGATATCTTAACAAATTCCGCCTTGGTACGCAGGTCATCGATGGTGGCACTGCCGGTCAGGCCCATGGCGCTGCGCAGGCCGCCCATCTGCTGATGGATGATTTCCTTCAGCTTGCCCTTGTAGGGAACCCGGCCTTCGATGCCTTCCGGTACCAGCTTGTCGGCGGCATTGTCGCTCTGGAAATAGCGATCGCTCGAGCCCTTGGTCATGGCGCCCAGCGAGCCCATACCACGGTAGGACTTGAAGGAGCGTCCCTGGAACAGCTCGATTTCACCGGGTGACTCTTCGGTACCGGCGAACATGGAGCCCATCATCACGCAGTTGGCGCCGGCGGCCAGGGCCTTGGCGATATCGCCGGAGAAGCGGATGCCGCCATCGGCGATCACCGGAATATCGAGATCTTTCAGGGCCTCGACCGCATTGGCCACGGCGGTGATCTGCGGCACGCCGCAACCGGTGACGATACGGGTGGTACAGATAGAGCCGGGACCTATGCCTACCTTGACCGCGCTGACGCCAGCCTCGACCAGCGCCAAGGCGCCGGCGGCGGTGGCCACATTGCCGCCGATGATCGGCAGCTGGGGATAGGCCTTACGTGTTTCGCGGATACGGTTCAGCACGCCCTCGGAATGGCCGTGAGACGAGTCGATCAGCAACACATCCAGACCCGCATTGACCAGGGCCGTGATCCGCTCCTGGTTGCCTTCACCGGCACCCACCGCAGCACCCACCCGCAGGCGGCCCTGTTCATCTTTACAGGCGTTAGGTTTACGCTCGGCTTTCTGGAAGTCCTTGGCGGTGATCATGCCGGTTAGCCTACCCTGTTCGCTCACCACCAACACCTTTTCGATACGGTGCTGCTGCATCAGGGATTCGACCTGCTCCCTCGGTGTGCCCACGGTGACGGTAACCAGACGCTCTTTCTCGGTCATCACCTCATGGACCCGTTTGCCCAGATCATGCACGAAACGCACATCCCGCCCGGTAATGATACCCACCAGTTCCCCTTCGGCGGTCACCACCGGATAGCCGGCAAAACCGTTCAGCAGGGTCAGTTCGCGAATATCGGCGATGGTCAGATCCGGACCGACGGTGACCGGGTCGGACACCACCCCGCTTTCGAACTTCTTGACCTTGCGTACCTGGGCGGCCTGCTCTTCGATCGACATATTTTTGTGAATAAAGCCGATGCCTCCTTCCTGTGCCAGGGCGATCGCGAGATCGGCCTCGGTCACTGTGTCCATGGCGGCGGAGACGATAGGGATGTTAAGATTAATTTCCCGAGTCAAGCGGGTACGGAGATCTGCCGTGTTGGGTAAGACGGAAGAATGGGCGGGGACCAGTAATACATCATCAAAGGTCAGGGCGTCTTGGGCAATCCTAAGCATCGCAATATTCACCATAAGGTTTGGGGAAAAATATTGCCGACAAATTGTAGATATGTCGGGCCTTCGGGTAAAGCGATATTTTGTTATTTTATGTAATTAAGAGCAAAATATCGGGTAAAGCCAATTATTTTTATATAAAACTACTGCCAAGGGGCCATTTTGCACCAGGAAAAGTTAACAGATATCTATACGGTGACCCGCCTCAACCGCCACGCCCGCCTGCTGCTGGAAGGCGAAATGGGCGCGGTCTGGCTAACCGGCGAGATCTCCAACCTGGCCATGCCCGGCTCGGGCCACTGGTATTTCACCCTCAAGGACAGTCAGTCCCAGGTGCGCTGTGCCATGTTCAGGGGCAACAACCGCAGCGTGAAGATACGACCCAAAAACGGCGATCAGGTGCTGATCTTCGCCAAGGTCACCCTGTATGAGCCCAGGGGAGACTATCAACTGGTGGCCGAAACCATGGCGTCCGCCGGCGAGGGCCTGCTCAGGCAAGAATTCGAGGCCCTCAAGGCCCGCCTGGGAGCCGAAGGCCTGTTTGACAGCGAGCGTAAGCGTCCCCTGCCCACCCACCCCAGACGCATCGGCATTATCAGCTCCCCCACCGGGGCCGCGCTGCGAGATATTATCAGCGTGCTGGCCCGCCGGGCCCCCGGGCTCGAGGTCATCATCTATCCCAGCCAGGTACAGGGCGATGCCGCCGTGCCGCAACTGGTACAGGCGCTGGCCACCGCCAACCGTCGCCATGAATGCAGCCTGCTGATCCTGGCCCGGGGCGGCGGCTCACTGGAAGATCTCTGGTGCTTCAACGACGAACGCCTGGTCCGCGCCATCGCCGACTCCGGGCTGCCGGTGGTCAGTGCCGTGGGCCACGAAACCGATATCAGCCTGGCCGATCTGGTGGCCGATCTGCGCGCCCCTACCCCGTCGGCGGCGGCCGAACTGGTCAGCCGGGACAGCTCAGAGCAGGCACAGCAATGGCGGCAATGGCAACAACGCCTGACCCACGCAGGACGCCGCTATTTGGCTGGCCGGCAGCTGCGACTCGACCAGCTGTCGGCCCGGCTGCAGCGTCTGGATCCCCAGCAGCGGCTGCAGCAGCAGGCCCAACGGCTGGATCTGCTGGCGCAACGGCTCAACCGGGCAATGGCCCTGCGGTTGTTGCAGGCACGTCAGCACCTGGGCCAGCTGACCCTGCGTCTGCAGCACCAGAGCCCGGTCCGCCGGCTGACCGAAGAACAGGCAAGGCTCGGCCAGCTACAACGGCGGCTGGCCACGGCGATGGCCGGCCGGCTCGGTGAGGCCGGTCATCGTCTGTCCCTGGCCGGCGTCCGGCTCAACGGCGTCAGCCCCCTGGCGACCCTGTCCCGGGGCTACAGCATTACCAGCCATCAGGGTCGGGTGGTCATGGATGCACAGGCACTGACGGTCGGGAACGAAATTGAAACCCGTCTGGCCAGGGGCGTGGTCACCAGCCGGGTGATCGGGCTGACAACGGAATGACCCGGCTGGTAAGCTGTAAGCTATCGGCGTGTCGGCGTGTCGGCGTGTCGGCGGGAAGCTAATTAACCCCGTTTTACTCTTAACTACCGAGTATTCAGCCTATCGGCTCCTTTTTTATTAAGGACTACAGCCGGTCCATTTTATCCATCCGCCCGGGCCGGCGGCGCCGGTTCGGGTCCGGATGGGCTATCATTAAGGTAAGCCACCACCCGGAAGGCGGTCATTTAATAACCAACCCATTCAACTGCTACTATACTCAGTGAGCACGACAGAGGAGGCAGCATGTGACTTATGCACGCAAGCCTTCGGGAGGTAATTATGGGTATGTCGCTTGCACTGAAACACTACTTGGACAGCCAGCAGATCCCCTACGACATGGTGCACCATGCCTATTCAGAGGGCGCCGCTCAAAGTGCCATCGCCAGTCACATTCCTCTGGCCCAGATGGCAAAAGCGGTCATCCTGGAGAACGAAGGTGGTCAGCGGATGATGGCGGTGATCCCCGCAGCCGACAAGGTCGATCTGCAACGCTTTAACCAGTTGGTCCACAGCGAAGTCAGGTTGGCATCGGAGCAAGAACTGATCCGGATGTTCAAGGATTGTGATAAAGGGGCTATTCCGGCGATGGGTGAACCTTTCGCACTGGATACCCTGGTGGATGAAGCCCTGCTTGAAATGGCAGACATCTACCTGGAAAGCGGCGATCACAGAGACTTGATCCATGTCTCCGGTGATCATTTCCGTCAACTGGCCAATAACTGGCGTCACGGGGAGTTCAGCAGAAAGCCTGATCCCTGGAGCCGGGCCGAACGCATGTAGTCAAGAAAGCTATCAGCTATAAGCTGACAGCGGTAAGTAATACAAACCCGGCTGCCGAGCCGGGTTTGCTTATTTGACATCCTTACTCGTTCGAACGCTCCGTGTGGATATCAGCCAAAAACAAAGGAGCCTTTCGGCTCCTTTGTTTCTTAAAGCTTTAAGCTTATGGCTTAAAGCTGCTAGCTATGATTTACCAGCCGGTCACTTCACGCAGTGCCTTGCCGATATCGGCCAGGGAGCGCACGGTTTTCACACCCGCGTCCTGCAGCGCGGCGAATTTCTCATCCGCGGTGCCCTTGCCGCCGGAAATGATGGCGCCGGCATGGCCCATACGCTTGCCGGGAGGCGCGGTCACGCCCGCGATGTAGGAAACCACCGGCTTGGTGACGTTCGCCTTGATGTAGGCGGCCGCTTCCTCTTCGGCGCTGCCGCCGATCTCACCGATCATCACGATGGCTTCGGTTTCCGGATCCTTCTCGAACAGGGCCAGGATATCGATGAAGTTGGAGCCGGGGATGGGATCGCCACCGATGCCCACACAGCTGGACTGGCCAAAACCTTCGTCGGTGGTCTGCTTGACCGCTTCGTAGGTCAGGGTGCCGGAGCGGGAAACGATACCGACCTTGCCCTTCTTGTGGATATGGCCGGGCATGATGCCGATCTTGCACTCGTCCGGGGTGATCACGCCCGGGCAGTTAGGACCGATCATGCGCACGCCGGCTTCGTCCAGCTTCACTTTTACGTCCAGCATGTCCAGGGTAGGAATGCCTTCGGTGATGGTGACGATCAGCTGGATACCCGCATCGATCGCTTCCAGGATGGCGTCTTTGCAGAAGGCCGCCGGCACATAGATAACGGAGGCAGTAGCGCCTGTGGCTTCGACCGCTTCACGCACGGTGTTGAATACCGGCAGACCCAGGTGGGTGGAGCCGCCCTTACCGGGAGACACGCCGCCGACCATCTGGGTGCCATATGCCTGCGCCTGCTCGGAGTGGAAAGTGCCCTGGCCACCGGTAAAGCCCTGACAGATAACCTTGGTGTCTTTGTTGATCAGAATGCTCATGTTGTTATTTCCCCTGTGCGGCGTTAACGACCTGGACGGCTGCGTCGGTCAGGCTGGTCGCGGCGATGATGTTCAGGCCGGACTCGGCCAGTTTCTGGGTACCGGCTTCGGCATTGTTGCCTTCCAGACGCACGACCACGGGTACTTTCACGCCCACTTCCTTCACCGCACCGATAATGCCTTCGGCGATCATGTCACAACGTACGATGCCGCCGAAGATGTTGACCAGTACCGCCTGGACATTGTTGTCGGACAGGATGATCTTGAAGGCTTCGGTGACCCGCTCCTTGGTGGCGCCGCCGCCCACATCCAGGAAGTTGGCCGGCTTGCCGCCGTGCAGGTTAACGATGTCCATGGTGCCCATGGCCAGGCCGGCACCGTTGACCATGCAACCGATGTTGCCATCCAGGGCCACATAGTTCAGCTCCCATTTGGCCGCGTGGGCTTCACGGGCATCGTCCTGGGACGGATCGTGCATTTCACGCAGCTTGGGCTGACGGTACATGGCGTTGGAGTCGATGTTGATCTTGCCGTCCAGGCAGTGCAGGTTGCCGGCGGTGGTGATCACCAGGGGGTTGATTTCCAGCAGGGCGAAGTCATAGTCCAGGAACATCTGGCCCAGGCCCAGGAAGATCTTGGTGAACTGCTTGATCTGGTCGCCTTTCAGGCCCAGTTTGAACGCCAGTTCACGGCCCTGGTAGGCTTGCGGACCAACCAGGGGATCGATAGCGGCCTTGTGGATAAGCTCAGGGGTCTCTTCCGCCACCTTCTCGATTTCCACGCCACCTTCGGTGGACGCCATGAACACCACGCGGCGAGTACCACGATCGACGACGGCGCCCAGGTACAGCTCCTTGTCGATATCGGTGCAGGACTCAACCAGGATCTTGGCAACCGGCTGACCGTTGGCGTCTGTCTGGTAGGTCACCAGGTTCTTGCCCAGCCAGTTTTCGGCGAATTCACGGATTTCTTCTTTGGTCTTGGCCAGCTTGACGCCGCCCGCCTTGCCACGGCCACCGGCGTGAACCTGACACTTGACCACCCACATGTTACCGCCAATCTTGCTGGCCGCTTCTACCGCTTCCTGTGGATTATCACATGCGTAGCCTTCTGATACGGGCAGTCCGTATTCGGCAAACAGTTGTTTTGCCTGATATTCATGCAAATTCATGTTGCGTATTCCGTTGTTGTATTTGGGTTCAGGACATAAAAGTGGGCCGGGCTGCAAGCCCGACCTCGTTGTTATTATCGGTTATACGTCCAGCAGCAGGCGGGTCGGATCTTCCAGCAGCTCTTTGATGGAGACCAGGTAACCCACTGACTCACGGCCATCGATCAGACGGTGATCGTAAGACAGAGCCAGGTACATCATCGGCAGGATTTCAACCTTGCCGTCCACCGCCATCGGCCGATCCTGGATCTTGTGCATACCCAGGATGGCGCTTTGCGGCGGGTTGATGATAGGGGTAGACATCAACGAGCCGAATACACCACCGTTGGTGATGGTGAAGTTACCACCGGTCATGTCGTCTACGGTCAGTTTGCCGTCACGACCCTTGATAGCCAGTTCTTTGATGCTCTTTTCGATGTCGGCCAGGCTCAGGCGATCGCAATCGCGCAGTACCGGCGTCACCAGGCCACGGGGGGTGGACACGGCGATGCTGACATCGAAATAGTTGTGATACACGATGTCTTCGCCATCGATGGAGGCGTTGACTTCAGGATAACGCTTGAGCGACTCAACCACGGCCTTCACATAGAAAGACATAAAGCCCAGACGAATACCGTGACGCTTCTCGAACACATCCTGGTACTGCTTGCGCAAGCTCATGATCGGACCCATGTTGACTTCATTGAAGGTAGTCAGCATGGCGGTGGTGTTCTTGGCTTCCAGCAGACGCTCGGCCACTCGCTTGCGCAGACGGGTCATCGGCACCCGCTTCTCGGTACGCTCACCCAGGGGCACCACCGGCGCCTTGACTTCGGCGGCCTTTGCTGCGGCTGGCTTGTTGCCGCCCTTGATGAAGGCCTCCACGTCTTCCTTGGTGATCCGGCCACCCTTGCCGGAGCCGGCCAGCTTGGCCACATCGATATTGTGCTCGGCCACCAAGCGTCGTACCGCCGGGCTCAGGGCATCGCCGTCGGCATCGGCTTTCGCGTCGGCCTTGGCTTCACCATCTGCGGCGGCCGGCTTGTCCTTGGTTTCCTCACCGGCAACGGCGCCTTGCTTGAGCTTGCCGATCAGCTGACGGCCCAGCACGGTGGCGCCGGCATCTTCGATGATGGCTTCCAGGATACCGGCTTCGGGTGCCGGTACTTCCAGTACCACTTTGTCGGTTTCGATGTCGACGATCACTTCGTCGCGTTCAACCCGGTCACCCGGCTGCTTGTGCCAGGTAGCAATGGTGGCATCGGCGACAGATTCTGGAAGGTCGGGAACCTTGATTTCGATGGTCATCAATATGTCCTATGTGCGGTTATGCTTGAGTCAACGTCAGCGCGTCTTCGACCAACGCTTTTTGTTGTTGTAAGTGAACAGAGGTGTAACCCACGGCCGGTGACGCCGACGCGGCGCGCCCGGAGTAACGCAGGTTGGCCCCAACCGGAATGGCAGCCCAGAAATGATGCTGGCTGCAGTACCAAGCTCCCTGGTTTTGCGGCTCTTCCTGACACCAGACAAAGTCTTGCACATGCTGGTAGTCGGCCAGAATGGCAGCGACCTCTTCCTGCGGGAAGGGGTACAGCTGCTCAATCCGGATAATGGCCACGTCCGTTTGTTCGTTTTTACGGCGCGCTTCCAGCAGATCGTAATAGACCTTGCCGGAACACAACACCACGCGCTTGACGCCTTTGGGATCCAGGTCGTCGATCTCGCCGATGGCATTCTGGAAGGTACCGCTGGCAAGGGTTTCCAGTTCGGAAACGGCCAGCGGATGGCGCAGCAGCGACTTGGGCGTCATCACCACCAGCGGGCGGCGCATCGGACGCAATACCTGACGACGCAGCATATGGAACACCTGAGCAGGTGTGGTGGGCACGCACACCTGCATGTTGTGTTCCGCACACAGCTGCAGATAACGCTCGAGACGGGCGCTGGAGTGTTCGGGTCCCTGGCCTTCATAACCATGGGGCAGCAGCAGGGTCAGGCCGCACATCCGGCCCCATTTCTGCTCGCCGGAGCTCAGGAACTGATCGATCACCACCTGGGCACCGTTGGCAAAGTCGCCGAACTGGGCTTCCCACACGGTCAGGCCTTCCGGCTCGGCGGTGGCGTAGCCGTATTCGAAGGCCATCACCGCCTCTTCACTCAGCACCGAATCATAGACCTGGAACTGGCCCTGTTGCTCGGACAGATGGCACAGCGGGGTATAGGTGCTGGCATCATTCTGGTTGTGCAGTACCGCATGACGGTGAAAGAAGGTACCGCGGCCGGAATCCTGACCGGTGAGGCGCACTTCATACTTGTTGTCGCACAGGGTGGCGTAGGCCAGCACTTCGGCAAAGCCCCAATCCGCCAGCTTCTCGCCCTTGGCCATCAGCTTGCGATCCGCATAGATTTTCGCGACCTGACGCTGCAGGGTATGGCTCTCGGGATACTCGGTGACCCGCTCGGCCAGATCCTTCAGCTTATCGAGTTCGTAGCCGGAGTCATACGGCATGTCCCACTCGTGGCCCAGATAGGGCGACCAGTCGACCGAGTGTTTTTCCATCGGGCGCCATTCCTTGACCACGCATTCGCCGTGATCCAGGGCATCCCGGTATTCGTTGATCATGGCGGTGGCGTCTTCGGTCGACACCGTGTTCTTGGCGATCAGCAGATCCGCATAGATCTTGCGCGGCGTCGGGTGCTTCTTGATCTTCTGGTACATCAACGGCTGGGTTGCACTCGGCTCATCCGCCTCGTTGTGACCATGACGGCGGTAACAGACCAGATCGATCACCACGTCGCGGCCGAACTCGTTGCGGAAATCCAGGGCCAGCTGGGTCACCTGCACCACGGCTTCCGGATCGTCCGCATTCACGTGGAAAATCGGCGCCTGCACCATCTTGGCGATATCGGTACAGTATTCGGTGGAGCGGGTATCGCGCGGATTGGAGGTGGTAAAGCCAACCTGGTTGTTGATCACGATACGCACTGTACCGCCCACCCCGTAACCACGGGTCAGCGACATGTTGAAGGTTTCGGCGACTACCCCCTGGCCGGCAAAGGCCGAGTCACCGTGGATGGTGATCGGCAGCACCTGGCGGCCATCCGGGTTGTCGAGCCGGTCCATGCGCGCGCGTACCGAGCCGATCACCACCGGGTTGACGATTTCCAGGTGTGAAGGGTTGAAGGCCAGCGCCAGATGCACGGTGCCACCCGGTGTTTCGAAGTCGGAGCTGAAGCCCATGTGGTACTTCACGTCACCGGAACTCTGGGTCTCGTACTTGCCGGCAAAGGCGTCAAACAAGTCCTGAGGACGCTTGCCCAGCACGTTGACCAGCATATTCAGACGACCCCGGTGAGCCATGCCGATCACCACTTCACGGCCGCCCTTCTCACCGAAACGGCGGATAAGCTCTTTGGTCATGGGGATCAGGGCATCGCCCCCTTCCAGGGAGAAACGCTTGGCGCCGGGGAACTTGGCGCCCAGGTATTTTTCCATACCTTCGGCGGCGGTCAGGTTGTCCAGGAAACGCCGCTTGTCTTCGTCGCTGTACTTGGGTTCACCGACCACCGGCTCGAGCCGGCTCTGGATCCAGCGTTTTTCTTCGGTGCTGGTGATATGCATGTACTCGGCGCCAACGGAGCCACAGTAGGTTTTTTTCAGCGCGCTGACCAGCTCGCCCAGCTTCATGGTTTCCTTGCCGATAGCGTAGGAGCCCACGTTGAAGGTGGCGTCCAGATCGGCGCCGGTCAGGTTGTGAAATGCCGGGTCCAGCTCGGCGACGGTCTCACGCTTCCACAACCCGAGGGGGTCAAGGTTTGCATTCTGATGGCCACGAAAACGGTAGGCGTTGATCAGCTGCAGCACTTTAACTTGTTTGGCGTCAGTGTGGGGATCACTGACCGGGGTGGCATAGCGGGAGGTGTCTTTGGCCAGGCGGCGGAAATAATCTCTTACTTGTGAGTGGGGTTGCTCCGGAGATCCATCACTCGCCGGCAAAGCGTCGAACACGCTGCGCCACTGATCGGAAATGGACTCAGGATCAGCAAGATAGGCCTCGTACAGGTCTTCTACATAGGTCGCATTGGCACCGGCCAGGTGAGAGGATTCCAGCCAGGCTTGCATCACGCCATTGTGCATCTTTATCCCTTTAACTTCTCGACAGTAAAACTGTCATTCTGGGCGTCGAGTCAAAGCCGCCCAAGGGGCGGCTTGGTTTACAGCTTGGGCAGATTAAACGGCCCGTTTCAGCAGCATGGACTTGATATGACCAATGGCCTTGGTGGGGTTCAGGCCTTTGGGACATACGTTCACACAGTTCATGATGCCATGACAACGGAATACGCTGAAGGCGTCATCCAGTTCGGACAGGCGCGCATCGGCGGCGGTGTCACGGCTGTCCACCAACCAGCGGTAGGCGGCCAGCAAACCGGCCGGGCCGATAAACTTGTCCGGGTTCCACCAGAAGGAAGGGCAGGAGGTGGAGCAACAGGCGCACAGGATGCACTCGTACAGACCATCCAGCTTGGCGCGCTCGTCCGGTGATTGCAGATGCTCCCGCGCCGGCGGCAGCTTGTCATCGGCGATCAGGAAGGGCTTGACCTTTTCCCACTGGGTGTAGAACTGGGTCATATCGACCACCAGGTCACGCACCACAGGCAGGCCTGGCAGCGGCCGGATCACCACCTTATTGTCTTTCTTGAGCAGGTCAGACAGGGGGGTAATACAGGCCAGGCCGTTCTTGCCGTTCATGTTGAGGCCGTCGGAGCCACACACGCCTTCACGGCAGGAACGACGGAAAGCCAGGCTCGGATCCTGCTCTTTCAATGCCAGCAGGGCATCCAGCACCATCATGTCGGAACCTTCGGATACTTCCAGCCGATAGTCCTTCATATGAGGAGCGGAGTCGGTTTCTGGATTGTAGCGGTAAACAGAAATAGTAACTTGCATCATCCCCTCCCCTTAGTAGGTCCGTGCTTTCGGCGGGAAAGCTTCACGGGTTTTCGGTGACATATTGACGGCACGCTTGGTCATGGCCTCGGTTTCCGGGCTGTACAGGGAATGGCACAACCAGTTGTCGTCGTCCCGCTCCGGGAAGTCGAAGCGCGAGTGTGCGCCGCGGCTTTCGGTACGGAAGTTGGCGGCGACCGCCGTGGCGTAAGCGGTTTCCATCAGGTTGTCCAGCTCCAGACACTCGATGCGCTGGGTGTTAAAGTCGCGGCTGGTGTCATCCAGGCGGGCGGTTTTCAGGCGCTCGCGGATTTCTTTCAGCTCGGCCAGGCCTTCGGCCATGGCATCGCCTTCACGGAATACCGAGAAGTTGTTCTGCATGCAGCGCTGCAGGTCCTTGCGGATTTGTACCGGATCTTCACCGTTGCGGGTACTTTCCCAGCGGTTGTAGCGGGCCAGGGAGGCATCCAGATCGGACTCGGATGCGGCGCGGCTCTCGCCCATTTCATTCAAGGCCGTGGTCAGGTGCTTACCGACGGCGCGGCCGAATACCACTAGATCCAGCAGCGAGTTGCCACCCAGGCGGTTGGCACCGTGCACGGAAACGCAGGCGATTTCGCCGACCGCGAACAAGCCGTTGACCGGCACTTCGTTGCCGTTGGCATCCAGCTTCAGGGCCTGGCCATTCACGTTGGTGGGCACGCCCCCCATCATGTAGTGACAGGTCGGGATGACCGGGATCGGCTCTTTCACCGGGTCCACGTGGGCAAAGGTCCGCGACAGCTCACAGATACCCGGCAGGCGGGATTCCAGCACTTCCTGACCCAGGTGGTCCAGCTTCAGCTTGATATGCGGCCCCCAGGGACCATCGCAGCCGCGGCCTTCACGGATCTCGATCATCATGGAACGGGCCACGACGTCACGACCGGCCAGGTCTTTGGCGTTGGGCGCGTAACGCTCCATGAAGCGCTCGCCGTCCTTGTTCAACAGATAGCCGCCTTCACCACGACAGCCTTCGGTCACCAGCACCCCGGCGCCGGCGATGCCGGTGGGATGGAACTGCCACATTTCCATATCCTGCACCGGCACGCCGGCCCGCAGGGCCATGCCGACACCGTCACCGGTATTGATATGGGCATTGGTGGTGGACTGATAGATACGGCCGGCACCGCCGGTGGCCAGCACCACGGCTTTGGACTTGAAGTAGACAACCTCACCGGTTTCGATGTCGATGGCGGTACAACCGACCACGTCACCGTCCTGGTTTTTCACCAGGTCCAGGGCATACCACTCGGAAAACACGGTGGTCTGGTGCTTGACGTTCTGCTGGTAGAGGGTGTGCAGCAGGGCGTGACCGGTACGGTCGGAGGCGGCGGCGGTACGCGCGGCCTGCTCGCCGCCGAAGGCCTTGGACTGACCACCGAAGGGACGCTGATAGATGCGGCCGTTGTCGAAACGGGAGAAGGGCAAACCCATTTTCTCCAGCTCGAGGATGGCTTCGGGGCCGGTCTCGCACATAAATTCGATGGCGTCCTGGTCACCGATGTAATCGGAGCCCTTGACGGTGTCATACATGTGCCACTGCCAGTCATCATCGTGGGCATTGCCCAGCGCGACCGTGATCCCGCCCTGGGCGGATACGGTATGCGAACGGGTCGGGAAAACCTTGGACAACAGCGCACAGCTCTTGCCGGATTCAGCTATTTGTAAGGCGGCGCGCATGCCTGCACCGCCGGCGCCAATTACTACGGCGTCGAATTCGCGAATTGCAATAGTCACCTTATACACCCCACAGTACGACGATGCCGGTCAGCAGATAGACCAACAACAAAACCACCACCAGGAACTGGGCTACACCACGCCACAGGGCGGGCTTGACGTAGTCGGACAGCACCTGCCAGGCACCGATCCAGCCGTGCATCAGCACGCTGAACAAGGCCAGGAGGGTGAATACCTTGGTCGAGGTTTTGGCGAAAAAGCCGGTCCACACATCATAGGTGATGTCGTTGAAGGCGATGAAGCCAACCAGATAAATGGTATATAAGGTAAGAATTACAGCAGTAGCGCGGATCAACATAAAGTCGTGCACGCCGCTGCGTCCGAAGGTTGCAGAATTAGTTACCATACCAACACCCCCGCCAACAGTGACAGAAAGATGGTCACACCGAACGCTATCTTGGCACTCTGTGCACCAGACTCCAGTTCTTCACAGTAGCCCAGATCCATAATGAGGTGGCGTATGCCGCCCACTATGTGATAGGCCAATGCAGTCAGCACACCCCAGAGGATAAAACCGACGAAGAAACCGTCGAGAATATCCACAACCGCCAGGAACCCTTGCTCGGAAGAGAGCGAGTAACTGAGCAGCCAGATAAGGATGGCGAGCGCAAATAGCGTGATGACACCGGCAACCCGGTGGAGGATAGATGCGATTGCTGTGACAGGTTGGCGAATAGTCCGTAGGTCGAGGTTTACAGGTCTCTGTTTTTTAGTCACGGTCTTGCCCACTAGCTCCATGGAGCACGTTAGTTATTGTTTTAACAGTCTTGCCCGGGTATATGGAAATGTGGTGTGACACGAAAAGCATAATCAGGCACCGCGACCTGGCGGTCACTGCACCGTCATTATTTGCATCTGCGGCACGGCCACAACTGCATCCTATACCCTCGGGTGCCGAGTATAGGGAGGGGGGCAAATAAATACAACGCGGGCCCGGCATCAATTGCCAAATCTGTAAAGCTGATCCCACAACCGGGTTTACGCCTGGTAGGCAGGACGACTAAAATTGACATTCACCCCTTGTTCTGTTTTCAATATGGCCGAACCATGGGACGTGTTGGTGATTACTTTCTCATTAAAAGTGCATAACAATGCGGACCTGTGGACCTATTATAAAAAACAAGGAGACGTGTTATGGCTGACCAAAAGGCCACCCTGCATCTGCCCGGCAAGGACCCCATTGAACTTCCTATTTCGTCAGGTACTGCTGGCTATGATGTTATAGATATCAGTTCATTAGGCTCACACGGTTACTTTACCTTCGATCCCGGTTTTATGGCGACGGCCTCCTGCCGCTCTGAAATCACCTATATCGACGGTGATCTTGGCGTGCTGCTGCATCGCGGTTACCCCATAGACCAACTGGCTCAAAACGCAGACTACCTCGAAGTCTGTTATATCCTGCTGTACGGCGAGGCCCCCACCGCCAAGCAGTATGACGAGTTCCACCGCCATATCATGCGCCACACCATGGTCCATGAACAGCTGTCTTCTTTCTTTAAGGGCTACCGTCGCGACGCCCACCCCATGGCCATCGTGTGCGGGGTGATCGCCGGCCTGTCGGCCTTCTACCATGATCCCATGGACATCAATAACCCGGAGCACCGGGAAATTGCCGCCCATCGCCTGGTCGCCAAGCTGCCGACCATCGCCGCCATGGCCTACAAATATTCCATCGGCCAGCCTTTTGTCTATCCGCGTAACGATCTGAGCTATGCCGGTAACTTCCTGAACATGATGTTCGCCGTGCCCTGCGAGGAATACAAGGTCAACCCGATCGTCGAACGGGCCATGGACCGCATCTTTACCCTGCATGCGGATCACGAGCAGAACGCGTCCACCTCTACCGTACGCTTGTCCGGCTCCAGTGGCGCCAACCCGTTTGCCTGTATCGCCGCCGGTATTGCCTCCCTGTGGGGCCCGGCCCACGGTGGCGCCAACGAAGCCTGCCTGATGATGCTCGAAGAAATCGGTTCGGTCGACCGCATTCCCGAGTTTATCGAGCGCGCGAAAGACAAGGACGATCCCTTCCGCCTGATGGGCTTCGGCCACCGGGTGTACAAGAACTTCGATCCCCGCGCCACCGTGATGCGCGAAACCTGCCACGAAGTACTGGACGACCTGAAGATCAGCGATCCGCTGCTGGACGTGGCCATGGAGCTGGAGCGCATCGCCCTGTCCGACCCCTACTTCGTCGAGCGCAAGCTGTACCCGAATGTCGACTTCTACTCGGGCATCATCCTGAAGGCCATCGGCATTCCCACCAGCATGTTCACCGTGATCTTCGCCCTGGCCCGCACCGTCGGCTGGATGTCGCACTGGAACGAGATGATCTCCGATCCCAAGCAGAAGATCGGTCGTCCGCGTCAGCTCTATACCGGCGCCGCAGAACGCGAGTTCATATCTCAGGTCGAAAAATAATGCGTTGACCACCCCATGACAAAACAAGGCCGGCGTATGCCGGCCTTGAGTTATTGCTGGGAAATGTTGATCTGCTTGGAGGCATGTTCCGCATTAACCTGACGCGGGACCTCTATTTTTAGTACTCCGTCTTTAAACTGGGCGCTGATATCCTCGGCCCTCGCATCGGCAGGTAACGTCAACACCCGCTGGAAGTGACCATAACTGCGCTCAATACGATGCAGGGTGTCACTTTTTTCCTCATGCTCATGCCTCTTCTCTCCGCGAATGATTAACCTGTCCCCCTCCTGAGTCAGGGTCACATCCTCTTTTTTCACACCGGGGATTTCCACACCGATCAGATAGCATCCCTCACGCTCGCTGATGTCGATGCTGGGCTTGAGCTGGTTGAAGGCCGGCCAGTCGCCCGTCGACAGGTCACTACCGAACCGACGCAGGTTGCGCTCAAACAAACGCTCCATATCCTGCTGCAGGCGGGACAGGGGATGAAATTCCTGCTCATGCCCCACCATGGTCAAGGGCTCATCCTGCTCATGCTTAAACCAGTTCCAGGGTGCCAGCCTGGATGAGGACAAACGTTTCATTGCCATTTGAAGCCTCCTTGAGGGTCTGTTTTTTGACCTCACCTAATAATGTAAGGACATAAAACCGACTTTCAAAGAGCCTTAACAAGGTTAATGTTGATCGGCGCTTGCTTATCTAAATAGCCGTTCCGAATAATGGATCCCGGGAGGCCGCGACCGGCTATCGCTAAGCAGAGGGGCCCTCATGGCCGGGCTCGCGGCGTGTCGCGTGCAGTACCTGATCGATGCCGCGGTATCGGGAACATTTATCTAGCGGTGCCAGCCGGCTGAGCAGCCGGGCTATCCTCAGGTGCTCATTCAGCCGTAACAGCCAGCCCACGGGGATGCCTTTTTCGCCCATTCCCCAGTGGGCGGCGGCAAGGGCGCCAACCAGCAAGGCCCGGCCGCAACTGTCGCCACCGAGCAGGATATTGTCGGTAATCGCCCGGGAATAACTGTCGGCACGCTTGATCAGTGCCAGGGACAGGGGAAGGCTCTCATGCAGGCCACAACCGGTTCCCCATTGTTCGGCCAGCTCATTGAGACCCGGCCGGCCCTCGCATGCCGACCTCGCCCTCGCCTGCCATTCACCCGGCAGGCTATCGTTCACGGCCTGCAGCGCCTGCTCGAGGGGAGCTCCCCGCAGCAGCAGGTTAAGGCCATGGGCCAGGGCCTGACCGGCCTGCTGGACCTCAGGCAGGCGATGGGTCACGGCGGTGGCGGCCTTGACCCGGAGCTTAAGTTCGCTCAGGTCGGAATAGCAGGCGCACAGCGCGGGAATGGTGGCCAGGGCCGGGGTCTGCTCATCGTCGCAGCCCGACTCCGGGGGCCAGTCTTCGGCCGGCCCCTGCAGGGCCGTGAGCAAGGCCCGGGTCGGTTGATCGATATAGCCCTGATAACGGCCACCCGCGCTGAAATACCGAACAAAGGCCTGCCGATAGGCGGCACTGTTCCAGCCGCTCTCGGTCGCCACCACTTCGGCCGCCAGCAGGGCTGTTTCACCATAGCCTGACAAGTCTCCGGATCCTTTATCGGGGTAGCCGAAATAACCCGCCACACCCCGATAGTCGGCGGCATTGGGGGTGAGGAATACACAGCCGCCTTCCCGTTGCACAACCTCTGCGATGCGCTCCCTGTCATACAGCCAGTGCAGCCCCAGACTCGCCGCATCGGCTACCAGCACTCCCAGCAGCGGCAGATAGCTGTCCCTGTTCCACATAGGCATGGCTCCATTCAGTACACAGGGTAAGCATAAGCCATAAAAAAAGGCGCCGAAGCGCCTTAGTCATCCGTTCCGGGTTTATTCCGTCCCCAGGCTCGAATACTGGGTCATAAACTCCCCGGCCTTGTCCACCATACGGATTGAACCGACAAAATAGGGGGTGCGCTGATGCAGCTCCGTCGGCTTGATTTCCATGATGCGCCGGAAGCCGTCGGTGGCCTTGCCGCCGGCCTGCTCCGCCAGAAATGCCAGCGGGTTGCACTCATAGAGCAGCCTCAGCTTGCCGTTGGGAGCGCTGGTGCCGGAAGGATAGATATAGATGCCGCCCTTGAGCATATTACGGTGAAAGTCCGATACCAGGGAGCCGATATAGCGGGATGTATAGGGCCGCTTGCTGTCGTCATCCTTTTCCTGGCAGAACTTGATATATTTCTTCACCCCTTCGGGGAACTTGATGTAGTTGCCTTCGTTAATGGAGTAGATCTGGCCCTGCTCGGGAATGCGGATATTCTCATGGGACAGGCCGAAGGAACCGAGGGACGGATCGTAGGTAAAACCATGCACACCGTTACCCGTGGTATACACCAGCATGGTGGACGAGCCGTAGACCACGTAACCGGCGGCGATCTGGTTGATGCCCGGCTGCAGGAAATCTTCCAGGGTCACCGGGCCGCCCGGCTCGCTGATCCGGCGATAGATGGAGAAGATGGTACCGATGGACACGTTGACATCGATATTGGAAGAGCCGTCCAGCGGATCCATCAGCACCACATATTTGGAGTTGGCGCTGGTGTGGCTGTCGAACACCACGAAATCATCTTCTTCTTCCGAGGCGATGCCACAGACCTCGCCCCGGGCTTCCAGCGCCGCCTTGAAAATATCGTTGGCGAATACATCCAGCTTCTGCTGCACTTCACCCTGGGCATTTTCGCGGCCAAAGCTGCCGCCGATGATGTCTGACACCAGGCCGGCACGGTTAATTTCCCGGTTCACCACCTTGGCCGCCCGACGGATGGACGACAGCAGCGAAGTCAGCTCTCCCGTGGCGTTGGGGTATTCAGACTGCTTTTTAACTATGTACTCACCCAGGGTAATCATATTTATCCTCAGATATTTCCGTATTCGGGGCCGGTGGCGGCCCTTTAATTATGCGGGGAACTTTACCCCGAGATGTTTTTTTTTGCAGCAAATTATGTCATTCAGCCGGCGGCCAGCACGCGGCGTATCCCGTCCAGATCGGCCTGGGTATCCACCCCCGGCGGAGGCAGCACCCGGGCCCGGGCCAGGGCTATCTGCTCTCCATGCCAGAGCACCCGCAGCTGCTCCAGTTTTTCCAGCTGTTCCAGCGGGCTCGTCGGCAGGCTGATATAGCGTTGAATAAAGCCGGCCCGGTAGGCATAGATGCCGATATGACGCAAACAGAGGCTCAGGTCCGGGGCGTCTTTCGCCATGCCGTCCCTGTCCCAGGGAATGGGCGCACGGCTGAAATACAGGGCCTTGTCCTGCAGGCTGGCCACCACCTTGACCACATTGGGATCCCGCAGCTGGCCGGCCTCTTCGAGCGGGGTCGCCAGAGTCGCCATCGGCGCCTGGCTGGCGGCCAGCAGCTCGGCCACCTGATCCACCAGTGCGGGCGGCAGCAGGGGCTCATCGCCTTGTACGTTGACCACTATCTCGTCGGGGGACAGCGCCAGTTTTGCCACCACCTCGGCCAGCCGCTCGGTGCCCGACTCATGATCGGCGGCGGTCATGCAGACCTCGACCTCCAGCCCCGCCAGGGCATCGGCGATGCGCCTGTCGTCGGTGGCCACCACCACCCGGCGGGCGGCGCTCTTTTGCGCCTGCTCCACCACCCACTGGATCATCGGCTTGCCGTGAATATCGGCCAATGGCTTGCCGGGCAGCCGGGTCGAGCCGAAACGGGCGGGAATAACGACGATGAAGCTCATCCGGGCAGCTCGTCCAGATCCAGTTTACGGGCCCGGTTCTCCAGCAGCACCGGGATGTTTTCGGTGATCGGGTAGGCCAGGCGGTCAAACCGGCACACCAGCTCATTGTGCTTCCTGTCCAGCTGCAGCTTACCCTTGCACACGGGGCAGGCGATGATTTCTACCAGTTTGGCATCAATGGCCATGGTGAAGCTCCTTTAAACGGGTTAACAGCAATTGTTCAAACTCGCCCGGTAGGCGGGCATCGACGGGCAGAAACCAGGCATTATCATGGCCGCCCCGCCACTTTACCGCGTCTTTTTCGGTCATCAGCAGGGGCCGGGATTGCACCGCTGCCAACGCCTCGGATGCGATACCCCGATGGTCGGCCAGCGCCAGCTGCCGGTCAAGCACAAACCCCTGTTGTTCGAGGGTGGTGAAAAACCGGCCCGGGTTGCCGATGCCGGCCATGGCATGTACCGGGCTGCCGGCGGGCGGCCGCTGCCCCTGCCCCGCCCCGACCGCATTAAGCTCCCCCGGCGCCAGCGTCATCAGGTATTCCCCCGGCGCCACGGGACCGCCGTTATTGACCACCCCGGTAACCTGACCGAGGCGCCAACGGCCTTCGCGCAGCGGCCCCATCGGCAGCAGATGGCCATTGCCGAAGCGGCGCTGGCCGTCCACCACCACCAGTTCGATATCCCGGGCCAGGCCGTAATGCTGCAGGCCATCGTCGCTGATGATGATATCCACCCCCAGGGTCACCAGCTGCCTGGCGGCGGCGGCCCGGTCGGGGGCCACCACCACCGGGCAACCGCAACGGCGATAGATAAGCACGGGCTCGTCGCCGGCCTGCTCGGGGCCGGTATCGTCCGCCAGCTGCAGGGGATAAGCCTCACTCTTGCCGCCATAGCCCCGGCTGATCACCCCGGGACGGTAGCCCTGCTCCCGCAGCCATTCCACCAGCCAGACCACCAGCGGCGTCTTGCCATTGCCGCCGACGCTCAGGTTGCCGACGATAATCACCGGCACCGGAGCACGATACACGGGCTTCAGTCCCCACTTAAACAGCCGACGACGCACCTCGGCAACCAGCCCGAACAGCAGGCTGAAAGGCAGCAGTAACCACAACCAGGTCGGCGTGCGGTACCAAGCCTCCATTACTGGTCCCCGAACTGGATGGCCCTGAGCTGGGCATAGACGCCCTGGCTGGCCATCAGGCTGTGATGATCCCCCCGCTCCACTATCCGGCCCTCGTCTATCACCAGGATTTCGTCGGCATTTTCGATGGTCGACAGACGATGGGCGATCACCAGCGAGGTCCTGTCCTTACGCAGGGCATCCAGCGCCGCCTGGATATGGCGCTCGGATTCGGTATCCAACGCCGAAGTGGCCTCATCCAGGATCAGCAGGGGGGCGTTGCGCAACAGCGCCCGGGCGATGGCGATCCGCTGGCGCTGGCCGCCGGACAAGCTGGCGCCGTTTTCGCCAATCAGGGTGTCGTAGCCCCGCTCCAGCTTGTTGATGAATTCGTCCGCATAGGCGATTTTCGCCACCGCGATGATCTGCTCCCGGCTGTATTCGCCTTCGGCGGCATAGGCGATGTTGTTGGCGATGCTGTCGTTGAACAGGTGCACATGCTGGGACACCAGGGCGAACTGGCGGCGCAGATCGCTGAGTCGATAGTCCTGGATATTGACCCCGTCGAGGCGGATTTCACCCTCGTCGATATCGTAGAAGCGGGTCAACAGGCTGGCGATGGTGCTCTTGCCCGAGCCGGAGCGCCCCACCAGGGCGATGGTCTTGCCCGGTTCCAGGCTGAAACTCACTCCCTTGAGGGCCGGCGTGTCCTTGGTGGGATAGCGGAAGGTGACCCGGTCAAACTCCACTTGCCCCCGGGCCCGGGTCAGGGGCCGGCTGCCTTGGTCCTGCTCGCCTTCACTGTCGAGCAGGCCGAACAGACTCTGGCAGGCGGCGATGCCCCGCTGATAGGAGACATTGACCTGGGTCAGGCTCTTCAACGGCCGCATCAGCATCATCATGGAGGTCACGATCACGGTAAAAGTGCCGGGGGTCAGGCTGTCCTGGACACCGTCGAAGGTAGATACATAGAGCAGTACCGCGAGCGCGAAAGAGGCGATCACCTGCACCACGGGGGTACCGATGGCATCGGCCGCCACCATTTTCATGTTCTGCTGGCGCACCCGGTTGCTCACCCCGTGGAAACGCCCGGCCTCCACCCGCTGGCCGTTAAACATCAGCACTTCCTTATGGCCCTTGAGCATCTGCTCGGTGCTGCTGGTGATATTGCCCATGGCATCCTGCATGCCCCGACTGATGCGGCGAAAGCGGCGGCTGATGATGGCGATCAGCACCCCCACCACAGGGCCGACAGCGAAAAAGATCAGCGACAACTGCCAGGAGTGATAAAACATCAGCCCCAGCAGGCCGATCACCGTCGCCCCTTCCCGCACCAGGGTCACCAGGGTCGAACTGGCCGCCGCCGAGACCTGGGACGCATCGTAGGTGACCTTGGACAACAGGGTGCCGGTATTATGGCGGTCGAAAAAGGCCACCGGCATGGCCATCAGCTTACCGAACACCTGCTGCTGCAGCGACATCACCACATGGTTGCCGACCCAGGCCATGCAATAGTTGGACAGAAAGGTGCAGATGCCGCGCAGGAAGACGATGCCGATCACGAACAACGGCATCCATTTCAGCACGGCGGGATCCTGGCCGGTCAGGCCCTCGTCGATCAGCGGCTTGATGGAATAGACGAAGGTGGTGTCGACGGCGGCATAGCCGGCCATGCCGATGATGGCGGCCACCAGGCCGAGCTTGCGCTCCTTCACATAGCCCAGCAGGCGCTTCAGCACCGGCCAGGATGAGGAGTGTGCTTGTTCTGACATAAGGTCTCTGCCCTGTAAAATGAGCGGCTATTCTAACGACTTCCGCCCATTCAACCAAGCATTGAGCCGATTATACCAGGGACCCGGACGTCTCTGGTTCAGCAGCCGCCACCTATCCTGCGCCGCAGCCAGATGCAGCATGCCGTGCTGGCCGGTCACATATTGCTCGACCCCCTGCCGTTCAAGGCGAGCCACCACCTCCGGCGCCGGAAAGCCCCAGCGGTTGGCGAAGCCCGCAGTGTGCACCACCAGGTCCGGGGCCACCGCCCGGTTGAAGGCCGGGCTGGACGAGCTGCGGCTGCCATGGTGGGGACTGAGCAACAGCTGGGCATCCAGCCGCCGTCCGCTGCGGATCAGCCGCTGCTCCGCCCCCGCCTCGATATCACCGGTCAACAGTACCGCCAGCCGGCCATCGGAGATCCGCAACACGCAGGAATCATTGTTGCTGTGGCCGCTTACCCGCTCGGGCCAGAGTACCTCCAGGGTGAGCGATTGCCACTGCCGGCGCTGTCCGGCCCGGCAGCCCTGCCCGTCCGGCCAGGCCCCCCAGCGCCGGCCGACGGGCAGCACCCGCGCCAGATAGTCCCGGTTGCCGCTGTGATCCCTGTCATCATGGCTGATCACCAGATAATCCAGCCGGCGGATGCCCAGCTCGTTCAGCAACGGCAGTATCACACTATCTGCCATGTTGAATCCGGAGGGGTAGCGGTTGCCGGTATCATACAGCAGCGCCTGCCTGCCCTGGGTGACCAGCACCGCCAGACCCTGGCCCACATCCAGCACCCGGACCTCCCAGGCCGGCCCCGGCCAAGCCTGCAGCAGCAACAGGTACAGGCCGAGCGGCCAGAGACGGCGCGCCCCGGGCAGCAACCCGGCCAGCAACATCAGCACCAACAGCAGCAGGCCCCCTTGACCCCAGGCGGACAGCGGCCACCAGGGAGACAGGCTTTCCGCCAGCCATTCCAGGGCCGCCATCAGCCGGGAAAACAACCCATCCAGCAGCGCCAGCAGCGACGAGGCCTGCGCGGGCAACGGGACCAGCAACAGGCAGGTCAGCAGCAACAGCGGGATCAGCAACAGGGAGAACAACGGGATCAACACCAGGTTGGCAGGCAGCGACAGCCAGCTGAAACCGCCGAACAACAGCAACAGCAGGGGCAACAGCAGCAGGCACAGGGCCAGCTGCAACGAGACCAGCCCCTGGCGGCGAAACAGCAGCCGGGTGCCCAGCAGGGCGGCGACCGCCAGCACCGACAACCAGAAGCCCTGACTGAACACCAGCCAGGGCTGGCCGGCCAATAAGATGGTGCAACAGGCCAGCAAGATGCGCCGTCCGCTCCAGTATCGGCCCAGCTGGCTTACCCCCAGCCAGAGCATCAGCATCAGCAGGGCCCGCTGGGTCGGCAGCGAAAACCCCGCCAGCCAGGCATAGGCCAGCGCCAGTGCCATGCCGCCCAGGGCCGCCATCCAGGAGCGGCCGGTGAGGCTGCCCAGGCCATAGCCGAGGGCGGCCAACAGGCCGATATGCAGTCCGGAAATGGCGAACAGGTGGCTCACCCCCAAGGCCCGCAGCGTGTCCCAGTCGCCTTTGCTGAGCTCGCCCCGCTCACCGAAACTCAGTGCCAACAGCCAGCGTCGGGCCGCAAGACCGTCAGTGGCGGCCTCGAAACGGGCCAATAATGCGGATCTGAGCCCGGCCGGGGCGGGCTCATGGAACAGCAGGCCGGTCAGGTAGCCGCGGGCGCTGACCCCCTGTCCCAGCAGCCAGCGGGCGCTGTTGAAGCTGCCCGGATTCTGCAGGCTGTGGGGCGGCAACAGGCGGGTGACCGAGCCGATTCGATCACCCTGTGCCGGTATGGTTCCCTGCCCATACCAGGCCAAAAGTACCCGGGGCTGGGGGGAAAGTGCTTGACCATTCAGGCTTTCCAGCCTAACAATCAGCCGGCCTGTCGTTTCTTCTTTGGGGTAGGAGGCGATAACCTGACCCGCTATAATGTGACTCCTGACGGTCAATTCGGGCTGGGTAAGCCAGTTGAGTTGCCAGTGGCTATAGCTGAAAATCCATAATACCCCCAGCAGCAGCCAGCCACCGAGCAGGAAGCGCCGTAGCATAAGCAGACACAAGAGTGTCAACGGCAGCCACCAGTCCCAGGGTGGCAACCAGGGCCAGATCAGACTGGATGACACACCGGAGCAGAAGTAGAACAGCCGCTTATCCATGGGGTAAGTATTGCGGACCTGGAGCAGATGCCAAAAAAAACCTTACGACGCTTGATGCCCGACCCGGGCACCATCAAGAATAACAAGCATTTACAACTGCTTGGCGATCGCCTGCATGACAATAACCTGTGGCACCTGAATCGCCACTCGGCCGCCGGCGCCTTTGCCGTGGGCCTGCTGTGCACCTGGATGCCGATCCCGTTTCAGATGTTGCTGGCCGCCAGCCTGGCCATTTTTTTTCGGGTCAACCTGCCCCTGTCGATGGTGCTGGTGTGGGTCACCAATCCCATTACCATGCCGCCCATGTTCTATTTCGCCTACCGGCTGGGCTCCTTCCTGCTCGACAAGCCCCACCATTACCAGCATTTCGAGTTAAGCCTCAGCTGGCTGACCAACGCCATGAGTACCGCCGGGCCGCCGTTTCTGCTGGGCTGTGGCGTACTGGGGCTGGCCAGCGCCGCCACCGGCTTTATGGTGATCCACGGCCTGTGGCGATGGACGGTGCTGCGCCGCTGGAAACGCCGCCGGCAGAACCGCTGACAGCGGGAAGCTAAAAGCTAGAAAAACTTCCGGCTTCTCGCTTATGGCTTCCAGCTTTGCTCAGGCCTCCCCCAGCAACTGGCTGGGCAGCAGGCGGCCGGCACGCCAAGCCGGGTACAGGGTAGCCACGAAAATAAGCAGCAGCGCAGCGCCCACCACCAGCCACATATCCGCCCAGTGGAACTCGGTGGGGATAAAATCGATAAAATAGATCTCCGGATTGAGCAGCTGGTGACCGCTGACACTTTCATACCAGCGTATCAGGGCCGATAACTCCCGGGACAGCAGCACCCCCAACAAGGTGCCAATCAGCACCCCAAACACACCGTTGAGCATGCCCTGCACCACAAAGGCGCCGCGGATCTGCCAGGGACCGGCGCCCATGGTCTTGAGGATGGCGATGTCCCCTTTCTTCTCGTTGACCGCCATCACCAGGGTCGACACTATGTTGAAGCTGGCCACCGCCATCACCAGCAGCAGCACCACATACATCAGGGTACGCACCAACTGGATATCCCGGTAGATGTTGCCCTGGCTGCGCATCCAGCTGTCCACATAGTAGGGGCTGGGCAAGGCCATGGCCGCATTCATGGTCAGGGCATCCGCCGTCAGCACATCATCCACCTTGATGTGGAACCCGGTCACCCCCTCCCCCAGTTCCCGCAACTGCTGGGCATCCTCCAGATGGGTATAACCCAGCACGGTATCCAGCTGGCCGCCCAGGGCCAGTATCCCCACCAGGGTGAAGCTGTGGCGCTGGGGCGAGCCAAACCCCTGCTCGCCGGGCGCCGGCAGCAGCAACGACACGCTGTCTCCCAGCGCCAGCCCCAGCTGCTGGGCGATGGCCTGCCCCAGGATCAACTGGCGCGCCCCCGGCTGCAATACATCAAACCCGCCACCCTGAATAAAGGCCGACAGATCCGAGATCTGCCCCTCCAGTCCGGGTTCTATGCCCTGCAACTGCACCGCCTTCAGCTTGGCGCCCCTGCTCAACAGCCCGTCCAGCGGGACATGGGGTGAGGCCGCCACTATGCCCGGTGCCGACGTCAGTTGCGCCACTACGCCCCGCCAGTTATCCACCGGTCCCTGGGCCGTGGTCAGCTGGCCGTGGGGGATCACCGCCAGGATCCGTTGTTCCAGCTCCCGCTGGAAGCCGTTCATCGCCGACAGCCCCAGGATCAGCGCGCCGACCCCGATGGCGATGCCCATGATCGAGGCGGCGGAGATAAAGGAAATAAAACGGTTGCGCCGCTTGGCCCGGCTGAAACGCCAGCCCAGGAACAGGCTGAGGGGACGAAACATCAGTGTGCCTCCTGCAGCCGGCCGTCCACCAGCCGGGCCTGCCGGTCCAGGCGTGCCGCCAGGTTCAGATCATGGGTCACCACCACCAGCCCGGTGCCCGACTCGGCCTGCAGTTCGGCCAGCAGGGCGAACACATCGGCGGCGCTGTGGGCATCCAGGTTACCGGTCGGCTCGTCGGCCAGCACCAGCCGGGGACGATTGACCAGGGCACGGGCGATGGCCACCCGTTGGCGTTCGCCACCGGACAGCGCCGAGGGCCTGTGCTCCAGGCGATGACCCAGGCCCACCCGGGCGAGCAGCGCCTGGGCCCGCTCCCTGGCCTCGGCAACGGCCACACCCGCGATCAACAGCGGCATGGCGGCGTTTTCGAGGGCGGTGAACTCCCCCAGCAGGTGATGGAACTGATAGACAAAGCCCAGCTTCTGGTTGCGGAAGCGGGCCTGGGCCCGGGCCGACATCCGGTGCAGATCCTGTCCCTCCACCTGCACCCAACCACTGGTAGGCGCGTCCAGGCAGCCCAGCAGATGCAGCAGGGTGCTCTTGCCCGAACCCGAGCTGCCCACCACCGCCAGGCTCTCGCCCGCGTTCAGGGTCATGCTGACCCCGTCGAGGATCTGAATGTCGCGCTCCCCGTCCTGGTGGGCCTTGGTTAACTTCTCGACGACTAACAGGGGACTACTCATAACGCAATGCCTCGGCAGGATGAACCTGTGCCGCCCGCCAGGCCGGATACAGGCTGGCCAACACACACAATAACAGGGTGGAAATCAGGATAAATACCAGCTGGATCCTGTCCAGCTGCACCGGCAGGCTGTTACCGCCCGCCGCCGAATAGAAGTTGATGCCGAGCCCGCCCAGCACGGCGTCCAGGTTCAGGCACAGCACCAGCCCCAGCCCGAAGCCCAGCAGGGAGCCGAGCACGCCGCTGAAGCCGCCCTGGATCATAAACACCCCCATCACCCGATAACGGCTCAGACCCAGGGTCTGCAGCATGGCGATCTCGGCCTCCTTGTCGGTCACCACCATCACCATGGACGACAGTATGTTGAAGGCCGCCACCAGGATGATCAGCGCCAGCATCAGGCTCATCAGCCGTTTCTCCATGGCCACCGCCTGGAACAGCTCTCCCCGGCTCTGCTGCCAGCTGGCCAGGGTCAGCCCCTCCGGCAGCGGCGCCAGTCGATCGACCTCGAAGGCATCGTGCAGCCACAGCCGCAGGCCCGTGGCCTGGCCGGGCCCATAGCGCAGCAGCCGGCCCGCATCCTCCAGCCGGGCCAGCACCAGCTGGTTGTCGACATCGGTACCGGTGCTGAAGGTACCCACCAGGGTAAACAACCGCTGGCTGGGCACCCGCCCCAGAGGCGTAAAGCGGCTGCCTTCGGTGACCGTGACCCGCACCTGATCACCCGGCTCCACATTCAGGCTCCTGGCCACCCCGGCCCCCATCACCAGGCCGTAGGGCAGGTATTCGAAGAATTCCCGGGTCTGGCCGCTGAGGCCGGTCAGCAGGGGATCGCCCGCCGGAAAGGCGCCGAGGTCCACCCCATAGAGTTCGACCCCGGTCAGGTGCCCCGGCCCCTGCACCATGGCTTCTGCCTGGATAAAGGGCGCGCTGGCCTTTACCCGGGGCTGATTAGCGAACAGCGGGGCATACTGGCCGGGATCGGCCAGCCGGCGCTGCTCATTGGTCACCAGGGCATGGGGGATTACCCCCAGGAGGCGATCCTTGAGTTGTTGCTCGAAGCCGTTCATCACCGCCGACACCAGGATCAGCGCCGCCACCCCCAGCAGGATGCCGATGGTCGAAAAACAGGAGACAAACGAGGCAAAACTACGGCGCCCCCGGGCACCGGCATACCTGAGACCCAACATCAGGATCAGGGGTTGAAACATGGTATAATCATCCGTTTTGCAAAGGGTTTTACGTCACCCGCGAGTTGCGGAATAATAAAGGTTCGCGGTTAACGCAACAAGCTCCAGTGGACCCATGACAACAATAGATATCAAGAGCCCGACTCCCAGGCCCAAGGCCAGCCTGGGCAACCTCAGGGGCAGCAGCCTGGCACTGGCCATCGCCCAGCAGGTACAAAACCATGCCCACCTGGTGCTGCTGGTGGTCGCCGATACCCCCTCGGCCCAGCGCCTGGAGCAGGAAGTCGGCCATCTGCTGGCCGACAGCCGGCTGCCGGTGTGCCTGTTCCCGGACTGGGAAACCCTGCCCTACGACAGCTTTTCACCCCACCAGGATATTATCTCCCAGCGACTGGAAACCCTCTATGGCCTGCCCGCCCTGGGACGGGGCCTGCTGATCGTACCGGTCAGCACCCTGATGCTGCGCACGCCTCCGAGACAGTACCTGGAACATAACAGCCTGCTGGTGCGCACCGGCGACAAGCTGGATCTGCACGGCCTGCGCTCCCGGCTGGAACAGGCCGGCTACCGGGCCGTGGAGCAGGTGCTGGAGCACGGCGAATTCGCCGCCCGCGGCGCCCTGCTCGACCTGTTCCCGATGGGCGCGGGCGAGCCCTATCGCATCGATTTCTTCGACGACGAGGTGGACACCCTGCGGCCCTTCGATCCGGACAGCCAGCGTTCCCGGGATAAAATCGACGAAATCCGCCTGCTGCCGGCGCGGGAATTTCCCACCGACGCCGCCGCCATCGAGCGGTTCCGGGGCCAGTACCGGGAGCGCTTCGCCCTGCGCAACGAACCGGAGGCCCTCTATCACAGGGTCAGCCAGGGCCAGTTTCCCGCCGGCATCGAATATTACTTTCCGCTGTTTCTCGAGCGGGTCGAGACCCTGTTCGACTCCCTGCCCGCCGACACCCTGGTACTGACCCAGGGCGAGCTGACCCAGGCGGCGGAAGACTTCTGGGCCGATGTGCAGGCGCGCTACGAAGACCGCCGCCACGACAGCCTGCGTCCGCTGCTGGCCCCGGACAGCCTGTACCTGCCGCCCGAGGCACTGAACACCGCCCTCAAGGCCTATCCCCAGCTGGTGCTGAGCGCGGATCCGGTGGCCGAGAAAGGCGACCGGCGCAATGCCCCGGTCAACCCTTTACCGGAGCTGGAAATCGAGCACCAGAAGGGCACGCCCCTAGCCCGGCTGCAGGATTTCTGCCGGGATTTTCCCGGCCGGGTGCTGTTTTCGGTGGAAACCGCCGGTCGGCGCGAGGCGCTGCTGGAATTGCTGGCGGGCAGCGAACTCAAGCCGACGCCCTGCGACAGCCTGGCTCGCTTCCTGGACGGTAATGCACCACAGGGCCTGTTGATCGGCCCGCTCGCCCAAGGCTTTATCCTGGGCGAACAACTGGCGCTGATCTGCGAGGGCGATCTGCTCGGCGGCCGGGTGATCCAGCGCCGGCGGCGGGAAAAGTCCGCGAGCCTGAGCCCGGACACCCTGATCCGCAACCTGGCCGAGTTGTCCATCGGCCAGCCGGTGGTGCACCTGGATCACGGGGTCGGCCGCTACCTGGGCCTGCAGACCCTCAATGCCGGCGGCCTGACCTCCGAATACCTGACCCTGGAATATGCGGGCGGCGACAAGCTCTATGTGCCGGTCACCGCCCTGCACCTGGTCGGCCGCTACAGCGGCGCCGACGAGCCCAGCCTCAACCGGCTCGGCAACGACAGCTGGGCCAAGGCCAAGCGCAAGGCGGCGGAAAGGGTGCGCGACGTGGCCGCCGAGCTGCTCGACGTCTATGCCCGCCGGGCCGCCAAGCCGGGCCAGGCCATCGCCCACGACAAGGCCGCCTACCGCCAGTTCGCCGATGCCTTCCCCTTCGAGGAAACCGACGACCAGCTGATGGCCATCAACGCGGTGCTGACCGACATGACCCAGGCCAAGGCCATGGACCGGCTGGTGTGCGGCGATGTGGGCTTCGGCAAGACCGAGGTGGCGATGCGCGCCGCCTTCGTGGCGGTGCACGGCGGCAAACAGGTGGCGATACTGGTGCCCACCACCCTGCTGGCCCAGCAGCATTACGACAACTTCCGCGATCGCTTCGCCAACTGGCCGGTGCGGGTGGAGATGATCAGCCGCTTCAAGACCGGCAAGGAGCAGGACAAGTCCCTGACCGGCCTGGCGGACGGCACCATCGACATCGTGATCGGCACCCACAAGCTGCTCAGCCAGGATGTGCGCTTCAAGGATCTGGGCTTGCTGATCGTCGATGAAGAGCACAGATTCGGGGTACGCCAGAAAGATCAGATCAAGGCGCTGCGCGCCGATGTGGATATCCTCACCCTCACCGCCACCCCCATTCCCCGTACCCTGAACATGGCGATGGGCGGCATGCGCGACCTGTCGATCATCGCCACCCCGCCCGCCAAGCGGCTGGCGGTGAAAACCTTCGTGCGCGAATCGGATCCGGCCCTGGTGCGGGAGGCGATACTGCGCGAGCTCAAGCGCGGCGGCCAGGTCTATTACCTGCACAACGAGGTGCAGACCATCGAAAACAGCGCCCAGGCCCTGGCCGAGCTGGTACCGGAGGCGCGCATCGCCGTCGCCCACGGCCAGATGCGCGAACGGGAGCTGGAGCGGGTGATGTCCGACTTCTATCACCAGCGCTTCAATGTGCTGCTGTGCTCGACCATCATCGAGACCGGTATCGACGTGCCCACCGCCAACACTATCATCATGGACAGGGCCGACCGCCTGGGCCTGGCCCAGCTGCACCAGCTGCGCGGCCGGGTGGGCCGTTCCCATCACCAGGCCTACGCCTACCTGCTCACCCCCCATCCCAAGCGCATGACCACAGACGCCAAGAAGCGGCTGGAGGCCATCTCGGCGCTGGAAGACCTGGGCGCCGGTTTCGCCCTGGCCACCCACGATCTGGAAATTCGCGGCGCCGGCGAGCTGCTGGGCGACGAGCAGAGCGGCCAGATCACCGCCATCGGTTTCAGCCTCTATATGGAGATGCTGGAGCAGGCGGTGAAGGCGCTGCAATCGGGCAAGGAGCCGGCGCTGGATCAGCTGTTGCGCGCCCAAACCGAAGTCGAGCTGCGCCTGCCGGCGCTGCTGCCGGACGACTATATTCCCGATGTGAACATGCGGCTGTCGATGTACAAGCGCATCGCCACCGCCGACAGCGAAGCCGCGCTGCGCGAGTTGCAGGTGGAGCTGATCGACCGCTTCGGCCTGATCCCCGAGCCGGGCAAGAACCTGATGGCCCTGGCCGGGCTCAAGCTCAAGGCCAGCGAGCTGGGCATCGACAAGATCGACGCCGGCGCCAATGGCGGCACCATCAGCTTTGCCCAGGACGCCAAGGTGGACCCGGGCTACCTGGTCGGCCTGCTGCAGAGCCAGCCGCGCATCTACAAGATGGAGGGGCCGACCAAGTTGCGCTTTGCCATCCCCACCCCGGATGCCAAGGCCCGGTTGGCACTGGTTGGCGATATGCTCAACGAGCTGAGGGCGAACGCGGGGTAGCAAAGCGGCCGGGCACAGACCCGGCCCTTTGCCCGCACGGGGGCAAACCGCACAATAACCGGATAAAACCCGGGGTTTACAGCAGCATATGCGGAAGGTATATATCTCGCCCGGAAGGTATCTGCCTTCGGACAGGCCCCCTGTCTTTACCTGCGACCCTGTTTTTTGAGGCTTGATGAAACACGATTTTTCCAACGTCACCGCCGGTGGCCCCCTGCGGGTCGGCATACTGGGCGGCGGCGTTGCCGGTGCCACCGTGGCCCTGCGGCTGGCCGACATGGGCATACACTCGGTACTGATTGAAGCCAGCAACGGCCTGGTCAACGGTCCGCCCATCTGCCATCTGCACGCCGGCGGCAACCTCTATCGGGATATCAGCGACGAGCAGTGTCTGACCCTGCTGCGCCAGTCCATCGCCTCGGTACGCGCCTATCCGCACAGCATCAATCGTCGCCCCACCGTCATTGCCACCCCGGTATCCGATGCGGGCAACGCCGAGGCACTGCTGCCCCGGCTGGCGCAGGTTGCCCGGGAATATCAACGACTGGTGGAAGAAGATCCGGCCAACCGGGTGCTGGGCAACCCGGAGCACTATTATCGCTGCTACAGCCGCGCACAGTTCGAAGCGCTGGCCAATCGACCCTTGCCGACCCGGGCAGAAACCCATGACGACTGGATGATACCGCTGGCCCATCACCTGGATCCCGACAGCCTCAAGTTCCCGCTCATCCTGGTGCAGGAATATGGCTGGAGCCTGTTCCGCATGGCCGCCACCGCCACCCTGGCGCTGAACAGCTCACCGCACTGCGAGCTGCATTTTGATACCCGGGCCATGGAACTGCAACAAACCCAGGATGGCTGGCTTGTGCACGGCCGCGACCATCAGGGTCAAGCGCGGCAGTTCAGGGTGGACTTTCTGGTCAATGCCTGCGGCTTTCGCACCGGACAGGTAGATGACATGGCCGGTTACCGGCGCCAGCGACTGGTGGAATACAAGGCCGCCTATCTCGCCCGCTGGCACTGCGCAGAGCAATGGCCCGAAGTGATCTTCCACGGCGAGCGGGGCACCCCCCAAGGTATGGCCCAGCTGACGCCCTATCCGAACGGCATCTTTCAGCTGCACGGCATGACCGACAGCATTACCCTGTTCAAGAACGGCCTGGTCGCCAGCTGCGAGCAGAGCGCCCAGCCCCGCTTGCCACAACCCTATCAGGCCCAGCTGGAACAGGGCTGGCAATCCCCCGACATCGAGACCCGCACCCGACAGGCCATCGCCCACTTGGCACGCCTGCTGCCCGCCTTCGGCGATGCCGAGCCCGCCGGCAAGCCGCTGTTCGGCGCCCAGCAGATCCCGGGCACCGATCCCCGGCTGCGGGCGGCGGATGTCTCCTTTGAAGGCATGAACTATGCCCGGGTGGAAATCGTCAAGGCCAGCTCGGCGCTGACCGCCGCCGACCGTATCGTCGGCAGGCTCGCCGAACTGGGCTGGATAGAAATGGCTGACCTGCCGCTGTCACCGAGTCTCGCACTGACCCAAGGCCAGCACGCTGCCGAGGTAGCGCAGGAAGCCCTCCGCCTGGCCCGTGAACGCGGCTACCCGGACGAACTGGCGCTGAATATAGGCTGAGCCCGCCAGCCGCCCCGTTCCCATGCACCGCTCGGGAACGCAGGACCTGACCCAATGGAATGGCCTGAATATTTACTAGTCTGTTCAGCACAGCAGTAAGGAGCACGACATGCATATCGGCATTCTCACCATCACCTTTTCGCTGCCGGGGTGCCGCTCTCTGAAGGAAAAACGCCAACGCATGGGCGGCATGCACGAACGGTTTGGGCGCAACCCGGCGGTGGCCGTCTGCGAGAGTGGTGAACACAACAGGCACGATGCCAGCGAATGGTCCTTTGTGGTGGTCGCGGCCTCGAGACGAGAGGTTGAATCCCTGTGCAGCCAGATCGAAGAAAAGATACAGTGCACCGTAGAAGGGCGCATAATCGAGGTCACGCGTGAACTCCTCTAATCGAACAGGATCCATTATGAACAAGATTCAGATAGATATCGTTTCCGATATCGCCTGCCCCTGGTGCGCCATCGGTTTTGCCCGGCTGGAGCAGGCCATGGCACGGCTGGCACCGGAGTACGAGTTCAGCGTTCAGTGGCATGCCTTTGAACTGAACCCCGGCCACACCGGTCAAGGGGAGCCCATCTTGCCTGCCCTGGCCAAAAAATACGGGCGGAGCGAGTCAGAGATGCGGGAAAATCAAAGTCGTATGATGGCGATAGCCACCGATCTGGGCCTCAACTTCGAGAAATTACAGGTACGGCTGACCTGCAATACCTTCGATGCCCACCGCCTGGTGAAGTGGGCAGCCGAGCAGGGCCGGCAAACCGCCATGAAACAAGCCCTGTTCGAGGCGTATTTTGGCAAGGCGATGGATGTTTCCGATCACGCTGTGCTATTGAGTTGCGTTGCCGCACTGGGGCTGGACGAGGCAGCAGCCAAACAGGTACTGGACTCGAATCAGTACAGTGCCCTGGTACGAGAAGAGGAAGCCACCTATCAGCAGGCCGGTGTGACTTCCGTGCCGGCATTTATTATCAACAACAAGTACCTGATTTCCGGCGCCCAAGAACCCGACACCCTGGTGCAGGCCTTGCAGGAGATTGGCGCCGAATCTCCTTGAGCGACGCCCTGAATCGCAAGAAACCGGAAACGATCCCTTCTCGTTCCCAAGCTCTGCGTGGGAATGCAAACCACGCCCTGAGTACTCGTTCCCATGCTCCGCGTGGGAACGCAACCAGCAGCCTGTCCGTAGCCAGCGGATCAGGGCACCCGTAGATACAGGGAGCACGGCGGCCAAAGGGCCAGCTCCGCCGACACGCTGTAGATACCCTGTACGCTCACCGTTTCATCAACCGCCATGGAAGGCGGGAATGCCGGAACGGCAGGAGCATTTTCTGGCCCTGAAACGGAAGGTCGGCCGAGCCGATCCCTTTGCCCTCCCCGTTGTTTTCGGCGTCGCCGGTAACAAGAAATAGAAGCCCTCGCGAGCAAACGGCTCGCACAGCCGATCGCTTATGGCTTACCACTGTATTCGTTCCCATGCTCCGCGTGGGAACGCAACCCGCAGCCTGTCTGTAGTCAGCGGATCAGGGCACCCGTAGATACAGGGAGCACGGCGGCCAAAGGGCCAGCTCCGCCGACACGCCGTAAACCCCTCCCTGGGGGCTCAGCCGCGCCATCCGTGGCGCGGATGGTCGGCTAAGCAAATCCCTTTGCCCTCTTTGACACTCCGTCGTCGCCTGTTGGCGATGCCAACCGCTAACTCAGGCGTCAATAAGCAGCAGCAGGGATTGCCTCAGCCGACCGTCACATGCCAGGGACGGCATGTGCCGAGCGACACAGGAATGTGCCCGAAGCGTGTCGGGGGAGACAGCCCTGCTAATGCCTGGCTTCGCAGGCTATGCTGACGACTTGTGACCAAGAGACAGGCCGATGACTTACCGCTGTGTTTTACCCTCTTCCATTCCGCAATCTTTGCCGCCTATAATGCAAAAGTTTCATATGAGTTCAGCCGAATAATGGCGATCCGGCCTCAAACAACCGGCACCAGGAGAGGCCCGTTCGCCCGCAAGAGCCGGCGGTAGCCTGTTCGCTTTATCTACTCACGCCGCGGCGAGTAGCCCCAAACGACCGCCGGATGCTCGAAAATCACAACAGGCGTGCGTGATTTTGCTCAGATGATAAAAATAACCTTATGATAATCAATATGTTAAACAACAACGACGGGTAGATATCAGGCACCGGTAGCGGGCAAATCAGGCATGCGCATATTGATCATCCTGAAAGAGCCGATGATTAATAAAAACTTCCTTAAATCAGTACCTTACCAAGGCATACCGCAACAGGTACAATGAGTAAAAACGCGCATGCGCAGTATTAAAATTGTTATACGAAAGGAAGCATCGAGTGATCTACTTCGAAACAAAGAATGATTTAGCAAAAGTTCTAGAGTTTGTCCCAATAGTGAACGAATACTGGGAGGTCGAAGCTTCGCTAAACAGTAGAACTGCCAGAAATAACGATGAGCAGCTTGAGCGCTATGCTTCTTTAAGAGAGACTATCGCAAGGAAAACACCAAATATAATTCATATATCGAGACGGGCGGGAATCCCTTCTGTTTTACAGTCTTATCCAGCGCCAGCAGTGGGCGGCCCAGTTATTCCCGTAAACATATATGAATCCATACTCCAAGACGATAGTCATGGGGGCATTTCAAATCAACGCAAACTCGATACGCTTAATAAGCTAATTGGCCAACTCGAAGGTAAAATTGATTTCGAGTTCAAAAAAATAATTAACCCGCTCTTTTGGCTTGGTTTAGCCATAGAGAAAGTTTTGAGAATACCATTTTGGTTACTATCTAAAACTGGCTTCGAAATAGGAAAAATCGAAGATCATTTTTTAGGCAAGGCATTCAAACTGGTAGAAATTTTTGTTTTGCTATACATATCGATTAGGCTTGGAGTGCCAGATGAGTGGGTTACAGCAATACTCGATACTATTGGCAAATAAATCGTATAACAAGTCAAAGCACGCGGACTTGGTAAAGCTGTCACCTTTTTCGCTTGCGCAAAAAAGCCGCCAACTTCACCAAGCCGGTGTTTGAGGCGTTAGGAGTTAGTGATGCCAGATGACAATTCAACTTCGCTAGTTAATCTTGGAGACTTATCCAAGCCTGCAGACACCTTGATTAAGAAGGTGTCATCGGCTATAGGTGGTGTTTTTGAACCGTGGCAGATAAAGCGAGTTGCCAAAGCAGAAGCAGAGGCCAGCCTCATAAAAGCCAAATCTGAAATTGAAATTACTGATCTTCATCGGCGTGCAATGCACCGATTCGTTGAAGAAGAAGCTAATCGCCAAGAAAATATGGAGGAAATAACGAAGAAATCTATTCCTCACCTCAAAGAAGAATCCACACCAGAAGGAATGGAGGATGATTGGGTTACCAACTTCTTTGACAAGTCGCGAATTATCTCTGATGGAGAAATGCAATCACTTTGGGCAAAAGTATTGGCTGGCGAGGCCAACGCACCAGGCACATATTCAAAAAGAACCGTCAATTTACTCGGCGACCTAGACAAAAAGGATGCTGAGTTATTTCAATCGTTGTGTAGGTTTGGCTGGATTATCGGAAATTTTACCCCGCTTGTATTTGATCCTCAGGCAGAAATTTACAATCGAGCAGGAATAGATTTCTCAACATTGTCCCACTTAGATAGTCTTGGACTAATACAGTTTAATTTTATCTCGGGTTTTAATAGGCAACGTCTACCAAAAAACTTCGTCGTAGCCTATTGCGGCCAGCCATTGGCTTTAACCATGCAAAAAGATACTGACAATGAGCTAGCGATCGGAAATGTTCGCCTTACCCAGGCTGGAAGAGAGTTATCGAGTATTGTTAATTCCCCAGGGGTTGATGGGTTTGTTGATTATGTAAAGGAAAAATGGCGTGCATATCTGCCAACGCCCGAAAACTCCTAACAAGATAAGGCAGCGCGACGTGAAAACCGCCGCTTCGCTCTGGTTTTCACGCGCCTGCTTACGGCGTTATGTGATAAGAAAACTTCCTTGATATTTCGCACTTTCATTGCTGCCCTATGTTTAATGCCATGCTTTTCTTATGGTAGTGAAGCGTACTTGAACAACGCAGAAAAACAGTTCGAGTCATTGCTGGAATTATTACCTGAAGATAAAAAAAGAAAATGGAAACACAGAGACTTCGAAGAAGTCATGGATTACTCCAACAAACTTGATGAATTAGATAAGACCCACGAATCTCTCCGTTAGCGCCTATTGCCACTAGCATTAAGTATCAATTCAGCTCATACGTATTTTAGAAGGGAATTCATAAATGTTTGAAGTTGCCGGTATAGACCATATTGTACTGAGAACTAACAATTTAGAGAAAATGATAGAGTTCTATACGAAAGTTTTAGGTTGCAATATTGAGCGTGAAACTCCACCGGAAACGGGTCTAACTCAGCTAAGAGCGGGAAGCGCACTAATAGACCTAGTGTCCGTTGAAAGCCGCCTTGGAAAAGTTGGTGGTGGCCCACCTACTAAAACAGAAAATAATATGGACCATTTCTGTTTGCAAATAAAATCTATTCCAGAGAAAGAATTGATAGCCCATTTGTCGGCCTTCAATATCGAAACAGGAGAGCTATCTTCAAGGTATGGTGCACAGGGGTTCGGGAACTCAATTTATATAAATGACCCAGATGGCAATGTTGTAGAGCTACGAAACCAATTGTAGGGAACACACTTACACAAGGCAATGCAGCCGATGTCAAACTTTACTTATAAAATAGAGACTTAAAGGTTAGCATGAAGGAAACCACAAGAATTAATCACGCAGGAATTCGGGTGACCGTTCTTCAATCATCTCGGGACCGCCTTTCAGTCGGTCCCTGCTTGCGGTGTTGCCTGGCTTTTTGATTTTTTGACAGCCTTCAATATGTGCGCACTTAAGGCAATTCAATTTTAGAGGTAATAAACTTCAATTGCCTTAACGCATGGGTATTTTATGCCCTTATGAATAAATGGTCCTGGCCCAGCGGGTCAGGCCGGCGGTGACACTGCCGAAGTGATCGCCGATAACGATGGGGGTATGCTGAAACTGCTGTTGCAGAAACTGGCTCAACACCGGTGATTTGGCGGTGCCGCCGGTCACGAAGACCACATCGGGCCGGCAGCCGGCCTGGGCTATCGCATCCTGCATCAGCGCGGCAATTTTGGCCAGTTCCCGCTGGCAGGCGCTGGCAAAGCCATCCCGATCCAGGTCAAGGGTGAATCCGTCATCGATATCGGACAAATCCACGCGCTGTTGGGGGCAGTCCGTCAGGGCGATCTTGCCTTGCTCCGCGGCGTTGACCACCCGGTAGCTGAGTTTGTTTTTTTGCACGGTGAGCAAACGCGACAACAGCTCGGGCCGCTCGGCATCACGGATCAGCTGCTGCAGGAAGCGGCCGTTGGCGGCACTGTAAAACTCGGTTTGATGGTTGATGTTGTTGATGGCCATGGCTTGCCAGTAGCTGTTGACCGGTACGGCTTTACCGGTTTTCAGCATGCTGTCCATGCCGAAGCCCGGCATCATGCCCTTCAGCGCAAAGGCAATGTCAAAATCATTGCCCCCCACCCGCTCGCCGCTGTGGCTCAACAGGTCGCCTGTTCTGTCCTGTGCAGCCGCCTGTTTGGGCCCCATCAGCAGCATTGAGCAGTCCGTGGTGCCACCGCCAATATCCACCACCAGCACCCGGGTTTCCTTCTCCAGGCGGGCTTCATATTCAAAGCCCGCGGCCACCGGCTCGAATTGAAACTCAACCTCCTTGAAGCCCACCCGCCTTGCCGCATTGGTCAGTATTTGCAGCGCCTGCCGGTTACTCTCCTCGCCACGCAGCCCCTGAAAGTTGACCGGTCGGCCAATCACCGTTTGCGTCACGCCTCTACCGAGGGTGGCTTCGGTGAGCCTTTTTACATTGCTCATCATGGCCGCGACAATATCTTCAAACAGTTCAATTTGCTGGGGCAGCAGGCCACTGGCGCCGAGGAAGGATTTCGGTGATTTTATGTAGTAGCCTTCATCGGGCTCCTGCAGGTAATTGTTTAACGCCTGCACGCCGAATGACAATTCGGTCGGGTAGCCATCCAAGGCAAGCTCTCTCAACGCCGCCTGCCCTTTCAGTAATTGTCTTTGGCGCTGCCGCTGGAAGGTTGTTTGTTCTGCCGGGGGCAGGTGTTTGTACAGCCAGTTGACTATCACATCGCGGCTCGGGGCATACAGATTCGACGCTATGTATCGACCATGGTCACCCAAGGGTAAAATCTTCGGGTTATTGCCTTCCATAACGCCGACCGCACAGTTTGATGTGCCATAGTCAAAACCGATCATATCACTGCCCCACCACAAAAAAGGCCGAGAATGGTACAGACTCACCCGATGAGTGGCAAGCGTTTTCAAGCGGTCAGGAGCGGGGCCGGCTTAAATCCACCCCGAGTGGTGTGAACCGGCCCCTGGGTGGCTGATCCCGGCTCGCGTTAGCCCCGTATAGGGCATGGATAGCCGAAAAAAACGGGGAGGTCGCCCTCCCCGCTGCTGGCCCGGCTGTGAATGCGTTACTGGCTGACCACGGGTTTGAGGATCTTGGGGTTGGAGTTGCCCCACACCGTGTACAGGTCCGCCAGCAGGGCGCCGTTGGCGTCTTCCAGCTCACCCTGGGTGACTTCCGCCCCCCCCTGCTTGCCGAACAGCACCACTTCATCCCCCGGCTTGACGCCCGGAATGTCGGTGACGTCGATCATGGTGGTGTTCATCGACACCTTGCCCACCACCGGCGCCCGCTGGCCGTTGACCACCACATAGGCCTTGTTGGTGAACACCCGGCGGTAACCGTCGGAATAGCCCATCGGCAGGTTGGCCAGCAGCGAATCCCGCTCCAGGGTATAGGTGCCGTCATAGCCCACCAGGCTGCCGGCCGGGTAGTTGTTGACCGAGGCCACCCGGGTCTTGAACGACATCACCTTCTTGTATTCGGTATAGGACGGAATGGTGTCGCCATAGATGATGCCGCCGGGGCGAACCATATCCAGCCGGGCTTCCGGCACTTCCAGGGTGGTGAAGGAGTTGGCCGCATGCAGGGTCAGCTTGCTGCGATCCAGCTTGCCGTCTTCGATCAGCCACCGGGACTGTTCATTGAATTTGGCCAGCCCGGCGCGCACGAAGTCCGCATCTTCATACTGGAAGTGAGTCATGATGCCGACCAGCTCCAGGTTCTCCAGCGCCAGCAGCTCGCGGGCTTCCTGCTTGCCTGCTTCGGTCGCCACTTCCAGGCCGTTGCGGCTCATGCCGCCGGCATTCAGGCCCAGGTGATAGCGCAGGGTCTTGCCGGCGGCCTTGGCCACTTCGGCCGCCTGGCGGGCCGCCTCGATATCGCCGAACAGCTCTTCCATCTCGTATTGCAGGCCCTTGCTCACTTCCTGGGGCGTGGCGCTGCGTACCCGCATGATGCGTCCTTCATAGCCGCTTTCCCGCACCACTCGGGCCTCTTCGTTGCTGGTAATGCCGATGCAGGGAATATTGGCGGCCATCACCGAGGGCATCAGGTTGGCGATGCCGTGGCCGTAGGCGTCGGCCTTCATGATGGCGCAGATCTGCGACTTGCCGTCGAGCAGGGTCTGCAGGGTGCGGATATTGTGCTCGAACGCCGCCTGATCGACTTCCACCCAGGCGTTGGCGGACTCGAGCTGGGCACTGCTGGTATCCAGGCCGGTAACGGGAAGCTCGGGGGCGGCCTGCGCCTGGGTAGACAGGCAGCCGGCCAGGGCGACGGCCAGCAGGGTTGGGGTAAATTTCATTGCTTAGGCTCCTTGAATAGCGGGTCATCTGTTCCTTTGGCGATAGCTGCCGGCCGGAAAACCATTTCCAACCATCAGACGACAAATGCACTATACAGGGAAAGAGACAAAATTTAATATCAACAAAAAGAATTTAATTGATACCAAAAACCATAAATTAATAAAAAATTAAAACTTAACACTTTTATATTCTTCGTGTGTGCATAATTATTCTTTAATAAGACTTCATGTGCCCGGTTCTCTGGTCGTAAAACTCCCGCAAACGGATCATTTAAGACTCAATCGATGCATATTGTCAGTCGTTCGGGAAAGTCCGGACACGGACAAAAAACCGCCCCGGAATATATCTATGCGGCAAACAAAAGGCCCCTCGCGGGGCCTTTGTGGGTCTGCTTTACGAACGAAGGGCTGCATGTGCTCAGTGCAGCTTCAGTTTGGGCCTCAGCATCCGGTTGATCCGGCCCACCAGCATCATCAGGCCGGTACGCACATAGCCGTGAAGTGCCACCTGGTGCATGCGGTACAAGGAGATATACACGGTGCGGGCGACCCGCCCCTCCACCATCATGGAGCCGCGCATCAGGTTGCCCATCAGCGAGCCCACCGTCGAATAACGGCTCAGGCTCACCAGGGAACCGTGATCCTTGTAGACATAGGCCTTGAGCGGCTTGTTGTCGAGCTGGGCCACGATGTTGTCAAACGCCTGATCGGCCATCTGGTGGGCCGACTGGGCCCGGGGCGGCACCGTCTTGCCGTCGCCCTGGGTACAGGAGGCGCAGTCGCCGATCACGAAGATATGCTCATCCCGGGTGGTCTGCAGGGTCGGCTTGACCACCAGCTGATTGATGCGGTTGCTCTCCAGCCCGGCAATGTCCTTCATAAAGGTCGGCGCCTTGATCCCCGCCGCCCAGACCATCAGGTTGGCCGGGATCAGCTCGCCGTCCTTGGTCATCAGCCCTTCATCCGTCGCTTCCACCACCATGGTGGCGGTACGCACGTCCACTCCCAGCGCCTTGAGCTCCTTGTGGGCCATCGCCGAGATCCGCTCGGGCAGGGCCGGCAGTATCCGCGGGCCGGCTTCCACCAGGGTCAGCCGCAGGCAATCGCTGTTGAGTTTTTTAAAGCCGTAGGCGCCCAGGTGCTCCACCGCATTATACAGCTCGGCCGACAGCTCCACCCCGGTGGCGCCGCCGCCGACGATGGCGATATCAACCTTCTCGTCCACGGTGTCGCTCTCGGCATACTGCAGGAAACGATTCATCAGCTCGCCGTGGAAGCGCTCGGCCTGTTGGGGGCTGTCGAGGAAAATACAGTGGTCGCGCACCCCCTTGGTGCCGAAATCATTGGACACAGAGCCGATGGCCAGCACCAGTATGTCGTATTGCAGCGCCCGCTCGCCCACCATCTGCCGACCGTTATCATCCAGCAAGGGCGCCAGCTTGATGGTTTTTGCGTCCCTGTCGATATCGACCAGGGTGCCCAGGTGGAAGTTAAAACCGTGATTATGGGCCTGGGAGCGATAGCTCAGGCCGTCTATGCCCGCATCCATGGCACCGGTGGCCACTTCGTGCAGCAAGGGCTTCCACAGGTGAGTCCTGTTCCTGTCCACCAGCACTATCTCCGCCTTGCCCTTGCGTCCCAGCTTGCGTCCCAGCTTGGTGGCCAGCTCCAGGCCACCGGCGCCACCACCCACTACAATAATCCTTGTCATATACGACCTCTTTAAGCGAAAAGGAAAAACCTGCAGCTATGGCGGCATGCCATAGCTGCAGATTTTCACCCCGCCCATCCCGGGCGAAGGCTTCATTCTAAAAGTTGAGATTTAAATCACAAGAATGTTTTATGTAAAAACAAATTATCGGCAACCGCTGCCCCACATCGGTTGCCGCCGGTCTATTCGTGCCAGCCCTGCTCCCGGCCGACCCGCAACAGCCTCCTGCCGGCATCACGCCAGCGCGGGCTGCCGTAAAGCAGTTCGGGTCCGCCACAGGGCTTTTTACGCAGAGAGGAAAGATCCCGTCGCAGATCGTGGGGCAGGCTGTCGATGATCTTCACCGCCCCCGTGCGGTTGTTACAGGCCAGCAACAGGTCACAACCGGCCGCCAGGGCCAGCCGGGCCCGCTCGGGATAGTCGCCGGCCACCGCCGCCCCTTCCATGGTCAGATCGTCGCTGAAGATCAGGCCGCCGAAACCCAGCTTCTGCCTGAGCATGTCCTTGAGCCAGAAAGGAGAGAAACCGGCCGGCTGCGGGTCGACAGCCTCATAGATCACATGAGCCGGCATGATGCCGTCGACCTTGCCTTCTTCGATCAGCAACCGGAAGGGAAGCAGATCCGCCCGCTCGATTTCCGCCAGGCTGCGAGGGTCGACCGGACTCTCGGTGTGGGAGTCGGCCCGCACGCTGCCATGGCCGGGAAAGTGCTTGGCCACCGTCTTCATGCCCGCCTGGCGCATGCCTCTGATATAGGCGCCGGCATTGGCGATCACCTGCTCGGGATCCTGGCCAAAGCTGCGGTCGCCGATCACCTCGCTGCCCCGCTCCAGATCCAGCACGGGGGCAAAGCTGAGATCGATATCATGGGCCAGCAGCTCGGCGGCCATCAGCCAGCCGCAATCCTCCAGCAAGGACAGACTCTCCTGTCCCGCCAGCGCCGCGACCTTGCCCGGAGCCGGCAGGGGAAAAAATCCCCGGCGGAAGCGTTGTACCCGCCCGCCTTCGTGATCCACGGTCAGCAACAGGCCGGGATTGATGCGGCGAATGGCTTTGACCAGGGCCCGCAGCTGGGCGCTGTCGTGATAGTTACGGCTGAAAAAGATGACGCCGCCCAGGGTCGGATGCGCCAGCAGCTCTTTTTCTTCGGCATCCAGCTCGCAGCCATGCAAATCAAGAATAAAGGGGCCCATTATTTCTCCTGTAGATAAGACGGCCAATGCTTGCCATGGTAGTAAAAAGTGGCATATTGGCCCCTATTGCCTCAATTCTGCGTAAAAACGGGATTAATTGGCTTCCCACCGACACGCCGTAAACCCATCCCTGGGGGCTCTGCTACGCCATCCATGGCGCAGAAGGTCAGCTTGAAAACCAATCAATCCCGTCCACTGCAATGTGTCTTCAGGGCCAATATATTCGTCTACCTCTCAATATGCGTTAAAGAGCCAAGCAGCCTGGCGGTCGCCTGCCGCTGATAATCCAGGTAGCGGGTGTCGGCGCTCTGCTGCCACCGCAACGCCGCCCACAGGGCGGTGATCAGCTGAACCCAGGGCAGCCGGGCCCGGACCCTGGCCAGGCTGACATCTCCCCCCGCCCGGGCATACCGCTCCACCAGCCCAGGTCCCCTCTGTTCGTCAAGCCCGAAGCTGTCCCAGACGACCGCCAGTTCAAAGGCGGCATCCCCCATCGCCGCGTATTCCCAGTCGATCAGCCAGGGTCTGGGGCCCAACAAATTGGTGCCATTCAGGTCATTATGACAAAACACCGGGGTAAAGGGCCGGTTGAGGGCCGGTCGCTCGAACAGCGGCAGTACGGCCGCTATCTCCGCGGGTAGCTGCCGCAACCGGCTCAGGTAGCCAGCCAGCTGCACCCGCAGATCGAGCTGCGGCAGCGGCGGGGATAACCCATGCAGCTTGTTCAGGGCCACCGCCAGGGTGGCAACGGCAACCGCGTCCAGTTGCGGCCAGGGCGACTCATCCAGCCAGTCCAGCACCAGTATCCCCAGCGCCGGCTCGGCAAAACGGACAACCGGCGCCAGCCCCTCGTCTGCGGCCGCCCGGTGGGCGCAGAGCTCCCGCTGCCGGTCGATACCCAGCCACTCGGGCCGGGTACATCCCAGCCTGAGCCAGTAACTGCCGTTGAGGGTATCCAGCCGCCAGCTGCGGTTGGTCAGGCCACCGGCCAGGGGGGTCAGTTCGCCATCGAATGCCGCCGGTAGCAGGGCCAGCAGCCGGCTACTGTCCACTGACCTTGTCAGACCAGAGCACTTCGCCGCTGCGGAGATCCATCAGCTGACCACTCAGGCTGAAACCGGCACCGGCACGGTTCAGGCTGCCCGACAACAGGTAACCGGCACCGCTCTGCTTGCCCAGGCTCACCAGCGCGGCCATATCGGCCCGCCCGCTCTGATAGGCCAGTTGCTGACGCAGGTTGCTGACTTTGTCACCGTCCACGAAGGTCAGCCGGCTGCTCAGGTTGGCCTGCAGCCGTTGGGTCAGGGCACGGGTGTCCATCGGGCTACCCACCTGATTGCGGATATCGTCGAGCAGCACGGCGCCCTGTACTTCGTTGATTTCCTGACTGGACTTGAGCCGGTTGGCCAGGTTGTCCGCCAGCCGGGCCAGGGCCTGACTGCTGGTAGGGGGCGCCGGCATGGCCGGAGCGTCCGGCATCGTCACCGGGGAAACCGGTTCGCCGGGGATCATCAGCGGCGGCCTGGCGGGCGGCGGCACATCCACGGTCGGCGGCGGTGGTGGTGGCGCCGGGGTCACCGGCGTGACCGGCGTGACCGGTGCCGGCTGCCGCGAATAAGGATCGGGCAAGGTACAGGCCGTCAATACCGCGGCCAGCAGCAGGGGAAAAACGTGTAGTAATTTCATTGTGTCACCTTAGCGCGCAAGCATGGGTCCCAGGGATCGACCGCCCAACAGATGCATATGGATATGAAACACTTCCTGGCCGCCATGACGATTACAGTTGACGATCAAGCGATAGCCGTCCTCGCTGATACCGGCCTGCTCGGCCAGCTTGCGGGCCACGGTAAACAGCCGGCCCAGGGCCTGCTCATGCTCGGCTTCCACCTCGTTCACCGTCGGGATCAGCACATTGGGTACGATCAGGATATGAGTCGGCGCCTTGGGAAAGAGATCCCGGAATGCGGTCACCAGTTCATCCTGATAGAGGATCTCGGCGGGGATCTCCTTGCGAATTATTTTGCTGAATATCGTTTCTTCTGCCATCACCGTCTCCTTGAAAGATAAATCGCCGGCGGCCATCGGTGTGCCTCTCTGGCCATACCAGGATTCGCTATTATAACTGGGTTAGCCGCCAAAGGAATGAAGCTACCATGAATAAACTATTGATTAAAAAAGCAACCCTGGTCAATGAAGGTCAAATCAGGTTCAGGATGTGCTGCTCGGCGGTGAGCGCATCGAGCAGATAGGCCATAACATCGACGCCGACGGCCAGACCCGGGTGCTGGATACGGAAGGCAAGCACCTGCTGCCGGGCATGATAGACGATCAAATACACTTCCGCGAGCCGGGCATGCCCGACAAGGGCAACATCGCCACCGAGCACGCCCCCATACCTGGGCCGACAAGCAAAACCTCTATTTCGGCACGCCCTCGGGCCTGCCCCTGTACCAGCATGCCCTGCCGATGCTGATGGAGTTTTACCACAAGGGCATCTTCAGCCTGGAGACCATAGTGCGCAAACCTCCCACGCGGTGGCCGAGCGCTATCAGATCAAGGACAATCTCCTCTACCATTGCAGCTGGTCGCCACTCACCTGAACTAGCCTCAAGAGCCGGGTCGACATCACCCTGGTCAACGGCCGTATTGCCTACCAGAACGGGGCCGTCGCCGAGCAGGCCTTCGGCCAGCGGATGCTGTTCAGCCGCTAACTGGGCAAATAGCAGGCAAACAAACCCCAGTGGCCGAGACAGCGGTTGACAGCATCCGGCCCCTTCCCTAGAATCCCACCCCGTCGCACCGACCACGGAAAGTGCGACAATATTGGTTGACGGCGTGTAGCGCAGCTTGGTAGCGCACTGTCATGGGGTGTCAGGGGTCGGAGGTTCAAATCCTCTCACGCCGACCAAAAAAACAAAAAAGCCCGAAGGAAACTTCGGGCTTTTTTGTGCACGCGATTTTCGGCGAGTCAGCATTTGTCCGAGCCCGTTCCCGCGCCTCGGCCTGATGGCCTTGATCAGCGTCAAACAACGCCATAATCGGATACACTGATCGCCCCGCTTATAAAAGGAACGAATGGAACCATGGCTAACTTCAGACAAAAAACCCTGGCCCTCGCCCTGGCCGGCATTATCGGCAGCCAGCTGGCCGCCTGCGGTACCGTCTTCTATCCCGAGCGCAAGGGCCAGATCAGTGGCCGCATCGACCCCGTGGTGGCCATCGCCAACGGGGTTGGCCTGCTGTTTTTTATTGTGCCGGGTGTTATCGCCTTCGCCGTGGACTTTTCCACCGGCGCCATCTACCTGCCCGGCGGCCGCCGCGCGGAAAATATCCAACCCGCCGGCCGCCCGCTGACCGAGGCGCAGATCAACGACACCCTGTACAGCGCCACCGGCACCCGGGTCGACTGGCAACGGGATATGGTGCTGGTCGAACGGCTGGACAACGAACAGCAGCTACATCGCCTGCTGGCGGCCAACTCGGCGGCCACGCATCGGGTGCAATAAGCGCCATCGGGTTCACCAGGTGATCGATTAAGGACTCCCCCAGCCAAGCCGGGGGAGTCCTTTGTTTATTCGGCGCCAATCGGCAGGCGAACAATACCAAACAGATTAATAACTGCTCTATGTTGTTACTCTGTAAAGGTCGGGCAAAGGGTGCTCCTCCTCCGACACGCTTCAAGCACACTCCCTGTGACGCTCAGCACCTGACATCCCTGTCATGTGATGGTCGGTGGAGTAGCCCCCTTCGTCCTCCTTATGCCATCGAGTTGCCTGGTGGCGCTGTTTACAGGCAACTCGATGTATGAGAAGAGGCAGCAGAGATCGCCTCCCACGACCGTGAAATGCCATGGACGGCATTTCCCGAGCCCTCAGGGATGAGTTTATGGCGTGTCGTGGGAGGTGACTGTGTTGCCTCTGAAACTCAGGCTTAAATATAATCAGATCTTTATTCAAATTGGTATAAATATGAGCCGGACCCGGACGCGATAAAAAATAACGGCCGGGTCCCGTTGCCAGGACCCGGCCGTTGTCGTTTTTACTGCGCTTACTCCGAGGCGGCGATCAGGCTCGCATTGCCACCGGCGGCCGTGGTATCGATACAGAGATGACGCTCGATCACGAAGCGCTCCGCATCCTGCTCGGTGAGCAGCGGCAGCAGGGCGCCGTCGCGGCGCGACAGGGCAACGCGATATTTACGTAGCGTCGACTCGCCCGCCACGCAGGCCACCGCCTCAAATCCGCCCACGCTTTCCAGGGCGACGGGCTGCAACAGGCCATCCAGCCCCTGCACGGGAATGCCTGCGGCTTGTGCCGCGGCCAGAGCCGCCTTGGCGCCCGGCGCTACCACGACCACCCCGTTACCCTGGGACAGCGCGATGCCCGCCTGTTTCATGGCCGATGCCAGATCCGGCCCCAGACAGAGCACGACGCCACGGGGACGGCATAACAACCGGTTGAGCTCCCCGGTCGGTCCCGGCATTTCTTCCGGCGTGGCATCAAGGGCGGCAGGTACAGCGCCAAACGTCGGCTGCAGGCGCTGCGCACGATCCCGGGCCACCGACCATTTCTGGCCGTTCAGACCCTTGATCGCGGCCTGCAGCTGCTCCGCCGTCACCGTTTCGGCTACGGAGCTGTCTCCCCCTTGCACCGTTGCGGACTTCATAAAACGACGCACATACTGGGGGCCACCGGCTTTGGGGCCAGTGCCGGAGAGGCCTTCGCCACCAAAAGGCTGAGAGCCGACGATGGCGCCAATCTGGTTGCGGTTGACATAGATATTGCCGACCTTGACCCGGTTGACGATACGCTCCACCCGCTTGTCGACCCGGGTATGCAGGCCGAAGGTCAGACCGAAGCCCTGCGCATTGATCTGGTCCACTACCTGATCGATGTCTTTTGCCTCGAAGGTGGCAACGTGCAGAACCGGTCCGAAGATCTCCTCTTCCAGTTCATGGATGCCCTCGAGCTTGATCACCGTCGGTGCCACGAAGAGCCCTTCTGCGGGAACCGGCAACTGCTTGAGTACGCGACCCCTGGCAGCAAACTTCTCGCAATGAGCCTCGATGCCCCGCTTGGCATTCTGGTCGATCACCGGGCCCACATCGGTGGACAGCAACCAAGGATCACCCACGCGCAGCTCATCCATGGCACCGAACAGCATCTCCAGCAGGTGATCGGCGATGTCCTTCTGCACATAAAGCATGCGCAGGGCGGAGCAGCGCTGTCCGGCACTCTGGAAAGAGGAAGCCAGCACATCGCGCACCACCTGTTCCGGCAGGGCGGTTGAATCCACGATCATGGCGTTCAGACCGCCGGTCTCGGCGACCAGCGGCGCATCCGGGGCCATGGACTCAGCCATCACCTTGTTGATGTGCTGGGCGGTGGCGGTGGATCCGGTAAAGCAGACACCATTGATGCGCGGGTCGGAGGTCAGCGCCGCGCCGACGGTGCTGCCGCTGCCGGGCAGCAGCTGAATGGCCTCCCGGGGGATACCGGCCTGGTGCATCAGCTCGACGGCGCGGGTGGCGATCAGCGCGGTCTGGCCGGCGGGCTTGGCGATCACGGCATTACCGGCCGCCAGCCCGGCCAGCACCTGACCGGCAAAGATGGCCAGCGGGAAGTTCCAGGGCGAGATACAGGCGATCACACCACGACCGGCACCAAACTCCCGGTTACGAAGGGCTTCGTTCGGATAATAACGGGCAAAGTCGACGGCTTCGCGGATCTCGGCGACGCCATCCAGCAGGCTCTTGCCCGCCTCCCGGGTGGCCAGTGCAAACAACTCACCGGCATGCTCTTCGAACAGGTCGGCCACGCGACGGATACGCTCGCACCGCTCCTCGACCGACAGCGCAGACCAGATCTTGAAGCCCGACTGGGCGGCGTCGATGGCGGCTTCGATATCCTCGCTGGAAGCCTGGGTAACATAACCGACCAGATCCGAGGGTTTCGCCGGGTTGCGCACTTCTTCCACCTTGCCGCCGCTGCTCTCGCGGGCCAGCACGGGTCCGCCGGTCCACTGGCAGGTTTTGAAGCGGTCGCGTTCCGCTTCAATGGCCGCCACCTCCACCGGGTTGGTGATATCCCAGCCCTTGGCGTTCCGGCGCTTGGCGCCATAGAGGTCGGCAGGACGCGAGATCGCCATGCTGGACAAGGCATCCCCCATCGCCTCGACCGTATTGAAGGGGTCGCGGGCAATGTCTTCCGGCTTGATGCGGGTATCGACGATCTGGTTGACGAAGGAGCTGTTGGCGCCGTTTTCGAGCAGGCGCCGTACCAGGTAGGCCAGCAGATCCTGGTGGGCCCCTACCGGTGCGTAAATACGGCAGCGGGTCCCCTGTTTGGTGAGCACCGCATCGTGCAGTGACTCGCCCATGCCGTGGAGGCGCTGAAATTCGAAGCAGTCCTTCCCCTGGGCCAGTTCCAGGATGGCCGACACCGAATGGGCGTTGTGGGTGGCGAACTGGGGATAGATACGATCGGTCATACCCAGCAGTTTCTTGGCACAGGCCATGTAGGACACATCGCTGTTGACCTTGCGGGTGAAGACCGGAAAGCCTTCCAGGCCCATCACCTGGGCGCGCTTGATTTCCGCGTCCCAGTAAGCGCCTTTCACCAGGCGTACCATGATGCGGCGATCCAGCTTGCTGGACAGCGCATACAACCACTCGAGCACATGCGCGGCACGCTTGCCGAATGCCTGCACCACGACGCCGAAGCCGTCCCAGCCCGCCAGGGCCGGATCGGACAGCACGGCTTCGATCACGTCCAGGGACAGATCCAGGCGATCGGCTTCTTCCGCATCGATATTGAAACCCATGTTGGCGGCTTTGGCCTGCTTGGCCAACTCCAGGGCGCGGGGCACCAGCTCGCTCATCACCCGATCTTGCTGGCCGAATTCGTAACGGGCATGCAGCGCCGACAACTTGACCGAAATGCCGGGGTTGTTACGGATCTCGGCGTGCACACAGCTCGGTGCCAGGGCCGCGATCGCCTTTGAATAGGCGCGATGATAGCGTTGCGCATCCGCATCGGTGCGGGCAGCCTCGCCCAGCATGTCGTAAGAGTAGGTGTAGCCGCGAGACTCGTAGCTCTTCGCGCGCTTGACCGCCTCCTTAATATCGCGTCCCAGCACGAACTGGCGGCCCATTTCCTTCATAGCCTGGGCGACGGCGGCCCGCACCACCGGCTCTCCCAGTCGCTTGACCATGGCGCGCAGGGTGCTCGCCAGCCCCTGGGAGTCGACCGGCGAGAGCAGCTTGCCGGTGATCAGCAGTGCCCAGGTGGAACTGTTGATCAGCGAGGAGCTGGACTGTCCCCGGTGCTCGCCCCATTTCCCGGAAGAGACCTTGTCTTCGATCAGCGCATCTATGGTGGTCTTGTCCGGCACCCGCAGCAGGGCTTCGGCCAGGCACATCAGGGCCACGCCCTCCTTGGTGGTCAAGCCGTACTGGGCCAGGAATTTTTCCATCATGGTCGGGGTGGAATTGGCGCGCACATCGCGTACCAGTTCGGCGGCACGCGCCGAGATGCGCGTGCGGTCGTCGGAGGAGATCCGGGCATCGGCGACCAGTGTTTTGACAACCCTTGCCTCATCTGCCAGATAGTGACTACGAATATTATCCCGGCAAGCGGCCATCGACAGTACTGTATTGTTCATCCGCCCTTCTTCCTCTGTGGTTATGGGTACAATCTTATGGTCGCCATTCTATCCACAAACCATGAGTCAGATTGCCCATATATAAGCAACATGAATCATATTTTGACTTTTTATTGATTGATATTTTTACTTTTTCACCATAAAAAACCTAAAAACATCCCAAATGGACTATTCACCCATCCGGATGGGCCCCCGCCGCCGTCCCGGCCTGAACAACAGTACCCGGGAACAAGCACCCGACACGGCAAAGGCCGGTCTCGGCCGCCCTGGCCAGCAGGCACACCGAAGATCGAAGGGTCGATTTCACCATTAAAGAAACCTATGTAGACTATTGGAATACATTTAACCGGCAGAATGGGAATAAACACTACAAATGGCGGAAACAACGGGAAATTTGGACAGGGCAGACCTGCAGATCATCAAGGAGCTCCAGGAGAATGCCCGGATGACGGTGACCGAGCTGGCCTCCCGGGTCGGCTTGTCGAAGACGCCATGCCAGCTGAGGATGCGCCGGCTCGAGGAACAGGGCTATATCACCGGCTATACGGTGCTGGTCGATCAGAACAAGCTCGGCCTCAGCCACATCGCCTTTGTCCAGGTCACCCTCAACGACACCAGCAGCAAGGCCCTCACCGCCTTTAACACCGCCGCCCTCAAGATCGGGGAAATCGAACAGTGTCACATGATCGCCGGCGGTTTCGATTACCTGCTGAAGGTACGCACCAAGGACATCGTCTCCTACCGTCTGGTGCTGGGAGAAAAAATATCCACGCTGCCGCACGTGCTGCAGACCAGCACCTTCGTGGTCATGGAAAGCGTGAAGGATATCGGGCTGTAATGCCGCCCGGATTAGACAAGTGGTCTATTTCAGTTCCACTTGACGGCCCTTTGCCCGGCTTGTGCATCGCAAGGCACGGGAGCATCAATAGGCGCCGCCGATGGCGGGCCTGAGGTTGTCATAGAGCGGGATCAGGCTGTTCAGCTCCGCCGGGGCCAGCCCGGGTTCGAGCCGGGCCAGCCGCGACCGGCTGCGCGCTATGCTGGCCGGTCGCAACAGCATCACATTGGGGTACAGGCGCCGGCCCTCGGCCAGCAAACGCTCGGCCTCTGCCTGTTCACCGGCCGCCCACAGGGCCAGGGCGGCATTGTAGTAGATACCTGCCCTCGGGGTATGCAGGATAAAATGCCGGGCCCAGCGGGCATAGTCCCGCAACAGGGGGCCATCCGCCGTCAGCAAGGCCTGTTTCAACTGCAGATGTCGGCGATAAAAGGCGCTCCTGTCATACCATATCCAGGGGTTGAGCACCGCCTTCAGCTCGGCCGGAGTACGGTTTTCATCCTGGGCGTAGCGGGTCAGCTGCTGGCTGGAATACAGGCCCGTGGCCATAAACAGCATCACCCCCAGCGACCAGGCCCGCACCGGCCAGCGACTCCAGCGCGGCGGCATAGGCAACAGGCAGCGCTGGCCATATTCCGCATCGATCACATAGACCAGCAGCAGGGTCATAAACCAGTGCGGCAGGGAGTGATAGAAGGGAAACTCGGTCTGACTGTGGATAAACACCGGGCTCAGTACCCCGACCCAGGCCAGGGCCTGGGCGAAGGGCACCCGGTATAGCAACCGCAATACCAGCAGGCTCAGCAATACCAGGCCGGCCAGGGGCACCACGCCGCCCTCTATGGTCCACAGCAAGAACTCGTTATGGGGATGGCCCATCTCGGTAAACAACGCCGGCGCTCCCGGGGTCAGCTCGCGCCAGTCGGCATAGGTCTGATAGAAGGCATACTCGAAGCTGCCATAGCCGTAGCCCAGCCAGGGCTTGTCCAGCCACATGCGCAAGCCGTGCCGATAGATATCCAGGCGACCATCGGCTTCGGTATAGATGGCCAGGCTGCGTTTGCTCATGTCGAACGCATCCAGGCCACCGACCCCCACCAGTACCCCGAGCGGGATCAGCGCCAGACAGGCCAGCAAACGCTTGGAGCGGGTCTTGATCAGGGTTTGCCATATCAGGGGTTGCAACAGCAACAACCCCACCAGCAAGCCGAGCTGGCCGGCCCGCGATTGCAGCAACACCACCAGCATGGCGCCCGAGCCCAGCACGGCGGCAAACCAGCAGGATTTAACGATAAAAAGACGCCAGGGGGACTTGATCTCGTTCAGCCAGAGATACACCGCCAGCACCATGCCGGTGGCAATAAAGCTGGACATCACATTGCGGTGTTGAAAGATACCATAGGGGGAGCGCACCTCGGTGTTGTAACCAAAGCGGTTGCCCGGCTCGAGCAGGAAGAATTGGGCCAGGCCCAGCATGATTTCGATGCTCACCGCCGCCAGCAGGCAATACAGCAGATATCGCCGACCCTTGCCGTTGAAGCGGCATTGCTGCAGGGCCAGGTAGAACAGCAGCCCCCCCAGCAGGCCCAGCATGCGTGGCAGGGCATGGCCGGCCACCGTATTGTGCTCGGGATAAAAAAACGGCAGGCACAGCAGGCCGCTCGCCAGCAGGGTACCCAACCAGAAGCGGCTGGTTAACAGACGGCGCTGCCAGTGCCATAGCCCGACCGCCGTCATCAGGCCGATAAAAAACCAGCCGATGATATTGAAGGGCAGCTGCAGGCCGATACCGAACAGGTGAGGCAGATAGAGATGCATACCCAACAGGCAATAAAGCGCGGCACAGCTCAGCATTACCTTCGCTTGCTTTTCTTGCCGTACCACCTGCTCGATTTTCATTCTTTAAAGGGAACTCTCGGATCGGGCCGTTATCGATGGCCCACACTTTACCCAAGCCGGCCGCAAAATGCATGGGTTCAAGGGCCTCTACCCGGCAGAATTTGCCCGATGGCAATGGGTCATCAAGCATTTTTCATTGCTCAACACGAGTCAGGCCCGAACACAGATACGCCGTAAACCATCCATGGCGCAGAGGGTCTGCTTACGGCTCCTGACTTCTGTATAAAATGATGTGGCATCAAACCTAATGCTGTTCAGTTAAGGGGAGCCCTCATCAACCAAGCCGACCGTTGGTGTCATGGCCGGAAAATGCTCCTGCCGTTCCGGCATTCCCGCCATCCCTGGCGGTCAGTGATGCCGCCGAGCCCCCAGGGAAGGGATTTCGGCGAGTCGGCGTGTGGAGGAGGACTCCCCTCTTCATCTTAAGTGAACGGCATTGGGCATCAAACCAGTTATTTATTATCTCCCTATTCCCCGCCTAAAACTCAAATTTATAGAACAAGTCTATCGCCTGATTCAGACCGCTGGCCGCCTGCAGGTACAACCTGGGCAGGAGTTCGTAACGCAGGCGGACCTCGCCGATGGCGGAAAAGACCCCGACCCCGTAACCGATCTGCAGGCCGGGCAGCACATAGGCGCTGAGGCTCACTCCAGTGCTGTCCCCCGAGCCCTCGGTATCGAGCACCACATCCTGCAGGCCCAGGCTTTCCGCCACCCCGGTGACCACGCCCCCCACCTGGCTCACCCCGGCGCCGATCAGCATGGATTGCACTATGGAGTTGCTGTCCGTTTCGCCGCTGCCCAGGCCACGTCCCCGTAACAGGTAGGACAGCTGCTCCACCTGGGGCATGGCCGGCTCGGTGAACACCTGAAGCTCGGGTTGCGCCGCATTGCCCGAGACCCGGACCCCGGCGACGACGCTGCTGTCGGACATAGCCGATGGATTGCGGATCGCCTCAACCGACAGATCAGGCTGACCGATGGGACCGCTGAACAGTATGCTGCCTTCCCGGATCAGCAGGTTCTGGCCATAGGCCCGGAAGTTACCGTTGATCAGGCGGATTTCGCCATTGGCGCGCATCGACTGACCCGGGCGCTGAACCAGCCGCAACCGGCCTTCCAGCCGGGTTTTCAGGCCATAGGCCTCAAGCCGGACATCCTCTACCAGGCGCACCTGCAGCCGGATATCCACCGGCAAACGGGGGCCCGTTTCCAGGACCACACCGTCCCGTTGCACCACCACCACATCCTTGGACAGGCCGACGGCGCCCTGAGGCAGGCTCTTCACCTCGATACGGGCCCAGGGGATCAGAATTTCCCCACGGATCTTGGCCTGTTCCCCCAGGGTAATCTGCATATCCGGGCTGACCTTGACCCGCCCCATCCCCGGATACCCCACAGCCAGCTCATTGCCCTGCAGACGGATCTCGCCGGTTACCGGCAGGCTGGCCCAGTCCAGCTCGCCATTGATGCGCAAGGGACCGTTGCCCACCCGCATGGCGCCTTCAACCAGGGCGTTATTGCCGCGGATATCCATCCGGGTGCTGAAGTCGCGCACCGTGACCATATCGGAACGGGTATCCACCTCACCGCCGGTCAGGCTGATAGTGCCGAATAGCAGTGGCTTATTCAGGGTGCCGTCCAGCCGGCCCTGGCCGGCCAGGGTACCCTGCAGCCGCAGTACTTCCGGCAACAGGGGCGCCAGCCAGCCCAGGCTGAGGGAATCGATGGCCAGGTTGCCGCTCAGGCCCCGCCGGCCATTGAGTTCGCTGACATTGGCGTTGACCCTCAGGTTGCCCAGGGTGCCCGAGCGGAAGTCAAGCTCCGACGCCAGCCGGTTGTCTTCGGTGTTGGCCTTAAAGGTCAGGCTCTGATAGGCCACCCTGGTTCCCCCGCTGATGAAGGTGCCGGGGGTGGCGCGGATATCCGCGTTCAGCCGCGGACGCTTGCCTTGCCAGGCAAACTCGGCCCGGCCTTCGAGTACCGCCTGCCAGGAGAAATCCTCGGGAAAGAACGCCTGGAGCCGGGCAATATCAAACCGATTGAAGCTGAACCCGCCCCGCCCCTGGTCGGCACTGGCCTGCAGCGCATCCACACAGAGGGACGCCTCTCCCGAGCGCCAGCAATGAGCACTCGCCCGCAGTTGGGCCTTGGCCTGTATCCAGCTGAGCTCCACCGACGGTTCCAGCTGCCAGCGATCCAGTGGCGTATCCAGGCTGGCCTGGATGAGTTTCCCCCGCCAGCCCGCCTCGTCAAGGCTGCCGGTCAGCGCCAGCTCACCCGCCAACGGCTTGCCCTGGATCTCCAGGCTGAGCCTGTGCGCCCGCTGATCGCCATCGGCCTGCAGCCGCAGATCCTGCCAGCGGAGCTCCCCCGAGCGCAGCTGGTCTACCCTCAGGCTAAGGCTACCGCCGACAAGCTTGCCCAGGGAAAGCTCCGAACTCAGGGCCAGGTCCGTGGCGCTGCTGCCGTTGAAACCGGCCTGGGGACTCTTGATATCGAGCGACACCCTGGGCGCATCCCGCTCCCCGCGCACCGCAATCTTGCCCGCCAGGGAACCGTACAAACCCGGCGCATACACCGCCAGCTCGGGGGCGTTCAGCTCACCATCCAGCCGCCACTGGCTGTCGATGCGACCATTCACCCTCAGCACATTGTCGCCATTGTTAAGCTGCAGCCGCTCGACTTCGCCCTGCAGGCTGTCGTCCAGCGCTATCCGGCCCTGCAACCGCAGGGGGTAGTCCCTTAGCCGGCCGCTGACATCGGGCTCGACCCGCAATTGCCAATGCCCCTCCGCCAGGCTGAACCGGCTGCTGATGGCGCCATTCAAACGACCGGGTAGTTCGGCCACGAAGACACTGGGATCCACCTCGTTCAAGTTGACCACCCCGTCCCAGCCGATGCCCCGGGCCCAGCCCAGTCGCCCTTCCAGGGCCAGCTCGCCCTCAGGCAGGGTGAGCTTGAGGGGGGCCAGGCTCAGTTGGGAGAAATCCCCCTGGCCGGTGAGCGCAACGGCAAATTCGGGCAGATCCGGCCCCTGGGCCCGGCTGTGCAGGCCGAGCCGATAACCGTCCAGATCTCCCTTCAGGGTCAGCTTGCCCTGCTCCAACCGCCACTCCGGCTGGTTAAGGGGCCAGCCCAACCGTTCGAAGTCCAGGGTTAAATCAAAGGGCAGTTCGGGTTGTAACGGCGAAGCCGACAGCTCGGCATCGGCTTCGATGCCTTCCCGCAGGGTCAGCCTGGCCTTGAGCCTTGCCAGGCTCTGGCTGAGGGTCAGGGCCAGCCGCTGACCGGCCAGCTGGCCGTCGAGCAGGGGCTCGTGCAACTCGGCATCCAGCTGCAGCGCCAGGGGATAATCACCGCTCAGGGTGGCCTCACCGGTCAGCGAGAACCTGGCCAGTTCGTGCTCCACCTCAAACTGGCCTATGCTCAGCTCGCTTTGCTGCCCCTGCACATTCACTTCCAGCCGTGACAGGGCCTGAACCTGGCCGTCTTGCACCAGCTGGCTGTCCAGCAGCCGCAGCTGCTCCACCTTCAGGGGGAACGGCAGCCGTATCTCCGGCAATACCAGCGGTTGCCCGGGTGCGGTCGTAGTCGCCGCCGGCCCGGCCCCGCCGACATCGGTGGCGATCAGGGTGATCATCAGGCCGCTCATCTGCGGGCCTGTGACCCTCATGCCGGTGTCATCCCAGCGGGCCGACACCAGCAGGCTTTGCCAGGCGATGGTCTGCCCCGGCAGGCTGATCTTGACCCGGTCGGCGCGAATTTCATCGAGTTCGACAAGCAGCGGCGGCGCTATCTCGCCGAGGGGCTCCCCGGGCTCATCCGCATCTTTACCGGCGGGTAGCGCCTTGATGCTCACCTCTATGTCGGCGGCATCCAGTCGCTTCAGCCAGAAACGACCGTCCAGCACCTGTTTCAATTCCCAGTCGACGGTGACCGCCTCTGCCTTCATCGCCAGGGAGTCATTTTCATAGGCCAGCCGACTGAATTGCCAGCCGTAACCCAGCTGCCCGGACACCAGCTCACCGCTCAAGCCGGGCAACTGGCGTTGGGTCAACTGCCACAACCACTGGTTGCCGGTATGGGTAAACAGCAGCCCGGCCACCAGCAGCAACAGCAGCACGACCAGCGCCAACAGGCTCAGGGAAACGCGTTTAAACCAGATCATAATTCGGGGCCCAGGGTAAAGTGTATGCGCCAGGGGGTATCCGGCTCGGATACCCCGAAGGCCAGATCGAGGCGCACCGAGCCGATCGGTGTCAGCCAGCGCACCCCGACCCCGGTGCCCACCTTCCAGGCTTCGCTGTAGTCATTGGTGGCGGTACCGGTATCGACAAAGGTGGCCAGGCGCCATTTCTGCGCCACCCGGTAGTCATACTCCAGGCTCAGGGCGCTGGCATATTTGGCGCCCAGGCGATCGCCGTTCTCGTCGAGGGGGGTGATGGATTCATAACTGAAGCCGCGCACCGTCAGATCGCCACCGGTGAAGAACCGCAGGGAGGGCGGCAGATCGGTCACCGCATCCACCCACACGGCCCCCTGCTCGGCCCGGGCGATGACCCTTTGTTTTTCATCGATGGAGCGTAACCACTTGGTGCGTCCCCAGAGACGCACGAAGCGGGTGTCCGAGCCCCACCAGGGTTCGGACAGCTCCAGAGTTGCCAACTGGGTATCGCCCCAGACGGGATCAAGCCCGCCTCTGACCCGGGTACGGTTGAAGGACACCCCAGGGATCAACAGGAAGCTGCTGTCCCTCTGCTCGCCCTGGGTATAGGATTCAAACTCGCTGCGGATAAAGGTATCCCGAGTCCAGTCGGTGACACTCTTGTCCCACCTGTGGATCGAGGCCACCAGCCGATCACTCTCGGTATCGTCCTCGTCCAGGCGCTGATAGCCCCCCTGCAGGGTGTAGTAGTTATTCAGCGGATGGCCGCGCGGTATCTTGTAGACCAGGGTAATATCCTGTTTCGGTGCCGACAACTTGAGGGTAGTGTTGACGCTGTGGCCCAGGCTGTTGATCCAGGGTTTCTCCCAGCTGGCCGAGGTGCGCGGGCCTTCATCGGTCGAGAACCCCACCCCCAGCTCGACTTCATTGTCGGCCTTGGCGCGCAGTACCACCGACAACGGCACTCGCTGGTTTTCGTCGGCCTCGCTCACCATCGGCAGCACTTCTACCTGGCGGAAATAGCGGGTAGCCGACAGGGAGCGGCTCAACTCGGCCAGCCGCGATGCCTGATAGGGATCGCCCGGCTTGATATCCACCAGCGGCTTGAGCAGTCGCTCCACCGGGCGATCCGTGTCTATCCTGAGCTCGCCAAACTTGTATCTGAGACCCGAGTCGAAGGCCAGTTCCACATCGGCGGCATGCTCCCAGGGATACACCCGGACCTGGCTTTTTTGATAGCCGGCATCGAAATAGCCCCGGGTCAGGGCCAGGCTCAACAGGCCGGCCTTGGCCTTCTCATAGACTTCGTGGTGCAGCACATCGCCCTGTTTGAGGGCCAGCTTGCCGAGCCGCTCGGCGAATGCCGGATCCGCCGCCGCATCACCGTCCAGCCGTATATCCAGGTCGCGGATGCGCACCGGTTCGCCGGGGGCTACCCGGATCACCAGCAGCTCGGGCCTGTCTTCGGCAGGGCTGATGTCGATCTCGGGGTTGTAGTAACCCAGTGCCTGCAGGCTGTTGCGAACCGCCATGTCAATGTCGTCACCAAAGCGCTCTATCTGCTCGGGCTTGAGCGGGGGCAGCTGCTTGAGGTAGGCCTCGGCATTGTCTTCGAGCTCGCCCTCCAACCCCTGCAATTGATACTCGACCTCCTGGGCATGGCTCCCCAGGCTCAGCAGCATCAACGCCATCGCTCCCCATAAACGTATGCTCATACCGCCATCGTCCCCTGGATATTGTTTCGCACCGCTATGAGTACTCTTATTATATGCCTGACGAGAAGCAGGCCATGGATGCACTACTTTAACAGGCGCACCCTTGTCGAAAAGCCCTCATTATGGGAATCTTCAATCCGCCTTGTTCCCTACTCGAGTCGCCTTATGTCGCCATCCCCTACTCGCTGTTCCCTGCTGGGCTTTGCCGGCTTCAGCGGCAGTGGCAAAACCAGCCTGCTGCGCCGGCTGTTGCCCCTGTTGCGCCGCCACGGACTGGCCGTCGGCGTGATCAAGCATACCCATCACGATGTCGAACAAGACAGTCCCGGAAAGGACAGTTACGAGCTGCGCCATGCCGGCGCAACACAATGTCTGCTGGCAGGACCCAATCGTAGCATTCTCACCTTTGAAAATCTTCACCCCCAGGAACCAGAGTTAAGTGAATCCCTTTCTCGATTGGATCTGGACGCGCTGGATCTGGTGCTGGTCGAAGGCTTCCGTGAGGCCGCCATCCCCAAAATTGAAATTCACAGGCCCGCCCACGGTAAGCCCCTGCTCTGCCTGCAGGACGCCTGGATAGTGGCGGTGGCCAGCGATGAGCCCGGGCTACCGATATCCTGCCCGCTACTGGATTTAAACCAGCCCCAGCAGGTGGCCGACTTCGTTATCCAGCAACTCGCCCAGGGCCGGCTGCAGCGGGTGAGAGGCTAAGGCCGGCGCCATCCGGATAGCCACAGCCGTCCCGGTACAGGCCATACAAGAGCCCATGATGCCGGGCAAACGCCTGCTGTCGCGGCAGGGCCAGGGTAAAGTTGCCCCTGGGCAGGATGCGGGTCGCGACCGGCCGCCCCGAAATTAGCGCCAGATGGGACCTGCTTTGCTGAGCCCACTTCTGTTGCAACTTGGTTTGCACATAGATGGCCGGGCTGTAGACGTCGCCCCGATCGCAATACTGTCCCTGGGCGTCGAAAGGATCTATCGCCGACCAGTACAGGGTCAGCAGCTCGCCATAGCTTATTTGCTCATCGTCGTAGTTCACCCGCACCACCTGCCGCCGCTGGTATTTGTCGCCGCTCATCCAGCCCGCTTCCGTTGACGATACCCCGGGACGCCCGGCAAACAGCGCTTCCATCACCCAGAAGCTGCCACCGGCAAACACCGCCTGGGCGGCCTGAGCCTGGGGTATCAACAAGCACAACAGCAGCCACATTTTCAGATACATACCCCATTGCTCCTTTACTTCCTTAGCCCGCCTGATCATAGTTGAGTTATCGCCTGCTAACTTATTGATAAATTATGGAAACAGTTATCGGCTCCCGCCTGCTCTGGCTGGCCTTGCTGGCCTGTCTGCTGCCCCTGCTCGGGGCCCTGGGCAGCCGCTGGCAGCTCTGGCCCTACAGCCTGGGCCTGCTGCTGTTGCTCGCCGGCCTGCTGCTGGCGTTGCCGGTACTGGCCCTGGCCCTGTGGCAACGCCAGTGGGTTAGCCTGTTGCTCGCCTGCCTGCCGTTGCTGGTGCTGGTGCCCCCCCTGATCCAGGGATTCAGGCTGCCGGTGATCAACGACATCAGCACGGATCTGGTGTCGCCCCCGGTCCTGAACGCGGCGGCGCGTTTGCGCGGCCCCCGGCACCATGACCCGGCCTACCCCGGGCCGGCAACGGCGGAAAAACAACGGGCCCGCTGGCCGGCACTGGAGGCCCTGACTCTGCCCTCGCCACCCCGGGAGGTCAAGCGGCAGGTGCTCGCCCTGGTGCAGGAACGGGGCTGGCGGCGGGTCGAGGGCGAAGGAGAAAACGACATGCAGATCGAAGCCGTGGCACGCAGCCGCTGGTTCGGTTTCGAGGACGATGTGGCCATCCGGCTGACGGCGCAGGGCGGCCACACCCGGGTGGATATGCGCTCCGCCTCGCGGGTGGGCAAGAGTGATTTCGGCGCCAATGCCAAGCGGGTGCAGACCTTCCTGGCCGACCTGGAGCACAAATTTAAGTAAATGACGCGCCTTGGTTAACCCGCTATTTTCTGGTTCGGAGCAGGTATGCAACTTTTCTGGCAACTGGGTTGGTTCTTCAAGGCCCACTGGCGCACCTACAGCCTGTCGCTGGCGATGCTGGCGGCGGTGGCGGTGATGAACATGGCCATCCCCTACCTGATCGGCAAGGCGGTGGACCGGCTGGTCACCCCCGCCGCCGGCCAAGCCGAAGGCCGCTACCTGCTGTGGATCATGCTGCTCGGGCTGGCAATCTACCTGTTGCGGCTGGGCTGGCGCTGGATCCTGTTCGGTACCTCCTACCGGCTCGGCAATCAGCTGCGTCGCCGCTTTTACCAACGGCTCACCCGCCAGGGCCAGGCCTTTTACAGCCGGCACAATACCGGGGATCTGATGGCCAGGGCCACCAACGACATCGACGCCATCGAGATGGCTGCCGGCGAGGGGGTGCTCACCGGCTTCGACGGCCTGCTCACCCTGGTGCTGGTATTGATCATGATGTTCGGTTTTATCGACTGGCGCCTGGCGCTGGTGGCGCTGCTGCCCTTCCCACTGATGGGCTGGTGTTTCTACCGTATTTCCAACGCCATTCATCACCACTTCAAGGCGGCTCTGGAGCAGTTTTCGGTGCTGAACGACAAGACCCAGGAGGCGATCGCCGGGGTACGCATGGTCAAGGCCATGGGCCGCGAGCAGATAGAAAGCAAGGCCTTCGACCGGATTGCCGAACAGGCCGCCGAGCGCAACTTCCTGGTGGCCAGAACCGAGGCCCTGTATGAGCCCGTGGTGTTTCTGTCCATGTCCGCCGCCCTGCTGCTCACCGTGAGCTTTGGCGCCTGGCTTATCTGGTATCAGCAGCTGACCGTCGGTCAGCTGACCAGCTTCACCCTGTATCTGGTGCAGCTGATCTGGCCGATGTTCGCCTTCGGCTGGCTGCTCAACATCGTCGAGCGGGGTAGCGCCGCCCTGACCCGGGTCGACAGCCTGCTGGCCATCCCCGACAGCGTGCCCGATCTGGGGCTGCGAGAACCCGTCTCCTGCGCGCTGGCGGTTGCCGAGCTGGATTTCAGCTATCCGGGCAGCCGGCAGGCCGCCCTCCGCCAGCTCCATTTCACCCTGGGCCAGGGGCAGGTCCTGGGCCTTGCCGGCCCCACCGGTGCCGGTAAAAGCACCCTGCTGCAACTACTGATGCGCTACTGGGACACGGCGCCGGGCCAGATCCGCCTGGGCGGCCATGGGCTGGCCGAATACCGCCTGGACAGCCTGCGCCGGCAATTTGCCTATGTACCGCAAGACGCCTTCCTGTTCAGCGCCAGCATCGCCGACAACATCGCCCTCGGCCGCCCGGATGCCGACCGGGAGCAGATCATCGAGGCCGCCCGGCTGGCCTGTGTGCATCAGGACATAGCCCAGCTGCCCGACGGCTATGACACCCAGGTGGGCGAACGGGGCCTGACCCTGTCCGGGGGCCAGCGCCAGCGGCTGGCCATCGCCCGGGCACTGCTCAGCCAGGCGCCGATCCTGGTGCTGGACGATGCGTTATCGGCGGTGGACGTGCATACCGAGCAGGCCATCCTCGGTCATTTGCGCAGTCGGCGTCACCAATCCTGCATCATTGTCAGTCACCGGCTGTCGGCACTGGAGCACGCGGATCAGATCCTGGTGCTCAACCACGGCCGGGTACTGCAGAGGGGCTCCCATGCCGAGCTCAGCCGACAGGACGGCTGGTACCGGCGTATGTGGACCTATCAACAACTGGAGGCGGTGCTTGATGAAGCCTGAACAACCCCAGGGCAAGGCCACCTTCGGCCTGCTGCTCGACTATGTGTTCCGGGACAAGAGGCTGTTGCTCAAGGCGGTGATCCTGCTGCTGCTGGCCACCGCCGCCGATGTCGCCGGCCCGGTGCTGGCCAAGGTGTTTATCGATGATTACCTGCTGGCCCGGGCGCTATCCCCCGGCCCGGTCACCGCCCTGCTGCTGGCCTATATCCTCAGCCAGGTGGCCGCCGCCTGGCTCAGGTATCAGCAGACCCTGCGCTTTACCGAAATGGCCCTGGCCGCCGTGCTGGATATACGGCAGCGGGTGTTCGCCCATGTGCTGCGCCTGCCGATGGCCTTCTTTGACCGGGCCAGGACCGGCCGCCTGGTGAGCCGGGTCACCAACGACACCGAAGCCATCAAGGATCTGTATGTGCAGTTCCTGTCCGTGGTGCTGACCAACCTGGTATTGCTGGTGGGCATCATCATCGCCATGGCGCTGCTCGACGTGCGGCTGATGCTGGTCTCCCTGCTGCTGATCCCCGCCGTGGTCGGGGTCATCTACCTGTATCAACGACTGAGCGGGAAAACCGTGGCCGAAAGCCGCCAGCTGCGTTCCGAGATCAACAGTGAGCTGAGCGAGTCGATTGCCGGCATGGCGGTGCTGCAGGCCTGTGGCCAGCAAGACGACGCCGCCCGCCGCTTCGATAGCCTCAACCAGCGCTACTACCGAGCCCGTATGAGAACCATCAAGGTGGGCGCCGTGCTGCTCAGGCCCGCCATCGACCTGCTCAGTGTGCTGGCGCTGATCGGCATCATCCAAGTGTTCGGCTGGCAGCAGACCGCCGGCGTGGCCGAAATCGGCGTGCTCTACGCCTTCCTCAATTTCCTCGGCCGCTTCACCGAACCCCTCGCGGAAATCACCCAGCGCTTCAACCTGTATCAACAGGCCATGGTGGCCGGTGATCGCGTCTACCAGCTGATGCACCAAGCGCCCCAGCAGCATGGCCGGCAACGCCGGCGCATCAATGCCGGCAAGGTGGCCTTCCGCCAGCTGCATTTTCAGTACCGGGCCGACAAGCCGGTCTTCAAGGGCCTGGACATAGAGATACCCGCCGGCCAGTTCTACGGCGTGGTGGGACACACCGGCAGCGGCAAAAGCACCCTGCTCAACCTGCTGCTGGACTTCTATCGGCCCGCCGCCGGCCAGGTGTGCATCGATGACACGCCCCTGCACCTGTACAGCCGACACGCCCTGCGCCAAGGGATCGGCCTGATCCCTCAGGATCCCTTCATCCTCGCCGGCAGCCTGTATGACAACATCGATATGGGCCGCGGCCTGCCCAGGACACAGGTAGAGCGGGCGGCACGGCAGGCCCACCTGCTGCCGCTGATCGACGAGCTGGAATCCGGTTTCGACACCCGGCTGGGCGAACGGGGCACCCGGTTGTCGACCGGGCAGCGGCAGCAACTGGTGATCGCCCGGGCGCTGGCGGCCTCGCCCAGGATACTGCTGCTGGACGAGGCCACCGCCAATGTCGACAGCGAAACCGAGCAGGTGGTGCAGAGGGCGCTCAAGGAGCTGCACGGCAAAGTGACCATGATAGTGGTGGCACACCGGCTGTCGACCATCAGCGGCGCCGACCGGATCCTGGTGCTGTCACACGGCGAGCTGGTCGAGCAGGGCAGTCACCGCCAGCTGATGGCCCGCCCCCAGGGGCTGTATAGCGCCATGTACCGGCTGCAGCAGCAGGCCCGGCAGCTGGCATGGGCCGAGCAGGCCTGAACAGCTAAATAACTGTACCTAATACGGCTACATCGACCGGGTAGCGCACGCAGACACGCCATGCAGACATGACACTCGATGTTTCAACCCACTGCGAACATTCACTGGATATTCGATTGGGTTAAAACACCTCGTCACGGCGAGCAAGCTCGCCCCATGTGGGCTCCGCTGCACCATCTGACCGCCATGGACGGCGGAAATATCGAAAATGCAGGAGCATTTTTCGACCCTGGCGCAGAGGCTCTGCTTAGCGATACCCGGTCGCTGTCTCGAGTGACCTCCTATTCGGAACAGCGATTTAGTACAACAACGGTTATCGTGCAAGGCGTAATAAGTTAAAACAATCGCATTCACCGTGCCCATCACAAACTTTCATCGTCGCCCGCTACCAAAAAACTCAGCGATATCAGTATACTTGCCCTCCTCATCCCGCTGGCATACCGCCGCATAATATTTTTCAAAATGCCCCCTGATCCGTCGCCGTACGGCTACGCTTGGAATAGGTGGCTAATAATAATGGCACTGGGGGGTCTAACATGGGTGGCATGCAACAAACGGAGTCTACCGCTATCGCCTTCACCGAAGAAGAAATGGCCTCTGTCCGCCTGCCCAAACCGGTCAGGCGCAAGTCCCGAGGACGCCTGTTGATCTGGCTGGTGCTGTTTATGCTGCTAGCCGCCGCCGCGGTGTTCGTTGCCTATGAGATGCGTACTTCCCAATTGCAGGCCAGGCAGCTATCCCGCTATGCCAGCACCCTCACCTACAGGGTCGAGCCCGGCCCCAGCGACGCCATTCACTATCCAGGAGCGGGTCCCTTCGACAAACGCTTGGGCTACAGCACGCTGCCGGCCCTGCTCGAACGGCTGCAGCAACGCGACTTTATCATCGAGCAGCAGGTACAGTTTTCTCCCGCCCTGCTCGATTACTCCAGGCGTGGCTTTTTCACCCCCTATCAGGAAAAAACCCAGGCCGGGCTGGTGATCAACGACTGCCGCGCCGAGCCCATCTACCACCATAGTTACCCCCGGCGTCATTATGCTGACTTTACCGCCATACCGCCGCTGGTGTTGCAGGCCTTGTTGTTTGTCGAAAACAAGGACCTGCTCAGCAACGAATACGCCCAGGTCAATCCGGCGGTCGACTGGCCCCGTTTTGCCAAGGCGGCACTGTCCCAGGTCGGCAGGGCGCTGGACATACAGGATGACTCCGCCGGCGGCAGCACCCTGGCCACCCAGGTCGAAAAATATCGTCACTCCCCGAATGGGCTGACCGTTTCCCCCAAGGAAAAACTGCGGCAGATGATTTCCGCCAGTGTCCGCGCCTACCAGGATGGACCGGAAACCCTGGCCGCCCGTCAGGAAATTGCCCTGGCCTACCTGAATTCCGTGCCCCTGGCGGCCGCGCCCGGTTATGGTGAGATACACGGCATCGGCGATGGTCTCTGGGTCTGGTACGGTGCCGACTTCAACAGGATCAACCAGTTGCTGACGCCGGATTATGTGCAGACCCTCTCCCTGGATGAGCAGGGGCTGGCCTTGCGCCAGGTGCTGTCCCTGATGATTGCCCATCGCCGTCCGTCCTATTATCTGGTCCGCGGCCGGGAAGAGCTGGAGTCACTGACCGACAGCTATCTGCGCCTGCTGGCCCGGGACGGGCTGATCAGCCCGCCGCTGCGCGATGCGGCGCTGGCGCAACCGTTGAGCTTCCGGGATTTCCGGCAGGCGTCGGCGGTGATGCCCGTCGAGGGCAACAAGGGATTACAGGTTGCCCGCAGCCGCCTGGGCAAATTGCTGGGGTTGTCCATGTATGATCTCGACCGGCTCGATCTGTCGGCCAGTACCACCTTGCAGGACGAGCTGCAACAACAGGTCACCGACTATCTGCACCGGCTGGCCGATCCCGACTTTGCCCGGGAGATAGGCTTGTTTGGCGAGCGGCTGCTGTCGCCGGAAAAGACCCAGGAGGTCAATTACAGCTTTACCCTGTTTGAACGCGGCCCGCACAGCTTCCAGGTCCGAGTGCAGACAGACAACACCAATCAACCCTTTGATATCAATGAGGGCAGCAAGCTGGAGCTGGGTTCGACCGCCAAGTTGCGGGTGCTGACCACCTACCTGGAAATCATCGCCGAGCTGCACCAGCGCTATGCCCACCTCGGCAGGGAGGCCCTGCGCCAGGTCGAAGTCGACCGCCAGGATCTGCTCAGCCGCTGGGCCATCGATTATCTGCTGCGCAACCCGGACCCTGACCTGACCAGCATGCTGCAGGCCGCGCTCAACCGGCGCTATTCCGCCGGCACCGGCGAACGCTTCTTCACCGGCGGCGGCATACACACCTTCCATAACTTCCGCAAGGAAGACAATGGCCGCAACCCAACCCTGATGGAGGCACTTCGTGAGTCCATCAACCTGCCCTTTGTCCGCCTGATGCGGGACATAGTGCGCTACAGCATCCACCTGAACGAAAACCGCACCCAGCTGCTGGCCGACGACAAGGATCCCCGCCGCCGGGAATACCTGAGCCGCTTCGCCGATCGGGAAGGACGGGTGTTTTTACTGCGTTTCTGGCGTAAATATCAGGGCAAGGACGAACAGACCCGGCTGGACACCTTCTTCGACGGCCTGCGGGCCACCCCGACGCGCCTGTCGGCCGTGCACCGCTACCTGATGCCGGACGCGGATCCTGAGGCCTTCGCCGCCTTCCTGCACCAGCGGCTGCCCAATGAAAAGCTCACCGACAAACGCATTGCCGACCTGTATCACAGCTATGGTCCGGGCGCCTACAGCCTGCCCGACCAGGGCTATATCGCCCGCGTCCACCCGTTGGAGCTGTGGCTGCTCGGCTATTTACAGGATAATCCCCAGGCGACCTATAGTGACGCCGCCACCGCCAGCCAGGAGCAACGCCAGGAGGTGTATGGCTGGTTGTTCAAGACCCGGCACCGCAGCGCCCGCGACAACCGGATCCGCACCATGCTCGAAGTGGAAGCCTTCCTCGACATTCATCAACGCTGGCGGCGACTGGGGTTTCCCTTCGATCACCTGGTCCCCTCCCTGGCCACCGCCATCGGCAGTTCCGGTGACAGACCCGCCGCCCTGGCCGAGCTGATGGGCATCATCCTGAACGACGGGGTACGGCTGCCGACGGTACGTATCGACGGCCTGCATTTTGCCACAGGCACTCCCTACGAGACCCGGCTTGGCCGGGATCCCTCCCGCGGCCAGCGGGTCATGCCCGCCGAGGTAGCCGCCGCCCTGCGCAGCGCCCTGTCCGATGTGGTGGAAGGGGGCACGGCACGGCGCCTGCAGGGCAGCTTCAAGCTGGAAGACGGCACCCCCCTTACCCTGGGCGGCAAGACCGGGACCGGTGATAACCGTCTCGAAACCGTCAGCCGTTACGGCCAGGTGCTGTCTTCCCAGGCTCGCAACCGCACCGCCACCTTCGTGTTCTACCTGGGAGAAAACCATTTCGGCACCCTGACCGCCTATGTACCGGGCAGCCAGTCGGACAAGTTCCGCTTTACCTCGGCACTGCCGGTGCAGGTGCTGAAAGGCATGGAGCCGCTGCTGCGCCCCTACCTAACCCCGGGCCAGAACAGCCAGTGCCAGCCGCCAGGACTTATCGACACCCAGACGGTGGAGCATAACGGCCAGAAGACCCACCGGGAACAGCAGAGAGAGGGCTGAGCGGACGACCCCTGGTCTTTTGCAGATCCGAATGTATTCGGACAAAGTGGTGTACCCGAACGGATTCAGGGCCACCGGTGATCGCCGCCCCCGACTGGGCGGGCTGGTGCGCGCGCCCTGGACATCACAGCAGCTTGCAGGCCTCGTCGAAGCCCAGCCGCGGACCGCGGGGAAACAGCTGCGACGGATCGCCGTAGCCCAGGTTGCAGAGGAAATTGGTCTTGATATGGCTGTCCGGGAAGTATTCCTGCTGAAACTCATCCTGGCGGTCTTCTCGGGGGAAAAATTCGTGGTCGACCCTGGCCTGGTTGAAGCCGGACATGGGGCCGCAATCCAACCCCAGGGCTCGGGCAGCCAGCATCAGGTAGGCGCCTTGCAACGAGCTGTTGCGCCGGGCGGTGGCGGTGGCCAACTCGGGGGTGTCGGCAAACCAGGCACGCGCATCCGCATGGGGGAACAGCCTGGGCAATTGTTCATAGAACCTGCCGTCATAGCCCAGGATAACGGTGACCGGGGCCGCCATCGTCTTGTCCACATTGCCGGGCGCCAGCGCCGGCAGCAGCCGTTGCTTGGCCTCGGCCGTGCGCAGGAACAGGATGCGGGCGGGGCAACAGTTGGCACTGGTCGGCCCCCACTTCATCAGCTCATAGAGCCGATGCAGGGTGTCGTCGCTCACCGGCTTGTTGAGCCAGGCGTTATGGGTGCGGGCCTTGCTGAATAACTGATCCAAAGCCTGTTCGTCTAATGGCTGATGCATGCGCTTTCCTCCTGACGGCCTCCCTCACAGAGGCCAGCCTCAAGCATAGCAAAGCCCGCGCCTGGTCCGGCAGCGGCCGGCTCAGAGATCGCCGATCGATTCGACCAGGGCAATCGCCTCCGCTATGGTACGCGCGTTCAACTTGGCGACACAGCAGACACCGGACTGGGCGGCATGGCCCCTGAGCAGGGTGACCAGTTCCGCCAGTGTCGCAGACTGCCCGCTGGGCCGGGGAACCACCCTTTGCTGATCGTTTTTTACCAGGGCATAGATCTGGCCCTGGCCGTCGATCAAGCTGTCGCCCGCCTCCAGGCTGGCGGCATACAGCTCCGCATCCAGCTCCCATTCGGACTGACTGCCGATATAGCTCAGCTCGTCTTCCCCTGAATATTTGATAATCGCAGGCCAGGCAACCAAGGTATTCTCCCAACAAACCGCAGAGGTATCGTTATTAGTATTGACCCGGATAAGCTATTTAAGCTCGACAATCTCGACCGGCACCACCCCTGCCCGGGTCATACTGAGCTCTCTGGCGGCCTGCTCGGACAGATCGATGACCCGGCCCCGGCTGTAAGGACCGCGATCATTGATACGCACCACCACCGATTTGTGGTTGCGCAGGTTGGTCACCCGCACCCGGGTACCGAACGGCAGGGTGCGATGGGCGGCTGTGAGGGCGTGCTTATTAAATTTTTCACCGCTGGCGGTTTTCCGTCCGTGGTGCCGGCTGCCATAGAAGGAAGCCTTTCCTTCGGCCCGGTAACCACTCGTCTCGGGAGAAGCGGGATCAATGGGGCTGATGTTTTGAATGCTGCCACAGCCATGCAAGAAGGCGAGTGTGGCGAGCAACAGCAGGATTCGTCGCATGCAGAATTTCCTGAAAAAAGACACTGTTTCCGGTTAATGGGAGGCAGCATAGGCAAGCCGCCCCCCGGCGGCAAGCCCAACCCCGCCCAAGCCCGGTTTTGAGCAATATCGACGGTTTGGTACGAAAAAAGCCGACGCACAGCCGGCCAACGACCAGCGCCATTAAAATAACAAATTCGGCCCGGTTGGCCTCAATTGTGCACCTGGATGCTATGATTGGCGGCTTGCCCATTTACTCGAGAATGATATGCCCAGCGCCCGCGATGCCCTTGTGTTACCAGCCATACCCCCACTCGCCGATGCCGCCCTGGCCAGGCAGTTGCAGGAGGCTATCGACAACAAGACCAAGCCGCTCGGCGCCCTGGGCCGGCTGGAACAACTGGCCCTGCAACTGGGCCTGATCCAGCACACCCGGGCCCCACGCATAAGCCAGCCGCAAATCCGGGTATTCGCCGCCGACCATGGCCTGAGCAGGCATGGTGTATCGGCTTATCCCGGCGCGGTGACCGCACAGATGGTGCATAACTTCCTCAACCAGGGCGCGGCCATCAATGTGTTCGCCCGTCAGCATGGCATCGCCTTGCGGGTGGTTGATGCCGGTGTAGACGCCGAGTTTGCCGAGCATCCCCTATTGCTGAACCATAAAATCCGCCGGGGCAGCCGCGATGCCCTACATGAAGCCGCCATGACCCGCGACGAATGTATCCGGGCACTGCAGGCCGGCATGAGCGTCGTCGAACGGATGCCCGGCAACCTGCTGATCGTCGGTGACATGGGCATCGGCAATACCTCCGCCGCCAGCCTGTTGCTGGCCCGTCTGGGCGAGCTGCCGCTGTCGCTGTGCATCGGCCGGGGTACCGGCCTGGATGATGAGGGCTTGGCGCGTAAACAGGATATCCTCTGCCGGGTACTGGCTCGCCACCCGCAGGCACAGGCGCCCCTGGACACCCTCGCGGCCTTCGGTGGCCTGGAGATCGCCATGATGGCCGGCGCCCTGATCATGGCGGCCAGCCAGCGGCGTGTCCTGTTGATGGATGGATTTATCGCCGGCACCGCCCTGCTGGTGGCCGAGCGGCTGGCCCCCGGCGTGCGCGACTACGCCGTGTTTGCCCATCGCTCGGGAGAGCCCGGTCACCGGCAACTGCTGGCCCTGCTGAACGCCGAGCCCCTGCTTGATCTGGGCATGCGGCTGGGCGAAGGCAGCGCCGCCGCCCTGGCTTATCCCCTGCTGCTGTCGGCCGCCGCCTTCCTCGAGGAAATGGCCAGCTTCGACTCGGCCGGGATCAGCCGGCAGGAGCAGGCCCCATGCTGAAACACGAGGCCCGCCTACTGCTGGTTGCCGTGCAGTTTCTCACCCGCATCCCGGTACCGGCCCTGCCCGGCTACCATCCCGACTGGCTGCATCAGAGCAGCCGTCATTTTCCCGCCGTGGGACTGCTGGTCGGACTGTTGAGCGCCGCCGTGTACTGGGGCCTGGCACAACTGTATTCTCCCCTGGTCGCCGCCGTCGGCAGCACCGCCTTCAGCATTCGCCTGACCGGTGCCTTTCATGAAGACGGCCTGGCCGATACCTGTGATGGCCTGGGTGGGGGACTCACCCGAGAACAGGCACTGACCATCATGAAGGACTCGCGCCTGGGAACCTACGGCACCCTGGGACTGGTGCTGGCGCTGCTGCTGAAAGTCAGCCTGCTGGCCAGCCTGCCGCTCGAATGGGCAGTGCCGGCTCTGGTGATCGGTCACGGTGCTTCCCGACTGACCTGTATCAGCCTGATCGCCTGCCTGCCTTATGGCGGCAGCCTGGAGCATGCCAAGGCCAAGCCCATGGCGCAGCAGCTTACCCGGCAGCAGGGCCTGCTCGCCGCCCTGTGGGTGCTCATGCCGCTGGCGATACTGATCCCCACCCAGTCCCAGATACCCCCGGCCAGCTGGCTGCTGGCGGGGGTATTGGCCATGCTGGCCGGTCTCTACATGGCCAGGTTGCTGATGCGCCGCCTGGCGGGATATACCGGAGACGGCCTGGGCGCCACCCAGCAGCTCAGTGAGCTGGCCATCTATGCCGGCCTGGCCGGCGGACTCAACCTGGCCTAAGGAAGCGTAAAATGCGTTTATTCATCTGGCGCCATCCCAGGCCGATTAACGCCGCCGGTATCTGCCTGGGCCGCACCGATCTGGCGATCGATACGCGCAAGGCCCGCCGACTGGCCGGACGGATACAGCGCTTTGCCCATCGTCATCACTTGCCGAAAAAAATATATGTCAGCCCCCTGCAGCGTTCCCGGCTGGTGGGAGAAATACTGCACAGCCAGGGCTGGGAACTGGTGCGGGAACCGGCGCTGCTGGAGTTCGACTTTGGCAACTGGGATGGCCAGCCCTGGCACCATATCGGCAAACACGCCATGGACCTCTGGTGCGCCGATTTTGCCGAACACCATCCGGGCAAGGGTGAATCTTTGTCCGAGCTGTTTACCCGGGTCGAGCTATGGCTGTCTGGCCATCCGCACGGTACCAGGCTGGCGGTGGGCCATGCCGGCTGGATCAATGCCGCCATCATGCTCAGCCAGGGAAAACCCGTGCCCCGACAACCCGGGCACTGGCCGGCACCGGTCAACTACGGCCAATTGACCGAGCTCAGCCCATGAGGTTCATTGACAGCCTCCAGCCGCCCTGCTAAGACTAAAATGCTGCCTCAATCTAGCCTTGACCGCCCCGGTTAACGCAGGCAGCAATGGTAAGGAGCTAATAACAATGAACGGTTTGGTTCCGCTTCCGCGCGTTACCCTGGGCGTGATACTCGGTATGAGCTGCAGTTTCTCCCTCGCGGCAACCCCGGAAGAAAAAATTGCCAGCGCCATGAGCGCTGCGCCGCCCTCCGTCAGTGCCACCGCCACCATCCTCGACTGGCCGGCCGACATGGCCGCCGAGATGCCGACGCTGCGTCAGGGTACCAACGGCTGGACCTGCCTGCCGGATATGCCGGCCACACCCGGTAACGATCCCATGTGCCTGGATGCGCCCTGGCTGGACTGGTTGAATGCCTGGGTAAATAAAACGACGCCGGTCACCAAGGAGCTGGGGTTCGGCTATATGCTGCAGGGCGGTTCCCCCGAGAGCAATACCGACCCCTATGCCAGCGGACCCAGCGACAGCAACGAGTGGATCACCGAGCCGGTGCCCCACCTGATGATACTGGTGCCCGATGCCGCCATGCTGGAAGGACTGCCAACGGATCACAACAATGGCGGCCCCTGGGTGATGTGGCGGGATACCCCCTATGTGCACATCATGGCACCCATGCCGGCCTACCGGCCTTGATGGATGCCTCATAAAACCAGCCCCGGCCTCACCGGTTGGGGCTTTTCAATTTTTGCAGGGCCGACCCGGCTTTATCCTGATCGGGCACCACATTGATGGCCCTCGCCGCATGCCAGCCACAGCCGAACTGGATCAACTGCATCATCATCAACAGCAACAAGGCCAGCTGCCAGGTGCCGCTCAGATCCTTCAACATACCCAGCAGGAAGGGCCCCACCGCCGCCAGCAAATAACCGATGCTCTGCGCCATGGCCGACAAGGCCGTGGCCTGGGCGGTGTTGCTGGCGCGCAGCACAAAGAACGACAACGCTAGGCTCAGGGCCCCCCCTCCCCCCGCCCCAATCAACGAGGCCCACAGCCAAGGCGTCGCCGCCGCATCCCACCATAGCCCTCCCAGGCCGATCACGGACAACAGGAAGATGGCCACCGCCAGCGGCCGCTGGCTGCCCATCCGGGCCGCCAGGATAGGCACAAACAGGTTGAAGGGGATGCTGACCAGGTTGATCATGGCCGTGGCATTGCCGGCCTGTCCGGCATCCAGGCCGGTGTCGATCAGCATCTTGGGCAGCCAGGTGGCCATGGAGTAGAAAAAGAACGACTGCAGGCCCATATAGAAGGTAATGGACCAGGCCAGGCCATCACGCCACAGGCTGACCTTGACCGGGTTTTGCGGCCTGCCCACCCCTTTCGCCTTCAGCATCGGCAGCCAGAACAGCAGGCTGACCAGGGGAAATAAGGCCCACAGCACCATGGGGTAACGCCAGCTGCCAAAATGGTTCATCAGCGGGACCGCCAGATATACCCCCAGACCGGCCCCCAGGCTCAGGGTGACCGAATACAGGCCGGTCATCATCCCCATCTTGCGGGGGAAAAAGGCTTTCACCAGGCCGGGGATCAAGACGTTGAGCAGGGCAATGGCCAAGCCCAGCAACAGGGTGCCGGCAATCACCAGGGCATAGCTTTCCGTCACCCGCAATCCGGCCCCTATGCTGATCACCAGCAGACCGGAAATCGCCAGGAACTGAGGGGCACAGCGACGGGTCAGCCAGGGCACGCAGATGGACATGCCCCCGAAGCAGATCAACGGCAGTGTGGTGAGCATGCTGAAGCCACTGGAGCTGATCTGCAGGGCGTCACGGATCTCCTGAACCAAGGGCCCCACCACCACCAAGCCGCCACGCAGGTTGGCGGCCGCCAGCATCAACGCCATCACGGCCAGCAAGGCGAGCAGGGGACGACCGCTGAAAGGACCATCCGGATATTTTATTGTTGTCATTGAACTACCTTAAGTGCCGAGACCAAAGATTTTTTCGCCAATTATGTTGCCAAAGGATTAAGAGACAACAGGAAAAGACAGAAAAAACAAAATCGGGCTAAAGAAACCCACCTGTTAAAGGGTTAGTATTGAAGGGCAAGCTGCCAGCCACGGAATCACTATGCTAGACCCGAAAGACATTACCGCCGTTATCCTTGCCGGAGGAGAAGGCCGCCGCATGCAAGGTGCCGACAAAGGCCTGCTCTCCCTGTGGGGCAAGCCCCTGGCCCAGCATGTATTGGAGCGACTCAAGCCCCAGGTCGCCGCCGTACTGATCAACGCCAACCGCAACGTGCCCCGTTACCGGCAACTGGCCCATGTGATCCAGGATGAATGTTATGGTTTTGCCGGACCACTGGCCGGCTTTGAAGCCGGGCTGGCCCATGCACCCAGCGAATGGGTATTGTTCGTGCCCTGTGACAGCCCCCTGATCCCGCTGGATCTGGCATCCCGCCTGTGCCGCGCGGTGCAGCGCCACGACCAGATAGCGGTGGTCGACGACGGGCGGCGGATCCATGCCGCCACCGCCCTGCTGCACCAATCCTTGCTGCCTTCCCTGTGCAATTACCTCGATGGCGGCGATCGCAAGCTACAACTCTGGTATCAACGACACGAGCTGGTTCCGGTCGATTTCAGCGACGAAACCGAGGCTTTCTTTAATCTGAACACCCAGGAAGCACTGCAGCTACTGGAGCAAAGGGGTAAGTCCGGGGAATAGTGAGCCGGAATTGGGGATGGAACGCTGTGGGAGCGGCGACCTCGCCGCCTTGCTTCTCATCTTCTTGGCCCGGGGTCAGGCCTCCCACCAGGGTCAAGCCTGTCCCCAGTTGCGCACTATTCCCCGAAGTAACGCACAAACTGGGCGGGATCCCGCTCCGGCAGCTTGCGCACTTCCACCAGGGGGGTACCCAGATACAGGAAACCCACCAGCTGATCCTCGCCCGCCAGCCCGAGCTGCCGGTGAACAAACTGATCGAAAATAAACCAGCCGGAACGCCACATACCGTTGAACCCCTGAGCCTGGGCCGCCATCTGCATCGCCATCAGCGCGCAACCGGCGGACAGCTGCTGCTCCAGGGGCGGCACCTTGTCACTGGGTTTGACCTTGGCGGCCACGGCGATCACCAAGGGCGCCCGTAGTGGGGCCAGGCGGGCCTTCTCCACCTTATCTTCTGCATCACCGCGTTTTTGCGCGGCCTGGGCAAGGATCTGCCCGAGGGCATCGCGCTGCTCGCCGGCAAACACGATAAACTCCCAGGGCATCAGGCCGCCATGATCCGGCGCGCGCAGGCCGGCGTTGAATATGGCGTCAAGCGCCGGGCCCGCCGGTGCCGGCTCGGCCAGGCGGGGGCAAGAATGACGGTTCAGCAATAACTCAAGTGCGTCCATCGGGATCTCCTAACAACGATGGCGATACCTTAGCACAAGGCCAAATGAAAATAACCCTCATTCAGCTATTGCCCGCAGGGTCAGATCACCGCCGCCAGCTCGGCCCCCTGGCGGATAGCCCGCCTGGCGTCCAGCTCGACCGCCAGGTCGGCGCCGCCGATCAGATGCACCGGCAGGCCCCCGGCCGCCAACCCCGCCTGCAGTTGCCGCTCCGGCTCCTGGCCGGCGCAGATAATCACATTATCCACCGCCAGGCACAGCCGTTCGCCGTCTTTCTCTATATGCAGCCCCCGGTCATCTATCCGTTGATAAACCACCCCGCCCCACATGTTGACCCTATGCTGCCGGAGGCTGGCCTTGTGGATCCAACCGGTGGTCTTGCCCAGCGTCTTGCCCGGATTACCCGGCTTGCGCTGCAGCAGCCACAGCTCACGTCCGGACGCAACGGCCCCCCTTGCCATCAGGGCACCGGCCTTTTGATATTGGACGTCTATGCCCCATTGCACCAACCAGTCGGCCCGGGATTGCCCGGCCTCCGCCACCAGATATTCGGCCATATCAAAACCGATGCCGCCGGCGCCCACGATCGCCACCCGCTTGCCCACGGGGACGTGGCGGGCCAGCACATCCAGGTAACCGAGTACCTTGGGATGGTCGATGCCGGCAATCTCCGGGGTCCGGGGCCGGACGCCGGTGGCCAGTATCACGTCATCGAAGCCTTCGCCCAGCAACGCCGGGGTCGCCTCGGTGTTCAACCGCAGCCGCACCCCGGCCCGGACCAGGCGGTGATGGAAATAGCGCAGGGTCTCGTAAAACTCTTCCTTGCCCGGGATCTGCTTGGCGTAGTTGAACTGGCCGCCGATTTCGGCGGCGCGTTCGAACAGGGTCACCCTATGGCCCCGCTCGGCGGCATGGCAGGCAAAGCTCAGCCCCGCCGGCCCGGCGCCGACTACCGCCAGCCGCCTGGGTCGCGTGCCGGGCACGAAATTCAGCTCGGTTTCATAACAGGCGCGCGGATTGACCAGGCAACTGGCCCGCCGCCCCTCGAACACCTGATCCAGGCAGGCCTGGTTGCAGGCGATACAGGTGTTGATCAGCCGGCCCAGATCCGCCGCCGCCTTGTTGACGAAATCCGCATCCGCAAGCAAGGGCCGCGCCATGCACACCAGGTCCGCCTCGCCCTGCACCAGTATCTGTTCCGCCACCTCAGGGGTATTGATGCGGTTGGTGGCGATCAACGGCACTGTCAGGGAGGCGCGCACCCGGGCCGTTACCCAGCTGAAGGCGGCGCGCGGCACGCTGCTGGCGATGGTGGGTACCGGCGCTTCATGCCAGCCGATGCCGGTGTTGATCAGGTTGACGCCTTCCCGCTCCAGGGCCTGGCCCAGGGCGATCACTTCTTCCAGGGTGGAACCCTGCTCCACCAGGTCCAGCATCGACAGCCGGAAGATAATGATAAACTCCGGGCCCGTCGCCGACCGCACCGCCCGCACTATCTCCAGCGGAAAACGGATGCGGCGTTCGAAGCTGCCGCCCCAGGCGTCCTGCCGGTGGTTGGTGCGGGCACAGATAAACTGATTGAGCAGGTAGCCTTCCGAACCCATGATCTCCACCCCGTCATAACCGGCCCGCCGGGCCAAGTCGGCGGTATGGGCAAAATCCGCGATGCAGTCGTGGATCTGGCGTTCACTCATCACTCGCGGCTTGAAGGGACTGATGCGGGCCTGTTCGGCGGAGGGGGCCTGCAGAAACGGGTGGTAGGCATAACGACCGGCGTGCAGTATTTGCAGGGCGATCTTACCGCCTTCCCGATGCACCGCCTCCGTCACCAACCGGTGCCTGGCCAGCTGCCAGGGGAAACTGAGCTGGGCCGAATGCGCCATCAGCCGCCCCCGGAAATTGGGGGCGATGCCGCCGGTGATAATCAGCCCTACCCCGCCCCGGGCCCGCTCCCCATAAAAGGCGGCCAACTTTTCAAACCCGCCCGGCTCTTCTTCCAGGCCGGTGTGCATGGAGCCCATCAGCACTCGATTCTTCAACTGGGTAAAGCCCAAATCCAGGGGCGCCAGTAACTGGGGATAACGACTCATGCTCCCTCCGCCAAAAGTGAAAACGAATGACAGCTTCAGGCTAATGGATTAAAACACCTTTTTCAAACGATTGTTTACATGACGCCGGAGCTTCCACCATGGCATTGTGCCGCCGACAAGGCCATAATGTTTTGATTAACCAAATATTCTTAATTAGGGCGTCGTTATGTGGTCTGCCATTAAATGGTTTTTCCGCATCCTGGGTCGGGTGCTGAATGCCATTCGTATGTTGATTATCAACCTGCTTTTTCTGCTGGTGCTGGTGTTTGTTATCCTGATCTTCACCAGCAAGGAAGAAGCGGTGCCCCTGCCCGATCACGCGGCCCTGACCCTCTCCCTCACAGGCCCAATATTGGAGCAGGACGACATTCCCAACACCCGCCGGCTGATGCAGAAATGGCTGAGCGGCGATACCACACCGCCGCCGACCAGCCTGAGCCGGATAAAAGAGGCACTGGAGCTGGCCCGCAACGATCAGCGCATCGGCGCCGTGGTGCTGCGGCTGCAAAACATGACCGAGTCCAGCCTGACCAAACTGGACGAAGTCGGCGCCGCCCTCGAACACTTCAAGACCTCCGGCAAGCCGGTGTATGCCATCGCCGACTACTATACCCAGGGCCAGTTTTATCTGGCCGCCCATGCGGACGAGATCATGCTCAACCCAGCCGGTGCCGTGACCATCCAGGGCATGGGCGTCTATCGGCTGCACTACAAATCGGCCTTCGAGCGCTTTAACATCACCCCCCATGTGTTCCGGGTGGGCACCTATAAATCCTTCGTCGAACCCTACCTGCGGGACGACATGTCAAAGGAAAGCCGGGAAGATACGCTGCGCTGGCTCAACCAGCTGTGGCAACATTACCAGGAGCAGGTGGCCAAGTTGCGCAACATCCCCCATGACCATATCGCGCCCAGCAAGGAGCAGTTGCTGGCCCGTTTCCATGCGGTTGACGGCGACCCGGCCAGATATGCCGAATCCCTCAAGCTGGTCGACCGCCTCGCCAGCCGCACCGAAATGCTACAGACCGTGGCCGAAACCGTGGGCTGGGACAGCGAGCTGAATCACTACTCCAGCGTGGAAATCGACGCCTACCTGGCCCGCGCCAAAAAAACCCAGGACAGCGCCCCCGCCGTCGGTATCATCACCGCCAGCGGCGCCATCATGAGCGGCGAGCCCGCCAGTAATACCGTCAGCGACGAACACCTGAGCGAACTGATCAATGAAGCCCGGCTGGATGCGGACATCCATGCCCTGGTGCTGCGCATCGACAGCCCCGGCGGCAGCGCCTTCTCCGCCGAGCAGATCCGCACCGCCCTGCTGCAATTTAAAGACAGCGGCAAACCGCTGGTAGTGTCGATGGGCAGCACGGCCGCCTCCGGTGGCTACTGGATTGCCGCCGATGCCGACCGCATCTACGCCGCCCCCACCACCCTCACCGGCTCCATCGGCGTGTTCGGCCTGTTCCTCACCTTTGAAGAAGCCTTTGAGAAGCTGGGCCTGAATACCGATGGTGTGGGCACCACCGATTTCGTCGGCGGCGGCCTGACCACGGGCCTGCCCGAGCACACCAAGGAACTGATCCAGCTGGGCGTGGAACACACCTACAACCAGTTTGTCAGCCTGGTGGCCAAGGGCCGGAGCCTGAGCACGGAGCAGGTGGAAGCCGCCGCCCAGGGCCATGTGTGGACCGGCCGGGACGCCCAGCGCCTGGGCCTGGTGGATGAACTGGGTTACCTGGACGATGCCCTGCAAGGTGCCGCCACCCTGGCCGAACTGCCCAGCTACCGGGTCAAGCCGGTGCGCCTGGCGCCTTCCGCCAAGGACCTGCTGCTGGAAGAGCTGTTCCTCGACAGCCCGCTCAGCCTGGACGATGCCCTGGCCGCCTGGCTGCCGGCGTCCCTGCAATCGGCCGGCGACCGGCTCGAGCAGGAGCTGAGCATGATCAGCCAGCTGGACGACATCAAAGGCCAGTATGTGCTCTGCGTGGAATGCCAGGGCCTGTAAACATTGACCACGCGCCCGAGCGGGCGCGTCTGCAACGGAAACCCAGATGAGCAAAAAGGCTGTCTACATCGCCTATACCGGCGGCACCATCGGCATGCAGAAGTCCAGTAAGGGCTATGTACCGGTGGCCGGCTTTATGACCGACTGCCTGGCCCGCACCGCGGAGTTTCAGCGTCCGGAAATGCCCGACTACCATATCCACGAATACAGCCCGCTGATCGACTCCGCCGATATGTCACCGGCCGACTGGCAACGCATCGCCGACGACATCCGTGCCAACTACCAGCAATACGACGGCTTTGTGGTGCTGCACGGCACGGATACCATGGCCTTCACCGCCTCGGCGCTGTCTTTTATGCTGGAAGATCTGGAAAAACCGGTGATCGTCACCGGCTCCCAGATCCCCCTGGCCGAGCTGCGCTCCGACGGCAGGCCCAACCTGCTCAACGCCCTCTATATCGCCGCCCACTACCCCATCCACGAGGTGACGCTGTTCTTCAACAACCAGCTGTACCGGGGCAACCGGGCCAGCAAGGTCCACGCGGACGGCTTTAATGCCTTCGACTCCCCCAACTTCCCGCCCCTGCTCAATGCCGGCATTCATATCCAACTGCAGGCCGGCACCCTGGGCCAGGCCGAAGGCAAGGCCCTGCGGGTGAGCCCCATCACCCCCCAGCCCATCGGGGTGGTGACCCTGTATCCGGGCATTTCTGCCGAGGTGCTTGCCAATATCCTGCAACAGCCGGTGAAGGCCTTGATCCTGCTCTCCTTCGGGGTGGGCAACGCGCCGCAAAACGACGCCATGCTCGACCTGCTCAAACAGGCCTCCGCGCGGGGGGTGATCATCGTCAACCTGACCCAGTGCCTGCGCGGCACCGTGAACATGGAAGGCTACGCCACCGGTCACGCCCTGGCCCGCGCCGGGGTGATCTCCGGCTACGACATGACCACCGAGGCCGCCCTGACCAAGCTGCATTACCTGCTGAGCAAAAACCTGCCGGCGGAGGAAATTCGCCGGCTGATGGGCCAGAACCTGCGCGGCGAACTCAGCCGCTGACGGCGGCCGCTGGGGGAACGGCGGCTCCCCGCGATAGTGTGCCCGTATATCGGCCCGAGGTCGGGTCTCCCACTGGCCTGCCGTGAAGTGCCCAAAAACAACCCCACAGCCGATAGCTGTGGGGTTGTTTTGGTGTCTAACGTGAGCGCTTAAATATCCAGGATGGACTTGGCCTCGCCCAATGCCGCCATCGATTCATCATGTTTGCCGGCGTTATGCAGGGCCTCGCCCTCGGCGCGCAACTCGATCACTTTTTCCATATCCTCGGCGGAGAGCATGGGATTTTCCGCCAGCTTGGCGTCGATGGCCTGCATCTCATTAGGACAATTGTGAGCCAGGGCCGCCCCGCTGGCACCCAGCAGGGCCAGGCCAACAAAGGCAGATACTAACGTACGCATGGTAAACTCCTTCCACTATCAGACAGTAATTTCAGATTAGTGCAAGGACCCTCGCCGCGCCATCAGACACAATGGCCGAAATAATCAGGCATTTTTCAAGCACCGCTTGAAAGCCACTGGACCCGCCTTTACAGTGCCCGACCTAAAAAGACGCCGGGCAACTGATTGATTTTTAATATCCCCGGCCGAATAACAGCTCTGCGATCTGAACGCCCCTGATCCCTTTCTCCGCCCTGGCACGCCACTGATAATCGGCCCCTTGTCTCACCCGCTATTTGACGGACTCCCGCTGTCTCGCCAGAAACTGGCCTTTATCCAGGCCATTACCTTCCGATTTACGCCTTCCTGGCCATCGGTACCTGCCCATAGTGGCCCTGAAAAGCTCGAATCCGACCCCAGGGCCGAGGCCACAGTCATCTCCTCCACCGACAAGGGCAGAAGAAAACATCATTTACTATCCGGATTTAGTTGACCACTACGGCCTGAATCAACACCGGTCTTTTTTCATTCGAATTAATGTAAGTGAGAAAGAACCAACACCAAGCCAGATATACAGGTAGCAACAGTTAACTAAGACGTAACCAATACTGTCTATGTGGCAGTAAATGCCGGTTCCGACCTAATGCAGTACAATTTATAAGCTGCCTGTCCGGCAGCGGGGGCTATGCCAGCCTATTCATTGGCGATGATTGCTTTCTGAGCTGCCTGCGCGGCAGCTAGACCCGAACCGGCACCGTCGACGGTTTTCAGTTTTTTCTGAGCTGCCTGTGCGGCAGCGAACTTCCGCGCCGGTTCGGCCACGTTTCCCGCCCATTTCTGAGCTGCCTGTGCGGCAGCGAACTCAGGGTGGTGATCAGCTTGGGTCGGCGAAACTTTATGAGCTGCCTGCGCGGCAGCTAGGTCCCCCCAGGGGATGGAGGCGGTATCGGTGGATTTCTGAGCTGCCTGCGCGGCAGCTAGGCCGATGACGGTCGAGAAGTCGTCAGACGTTTTTTTCTGAGCTGCCTGCGCGGCAGCTAGGAGCAACCCTCCTTCCGATGCGGGATTCGATGATTTCTGAGCTGCCTGCGCGGCAGCTAGGTACGGCGGTAAATGCGGTATCGAGAGCGGCTTTTTCTGAGCTGCCTGTGCGGCAGCTAGGGAGGGCGAACACCACCTGATCGTCTGGCCGCATTTCTGAGCTGCCTGTGCGGCAGCTAGGACAATTATCTTCCAATCACTATTATCCACAGTTTTCTGAGCTGCCTGTGCGGCAGCTAGGAGCGGGCTGACTGCCTCGACCATGTTGCCCCTTTTCTGAGCTGCCTGTGCGGCAGCTAGGCTTTCGGCGCTCATTACACGGCTGTTCCGGCATTTCTGAGCTGCCTGTGCGGCAGCTAGGTTGGCGGCAGGGCCGGTATCACTCAGGGTGATTTTCTGAGCTGCCTGTGCGGCAGCGAACGCCACCGCCAAGCTGAAAGAGGTATCCGATCATTTCTGAGCTGCCTGTGCGGCAGCGAACGATATGGGGCAGGCTCTACACTGCCTTCTGCTTTTCTGAGCTGCCTGTGCGGCAGCGAACAATGTATTCCGATGGGTACAAGGAGCATTTCGGTTTCTGAGCTGCCTGTGCGGCAGCGAACACGGATTTCACTGCAATGGATTTGATTTTCATGTTTCTGAGCTGCCTGTGCGGCAGCGAACTTCTTTACTCCGTGTCAGCGGTAACCCTTCTCTTTCTGAGCTGCCTGTGCGGCAGCGAACGAAATCGAAGGCACGGAACGCCGTCACCTCCGTTTCTGAGCTGCCTGTGCGGCAGCGAACCTGGGCGCTGGCTTGGGCTTCACGTCCCTGCTTTTCTGAGCTGCCTGTGCGGCAGCGAACATCAGTAGGGTGCCGGCGGCCTCCCAGCCGATTTTCTGAGCTGCCTGTGCGGCAGCGAACGTGGTGCGCGCGCCGGCGCTGGTGCCGCCCGATTTCTGAGCTGCCTGTGCGGCAGCGAACTGGTTGAGGTAGGCGGCCACGTCCGCCTTGCTTTTCTGAGCTGCCTGTGCGGCAGCGAACCGTATGACGGCGCTTGTACGTGGTCGCGTGCATTTCTGAGCTGCCTGTGCGGCAGCGAACGTCACCGTGACCAACGCCGCCACCCGCGAACATTTCTGAGCTGCCTGTGCGGCAGCGAACTGAGCAGGCGGAGTAATCCGCCTTTTTTGGATTTTCTGAGCTGCCTGTGCGGCAGCGAACGAGTAATTCTGAGCGTTCTTCGCCTTGATGATTTTCTGAGCTGCCTGTGCGGCAGCGAACTATCAACCGTGGGCACTAACGTCCTGCTGACTTTTCTGAGCTGCCTGTGCGGCAGCGAACGCGTTGCCGTTGCCGTCGCCCACCGCCATCTGTTTCTGAGCTGCCTGTGCGGCAGCGAACTTTCAGCCCTGCCAGCGGAGTGCCGGTTGGCATTTCTGAGCTGCCTGTGCGGCAGCGAACGACGGCACCGTGATCAACCTGGTCAACAACGTTTTCTGAGCTGCCTGTGCGGCAGCGAACTGGGCGGACATGCGCAGATCGCGGACGTCTGATTTCTGAGCTGCCTGTGCGGCAGCGAACTACCAGCGTACAGCATATCCGTTGTCGTGGATTTTCTGAGCTGCCTGTGCGGCAGCGAACATTTTAGACAGCAACACCGAAAAGCGCACTACTTTCTGAGCTGCCTGTGCGGCAGCGAACGTGTTGAGATCCTGCCTGAACTGTCACTGGAATTTCTGAGCTGCCTGTGCGGCAGCGAACTCAACGGGGAACAATATTTCCCCTGTCCAGGCTTTCTGAGCTGCCTGTGCGGCAGCGAACTGGGTTGAAACTGCATGTCTGCCACACCACTTTTTCTGAGCTGCCTGTGCGGCAGCGAACTACAAGATGGAGCGAGACACCATCACCATCAATTTCTGAGCTGCCTGTGCGGCAGCGAACTTTCCAACGAACAAGGCCAAAGCTCGGGGTGTTTTCTGAGCTGCCTGTGCGGCAGCGAACCTATAAATAACCCATTCTTGACGGCTTCCGCTTTTCTGAGCTGCCTGTGCGGCAGCGAACAACGAGGATGCGCTGATTTTCGTTTGCGAGATTTTCTGAGCTGCCTGTGCGGCAGCGAACTACACGATGGAGAGAGATACCATCATCATCAATTTCTGAGCTGCCTGTGCGGCAGCGAACGGTTCGACTCGTGGCATGTGTACCTTGCGACATTTCTGAGCTGCCTGTGCGGCAGCGAACCTAGAATGCGGCCGGCGTTACCAGTTTTTACCTTTCTGAGCTGCCTGTGCGGCAGCGAACATGTTCATGCTCCCTAACGCTTTGCTCTAACTTTTCTGAGCTGCCTGTGCGGCAGCGAACGCCGACAACCGCCCATGGCGCGGACGCACCAATTTCTGAGCTGCCTGTGCGGCAGCGAACATGAACATCAGAACAGCCATCCGCCGCCAAGTTTTCTGAGCTGCCTGTGCGGCAGCGAACAAATAGGTGGCTCAAAACTGGCGCCTTCTGTGTTTCTGAGCTGCCTGTGCGGCAGCGAACGCTCTATATCCATCGGCACCAATGGCAATGGTTTTCTGAGCTGCCTGTGCGGCAGCGAACTTCCTTATTTTGAGGAGTTTGATGAATCCAAATTTCTGAGCTGCCTGTGCGGCAGCGAACCGGGTGATCCAGCTCGGCAAGCCCGACAGCGTTTTCTGAGCTGCCTGTGCGGCAGCGAACTGTGCAAGCATGCTATCCATGCGCCGCAGTGCTTTCTGAGCTGCCTGTGCGGCAGCGAACGATTTAACTCAGCGCATTACGCGACGGAGGTATTTCTGAGCTGCCTGTGCGGCAGCGAACAGTTATAACAACATTGCCGAACAGCTCGAACGTTTCTGAGCTGCCTGTGCGGCAGCGAACACGAAACCAAACGGGCCGAGAAACCCCGCTTTTTTCTGAGCTGCCTGTGCGGCAGCGAACCAGGTCCGCCCCGCTCAGGTTCGCCCCGCGCATTTCTGAGCTGCCTGTGCGGCAGCGAACACGGCGGCCACGCTGACCGTTGGTGAGCTACTGTTTCTGAGCTGCCTGTGCGGCAGCGAACCTTGCCAACTGTGGGCGCTAATCTAACAGCCATTTCTGAGCTGCCTGTGCGGCAGCGAACTGCCCTGGCGGCACATTCAGTTATCGAAGCGTTTTCTGAGCTGCCTGTGCGGCAGCGAACGCTAACCAGTGTCGGGCTATTGGCGAACACAATTTCTGAGCTGCCTGTGCGGCAGCGAACTTCAGCCGGTATTCATTGGCGATAGCCAGGAATTTCTGAGCTGCCTGTGCGGCAGCGAACGTTTTCGTTGTGGTCCCTGGACCTATCGTAGTTTTCTGAGCTGCCTGTGCGGCAGCGAACTTCTCTGCCCGCTTTAACCAGTGCCTGGCAATTTTCTGAGCTGCCTGTGCGGCAGCGAACTTATCACCCACCGGTGCCTGTCTGTGTGTGTCTTTCTGAGCTGCCTGTGCGGCAGCGAACTGCTCGTATCCAACTCCAACCGATGTGTTGCCTTTCTGAGCTGCCTGTGCGGCAGCGAACCAGAATTGCCAGCGCACCCAACGGTTTGTATTTTTCTGAGCTGCCTGTGCGGCAGCGAACGACCCCCTGGCACTGGATGCCGATCATCTTGTTTTCTGAGCTGCCTGTGCGGCAGCGAACACACAAATAGGCCAGGCAGCTGCCGCTGGCCATTTCTGAGCTGCCTGTGCGGCAGCGAACAATGCTTTGACTCTGTCCGGGCTCTTACCAATTTTCTGAGCTGCCTGTGCGGCAGCGAACTACTGGTCGTCTTGTTCCTGACTCCAGACGGCTTTCTGAGCTGCCTGTGCGGCAGCGAACAGGAAGACGACGATGAAATCATTGTTACCGTGTTTCTGAGCTGCCTGTGCGGCAGCGAACTTTACGAGTGATTGAGGCAGGCGCACGGTAATTTTCTGAGCTGCCTGTGCGGCAGCGAACCAGATGGTAAGCGCGTCGCCATGATCGGCGATTTTCTGAGCTGCCTGTGCGGCAGCGAACGTGGTGCGCTTGACTACCAGAGTGCCCTGGTTTTTCTGAGCTGCCTGTGCGGCAGCGAACGAAATGGCCGACGCCATGCTTAAGGCGAGGGATTTCTGAGCTGCCTGTGCGGCAGCGAACTGTCCTCCCGGCAAAGCCCGGTGAACCAGTGGTTTCTGAGCTGCCTGTGCGGCAGCGAACAACCCCCCCCCGGTCCACAGACAGGTTTTTTTTTTCTGAGCTGCCTGTGCGGCAGCGAACAGGTGGCCGAACGCAACGCGGCCAAACAAGCCTTTCTGAGCTGCCTGTGCGGCAGCGAACCCAACCCTGATAAATCAGCACATCCGCAAACTTTTCTGAGCTGCCTGTGCGGCAGCGAACTGGAGAAGGAGAAGCGGCTTAAAATCCTGGTATTTCTGAGCTGCCTGTGCGGCAGCGAACAACGCCGAGCCGGCGCTGATGATGGTGGAAACTTTCTGAGCTGCCTGTGCGGCAGCGAACGTCACGGTGTTTGATGCCGAGCTGAACAAAGATTTCTGAGCTGCCTGTGCGGCAGCGAACGAAACCCTAGCGGCATGAAATCGTCACTTACTTTTCTGAGCTGCCTGTGCGGCAGCGAACATCGCCATGGTCACGGCTAAAGCCCTGGTGCGTTTCTGAGCTGCCTGTGCGGCAGCGAACGAGGCCGTCCAGGTCATCGATGCTCAGGCCCATTTCTGAGCTGCCTGTGCGGCAGCGAACTGGCACGCCGTGCATCTGTACCGCCGCCAGGATTTCTGAGCTGCCTGTGCGGCAGCGAACCGGTAACGTCCATAGTGTTTCTCTCTCTATTTTTTCTGAGCTGCCTGTGCGGCAGCGAACGTCGATAGTCCGTATTACACATACAAGCTGGATTTCTGAGCTGCCTGTGCGGCAGCGAACTCAGGGGGTCCATGTCCCCAGACCGACCAGACTTTCTGAGCTGCCTGTGCGGCAGCGAACCTATCAAGGGCACTGGTATAATCGACAGGGACTTTCTGAGCTGCCTGTGCGGCAGCGAACAAAAGTTGCGATTGGCTCAGCAAGACTGGCAATTTCTGAGCTGCCTGTGCGGCAGCGAACAGGAACGAGCCGTGACGCTACTGGAAGCTGCTTTTCTGAGCTGCCTGTGCGGCAGCGAACTGGCCGCACAGGCGAGCCCCTGCGGCTGTCCATTTCTGAGCTGCCTGTGCGGCAGCGAACTCATCGGCATCGCCGGTCTCGCGCACATATATTTTCTGAGCTGCCTGTGCGGCAGCGAACGAGCTGAGCCGCCAGGACTTGGTATTCCTGGATTTCTGAGCTGCCTGTGCGGCAGCGAACCACGAGGGCTGGACCGTGGGGGTACTGACCGATTTCTGAGCTGCCTGTGCGGCAGCGAACTTAGGGATAAGGATCAGCCCTGCATAAGCTGCTTTCTGAGCTGCCTGTGCGGCAGCGAACTGGGTAGTGCTAGCTATACAAGTAGCAGTTATTTTCTGAGCTGCCTGTGCGGCAGCGAACTGTCCTTTGCCCAGCAACGCTCCGCAAGCAGTTTTCTGAGCTGCCTGTGCGGCAGCGAACAGCAAGGCCGAGGTTATAAGGGTTTCGTTGATTTTCTGAGCTGCCTGTGCGGCAGCGAACTTTTCGTCGTCACCAATCCATGTGCCAGTTGTTTTCTGAGCTGCCTGTGCGGCAGCGAACTCGGCACCAACCTGTCCGCAGAGCGTGCCCTTTTTCTGAGCTGCCTGTGCGGCAGCGAACATGACGCTCTTTCCGGTGTCCGATCCGATAACTTTCTGAGCTGCCTGTGCGGCAGCGAACGTTGTTACCGATTGCGCCACCTCTTCCGGCCCTTTCTGAGCTGCCTGTGCGGCAGCGAACAAATTTCACCTATTCCATTGCGCACGATTTGCTTTCTGAGCTGCCTGTGCGGCAGCGAACAGTCGTACTTTAGTTATAACTTACTGATTGTTAAAGATAATATTTATTTTTATCCAAAACCCTTCTTTAAACACATAAAGATAACCCATTGATTAACAATGGCTTATCTCATGACCTAAATAAAAGGTTCAGAACCAGGGAATAGTCGCGGTACGGCTTAGACCGTAAGCACTAAAAACACCATCGCTTGGCTTATCCAACAGAGGGCCGTGTTCGATATAGACCCGCAACCTATTGCCATTGGAAAGACTGCGCAGTTGCACAAAGGGCAGGGTCAAACGTTTTTGCTGTCCTTCCGGTATCTGCTGCCAAGCCTCTGCTTCACTTAACCAACCTTTGGCTATTGAACGTTTGCGTTTGTTATGAGCGCTTTTTGCTTGTACACGGCTGACGGTGCGGTACTGAACCAGCTCAGGCACCGCTTGCAAAGCTGTACTCTGGGTATAATCCTTCAGCCCCTGCAGCCAGTTATCTGTCAGCAACACCTCAAGATCATGCCTGGAGCCATGTAATCGCAGCACATCACCCAGACGTTTTTCAAACCGAGGGAAACTAACACCTACTTTGCCCTGCGTCTTTTGCCCCAACTGCCGATGCAGTTTGGCAAAAACAGCATTAAGCAAATCACTCTGGCTGAATTCCGGATCCGGCAGCACCCTGATATCAAGGTAATGGTCCATATATGCTCCTTAGTCAGCCTTTTCACCAAAAACACCACCTCGCACCAGGGTAGCAATCACATAATGCTGCTGATCGATAGACGGAGCTTCATCTTTCAACACCCAGCGGTCTAGCAGACTGTAAAAGTCCATGTTTTCTTTGGGCTGGCGATAGGCAGTGCCGCGGTTGGTTACCGAGCCATAGGGTTCAACGGCAATGGGGCCCAGCTCTTTCGCTCCCGGATACCAGGTATCGATGGTGCGCAACGCATTACCGATTTTTTGGGAGTGCATCGCCGCTACGTCGCCCACCTGGTAGAGGTATTTGCTTTTGCTGTTATCACGGCTGCCATTGAGCACCAGCTCCTGGGATGGGAACACTTCCTGCCCGGCACCCAGCCGTACAAAGGCTTCCACCTGCAAAAAAGCAAAACGGTTACCCAGCAAGCCCTGGCGAATCACCTCAGCCAGGGAAGTCAAATCACCCTGATCGCGATTGAATGCACGCAGATTGAAATGCTGGGCATTAAACACCCAACTGGTCTGTACCTTTTGCTCCACAATATGAGCAATATGCACTTCCATCGCTTCTGCACCTACCCGGTTGCGCCACAGAAAACGGCCGTTCGCTAGGTTTTCCGCATAACGGTTCGCCAACTCGTGAAACTGCTGCTCCTCGATATAACCCAGAATTTTCCCGGCCAGAGCGGCCTGATAAGCCTGGTCATTACAGGATGAGGGAGTAGCCAGATCCCCCAGTACTCTCAGGGTAAAACTGACTTTCAAGGTGTCCGCATCAAAAGGCAGAGCCACCATATCCACCCGTTGCAGGTTCGCTTTCTGGATCTCCGCATCCACTTTTGCCGGATCATTGGCGATGGCGTTTTTCAGACGGTTGGAAATAGTGCCTCGCACATCCTTGCTCTGAATAGCCAACGGCTGCCAGCTTTGGCTTTGCTCTCTATGTTGCCAGTTACCCGCGTGCATCAGCGCATCGGAATTGGCGAGCTTACGTTCAAAAGCCAGTACGGATGCGGTCTTAAGGGTGTTTTTAGCCATGATATTATTCCTTAAAAGTTATCTTCAAAGTCGTTAGATTCTTCGTCATCTTCCTGATAAGCATTACTGCAAAGATAAAGCTCATCCTGATATCGGTAAGACCAAAATATCGTTTCCAACTCGTTGACTCGGTGAGGGCTCAGCCATTGCCCCAAGCTGTATACCGACTCCACGAAACGAAAGGGAGTGTCGGGATCACGGCTGTTGGCGACAGTTCCTGGGTCGTACAACGGAGATATGGCCTGATAACCGACGGCAATAGGCACCAGATAGCCTGGTGACGGTTTGGGTTGACGCCGCCACTCAACCTTTTCCTGGTTTTCCCCGGTCTCAGGCTGATATTTAAGCGCCACAAAATCGAGCAAGCTATCAAGCAGTTCAATCTGGGAGCCCGATGCCTGCTCTTGCCGTTGTCGATGGTGTGCTGCTAATACGTCATGACGATCCACTAGCACAAAGCCCGGCAACAGTCCCAGCATCAGCCGACGCGTCATGCGGGCTCGCTCTTTCTGATCCCGCTCCAGCTCCTGCCAGCGAACCTGAGCAATGTCGGTAATGGTGCCGCCGGCCAGTCGTTGGCACAGCGCCAGTTCATGCACCAGCTCTTTCAGCCCGGCGATTTTTTGTTCCAGTGTGCCGCCTGCCAGGTTTATCTCTTCTGCGTCAAACTCACACTCAATCAGCAGGGTCACCGTCATGTGCATACGCCCTTCTTCATTGAAGGGAGCCGTGTTTCCCTCTCTGGTCAATGGATTGCGCGTAAGGGCAAACACATGTTCACCCCAGCCACCGGGCTGATAAGCCTGTACCTGATGCTCATGGCCAATCACGGCGCAGCCGCCCAAGGTCAAACCACAGCGCTGATCCAGCTTGCGCGACAACGCATGGGTGAAGCCCAGAAAGTTGGCGATCCCCGGAAAACCCCAGGTTAAACCGGTAATGGCATTGGCATTTTCCACCCGAATATGGCGGAGCTGTAACAGGGACTTCATACCATTGCCTCCATATCTTCCCGCAGGAGCCGCAACTCCCGCTCCAGTTGGCCCGCCCATTCATTGGACTCGACATCCTTCATCGACAGCTTCTTGTGCTGCAACTGTTTATTCAGCCATTGGCCAAAATACTGGGCAATCTCCTGCTGCCAGTCTGTGGCTGCCCGTCCGTCCACAAAGGCAGTATCGGCACGACGAGGATCCAGCCAGTATTTCTCTACGGTGCTGATATCGGATGCCAAGCTCCAACCCGCAGCCAGTGACTGATAGCGGGCCGCCAGCTGATGCAAATCGGCCACCAGCGTCGCCAGCAGTTTTTTGCGCCGATTGCGGATCTTTACGTTGCTGTCTTTATCGCTTACCGCAATCAAGAAGGTCTTCAGCTCATTCACAACAGGCCGACTTTGGCGAGCATACTGCCCCCAGAAGGCGTTTGAATGAGCCGGTGGTGTCACGCGGGTTTGCCAGTGCGGTGGCTGACAATTAAGCAGATACGCCTTGCCGCCACGCTGACTGTTCAGCAGGGAAATATTCTGGGGTTTGGTGCCGCCAAAGGTCTGTATCGCCAACTGGGGATAATCGACGATCACTTCCTGATGAGGGCGCTTGTCGGATCGGGCCTTTCTCGCTTCCTTGGCGCTATCGGAAAAACGGCTGTTATTTACCCGCTCAAAACATGCCTGTGTCAGCGCCGATGAAAACAGAGGCCCAAGCAGGTGGTATCCATGGGCCGCTACCGGGAAATAAATTTGTTTGGCCAGCTTATGAGAGCTTGGGTCTCGGCTTTGCAGTGCTTGTCGAAACCCATGCAGCCAGGCGGACAGTTGCTCTTCATTTTTCGCAAAAGGCTGCAAAGGGCTGGCATCACCCTTGGACAACAAGTCAATCAGCCGTACACCATCAGCCTGCAACAGCAGCAAGTTTGCCACATCCAATGCCGCCGCATTACCGACCACATCCAGCTTGGGCGCCATTAAATTACCGCTGCCAAGATAGTCTTCCATCTCTGACTTGGTCAGAGAAAACAAACTGCTGCCTTTAGCATCACTATGGCTGTATTTCAGCGCATGGGTGACCAGATTTATCTGCTTAGCTCTACCAGAAGCAGCATCCAGCCAGTTGGCAGGTGAGTACTTCTCGATTTCCAACTGTCGTTGCTCAGTATATGTCGCTTCCCACTCGTACAGGGCATCAGGATCTGTTGCCAGACTGCTACGTTTTTTTTCTGCTTCCTTGTCCAGCTTCTCCAGCCGGATACTGCTGCGATCAGCAATATATTCCGATATCGCCGCGCTTAGCTTAGAACTCGGCATCAGGCTCTCCTTTTATCAGATTCCAATCAAATGTAATACGGGGAAAGACACCACAATCTGGATAGACATATTGACCGATACCAAAGCTCCCACCCCGGCTCCACACAACCCAATCATCAATCGCTTTGTTAACCGCTTCATCATGAGCCCTATCTGCATAATACAATCAAGCAGCAAGATACATCTGCTCAACCCTGACAGGATTCATACTACACCTAAAAACACAAAAATCAAACCTAAGAGTCTCACAAGAAAAAATTTTCTTTCTGCAACCCAAGTGAGTTATCATGCCTGTACTGTCGAACAGACAGCTCAGAAATAAGAGTCTCATCGACTAACGCAACTCAACTGCCGAACAGGCAGCATGTACGACATGCCTAATCCGGCATGTCGTACACCCCAAACCAGGGATGGTAGTGCCATTTAATGATGGTATTTTCATTACCTACCCTGAGACGCAGCTCGGTAAAGCGCAGGCTTACCCGCTCTACATCCTGATCCAGCCGCTCGGCCAACTCGCCAATCAATGCCTCTGGATCGTTGTCAAGCCAGGGACTCACCGCAGGGGCACACTGATAGCTCACCCGTTTAAAACTCTTTTCCCTCAGTTCGGGATTGCCATCATCTGCCAGGGAACAAAAGCGCCAGTGGTCGCCTTCTTCCTGCAGCCATAAAAAGAAACGCTCATCCGGCCTGGACTGACGAAACGGCAGCAGGCGCTGTAGCTCAAAACACCAAGCAGACTGATGACGCCACCACTGGGCGGCGTAATTGGCGATCTTTTTATGACCAAACAACTGGGCCGACAGATGAGCATGTTCCAGTCCTACCAGATTATTCTGGTGGCGCAATGGCACAGGTCTGAGGATGCGTGGATTGGCATTGATCCAGCGATATTGCTCCGGCTCCAGAATTGCTCCGAGATCATGTTGTTTAAGCTGAAATTCGGGTTCACGTTCATGTTCAAACCCGGGATGAAGATAAGCCGGTGACTTACCCCGCAACGCCTTTATATTCTTGTTAAATATCAATAAATTAGGTTGTTCAGGTGGCTGCTTCCGATGGCGCTGAATACGCCCCGCCAGCTGGATTAAAGAGCGCATGGAGCTGGGTTCGGCAATAGCCCAGTCATAATCATGATCACGCCCAACTTCTGCAACGGGAGAACTGCACACCACAAATACATGATGCCGCTCCGGATGCTTGTTCAAGGCAGCTTTGATCTCGGGAACCTCCCAGAGGGCATCTGAGTGATGACGGTCCAACGCGGCATCCAATCTTGCCTCCATTTTGGAGCGCACCAGCATGGGGTGCTGACTGTGATAAACACAAAAGTGCAGCCGAAAATCTGCGGGCGGCGCCAGCTGACATAATTGCTGGCTCACTGCCACCAGATCCTTGATATTGGCCATGCGGATTAGCCCGATAGAAGCCGTCTTGCCACTGGCTTGTTGCCGGGTTGAATGGGCTTGATGCAGGCGCCATATGCCCTTGTATAAGGTACTGGCCACCGCTTGCATAACGACCTCAGCTGATTGTCCTACGGCTGCTACCGGCAGTAATTCCGCCATGCGTAACGCATGCTGCCGATTGGTTAACCGCGCTACCCGCCGTGTCACGAATGCCTGATGTTGCTCCTTAAAGCTATCCAGGTTGGCGTGCTGACCATGCTCCGCCGCCTGTTCATCAAACCAGGCACAGCAAACCGAATCTGGAGTTTCAGGCAAACCGCAGGCGACATTAAAAATACGACAGCCCGCCAGGTAGGCGTCAAACAAGGCACAGATCAGCGCCGGTGGCAGGGTCGCCGATGACAGCAGTACTCGGCTGCCCAGCAGTCCTGCCCAGTTAACCAAACGGCACAAGGCAGGCAGGTCGGCCAAGTCGAAGTCGTCCGGCTCGTCCAGTACCAGATCAGAGGTCAGCAAGCGCAACATGGGCGCTATCTGCTTGCCTCCTCTGCCGCCTTCGGTGGCTGGTATCAAATGATCGATGGTACTGACCAACACCGGAGCGCTGATCAGTTGATGCAGCTTGTCCGACTGTTCCAGCCAACGACGCAGGGGGCCATCATCCAGACTGCCGTCGTAACGCACATGCTGATCTTCATCCACTAATGGAGCTGCCGACTCACTGCCACTTTTTTCCTCGCGGCTAATGTTATCCACATCTTCCACCCGCAACTCATGCAACTGCTTGACGGCCTGGGAACCGATCAATACCGCCAGCTCGTCGGACTCCAGATGCAGCCGTTCGCGCAAGGCATCACCGGTTTGCAAGGTCAGGGTACGCAACCCCAGCGCCACGCTGAAACGACAACCCTGCTTTTCGTCCGACAAGCCGTACATGATACGGGCATTGGCAAAGGTCTTGCCGCAGCCGGTCGAGGCCATATTTACCCCGAAAAAGCCCTGCCGGGATGATGCCGATGCCAGCCCTTGTGCCAGTTCATAAGCTTTGTCCTGCCAGCGGTACTCCGCCAGGGTACTGCGTTTTTTTAACTTTTTGTGCCGGCTAATGGCAGGCAGATAACGGCGCAGCTTGGGTAATCGCCGGGCTAATAGCAGCGCATTGTGCCCAACCCCGATATTATGCTCATCCAACTGCTGCTTGAGTGCTCTGGTTACCCTATCGGTGTTGGCATATGCCTGATAGTCATCGTCTTGCCACTTGGCAACGGCTGCACCGGCCGAGTAGCTGTGATCGGCCAGCATCAGAGAAAGCCGGGCCAGATGCAGGGTAAAAGGGTCTTCTGCCAGCCAGTTACGTTTTAGGAAAGCTGTGTGTTTCAGCGCCCGTTCGGCAAGCTGATGCGCCTTGTTACACCAGGTTTGGCTGGCAACCGGGGTACCTTGATCGAATTGCCATACCTGCTGCCAGTCGTCATCGGTCCAGTCCGGCTTGAGACACTGGGGCGAATTCCAGCTGGCATTCAGGCGTTCCGAGTCTATCGCCAACGACTCAAGATCAGGCGAAGCCAAACTCCCGCATTTTACAAACTGGGGCAAGCGGTGGTGAGAGACGATAAGCCAGCCGATGGTACGTGCCAATGGCGGCAAGGCTTTGAAAGGATTACTTCCCAACTGACCGGCGCCATCCTGAATGTCCCTCAAACAGGCCAGTATCGCCGCATCATCGTTCGGGGATACCTGTTCCAAATGAGTCAGCCATTCTTGATCGCTGCGACCATTCACAAAGGCCTGGAACAGCCGCAAGGAAACCCACTCATGCCGATAGGGTTCGGCACGCATGGCCATGACCAGCAGCTTTTCCTGAAACAATCGGTTGGCCTTGCCAAAATCGTGGAACAGGCCGGCAATGCCCGCCAACAGGGCAATCACCTCGGCGGTGTGCCAATTATCCTCATCCTTGGTTTTCAGCACGTCCAGGCCGGTGGTATTGGTGGGAACCGTCCCTTGTTCGTTGAACTTGCTCATATTGCCGACAATCCACAGCAGCTCGCTGCGACCACCGGTTTTCAGCCAATGACAGGCCACCGCCGTATTTCGCCTGGCGGTTTTGCGCAGCAGCTTGCGCAAGGTCAGCAATCCTTCCTGGGTAATGACGGTTTGCCAGGTACGATCTCCCTTACGTTCGGCAAACTGGTCAAGAATGCGGCGTGTGTCCTGCAGAGCTCTTTTGTTGCATTGGGATACCAGCAGAATATTCATGACCTGCCCTCGCTCAACGCCTCTGCCACCTCCTTGATGGCGTCGATCATCAAATCCATGGCCTGCGCCTGCTGAAAAGCCGAGATAATACGCTGGCGGAACTCCTGCTCCTCTTCTCCCGCCATGGCGGCAATAAAGGCACTGGGCAACACTAAAGCATCCTTGATGAGATCCGCCACATCAAACACCAAACCACCCCGGCGAGTCTTGCCATGGAGCACCGCCAAACCGTGAGGCAGACCCATCACCCAGGTAGCGGTGGCCGCGAGGCCATAGGCCAGATAATTGCCGTGGTCGAGAAAACGGTTGGCCGTATCAACTCCGCTGCCGCCCTTAGCACGGGTAAAATCGCCATACTGCACTGCATTACCGGCCAGCTTATAGAGTGCCTTAGTCATGACCGCTTCCTGCGCCAAGACATCGTTGCTGCTGCTGCATTCCACCAGACGAGTTTCAAAACTGTCGAGCACACCATTCAAGCGGGATTCGCTTAGCTCGAAACCGGATTCCCGCTGCATCCTCGCTCCCAGCCATAAACGGCGAATATGAGCGATCCGCATTTTCTGAAAACGGATAGCGGCCTCTAACCGTTTATCATCATCGAACCAGAAACTGACCCACTGTTGCAGGTATTCGGTAGGCCGGTATTCGCTTTGGGAGTTCAGCCAAGAGACGGCCACTTCCGCCTCGTTGGCCGCAAACAAGGGCGTGCCGCCGCCACCGCAAAAACCAACCAAGACGCCCGCCTTGGCGAATTCCCGCATCGCCGCCTGGGTCACGGAAGTTCCGGTTCCCAGGAGGATGGCCGTGGTATTGGCAATGGGAATATTCCAGTAGAGGGACTGTTTGCCCTCTTCGGTGACGTACTCGACCCGGCCACCGTTCACCAGCACCCGGCAATACTCCAGGTAATAGAGATTGGCCCGTTTGGAATGCAGTATCGTCTTCAAATCTGATGGTGATAAATCATCCATTTGCTCAATCCTTATCCTGCGTCGATGTTGCCGAAAGGCTCATGTATATTCCAACTCTGCCCCATTCCCCCTCCCCCGCCAATGCTGTGCAAAAACACATGTCGTCTGGCTTTACAGGTCAGAACAGCCATTCCTTCATTTCCTCGTGATTGGCCAGGATCAGTTGCTGGGCGGCGGGATTGCCGTCGAGCATTTTCACGCTCACCTGCATCTCGTTCAGCAGGTACTGGGCCAGGGCGGCACGGGTGGGCAGGTGCAGTTCGCCGTTTACCATGTCGTAGTCGTAGGCCAGAGCCTCCTGCTGGGCCGCGCTTAGGCGGGGATCGGGCTTGAGGATCAGGCTAACCTGGGTGTCCCAGGCGGTGTCGGGGGGCAAGGGGGTCTGTTGCAGGCCTTCCAGGCCCGGCTCGCCGTGGAAGCGGCTCAGCACAAAGTCCCGGTAGCCCTGGGCCTTTTCGCACCAGGCGCGCAGGTGCCAGCGCCGGCCGGTGTTGACGAAGCGGATGGGCACTATGATGCGGCCATCCCGGTCCGGCTTGCTGACGGCACCGTAGTCCACCTCCAGCCGGTGGTTCTGGCGCATGGCATGAACCAGGGGGCATATCACCTTGGGGGCGACGTTGCGCGGTGGCGACGCCAGAATGGCGTGCTCCAGCCGGTAGCCGGGCTCAACGGGCATGGCGTGGGCGCGCTGGCCGGTCATCCAGTTCAGGTATTCGGCCACATCATCAGAGATAAAGGCGGGCTTGAAGGCCGGGGTGGGCAAATGCCCCTTGCGGGAGGCGCAATAGGCCAGGTTGCCGGGCTGCTCCTGCAAATACCGGTTGATGTCTTTGCTGGCCTGCTGGCGGCTCAGGCCAAAAAACTGCTGCAGATGGGTGCTGGTTACCCGGCCTTCCCAACAGGCAATCAGCTCTATCAGCCAATAACGGCGACGGGGTTCGGTTTTTATCATGGCGTCCGTGCTTTTTGTTTTTTTGCCATTTAAGGCAGAGCCGGACCAATACTTCAAATGAAATATATATTTATCGTTGGTTATTCTTGATAAACCTGAGCTTCATCAATAAATGTTGGTGAAAAAACCAAGTTTAAATAATGGTGCTACCGATGTCGGCTGGCTGCCCTGCCAAACCAGTCCGGCCCCTAAAAGACATGGCTTTGTGCCAAATCATTCCCAGTCCTGTTTTTTCAGCCAGGGGATCATGCGCTCGAAGGCTTCGTCCAGTTGGGCGATGGAGGTGGAATAGCTGATGCGCAGGGCATTGGGCATGGCGTTGCCGAAGGTATCGCCGGGGATGGTGCAGACCCCGATTTCCTTCAGCATTCTCAGCGCCACATTGGCGGCATTCACGCCTTCCGGCAGGCCGGGAAATAAATAAAAGGCGCCCTGGGGGCGGTAGCCGGTTAAATAAGGCGCCTGGTCGACCCACTCAATCAATCTATTCCGGCGCTTGCTGTATTCGGCCACCATATTATCGATAAAGTCGCTGCTGCCGTTTAATGCCGCCACGCCCGCCCATTGAAAGGGGGTGTTGGCCACAGTGGTGGTAAACATGTGGTAGCGGCGCAGTTTTTTAATGGCGCCCTGGCTGGCCATCAGCCAGCCGATACGCATGCCGGCCATGCTGTAGGTCTTGGAGAAACTGCTCACCACCATCACATGATCCAGATCGCTGCAGCAGGATAAGACGCTGGGGTAGCTGAGGCCGTCGTAAATCAGATGGTCATAGACTTCGTCGCTGATCACATAGATGCCCCGGTAGGCGGCTTCTTCCACTATGGCCTCCACCGTTTCCCGGGGATACACGGTGCCGGTGGGGTTACCGGGGGAGTTGAGCACGATGGCATAGGTGTTGACATCCATGGCGTCGATCACTTCCTGGGGGTCCAGCTGATAGCCCAGCTCGGGGCGCAGCGGCACATGCCGCACCACGCCGCCGTTCATGCGGATCAGCGGGGCATAGAGCATAAACGCCGGATCCGGCACGATAAACTGCCGCCCCGGGGCCGAGGTGGCGGTCAATGCCAGATACAGGGCCTCGGTGGCGCCCGTGGTCACCAGGATATTCTCCGGGCTGAGCGGCCGTTGGTAGCGTTGGCCGTAGTAACCGGCCAGGGCCTCCAGCAGCTCCGGCAGGCCGGCGTCCATGGTGTAGCCGGTCTGGCCCGCATACAACGCCCGGCTGGCGGCGTCGATGATATGGGGTGGCGTGGGCAGGTTGGGCTGACCAATAGACAGATGGATCACGTCCTCCATGTTGGCCGCCAGGTTGACCATCTTGCGGATGCCGGGCACCGGGATGGCATGTATGGCCGGGTTCCAGATAGGATCTTCGCTTTCGTAGAAGTCTTTATCGTCCAGGGTACTCATCATGCCTCCTGCGTTGTCCATGGCGGGCCGAATGAATTCGGCCCGCCAAACAGCCCCATGCCACCGTCCTGCCTTCAGTTCTGCGCCAGCATGGGTGGACACAGGGTCAGACCCAGCGCCTGCTGGTAGGCATGGGCCACCTGCAGTACCCGGGCATCGTCGAAACGGGCGCCGACCAGCTGAATGGCCATCGGCAAGCCATTGGCCGCCAGCCCCGAGGGCACGGAGATCGCCGGCTGACCGGTCAGGTTGAACGGGTAGGTAAAGGGCGTCCAGGTCGGCCAGCGGGTAGCGGGCCAGTCCACCGGCACCTCCCGGTTGGTGTCGAAGGCGGTGATCGGCAGGCAGGGCGTCAGCAGCAGATCGTACTTGTCGTAGAAGCGCGACATCCGCTCGCTCAGGGCCATGCGCTCGTTCATGGCGCCCAGGTAGTCGAGCATGGTGCAGCGCTCGGCCTTGCTCACCACCTCCACCAGCGCCGGGTCCATCTGTGCCCGCGCCTTGGGTCCCAGATCCCGCAGGGCATTGGCGGCCCCGCCATAAAACAGGTGGCTGAAGGCGGCCAGGGGATCGCCGAAGCCCGGATCCATTTCGATCACCTCGGCGCCCAGTTCTTGTAGCAGCGCGGCGGCCTGGGCCGTGGCCCGGGCGATATCGGGATCGACATCCACGTAGCCCAGGTTGGGGCTGAAGGCGATGCGCAGGCCTTTGATCGGTGCTGCCAATCCGGCCAGATAGTCGATATTGCGCCGGGGCGCGGCCAGGGCATCGCGGCTGTCGGCCCGGGTCAGGGCATTCATCATCAGTGCGCAGTCGGCCACGGAACGGGCCATGGGGCCGGCATGGGCCAAGGTGCCGAAGGGGCTGGGCGGCCAGTGCGGCACTTCGCCATAGCTGGGCTTGAAGCCGACGATACCGCAAAAACCGGCGGGAATACGGATGGAGCCGCCCGCATCCGTGCCCAGCGCCAGCGGCCCCATGCCCAGCGCCACGGCGGCGGCACTGCCGCCACTGGAACCGCCGGCGGTCCTGGTGATGTCCCAGGGGTTGTTGGTGGCGCCGCACAACGGGCTGTCGGTCACCCCCTTCCAGCCGAATTCCGGGGTGGTGGTCTTGCCGAGCGGCACATAGCCCTGGCTCATCAGCGCGCTGACCGCGGGCGCGGCCTTGTTGAGGGTGCTGTCCGGCCTGATGGTGCGCGAGCCTTTCAGGGTTGGCCACATGGGGGTCAGAAACACGTCTTTCACCGCCACCGGCACGCCGTCCAGCGGCCCGAGCGGACGGCCTTGCCGATAACGTTGCTCCGACTCCCGGGCCAACGCCTGCGTGGTCTGCTCATCGATCAGGCAATAGGCATTGACCGCCTCGTTATGCCGCGCTATCTGCGCCAGCATGGCGGTGACCGCCTCCACCGGCGACAATTCACGGCGTTGATATAAACGGCTTAGCTCGAAGGCACTCAGGGTCAGCACTGGGTTCATCGCTTACCTCCCGTTAGTAATAAATCCGCTGCTTTTATCCACCACATTGAGTAACGACTCGCCCCGCTCGAAGCGGGCGAAGTTGGCCATGAACTGCTCGCCCAGGCGTCGCTCCCAGCCCACCAGATCCCCCGCCATATGGGCGGAGATCATCACATTGGGCAGGGTCCACAGGGGGTGTTCCGGCGGCAGCGGCTCGGGGTCGAACACATCGAGGGCGGCGCCGGCAATCTCCCCTGACTGCAGGGAGTGCAACAGATCCTCGGTGACCACTATGGGGCCGCGTCCGACATTGATAAAGCGGGCATGGGGAGCCATCGCCCGGAAAGCATGGCGGTCAAACAGTCCCCGGGTCCGGGGGGTGAGCGGGGCCGTCACCACCACGTAATCCGCCTGGGGCAGTTGCTCCAGCAGCTGATCCTGGCCGACCACCCGGGCGAAGGGCGGCTGTACCCGCGGGCTGCGGGCCACGCCGGTGACCCGCATACCCATGGCACCCAGCACCCGGGCCACCTCGGCGCCGATGGCACCGGCGCCGACCACCAGCACCCGTTTGCCGACCAGGGTTTCCGTGTCTCTGTGTTGCCAGCTGCGGCTGCGCTGCAGGTGCAGGTTGGTGAGGGTATCCTTGGCAAACATCAGCACGGCCCCCAGCACATACTCGGCGATGCCGCGTTCGAAGTTGCCCCTGGCGTTGGTGAGCACTATGTCGCTGTCACGCAGGGCCGGGAAACACAGCCGGTCGACCCCGGCACTGGCGGCATGCACCCATTTGAGCTTGGGTTGGTCGGGCCAGGCCCGTTCCAGCAGATCGGTACGAAAGTCGGTGACCAGCAGGATATCGGCCTCGGGCAGGCTCTGGCGCAGGCTGGTTTCGTCGGTGGCCAGGGTGAGCCGGGCTTTGCGCTCCAGCCCGTCCAGCCCGGGCAGCGGGGATTGGTCGGGGCCGCTTAACAGCACCACATGGGTCATCGATGCATTCCTTGGGTTGGGTTCTTTCCCCTACCCTAGTCGCCAAGGCGCTCCCAATGCCAATTTTTTTGTCCTTGTATGACCAAGTTGTGAGCTGATGCGGGGCCGAAAAGGCGCCGGCGGCCGGGGGCCTTAAACCGGCAGGCTGAGCTCCCCGCCCCGGTAGCGTACCCCCTGGTAATGGGGAATTCGGGCCAGCACCCGCCGGTGCCGAATGTCGCTCTCGCCGATCACCACCACCCGGCAACCGGCGGCCAGGGCGGCTGCTATGCCGGCACTGGCGTCTTCGAACACCACGCACTCCTGCGGGGCCCGGCCCAGCAGCCTTGCCGCCAGCAGATAAGGTTCGGGATGGGGCTTGCCCCTGCTCACCCGCTCGGCGGTGACCCGTATTCTGGGCAGCGGCAGTATGCTGGTGTCCAGCTTGGGAATGGATACGGGCAGGGTGCCCGAAGTACAGATCGCCCAGTCTCGCTCATCCAGGGAGCAGAGCAACTCCCTGGCTCCCGGTATTTCACGCACGCCGGATACCGCCGCCATCTCCGCCTGCTCCAGCCAACGGACTTCGGCGGCGATGTCCAGGTGCGGGGCCAGGGCGGCGATCACCTCCCGGCTGGGGATGCCGTGACAGATGGACAAGACCGATGCCAGCGAGATGCCGTGGCGCTCGCACCAACGCGACCAGGTCTGGTTGACGATGGCGGTGGTATCCACCAGGGTGCCGTCCAAATCGAAAATAAGTGCCTTTGCTGCTATGACCGTCATCTCGTCCTCCTTTGGTTGCTATCCAGCCTACCCCCGGGGACCGGACGGAATGACCACACCGGTTCAACAAGTGATACTATTGGCTCAATTATGCCGTTCACACTGAGCCTTTATGTTAAAGCGAGAGTTACACCTGCTGCCCCATGACAGATCCTGGGGCTGGACGGATCTGAACCTGACCCGGGTGCCCTTCCAGTGGCATTATCATCCGGAATACGAAATCACCCTGACCCTGGGGGCCGAGGGGATGCGCTATATCGGCGAAGATGTGGACAGTTTCGGCGCCTGCGATCTCACCCTGATCACGCCCAATGTGCCCCACACCTGGGATGCCAGGCCGGGAGAAAACCAGCAGGTTTATGTGATCTTCCTGCCGGAAGACTGGCTCAGGCGCCAATGCGAAGCCGGCCTGACCGAATTGCACGGCTTCGCGCGCTGGCTGAAACAAGTCGGGGCCGGGGTGGTATTCAGCCCGGGCACGGCAACAAGGGCCAAACCCCTGTTCACCCAGCTCAAGCGGGGCGGGCTCGGCGCCCTGGGAGCCCTGTACCGCCTGTTTGCCCTGCTGATGCAGGATCAGGGCGCCCGCCTGCTGGGCGGCCGTAACACCAGCATGGAAGACAAGCGCCTTGGCCGGCTGCTGGCCTATCTGCAGCAGCACTATCAACAGCCCCTGCGCCTCGAGCGGGTGGCGGACTTCTGTGCCATCAGCCCGGCGACCCTCAAGCGCCTGCTGGCCAGTCACTGCGAAACCAGCTTCAGCCAGTACCTCAATCACCTGCGCCTGGGTCATGCCTGCCACCTGCTCACCACCAGCACCCTGGCCATCTCGGTTATCCGTGAGCAGGCGGGTTTCTCCAATGCCAGCCATTTCAACCGCCTGTTTCTGACCCATACCGGGCTCAGGCCCCAGGCGTTTCGCAGCCGCTTCGGCTGGCGTAAACTCCAGTAGCGGATCGCCGGGCTGGTCTCATCCCCGGGAACCACCGGATAACGCATACAAAAAAGCCCCGGCCAATGGCCGGGGCTTGCGCCATACCGTCCTGTTGTTAACCCAGTTCGCGCAGGGCCTGGATGCGTTTTTCCAGCGGCGGATGGCTCATAAACAGCTCGCTGTGCCGCTTGCCGTTGATGCCGAAGGCGGCGAGCGAGCCTTCCAGCTCGCTTTCCGGGCCACGGCGCAGGCGCTCGAGGGCGGCGATCATTTTCTCCTTGCCCACCAACCGGGCCGAGCCCTCGTCGGCCCGGTATTCGCGCTGGCGGCTGAACCACATCACGATCACCGAGGCCAGCATGCCGAACACCAGCTCCAGCACCATCACGGTGGCGAAGTAGGCGATGCCGCCCAGGCCGCCGCCTTCTTCTTCCTCGCCGCGGCTGAGGAAGCTGCTGATCAGGTTGGCCACGATACGGGCAAAGAACATCACGAAGGTGTTCACCACCCCCTGCACCAGGGTCAGGGTAACCATGTCGCCGTTGGCCACGTGGCTGATCTCATGGGCCAGTACCGCCTCGGCCTCGTCCCGACTCATGCTGTACATCAGGCCGGTGCTCACCGCCACCAGCGAGTCGTTGCGGCGGGCACCGGTGGCGAAGGCGTTCATGTCGTTGGACTGATAAACACCGACTTCGGGCATGCCGATGCCGGCCTGTTGCGCCTGACGGGCCACTGTGGTGACCAGCCAGTGTTCCATTTCGTTCCGGGGCTGCTCGATCACCTGCACACCGTAGGCGCGCTTGGCCATCCACTTGGACATAAACAGCGAGATGGTCGCGCCACCAAAGCCGAACACGGCACAGAATACCAGCAGGCCGGTGATGCTGCTGCGGTCGATACCCAGCACGGAAAATACAATATTCAGTACCACACCCAGTACCAAAACCACGGCCAGGTTGGTGGCGATAAACAGCAGAACGCGTTTCATAAGCCTTCCTTAACGATAGAGGTCTGCCGACATAATATGTCCGAATGGCCAGATTTCAAGGGCGGCGAGATGAATTATTCCGGGCTGGCGGCAAAGCGGGGATGCCACCACGTAAGTCGGGATACGATCATTCGGGATACGATCATTATGTAGGTCGGGTCTTGGCCCGACGTTAAAGCATGGTCGGCTGTTTGTGGGATCGTCGACCCCGGCGCGATAGGAGTTACATGGCCTTGCGGCCCATAGGCCCGGGATCGGGCCTCCTACAGGGAATATTAAATCTGATCTACAACAGTGCGGCGATATCGAGGAAGTGCTCGGGGTAGCCGATTTCTTCGTCGCTGAGCCAGGGCAGCTCGCCGAGGAAAGGCGCGGAGATCAGCCGTTTCAGGGTCTCGGCATTTTCCTGGAAGTGCTGCATATCCGGGTCGACCCGGTTAAGCACCCAGCCGGCCACCGACAGGCCGTCGCGGCGGATCGCTTCTATGGTCAGCAGGGCGTGATTGATGCAGCCCAGTTTGGCGCCCACCACCAGGATCACCGGCAGATGTTCCCGCTTGACCCAGTCCGACAGGAAGTGCTGCTCGTCGAGCGGCAGCCGCCAGCCGCCCGCGCCTTCCACCAGGATCCAGTCGGCGGCGGTTTCCTTCAGCCGCGCCAGGCCCTGGCTGATGTGACCGCTTTGGATGCTTTCATTGGCCAGCCGGGCGGCGATATGGGGGGCGATGGCCGGCGCAAAGGCGTAGGGATTGACCATGGCATAGGGCAGCGGGATAGAGGCTTCCCGCTGCATGGCGTTGGCGTCGCCGTTGCGCAGCTCGCCGTCCACTAGCTCACAGCCGGAGGCAACCGGCTTGTAGCCCACCACTTTTTTACCGACCTCCTTGGCGGCACGCATCAGTGCCGTGGTCACCAGGGTCTTGCCGACTTCGGTATCGGTGCCGGTGACAAAAAATGCCTTAGCCATATATCACTCCATATGCCAGTCGATAGCTGGCCACATATTGGCCGGCCGTGTTCTTAGGATAGGCAAGATTCAGTCGTTGCCAACCGGCCTTGCCTAGCAGGCCATTGCGCCGGGCTCCGTTGACCTGGTTGGCGCCTATGCCCTTGAGATCCAGCAGCAGATCCTTTACCCGGCTATAGCCGAGCGGCACATCCACCACCGTCAGCCGGGCCGGCCGGCCGCAGTTATCGAGCAGGGCCTGCAGCCGTTCCCGGGTGATAAAGCGGTTGATATGGGCATGGTCGTCGACCGCCCGCCAGGCCTGGGCCAGCTCCTGCAGGCTGCCGTCCAGCAGGGTAGAGAACACCAGCACGCCGCCGGGCTTGAGCCGCTCGCTCCAGCCCCGCAGCCAGGCGGCCGGAGCGGCGCTCCACTGCAGGCAGAGGTTGGCGAATATCCAGTCGAGGCTGTCCGGCGCCAGCGGCATTGCGTCCATATCGGCACAGATGGGCAAGATAGAGGCTTTTTTTTGCGCCTGCTCAAGCATATCCGCCGACAGATCCAGCGCCAGCAAGCGCTCGGCTTTGGCCGCCAAGGCCGGCAGGAAATAACCGCTGCCGCAGCCCAGATCCAGCCCGCTAGCCCGGGTGCCCGACGGCAGCAGCGCCAACAGCGCCTCGCCGCTGGTGCGCTGCAGGCCGTTATGCTGTTCATAGCTGCGGGCGGCCCGGCCGAAAGCGGCGGCCACCCGGGCCTTGTCTATATGTTGTTCGAGTTCGGCGGTCATAGGCTGTCCTGCAAGGCGCCGATCAAGGCATCGATATCCCCTGGCCGGTGGGCGGCGCTCAGGGTAATGCGCAGCCGGGCCGAGCCGGTGGGCACGGTCGGTGGACGTATGGCACCGACCCAGATCCCTCGCTCTTGCAGGCGGGCGGCGAGCGCCAGGGTACGACCTTCCTCGCCGATCACCAGCGGCTGAATGGCGGTAATAGAGGGCAGCAGCTCGCAGGGCAAGGAGGCCACCCCCTGGCGGAAGCGCTCGACCAGCCCGGCCAGATGGGCACGCTTGTCGTCGGCGCGGCGGACCAAGCGTACCGCCGCCAGTATCGCCGCCGCCTGCGGGGGCGGTAGGTGGGTGCTGTAGACATAGCCGCGGCCGTAATTCTGCAGATAGTCGATCAGTGCCCGGCTGCCGCCGACAAAGGCGCCGCCCACCCCCAGGGCCTTGCCGAAGGTGCCCATCATGATCTGCACCCGGCTTGTTGCCAGGCCAAAGTGGCTGAGGGTGCCCCGCCCTTGGTGACCGAGCACACCCAGGCCATGGGCGTCGTCGATCATCAGCCAATTCCGGCTCTGTTCGGCGAGGGCTACCAGCTCGGGCCAGTTGCCCAGGTCGCCGTCCATGCTGAACACGCCTTCGGAGATGATCAGGCCGGCCTGCGGGGTTAACCGGGCCGCCAGCGACGCCATATCGTTATGGGCAAAGCGCCGCATCCGGGCCGGACTGAGCAGGCCGGCTTCCTGCAGCGAGGCATGGTTGAGCTTGTCCTGCCAGCACTGGTGATCCTTGGTGAGCAGTGCCTTGATAATCGCCTGATTGGCCGAAAACCCCGAGCTGAACAACAGCACGGCTTCCACCCCCAGCCAGTCGGCCAGCTCGGCTTCCAGCGCCCGGTGGATCGCCTGATGCCCCACCACCAGGGGTGACGCCACCGCGCCCACGCCATACTCCCGGGCTGCCTGTTCGGCGGCCAGGCGCAGCTCGGGCGCCTGGCTCAGGCCCAGGTAATCATTGCCGGCAAAGTTGAGATAAGTCTGTTCATTGGCATGCAGCAGGCGCCCGGCCACCTTGTCGATGGCTGCCAGCCGGCGTGTCAGTCCCGCGGCCTCACGGTCGGCCAAACTCAGGTTAAAAAGCATAGTTTCCTCGAGCTATAAGCTGGAAGCAGCCAGAGCCGTATTTAAGTCATGTGAACGCCGCGGGCCACTTGCTGCCTGCAGAATAAAAACCGCCATTTCACACAACGCCGAATGGCTTCCAGCTTAAAGCTTCTGGCTTCCAGCTTTATTTTAAGCTTCGTAATACAGGGGTTTCGGCTCGTTGTGGGCGGCAAGCTGTTCATGCAGCTCGATTTCTGCCATCTGGTCCGGCTTCTGGCTGGCACCGCTCGGCCGAACACCCAAACGCTTGAACAGCTGCATGTCGCTGTTTTCATCCGGGTTGGGGGTGGTCAGCAACTTGCAGCCGTAGAAGATAGAATTGGCGCCGGCCATAAAGCACAGGGCCTGCATCTGGTCATTCATCTTTTCGCGCCCGGCAGACAACCGCACATGGCTCTGGGGCATCAGGATACGAGCCACGGCGATGGTGCGGATAAAATCGAACTCGTCCAGATCTTCCTGGTTTTCCATCGGCGTGCCCTTGACCTTGACCAGCATGTTGATGGGCACGCTCTCGGGCTGACGCGGCAGGTTAGCCAGCGCCAGCAGCAGGCCGGCGCGGTCCTCCGGACTTTCGCCCAGACCGACGATGCCGCCGGAGCAGACTTTCATGCCAGAGTTGCGCACATTTTCCAGGGTGTTCAGGCGATCCGCATAGGTGCGGGTGGTGATGATGTCGCCATAATATTCCGGGCTGGTATCCAGGTTATGGTTGTAGTAGTCCAGTCCCGCCTCGGCGAGCCGGCCGGCCTGCTCGCCCGACAGCATGCCTAAGGTCATGCAGGTTTCCAGCCCTAAGGATTTGACCTCTTCCACCATCTTGACCAGATAGGGCATATCCCGCTCCTTGGGGTTACGCCAGGCGGCGCCCATGCAGAAGCGGCTGGAGCCGTTGGCCTTGGCCTCCCGCGCCCGCTCCAGCACCTTGTCCATTTCCATCAGCCGCTCGGCCTCCAGACCCGTGTTATAGCGGGCGCTCTGGGGGCAGTATTTGCAGTCTTCCGGGCAGGCGCCGGTCTTGATCGACAGCAGGGTGCTGACCTGCACTTCGTTGGCATCGAAGTTGGCCCTGTGCACCTGCTGGGCTTCAAACAGCAGATCGAAGAAGGGGCGTTCAAACAAGGCGAGTACCTGCTCGCGGGTCCAGTGTTGGCGGCTCATGGTGTCCCCAATGTCCTTAAAATCAAGAGGTGTTTTGCTTGGCTAGTGTAAGGACGGGCGCTATCCTGTCAACAACAAAAAATATTAACGGTTTACATTTGGTTAAAAATGAATCAATTTGACGTACAATTCGATCTCGACCACCTCTGGCACCCCTACACCTCCCTCACCCACCCCCTGCCCTGCTACCCGGTTGAACGGGCCGATGGGGTGTATCTACAGCTGGAAGACGGCCGCCGCCTGGTGGACGGCATGTCATCCTGGTGGGCCTGCCTGCACGGCTATAACGTGCCGGAGCTGAACCGGGCCGCCAGCGAGCAGCTGGGCAAGATGTCCCACGTGATGTTCGGCGGCCTGACCCACGCGCCGGCGATAGAACTGTGCCAGGCGCTGGCCAAGGTGCTGCCGGTTGGTCTGGACCGCTTCTTCCTGGCTGACTCCGGTTCGGTGTCGGTGGAAGTGGCGCTGAAGATGGCCATCCAGTACTGGCATGGCCGGGGTCAGCCCAAGACCCGCTTCGTTTCCTTAAGCCGGGGCTATCACGGCGACACCTTCGGCGCCATGAGCGTGTGCGACCCCAACGGCGGCATGCACAGCCTCTACGAGGGGTTTTTACCCGAACATATTTTCGTGCCCGCCCCCCGAAGCCCCTTTGGCGGCGCCTTCGATGCCGCCGAGCTGGCCGAGCTGGAAGCCGTGCTGGCCGAGCATCATGCTGAGCTGGCCGCGCTGATCCTGGAGCCCGTGGTCCAGGGGGCCGGGGGCATGCGCCTTTACCACCCGGACTACCTGAAAGGGGCCCGTGCGCTGTGCGATAAGTATGATGTGTTGCTGATTGCCGATGAAATAGCCACCGGCTTCGGTCGTACCGGCAAGCTGTTCGCCTGCGAATGGGCCGGCATCAGCCCGGATATCATCTGTATCGGCAAGGCGCTGACCGGCGGTTATATGACCATGGCGGCGACCATTACCAACCGGCAAGTAGCCGACACCATCTGCAACGGCCCCGCCGGGGTACTGATGCATGGCCCCACCTTTATGGCCAACCCCCTGGCCTGCGCCGTGGCCAAAGCCAGCCTGGAGCTGCTGCTGGCCTCCCCCTGGCAACAGCGGATAGCCGCCATCGAAGCGCAGCTTAAACGTGAGCTGGCCCCGGCCCGTGATTTACCGAGAGTGGCCGATGTACGAGTGCTGGGCGGTATCGGGGTGATTGAACTGCACGAACCGCTCAATGTCGCCGATGCACAGCAACAGCTGGTGGAGCTTGGGGTGTGGATCCGCCCCTTCGGCAAGCTGCTGTACGTGATGCCGCCCTATATCATCCAGCCCGATGAGCTGAGCCAACTCACCCGCGCCATGAACCTGGTGGTCGGTTAACCCAACCTTGTCCGGCGTAAGTCGAGCCTTGGCCCGACATTTGCCCGACTGACCCGTGATTGCCGTAGGTCGGCCCGAGGGCCGACCTCCCCCATCCCCTTATTTCCCATTCCCCATTCCCCATTCCCCATTCCCTCAAAGTGTTACGCATGCGTTAAAAATATTATCACCAAACACTTCACTTTTTAAAAATATATGATGTATTGTGTATCGCGTCATCTAGCTCAATGTTGTTGCTCATCGAGAGGGAGAGAATTATGAAAGGTATATGGATATCGCTGCTCGCCGCCGCCGGACTGTGGCACGGGCAGGCGGCTGCCACCACTACCATGCGCGTTGCCACCTGGCTGTCACCCACCAGTGAAATGAATGCCGTGGTGCTGCCTACCTGGGGCAAATGGATCGAGGAAGCCACCGAAGGCCGGGTAAAAATCAAGCTGGAGCATGATCTGGGCCAGCCCCAGAGCATGATTGACTTGGTTCAAGATGGTGTCGTAGCCGCATCATGGACGTATCATGGTTACTTTCCCGGTCGCTTTAAACTGACCACCATCGCCGAGCTGCCCAACCTGAATGCCGGTGCCGAGGCCGCGTCCGTCGCCCACTGGCGCATTCATCAAAAATACCTGGCCAAGGCAGGTGAGCATGGGGACGTGGTGGTCGCCGGCCTGTTTACCCATGGCCCGGGTGAGATCCATACTCGCGAACTGCTCACCAGCCTGAGCGATCTGCAGGGCAAGAAAATCCGCATCGGCGGCGGTGTGCAAAACGCCATCGGCGAAAAACTGGGCGTGACCGGCGTCGCCGCGCCCACCACCAAGGTGTATGAAATGCTCACCCAGGGTGTGGTCGACGGCGTGTTCAACCCGATGAATACCAAGCGCAGCATGCGCTTCAAGGAGGTCGCGCCCTATACCCTGAAAATGCCTCACGGCATGTATCTGGGCAGCTTCGGCATCTTTATCAATCCCGACTTCCTCGACCGCCTGTCCGAACAGGATCGCGAGGCCATCATGGCCGTCTCCGGTGAGAAGCTATCGGCCATGGCCGCCCGTGCCTGGGTGCAGGGCGACCAGGAAGCCGAACAGGATGCGCTCGACTACGGCAATACCATCACCCCGGCCAGCGAACAGGATATACAGCTGTTCGGCGAGCTGACCAAAGATCTGCAGCAGCAGTGGCTGGATGACGTCGCCGATCGCAAGGTGGACGCCGCCCAGGCGCTGACCGAGTTCAGGCAAATCGCCCGCGACTACCAGGCGCAGCAGCAAGGTAGTCAGGGATGAACCGGCCTGCTTCTCTGGCGGCCCGTCTCTGGTGCAACAGTGCCGCTGTATTACAGCGGCTACTGGACCGGCTGGCGGCCCTCATGTTGATACTGATGATGCTGCTCACCACCGTCGATGTGGTGGGCCGTTATCTGTTCAACCGTCCGGTGACCGGCTCCGCCGAACTGATTGAAATCATGCTGGCCGCCATGATCTTCTGTGTGCTGCCCACCATCACCTGGCAGCAGGAACATGTGGCGGTCGACCTGACCGAACACCTGCTGCCCCGCCGGCTTAGGCAACTAAGGGATCGTCTCTATCACCTGCTGATGGTGGTCGGCGCCGCCTATATGGCGATGACGGTATGGAAGCTGGCGGAGCGGGCCGCCCGCTATGAGACCGTCACCGAATACCTAGCCATTCCTACCTCGGGCATCATGTTTTTTATCGCCGGCTGCCTGTGGCTGACCGCCTTTACCTTCCTGGTATTGGGTGTTATCAGCACGCGCGTGGCGTACACCGGGCAACAGCAAGGTAATCAGCGGGAGGCTGTTTCATTATGATGGAATCACTGATTGGCTTCGGGGTGCTGCTGGCACTGATATTCATGCGCATCCCCATCGCCTTCGCCATGGCACTGGTAGGCATCGTCGGCTACGCGGCCCTGTCTGACTTCAACTTTACCGCCGCCCTGTCGGTCAGCGCCCGGCGGCTGCTGGACACCGCCCAGGACTACAGCCTGAGCGTGATCCCGCTGTTTATCCTGATGGGCAACCTGGTCAGCCGCTCGGGTCTGTCCAACGAGCTGTTCCAGGCATCCCACGCGTTGATCGGTCATCGCAAGGGCGGCATGGCGATGGCGGCGATCACCGCCTGCGGCGGTTTCTCCGCCATCTGCGGCTCCAGCCTGGCCACCGCCGCCACCATGTCGCGGGTCGCCATACCGCCGATGCGTCAATTCGGCTACGCCGACAGCCTGGCCACCGCCGCCATTGCCGCCGGCGGTACCCTGGGGATTTTGATCCCGCCCAGCGTGGCACTGATTATTTATGGCGTGCTCACCGAGCAAAGTATTCGCGATCTCTTTGCCGCCGGCCTGGTCCCGGGCATCCTCGGTGTCCTGCTCTATCTGGGAGCGGTCCGCTACGTGGTGTGGCGCGACCCCGAAGCCGGCCCGCGGGGAGAGGCCATGAGCCGCACCGAAAAATGGCGGGCCTTCAAGGGCGTGGGCGGTATCCTCAGCCTGTTTATGCTGGTGATGGGCGGCATCTACCTGGGCGTATTCACCCCCACCGAAGCCGCCGGCATCGGTGCCGCCGGCGCCCTGGTGATCGCCCTTAAACGCAAGACCCTGACCGCCAAAGCCCTGCTGGACGTGCTGACAGAAACCGCCCGCACCTCCACCATGCTGTTCTGCGTGGTGATAGGCGCGCTGATCCTGTCCAATTTCATCAACCGGGCCGGGCTGCCCGACCACCTGGTGGAGCTGATCACCGGTTTCTCGCTGTCGCCTATGATGGTGGTGCTGCTGATCATCGCCATTTACCTGGTGCTGGGCGCCGTGTTCGAGAGCATGTCGATGATGCTGCTCACCGTGCCGGTCTTCTTCCCGGTGGTGCAGAGCATGGGGCTGGACCCCATCTGGTTCGGCATCATAGTGGTGGTCGCCACCGAGATCAGCCTGATCACCCCGCCGGTGGGCATGAACGTGTTCGTACTCAGCGGCATGCTCAAGGATGTCAACAGCGCCACCGTGTTCCGCGGCGTCACCCCCTTCTGGTGCGCCGACATAGTGCGCTTGGGCCTGCTGATCTTGCTGCCGGCACTCACCCTCTGGCTGCCGAACCTGCTTTACCGGTAACCGGCATCGTCGTGCCAAGGCACCGACCTTGAGGCCTAATGTCGGTCAATTAACGGGATTGGTTGGCGTTCAAGCCGACCTTCTGCGCCAGGGTCGAAAAATGCTCCTGCATTTTCGACATTTCCGCCATCCATGGCGGTCAGACGGCGCAGCAGAACCCCCAGGGATGGGTTTATGGCGTGTCGGCGGGAAGCTAATCAATCCCGTTCTGCGCTTAACTGACAAGCATTAGGCCTTGCGTCCGGCATGAATTTTATCGGCAATGCCCAGGGTTGACGTTATCCTTGCTTATTGATCACATCACCCCTCGGGAGTGCAGACATCTTCATGGACGTCAGTTATCGCCAGCTTAAGGCGTTTATCCATCTGGTTGAAATCGGCAATATGACGGCGGCGGCCGATGCCGTGCATATGTCCCAGTCCGCCCTGAGTCAGATAGTCAAACGCCTGGAAGAACAGCTCAACAGCCAGCTGCTGCTGCGGGAAAAGCGCCAGCTGGTCATCACCGCCGCGGGCGAGGCCCTGTATCGGGAAGCCCGGATCATCGTCAACCGTCTGGAGCGGCTGCGGGCAGAAAATGATCTGGCGGCCCGGGGGCAAACGCCGCCGTTTCGCATCGCCACCCTCTACACCACGGCGCCCCTGGTCACCGAAAGCCTGCCCGATCTGGTGCGACAACTCCCCTCACTCCCGCTGGTGCTGGATGAAATCGGCAGCATCCCCCTGAGCCGGGTGCTGTCCAAGGGGGAGTTCGATGTCGCCGTCAGCACGCCGCCCTTCGACGCTCACTTTCACTTTATCCCCCTTTACCGGGACTTTATGGGGCTGTATTGCCGCCGGGATCACTCCCTGGCCCGCCAAGACAGCATCAGCTGGGAGCAGGCCGCCAACGCGGCCAACATCGGCGTACCGGAAGGCAACAGCCTGCGCCTGCATGCGGATCGCATCTTCACCCAGCTGGGTATCCACTACAGGCCCGACATGACGGTAGCCCATCCGTCCACCATGCTCGGCATGCTGCGGGCCGGCATGGGCGCCACCCTGCTCTCGTCGACCTTTGCCCACTGCCAGCCCCTGGGCGATATCGTCTTTGTACCGATCGAGGAGCCGCGGGAATACCGCACCTTGGGGGTATTACTCGGTCAACATATTGCCATCGATGATCCCCGGGTCGTGATCTTCACCCAGGCGCTGAGGCGCCACCTGAACAGCTCCGCGGCCTTTCGGGAACACGCCATTATCCTGCTCTAAATACCCCTTCCTAATACCGCGACCGGGTGGTGCATGGCGTGTCTGCCTGCGCTCCCCGCTCGCGGTCGCGAGTTCCCCACTATTCGGAACGACTATTTAGCCCCCATTGCCCGTTAATACCGTTTTGCTAATGGTTCAATAAGAAAGCAGAATCCTTATATGGCCCGCTTTATGGCATAACTCTGCCCAGCACTTCCATCCTGCATAGGCACGGAATGTCTTTTCATTGGTGACAGGAGTTATAATATGCAAGCAGTCATGCCCAACACACGTCTGGCACGCACCCTGAACTGGGTGGAGCTGGCGGGTAGCAAACTACCCCACCCCTTCACCCTGTTTTTCTATCTGGTATTGCTCACCATCGGCTTGTCGGCACTCTTTGCCTGGCTTGATGTGTCCAGCCTGCATCCTATCAGCGGCCAGCAGATCCAGGTGCGTAGCCTGGTGTCCGGCGCAGGGCTGGAGTGGTTTGTCACCCATTTCACCGATAACATCACCCGTTTTGCCCCCTTTGGGCTGGTGATAGTGATGGCCATAGGTATCGGCTTTGCCGAGCAGGTGGGCTGTATCTTCGCCGCCCTGCGCCTGATGGTCACCCGGGTGCCCAAGGCGACCCTGGGCTATGCCATGGCCTTTACCGGCATCATGGGCAACATCGCCTCCGACGCCGCCTTTATCATCATTCCCCCCCTGGCAGCCCTGGTGTTCCTGGCCGCCGGCCGCCACCCGCTGGCCGGTTTTATCAGCGCCTTTACCGGTGCCGCCGGCGGCTTCTCCGCCAACCTGTTGATCGGCGGTAATGACGTCCTGCTGGCGGGCATCACCAACGAAGCCCTGCTCAGCGTATCGGATCAGTTGCAGGTATCCCCCGTTTCCAACTGGTATTTCCTGATCGTCAGCGTGTTCCTGCTGACCCTGGCGGGCGGGCTGGTCACCGACTATCTGATCGAGCCCCGCCTGGGCCGCTACCAACAGGCACAGCAACAAGATGCCCTGGAGCCGCTGAGCGAGCGGGAACGCAAGGGCCTGCGTTATGTGCTGTACGCCAGCCTCGCCTTCTGGGGGCTGATTACCGCCCTGGTGGTGCCCGAAGCCTCACCGCTGCGCAACCCCGATACCGGCGGCCTGGTGCCCTCACCCTTTATGTCCGGGCTGGTGACCATCATCTTCTTCTACTTTATCGTGATTGGTCTGGTCTACGGCTTCACCGTCGGCACCCTGGCGTCGGAAGCCGATATTCCGGTCATACTGAACAAAGCCACCCAGGTGGTGATCCCCTTTATCGTCCTGACCCTGGTGATCGCCCAGTTTATCTATATGTTCAACTGGACCAACCTGGGTGCCATCCTCGCCATCAAGGGCGCCGAGCTGCTCAAGCTGAGCGGTTTGAGCGCCTTCCCGCTGCTGGTTGCCCTTATCTTGCTGGTGGCGGTGCTGAACCTGTTCCTGGGGAGCGCCTCGGCCAAATGGTCCTTGCTGGCCCCGGTGCTGATCCCCATGTTCGCCTTTCTGGATATTTCCCCATCCGTGGTACAAATGGCCTATCGTATCGGCGACTCGGCGACCAATCCCATTTCGCCCCTGTTCCCTTATCTGCCGATCATGCTGTCCTTCATTGCCAAATATAAGGAGGACGCCCATGTCGGCACCCTGTTCGCCATGGCCCTGCCCTATTCCATCGCCTTCCTGCTGCTGTGGATAGCCCAACTCGGGCTGTGGATGCTGCTGGATCTGCCGCTGGGACCGGATGCCGCTTCTTTCTCTATTTCCCTATTCCAAAAATAAAGGAGTACACCATGCAGCTGTACCAGGACATCTGTCAGGAGCTGGACACCTTTACCGCCCTGCGCCGCCATCTGCACCAGCACCCCGAACTGGGGTTCGAAGAACGAGCCACCGCCGCCCTGGTGGCGGACCAACTGCGGAAATACGGTGTGGAGGAAATACACACCGGCATAGGCGGCACCGGCGTGGTCGGTATGATTCAGGGCAAACCGGGGACGGGACGGATTGGCCTGCGGGCCGATATGGATTGCCTGAGCATGACCGAAGCAAACACCTTCGCCCACGCCTCCTGCCACCAGGGCAGGATGCATGGCTGTGGCCATGACGGCCATACCACCATCCTGCTGGCGACCGCCAAGTACCTGAGTGAACACCGTGATTTTCACGGCCAGGTTGTGCTGATCTTCCAGCCCGCCGAAGAGGGCCTGGGAGGCGCAAAGGCGATGATCGACGATGGGCTGTTCAGCCGCTTTCCCTGCCGGCGGGTGTATGCGCTGCATAATTTTCCGCGTATCCCCCAGGGCCATATCCACCTGTGCCCGGGTCCGATGATGGCCAGCTCCGACAACTTCCATATCCGCATCATTGGCCAGGGCGGCCACGGCGCCATGCCCCACCTGGCCAATGATCCCGTGGTGATCGCCGCCAACCTGATTTTATCGCTGCAAACCATCGTCAGCCGCAATATCGATCCCATACAGCCCGCCGTGGTGTCCTGCACCATGATGGAGGCCGGCGAGGCCACCAATGTGATCCCCGACTCGGCCACCCTGCAGGGCACCCTGCGCGCCTTCAGCGCCGAAAACCGGGCCTTTGTCAAAGAACGGATCCAGACCCTGGCCAGCCATATCGCCGCCGGTTTCGGCGCCCGGGCCGAGGTCGCCTTCAACCCGGGTAAAAAAATCGGCTACCCGCCCCTGGTCAATGATCGGGAAGCAACCGACATCGCCCTGCAAGCGGCGCAAGAGATCCTAGGAGCGGACAGGGTGCTGGCCAAGGCAGCGCCCGTACCCGGCAGCGAAGACTTCAGCTATATCGCCGAGGCCGTACCCAGCTGTTATGTACTGCTGGGCAACGACCGGGACCACGACAGCCCCCATAACAAGGTGTTCTTGCATCACCCCCAATACGACTTCAACGACGCCATTATCCCGGTGGGAGCCAGCTATTTCGTCAAGCTGGTGGAACTGGAGCTGGGCCGGTAAGGTCCGTTATCGTCGGCGCGGGTCGGCCCTTGGGCCGACCTTATCCGATAAGCAATGGATGATATCTGCCGCCGGCATATCGGCCCCCGGCCCGACAATACGAGTCTACCGACGGCTGATGGCCGACATGGTTTTGGCCTGCTCCAGGTTCTCCACCGCCCTGGGGTAATAGGAAGGCGAGGCATCTATGGCTCGCTGGAACAGGCCGCTGGCCAGACTGTATTCCCCCTCCATCAGGGCGATATAGCCCAGATCATTGAGCGCTTCGGCCTGGGTCATGATCTTGCGCATCGCCTGCAAGGCCTCCTGCTGACGCCCCCATCTGAAGTACAGCAAGCCCAGGTTGCTCCAGGCCCGCTGATAATCGGGCTGCTGATTCACCGCCCGGGTAAAGGCACGCTCCGCCTTGGGATATTCGCCGTCGAGGTAATAGGAAAAGCCCAGGTTGCTATAAACCGTGGCCGAACCGGGCGCTATGGCCAGGGCGCATTGATAGTATTGCCGGGCTTCGCGGCCCCTCTCTATGATGTCGGCCAGCAGGCCCAGGGCGTTGTAGCTGCGCCATGGCGACCGGGCATCGGCCACACAATGGGCAGGATCGACGGCTTCGGCTTGGCCCAGCCGGAGCCGGTCCGCCGCCACTATCTCGTGAAAGAGCTGTTCCGCCTCGTCATGGCGTTTCATATCCACCAGCAGCAGCCCCAGTGCCTCACGCACATCACCACGTTCCGGGTTGTGGCTCAGGGCCTGACGATAAGCCTGCTCGGCCTTGCCGTTGTTGTTACGCTGCCGCTCCAGGCCGGCAATGCTCAGGTAAACATCGCTCTTGTCAAACTCGGCGAAGGCCAGCGCCTGGTTAAAGGCATAGATGATGGAATCCGGGTTACCCGAGGTCTGGGCCTGGGAAATCAGCATCCGCGCCTCACCGGCATTGGTCGGGCGGATGATCCCTGCCCCCGGGGTCTTGCCGGTGGTCATGCCGTCGTCCTGCGAGGTGCCGGCGGCACAACCGGTCAACAGCAATATCGTCAGCGCAATGGTTGTTTTTTTCATTGTCGATCCTTAAGCCAGCCTTGGCTGTGGTTAACCCCCGAACACCCTGAACACCTTGATCAGTGCCGGCCCGATCGCCACGATAAAGAAGGACGGCCAGATCAAGGTGACCAGGGGGAAAATCAACTTGGTGCCGATCTTGGCGGCCAGTTCTTCCGCCTCCTGCTTGCGCTTGATGCGATATTCATCGGCAAACACCCTTAATGTCTCGGCAATGCTGGTGCCCAGCTGAATACTCTGGTTGATGGCCACGTTCAGGCTGCGGAAATCCTCCAGGCCGGTGCGCAGGATAAATTCCTCGAAGGCCTGCTGCATGCTCAGGCCCGCCCTGAGCTTGGCAGAAATCAGGGTCAACTCGTGAGACAGTTCATCATGACTCAGGTTGATTTCCTGGGACACCCGCTGCAACGCCGCCTTGAAGCCCATGCCGGCCTCGGTACAAACCACCAGCAGGTCCAGTGCGTCCGGCATGGCCATCTTCATTTTATTCATGCGGTTATTGGCCAACCGCTCGACCACGAACACCGGTAACACGTAGGCTACATAGCCGCACGCCATCATGATAAACAGCACGAATTTAAATGGCAGGGTCGTCAAGCGGGTCAGCAATAAGAAACACCCGACCAGGGCCGCGATGATCACCAACAAACGGAGCCCGACAAAAACATGGTAGGCGGATTCCTTCTGGAACCCCGCATGCACCAGCAAGGTCCGGATACGGTGACCGCTGAGCGCCCCCTGGTTATTGTTCCTGGCCACCACCAGCCTCTGCTCCAGGGTGTGCTGGCTGGCCTCGGCTTCCTGTATGCCTTTAAGCTGTTTGCGATAGGGATTATTCACGCCCCCGGCCACCAGGGCCAGCCCCCAGAACAGGGTGATGGCCGACAGCCCCACCACCCCTACCAGCAGCCACTGCCGTATCTGCGGGTCGGTAAGGCTTGCCTCTAACATCTCCATCAAGCTGTCCATATCACACCTCTATCTTGATGATTTTACTGATCCACCAGGTTCCCAGCACCATGCCTACGGCCCCGTAAATCAGCAGCTGCTGCCCTTCCTCGGTACCAAACAGCTCGGCCACATAGCTGGGCGTGGTCAGATAAATCAGGGCAAACAGGGCAAAGGGCGTCAGTACCAGAACCCAGGCGGACATGCGTCCTTCCGCCGACAGTGTCCTGAGCTGGCGATTGAACCTGAAACGTTCACGGATGATGCGCGACAGCTTGTCGATATTCTCCACCAGGTTACCGCCGGTTTCCCGCTGCACCTGCACGGCGCTGATCAGCGCCATATTGGAGATGCTGGGCACCCGTTCCAGCAGGCTGGTCATCGCCTTGCGGATATCCTTGCGATAGTTGATATCCGCAAACACCAGAGCGAATTCCCGGCCGATGGGGTTGGGCATCTGCTCGCTGATAAGCTTGATGGTATCGGCGAAGGAATAGCCCGCCTGCAGGCCCCGCTTCATCACATCCAGCGCCTCGGGCAGCTGTTGCTCGTACAGGGAAAGTCGCTGGTAATAATTACGCCTGAGCTTGATCTGGGTGGCAATGCTGGGTAGCAACAACAAGATCAGGCTGAGTACCCAGTTATGCCATAGCAGCCAGCAGCCCAGGCTCAGCACCAGGGTGCTCAGGCCGACCAACAACACTAGCTGGTGGGCATAGAGCCTGGAGCCTGCCAGCTCGAGGGAGAAGGCCACCCGCTCCATCATGGGCAGGGTTTCCAACTGCCGCATCAGCGGCGACAGTGCATCCAGCTTCTTGGTGCGAAAGATGGACGCCTGTCCCTGCTCCCGGTTTTCGTCCGCCAGGGCCTTGACCCGTCGCTTGAGCAGGGCGGTGCGGTTCAACCGGGGATGGGTGACCGGCACGAACAGCGCCAGGCTGAGGGTCACCGCCGCCAGCCCCACCAGGGCGAGAAAAATCAGGGTATCGATGGCCATATGACCTCCTAGAGTATCCCTCGGTGCACGTCATCGCCGCCGAACAGGCTGCGGGGCAGCACCATGCCGCGCCGCGCCAGGCGGTCATAGAAGTTGGGCATGACCCCGGTGGGCCGGTGCCGGCCGAGTACATTTCCCTCGCCGTCGACACCGGTGCGCTCGAAGGTGAAGATCTCCGACATGGTGATGGTCTCGCCTTCCATGCCGTGCACCTCCTGCATGCTCACCAGCCGCCGGCGACCATCCTCCTGGCGCTCCAGCTGGATGATCAAATCCAGCGCCGAGGCCACCTGGGCACGGATATTTTTGATCGGCATATCGAAACCGGTCATGGCCACCATATTCTCCAGCCGGCCCAGGGCATCCCGGGGGGTATTGGCATGAATGGTGGTCAGCGAACCTTCGTGGCCGGTATTCATGGCGGTGAGCATATCGAAGGCCTCGGCGCCCCTGACCTCCCCAATCACGATGCGATCGGGCCGCATCCGCAGGGTGTTTTTCACCAGATCCCGCTGGCTGACCTCTCCCTTGCCCTCTATGTTGGCGGGCCGGCTTTCCAGCTGCACCACATGGGGCTGTTGCAGCTGCAGCTCGGCGGAGTCTTCTATGGTAATGATGCGCTGGTTGGCGGGAATGAAGCCCGACAATATGTTCAGGAAGGTGGTCTTACCCGTGCCGGTGCCGCCGGAGATCAGGATATTCAGCTTGCCCTTTACCACCGCCTCCATCACCTCGGCAACGGCGGGGGTGATGGTGCCGAAGTCGATCAGGGTGTCGATGGCCAGCTTTTCCACGGTAAAACGACGGATGGAGACGGTCGGTCCGTTGAGCGCCAGCGGCGGGATAATGGCATTGACCCGGGAGCCGTCCTTCAGGCGGGCATCCACCATGGGAGACCGTTCATCGATGCGCCGGCCCACGCTGGATACGATCCGCTCTATAGTCCCCATCAGGTGCACATCGTCCCTGAAAGTCAGCGGCACCTTCTCTATCCGTCCCCGTCGCTCGATATAAATATTGTTGCAGCCGTTGACCATGATATCGGCCACGGTGGGATCGGCCAGCAGGGGCTCCAGGGGTCCATGACCCAGCACTTCATCCAGGATCTGCCGGATGATTTTTTGCCGCGAATCCAGCGACAGCGGCGTCGGCGAGTCCTGCATCAACTGCAGGCACAGGCGCTCTATCTGCTCACTGGCCTGGGCGCTGGATACGGTCTGCAACATGGGCAGGTCCAGCATATCCATCAGCTTGTTGTGTAGCCGCTGTTTGTGCGCCTCTTCATCTTGACTGAGTATGTAGTCTTCCAGGTTCATCCTTGACCCCCTTGGTGATGGTATATGTCCATCACGGTAATTAATAGCGCAGTCCATACTCTTTATCGTCGGGCCGAGGCCCGACCTACGCAATGGACATATCCTCAAATTCGTAATATGCCGTAGGTCGTGCCCTTGGCCCGACATATGCCCTTCATCAATGCCTGCCCAGCAGCCGCTTGAATAACCCGGGCTTATGTCCTTGTGGTGCCCCCGGCTTGGTAAGTAGGCTGGTGGTAATGCTCTCAAACATCGCCACCAGCTTGTGATTGCTCTTGACCTCCACCACCAGCTGACCCAGATCGGTACAGGTCTCGGCCAGGGCGAAATCATTGGCAAGCGTCTGTATTTGTTTTATTTCGGTGGCTTTTTCAATTTCTTTCAGGGAAACATCCTTTTTCTTGTCGTAGCGGTTCACCAGTAAAATAATCTTGTTCTTACTGATACCCAGCTCTTGCTTGAGTTGCCTGAGCAGATAGATTGTCTCCCGCAGGCCCGATAGGCTTTGCTGCATCACCACCAGCACATGATCGGCACTTTCCAGCATCGGCAGGTTCCAGCTTTCCGGTCCGCGGGACATATCCACCAACACCTGGCTGTATTGGCTACGCACCAGATGGAGCAGTTGGGCACATTGCCTGGCGGATACCGGCCTTTCTTCACTCAAAGACACGGAGCTCGAAGGCAGCAGATCCAGCTGTTCCCGCGCCTGGCTGACCATGCCCGCCAATGCCATGCTGTCCAGCTCAGTCGCCCGCGCCATGGCGTCCGCCAGGCTGCCCTGTTTTTCCTTGATATTGAGGTAATCGGTTAACGAGCCATATTGCAAATTGGCATCCAGCAGCGCCACCTTGTGTTTCTTGCTTAGGGCATGGCCCAGGTTGGCACAGATAAAACTGGCTCCCGAACCAGACTTGCCGTTGACCACCACGGTCACCGGCGCCAGCTCGGCGCTGGCATTCAGTTGCGTGGCAATCCGGCCCAGGGCCGACCACAGCTCACTCGGATCGCAGTCATGGGGTAAGAAGTCCACCGCCCCCATGCGCATGGCCCGCCGCACCAACTGGGTGTTCTTGGCGTCTCCCACAAAAATCAGCGGACGCTTGCTCGGTGCCTTGCGCTCCAGTTCTTCATACACAGGCGCCATCAGCGGGTTATCCACCAACAAAAGAACATGACGCTCATTCTTGGGCAGGGACTCCTGCTCGCTGAGCCGCTTAAGCTGCAACTGGCTGGAGTGGAGCCGTACCTTGAGCAGCGGCCAGAGCCGGCCCTCCGGATCGATCACATCCAGCTGCAAGGGGCAGGACAGTACCGGGGCCGGGTGTGCGGTTTCTCTTTCCAGTTCTACTATTTTGGCGTCTGTCATAGGCTTACCCCTCCGGTATCGTCGCAAATCGCATCCCCTTGTCGGGTCTGACCCAGGCTTTCGGCCCTCAAGGTAGAGGAGAAGTCAGGAGCCAGCATGGACAAGTCGATGGTCAGCGGCAAAATCATCTGATATTGATAATTGACTATCTGGCTGCGCACATAGCGGATATTGTCGAAATCGGTACCGGCCGGATCAGCAAGCGTGCTGGCGGTTTGGTCCAGATAGGCGAAAGCCAGGTTGGTCGGCACAAAGCCCGGCATGCTACCCGCCAACTGATTGACTACCGCGCTCGCCACAGTACCATCCTGCACTTCCTGCACCCGGCATACGGTCGCCAATCGGGCTGCCCGACGCGAAACCTCATTCAATAGGCCCCAGGTATACATAAGGCGGCCCACTTCCATCACCGCGAACAACACCAGAAATACCACAGCGCCGACGATGGCAAACTCCACAGTGGTGGTGCCCTGTTGTCGATGGGTATTGTAGCCCGCCCAGCTGCGGGAACATTTTTTCATTACAATTCCCTCACTGTAATACTGGTTCTTAAAGGAAAACTCAGAGACAGGGTGTTACCAAAGAAGGTATTAAAGGTAGTCCCCAATACTGGCTGCCAATCGTAATTCACACTCACCTGGTAATAGAAGTCGCCACTGCCAACAGGTGTTTCATCATAGGAGAAGCTGATATCGTCGGCGGCCAACCCCGGCAGTACGGGATCACTGCCGCCGGTTTCTACCCCGTAGAGGATCAAGCTTTTAATTTTGTCTTCCCGCGCCCCACGGGCTGCAATATCCGCATAGTTGTCAGAGTCCAGTACTATATGGGAGCCGGCCCTGACGGCCTTGGTCAGGGTATTATATTGATACAATAAGCGACCAAACTCGCCGATGGCCAGCAGCAGCAGCAGCAGCACGGGTAACACTACCGTTGCCTCTACTGCGGCCAGCCCTTGCTGGCGCCGGGGTAATTTAAAATGATATCTGTTCATCAGGAGTCACCGTTATCAGAGTCCTTATACAAAACCAGCTTATCGGTGTTACTGTTACCCGGTGTAGTTCCCCCTAAACCACAATTAGCTATCTTTTCGGCCACGATATATTGGCTGTTACCTTTGCCGGTGACCTTCTGGTTTAAAAACATGCAGGCGACCCCTACCACGGGAATTTCACAGCGACCATTGCAGCCCGGGGTGCAATTACCGATCGGCACCTTAACGATGCGTCTGTTATCGACACAATTGCTTGGTTGGGCGGGATTCACATTCTGGCCGTTATAATATTCCGGATAACTCTGCAAATGAGCCAGCTTGACCTGGTCAGTCAAGGTTACGTTGCCGGCGCTAGCAACATCATAGCCAAAGTCAATATCATCAAAGGTCAGGGCACTCGGGGCCGGCTGCGAGCAGTCGGGATAAAACGCCTCTGAGCCACCGTATGTCGGCGGATCGCTGGGGGCGGAAAGGGGAGATTTGAACTCATTGAAACGGGTGTTCAGGCCCAGCGCGGGTCCAATCATATTGCCCGGCTCTGTGGTTGCGTCCTGGCCTACAACGACAACGGATTTATCCGTTAAGTCCCCGGCCAGGGCATTACGGAACACGTTGGCGCCCGTGCCTTCGAGTGCCAGCCCCAGGAAGTTGCCGCCGCCTACCGGTGCCTTTTTATGATGATTGGTTTTAATCACAATCACATCCCCCTGAGCATCCGGGGTGGATGGATTGAAACCAAAGTTATCCTGGTCATCCAGATCCTTGGCGCACATTAACAACGGAATAACCCTGTTATCTTCCGCCGATGTCCCACTTAAAGGCCCGGCCACCGCCGATGATCCCACCTGCCAGGTATCCACCAGCAACTGGGAAAAAAACTGGGTGACGGGCACGGTATTGAGCCTGACCCGGATAAACCTGGCCGCTTCATCGGTAGTAGGGATAAAGGGCACCACTTCTTCGGAGAACTCCACCGTCACCGCCGCAGCCAAATTGCTGGTGTCGATATTGACCTGGCTGAAACCGTCACCGGTAAATACCGCCTGCAGGGTATCGTACACCGCCGTCCTGGCATCATCATGGCTGTTGCCCTGGGCTGCAGTCCCGGACAGGGTCTTGGCGCCGCTTAGCGCCGCCGAGTCCACCGCGTCCTGAACCCGGGTCTTATTCAGCACCAGATAGCCGCCGTCCAGCGCCAGGGCGGTAAAGGCCAGCAATACAAAGAGCGCTACCGTCACCAGGACGAGCACGGCGCCGCTTTGCCTTGGGTGAGATAGCGTCCTGTTCATGCTCCACTCCTACTCATGTTTAATTGCCAAAATTAAGGGTGACCTGGGTCTTGCCCTCGGCCGGCGCCTCGGCTCCCTTCACGTATTTACCGTAGAGGGGCACCCCATAGTTACCGTTCAGGCTGAGGGCGGCCATCTTGCCGTCGTTACGCGCGGGGGCATCCGGATCCATGATCTGCAGCTCGTTCATTTCATCTATCGTCTCGCCCATGGCGAAGTCGTAGTGGCGCTCGTTGGCACAGCCCGCCAACAGGCCGGTGACAAGCAAAAGTATCGGTGCGCTTTTCATAGTCGCCTCCTATAAAGACTGGCCATAGGTTTGTTCCATACCACCGTCTCCGCTGACGGAGGGATTGGTGCCCGTATTGGCTGAAGATGGTTGTGCCATGTTCGAGTCTTCCTGTTCCCGGCTACGCTCGGACATACGCCCCAACAGGTAAAACTCCATGTCGGTCGGCTCGATAAAGCCGTCGGTGGGCAGGGTGACATGTTGCCTGTCGAAGGGCCGTACCAAACGCGGGGTAACCATAATCACCAGCTCGGTTTCTCCCTTGATATAGCTGCGACTGGTAAAGAGGTTGCCCAATACCGGAATATCGCCGGCGAAAGGCAGCTGGCTGACCGATTCGCGGGTGTTTTCACTGAGCAGGCCGGCGATACCTACGGTCTGGCCGTCACCCAGCTCGACCGTAGTGCTGGCACTGCGCTTGTTCAGGGCGGTGATATTGCCGAACACCGGAATTTCCGTAGTATTGGCGGTGGTGGGTTCACTGACATCCACGTTAAGATTCAAATTGATCTTGCCGCTGTTGAGTACCACGGGGGTGAACTTGAGCCCAACACCAAATTCCTTGAACTCCACCGCTATGCCGTCTTCGTTAGGTACGGGTACCGGGAACTCGCCACCGGACAGGAATTCCGCCGACTGACCGCTGATGGCGGTGATCCTGGGTTCGGCCAGCACCCGGGCCAGACCGCGGGTCTTGGCCAAATCCAACGCCACCGAGAACAGGGTATCCGCCGTTTGCAGTGTGCCGACCAGGGTATTGGTGCCGAATTCGGCAAGCGCAGGCACGCTGTCGCGCAGCAGATCGAAGCTCCAATTGCCGGAAGGCTCGCTGAGGGCAAAGGCGGAATCCCAGTTGCGGGCGGTGTCCCGTGCCACCTCGGCGACCGTTACCTCCAGCATCACCTGCTGGCCGCCGCCGACGCTCATCATGTTAAGCACCTCGGAGCGGGCCACGCCCCCCTCGGCGGCGACCACGTAGCCCCGCGCCAGTTCATAGGCGGAATTAAGCTTGTCGAGATCCGACACCTCGCCGCTGACAACCAGCTGGCCCTGGGAGGTATGGACCTGGATCGGCTCCGTAGGCAGGAAACGGTAGAGCCGTTCCTTCAGCCCCTGCAGATCATGGCTGACCTCGATATCCATCACATCCATCAGCTGGTCGTTCAGATCCCAGACCATCAGGTTGGTATGGCCCAGCGACTTGCCGACCAGATACAGCTCCTTGTCCTGCAACACCAGCACATCGGCGATGGTCGGGTCGGCGACCGATACCCGGCTGGCGGGCCGATCGAGCATAAGGGAACGGGACTTGTGGATGGGCAGGAACACCTCGTTGCCCGGCTGTTGCAGGCTGCCGCCCGCCTGGCCGGCCAGCGGCACGGCCAGCAACATCAGTCCCAGCAATCCTGAGCGCAGATTTTTCATAATCACCTCCGTGTGATTAGCTTTTTATTGGTACTTGTTGTTGGCTGGTGCCCTTGATTAAATCCACCGTGGATTGACGCGGCCTGGCCCTGGGTTTGGGTGAGGATTCCGCCTCTGGGCTGGTGGCGACGGCCACCGTCGCCGGCACCGCCTGATCCAGGGTATCGGCCGGGTTGCGCAGGGCCAGCTGGATGCGACCGTTGGAGCTGGCGTTGACCAGTTTCTCGGCCTGCTCGGGGTCGACTTCCAGGGTGACCGCACGCACCAGCTTGGGCCGGTTTTCATCGGTGTGCTGGGTCTGATCCACCGCCAGCACCTTGAGGTTCTTCAGCACCGTCTGGGTCATGCTGTTATCGGTGAACAGAATATCCACCCGGTTGCCCGGCAGCAGGAAACCCGCCACCCCGATCACATCATTGACCCGCACCGTGACCGCGCGCATGCCCGGATCCAACAGTACCGACAGGGTGCTGCCCTCACCCAGGGGCGCCAGCCGTTCCATACGCAGCACATCGCCACGATAGAGGTTATTTTTGGCCACCATGCCCTTGGCCTGCTCCAGACTGGTCAGGGAGCCGGGAGATACCAGGCGGGTGTCTATTTCCTTAAGCTGAAGATGCAGAGGGTCGATTTGGGTGCCGGGCACCAGATCCACCGCCGCCACCACCACCTGGGTGGAGCCGGAGGGGATGGTGGCGACCTTGGCCGTACTTTGCTGGGTCAGCCAGTTGTTGGCCATCCAGGCGGCGCCCAGGCCAAAGACTATTGACAACGCAAAGAGTAACAGGGTACGTGTTTTCATAACCTAATCCTTGGTTTGATTGTTATTGTTAATCCGTTACTGTTAATTCGTTATGATCAATCCTGTCGCATGAGTATAGTCAGTGTACGCAATACATGTTCCAGGCCTGAGATAAAACCCCCCGGGTCAAAGGCCGGTTGGCCTGATTATTAAAGTGCATGATATCGCGGGCGATACCCAATATATCCCTGGGATAGCAGGCGATCAGTGGTTTGCCGCTCTTCATGTGCAGCTCCTCGACCATAAATTCAAATAACTGCTCGGCGTCTATCAGATGATATTTTTCCAGGTTGATATTCCACACCTTCCGATACAATTCCACGGGCATGGCCTGCAGATGAATTTTATAACCCAGACGGCGTAAGAAGGCCTCGTCCGCTATGGTTTCCGGATCCAGGTTGGTGGAAAACACCAATATCTGTTCGAAGGGAATATCGAAATGCAGGCCATTGGCGAGGGATAAAAAATCCCGTCGTTCTTCCATCGGCACTATCCAGCGATTAAACAATTCATCGGCGGAAAACGCCTGACGCCCCAGGTCGTCGATCAGCAGGACACCGTTATTGGCCTTTAATTGCAAGGGTGCGCCGTATTGGCGCGATTGCCGGTCGAAACGCACTTCCAGCATATCCAGCCGTAATTCACCACCGGCCATGACCAGGGGTCGGCGACAGGCAATATAGCGTCCGTCTATGTCCGGATCCCGGACCTCCGAGCGCCAGTGATACTGGGGATCGAAGACGGGTATTATGGTATTCTGCACCGCTATGGCATAAGGCACCTGGATGTTTTCTTCAAAGATATGATTGAGCCGGCGGCAAAGATAGGTCTTACCCGTGCCCGCATGACCATAGATCAACAGCGGCCGGCGGGAATTGAGCGCCGGGCCCAGGGTGCCGACCAACTCATCGGAAATCACCAGGTCATCCAGTGCCACCAGCAGCCGCTCTCGGGTGACGCTGCACTCCCCCAACGACTGGGCGGTCACCAGCCGGCGGTATTCCTCCAGGGTGATCGGCGCCGGCCCCAGATAGCCATCCCGGGCGGACAGCGCCTGGGCTTCAAACTGGCCCATATTGGTGAGCGCATAGCGGATGGCATCCTCCGCTCGCCCGGTGGCGAGCACCTCCAGCAGCTGCAGGGCTTTCAGCTCCTGCGCCAACGGCTCGACGATGCTGCCGCGCAGGCACAGCTTGTCGGTGAGGGAAGCCAGGCTCTGGGGGCCGTCTTCCTGGATGTGGCGTAAAATCAGCTTGAACAACAGCTCGCGGGACAGGCCGGTGTCGGCCAGGGTCTTGGGTTTGGGTAGCCACATGGGGTTCTCCTACACCAGGGTAAAGAGGTTGAAGTGATTGAGCACCACGGCAAGCCCGGCACCCAGGCTCAACGCCGGACCATAGGGCACCTTGAGCCCCGCCAGCTCGCCGTCCACCGGTGCCAGATACTGCTTGGTGCCCAAAATATAACCATAGCGCATAAAGCTTTGTTTGAAGCCCGTCCAACCTACTTTATAAAAAGCAAATATCAGCACCAGCGGCAGGCCGATCACCAGGCCATAGAGCAGGGCTTCCAAAAACAATTTCCAGCCGAGGAAGGCAGCGATGCCCAAGCCCAGTTTGACGTCGCCCCCGGCCAGCAATCGGAAGAAAAACAAGGGGAATAACAGCAGGAAGGCATAGACCAGACCGGTCAGGCTGAAGGCCAAGCCTTCTCCCAATAAAGCATGGTAGATCAGCGCCAACAGGATAAAGGGCAGGGTCAGCCAGTTGGGAATTTTATGGGTGCTCAGGTCCAGCCAGGAGGCGGCCAAGAGCAGGGAAAACAATGGTAGCTGTTCCATAGCGTCACCATGTTTAAGTTAATTATTAGGGCAGCTAAGCTGCCCTTTTATCCTGGCTTAGCTACAATTAGCCCCGCTAGCTAATCCAGTCGAAGCTGCTGTACACAATCGATCAATTTGACCATCAACGGCCGTACCTAATTGTGTAAAAGCTGTAACCACCGCCGCGGCCACCAAAGCACCGGCCACCGCATATTCTACCGTGGTCAGACCCTCTTCATCGTTCAGCAGGCGAACAATTTCTTTTAAAATCAACATAAAAATACCCTCGTTCCTTCTTGAATATTTTTAACCGGAATATTCCGATCGTTATTTAATTTTTTTTATACTACCGGGAAACCCCGAGATAGATAGCCTAAATCGACTACTAACTGATTTCATATATTCGGCTTACCTCCTGTCTGCTCGATTATATGGGCACCATGTTCCGGGATTCACCCGGATCCTAAATCATTTCCTGTTACACCATTAGGTATAACCACCAATCCGCGTTTAATCAAAGATAATCCCTTGTTTTATCAGTGCAACTTTTCGACAGATTAAGGCCTGAACAGGCCGGATTCATTCGAATTTATGTAACAAAAATAAGACAGCCCCCATAAAAACGGGCGGGTCACCAGATCCGCCCGTTTTTATTGAATATCCGGCTGTTCTTGTGGCCAGCCTAATCCTCTTGAAATATGCCGCCCCCTTTTATCGGCCCGAGGCCGAGCCTCCTACAGAGTATTTAAGAACAGGGGGTACCATCATTTTTCACCACTTGGCACATGGTATCCACCCGGCTGCCGACCCCCTCACCCAGGGCCACAAAGGCCCCCACCAGGGTCACCGTCACCAGGGCACCGGCAATGGCGTATTCCACAGTAGTCAGGCCGTCTTCATCGAGCAATAAACGCTTCAGTTCTGTGAATAACATATTGGTCGCTCCTTCCCTGTTGCGAACTCCAATAAGATATAACCCCTCTAGACCGACAGTTCAAAATCAAACATCGCCATTTTTTCGATAGATATCCGGCGAGAACACCAGCCGATCCTCGTCGTTGACCCAGGTGGTGAAATACACCAGATACACCGGCAGCTCCCCGCTGGCCGGCAGGATGCGGGTCTGCTGGTGTTCGGGCAGCCGCCAGCCCAGGCTTTCGGCCAGCCGCTCCGGCTCCGCCAGGCGGATGCAACCATGGCTGAGGGCCCGGCCAGCTTCACCGAACAGGGTTTTATCCGGGGTATCGTGCAGATACACGTCAAAGCGGTTGGGCATTTCAAACTTGAGCCGGCCCAGGGCATTGCCGGGCCCCGGCGCCTGCACCAGGCGCACACCGCTGCCCCGGCTCCAGTCCAACTCGGCCAGGCTCATCTTCACCCAGCTTCCGTCCTGGGACACCAGGGCGCTGAACCCATGGCGGGCCAGGTAACCGCTGTCCCGACGCTGGGCCGGCAACAGCTCTTCACGCACTATGTTGTCGGTAGGGGTCCAGTCGGGATTGACCTTGAGCGCCTTGATGTACGTGGCCAGCTCGGGGGTGGGCCAGTCCGGGCGGCCGACAATTACCTTCATGCTCAGATCCGGCTGCCGGCCGTGATAGAGGGTAAGCCGGTAGGCGGGGATATTGACCAGCACATAACGCTCGGTCGCAATGGGCGGCAACAACAGCCAGCGACGCAGGTTTTGCCTTATTTCATCGCGGGCCGCCGCCGGTGACCGATCCAAAACGGCCCGGGTCTCATTATTCAACCAGCCTTTGTCCTGCAGGCCATGGGCCCGTTGCACCCGAGTCAGCGCCTCGCTCAGGGGCCTGTCCAGCGCATCCGCCCTGCCCCTGGGCTCGGGCAGCCGGTAACCCAGCTCGGCCAGCCGCTGGCGCAGTGCGGGGATGGCCCTGTCCCGCTCGCCGGGGCGCACCTCGGGCCCTGGCGGCAACCGGGTATAAGACCGGGATCCGGCCAGGATATGGTAATGCCGTTTCAGCTTTTGATAGCCCGGATAATCAGGCACCTGCCGGGCCATATAATCGTCTAGCTTGCCGGCACTCCATGCACTCTCGAAGCCCGCCAGCCCCCACTCGGTAGACAGTGGCAGCTGGGAAAACCGCTGCCGCCGGTTCAGTATCTGCCGCCACTCCCGGGTAAGCCAGCGGTCTTTTTCCGCCACGCTCAGTGCCGCAAACGCCGATTCCTCGGGCAACAGCAACTGAGTCAGGGTCTGGCCGGCACGGTTGAGCTCGCCGTTATGATGCCACAGCATTTCACCTTGGGCCCGGACCGGCAGACAGAGCAGGCCAAGCAGTATGATTATCAGACGCAACATCATCTCCCCTCCCTGGGCATGGTGCTGGCCTAATTATGGTCGGGATTTGAAAAAATGCGGGGAGTTTGTTGATACCGGATAGCACATCACCGCCGGCGGCCGTTATTGTCGGGCATTGTCGTCGGGCCAAGGCCCGACCCACGGCGGTGGATGTACCCCAGATTCGTATTATGCCCGTAGGTCGCGCCCTTGGCCGACGTTCACGCCTTGTATTTCGGCATATAATCCGCGTCCTGGAACAGGCGCTTGCGGTCCGGTTCGACCATGGTGAGCGGGCTGACCAGGTGCATGCTGTCCAGGCAACGGCGGGTCAGGTCTATATAGGTCTGGGTACCCTGGCGTTTCCATTCGATTTCTTCGGCCCTGAGCTCACGCAGCACCTTGACGGGCGAGCCGGCCACCAGCACCCGGGGCGGGATCTGCATTTCGGCCTTGACGAAGGAATGGGCGGCAACGATGGCACCCTCGCCCACCAGGGCACCGTCCATCACCACCGCATTCATGCCGATCAGGGCATTTTCGCCCACCACGCAGCCGTGCAGTATGGCACCGTGACCCACATGGCCCCAAGGGCGCACCAGGGTGTCGGTTTCGGGGAAACCGTGCATCACGCAGTTGTCCTGGATATTGGCGTTGTGCTGGATATGGATGCGGCCGAAATCGCCCCGTAATGATGCCAGCGGGCCTATATAGCAGCCGCGCTCGATTATCACATCGCCGATCAGCACGGCGGTGGGATGCACATAAGCCCCCTCTTCCACCACGGGGCGGATACCGTCAATTTCATAGCATTGCATCTTATTACTCCATTTGTGGGAGCGGCGACCCCGCCGCGATAAATAGCAGCACGGCTCCATCGGCCCGAGGTCGAACCTCCTACAGGAGTGGCTAGCGTCTCAGGCCGCCAAAGCGCTGGTAAAAACCGGCATCGGCCGGTGGCAATGGCCCTTCCGCCGTGCGTCCTGTGCTCCAGATATACTCCTCCGCCGCCTGGTAGAGCATATTGTAGATATTGGCGCACAGGGTCTGGGCCGCCATTCCCGGCCAGCCCCTGGGCAACAGCGCCATCGGCAGGTGCGGGTCGCGCAGCTGCACCCGGCGGTAATGGTGGATAAGCAGGGTCCTGAGCTGAAATGCCTGGCCGGGATCCAGCTCCCGGCTGTCTTCCAGCAGGGGCAACAAGGGCCGGTACAGGGCCAGGAATTCCTCATAGCGCCGGCTGATGTCGTCCAGCGGCCAGTTGACGCTGACCATCCTGGGCAAGGGGGGCGGCGAGCCCAAGCCTAAATCCAGGGTACTGGCCTGAAAGATCACCACCTGTTCGCCCATATCCAGTTCACGCAGCAGCTGGCGCAGCTTGCCCTGATCCAGCCCCGGATAGGCCATCAGGTTGGGGGCGATGCTGGCACAACCCAGCCACTCCAGCTCTTTTTTCAACTGAGCCTTGGCTTCCAGTTCCAGCGAGCTGAGCAGCACCAGATCCCAGTGCCCATCCCAGGCTTTTTGCCCCATATCGTAGATGCGGGTTTCGGCCTGCTGAAAACGACGGACACTGCTTTCGGTCACCCGATAGAAACTCAGCCGGCCGATACGCTCCGAACTCAGCCATTCGCCTTTGGCCAGACGAAATACAGAGGTGCGCACGAAGCGTTCGTTAAAGCCAAAGCCGGACAGCATATCTATCAGGCTGGCCAGGCTGATGCAGCCGCCGCGATGGGCGATGGCGTCACCGAAAATGGTCATGATAAGCGAAGTGCCGCTGACGGTTTCGTAGTCGAGGGCCTGCTGGATAAGCGGGCTTAGTCGGGAGTCCATTGAATGTTGATTACCAAATTCGTGAGTTGTAGGCTTTGTCTATTTCGTCGGCCCAAGGCCGACGAAATACCCCATTAAACCCCGTTTAACTGACTTATATCAAACAAAAAGTGGCGCTTACGCCACTTTTGTGTATCAGTCCTGTCAGGCACTCTTGCGCAGATCCACCACCCGTACCGCCTTACCTTCGGAGCGGGGCAACTGGCCCTCGCCCACGATGTCTACCTGGGTGGAGATGCCGATCATCGCCTTGATGCGGTGCTTGAGCTGATAGGCCAGCGAATGCGGATCGGCACTGGCATGATCGTGACGCAGCTCCACCTTGACCCGCAGCGAGTCTAGGTGACCCTGACGGCTCACTTCCAGCTGGTAATGGGGGGTCAGCTGGGAGAACTTGAGCAGTTGCTCTTCCACCTGGGTCGGGAACACGTTAACGCCACGGATGATCAACATATCATCGCTGCGACCGGTGATCTTGTCCATGCGACGCATGGTACGTACCGAGCCCGGCAGCAGGCGTGTCAGATCCCGGGTGCGGTAACGGATCACCGGCATGCCTTCCTTGGTGATGGTGGTGAACACCAGTTCGCCCAGCTCGCCGTCGGCCTGCACCTCGCCGGTACTGGCGTCGACTATCTCGGGATAGAAGTGATCTTCCCAGATGGTGGTGCCATCCTTGCTCTCCAGGCACTCCATGGCCACCCCCGGCCCCATGACTTCAGACAGGCCGTAGATATCTAGGGCGTCGATGCCCAGGCGCTGTTCGATCTCGCCGCGCATGGCGTTGGTCCAGGGCTCGGCACCGAACACGCCCACCCGCAGGGAACACTTGCTGGCATCACCCATCTGCTTTTCCAGCTCGTCGATGATGTTCAGGCAGTAGGACGGGGTCACCATGATGCCGTCGGGCAGGAAATCCTGGATCAGCTGGGCCTGCTTCTCGGTCTGACCGCCGGACATGGGGATCACCGCCGCCCCCAGGCGCTCGGCACCGTAGTGGGCGCCCATGCCGCCGGTGAACAGACCGTAACCATAGGCCACATGGATCTTGTCCTTGTGGCTCAGGCCGGCGGCGCGCAGGGAGCGGGCCACCACATCGGCCCAGATGTCGATGTCCTGCTGGGTGTAGCCCACCACGGTCGGCTTGCCGGTGGTGCCGGACGAGGCATGCAGCCGCACTATCTTGTCCATGGGCACGGCGAACAGGCCGAAGGGATAGTTGTCGCGCAGATCCTGCTTGGTGGTGAACGGAAACCTGTTCAGATCCTCCAGGATCTTGCAGTCGGACGGATGTACCCCGGCCTCGTCAAACTTGCGCTTGTACATGGGCACGTTTTCATAGGCGTGGTACAGGGTCTTCTGCAGCCGTTCCAGTTGCAGCGAGCGCAGTTCGTCGATAGACGCGGTTTCGATATGATCCAGTTGAGTTGTCATGAGTGCCTCCTCCCTTTGGCCTAATTCAGTCGATGTTTTCCACGATCAGCGCGACACCCTGGCCAACGCCGACACACATAGTACAGAGGCCATAACGGCCATGGGTGCGTTTCAGTTCATTGACCGCCGCCATTACCAGGCGTACGCCGCTCATGCCCAGGGGATGGCCCAGAGAAATGGCGCCGCCGTTGGGGTTAACCCGGGCGTCGTCATCCTGCAGACCCAGCTCGCGCAGTACCGCCAGCGCCTGGGCGGCGAAGGCTTCGTTGAGTTCGATCACGTCCATCTGTTCCAGGCTCAGGCCGCTCTTTTCCAGCACGGCGCGTACCGCCGGCACCGGGCCTATGCCCATGTATCTGGGCTCGACACCGGCGCTGGCCATGGCCAGTATACGCGCCTTCGGCGTCAGACAATACTCGGCCACCGCCTGCCCGCTTGCCAGCAGGGTGCAGGCGGCGCCGTCATTGACGCCCGAGGCGTTGCCCGCGGTCACCGAGCCGCCGGCCCGGAACGGGGTCGGCAGCCGGGCCAGATCCGCCAGGGTGGTGTCGGGACGCGGGTGTTCATCCCGGGTCACTTCGGTCACCTTGCCGTTGCGGCCCGGGATCACCACCGGCACCATGCCCTGGGCCAGGATGCCGGACCGGCGCGCCTGTTCGGTCTTCAGCTGGCTGCGCAGGGCAAACTGGTCCTGATCTTCCCGGCTGATATTGAAGCGCTCGGCCACGTTCTCGGCGGTTTCCGGCATGGCATCGATGCCGTATTGCTGCTGCATCAGCGGGTTGACAAAGCGCCAGCCGATGGTGGTGTCATGCACCTCGTTGCTGCGGGTAAAGGCACCGGTGGCCTTGGGCATCACGAAGGGCGCACGGGACATGGACTCGACCCCGCCGGCCAGCACCAGCTGGGCCTCGCCGGCCTTGATGGTGCGGGCGCCGAAGCCGATGGCATCCAGACCGGAGCCGCACAGGCGGTTGACGGTGGTGCCGGGCACCGTGGTGGGCAAGCCCGCCAGCAGGGCGGCCATGCGCGCCACGTTACGGTTGTCTTCACCGGCCTGGTTGGCGCAGCCCATGATCACTTCGTCGACTTTTTCCCAAGGCAGTTGCGGGTTGTTTTCCTTCAGTCGGCGTAACGGGATGGCGGCCAGATCGTCGGCCCGCACCGCGCTCAGGGCGCCGCCGTAGCGGCCCACCGGGGTCCTGATCATGTCGCACAGATAAGCATCAGTCATTGTTTTCTTCCTTTAAAATGGTTCCCTTGACCTGGTAGGAGCGCCCGCGGAACAGAGCCAGCGTTTCTCCCGATTCGTTTTCCAGCACCACGTCATAGGTGCCGGTGCGTCCGCCCCGGTGCAGCTCGCGGGCACGAGCCCGCAGAAACTCGCCGGCGAAGGCGGGCTTGAGATAATCGATGGTACAGCCCTGGCCTATGGTCACCTTGTTGTAGCCATTGCAGGCAAAGGCAAAGGCCGAGTCGGCGAAGGTAAAGAGGATGCCGCCCTGTATGCTGCCGTGGCCGTTGAGCATCCAGGGTTGTACCCGCATGGTCAGCACGGCGGTACCGGCGGTCACGCTTTCTATTTCCATGCCTAGGTGCCGGCTGCAGGCATCGTTGGCGAACATGGCCTCGGCACATTGCCGGGCCAGGATGTCGGTCGGCTGCTGGTTCATGCGGCTGCCTCCGCGCTCGCCCAGTGCCGCAGTTGCAGCGATGGCCGGTATTTTTCCTCGCCGTAGAGGGCCCTGAGGTTGTCGAGCAGGCTCAGCAGGCGCCGGTAACCCACCTCGGCGCCCCAGGCCACCGGCCCCTTGGGATAGTTGACACCGAAACGCATCGCCAGGTCGATATCTTCCGCGCTGGCCACCCGGTGCAGGCAGGCTTCCGCCGCCTCGTTGACCAGCATGGCCAGGGTGCGCAGCACCAGCATGCCCGGATGATCCGACAGCAGTAGCACCTGCTTGTCCAGGCGCTGGAAGAAGCCGGTCACGGCGGCCACCTGCTGGTCACTGCAATACTCTGACACCCCCAGGGCGATATGGCTGACGGCCTCATAGTCGTCGGCCCAGTCCAGCGCCATGGCGGCCTGGCCCGGGTGGCGCAGGGCACAGCTGCGGCCATCGGTCAGCTCGACGCGCACGCCGTCGATCAGCAGCGCCGGGCTGCCGTCACGCCGCTCCAGTTCGCCCGGAAAACGGGCCAGCAGGGCCTCGGCACCCTTGAGCCCGGACCAGTCGCCCTGCACCACCACCCTGGCTGGCGCCCGCTCGGCCGGGGCCGGCAGGGTGTCGAGTACGGCCTTGCCGCCTTGGTAGGCAAAGAAGCCCTGACCGCTCTTGCGGCCGAAGCGGCCCGCATCGACCAGGGCCTGCTGCACCAGCGACGGACGATAACGGGGCTCGTCGTGGAAGGCACGGTACACGCTGCTGCTCACCGCGAAGTTCACATCCTGGCCGATCAGATCGGTCAGCTCGCAGGCGCCCATGGGGAAGCCGCCGCTGCGCATCAGGGTGTCCAGCAGCTGCGGGCTGCCACACCCTTCCTGCAGGGCGCGCAGGGTTTCGCCGTAATAGGGACGGGCGATGCGGTTGACGATAAAGCCCGGGGTGGAGCTGGCATGTACCGCCACCTTGCCCCAGTCTCTGGCCAGCGCCAGCAGGGTATCGCGCACCGCAGGCTCGGTGGCCAGGCCGGAGATCACCTCGACCAGTTTCATCACCGGCGCCGGGTTGAAGAAATGCAGGCCGGCCAGCCGCTCGGGGCGGGACAGGGCCGCGCCGATGGCGGTGATGGAGATGGACGAGGTATTGGACGCCAGTATGCACCGGTCGCCGCAGATGCCTTCCAGCTCGGCGAACAGCTGCTGCTTGATGTCCAGCCGCTCGATAATCGCCTCGACCACCAGGTCGGCACCGGCCAGCTCGCTCAGGCTCTCGGCCGGGCGGATGCGGGCGCGCAGCGCGCTCGCGTCCGGTTCGCTCAGCTTGCCACGGGTGACCCGGCCGGCCAGCCGGCTGGCAAAGTCCTCCAGGGCGCGGGCGGTCTGGGCCGGGTTGGCGTCATACAACAGTACCAGGTGGCCGGCCTGGGCCGCGACTTGGGCGATGCCCATGCCCATGGTGCCGGCGCCGATCACCGCCACTTCGTCTATGCGGATGTTTTCTGTCATCTTACCGTCCCCTGTATTCGGGGGTGCGCTTGTTGAGGAAGGCGTCCACCCCTTCCCGGTAATCTTCGCTGCGCCCGGCCAGGCGCTGCAGGTCCCGCTCCAGCTCCAGCTGTTCGTTCAGGCTGTTGTCGGCGGCGCTGTTGATGGCCCGCTTGATAAGACCCAGGCCATAGGTCGGCTGGCGGGACAGCTGCTGGGCTTGCTGCATGGCTTCGCTTTGCAGCCGGTCGTCTTCCACCACCTGCCAGATCATGCCCATCTCCCGGGCCTGCTCGGCGCTGACCTTATCGCCCCGCAGGGTCAGGGCCAGGGCGCGGGCTCGGCCGATCAGCCTCGGCAACAGCCAGGTGCCACCGGAGTCGGGCACCAAGCCCAGCCGGCAGAAGGCCTGGATAAAGGAGGCGCTGCGGGCGGCGATGACGATGTCGCAGGCCAGGGCGATATTGGCGCCGGCGCCGGCGGCCACGCCGTTCACCGCGCAGATAACCGGCTTGGGCATGCCGGTGATACGTTTGATCAGCGGGTTGTAGTAATGGTCGATGGACCGGCCCAGATCCGGTGCCTCGTCGCCGCTGTTGACGGCCCGATCGCCCAGATCCTGGCCGGCGCAGAAGCCGCGGCCGTTGCCGGTGAGCAGGATGGTGCGCACCTCCGGGTTGTTTTCCCAGTCCTTGAGCACGGCTGCCACTTCCTGGTGCATGGCCTCGTTAAAGCTGTTGAGCTGGGCCGGGCGGTTCAGTACCAGGACGCCGACGGCGCCTTCCCGATGGCATTCGATATGTTGATATTCCATTACTTCCCCCGGTAGTGCGGTGCACGTTTTTCCAGGAAGGCATTGATGCCTTCGTTTCTGTCTTCGGTGCCGGCCAGCCAGACAAAGGCCTGGCGTTCCTGGCGCAGGCCCTGGCTCAGGCTGGTTTCCTGGCAGGCCTTGATGGCGCCCTTGGCGGCCTGCACCGCCAGCGGGGCTTGGCCGGCTATCTGCCGGGCCAGCTGGTGGGCATATTCGTCGGTCAGCGCCGGGACGCACAGCTGGCTGACCAGGCCCAGCTGATGGGCCCGCTCGGCGGTGATAGGGTCGCCTGTGAGCACCATCTTCATGGCGGTCTGCTGGCCAAGCTGGCGGCTCAGCCGCTGGGTACCGCCGGCGCCGGGCATGATGCCTAAGCGAATTTCCGGCAGTCCCAGCAGGGCGCCCTCGCCCGCCACCACCAGGTCACAGTGCAGCACCAGCTCCAGGCCGGCACCCAGGGCGTAGCCGTTGACGGCGGCTACCAGCGGCTTGTTGAACGCATCGATACGCTGCCACAGCGAAGGTCGCACATCCTGCTGCAGGGCGACCGCGTCCAGGTGGCGCATTTCTTCCAGATCGGCGCCGGCGGCAAAGCAGCGTTGGTTGCCCCGGATCACCACGGCCCGTACCTCGGGGTTGGCGGCGGCGTCCGCCAGCACCTGGCCAATCTCGGCCAGGGTCTGGTTGCGCAACGCATTGCGCCGCTCGGGCCGGTTGAGGCTGATGGTCAAGACCCCGGCGTCGGCCGGGCTGACCAGAATATCCTGACAGTTCATCCTCTATCCTCAGTCGTCGAAGCTGATGCGCACCACACCGCCCCTGGGCCGGGCCTGACAGCTCAGTACATAACCCGCGTCCAGCTCGTCCTGCTCCAGGCTGTAGTTGAGGTCCATGTCGACCTCGCCTTCCACCACCTTGCATTTGCAGGTGGCGCAGACGCCGCCCTTGCAGGCGTAAGGCAGATCGGCGCCGGCATTGAGCGCCGCGTCCAGGATGCTGTCGTCTTCCGGGCGCACCTCTATCTGCATTTCCCGGCCGTCGAGGATGATGCTGACCTCGCCCTGGCTGCGGCCGGCACGCTGTTCGGCGCTGAGCGGACGGGCCGGGCCTGTGTTGAAGCGCTCGGTATGCACCCGCTCGCGGGCCAGGCCGTACTCCGGCAGCACCCGCTCGACCGCGTTCATCATCTCTTCCGGGCCACAGGCGAAGCAGTGATCGACCTCGGCCGACAGCAGCTGGTGTTCGAGCAGGGCACGGATCTTGGCCTCGTCCAGGCGACCGTTGAGGATCTCGCTCTCGCCCTGCTCCCGGCTGAAGATACAGATAAACTGAAAGCGGGTCGGATAGGCGTCTTTCAGATCGGCCAGCTCAAAGGCGAACATGGTCTGGCCCCAGCTGCGGTTGCCGTACACCAGGGTGAAACTGGCATCCGGCCGGCTGGCCAGCAGGGTCTTGACGATGGACAGCAGCGGCGTGATGCCGCTGCCGGCGGCAAAGCCCAGGTACCGGGCACCACCCAGTTTTTCGGCCTGCTGGAAAAACACGCCCTGGGGCGGCATCACTTCCAGCAGATCGCCCGGCTTGAGGTGGTCGTTGACCCAATTGGAGAAACGGCCGTCAGGAATGCGCTTGACCGCTATGGTCAGGTCTTCGTGGTCTTCCCGGCTGCAGATGGAGTAGCAGCGGCGCAGCTCTTCGCCCTCATGCAGATGCCTGAGGGTCAGGTGCTGGCCGGGCTTGAACCGGAACCGGCGCCGGTTGTCGCCGTCCAGCTCGAAGGCAATGGCGATGGCGTCGCGGGTCTGTTCCTGTACGGATTTAACCCGCAACGAATAAAACTGATTCATGACTCTGCTCCCTATGCGGTTGAGGGCTAAATGCACTTGAAATAATCGAAGGGCTCGAGACAGTCCCGGCACTGGTATTGAGCCTTGCAGGCGGTCGAGCCGAACTCGCTGAGCAAACGGGTGTGCCCGCCGCCGCATTGCGGGCAAGGCACCCCGTCGGAGGGGATCAGATACTGCCCGCAGGCCGGCCCCTGAGGCGGCGCTATGCCGTATTCCCTGAGCTTGCGTTTGCCGTCGGCGCTCATCCAGTCTGTGGTCCAGGCCTCGGACAAATCCAGCTGCACCCGGGCCGGACCCAGCCCGGCGCCGTCCAGCGCGCCGAGGATGTCCGCTTCCAGCATGTCGGTGGCCGGGCAGCCGCTGTAGGTCGGCGTCAGGCGGATACACAGGCTGCCGTCCGACGCCACATCCACGCCCCGGATCATGCCCAGGTCGGTGACCGACAGGGCCGGTATCTCGGGATCGGTGACGGTTTTCAGCACTTCCCAGCAGCGGGGAAGTCGGTGGTCGCTAATCTGCACCTGACACCCCCTTACCAGCTCATGTTCGGGTAACTGCGCTGCAGGCTCTGCATCTCCGCCAGCAGGTAGCCCAGATGCTCGGTGTGCAGGCCCTGCTTGCCGCCCTGACGATAGGCGGCCCGCTCGGGCAGGGTCAGCGCCGCCTGCCCGGCCTGCTCGGCAATCCGGCCGGCCCACCGGGGCGCCAGCGCCGACAGTTCGGGGATGATGCCGGCCGCGGCCAAGGCGTCTTCCACCTGGTCGGACACGAACAGCTCACCGGTAAAGCGCCACAGCTCGTCGATGGCGGCCTGGGTGCGACGGGCGCTTTCTTCGGTGCCCAGCCCCAGCCGTTGAACCCAGCCGCTGGAGAAGCGCAAGTGGTAGTTCACCTCTTTCAGGGACTTGACCCCAAAGGCGGCCAGCGGCGCGCAGCCGGACTGGCTCAGCCCGGTGAACAACAGCTGGTGGTAGTGGTCCATAAACCACTGGCGGACCAGGGTCTGGGCGAAATCGCCGTTGGGCTGTTCGCACAACAGCAGGTTCTTGAACTCCCGCTCGCCGCGCTGATAGGCCAGCCGGTCCTCGTCACGGCCCAGACCTTCCACCTCGCCGGCCAGGGTCAGCAGGGTGCGCGCCTGACCCAGGATGTCCAGACCGATATTGGCCAGGGCGATGTCCAGCTCCAGCTCGGGGGCATGGCCGCACCACTCCGACAGGCGGTGGGACAAAACCAGTTGGCTGTCGCCCAGGCGCAGCAGGTAGGTAAACAGAGAATCTTGCAATGCCTTGTCCATGAGGCCTCCTACATATGGCCTATGCCGTCGGGAATGCGGTAAAACGTCGGGTGGCGATACACCTTGTCGTCGGCGGGATCGAAAAAGGCGCCTTTGTCTTCCGGCTGGCTGGCAGTGATCAACGCAGACTTGACCACCCAGATGCTGACGCCTTCGCGGCGGCGGGTGTAGGCATCACGGGCGTTTTCCAGCGCCATGGTTTCATCGGCGGCGCGCAGGCTACCCACATGGCGGTGATGTAGGCCCTGCTTGCTGCGGATAAAGACTTCGAATAACGGCCATTGATTGTTTTTCATCTGCTCTTCTCTCCTTAAGCGGCTTGCTGACGGCGGGCGGCATAGGCGCTGGCGGCTTCCCGCACCCAGCGGCCTTCTTCCCAGGCCTTGCGACGGGCGGCGATCCGCTCGTGATTGCAGGGCCCCTGGCCGGCGACCACCGCATAGAATTCATCCCAGTTGATCTCGCCGAACTCATAGTGGCCGGTTTCTTCGTTCCACTTCAGATCCGGATCCGGCACGGTCAGGCCGAGGGCTTCGACCTGGGGCACAGTGTTGTCGACAAACTTCTGGCGCAGCTCGTCGTTGCTGAAGCGCTTGATGTTCCAGGCCATGCTCTGGGCCGAGTTGGGCGAATCATCGTCACAGGGGCCGAACATGGTCAGCACCGGCCACCAGAAGCGGTTGACCGAATCCTGAGCCATCTGCTTCTGCGCTTTGGTGCCGCCCGCCAGCGCCATCATGGCTTCGAAGCCCTGGCGCTGATGGAAACTTTCTTCCTTGCAGACCCGTACCATGGCGCGGGCATAAGGGCCGTAAGAGGCACGGCACAGGGCAACCTGGTTGACGATGGCCGCACCGTCGACCAGCCAGCCGATGGCGGCCACATCTGCCCAGCTGAGGGTGGGATAGTTGAAGATGGAGGAATACTTCATCTTGCCGTCGATCAGCTTTTCCACCATGTCATTCCGATCGGCGCCCAGGGTTTCGGCGGCGCTGTACAGGTAGAGAGCGTGGCCCGCTTCATCCTGTACCTTGGCCAGCAACACCGCCTTGCGGCGCAGGGTCGGTGCCCGGGTAATCCAGTTGCCTTCCGGCAGCATGCCGACCACTTCGGAGTGGGCATGCTGACCGATCTGACGGATCAGGGTCTTACGGTACGCCTCGGGCATCCAGTCCCTGGGCTCTATGCTGATCTCAGCCGCGATAGTCTGGTCAAACTTCGCCTGTTGTTCTGCGCTCTCCACCACTAAGCCTCCAATACCAGTTAATGCAACATTTCAAAAACATGAACTCAAAGTAATATGACACTAAAATAATTTCAATATATTTTTTTATGAATCATATTTAGGTATTTAAAATCTCAATATAAAACAATAATTTATATATTTAAGTGGCGATAAACACCCGAACGCAAGGTCAATACAGATTGACATTACCACAAAATAAAAACAAATTATGTAACACCAAATTGTTAAATGTTCGCTTTGATGTGTCACGTAAAGAGGGAGAGGAACCCATGGAAAAGCTGCAAAGCTATGTGTCCGGCCAATGGCAGGCAGGAGCCGGAGCGGGTCGCCTGGTCAGGCATGCCGTAACCGGCGAGTCTCTGTATGAAGTGACCAGCGCGGGCCTGGACATGACGGCCATGCTGGCTTATGCCGGACAAGGCGGCAAACAACTGGCGGCCATGAGCTTTCACCAGCGGGCGCTGATGCTGAAAAATCTGGCCGGCCACCTGGCGGCACAGAAAGAAGACTTCTATGCGCTGTCCGCCGCCACCGGCGCCACCCGCAAGGACAGCTGGATCGATATCGAAGGCGGCTTCGCCACCCTCTTCACCTATTCCAGCCTGGTACGGCGTGAACTCTCCGACGAGCGTATCCTGGTCGAAGATGGCTGGACACCCCTGTCCCGCAAGGGCGGTTTCGGCGCTCGTCATATCCTCACCCCCAAGCCCGGCGTGGCGGTGCACATCAACGCCTTCAACTTTCCGGTCTGGGGCATGCTGGAAAAACTGGCGCCGACCCTGCTGGCGGGCATGCCGGCCATCATCAAGCCCGCCACCGACGGCGCTCAGCTGGCCCAGGCGGTGGTCAAGTCTGCCGTTGAGTCCGGCATACTGCCCGCCGGCGCCCTGCAGATCATCTGCGGCGGTGTCAACGACCTGCTCGACTTGCTGGGCCCCCAGGATGTGGTGACCTTTACCGGCTCGGCCCACACCGGCCAGACCCTGCGCGCTCACCCCAACTTCAACCGTCAGTCCATTCCCTTCACCATGGAAGCGGACTCGGTCAACAGCGCCATCCTCGCCGAAGGTGCCGCTGACGAGGCCACCACACTGTTTGTGCGGGAAGTGATGCGGGAGATGACCACCAAGGCCGGGCAAAAATGTACCGCCATCCGTCGCGCCTTCGTGCCCCGCGCCCTGCTGCCCCAAGTGAAAGAGGCCCTCTTGGCCCGGCTGGGCAAGGTGGTGCTCGGCGATCCGGCGAAGGAAGGCGTGACCATGGGTCCGCTGGCCAGTCAGCGCCAGCTGAAAGACGTTTCGGCAAGGGTCGAGCAGCTGTCGGCCCAGGCCGAAATCCTGTGCGGCGCTCACCTTAAGCCGTTCGAGGTGCTGGCCGACGACCCTGCCGCCGGCGCCTTCTATCCGCCGACCCTGCTGCTGTGCCACCAACCGAAGGAAAGCCCGGCGGTCCATAACACCGAAGCCTTTGGTCCCGTCTGTACCCTGCTGCCCTATGATTCGGAGGACGAGCTGGTCGAGCTGGTCGCCCTGGGCGAAGGCAGCCTGGTGGCGTCGGTGGTGTTCGAGGCCGGCCAGGATGTATCCGAGCTGGTCGGCCGGCTCGGTCCCTGGCATGGTCGCCTGCATCTGCTGGATCCGATCAGTGCCGAAGAAAGCACCGGTCACGGCTCGCCCCTGCCCCACCTGGTGCACGGCGGCCCCGGCCGTGCCGGCGGCGGCCAGGAGCTGGGGGGCCTGCGCGCGGTCAAGCACTATATGCAACGCACCGCCATCCAGGCTTCGCCCGGAGCCATGAGTCGGGTGACCCACAGCTGGAACACGGGAGCACCCGTGGTGGTCGATCGGGTTCATCCGTTTCGAAAATACTTCGAGGAGCTGGCCGTCGGTGAACAGCTGAAAACGGCCCGCCGCACCGTGACCGAAGCCGACATCGTCAACTTCGGCTGTCTGAGCGGTGACCACTTCTATGCCCATATGGACAAGGTAGCCGCCGCCGCATCGCTGTTCGGCGAGCGGGTGGCCCACGGCTATTTCGTGGTCTCCGCCGCCGCCGGCCTGTTCGTGGATGCGGCCCCGGGCCCGGTGATCGCCAACTACGGCATGGAGGGTCTGCGCTTTATCGAGCCGGTGAAGATCGGCGACACCATACAGGTGGAGCTGACCTGCAAGCAGAAGACCCGCAAGCCCAGACGCAGCCCGGAAGATCGGCCCCAGGGCGTGGTGGTCTGGGATATCAAGGTCAAAAACCAGCGTGACGAACTGGTGGCCAGCTACGATATCCTGACCCTGGTGGAAGCCAAAGACTAAAAGGGAGCGGGGATGGGGGTCAGCTCACCCACCCCCATGCCCTACTCCCTATTCCCCTCCGTACCGGCCGCCGATATCCCAGGCCCCCGCCTGCGCGAGGGTGAAGATGGTAATAGCCAGGCTTTGGCTTGGCATTGATCCCCGGGCATCTTTTACTTGAGTCCTGACGGTACACAGGTAACATTAGACCCCTTATATAGATAGCAGGATCGGCCAGGGGCCGATTTCATTGAAAGCTGGAGAGCGTTATCAAGATGACCCATGCATCCGTTGCAGACGTGCTTGCGGGCAAATATGCCACAGGCAGCACCCTGACCATTAAGGGGTGGATTCGCACCCGCCGTGACTCCAAGGCGGGTATTTCGTTTTTGGCCGTACACGACGGCAGTGGTTTTAACCCGCTGCAGGCAGTGGTACCCAACGAAGTGGCGAATTACCAGTCAGAGGTCGTGCGTCTGACCACCGGCTGCTCGGTAGAAGTCACCGGCATCCTGGCCGAATCCCAGGGCAAGGGCCAGAGTTTTGAGCTGCAGGCTTCCGAGGTCAAGGTGGTCGGCTGGGTCGACGACCCCGACACCTACCCCATGGCCGCCAAGCGCCATTCCATCGAATATCTGCGTGAATACGCCCACCTGCGCCCGCGTACCAATATGATGGGCGCCGTCACCCGGGTGCGTAACTGCCTGGCCCAGGCGGTGCACCGTTTCTTCCATGAGCGTGGCTATGTGTGGGTCGCCACCCCGATCGTTACCGCCTCCGACTGTGAAGGCGCCGGTGAAATGTTCCGGGTATCCACCCTGGATCTGCAGAACCTGCCGCGTACCGACAAGGGCGATGTCGACTTCAGCGAAGACTTCTTCGGTAAAGAAGCCTTCCTGACCGTGTCCGGCCAGCTGAACGGCGAAACCTATGCCTGTGCCCTGAGCAAGATTTACACCTTCGGCCCCACCTTCCGCGCCGAAAACTCCAACACCAGCCGCCACCTGGCGGAGTTCTGGATGATAGAACCGGAAGTGGCCTTCGCCGATCTGAACGATATCGCGACCCTGGCCGAAGACCTGCTCAAGTATGTGTTCCAGGCGGTGCTGGACGAGCGCATGGATGACATGAGCTTCTTCGCCGAGCGTATCGACAAGGAAGCGATCACCCGTCTGCAGGACTTTGTGGCGAAGGACTTTGCCCAGGTGGATTACACCGATGCGGTGGAAATCCTGAGAAACTCCGGCAGGCAGTTCGAATTCCCCGTGGAATGGGGTATCGACCTGTCTTCCGAACACGAACGCTACCTGGCCGAAGAGCACTTCAAGGCACCCGTGGTGGTGAAAAACTACCCGAAAGACATCAAGGCCTTCTACATGAAGCTGAACCCGGACGGCGAAACCGTCGCCGCCATGGACGTGCTGGCGCCCGGTATCGGCGAGATTATCGGTGGCTCCCAGCGGGAAGAGGTGTTGGAAGTGCTGGACGAGCGTCTGGAAGCAATGGGCCTGAATAAGGAAGATTACTGGTGGTACCGGGATCTGCGCCGTTACGGCACCGTGCCCCACTCCGGCTTCGGCCTGGGCTTTGAACGGCTGGTGGCCTATGTCACCGGCATGGGCAACGTGCGCGACGTAATTCCCTTCCCCCGCACCCCGCGCAACGCCGAATTCTGATTTTCAGTTTTCCATACGGTAAAAAGCCCCGAATGTCGGGGCTTTTTCATGATCTGCAAGGAGCGGCGACCTCGCCGCGATTATCTTCAACAAGACCTGCCCCATAGGCCCGGGATCGAGCTTCCTGCCTAACCTTAAATCCCAAAGGCAAACTTCAATACAAACAGCACCGCCATCGCCCAGACGGTAGTGCTGATCTCCGCGGCTCGCCCGGACAACAGCTTGACCGCAACATAGCTGATAAAGCCCAGGGCGATGCCGTTGGCGATGGAGAAGGTGAACGGCATCATGGCCACCACTACCACGGCGGGCACGGCTTCGGTAATATCATCCCAGTGCAGATGGCTGAGCTGGGACATCATCAGCACCGCCACATACACCAGGGCTCCGGAAGTCGCATAGGCCGGCACCATGGCCGCCAGGGGAGATATCAGCAGGGCGGCGATAAACAACAGGCCGGTCACCACCGCGGTCAGGCCGCTGCGCCCCCCCGCTGCCACGCCGGCGGCGCTTTCCACATAGGAGGTGGTGGTCGAGGTGCCCAGCATGGAGCCGGTGATGGAGGCCGTGCTGTCGGCCAGCAGGGCCTTGCCCAAACGCGGCAGACGACCCTGTTCATCCAGCAGCTTGGCGCGCTGCGCCACGGCGATCAGGGTGCCCGAGGTATCAAACAGATCGACAAACAGGAAGGCGAAGATCACCGACAGCATGGCCAGGTTAAAGGCCCCGGCGATATCCAGCTGCATAAAGGTGGGTGCAATGGAAGGTGGCATGGCAACGATGCCGTGGTACTGCACATCACCGAAGGCGATGCCCAGGCCGGTGATGACCAGGATGCCGATCATCACGGCACCGTGCCAATTGCGCGCCGCCATGCCGATGATCAGGAAAAAGCCCAGCACCGCCAGGCCTACCGGCAGGCTGGTGATATCGCCCAGGGCCACCAGGGTAGCAGGATGATCGACGATGATGCCGGCATTTTTTAGGCCTATCAGCGCAAGAAACAGGCCGATACCGGCGGCGATACCGATTTTCAGCGGATTGGGGATGGAATTGATGATCCATTCCCGTACCTTGAGCAGACTGAGCAGCACGAAGATGCAGCCGGAGAAAAACACCGCCCCCAACGCGGCTTGCCAGCTGTAGCCGTCGGTCAACACCACCGTATAGGTAAAGAAAGCGTTCAGCCCCATGCCCGGCGCCAGTGCGATGGGATAATTGGCGAGCAGCCCCATGATCAGACAGCCGATGGCCGCCGCCAGACAGGTGGCCACGAATACGGCACCGTGATCCATGCCCGTCTCGGCCAGGATCGCGGGGTTGACGAAGATGATGTAGGCCATGGTCAGGAAGGTGGTGATGCCGGCCACCACTTCCTGGCGCGCATTGGTGCCCAGCTCTTTCAGGTGAAAATATTTGTCTAGCATAGGAGGATCTACTGTATCGATAAACGTGCCTAAAATTATCGACTCAAGAGAAGCCTTTGGCAATCATGGGGCCGATCTGCCATAGAGGATGCGAGTGTCAAGCCGGAAGCCAGACTGTCGATGTCCGGCTTCCAGCGGCAAGCTGACGGCGAGGATTTAGATGGCGGCCATGATCCCGACGCCGCTGATGACAACACCGGCAATCCGGACCAAGGTGGCATGCAATCTGCCTGCAGCCAGCCAGCCGGCGCCATGCAGCAGGCCCGTCGCCAGCACAAAGCCGGCAAAGTAACCGATGGCCGACGCCGAAGCGGGCAGCTCAAGGCCGTGGGCATTACCGTGCAGCAAGCCGAACAGGGCGCATAATCCGGCGCCAATAGCCGGGCGGACGACCCGGCCTGTGCTCATCATCAGTCCCAGCACCACCACTGACAGCACGATGCCCGCCTCCAGGCCGCCTACGCTGATACCGGCCAGGCCGAACAAGGCGCCGACCAGCATAAAGCCGACAAAACCGAGCGGCAGTTGCCTGGCCGGGCGCTCCCGGCCCGCTACCGCCAGCATGCCCACCGCCACCATGGCCAGCAGGTGATCCCAACCCAGCAGCGGGTGCAACAGGCCGAACACCAGGCCCTGGGTCTCACGGCCGGTATGGGCAAAGGCCAGCGCCGGGGCAGAGGCCGTCAGGACAATCAGTGTGTTGTTGATCATGGCTGTTTTTATGCGTTTGCTCATGGCTGCTCTCCTTCAATGACAAAATCGTCGGGCAGGGGTCGCAACATACCCTCTCGCTGAATAAACCGGATAATTTCCTGCAGGCCGTCGCCCCTCACCAGGTTGCTGAACACAAAGGGCCGCTCCCCGCGCATGCGCCTGGCATCTCTGTCCATCACTTCCAGCGAGGCGTTGACCATGGGCGCCAGATCGGTCTTGTTGATGATCAGCAGATCGGATTTGGTGATACCCGGGCCGCCCTTGCGGGGGATTTTGTCACCGGCGCAGACATCGATCACATAGAGAGTCAGATCCGACAGTTCGGGGCTGAAGGTGGCCGACAGGTTGTCGCCGCCGCTTTCCACCAGCACCAGCTCCAAATCCGGGTGGCGCACCTGCAGGGTGTCGATGGCGGCCAGATTCATGGAGGCATCTTCACGGATGGCGGTATGGGGGCAGCCGCCGGTTTCCACACCCATGATCCTGTCTTCACTCAACGCCTGATGGCGCAGCAGAAACTCGGCATCTTCCTTGGTGTAGATATCGTTGGTCACCACCGCCAGGCTGTAGTGCTGGCGCAGCGCCAGGCACAGCTGGCGCAGCAGGGCGGTTTTGCCCGAGCCCACTGGCCCGCCGACGCCCACGCGTAAACATTGTGTTGTCATCATCAACTCCGAAATAAACGGGAATATTGGGTTTCATGCAGGCAGCTGGCGTGAACCTGCCCCGGCAGGCTCAAGCCCAGCTGCTCATCATCCAGGGTTTCCGCCAGCTGCAAGTGCTCGATCAGCGCCGGCTTCAACGCCAACAACAGCCGCTGGGCCGCGGTCTGGCCCAGCGGCAGGGTCTTGCTGGCCACCGACAGCTGGTTTTCCAGCCAGCCCCACAGCCAGCCCAGCGCCGCCCATTGCGGGTCCAGGCCCCAGTGGCGGGCAGCCAGGCTGTACACCGCCATAAAGGCCGGCTGCGGCGGCAAGGCCGACACCGCCAGTCCCTGCCCCTTGAGCAGACGGATCAGCGCCCTGGCCTGCTGCTCGTCTTCAAACAGCAGCTCGCGGGTTTCCCGGCTGGCGCGCAGAAAATCACTCCAGTAACCGAGCTGTACGCTGTCTTGCCGCTCTCCGGCGGCGGCCAGCCGCAGCAGCACGGGAATATCCAGATAAGCCAGACCACGCAGCATGCCGCTCAGCCAGTCCTGCAGGCAGGCTTCATCCTTGACCCAACCCAGTTCAATCGCCGACTCCAGACCGCTGGAATAGGCAAAAGCCCCGATCGGCAGCGCCGGGCTGGACAGATGCAGCAGCGCCAGCAACTGGCCGGCCTGGCTGCCATCAGTGGTCATGGTCGTGTCCATGACTGTGTTCATGCTGATGCCCTTGATAGGCGCCGGACTCGGGATGAAAAGAGGCTTCACCCGCCTCCAGGCGCAGGCCCAGGTGTACCGCCAGGTGCTCCAGAACATGATCGGGCTGGAACCTGAGCCAGCACTCGCCCAGCTGTAGGGTGACATGACGGTTGCCCAGGTGATAACAGGCACGGGCAAAGGTGGGCCAGCCGCTGGCATGGGCGGTGATCACCGGCTCAGGCCGGGCCACCACTTCGAAAATCCGCCCACATTCACTGCTCAGTTTGTCACCCTGGGCCAGAACCTGGCCCCGCTCCAGAAAAACGCCCAGCTCGGTGCCGTTATCGCTGACGGTTTTAAAACGCCCCTTCTGCCGCACTTCAAAAGTCAGCGTCAGCCGGTCTTCGGCTGGGCGCGCGCTCTGGCCCAGGTTATGAGTAATTCGCAACATTCTTGAACTCCAGTTATGCGTTGGCCATGCAGGCCATGTCAGGGGATAACCAAGCCGGCCCTCTGCGCCAGGGCCGAAAAATGCTCCTGCAATTTCGACATTCCCGCCCTCCCTGGCAGTCAGATTGCGCAGCGGAGCTACCACGGATGGGTTTACGGCGAGTCGGCGTGTTGCTCCTGACATGGCTGGTATAGCCCCCGTTAAAACAACATATACAACTGGGCCAGAGGCAGTACCTCGGCCGGTTCGCAGCTCAGCAGTTCCCCATCGCAACGCACTTCATAGGTCTGGGCGTCGACTTCAAGCACAGGAGTGGCACCGTTATGGATCAGATCCTGCTTCCTGATATTGCGGGTATTGCAACAGGCCACCAACTGCCGAGTCAGCCCCAGTTCACCGGCCAGATCCCGCTTACATGCAGCCTGGCTGACAAAGGTCAGGCTGGTGGCCGCCGCCGCCTTGCCCTGGGCGCCGAACATGGGTCGGTAGTGCACCGGCTGGGGGGTGGGGATGGAGCCGTTAACGTCACCCATGGGCGCATAGGCGATAGTGCCGCCTTTGAGGATAAGCGCCGGTTTGATGCCGAAAAAGGCCGGATTCCACAGCACCAGATCGGCCAGCTTGCCCACTTCCACCGAGCCCACCTCGTGACTGATACCGTGGGTGATGGCCGGGTTGATGCTGTACTTGGCGATATAGCGCTTGGCCCGAAAGTTGTCGCAGCCCAGGGCCAGGTCTTCCGGCAGCAGGCCGCGCTGCTGTTTCATCTTGTGGGCGGTCTGCCAAGTACGGCACACCACCTCCCCTACCCGGCCCATGGCCTGGCTGTCGGAGGAGATCATCGAAATCACCCCCAGATCCTGCAAAATGTCTTCCGCCGCTATGGTTTCCTTGCGGATGCGGGAATCGGCGAAAGCCACATCCTCGGGAATATGGGGATCCAGGTGATGGCATACCATCAGCATGTCCAGGTGTTCGTCCACGGTATTGACCGTATAGGGTCGGGTCGGGTTGGTGGAGGACGGCAACACATTGGACAGGCTGCAGGCCTTGAGGATATCCGGCGCATGGCCGCCGCCGGCCCCTTCCGTATGGTAGGTGTGGATGGTGCGCCCCTTGAACGCCGCCAGGGTGTCTTCCACAAAGCCGGATTCGTTGAGGGTGTCGGTGTGAATGGCGATTTGAACATCGTACTCTTCCGCCACCAACAGGCAGCAATCGATGGCCGCCGGCGTGGTGCCCCAATCCTCGTGCAGCTTCAATCCCATGGCGCCGGCATCCAGCTGTTCCCGCAGAGCCTCCGGCAAACTGGCGTTGCCCTTGCCGAGAAAACCGAAGTTCATCGGCAGCTGATCGGTGGCCTGCAGCATGCGGGCGATATGCCAGGCGCCCGGCGTGCAGGTGGTGGCCTTGCTGCCGGTGGCCGGCCCGGTGCCACCGCCGATCATGGTGGTAATACCGGAGCAGATGGCTTCTTCCACCTGCTGCGGACAGATGTAATGGATATGCGAGTCCACCCCGCCGGCAGTCAAGATCATGCCTTCACCAGCGATCACTTCGGTGTTCGGACCGATGTTGATGGTGACGCCGTCCTGGATATCCGGGTTGCCTGCCTTGCCGATGGCGGCGATGCGACCGCCCTTGATGCCGATATCGGCCTTAACGATGCCCCAGTGATCGAGAATAAGGGCATTGGTTACCACCGTATCCAGGGTCTCGGCATCGCCCAGCTGGCTCTGGCCCATGCCGTCGCGGATCACCTTGCCGCCGCCGAACTTCACTTCTTCGCCATAGCAGGTGTAATCCTGCTCCACCTGGATCCACAGATCCGTGTCCGCCAGCCGTACCCGATCGCCGGTGGTGGGGCCGAACATCTCCGCATAGGCGGCACGACTCATGTTATTCAACCTGCTCTCCCAGTGGCCCCATCACCTCTCCCCGAAAACCATACACCCGGCGTTTGCCGCCCAGCGCCACCAGCTGCACGGAGCGGCTCTGGCCCGGCTCGAAGCGTACCGCGGTGCCGGCGGCGATATCCAGGCGAAAACCGAGGGCCTGCGCTCTATCCAGGCTGAGCGCCGGATTGACCTCGGCGAAGTGATAGTGCGAGCCCACCTGTATCGGCCGATCACCGGTATTGGCCACCACCAGGGTACGCCGCTCGCGGCCGGTGTTGAGCTCGATATCGCCCGCGGCTAGTTGAATTTCTCCCGGTATCATAAGGCCTCCTATTGAATGGGATCGTGCAGGGTGACCAGCTTGGTGCCGTCGGGAAAGGTTGCCTCCACCTGCACTTCCTTCACCAGTTCAGGCACGCCGTCCATCACTTGCTCCCGGGTCAGCCAGTTGCGGCCGCTGCCCATCAGCTCAGCCACGGTACGGCCGTCCCGGGCACCCTCCATGATGGCGGCGGACAAATAGGCGACCGACTCGGGATAATTCAGCTTCAGGCCCCGCGCCAGCCGGCGCTCGGCCAGCAGGCCGGCGGTAAACAGCAGCAGCTTGTCCTTTTCTCTTGGACTCAGTTCCATCTTACTCTCCTCAGGTCAACCAAATACGCGGGATGCAAGCCGGCCGTGCCAGCACGGCCGGCCTGATCAAGGCCCAGGCCCGCCACAGACCGCCCCGGCAGGCACTCATATCAGAGCCCAGGTAACGCACCAGCAGCACACCCAGTCGCTCGGTCACAGTAAAATCAGGCGTGGGCAGGACCTCTCTGAGCTGCATGATCAGTTCATCACCCAACCCAGGGCCCGAGGCCAGCAGGGTACCGAACACACAATGACCAGCCAGGCCCACCCGGCTGTGCCGCAAAGAGTCACCGCCTTCCAGCTGCAGCCGTTCGTTCAACAGCAGGCGGCCATCGCGCCATAAGCGGATGGCCTGGCTCAGGCGACCGGCATCAAAGGTTTCTCCAGCGGCAGGACGGCCCAGGCAAACCAGATCCCAGCCGATAAAACGGGCATCTCCACTCAGCTCAATACGGGTATCCAGCACAGCATTGGCATCGCGATAGACGATGGTTTCCTGGGGCAGCCACTCACATCCGGCGTTATCCGCCAGCTGTAAAAACACCGACTGGCCCTGCGCCACGCCGTCGCTGTCGCGTCCGTAGATCTTGCCGGCGGAGGGGGTGGTCAGCAGGCTCTGGCTCCCGGCGCCCGCATGAACACTAATGGCCAGTCGATCACCGGAGACTAGGCCACCGGGTGGGTGCAACACATAGAGGTGGCAGACCCCCCCTTCCGGATAGAAAGGCCGCTGAATACGCAAGGGACCGGCAAACTCCAACCCCTTGAGCCGGGTACGCTCGCGGTCCGCCTCCAACCGCATATCCAGTCGGGCTAACCAGCTACGCTGCTGGCCGTACCCGCGGATCTGGGCAGCAGCTTCCGTTATACGGGCAGGGATTGGGATCATAAAGGCGGTTCTACATCAAATATTCTGTATACAATGCTCTACATAATTCGTGCCAATATTAAAAAGTTAAACTATATTAACAGCTTATATATTTATCGTGGATAAGTGAGAGCACCTGCCCTGGAGGATTCGGCGTTGTTTCCCCATGTTGGTGCAAGCAGGAATGCAGGCAATCCAAGATGGTGCATAGCTCATAAGCTGATGCCCGGAGTGGCCTTCCAACTGGCGGAAATAAAAAAGGCCCCCATACCGAGCATGGGAGCCAAAACTTACGGACTTACGCTTTGCTATATCAGACTTCGACTTGCAGTTTTACGGTCTGCGCCGGCTTGGCGATGGGTTTCATCAGCAGGGTGTAACCCACCACGCTCACCGTCAGGCCGACAAAGAACGCCAGATCCATAAAAACAACGCTGGCCAGGAAAGACAGCCCGTACACCAGGAAGGCACGCAGGTTGTAGTTGTTCTGGTAAACAAAGGGTCCTTTGGGGTCATAGAAATCGTTCACGTCCAGCTGACCCTGGCGCAGCAGATAGAAGTCGGCCAGCATGATACCGGCCACCGGTCCCAGCAGGCCCGAGGTGATCACGCTGAACCACAGCAGGTTATCGGCAAATACCCAGGGCATCATCAGCAGGCCGATGGCACCGGAAATGGCCACTCCCTGGGCAAAGTTCAACCGGGGGAAGACGTTCATCAGGATCAGCGCGGACGGCATCAGGTTGGCCGCGGTGTTGGTGGACCACTGGGCGAAAGCGATGGTCAGCATGCTCAGGAGCAGCACGATGGGCGAACTCATGGAGTTGGTCACGATCTCGATAGGATCCCAGGTACCGGTCAGGATACCGCCTATCATGCCCACCATCAGGATACCGGAGCCGATCACGATCAGGCCGGTGATCTGGGCAAAAAAAGGCTTGCGGTTACGGATAAAGAAATTGTTGCTGCTGTGGTCGCGGGAACGCTCCAGCTTGCGGGTCATATCCGGGCTGTTCAGGCCCATGGTGATCCAGATGCCGGCTATCGCCATCACCGCGAACCAGAAGGAGCCGTTATCCAGGGAAGGTGCGGCCAGCACGTCACCTATGGTGGCGTTGTTGGTTTTCAGCAACCAGAAGGTCACCAGACCGATCAGTATGGTCAGCGCCGGAATGGCGACCCAGTCGAACTTGGCCATGGCTTTCATGCCGTAAATCGCGTTGACCACCTGCAAAACCCCGAAGACCAGGATGAGGATGGTGGTGTTGGAATAACCAATCCACATTTCCAGCACCTTGCCGATGGCCACCGCCGCGACCCAGGTCTGGAAGCCAAACCAGAAACAGGCGGGAATGGCGCGGAAGGCCGCCGGTATTTTCGCCCCCTGATAACCGAAGCAGGAGCGGATATAAACGGTAAAGGGAATGCCATAGCGGATACCGATATCGCCGGCCAGGATCAGGATAGTGGTGACGATGGCATAGGCGGCCAGTATGGCGCCGATAATGGTCCAGGGAGACAACCCCGGGTACAGCTGGGCCCCCATGGTAAAGGCACCCATGTTGATGGTCATCCCCGCCCAGAGCATGGTGAAGTCCCAGATATTGATATCCCGGTCCTTGTCCGTAGACGGCATTAGCTCGGGGTTGTTCATTTCATGTGCAGCCATGGGTTACATCTCCCTGTTGGTGTGCTGCGACAATTGTTACCGAACCTTAGGTTCGATTGACAAATTGCCAAGGTTGTTGTGAAAAAATCAGGTTTAATAAAACAAAAATAACAAAACCGTGTGAACAAACTTACTAGATTATCGTTAACGATGTTATAAATTTTGTTCATGATTAACATTTTTGTGATTAAGGTCACAAAAATAAAATAATCAACTTATTGCCTACAATTACCGTCAATTAATTTAATTGATATATAAATCAATAAGATAACTAGCAGCCAGCAGAGGGGTGGTCTCAACAAAGATCAGGGCTTACTCGCCTTAATGGCAAGTGCCAGGCGGATAGGCAATGGAAGGAGAGGAGCAATACGGAGCCAAGCGGGATGAAACCAGCCGAGTATGCGAGCATCCCGGGCTAGAACTATCATGCTCCCGGGATACAGGCTGGCGAACAGGGCAATGCCATCGCCTCAGTTGATGACGAATAACGCCATAAATTCGTTGACCGGGGTGGCTTCCAGTCGTTTTTGATCGAGGCACAGACTCAGGATCTGCCGGCAATGTCCTTCGGGAAAACGGGTCTGCAGGTTGCGCATAAACTTGCGTTCCAGCACCGGAATGCCCTCGTCACGACGGCGCCGGTGACCGATGGGGTATTCCACCTCCACCTTCTCTGTGCTGGTGCCATCCTTGAAGAAGATCTGGATGGCATTGGCGATGGCGCGCTTGTCGGCCTGCAGGTATTCTGCGCTGTAGCGCGGTTCTTCCACTACCTCCATCTTGTCACGCAGTAGGTCGATGCGGGCGTCTCCCAGATGGAAGCTGTCTTCATAGTGCTCGGCCACCAGGTCACCATAGAGCAAGGGCACGGCTACCATGTATTGCAGGCAGTGATCCCGGTCGGCCGGGTTGGCCAGGGCGCCCACCTTGGAGATGATCCGCACTGCCGACTCATGGGTGTGGATCCGGATGCGGTCTATGTCGTCGATGCGGCCTTTCACCTGCGGATAGAGATGCACGGCACATTCGACCGCGGTCTGGGCATGAAACTCGGCCGGGAAGCTGATTTTGAACAGCACGTTTTCCATCACATAGCTGGCCAGGGGCTGCTTGACCTTGAACGCCTCCCCCTTGAACAGCACGTCATAAAATCCCCATTTGGGAGCGGTAAGCACCGAAGGCAGACCCATCTCTCCCTTCATGGTGATCATCGCCAGGCGCACGGCGCGGGCGGTGGCGTCCCCCGCCGCCCAGGACTTGCGCGAACCGGCGTTGGGGGCATGGCGATAGGTGCGCAGCGAGCAGCCGTCGACCCAGGCCTGGGACAGGGCATCGACTATCTGCTCACGATTGCCGCCGAGCATGCGGGTAACCACGGCGGTGGACGCTACCCGCACCAGCAGCACATGATCCAGACCCACCCGGTTGAAGCTGTTTTCCAATGCCAGGACCCCCTGGATCTCGTGGGCCTTGATCATGGCGGTCAGCACCTCTTTCATGGTCAGCGGCGGCCTGCCCCGGGCCACCGCCACCCGACTCAGGTAGTCGGCAGTGGCCAGGATACCGCCCAGGTTGTCGGAGGGATGCCCCCATTCGGCGGCCAACCAAGTGTCGTTAAAATCCAGCCAGCGGATGATACAACCGATATTGAAGGCGGCGGTCACCGGATCCAGTTCGTGAGAGGTACCGGGCACCCGGGCACCGTGCCGTACCGTGGTGCCGGGCACCAGGGGTCCTAAGTGCTTGGTGCACTCGGGGAAACGCAAGGCCAGCAGGCCGCAGCCGAGGGTATCCATCAGGCAGTGGCGGGCGGTATTGTAGGCCTCGGTGGAAGCAATGTCCGCATTGACCACATAGTCGGCGATAGCCACCAGCAGCTGATCCGGCTCGGGCCTCTGGTTCAGATCGAAATTGGCACTCATCTCGGTATCCTTTTAATTTGCACTGGGATTGGGGATTGGCATTCGAGCTCCCAATCCCAGGTTCCCAACCACGGCTCCTAGCGCTTCTCTATCGGCAGCCAGTCCTGGTGGCCCGGTCCCACGTAATCGGCGGTGGGACGGATGATGCGATTATGGGCGCGCTGCTCCATGATATGTGCGGTCCAGCCGGTGACCCGGCTCATCACAAAAATAGGCGTAAACAGCTTGGTGGGTATACCCATGAAGTGATAGGCGCAGGCATGATAAAAGTCGGCATTGGCGAACAGTTTTTTCTCCCGCCACATCACCTCTTCCACCCGCTCCGATACCGGGTAAAGTACCCGATCGCCCACCGCCTGCCCCAGCTGTTTGGCCAGGGGCTTGATCAGGGCATTGCGCGGATCTTTCACCCTGTAGACCGCATGGCCAAAGCCCATAACCTTTTCCTTGCGCTTGAGCATCTCCAGCAGCTCGGTCTCGGCCTGCTCGGGGCTGCTCCACCGTTCTATCATGGCCATGGCCGCCTCGTTGGCGCCGCCGTGCAGGGGGCCGCGCAAGGTACCGATGGCGGCGGTGACCGCCGAATGCAGGTCGGTCAGGGTGGAGGAACATACCCGGGCGGCGAAGGTAGAGGCATTGAATTCGTGTTCAGCATAGAGGGTAAGCGAGCAGTGCATCACCTTGACATCCAGCTCGGGCGGATACTGGCCACGCAACATATGCAGGAAGTGGCCTCCTAGGCTGTCATCATCGAGCGCGGTCTCGATACGCACGCCGTCATGGGTGTAGCGATACCAATAGCAGAGGATAGCCGGCAACAGCGCCAGCAGGCGCTCGGCCGCGTCCTGCTGCTCACTGAATTTAAGCTCGGTTTCCAGGTTGCCGAGCATGGAGCAGCCGGTGCGCAGCACGTCCATGGGGTGCGCCGAGGCAGGAACCTGCTCCAGCACGGTGCGCAGCGCCGCCGGCAGGCCGCGGTTGGCCCGTAGCCTGGATTTGAACGCCGTCAGTTCGCCCTGGTTGGGCAAATTGCCTTTCAGCAGCAAAAACGCCACTTCTTCAAACTGGGCCTTAGCCGCCAGATCTTCGATGTCGTAGCCGCGATAGGCCAGGCCCGAGCCGGATTGCGCTACGGTGCAGAGCGCAGTTTGACCGGCGGTCTGGCCGCGCAGTCCTTCTGAATTACTCATCTTTTCCTCCTTGGGCAAACAGGGCATCCAACTTGGCTTCATAGCAATGATAGTCGAGGGTCTGGTAGAGCTGTTCACGGGTTTGCATCTGCTCGAGCAGCCCGCTCTGCTCGCCTTCACTCAGAATATGACGATAGACGGTTTCGGCAGCCCGGCTCATGGCGCGAAAGGCCGACAGCGGATAAAGCACCATGGCCACCCCGACGGCCTTGAGCTCCCTCTGGCTGAATAATGGGGTCTTGCCGAACTCGGTGATGTTGGCGAGCACCGGCACCTTGACCGCATCGCAGAAAAGACGGTATTGCTCCAGGCTTTCCATCGCCTCGGGGAAGATCATATCGGCTCCAGCCTCGACACAGGCCTGGGCCCGCGCCACGGCGCTGGCCATGCCCTCCACCGCCAGTGCGTCGGTGCGCGCCATGATGGCAAAGCGGGAGTCGGAGCGGGCATCCACCGCCGCCTTTATCCTGTCCACCATCTCCGCCTGGCTCACGATCGCCTTGTTGGGCCTGTGCCCGCAACGCTTCTGGGCCACCTGATCTTCGATATGGATGGCGGCGACACCGGCCCGCTCCATTTCCCTGACCGTACGGGCGATATTAAAGGCTCCGCCGAAACCGGTATCCACATCCACCAGCAACGGCAGGTCGCAGGCCCCGGTAATGCGCCGGGCATCTTCCAGCACCTCACCCAGGCTGGTGATGCCCAGATCCGGCAGGCCGAAAGAGGCATTGGCCACCCCGGCCCCGGACAGGTACAGGGCTTGGTGCCCGGCCTGGCCGGCCTGCATGGCGCTGTAGGCATTGATGGCCCCGACGATGGGCAGTGGCCGGGTGTTTTTCAGCGCTTGGAACAAACTGTGCTTCATTGCATTTCCTCCTGAAATTGCACCAGCAGGTGCCGACGGCTGCGGGCCACATGGCGACGCATCAGCAGTTCCGCCAGCTCGCCATCCCCCTGCAGCACCGCATCGAGGATCTGGCGGTGTTCGAGCAGCGCCTGCCGGGGATCTGAATGGCGGTATGAGAGCCGATGGCGGTACATGCGCAGCAGCTGGTAAAGCTCATCACCCAACAAGCTGACCAACATGCGGTTGTGGCTGGCCTTGAACAGCAGATAATGGAAGTCCTCCTCCCCTTGCTGACGCTGGTATTCCTCCTGACTGTCGACAAATTGCTGATGCTGCGCCAGCAAACGGGTCAGTGCGTCGGCCTCGGCCGGGGTAATGGCCATGGCAGCCAAGCGGCAGGCCATGCCTTCCAGGGCTTCCCGGACCGCAAACAGCTCGGTCAACCCCTCGGGCGTCAGCGAGACCACCCGTGCCCCCTGACGGGGTAATCGCTCCACCAAACCCAGCCCTTCCAGCCGCAGCAGGGCTTCACGTACCGAGCCCCGGCCCACCTCGAAGCGGCGCGCCAGCTCGGGTTCGGACAACTTGGTGCCCGGCGTCAGCTCGCCGTTGACCACGGCTTCCACCAGCCTGGGGGTAAGATCTTCACTCAAGACAGCCATATACCTTGTCGACAAAAATTAACAACGCACCTTTAAAGTAGCAGGTGATTCGTAAATAAAAACAATATTTGTCGACAAAAATGCCGACCCACTCGAGTAATGGATCAGCATCTCCTGTAGGAGGCACGACTCCGGGCCGATAGTGGGAACACCGACCTCGGGAAGATGAACTGTGCCATATCTCATCGCGGTGTGGTCGCCGCCCCCACACGGGATAAAAGGGAAGGAATGAAAATACGGATGGCGGGATGCCGAGGCAGCCGGAAAGTAGCAAGCCGGCACAGGCCTCCACCCCTGGACCGGGGGGAGGCCGATATTAGCGCATCAGGTTATCCTGATCGGTCTGTGGCAGGATCAAGGGCCGAGCCTTTAAATACTGGGTCATCAGGATCGCGGCCGCCGGGCGGGTCATATGATAGCCCTGCCCCAGATCACAGCCCAATTGCTTGAGGACACGGAGATGGTTTTCCTCCTCTATGCCTTCTGCTGTCACCTTCATACCCAGGTTATGGGCCAGCTCGATGATGGTCTTCACTAGGCTGACGGCCCTGGGATCGGTCGGCAGATCCTGAACGAAGGATTTGTCTATCTTCAACTTGTTCACCGGCAACTGGCGCAGATGGCTGAAAGAAGAATAACCGGTGCCAAAGTCATCCAGAGCGATGCCCACCCCGAGTTCGCGCAATGATGCCAGGGTTTCCAGGGAAGAAGCGGTGTCCCACAGGCTGGTGTCCTCGGTGATTTCCAGCACCAGGCTGTCGGCCGGTATCTCCGTTGCCGCCAGGGTCTTCTCCACCGTATTGGCCAACCGGCCACCGGCGAAGATGTTGGGGCTGACGTTAACGTTCACCTTGAGCTGGGTAAATCCCTCCTTATGCCAGTACGCAAGCTGCCGGCAGGCTGTGTTCAGCACCCACTCGTTCAGCTGCTGGGCCAGGCCGTGCTGTTCGGCCACCAGGATGACCTCCAACGGATTGACGCGGCCATAATCCGAGGGTTGCCAACGCAACAGGGCCTCGACCGCCTCGATTTCCAGCGAGTCCAGCCTGAAGATCGGCTGGTAATGCAGGCACAGCTGGTCGGATTCCAGGGCCGCTTTCAGCGCCACCGCCAGCCGCTGGCGACGCAACCGCTGTTCATCCATGTCTGTGGTAAACAGCCGGGCCGAGCCACTTTTGACGGTTTTTGCGTAATACATAGCCGTATCCGCATGGCCGAGCAGGTCGACAACTTCATGGCCATGATCGGGATAGATACTGGTGCCGATGCTGGCGAACGGCGTCAAGTGTCCCCCTTTCATCTGTGCTTCCCGACTCAGGGTATGTCGCAGTCGAAGCGCCATCTGCAAGGCATCATCAGGGCCACCCACCCGCTCCTGGACCACGATAAACTCGTCACCGCCGATACGGGCTATGGTACCAGCATTGTTAACACAACGGTGCAGCCGTTCAGCCACGATACACAGCAGTTGATCTCCGGTTTCATGGCCGAGTCCGTCATTGATCTCCTTGAAATTGTTAAGATCTATCATATGCACGGCCAACTTGCCTTGTTCCCGCTTGGCCCTGTCGATCGCCAGCTCCATCTGCTGGTAGAAGTGTGTGCGATTGGGCAGGCCGGTCAACGCATCATGGTAAGCCAGGTGGCGGTTGCGCCGGTTTTCCCGATAGAGCAGGAACAGCATCAGGCCGCCGCTCAGCAACAAGCCCCCCAGGTAACCGAGGGAGTGGACCCTAAGGTTATGGGTGACATCAAGCTGGCGCCAGGGATCGATACCCGAGAAACTGTTGACGTTGAAATCCCGCGCCTGCTGGCGAAAGGGGGCCAGCTCCTGCTGTATCGCCCTGATACCTTCGATATCACCGGCCTGCAGGGAAAATACGCGCTCGTCCAACCGGATCAGCAGGGCCTCCAGCGCATCGAGCAGCGCCTTGGCCTCGGCCCGCTCCCGCAGGGGAGCACTTTCTTTCCCCTCTTGCAGGACATCGATGCGGCTCCACAACAGCTCGAAACGCAGCTGCATATTATCGACATTGGTCGAACCCGAGGCCAGTTGCTCCAGGGCGTGGTCGTACTTGAGCAGCTCCATTTCCAACTCGGAGGAAGACCAGCCGATCCCCTTGATGGTGCCCGAAACATAGCGCACCACCTCGATATCGCGGTTATAGCTATAGATGGAGCTCGCCCCGAAGATAAGCGAAATCAGGGGGAGCAGCACCAGCTTGAGGAGTTTCATGGCTTAACGTATGTCCAGGCTGCTCAATTGCCACACCATGGTTTCATGATGTTTTTTGGTGTTGAGTTCGGGATAGTCATCAAGCGGCAGCACAATCCATACCGGGCCTTTATCCCGGATGCGCATTTGTTTCCCGTCCTGATGGGTAGCCAGGAGCACGGGATAGTTTCGCAGCCCCTGGAGTGGAATATCGACATGGTAGTCGTTGAGTGCGATGGCCCGCATGACATTACCCTGGGCTCCCACCCGCGCCAGCATGTCGCTGAGTAGGACACCTCTGTAGACATGCGCCCCCTTGGTCCAGGGCGTGCCGGTACGGATCTCCTTCTGCGGCAGGCTCTGCAACAGCCGATAATCGAAATCGGCCTGATCGTCGGCATTGGTCTGCTGGATCTGTCCGGTGACCGAAAGCACGACCGGGCCGGTGGGGGCCGCCAGCTCGGCGGCGCTAAGCGGCGCTCCCCAACCGGCCAGGGCCAATAGCGTAAAAAGCAAACGCACCAGAGAGGCCTTGACTTGCTGGCCTGATGCCGCGGTTCCGTTAGCCGCACTCCGGTATCGGGTGAAAAGGGCCAATTTAGTCATAGGTTCTCCAATCTGACTATCCAATGACGCGATAGAGTTGACGGCGAGAGACTCAATAGAGTTCAAATATTAGTCTAATATCTATCGGGGGGTTAGATAATAAAGGTATTAAAGTCGACAGGAAAGCCACAAAAATTAATTGAATTCATATGAATCCGTTTCTTTTCAATTAATTATTGCAAAAGAAAAAAACAGTGGCGGATAGCGATGCAATCTAGTGAAGCTCAACATCCACAACGCTCTCTGACCAGCAAGCAGGAAGGACTTGGCAGCCTGCGCAATAATCGCATGATCCCGGTTAGGGTAAATGGGATTGAGCCGGTACCGTGAAGACAAGGTACCGGCTCTGCTTCAGCTTTTCACGATGCGCCGGTGGACGGCGACACCTTACAACCGGTTGAGGGTGACGGTGGGTTCGGCAAGCGGCGTCAGCACCGGGCGCCGATCGCGGACATAGTCGATAAAGGCCTGGGCATCGGTATTGCAGCGTACGCCTTTGGCGCTACAGTCCAGGGCGCCGTTGGCATAATGTACCTGCACCTTGCCCCCTGCGGTTTTGCTCAAGCGCGCCACCGGGAAGACGGTCAACCGCTCGTTGACATAGGCCAGGTCCAGGCGGTCGGACAACACTTCCTGGGCCCGGAACAGGGCTTCCCAGCCGTCATTGCCCGAAGCACTGTAGCTGCTCATCACCACATGGTAGAGCTTGTTCGGCTGGATTCGCTGCCATTGGCCGTCGGCAAGATATTCCAGCTGACCGATGTAGCCCTTGCCCGGTTGGGTTTCGTTGAATTGATAACGCAGGCCGCTGCTGTAAGGAAACTTACCCGTATGGGCGCCTTCCGGCAGGCTCTGGTTCACCACATCGATCAGCAGGGCCGCGACTTGCTGGCCGGTCAGCGACAGCAGGCTCAGGGCATTACCGAACGGCAGCAATTCCAGGCTAGCATTACCTTCCCTGAACTCCCCCTGCTCCAGGTTGTTGCGTACGCTGCCGGCGCCGACCAGGGCGAAGTCGATGTGACGGCCGGTCAGGGCCTGCACCTCGGGTCGATTTACCCAATACAGCTGGCTGGCTGCCACCAGCGGGGCAACCTTTGAGCCGTGGCTGTCACTGCCGTCCTCACCGGGCAAACGCACATGCTGCAGGGTAGCGGGCACTTGGCCGATCAGATCTCCATAGGCCTGCTCCAACGCGGGCCTATATTGACCGTCGATATGTTCACGCAGGGCGGCATCCTCTTCCACCAGCGCGATATTGGGCTGGGCCTTTACAAAATTGCGCACCCGGCCCTCGGCCTGCTTGTCGAGCCGGTCTTGCGGCTGTTGACGGATATCGCCATAAAACCGATTGTCCGCCAGCAGGGTGTTTTGTCCGTCACAGGCGGTCAGCTGTCCCTGCCCGTCGAAGGTGATCGCCACCTGCCCCATGGCCTGGGCATATTGCCCGGCCTGTACCACACAGGTTTTGCCCTGGCCGTCCGGGTTTCCGATCTGCTGGGCATAGCGTTCGCCACGGGCCAGCCCCAGGTTACTGAAATCACCCATCAGGGTATGGGAATGACCGCCGACGATCAGATCGATGCCATTCACCTCCCGCGCCAGCCGCTGATCCCGCTCCAGGCCCAAATGGGTGATGGCGACGATTTTATTGACGCCCATGGCCTGCAACGCATCCACTGTTTGCTGGGCGCCCGCCACTTCTTGACCGAAGCGCAGCGCGCCGATCTGAGGGGAAATATCGGGCATATCTTCCAGCACCAGGCCCATCACCGCCACCACGGGATCGTCATCCGCATCCTCCAGGCTGTCAAGCCGGCGTTTTTCAACGCCATTGAAGGCATAGAGCACATAGGGTTTGAGGTTTTCCTGACCCGCCAGGTCCGGATCCTCGCTGGCATCCAGGTTGGCCGCCAGCACGGGGAAGCTCAGCCGTTCGATAAAGGCCGCCAGCCGGGCGTTATCCAGATCGAACTCGTGGTTACCCAGGGCCATGGCGTCCAGCTCCATACGGCTGAGCACATCCGCATTCATGGCGCCGTTATTGAGCTTGAAATAGCCGGTGCCCTGCCAGGCATCGCCGCCATGCACGAACAGCAGGCTTTGATCGTCGGCTTCGGCCTGCCGGCGCAGCTGATCGGCCCGGGCCAACAACCGGGGATGACCGCCGAAACGGGTGAACAGGCTGCGGCCTTCGAACTGGAGCTGGCCGGGGATGGCATCGAAATGAGAGTGGGTGTCGTTGATATGCGCCACCGTCAGGGTGAAGGGCTGCTCGGGTTCGGTGCTGGCACAGGCACCGAGGGCCAATGCCAAACTACAGGCCAGGATATTTCTTTTCATTGATTCACTCCATGCAGGATCATCTTGGCACGATAAAAAGCGCCGGGCTTTTATGAGCATCCGGCGGCCAAGTAACGGGTATTGTTCACAAAATAGGGAGATTAACTGGTAAATACCACCGTCTTGCCATTATGCAGGAAGACCCGCTGCTCGATATGATATTGCACCGCCCGCGCCAGGGTAATGCACTCGATGTCCCGTCCCTTGGCGGTCAACTGCTCCGGATAATGGCTGTGATCCACCACCTCGACACCCTGGGTGATGATAGGGCCTTCATCCAGATCGTTGTTGATATAGTGTGCGGTGGCGCCGACCAGCTTGACCCCCTTGTGGTAGGCCTGATGATAGGGTTTGGCCCCCTTGAAACCGGGCAGCAGGGAGTGGTGGATGTTGATGGCCTTGCCGTTGAGGGTGTCGCACATTTCCGGACTCAGCACCTGCATATAGCGCGCCAGTACCACCAGATCCGCCTCGCATTCATCTATCACATTGAGCACCTGGGCTTCCTGCTCGGCGCGGTTGTCGGCGCTGACCGGCAGGTGATAATAGGGAATGTGGTGCCAGTCGGCCAGCCGTTGCAGATCCGGGTGGTTGGAGATGATGGCGGGAATTTCGATGGCCAGCTGCCCGGTGCGATAGCGATACAGCAAGTCGTTCAGGCAGTGGTCAAATTTCGATACCATGATCACCACATTGGGCCGGTAGCTGGTGGCGGTCAGCTGCCATTGCATGGCAAAGTTCCGGGCCCGCGATTCGAAACCGGATTTAAAGCCCCCTTCATCGAAGGCCTGTTCCCGGGGAGGCCTGAACTCGACCCGGATAAAAAAGTGCTTGCTGACCACATCATCAAAGGTCTGCATTTCTACCACATAACAGCCCTGCTCTCGCAAATAACGGGTCACCACATCGACAGTGCCCAGGCTGCCGGTGCAATGGGCGGTTAGATAATAGGTGTCTTTCGGCTTGGCCACTGATGATCTCCTCTACACCAAAACAAATAACGGGCTTGTCCCTGTGGCCACTATTCTGGAATAAATGGCCAGGCGGCACCAGCAAGATAAGCGGCGACCGCAAAATAAGTGTGCTCGGTGATTCAAAGGGTAATGACAGCGGGCTAAGGAGGCCCCAACGGCTGGGTCATCGCAAAGCGGATAAAGACCTGCCCTCCCCGGGTCACCTCTTGCCGTTCAACCACCTGAAATCCGCATCGTTCAAACACCGGCCTGGACAACAGGCTGGCGTCTGTTGTCAACTGCGCCACCCCACGACGTCTGGCCTCCTGCTGCAGGTCACCACACAGCCAGCTGGCCAGTCCCCGGCGACCATGCTCGGCCAGCACATACAGCAGGGCCAGATGATGGTCCGGATACAGGGAGGCAAAGGCCACCGGCGCCTGCTGCCAGCAAGCCACCCGGGTATAGCCCCCCTCGACCATGGTGCGGAATTCATCCGCATATAAATTGGGAAAGTCCGACCAGGCTGCCACCTGTCCGGCGCTGTAGCCTATGCCGCCCTGGGCGGTAACCGCATCGCGATAGACCCGTGCCAGCCGGCTTAAATCCGTTTCCTGATAGTCCCGGATCAGATACATATGTTCTCCTCCCGGGGAGGTGAACCGGGTTGAGGATGTCCGCGTCATTGGCGCCGTCGACCTTCACCCAACCCGTTACCCCGGTTTTCGGGCTTGTCCAACCACAGCAGCTGTCGTTCCTTGCGGCGGGCACTAAATGCCATCGCCCCCCCGGCGATACAGACCATAACGCCAAACACCCAGGAGCGTTCGGGTGCCCATAGCATCACCCCCGAGCCCGCCATCATCAGCACGAAGCCCATCAGCTTGGCCCGGGTGGCCCGCCCGTTTACCGCCAGCCTGGCCCGGCAGTAGGGACAGACAACATGCACATCCACCCCATGAGTGGTGGAATCGGCCACCTGGGACGGCCGGATAACTTGCTGACAAGACGGACACTGCACAGGTTTTGCTCCTGACTAAAACGGTGAGATTCCCCCAAAACCACGGCCTCGGGGCGAACAGGCATTATAAACAGATGCTAATGTTAAATCATGGGGGAGTCGACGGTTAGCCGGCTTGTAAGTACGCACCCAAGTTGCAAGGGGACACAGCGGTGGACCGTCAATTCGAGCACAGACGCGCGGCAGGCAAGGCCCTGGCCAATGCCTTGATGACATATCGGGACCAGCCCCGATTAGTGGTCTTGGGACTGCCACGCGGCGGTGTGCCGATTGCATACGAAATCGCCCTGGCCCTCCATGCCCCGCTGGATGTGCTGCTGGTGCGCAAACTCGGCTTCCCCTATCACCCGGAGCTGGCCATGGGCGCCATCGCCTCGGGGGGCGCCCAGGTGCTCAACCAACGGCTGCTGCACGGCAGTGACATAACACCGGCACAAATCCAGATGGTAGTACAACGGGAAACCGCCGAGCTGGCGCGCCGGGAAACAGTCTATCGGGGCCAGGCGCAACCGCTCGAGGTCGCCGACCATACGGTGATAGTGGTTGATGATGGCCTGGCCACGGGGGCAACCATGGCGGCAGCGGTCTCGGCACTGCGCTCGCTGCAGCCCCGACGCCTGGTGGTAGCGGTGCCGGTCGGCTCCCAGGAAGCGGCCCGGCGCATCGCCGCCCAGGTAGACGACTTCGTCTGCTTAATCACCCCGGCCAGCTTCAACTCGGTGGGCCAGTGGTATCGACAGTTTCCCCAGGTCAGCGATGAAGAGGTATGTACGCTACTTTCACATCCTTGCCACTAAATAGCTGTTCCGAATAGTTGGTCATTCGAAACAGCGGCCGGGTATCGCTAAGCAAACCCTCTGCGCCAATGTTGCTGGTGCGGTGACGAAATCATGAACAGTAACGGAATACCCCCAGCCCGCACATTCACAGGCTGAAAGCCCGACCCGCTACAGGGCTGCATTCATGGCGGCGATCAGCTGCTCCCGCTTTTTCAATGACGCTATGGCACTTTCCCCAAGGAGGTTCGCCACCTGAGTCAACAGGCCTTCGGCCAGCAGCATAAAGGCACACATGCTGTTGCTGAAAAACAGGCTCTGGGAAGGCACATAGAAGGCGTGGGTCGCGATTTTCGCCAGTGGCGAGTTCGGGGTATCGGTAAAGGCGATCACCTTGACCCCCTGCTCCGCTGCCACCCGCGCGCTGGTAATCACCCCAGTGGTGTAGGGGAAACAACTGGTCACCAGCAATACATCTCCCGGCTCGAGCTGGGCAAGGCCATCGGCGGCACCGTGCAGACCCGCGTCCAGCATGGCCACCTCGGACCTGAGCATCCCCAGGGCGTAACTGATAAAGGAAGCGAGCGAGCCGAACTGGCGCATGCTGTGGATACGGATCCGGGGAGCATGGGCCAACAGTTCGGCGCCGAGTTCGAAGGTTGCACTTTCCATGTTTTCGACCAGGGTCAGCAGGTTGGCGCTCTCCTGACGGGCCAGGCGGGTGAGCAGATTGAGGCTGTTGCGCTCGCTGCCCAGCACCAGCCGGGAAGCCTGCTCGCTATAAAAATGGCGTCCCTCGGTCAGCTCCCGGCGGAAGACATCCTGAAAGTCGCTGAATCCCCTGAAACCCAGCCGCTGGGCCAGCCGGGACAGGGTTGAAGGATTGACCCCCTGAGCTTCAGCCAGCTCGCTGATGGTCATCACCGCCGCCTGCTGGGGTGCGGTGAGCATGGCCGACAGCGTGCGCCGGGCCCGCCCGCCCAGGGTGATGCCGGCCCGTCCCTGCTCTATTTCAACCAGCAGGTTGCGCAACGCCTCCAGGGTTTGCGGGATTTGCGTATTTTCCACCACTCCGATTCACTCCTTCTCGGTTCGACAGGATTCAGCAAGGCACCTGCTCCTATTATGCCATATTTTTTTGCAAATCATGCATGCTCCTAACTGCCGTTTTATTTCGACTTCATCGGGCCGAATGGTGTTTGTTCATTGCAGACAAAAAGATGCCAAAAAATAATTTTGCGTAAATTATTTGCATTGATATATTAATGCAAACAAACACACCATAGAGGTCGCCATGAGCCATGTCCTGCACCGCAGCCTGACCCAGTCCTACCCCACCGCCGTGGGCGGCGATGGGGTCTACCTTATCGACGCCGAGGGTAAGCGTTACTTTGATGCCTGTGGCGGTGCCGCCGTTTCCTGCCTGGGTCACGGCGACCCGGCGGTGATCGCGGCGGTGCAGCAGCAGGTGGCCACCCTGGCCTATGCTCACAGCTCCTTTTTCAGCACCGAGCCGATGGAAGCCCTGGCCGATTTACTGGCGGAACAGGCACCCGGCGAGCTTAACTATGTGTATTTCGTTTCCGGCGGCTCGGAGGCGGTGGAAGCCGCGCTCAAGCTGGCCCGTCAGTACTTCGTGGAAAAGGGCGAACCCCGGCGGCGCCACGTCATCGCTCGCCGCCAGAGCTACCACGGCAATACCCTGGGCGCCCTGGCCGCCGGTGGCAACCAGTGGCGCCGACAACAGTTTCAGCCGCTGCTGATTGAGGTGAGCCATGTCAGCCCCTGCTACGCCTATCGCGACCAGCTTCCGAGTGAAACGCCCGAAGCCTACGGTGTCCGCCTGGTGGCCGAGTTGGAAGCGGAAATCCAGCGCCTGGGCCCGGAGCAGGTGATGGCCTTTATCGCCGAACCGGTAGTGGGCGCCACCCTGGGCGCCGTGCCTGCCGTACCCGGCTATTTTAAGGGCGTCCGCGACCTCTGTGACCGCCACGGCATCCTGCTGATCTGTGACGAGGTGATGTGCGGCATGGGCCGCACCGGGGCGCTGTTTGCCAGTACTCAGGAGGGCATAGTTCCCGATCTCTTGTGCATCGCCAAAGGCCTGGGCGCCGGCTACCAGCCCATCGGCGCCACCCTGGTCAGCCAAACCATAGTAGACACCTTCAGAAACGGCAGCGGCTTCTTCCAACACGGCCATACCTATATCGGCCATGCCACCGCCTGCGCCGCCGCCCTGGCGGTGCAACAGGCGATCGCCGAGCGCGGCCTGCTGGCGCGGATTAACAGCCTGGGCGAGCAACTGCAGCAGGCGCTGGAGGAGCGCTTCAGCACTCATCCCCATGTGGGAGATATCCGCGGGCGCGGCCTGTTTCGGGGCATAGAGCTGGTGCAGCACAAAGCCAGCAAGGCCCCCTTCGAACCGACACTTAAGCTGCACGCCAAGGTGAAGACCGCCGCCATGGACGCCGGCCTGATGTGCTATCCCATGGGCGGCACCCTGGACGGTCGCCGGGGCGATCATATCCTGCTGGCCCCGCCCTTTATCATGGAAGACCGGCATATCGACGAGTTGGTGGATAAGCTGGAGCAGGCACTGAATACGGTTTTCAACACCTGACTGAATAAGCAATAACAGGGTGCGGCTCCGCCGACGCGCAGACATGTATTTGCGCGTGTCGGCATGCCGTGCCCTGCAGCGCTGTTCCCGAAACTAAGGAGCCACCATGCAATCAAGACTGAGTGACGTTAACCCGGATACTGCCCAAGGTGAACAAAAGCGGGTGCTGGACGCCATCCTGAGCGGTCCCCGGGGCAACCTGGACGGCCCCTTCCTGGCCTGGATCCACAGCCCAGAGTTGGCCGACAGGGCCCAGGCCCTGGGCGCCTTCTGCCGCTACCACACCGGCCTGCCCTTGCGCTTGAGCGAACTGGCCATCCTGATCACCGCCGCTCAATGGCAGTCCCAGGCCGAGTGGCAAATTCACGAACCCATCGCCCATCAGGCCGGGGTATCACAGGCAATAACAGAGGCGATCCGCACCGGTCGAGAGCCCAAATTCCAGGCCGAGGACGAACGCCTGGTCTACCGGCTCACCACCGAGCTGTACCACAGCAAACGTATTTCCGACTCCCTCTACCACAGTGCCCGGGAGCAGTTCGGCGAGCCGGTTCTGGTGGAGCTGGTCGGCCTGCACGGCTACTACGCCCTGGTGGCCATGACCCTCAACGCCTTCGACGTACGCCGTCACACCGAGCAACCCTTGCCGTTTCCGGAGCCCTAATAGGCTGCGGGGGAGCCGGTCCTTTCACGATAAAACAAATGATCTATTTAGTGTCCACGTACAGATAGGCCAAAGGGCCAACGCCGCCGACTCGCCGTGGCTCCTTCCCTGAGGCTCGGCCGTGCCACTGACGGCCATGGATGGCCGGAACGGCAGGAGCATTTTCCGGCCGTGGCACGGATGGTCGGCTGAGCAGATCCCTTTGTCCTCCTTGAAGCTCCGACATCGCCTGTTTGTACCTCCAGCAGGCAACTCAGGCATCAAGAAGAGGTGTCCCTGCTGTCTCTGGAATTACGTCACAACCAAGATGACTAGATGCATCAGCAAATTGGTATCAGTCCTATTCATCGGTCATCTGCAGCCGCAGCCGCTCGATAAAGGCCCGCACATAGCCGGGCCTCAGGGAAGACTTGGGCGTCAGTATGCCGATATCCCGGTAGATGCGGGGCTCGCTCACGTCCCTGTACACCAGATCCGGGATGCACAAAGCCTCCACCGCGCAGCGGGGGACTACCGCCAGCCCGTCACCTTTGCGCACCGTCATAAAGGCCCCCAGGATGGAATGGATCTGGTGAAACCAGTTGAGGTGGATATGCTCGTCGTCCATGGCCCGCTGGATCTTCAGCCAGTTGCCGCTCTGCTCGATATTGGACGCCATGGGATAGGCCGCCAGCTCCCGCCAGCGTAAATCATCCTGCCCTGCGACAGGATGCTCCCGGTTGCACACCACCCCCAGGGGCTCCTTGTACAACAGCTCGAACTCCACCTCTGGGTTGGCCGAGGTGAGCATGCCGATGCCCACATCCAGGGTGCCCCGCGCCACTTCCGTCACCAGCTCAATCGCGTTCATATCCAGGATGCGGAAGGCGACGAAGGGGTGGCTGACCCGCAGGCTGGCCAGGGCCTCAGGTATCAATTTAAGCCCCAGGGAAGGCAGGCAGCCGATGCGGATCAGCTCGCGCCGATAGGAGGTCGCGTTACGCAGGCTGGCCACCGACTCCTCGGTTTCCATCACTATCTTGCGGGCCCGCTCCAGAAATTCCCGCCCGGCGGCGGTGAGATGCACCTGACGGGTGGTACGGGTAAAGAGCGGCACCCCCAGGGTTTCCTCCAGCTTCTGGATACGCCGGCTCAGGGCCGGCTGGGTGATGTTCAGCTCGTCGGCGGCGGCATGGAAAGCGCCCAAATCCCCCAGGATGACGAAAGCTTTGAGATCTGAAATTCTCACATTAATAACATCCTTTTATTAATAACCAACATTTATCGATTTATCATATGCATCGCCTTGTGGCAACTTAACCTTATGGCCTTGGAAACACCCCCTGCTTCCAAGGCCCGGAGTTCAACGGAAAGAACCTATGTCTTTTAGGAGAAATACAGATGAAATCATTTCCCATCCTCGGTAAGTGCCTGACGCTCGCTTCCTCGCTGCTGCTACTGGGCCATTCCCACCTTGCCGCCGCCCAGGACAAGATCACCTGGACCATGGTGTCCCCACTGACCCCGGCCATCGCCTATATGCCGCTCTACCAGCAACTGGCCGACAATATCACCGAACGCAGCCAGGGCCGACTCACCGTCAACTTCCTCTCCTTCGGCCAGCATCCCTTCAAGGGGCCGGATATCCTCACCGCGGTGCGGGACGGGGTGGTGCAGATAGGTAATTCGGCCGACGTCTACGTCAGCTCCCTGGAGCCGGCCGTTGCCTTTATGGGCCTGCCTTTCCTGTTCGACAACCTGGAGCAGGCCAAAACCACCTTCAATGCCCTCAAGGAGCCCTATTACCAGCCGATTTTCGCGGATAAATACCAGTCCGAACTGCTGACCAGCTTCGTGATCAGCGGCTCCGCCATCCATGCCAAGAAGCCCCTGGATAATAGCGATGCCCTCAAGGGCCAGAAGATCCGGGTGTTCGGCAAGGAAAGCGGCGACATGATCCGCCTGCTCGGTGGCGAGCCGGCCACCGTCGCCTTCGGGGAGCTGTATACCGCCCTGCAACGGGGCACCATAGATGGCGCCCTCACCGGCATGGACGGTGCAAATGCGGCCCGGGTCTACGAGGTGGTCGACAACAACACCTGGTGGAACTGGTCCTATCCGGTGGAATTCACCTTCGTTAACCGCCAGGCCCTGGCCGCCCTGCCCGAGGATCTGCAGACCATAGTGCGCGAAGAGGCCGCCAGCATTAACGCCGAGCTGCAGGCCAATCGGGATCTGGGCACCATGCGGTTGCTGATCAAGGCCATCGAGCAGGACGGCATTACCGTGACCGGCCTGTCTGCCGCCAACCTGGCAGACTTCCGCACCCGTACCCAGCCCATCCTGGATGAATGGCAGGGCAAAACGGGCGCCCTCGGCGAGCAGGCCTTCGCCATCTACCACCAGCTGCACGACAGCGCCGCCCAGTAACAGCTGGAAGGACTCGACATGACTCACATCAGCCCCTCTGCACCGGAGCAGGCCGGCCTGCTAGACCGGATTGCGGCCGTCACCTCCGGCATAGGGCGGGAGCTCGCGGTCATCGCCATCATCCTGATGATGGCGCTGGTGGCCCTGAACACCCTGGCCCGCGCCCTGCCTTCGGTCAATGGCCTCTACTTCGTGGAGGAATACACCGGCTACCTGTTCGTGGCCGTCACCTTCATGGGGCTGGCCGACACCTTCCGCCACCACGGCCATGTGCGGGTCGAGTTTCTGATCCGGCAGCTGCCGCCCAAGCCCGCCGCCGTCCTGGAGCTGCTGGTCACCCTGGCCGCCATCGGCATCATCTCGGTACTGGCCTGGTTTGGTGCCCAACTGCTGCTGGGCAGCATCCGGAGCGGCGAACTGGCCCAGACGGTGACCCAGACGCCGCTGTGGATCCCCCGGCTGTGTCTGCTGCCCGGCTATCTGTTGTTGTTGCTCGAGCTGCTGGTCAAGCTGCAGCACGGTCTCTGCATGCTGAGCGGCTGCCCTGTCGCCCGTCAGCTAACCCCCCGGGAGGAGCACTAAGATGGAACTGACGATACTGAATATGGTACTGGCGCTGCTGATCCTGGCCCTGGTGCTGTTGAGCGGCATCTGGATCGCCATTGGCCTGGCCGGACTCGGACTGGCGCTGTTCCACTTTTTCCTGCCCGCCGGCATGATGCGCATGGTGGAGACCATTCAGTACAACGTGGTGGACGACTTTATCCTGGCGGCCATCCCCCTCTTTATCTTTATGGGCAGCCTGCTGCTCAAGGGCGATATCGCCAGCAAGATCTACCGCGGCCTTACCCCCCTGGTGTCCCGCCTGCCCGGCGGCCTGGTACAGACCAATATCCTGTCCTGCGCCGTGTTCGGCGCCTGCTCTGGCTCCAGCCTGGCCGGTGCCGCCACCATGGGTACCCTGGCGGTACGCGAGCTGACGGAGCGGGGCTACGATCGCAAGCTGGTGTACGGCTCCCTCGCCGCCGGCGGTACCCTGGCGACCATGATCCCCCCCAGCATCCTCTTTATCATCTACGGCAGCTTCGCCGGCCAGTCGATCAGCACCCTGTTTATCGCCGGCCTGGTGCCGGCGCTGATCATGGTATTGCTGTTTATGGGATACGTGGCCCTGGTCGCCCTGAAAAATCCGGCCAGCTGCCCCAGGGTGGAGCCCGCCTCCCTGGGGCAAATCCTGACGGCGATGAAGACCCTGGCCGCCCCTGTGCTGCTGATCACCGCCGTGCTCGGCTCCATCTATAGCGGTTTCGCCACCCCTACCGAGTCCGCCGCCGTGGGCTCTGTCGGCGCCCTGCTGATCCTGCTGGCCGAGCGCCACCTGCAATGGCGGGTAGTACGAGAGGCGGCGGTGATGTCGGTGCGCACCACCTGCATGATCGCGCTGATGATGATCGGTGCCCAGCTGATCTCCACCGCCCTGTCCATGCTGCAGATCCCCTTCCAGATCAGCCAGATGATCCTCAGCCTGGAGATGGCACCCTGGGTCATCGCCCTGGTGGTAGCGCTGTTCTTTATCCTACTCGGTTGCCTGATCGAGGGCACCAGCATGTTCTTCCTGACCTTTCCCATCATCTATCCGCTGATGATGGACCTGGGCTTCGATCCCATCTGGTTCGGGGTCATGATGGCGCTGTTTATCGAGATGAGCCTGATCACCCCGCCGGTCGGCCTCAACCTCTTTATCATCCACCAGGTCTCAGGCGAGGCCAGCATGGCCAGGACCATCCGCGGCGCCCTGCCTTTTTTCTTCGCCATGCTGTTGATGATGCTGCTGTTTATCGCCTATCCCCGGCTGGTGCTGATGCTGCCCAACGCCTTCTAGTCCGGTACCGGCCCGTCCCCGCGAGGGGCGGCGCCGATCCGACCTTTTAATAAATATGTTTAATAAATATCAACTGTTGATACAGAAGGGTGACTTTATGAAGATAGCCATCGCCGGGTTCCATATAGAGTCGGTCAGCTTCCTGGCCCATACCTCCGGCTACCAGGACTTCGAGGCCGGCGCCCTGCGCGGCGAGGCCCTGCTCAAGGGCCTGTCCGGTACCAATACGGTGATCGGCGGCATGCTCGATATCTGCCGGGAGCGGGCGATAACCCCGGTGCCCCTGGTCTACGCCTACCTGGGCGCCCTCGGCCGGGTAGCCGATGAGGTGATCGAACGCTACACCACAGAGATCTGTGAGGGACTGAAACAGGTTCCGGATCTGGACGGTGTACTGCTGCACCTGCACGGCGCCGCCTGGGCCCCCGGCTATGAGGATCCCGAGCGGCACATGATAGAAGCGGTACGCCAAGCGGTGGGTGACGGGGTGCGGCTGATGGTGGCCTTCGACTACCACGGCAACCTGGACGAGCACAGCATAGCCCGGGCCGACGCCGCCTTCGCCTACCACAGGTCGCCCCACACCGACATGGGCGATACCGGGCGGCGCTGTGCCGACTGCATGGTCCGCACCCTGAACGGCCAGCTTAAGCCCCATTGCGTCCTGCTCAAGCCGGGCCTGCTCACGCCCAGCATCTTCAGCGCCACCCAGCTCAGGCCCCTGGCCGATGTTATTGCCGATGCCCGCCGGCGGGAGCAGGATGCCGCCGACTACCTGGATATCTCGGTGATGGCAGGCTTTTCCTATGCCGATGCCGTCAACACCGGCTTCTCGGTGATTGCCGTCAGCGGCGAATGCCGGCAAAGAGCCGAGTCAGAGGCCAGGGAGATCCGCGACCGGCTCTGGCAGGAGCGGGAACGCATCTACCGACCGGAGCCGGTTTACGGCGTGAAAGAGGCGGTGGCGGAGGTCATGGCGCGCGCACCACATGTCTCTAAGCCCTTCGTGCTGCTGGAGCATGCGGACCGCCTGAACGACTCCACCTATGTGCTGGCGGAGCTGGTGGCACAAGATGCCCAGAACGCCGCCGTGCCCTTTCTATGGGATCCCGAGGCCGCCCGCCGGGCCGCCGCGGCCGGCGTCGGCAACCGGGTCCGGCTCAAGCTCGGAGCCCACAGCTCGGATAAAGCCGGGCCCCGTCTGGAACTGGAGTGCGAAGTGCTGCAGGCCGAGCCCAAGACCTATCATATTTCCGGCGCCATGCTGCAGGGCACCCGGGTCGATCTGGGACTGACCGCCCTGCTGCGCGTCGGCGGCATCCTGATCAGCGTGGTCAGCCGGCCGGCCTTCGGGGTGGACGAAGACGCCTTCACCGTGTTCGGGCAGGATCCCCGGGATTACGATATCATCGTGCTCAGATCCAAGACCCATTTCCGTCAGGTGTACGAAGCGTTAGCGGAGCAGATACTGATCGTCGACACCCCGGACTACGGCCCGGCCGATCTGCTCGGCCTGCCCTACCGGCGGCTGGACACCCGGAAGGTCTACCCCTTCACCACCGCCATGCCATCAGCGCAGCAGGAGGAACCATCATGAGCACAACATTGGCCGTCAGCCTGGCCCAGATCGAGGTGATACCGCTGGATGCCGACGCCAACGGTGCCAAACTGGAAGCCATCGCCCGCCGCGAGGCGGCGGCAGGCGCCCGGCTTATCGTCTTTCCCGAGTTGTGCAATACCGGCTATATCGAGCCCCTGGCCCCGGGCCAGCCCTTCACCGATCCGGGATTGTCCCATGCCGACTACGGCCATCGCCTGTACCAGTCGGCAACGACACTCGAGGGTGAGCTGATCCAGCGCCTGATCCGGGTGGCCGTCGAGTACGACTGTCACCTAGTCACCGGCCTGGCCCTGCGTCATCCCGAGCTGACCGGCGCCCTGCTCAACGCCTCGGTGCTGATAGGTCCCGGCGGCGTGTGCAGTATCTACGCCAAGGCTCATCTCTGGCACAACGAAAAACTCTATTTCGTACCGGGCCAGCGCTTCCCCGTATGCCAGACCCCCATCGGCCGCATCGGCATGCAGGTGTGCTACGACATCCGCTTCCCCGAGGTTACCCGCAGCCTGGCCCTGGCCGGCGCCGAGCTGGTCACCAATGTCTGGGCCTCGTTCCGCGAGCTGGACCGTCCTCCCACAGACCCTCTGCTGTTCCACCACCGGGCCTTCACCCGCGCCCAGGAGAACGGCCTCTACTTTTTAAGCTGCAACCGGGTGGGCGAGCACGGCGGCTACCGCTTTATGGGCCGCAGCCTGGTTGCCGCGCCCGACGGCACCATAATCGGCGCCCTGGACCATGAAGAGGAGGACTGCCTGCGGGTGGAGATAAAACTTGACGAGATCGAGCGCTATCGCATGGCAACCGGCATCTTCACCGACCGGCGTCCCGCTCTGTATCAGGCGTTGAACCGGCCCGCGGATGGGCCGACCGGATAAAACGGCGCATCACGGCTGATAACGCTAGCGGAAAGGAGGAGCGAAGCACGGGCAGATGAAGTGCCCCCTGCATCGTCCGCGCGGCTAAATTTATAGCCGACCCAGGCGCACGGCTTTATTTTTTCCAGGCATAGGATATGCTGCCCGCAGTTCATCAGTAAGGCAGGATAACAGCTTGAAACCTCTCCATATCAGCGCTTTTTTCGCCGGCGTGATGCTCAGCGGCTGCGCCAGCCAGCCTGCGTCCCCCCAGGCTCCCTTCTCCCCCCAGGCACCTGCGGTTACCGGCCAGACCAATGCGACGGGCGTCCCCACCTCGCCCGCCACCGAGGCCGGCTTTGTCCAATGGCGCAACGGCTTCCGGACCAAGGCCATCGGCGCGGGCATTGCTTCCCGGGTATTTGATCAGGCCTTTGCCGGTGTGCGTCTGAATCAGGAAGTGATACGCCTGGACGGTCGTCAGGCGGAATTTACCAAACCTATTTGGGAATACCTGGATTCCGCCGTTTCCCAGAGCAGGGTGACGACAGGACGCCAAAAGCTAGGTGAGCTGGGCACGACCCTGGCCGCCATCGAACAGCGTTATGGGGTGGATGCCGAGGTGTTGCTGGCAATCTGGGGCATGGAAACCAATTTCGGCTCCTATCGCGGCAACACCAGTACCATCGAAGGCCTGGCCACCCTCGCCTATGAGGGCCGCCGCCGGGCCTTTGCCGAGGAGCAGCTGATCGCCGCCCTTAAGATACTGCAATCCGGCGACACCACGGCGGAGCGGATGCGCGGCTCCTGGGCCGGCGCCATGGGCCATACCCAGTTCATGCCCACCAGCTACCTGCAATATGCCCAGGACTTTACCGGTGACGGCCGTCGCGACATCTGGTCTGATGATCCCGCCGATGCCCTGGCGTCCACCGCCCATTACCTGGCCAGGTTCGGCTGGCAACAGGGGGCGCCCTGGGGCGTTGAAGTCAGGCTGCCGGCCGGATTCGACTATTCGGCGGCGGATCAAAACAACCTGCAGCCCGTGTCCTACTGGCGCAGTCGAGGCATCACCACCATCGCCGGCCAGCCCTTGCCCGACCATGGCGACGCCGCCATCCTGGTGCCGGCCGGCGCCCGGGGCCCGGCCTTCGCCATTTTCCATAACTTCAAGGTGATCCGCCGCTATAACAATGCCACCTCTTATGCCATGGGCGTTGGTCATCTGGGTGACAGGATTGCCGGTGGCGGCGAATTCCAGCGCCCCTGGCCGAGAGGCGAACGAGAGCTGAGCCGGAGCGAAAAGATGGAACTGCAGCGCCGGCTGACCGAGCGCGGCTTCGATACCCGGGGTGCCGACGGGGTGATTGGTCCCAATTCCATCGGCGCCATCCGCCGTTTCCAGCAATCCCTGGGGTTGACTGCCGATGGTTATCCGACCGAATCCTTGCTGCAACGGCTGCGTTAACCCGCTGCCATGGCCATGATGGCGGCCAAGCCGTCATCCGCCGCTTATGTAGCGTAAAACACCGCCAGCCAGAGGGTATCCTGCTCCGGGTGGGTCCAGGCCACCCTGTGCTTGCGGCGGGCGGGGATCAGCAGGTAATCGCCGGCTTTCAGCCTTATCTGCTCATCCGGTTCCAGCAAGGCCAGCTCCGCCTCGCCCTGCACCAACAGCACAAATTCATGCTCATGTTGATCGTACCAGAAGCCCTCGGGCGAACCATGGCCGCGGGAAACGATACGTTCGATACGCACCCGATCATTGCCGGCGAGGGTCAGGATTAGCTCTTCGGGCAGGGTGGCGGGGATGTCTTGCCATAGGTTATGCGGGATCATCTTGGTTTCCTTTTCAAAGATCACATAAATGGAACATATATTCGACAATGGCATGAGATAGTGATTAACTGCCGTTGATTGTGAACAAGGGAGCCATCGCCATGAAAGAGAAGGATCTGATTTTTTTCCAGCCCCTGTGGCGGCGTATTGCCGTTACCCTGTTTTGCCTGGCCTGGTCTCTGTACGAATGGCTGTCCGGTGCCCAGCTCTGGGGCACTATCACCGCGGGTATTACGATTTATTGCTACTGGTGCCTGTTCCATACCTTCCAGCCTATCAAACCGACAGATACCCACGTCCGCTAGCCGGTCATGAGCGAGCCTGATACGGCTCCCCGCTTCCTCGCCGATGCCATGCTCGGCCGGCTCGCGCGCTGGCTGCGGGTGCTGGGCTACGACACCTTCTATGATCCGGCCGGTGATGACAAGGAACTGGTCGCGCTGTCCGATGCCGAGCACAGGGTGTTGCTCACCCGGGACCGGCACCTGGTGCACTTCCTGCGCCCCCGCCACCCCTTGCTGATCACCGCCGAGAAACCGCTGGTACAGCTGCGGGAGGTGATCGGTGCCTGTCGCCTCTCCCCGCCGGCCGAGCTGTTTACCCGCTGCCTGCTGTGCAACCAGCCGCTGCGGGCAGCCACCGCCGAAGAAGCGGCCACACTGGTGCCGGAAACGGCCCGGGGCCTGCCGGGCCAAGTGCGCCGCTGCCCCCATTGCCGGCATATCTACTGGTACGGCAGCCATACTCGGCGCATGCGCGAAACGCTGCTCAGGGAATTGCCGGACTGGCTGCGTTAACACCATAACCCTCTTGCCCGGCAACGAGCCCCCGCCACATTGGCAGAAACCGACCCACTTACCGGACTAAAGCAGACCATTCATCTGCATTATCGGCTCAAATTTAGCCATATATGATAAAAGTATCCCTTTATCACGATACATTTCATCGGGCTCAGGCCATATACTGGCGCCTACCTTTCAACCCTATTGAATCAGGAGGCCAGCTTGTCCAGAGGTTTGTTCTTGTCGGTCCTTTCCTCCCTACTGTTTGCACTCTTGTACTATTACAGCAGCCTGCTTTTCCCTCTCGACGGGGAACAGGTATTTGGCTGGCGCCTGCTGTTGACCTTTCCCTGCCTGACCCTGTTTATGATCGTCAGTGGTGACTGGACCGCCGCCAGCAACCTGGGACGCCGGCTGCTGCACAGCCCGGCGTTAGTGGCAGGATTGCTGGCATCAGCGTTTTTACTGGGCGTTCAACTCTGGCTGTTTATGTGGGCGCCGCTGGTCGGCCGGGCCATGCAGGTTTCCCTGGGATATTTTCTGATGCCACTGGTTATCGTGCTGGCCGGCGGGCTGTTTTACCGGGATCGATTGTCGCGCCTGCAAAAACTGGCGGTCGTCTGTGCCGCCCTCGGCGTCGCTCATGAACTGTATCGGGTGGGCGGTTTCTCCTGGGAGACCCTGCTGGTCGCCTTCGGCTACCCCCTCTATTTCATGTTGCGCCGCCGGCTCGGCACCCACAATCTCGGCGGACTCTGGTTCGATATGGCGCTGCTGCTGCCCGCCGCCGGCTGGTTTGTCGCGACAGGCTCGCCGCTGGCTATACTTGAAAGCCGCCCGGCCCTGTATCCGCTGATCCTGCTGCTGGGCGCGCTCAGTGCCATGGCCTTGATCTGTTATACCCTGGCCAGCCGGCTGCTGGCCTTTAGCCTGTTCGGCCTGCTGGGTTATGTGGAGCCGGTGCTGCTGGTAGGTGTTGCCCTGCTGCTGGGCGAGAGCATCGGAGCCAGCGAGTGGCTCACCTATCTCCCCATCTGGCTGGCGGTGATGCTGCTGGTGCTCGAAGGGGTCAAACATCTGTCCACCCGCCGCCTGGTGCCTTAGGGGTTGCCGGCAACCGGCATTCATTGCCGATACCGAGCAGTCCTTGCACACATGTCCATACACCGCACAGCATCGCTAAAAGACAGGGGGACCGTGCTTGTTTTATTGCTAAAAGCGGTAGAAATAACAAGACTGTTTGTAATACAAGTAGCTGATTTCAATACCACACCATTGCAACCCCATGACAGGATACATGATACGCTTGATTCTTCTGTTCTTAGGTTTTTCCTTGCTGATTGGCTGTGCGTCTGCTGACAGCCCGCGGCTGGCCCTGACCCCGGTCGCCGACTTCCCGGATCGCCTGTCGGAAACATCCGGACTGGTCGCCTGGCAGGACGGTTTTATCAGCCACAACGACAGCGGCAACGGGGTGGAATTGTTTATGCTGGATGCGGCCGGTCAGATCCGGGAGATCTGGCCGCTGGCCGGCGCGCGCAATCGCGACTGGGAAGACATCACCATTGCCGGCGATACCCTTTATCTGGCCGATATCGGCAACAATGGCGGCTACCGCCGGGATCTGGTGATCTATCGGCTGAGCATGGCATCGCAAGCTGCCCGGGCCGTGCAGGAAATTCCGGTACGCTATGCCGAGCAGACCAATTTCATGCCCCCCCAACATCGGCACAACTTTGATGCCGAAGCCCTGACCTGGGTGGACGGCGAGCTTTGGCTGTTGACCAAACGCTGGCTGGATGAGCAGACCGCCCTCTATAAGCTGGATCCGGGCGCTCCGCCCACCCCGCTGACCGAACAACAACGGCTGGATACCCGGATGCTGGTCACGGCCGCCGACTATGATGCGGGCAGCCAGACCCTGATAGTGCTGGGCTATGGCCGTAACTGGCTGGTTCGACGGGCTTACCTGTGGCTGTACCCGGTGCGGGACGGGCGCATCATCGAGTGGCAAGGCCGGCATTTCACCCTCGCCGAAGGAGGGCAATTCGAGGGGGTCGCCCTGGGTGCGGACGGACATCTCTACCTGACCCGGGAAGGCTATCAGAGCAACCTGTTCCGCAGCCAGCAGTCGCTGGCGGTACTGTTGCTAGGCGGACTGGCCCAGGGTCCGGATGCGCCCCGGCCCTGAGCGGGATCAGGGATGGCCGACGCCCTGCACGTGACTGTCAATGAGGATGCGCACCGCATCATGGCGCCAGAACTCCCGATCATAGTTGATGCGGGTCACCGCCAACACCGGGCTGCCTTCGGCCAGGCTGAGCGCCCGGGCCGCCTCGCCCCGGGCGGCGGTGGTGTACAGCCAACGCACCAACAGTGGCCACCTTACCAGCGCCATGGTGATGTCCTATTTCCTCTTTATCGGCGTGGCGACCTGGTTCGCCCTGCGCCAGCAAACCCGGAGCACCTGATGCATTATCTGGAAGTCGCCAACCTGACCAAATCCTTCCCGACACCCCGGTGTTCAAAGACATCCGTTTTGATGTCCGCCAGGGGGAATTCATCATCCTGCTCGGTCCTTCGGGCTGCGGCAAGTCCACCCTGCTGCGCAGCCTGGCGGGACTGATCACCCCGGATCGGGGGCAGATACGGGTATCCGGGGAGGACATCACCTACCTTCCCCCCCAGAAACGGGGCATCGGCATGGTGTTTCAAAGCTATGCCCTGTTCCCCAACCTGACGGTGGCCGGCAATATCGCCTTCGGCCTGATCATGCAAAAGTGCAGCCGGCAAGACATCAGCCGGCGGGTCGCCGAGGTGGTTGAGTTGGTCGGCCTGAACGGCCGGGAGCATTTTTATCCGGCCAAGTTGTCCGGTGGCCAGCGACAACGGGTCGCCCTGGCCCGAGCCCTGGTGGTGCACCCGCGCATCCTGCTGCTGGATGAGCCCCTCTCCGCCCTCGATGCCCCCATCCGCAAGCACCTGCGCGAGTAGATCCGGGCCATTCAGCAGCAGCTGAACCTGACCACCGTCTTCGTCACCCATGATCAGGAAGAAGCGCTAACCCTGTCGGATCGCATCTTCGTGATGAACCAGGGGAAAATAATCCAGGCCGATACCGCCAAGGCGGTCTACACCCGGCCCGCCAGCGGTTTTGTCGCCAGCTTTATGGGCAACTATAATCTGCTCACCGCCGAGCAGGCCCGCCAATTGTTGGGACTCAAGATCTGCGGCAAGCTGGCCATCCGTCCCGAGTCCATCTATATCCGCGAACCCGGCCGGGACTATGGCCCCGCCATGACGCCAGCGGTGCCGGCCCGGATCGCCGGCCACCAGCTGCTGGGAAATGTGATCCGTTATCATGTCCAGGCCGCCGGCTGCCTGCTAACGGTGGATCGGCTCAACCGGGGAGCCGACGCCCTGTTGGCGATCGGCAGCTCGCTGGAACTGGTATTTAACAGCACCGAACTGAAGGAAGTTGCCTGATGAAACTGGCTATTTTTGATCTGGATGAAACCCTGATTGCCGGCGACACCGCCAGCCTCTGGCTAGAGTTTCTGGTGCGGCGCAAGCTGGCTCCGGTCGGCATACTCGAGCAGGAACGCACCCTGATGACCGCCTATTACCAGGGGCGCATGGATATGGACGCCTATATGGCGCTGACCCTGGCCCCCATCCGTCACTGGCAGCTGCAGGATCTCTCGCCCCTGGTCGAGGAGTTTATCCGTCAGGACATACTGCCGCTGGTCTACCCGGACGCCCGTGCCCGGCTGGCCTGGCACCGGTCCCAGGGCCACGAAATCGTGATTATCTCCGCCACCGGAGAACATCTGGTCAAACCCATAGCCCTGGCCCTGGGGGTACGGCACGCCATCGGCATCATGCTCGACTGTTGCGATGGCGTCTATAACGGCCGTACCCGCGGCGTGTTCAGCTACCAGGAAGGCAAGCTGGTCCGGCTGCAGGAGTGGCTAGAACGGCAGGCATTGAGTCCGTCCCACAGCTACGGCTACAGCGACTCGCTCAATGATCTGCCGTTGCTGGAGTTTGTCGACACCCCGTTCGCCATCAACCCGGGCGAGCACCTGGCCCACATCGCCCGCGGACGCAACTGGTCCTGCCTCAATTGGGAGCTATAAGCATCCCTACTGTCACAACTTGTTCATATTACGGCAATAGACTCCCGCCATCTTGTTATGAATGGTGACTTATGACGGTGCTAACCTGTTTGACCGATTCTCTCACTGCATTAATCGCCCAAGGAGGTCTGCGCCCCCTGTTCCAGCCGATCGTGGATACCCGACAAGGGGGGCTGATCGGTCATGAGGCGTTAATACGTGGCCCCGCCGGTCATGCCCTGGAATTCCCCTATGATCTGTTCGGAGAAGCCAAACGGGTCGGCATGTTGTCGGAACTGGATCTGACCTGCCGCGAAGCGGCCATGCAGGCCTACAGCCAGATGGAAATGGAAGGCTACCTGTTCCTCAACGTCAATCCCAATGTGCTGCTGGACAAGCAGCACCCCCGGGGTTGTACCCTGCGCCTGGCCCGGGAACTGGGTATTCCCGCCGAAAAAATCGTGATCGAGCTGTCCGAGCAATACCCGATCCAGAATCCGGAAGATCTCAAGCAGGCCGTGCACCGCTATCGGGAAGGCGGCTTCCTGATCGCCATCGACGATCTGGGCGCCGGCTATTCGGGCCTGAAACTCTGGTCTGAAGTAAAGCCCGACTTCGTGAAGATCGATAGGTATTTTATCGAGCATATCGACGGAGATCCTATCAAACGGGAGTTTGTACAAAGCATCATCACCCTGGCCAGGGGCATGCAGTCCCGGGTGATTGCCGAAGGCATCGAAACCGGTGACGAGCTGCGGCAACTGCAGGACATGGGCATCCATTATTGCCAGGGTTACTACTTGGGCCGACCCCAGATGACTCCCCTCGCCGCACCGCCGCGGCTACCCGTATCCGATCAATCGCTCCCGCTTCGCCACCATAAAGAAACCATCGCCTTGCTGGCCCGCCCCGGCCACACCGTCGACATCAATACCCCGGTTCACCGGGTGTTTGACACCCTGCTCGCCAACGGCCAGCTGCATTCACTGCCGGTGCTCGATCGAGGCATACCGGTCGGCCTGGTACGCAGGGAGAAGATCATGGAGCTGTATTCCGGCTCCTATGGCCGGGCCCTGTATGCCAACAAGTGTATCAAACATGCGATGGATGCCCGGCCGCTGGTGGTCGACTGGCAAAGCCCGCTGGAACGCGTCAGCAACCTGATCACCGATGATGATGAGATCTCGGACCACAGGCACTTTATTATCAGCCGCCAGGGGCGTTATTACGGCTTGGCCTCGGTGCGCGGCCTACTGCGCACCATGACCGAACTGCGCCTGCTCCATGCCCGCTATGCTAATCCGCTGACCCTGTTGCCGGGCAATGTGCCCATCTACCGGGAAATCGATGAGGCCCTGCAGCAACAACGGGATTTTTATGTTGCCTATTTCGACCTCAACAACTTTAAACCCTATAACGATGTCTACGGCTATGCCCAGGGCGACAAGGTCATCCAATGGGTTGCCCGGTTGTTGCAGGAAGTGCTGGTCGGCGACGGCCAGTTTCTCGGCCATGTGGGAGGCGATGACTTCGTTGCCGTCCTGGATGGTCGGTGCGACTGGCCGGTGCTGTGCGACACTATCATCCAGCGTTTCGAGGCGGGGATCGCCGGGTTCTACTCGGCAGAGGATCAACTGAGAAAGGGAATTGTCGCCAACTCCCGCAGCGGCGAGCAGATTTTTTATCCGCTGCTGGGCATGGCCATCGGCGTGGTCCATCCGGATAGCCGCAACTGCCACTGTCACGAGGATGTGGCCAGCCTGACCAGTCACGCCAAACAACAGGCCAAACGCAGACAAGCCAGCCACTGCTTTATCAGTGACAGGCGTGCCCCTCACCAGGGGGAGTCAATCGCCACGGGCTGAATTCGCTCCGATCATGGTAATTGTTTGAGTCCACCTCTTCCTTGCCGCCGTTTTACGATCTCTCTCAAAACTTTACGATATTTTAACACCTTAGCCCCTGGCTTATGCTAATACTCTAGTGGGGCATCGGAGGTTCATATGCCTTAATAGAATAAAACGACCGAGATTTACAAAAGGAAGTGACGTATGACAAGAACAGGAAAAACCTCCCTCTTTATCGCCACTGCCCTGGCATTAGGCTTGGCCCAACAGGTTCAAGCCGCCACCCTGGATACCATAAAGGAGCGGGGAGAGCTCAAGTGCGGTGTCAACAGCGGCCTGGCCGGCTTCTCTAACCCGGATGATAAGGGTGTATGGCGGGGGCTGGATGTGGATCTGTGCCGGGCCGTTTCCGCCGCAGTCTTTAACGACCCCGACAAGGTTCAGTTTATTCCCCTCAATGCCAAAGAGCGTCTCACCGCCCTGCAATCCGGCGAAATCGATGTGCTGTCGCGTAATACCACCTGGACCTCCAGCCGCGATACGGATCTGGGCGTGAACTTCACCGGCGTCAACTATTATGACGGCCAGGGCTTCCTGATCAGCAAGAAACTGGGCGTCACCAGCGCCAAGGAGCTGGATGGTGCCGCCATCTGTATCCAGGCGGGCACGACCACCGAGCTGAACGTAGCCGACTATTTCCGCAAGAATGACATCGGCTACACGGCTGTGGTGTTCGATACCTCGGACCAAACGGTACAAGGCCTGGAAGCCGGCCGCTGTGACGTACTGACCTCGGATCTGTCCCAGCTTTACGCACTGCGCACCAAACTGTCCAACCCCGACGATGCCATGGCGCTGCCGGAAGTGATCTCCAAGGAACCCCTGGGACCGGTGGTGCGCCAGGGCGACGACCAATGGTTCAACGTGGTCAAATGGACCCATTTCGCCATGGTCAACGCCGAGGAGCTGGGCATTACCAAGGCCAATGTCGATGACATGCTCAAGTCGGACAACCCGGACATCCGTCGCCTGCTGGGCAATGATGCCGATTTCGGCAAGGGCATGGGGCTGGACAAGGACTGGGCCTACCGCATCATCAAACAGGTAGGCAACTATGGTGAAGTGTTCGCGGCCAACGTGGGCCAGGACTCCCCCCTGAAGATTGAACGGGGCCTGAACGCGCTGTGGACCGAAGGCGGTCTACAGTACGCACCTCCCGTCCGTTAACCTCCCGGGGACTGTGCCCGGCACAGTCCCCTCCTTATCCCCGATTGCGAGGATTGCGGCCTATGTCCTCAACCCCGAATGCTCATCAAGTCCGCTTCTGGCGTGATCCGGCCAAGCGGGCGCTGATATTCCAGCTGATACTGCTGGCCCTGGTGGCCTGGTGTATCTGGATTATCGTCGACAATACCCTGAACAACCTGTCTACCCGGGGCATCACCACCGGCTTTGGTTTCTTGAACGATACCTCCGGCTTCGCCATCGCCCAGTCGCTGATCCCCTACAGTGAAACCGACACCTATGGCCGCACCTTTGTGGTCGGCCTGCTCAACACCCTGCTGGTGTCTTTCTTCGGCATTATCTTCGCCACCATATTGGGCTTTATCCTGGGGGTGGCACGCCTGTCACCGAACTGGCTGATCGCCAAATTCGCCTCCGCCTATGTGGAAGTATTCCGCAATATCCCCCTGCTGCTGCAGATGTTTTTCTGGTATTTCGCCGTCCTGCGTACCCTGCCCGGGCCAAGGGACAGTCTGAATATCAACGACACTTTATTCTTAAATGTGCGCGGTCTGTATCTACCCGAACCCATCCCCGGCGCGGGTTTTCATTTTATCTGGCTAGCGCTGACCGTCGCCATCGCGGTCTCGGTCTGGCTGGTACGTTTTAATCATCGCCGCCAGCAAGCTACCGGTCAGCGATTCCCGGCCTACTGGCTGTCCCTGCTGCTGATAGCCGGCCTGCCGCTGCTGGTCTTTTTTGCCCTGGGCCGGCCGCTGGAATGGAATTACCCCGAACTCAGGGGCTTTAACTTCCGTGGCGGCATGGCGGTGATCCCGGAGTTTCTGGCACTCTGGCTGTCGCTGAGCATCTACACCGCCGCCTTTATCGCCGAAATCGTGCGCTCGGGCATCCAGGCCGTGTCTCATGGCCAGACCGAAGCGGCCCATGCCTTAGGCATTAAAGACAGCCTGACCCTGCGGCTGGTGGTGATACCTCAGGCGATGCGGGTAATTATCCCCCCGTTGACCAGCCAGTATCTGAACCTGACAAAGAACTCCTCCCTGGCCACCGCCATCGGTTATCCGGATCTGGTCTCGGTGTTTGCCGGCACCACCCTCAACCAGACCGGCCAGGCGATAGAGGTGATCGCCATTACCATGCTGGTCTACCTGACCATCAGCTTGTCGGTATCCTGGTTTATGAACTGGTTTAATGCCCGTATGGCCCTGGTGGAGAGATAAGATGTTCAAGGACACACTGACTCCGGCGCGGGAAGCGCCACTCGCCAGTACCGGACTGGTCGGCTGGCTGCGCGCCAACCTGTTCTCCGGCCCTGTCAACAGCCTGGTCACCCTGGCCGGACTCTATATCCTGTATCTGCTGCTGGTCCCCGTCATCGACTGGGCCCTGCTCAAGGCGGACTGGAGTGGCGCCGACCGCACCGCCTGCACCAGCGGCGGGGCCTGCTGGGTGTTTGTTGCCAACCGCTTGCAGCAGTTTACCTATGGCTTTTACCCCAGCTCAGAGCTGTGGCGCATCAACCTGACCTTTGTGCTGTTCGTCGGGCAGCTGGCCTGGCTGGCCTGGCCCAATGCACCGGCAAAGAGCTGGGTCGCCCCCTTCGTGGTGCTGGTATTCCCCTTTATCGCCTTTATGCTGCTTTACGGCGGTTACTTCGGCCTGAGCATAGTGTCGACCCATCAGTGGGGCGGCCTGACCCTGACGCTGATCCTGGCGGTGGTGGGCATTGTCGCGGCACTGCCGTTCGGTACCATACTGGCATTGGGACGTCGCTCCCATATGCCGATCGTGCGCAGCCTGTCGGTGGTGTTTATCGAGTTCTGGCGTGGGGTACCGCTGATCACCGTGCTGTTTATGTCGTCGGTGATGCTGCCCCTGTTCGTGCCCGAGGAACTGACCCTGGACAAGCTGGTCCGGGCCATGATCGGCATCATTTTCTTCCAATCCGCCTATATGGCCGAGGTGGTCCGCGGCGGCCTGCAGGCCATTCCCAAGGGCCAATACGAGGCGGCCGAAGCGCTCGGCCTGAATTACTGGAAGATGATGGGGCTGATCGTCTTACCCCAGGCGATGAAAATGATGATCCCGGGGATAGTGAATACCTTTATCGCCCTGTTCAAGGACACCAGCCTGGTGTTGATCATCGGCCTGTTCGATCTGCTGGCAATAGTACAGGCCGGCTTGTCCGACCCCAACTGGCTGGGCTATTCCACCGAAGGCTATGTGTTTGCCGGACTGGTGTTCTGGGTATTCTGTTTCGGCATGTCCAAATACAGCCAGCACCTGGAACATAAACTCTATACCGGGCATAAGAAACGCTGAGTAAACGGGGTTAATACCGCTACCTTTCTGAGAATGGTCAGGAGCCGAATAAGCAGCCCTTCGCGCCAGGGATAAATAAATGGCATCAGGAGTGAAGTAATGGAGCAAGAAAAACACGAAACCATGGTCGCCATGCACAAGGTCAACAAGTGGTACGGCGACTTCCATGTGTTGCGCGATATCGACCTGACGGTCACCAAGGGGGAACGTATCGTCATCTGCGGCCCTTCCGGCTCGGGCAAGTCGACCCTGATCCGCTGCCTCAACCGGCTGGAGGAACATCAGCAGGGCGATATCATCATCCGCGGCACCCCCTTGACCAATGACGTCAAGAACATCGAGACCATACGCCGGGAAGTGGGCATGGTGTTTCAGCACTTCAACCTGTTCCCTCACCTGACCGTACTGGAAAACTGCACCCTGGCGCTGATCTGGGTACGCAAGACACCGCGCAAGGAGGCGGAAGAGATCGCCATGAAGCTGCTGACCCGGGTCAAGATCCAGGAGCAGGCCAGGAAATACCCGGGCCAGCTGTCCGGCGGCCAGCAGCAAAGGGTGGCCATCGCCCGCAGCCTGTGCATGAACCCGGAGATCATGTTGTTCGACGAGCCCACCTCGGCGCTGGATCCGGAGATGATCAAGGAGGTGCTGGATGTCATGATCGAGCTGGCGGAAGAAGGCATGACCATGCTGTGCGTGACCCACGAGATGGGCTTCGCTCGCACGGTGGCGGACCGGGTGATCTTTATGGACGAAGGGCAGGTCATCGAAGAAAACGATCCCGAGACCTTCTTCCATCACCCGCAGTCCGAGCGTACCAAGCTGTTCCTGAGCCAGATCCTCGGGCACTGACAAAACACTATCGGCACACTGATGCCGTATGCCGGTCAGCATAACTGGCCGGCGTAATCCGCGGCTTGCCGGGGACGATAAGGGCATGGCGAAAACCATACTCTTAGCAAATGAAAATTTGGGCGCCGCCTGCCGGCGGCGCACACGACGTTCAGAATAAACCGAGCGGATTGCTGTCGTAGCTCACCAGCAGGCTCTTGGTCAGCTAGTAGTGATCCAGCATCATCTTGTGGGTTTCACGGCAGCTCCTCGATTTTAGTCCCCCGAAGGCCGCATGGGCTGGGTAGGCGTGGTAACAGTTCATCCAGATACGCCCGGCCTGAATGCCCCGTGCCATGCGATAGGCACGGTTCACATCCCGGGGCCAGACCCGGCGCCCAGGCCAAACTCGGTGTCGTTGGCGATGGCCAAGGCCTCGGCTTCGTCCTTGAAGTGGGTGACCCCCACCGCCGAACCGAATATTTCCTCCTGGAATACCCGCATCCTGTTATCGCCCTGGAAGATGGTCGGCTGAATATAGAAGCCGTTTTCCAGCCCGCCGATCCGGTTGGCCTGGCCGCCCAGCAGCATGTCTTCGATGCACTTGCCGACAAACTCCGGCTCATAGCGCAACAGGTCTTCAAAGAAGATATTGGGGACTTACCGCCCAGCTTCACGGTGGAGAGGATCAGCCGTTCGGCCGCAGCCTTCAGCACATGCTACCCAACCGGGGTAGAGTCGGTAAAGGCCAGCTTGGCGATGCCTGGATGGCGCAGGATCGCCTCCCCCGCCTCTTTACCCAGGCCGTTGACCACGTTGATCACCCCGTTCGGCAGCCATATCCCGGAGCCGGTGGACTTTCAACTGAACGCCGACAGCCACCAAGAGCTGACCACCATGGTCAGTGAAGGCCGTTTCCGCCAGGATCTGTACTTCCGGATCAATGGCTTTTCCCTGACGTTGCCGCCGCTGCGGGAATACAGCCGTGATGTCATCAAACAACTGGTAATGGCGCTGCTGGCCGAACAGCAGGGGAGCAGGACAAGTACCCTGGATGACGCCGCCATGAAGGTACTCCGCAATTGCGGTTGGCCGGGCAATATCCGCCAATTGACACAGATGCTGGAGGTGGCCGAGGAAGGCCAGCTAAGCCCCGCCCATTTACCCGAATTGCCGGCCTTCGACGTGCCGGTACCGGTCGCCAGGAATTTAAAAACTCTGGGTGAGCGATTGCTAGCGCAGGCGCTGACGGAATGTAACAGCAACGTCAGTGCCGCCGCCCGCAGGCTTAAGCTGAGCCGTACCACCCTCTACGCCAAGCTGAAATCGCTTGGACTCAAACCCTAAATAACTGTTCCAAATAATCGGTCACCAGAGACGACAGCTGGGTATCGCTAAGCAGACCCTCTGTGCCAGGGCCGGAAAATGCTCATGCTATTCAGGCATTTCCGCCATCCATGGCGGTCAGTGACGCAACTGAGCCCTCAGGGACGAGTGCATGGCGTGTCTGTGTACGCTGCCCGGTCGATGCAGCAGTATTAGGAATAGTGATTAAGCAGATTAAATATCGTTCTTAGGAAAGCGGGCAAACTCCTGCTTGATCTGGGCGTACAGCTCGGGCGCCCACCAGGGCAACTCGGGGGCAATGCCATCCATCGGCTTGCTGCGGGGATCATGCGGTGCTATCACCACTGATACCTGTTCCATGCCTATGGTATTGACCAGTACAAACAGCTCTTCGATGGCCAGATCGCCAACGGCTAGACAGCCGACCGACTCGGCCTTGCCGTGAATAAAAATATTGGAACCGGGCTGGCTGCGACCTTCTTTTGCGGCCCGCATAAGATCGTAGCTATTCGGGTAATTCAGCTTCATGGATAAATGAAACTGGCTGCGGGGATTCAGATCGGTGATCTTGTAGATGCCTTCGGGGATCTGTTTGTCCCCTTCCCGCAACTTGGGCCCGGGCCCTCCGCTGGTTTTGCGAATGGGATAGCTGCGGATAAACTTAAAATCGCCGCCGGCATTTCGGCCCCACAACTCCAGCGACTTTTCTTCCTTGGTCGCCAGCAGCACAGCTTCCAGGGGCGGATAGGTGACGCCGGAGCCCATAAAATAAGGCTTCATGCGCACCTCGGCCGACGGACCATAGGAGGCCACCACCCGATCGATGGCATTGTAGTAGTCATAGTCGGAGGAGAGGCGCTCGGCCGCAGCCGGACTGAGTAAACCAGCAAAAAGCACAGTGGCGGCAGACACACCAAAAAACAGACGCATAGATAATAAAAAGCCAAAAAGACGAGTTACTGGAATGATAGCCCGGCTTGGCTTTGGTTGGAATCTGCCAGGTTAAAAATCTTGGCCCGTCGCGACGGCCACTCATCTCCTGCCGATGTCGAGGTGAAGCGTCCTGTTATTTTTCCAGGGCAAAAACGGATGCCGGCTGGCCGTGAGCGGGGCTGAGCATCCGCTCCAGCACCTGGGCCGGCTCGGGCCGGGCAAACAGGTATCCCTGATACAAATGACAACCGCTGGCCAGCAGGGTCTGCCGCTGGGCCTGGGTTTCCACCCCTTCCGCAATGACTTCCATCCTCAGGGACCGGGCCAGTGCTATGATGGTGCGGACGATCTCCAAGCTGTTGTTATCGTCCGGCAAGGCCCGCACGAACGACTGATCAATCTTCAGTTGATCCAACGGCAGCTGCTGCAAATAGAGCAGGGATGAATAACCAGTGCCGAAGTCATCAACCGCGAAACGCACGCCCCTGTCTTTCAGCGCCCTCATCCGGGCGATGGCGATCGGCATATCGCTCAGCAGCATGGACTCGGTCAACTCCAGCTTCAGTCGCGCCGGGTTGGCGCCGGTTTGTGCCAGCACGTCCTGCACTTCCTCGACAAAACCGGCTCGATACAGCTCCGCGGCACTGAGATTCACCGACAGCGTCAGCCCTGCCAGCTCAGGCTGTCTTGACCAAGCCGCCAGTTGCTCGCAGGCCAGCCGCAATACCCCGCTGTCTATCCGTCCCATCAGGCCGGCCGACTCCGCCGCCTCGATAAAGGCGCCCGGCGCCAGTACCCCCCGCTCGGGATGTTGCCAGCGCACCAGGGCTTCGGCACCGATCAATCCTTGATGTTCCCCCAGCTGCGCCTGAAGATAGATGACGAACTCCCCCCGCTCCAGGCCGCGGATAATATCTTTTTCCAACTGCAAACGTCGGGTAACCGACGCCTGCATCTCGGTGTCGAAAAAACATAAGCGTCTCTTGCCCTCCGCCTTGGCCTGGTACATGGCCAGCTCGGCCTGGTGTAGCAACTCATCCAACGGCTGTTGGTCATTGTCAAACAACACCAGTCCCAGGCTGGCACTGCGGTGCAGACTGTGCTGCTCGAATGAATAAGGTTGTAGCAAGGCATCCAACAGGCGCTCGGCCATCTGCTTGAGCTGGTCCAACGCTTCGCCGGGCTGATGCGGCCAATCGGTCAGTAAAACGGCGAATTCATCGCCCCCCAGGCGGGCCACAGTGTCGGTTTCTCTTATCGCCTTGTTCAATCGCTGGGCGACCTGCAACAAGATTTGATCCCCGGCACTGTGTCCCCACAGATCATTGATATCCTTGAAATTATCTAAATCAATAAAGATCAACGCCCCCGGCCGGCGATGACGGCTGCTCAGCACATAAGCCTGTTTCAGCCGCTCTTCCAGCAGACGACGATTGGCCAGGCCGGTAAGCACATCATAAAATGCCAGCCTATTGATCTGTTGCTCATCCGCCTTGCGCTGGCTGATATCGCTGATCGCCGCCACATAATGACTCACCTGGCCCAGTTTGTTGTTTACCGAGCTAATAGACAGCCACTGGGGATAGACTTCACCCGACTTCCGCTTGTTATAGATTTCACCCTGCCAGTTGCCGGTATCTTGAATGCAGTACCACATATGCCGATAAAACTCGGGAGTATGCCGACCCGAACTGAGCATGTTAGGCGTTGAACCCATCACCTCGGCGGGTGTATAGCCGGTGATGTCGGTAAACTGCCGGTTCACCCGCAAGATGCGATTATTCGCATCAGTGATCAGCATGCCCTGAGAACTCTCAAAGGCCGCCGCCGCCACCCGCAGCTCGGTCTCGGCCTTCACCCGCTCGGTGATATCGCGCACTATCATCACCACCGCCGCCTGCCCCTTGGGCAACCCATGGAGTGCCTGGGCATGGCCCTCGTATACCTTGCAGCCTTCGGAGCTATCCAGCCGATAAACGATGGAATGGGAGCTGTTTCTGGCCAGGGTGTCACGGATAAACACTATCACCCGCTCGGCTTCGGCCGGTGACAACAGATCCTGCAGTCGCTGTCCCCGATGACGAACCGGCGCATCGGGCCGGGAAGCCGGTGGAGCGGAAGCCACCTCCAGGTAGTAGCCCTCTTCATCGATGACCAGCAGCTGATCAGGAATGGCACCGGTAATGGCCCGCAGGCGCGCTTCACTGGTATACAACGTCTGCTCTGTTTGACTGCGGTTCTGGGCATCCTGCAACACCAGCCCCAGCAGCACCGTCAGCGGTACCAGCATCGACATCATGGGCATAAAAACAGACTGCGCCTGCAGCCAGATTTCCGTAGGCAGCAGCAAATATGACAGGCGTTCACCGGCAAAGAGCAGCAGGCTCAACAACAACAATGAGCGGATATTCAGCTTCAGCCAGCCATGCCCTATGATACAACGCAGCCCAATCCCCAACCCGGTGGCCCAGGCCATGAGGAGTATGCCCGATGGTGCCCCAACGCCTCCCAGCCACCAGCGATAAGCCACCGCCACCAGCCCAGCCAAGACACCGGCCACCGGCCCTCCAAATAACCCGGCCATGGCCAGCACCACATCGCGTGCATCCAGGAGTACACCCGGGGCGACAGCATAAGAGTTCCACATACACACACCGGTCATGGCGCCGTATAAGAGCCCGGAAGCCAGCCGCCTGGCCCATGGCCGGCCGCCCCATAGCCTGACGTTATAGGTCAGCAGCCAACACAAGGCCAACAGCAGCACGGCTTGCTCGATAAAAGAAACAATCATGGGGAAATGGGGCTAACGATGGGAGCTGTGGATGCGATAAAACAATCAGGGCGGGCAAGGGTTGTTATTATCTGTGTGATGGCCATTGAATCTTAATGATTTTAATCTTGGGAAAAGACCATAAAACAAAGAAGGACTTAAGGTAAAGAAGAATTTTGAATCGCCGACAAAAGATGACTCCCTGTCCCACCCTGGTTTTTGTACTAAACTTCAAGGTCCCGGCATCGAAGGAGAAACAAGATGACAGAGTTCGTGGATTTAGCTACCGAGACCTGGGATGAACTGCAGGACAAAAGAAAAAAACTGCGAGAAGCCAGCGACCATTACGATCAAAAGGTCCAGTCGCTCAGGGCGGGTAAGTGCAAACGGGAAGATGTGGTGAAAGCCTTCCGTCACAAGCAGCAGGCACATGATGCTCATGCAGAAGCCTTCCACCGTATCTTCAAGGTACCAGAAAACATCTGAATTGTGCCTCAAAACCATCCTCAGACGGCCCACCACGGCCGTCTTTATGTTAGCCCCGATAACGCGGCCCCATAGAAGGCAACAGGTGAAATGTCCGCAGGCGCGACTTTCCCTCCCCACCTTCGCGCCTTTCGGAAACACCCAGTCATATTACGACGTGTTCGGGTACCTGCCAGGCAGCCCTTATCGGACATGGCATAGTCCGCAAGATGAACAAGCATAAACGGAAATAAGGGAATGGGGATAAAAAGAACCGGAAAATAAAGCCGTGTTGTGCCGGGTAATGATCTAGGTAGCCAGCAAATAACGAAGGGATATTAAATCAGCTCATTTATTTTGAATGGTGCCCGGAGCCGGACTTGAACCGGCACGCTGTTACCAGCGAGGGATTTTAAATCCCTTGTGTCTACCGATTTCACCATCCGGGCAGACCTGAAGTGATCTGGAGGCGCGTTCCGGAGTCGAACCGGACTAAACGGATTTGCAATCCGCTGCATAACCGCTTTGCTAACGCGCCATGAAGAATTGCTTCCAGATGGCAAGCATTCTAATCGGCAGAGCCCGGCAGTCAACTGTAATATTAGTCTTTTGGCCCGTTCGCACATTTTTTATGCGCAAATGCTTGTTTGATCGACAAAAGTCAGCCTTCGCTGGTCAGATCCGACCAGGCGGCCCGTAGGTAATCATAGGCCGAAACCAGGGTCAGGCCAGTGGCCACATAGAGCAGCAGATAACTTCCCCAGATCATATAGATGCTCTGCTGCCAGATAAGACCGATCAGCGCCAGCATCTGTATGGTCGCTTTCCATTTGCCTATCCAGCTCACCGCTACCCGAGAACGCTTGCCGATTTCCGCCATCCATTCACGCAAGGCGGAAATGATAATTTCCCGGGCGATCATGATCATCGCCGGCACCGTCACCAGTATGCTGCTGTAGTCTTCGGTGATCAGCACCAAAGCCGCAGCCACCATCACTTTATCGGCAACCGGATCCAGGAAGGCGCCGAATTGTGTGGTTTGATCCAGCTGACGTGCCAGGAAACCGTCAAACCAGTCCGTTATCGCTGCAATGGTAAATACCAGCGCCGCCCAAAAATAGGACCATTCAAACGGCAGGTAGAACAGAACAATAAAGACGGGAATTAACAGAATACGGAAATACGTCAGTGAGTTTGGAATATTTATCATTGTTATCAAACCATAGGATCATGCCGCCACATGGTGCATGATGGAACTCAGTGATGCAATGCATCATGTATTTTTTCTGCCATCTCGCGGCTGATCCCCGGGACCTTGGCTAATTCATCGACACTTGCCCGATTGACTTCTTGCAGGCCCCCCAGATATTTGAGCAAGGCCTGACGCCGCTTGGGACCGACCCCCGGGATCACTTCCAGGGTACTGGTGTTACGCACCTTCCCTCTCTGGGCCCGGTGACCGGTGATGGCAAAACGGTGGGACTCGTCCCGAATATGCTGTATTAAGTGTAGTGCCGGCATATCGGCCGGTAAATGCCGTTCTTCATGGCTGCCGCCCATGATCAGGGTTTCCAGCCCCGGCTTGCGGGTCACACCTTTGGCTACGCCCACCAGCAGCGGCTGTTTTGGCTGCCCCGCCAGTTGTTCGGCTATGACCATTTCGGCCCTGGCCAACTGGCCCAGGCCGCCGTCGATAAACAACACATCAGGCAGCTTGTCAGGATCAGCCTGATGGAAACGCCGGCTCAGGGCCTGCTCCATGGCGGCGTAATCATCACCCGGGGTAATGTCGGCGATGTTATAGCGGCGATATTCGCTCTTCTGGGGCCCCTCGCCGTTGAACACCACGCAGGAGGCTACCGTCTTCTCACCCATGGTATGGGAGATATCAAAGCACTCCATGCGCAAGATGGGGCCTAGGTCCAGAGTCTCCTCCAGCTGGCTCAGGCGCTGCCTGAAGGTGCTTTTATGGGCCAGCCGGCTGGCCAAGGCCGTTTCGGCATTGGTGCGGGCCAGCTTGATAAAGCGGGCCCGCTCGGCCCGGGTCCGGCTGCGGCAGCGCACCTTGCGCCCCTGATGCTGGCTCAGGGTATCGCTCAGCACCGCTTCGTCATCCAGGCTGCGATCGAGCAATATCTCCCCTGGCGCCTGGCGCCCGCCGGCGTCGGATAGATAGAACTGTAGCAGGAAGCTCTGCAGCACCTCCTGCGCGTCCGTATCTGGCGGCACCTTGGGGAAGTAACTGCGGCTGCCCAGTACCTTGCCTTGGCGGATAAAGAGCACGTGCACGCAGGCCAGGCTACGCTCGCAGGCCAGCCCCACCACATCCCGATCGCCCTGCAGGTTGCCGCTGACCGATTGCTGCTCCTGCACCCGCCGCAGCGCCTGCAGCTGATCCCGGAAACGGGCCGCGTCCTCGAAGCGCAGCTCCTGGCTGGCCTGTTCCATGCTGTCGGCCAGATCCTGCAATACCTGCTGGTTCTTACCCTGCAGGAACAGCCGGGCCAGCATCACCTGGTGACGGTACTCCTGCTCGCTGACCAGCCCCTTGACACAGGGTCCGGCACACCGCTTGAGCTGGTACATCAGGCACGGCCGGGAGCGGTTGGCATAATAACCGTCTTCGCACTGACGCACCGGAAACAGCTTTTGCATCAGGTGCAGGCTTTCACGCACCGCGGCACCGTTGGGGTAAGGCCCGAAGTACTCCCCCTTGGCCTTGCGCGGGCCACGATGAATGCCGATACGGGGATGAGGATGCTCGGTGATAATGACATAGGGATAAGACTTGTCATCCCGCAACAGCACATTGTATCTGGGCAGATACTGCTTGATCAGGTTGTGTTCGAGGATAAGCGCTTCGGTTTCGGTATGGGTCACCGTCACCTGTACATCGCAGATCTGGCGTACCAGCGCCCGCGTCTTTTCTCCGCTGACCTGGGTACGAAAATAGGAGGACAGTCGCTTTTTGAGGTTTTTGGCCTTGCCGACATAGATAACAACCCCGGCGTTGTCGTACATACGATAAACGCCGGGTTGTTCAGTCACGACCTTGAGAAAGGCTTTTGCATCAAAAGACTGGCTCATCGCCGCTATATTTTTTCTGAGTCCAGCATGCCGTAGCGGATGGCAAGATGGGTAAGCTCGACATCGCCGTTGATGTTGAGTTTGCTGAACAGGCGATAACGATAACTGTTGACCGTCTTCGGGCTCAGGTTCAGCTGCTCCGAAATATCGGTCACGCGCTGGCCCTTGGTGATCATCAGCATGATCTGCAGCTCGCGTTCAGAGAGCTGCTTGAACGGGTTTTCTTCATTGGAAAACTGGCTCAGGGCCATACGCTGGGCGATTTCCGGGGAAATATAGCGCTGCCCGCTGTTTACCAGCCTGATCGCATTGATCATCTCCTCCGGTCCCGCCCCCTTGGTCAGGTAACCGGCCGCGCCGGCCTGCATCACTTTGGTCGGAAACGGATTTTCGGTATGTATGGTCAATACGATAATTTTCACATCCGGGTTGAAACGCAAGATCTTGCGGGTAGCCTCCAAGCCGCCAATGCCCGGCATATTCATGTCCATCAGGATGACATCCGGGTGTTGCTCGCGGCACCATTGCACGGCATCTTCACCGCTTTTGGCCTCGCCAACCACCTTCATCCCTTTGACATCTTCCAGTATGCGTCGGATCCCTGTGCGCACTAACTCATGGTCATCAACCAGGAATACGTTAATCAAAAGATTTCTCCGACTGCTGTTAGTTTATCGGCTTATAACACTTTACCCGAGATGGGCATCATAGCGGAAGATGCCCGAGGATAAAACCTGCCACCACCTGAAGTAATGCTCGTCCATTAAGCGTGAAACGGGATGAACTGGCTTCCCATCGACACGCCGCAAACCCATCCTTAGGGACTCCTGCGCCATCTGACCGCCATGGATGGCGGAAATATCGAAAATGCAGGCGCATTTTTCGACCCTGGCGCAAAAGGTCGGCTTGAAACCAGCCCATCCCGTTAACGGACCGGCATTACGCCCTCGGGGCACACTTTATTATCAAATTGAAAACAGAGATGCAACATTTCAAGGCCGTTTAGGCGGATTGTTTATCCTATCCTTGGCGCTGACAGAGCGCCATTTGACGATAAAAAAGGCGCCGTAGCGCCTTTGTTCAGAAGTTATCGGTTTCTGGCAACTGCCGGTAGTCGATGTCGGCGCCGGCCTTGAGGGCCTGAAGCAAGCTGCGGTATTCGCGATCGGCAAGCAGACTGCTCTGGCCCTGGCGGATTTGCTCGACATTCTCGGAAGCGGTCTCCGGCGTGGTCACCTTGTTGAGTCGGATCACTACCCGATCACCATTAGAGAGCACAACTATACTCAGGCTGGGCTCTGCTGCCGGGGTCGCCATGGCGAACAGGGCATTCAACAAGCCCGGCTCCAGCTCGCTATCGTCGCGGGTAACCGCAGTCAGCGTGCTGGACTCAACCTGATATTGCGCCAGCAACGGAGCCTGCTGCCCCGCAGACCAGGACTGTTGCAAGGCGTTGGCCGCTTCCTGGGTCAGCTGATCAGCCTGGCTTGCCGCCACCCGGTTCCTTACCTGCTCACGCACCTCGGCCAGCTCACGTACCGCAGCCGGACGCCGGTCGGTCACATGGATGACGGCCGCCTTGTTCTGACCCAGGGAAATCAGCTCGGAATTGCCGCCCTGCTCTCTCAAACGCTCGCCGAAGGCTTCCTGTATCAGCCGGGGATCCTTGATGGCGGCCGGGGCATCCAGCGCCGAGAAATAGTCGGTTGATACTATCTCCAGGCCCAGTTCCTGGGCCGCCATATCCAGCGAGTCAGGGAATTCGAAAGCCAGCTCGGCCAGTCTCTGCTCCCGGGCATAGAAGGCATCAGAGGCCTTGTCCTGGGCCAGTCGCCTGGCGATGTCGGCGCCGACCTCATCCAGTGACTTGCTCGCTGCGGGACGAACATCCAGCAGGCTGATCAGGTGCAGGCCAAACTCGCTTTCCACTATCCCGGAGACATCGCCGACCTTGGCCAGGGCAAAAGCGGCATTGTCAAACGCCGGATCCATGGTGCCCGGCGTCATCCACTCCAGCTCACCGCCCTTGGCACCGGAAAACACGTCATCCGACTCGGTTTTAGCCAGCTCGCTAAAGGATTCACCAGCCTGCAAGCGCTCGGCGATGGCCTTGATTTTGTCCGCCGCCTCGGCCCCCTTGTTCACCATGATATGGGCGACCCTGCGCTGCTCGGGCTGGGTATAGCTGGCCAGGTTGGCCTGATAATAGTCCCGGATCTCCTGCTCATCGATATCATCGACCGAAAAGGCAGAGGCATCCAGCATCAGGTAGTTGATCTTGACCTGCTCGGGGCGCTGGAACTGGCCGGGGTTTTGCTGATAGTAGGCTTCAATCTCGGCCTCAGAGGGGTCAACCTGCTCGATAAAGGCGCTCAGGGGCAGACGCACATATTCGCCATCCCGTTGTTGACGGCTCAGACGATCCAGCCAGCTGGCTTCCTGCTCCAAGGTAAAGCTGGAGCCCAATACCGTATTCATCAGCATTTGCCGGCTCAGATCCTGGCGTACGCTGTCGCGTAACTGCTCGGCGCTAAGGCCACTGCGGGCCAGCAACTGCAAATAGCGCTCATTGTCGAACACGCCGTCTTGCTGAAACTCAGGCAGGCTGCGAATGGCGTTGCGAACCTGTTCATCGCTGGCGCGCAAACCCAGCTCCTGCACCTTTTGATCGATCAGCCGCTGCTCTATCAACTGCTCCAGCACCGAGCCGCGGATTTGCTCAACATATTGGGGGTCGCCTAACAATTGGCTGAACTGAGCACCCAGTTGGTTTTCCAGTCGTGCACGCTCGTTGCGATAGGCGCTTTCCAGGGTCTGCAGGCTGATTTCGTCACCATTGACCACAGCCGCGATTTCCGGCACTGGCCGGCTTACATAGCTGCCAACCCCCGCCAGGGCAAAAGATACAATGATTAATCCCAGGACCACCTTAGAGGTGGTGCCTTGAGTACCGGCTCGAAGTTTGTCAAAAAACATGGATGTTAGTTACTCCCGATAGACGGCTTGCCGCCCCATCCGAAAAAAAGCGCACCTGAAGATGCGCCTTGTTCGGATCATGATCTGAACTGGAGCTAATTCCAGCAGCCAGTATGACTTAGTTTACAGCGTCTTTCAGCGCCTTACCGGCTTTAAACGCGGGGGTTTTGGCGGCGGCGATTTCGATGGCCGCACCGGTTTGCGGGTTACGACCGGTACGGGCGGCCCGCTCACGCACGGCAAAGGTGCCAAAGCCGACCAGTGAAACCTGATCACCCTCTTTCAATGATTCGGTAATCGCCTCGACCACGGCATCCAGCGCACGACCAGCAGACGCCTTGGTAATATCGGCACCTTCGGCAATTTTGTCGATCAGTTGAGATTTATTCACAATCATTCCCCTTGTCGTTATTTTAGTGCTCGTGACAGGACACTGAGCTAACCTTGATTTTGTTATTCATTGGTAGATGACTAGACCACGGGTGCGGCTTGTCCTGCTACTGATTGCCATCAATGAAGGCAAAAATCCCTCGCCTTCATTGACCCGGTAAAAACGTCATCCAAGGCTACTGCGACTGATGGCCGCTGACAAGCTTGAAACCGCCATTTAGGCTAAAAAGCTCAGGCTGACACCACAGAAAATCCTTCCGGAGCCTCTTCCAGCGCCAGCTCCAGCACATCTTCAATCCAACGTACCGGATGAATTTCCAGATCCTGTTTCACGTTATCCGGAATTTCTTCCAGATCCCGTTCGTTTTCCTTGGGGATCACCACCCGCTTGATGCCCCCCCGGTGTGCCGCCAGCAGCTTTTCTTTCAGGCCCCCGATCGGCAGCACTTCACCACGCAGGGTGATTTCTCCGGTCATGGCCACATCGGCGCGTACCGGATTGCCGGTCAGGCTGGACACCAGGGCGGTGCACATGGCGATACCGGCGCTGGGGCCATCTTTGGGGGTAGCCCCTTCCGGCACGTGCACATGGATATCCCGTTTTTCGTGGAAGTCTGCGTTGATACGCCATTTTTCCGCGCGCGAACGCACCACCGTCAGCGCCGCCTGGATGGACTCCTGCATCACATCACCCAGCGAGCCGGTATAGGTCAGCTTGCCCTTGCCCGGCACATTGGCCACTTCAATGGTCAGCAGATCACCACCCACTTCGGTCCAGGCCAGGCCGGTCACCTGTCCCACCTGATTACGCTCTTCCGCCTTGCCGTAATCGAAGCGATGTACGCCCAGATAAGACTTGAGGTTTTCCTGGTTGATCACGACCTGTTTGATGTCTTTGTTGAGCAGGATTTCCTTGACCGCCTTGCGGCAGAGTTTGGAAATATCCCGTTCCAGGCTGCGCACCCCCGCCTCCCGGGTGTAGTAACGGATAATGCCGATAATAGCCGAGTCTTCCACCACCAACTCGTCGGGTTTCAGACCATTGCGGCTGAGCTGCTTGGACAGCAGGTGACGCTTGGCGATGTTGAGCTTCTCGTCCTCGGTGTAACCGGACAGCCGGATGACCTCCATCCGATCCAGCAGCGGCGCCGGAATATGCATGGAGTTGGAAGTGGCCACAAACATCACGTCGGACAGGTCGTAGTCCACTTCCAGATAGTGATCGTTGAAACTGTGGTTCTGCTCCGGATCCAGCACCTCCAGCAGGGCAGACGCCGGATCACCGCGCATATCGGAGGACATCTTATCGATCTCATCCAGCAGGAACAGCGGGTTGCGCACCCCGACCTTGGCCATTTTTTGGATCAACTTACCGGGCATGGAACCGATATAGGTCCGGCGGTGACCACGAATTTCCGCCTCGTCACGCACCCCGCCCAGAGCCATACGCACATATTTGCGTCCGGTGGACTTGGCGATGGACTGTCCCAGAGAGGTTTTACCCACGCCGGGCGGCCCCACCAGACACAGGATGGGTCCTTTCAGCTTGTTGGTACGACTCTGTACCGCCAGATATTCGATGATGCGCTCTTTCACCCGCTCCAAACCATAGTGGTCGGCGTCGAGGATCTCCTCGGCCTTGGCCAGGTCCTTCTTCACCTTGGAACGCTTCTTCCAGGGTACCGACAGCACCCAATCGATGTAGCCACGCACCACTGTGGCTTCCGCCGACATGGGTGACATCATCTTTAATTTGGCGAATTCGGCCATGACCTTGCCATGGGCCTCGTCGGTCATGCCCGCCTCGTCTATCTTTTGCTGCAGGGCCTCGAACTCGTCGGGCACATCCTCCAGCTCACCCAGCTCTTTCTGGATGGCCTTCATCTGCTCGTTGAGATAGTACTCCCGCTGGCTCTTCTCCATCTGTTTCTTGACCCGGGCGCGGATCCGGCGTTCGACCTGCAGCAAGTCGATTTCCGACTCCATCATCGCCATCAGGAATTCGAGCCGCTCACCCACCTGGCTGATTTCCAGCACCTTCTGCTTGTCTTCCAGCTTCAGGGGCATATGGGCCGCCATGGTATCGGCCAGGCGCGCGGCGTCTTCGATCGCCGACAGTGAGGTCAACACCTCCGGCGGGATTTTCTTGTTGAGCTTGATGTAGCCTTCGAACTGGGTGATGGCGGAGCGCACCAGCACTTCCTGCTCCTTTTCATCCAGCGGCTGGGTGGCCAGGTACTGGGCATCGGCCACGAAGTAACCGTCCTGCTCGGACAGGCTTTCCAGCCTGGCCCGCTGACCGCCTTCCACCAATACCTTGACGGTGCCATCGGGCAGCTTCAACAGCTGCAGCACATTGGCCACGGTACCCACCTGATAGATATCATCGGCCCCCGGCTCATCGGTGGTCGCATCTTTCTGCGCGACCAGCAGTACCTTTTTGTCCTGCTCCATGGCCGCTTCCAGACAGCGGATGGACTTCTCCCGTCCCACAAACAAGGGGATCACCATATGGGGATATACCACCACGTCACGGAGAGGCAGGACGGGGGTTTCGATGCGTTCGGAACGCTCTAGGGTCATAGTGTCCTCTCAGCTTGAATGCAATTTATTAGCGCTTGGGCAGTATATGGGGGCGTGATCGCCAGATTCAATCACCGCCTGGGCAAAAACAATAAAAGGGGCATGATGCCCCTTTATATCGACTAAAAATAGCTCAATCAGTCACCGGATACGGCCTGGTTTTCCCCTTTCTGAAAAATCAGGATAGGGTCAGACTCGCCTTTAATCACGGTTTCATCAATGACCACTTTGGCCACGTCGTCCATCGACGGCAGGTCGTACATGGTATCGAGCAACACACCTTCCACGATGGAGCGCAGGCCACGGGCACCTGTTTTACGCTCCATGGCCTTGCGGGCGATGGCACGCAGGGCATCTTCACGAAACTCCAACGCCACATCTTCCAACGAGAATAAGGCACCGTACTGCTTGGTCAGGGCATTTTTCGGCTCGGACAGGATCTGTACCAGGGCGTCTTCATCCAATTCGGTGAGCGTCGCCACCACCGGCAGACGGCCGATAAACTCGGGGATCAGGCCGTATTTGACCAAATCGCCCGGCTCAACCTGGGTAAAGATTTCACTCAAGCTGGCCTTGTCGTTCTTGGTTTTCACCTCGGCGCCAAAGCCGATGCCGGTGCCCTTATCCATCCGCTGTTCGATCACCTTGTCCAGGCCGGCAAAGGCGCCACCACAGACGAACAGGATCTTGGAGGTATCGACCTGCAGGAATTCCTGCTGCGGATGCTTACGCCCACCCTGGGGTGGTACCGAGGCGACGGTGCCTTCGATCAGCTTCAGCAGGGCCTGCTGCACCCCTTCCCCCGATACATCACGGGTGATGGACGGATTGTCCGACTTACGGGAGATCTTATCGATCTCATCAATATAGACGATACCGCGCTGGGCCTTCTCCACATCATAGTCGCATTTTTGCAACAACTTCTGGATGATGTTCTCTACGTCCTCCCCCACATAGCCGGCCTCGGTCAGGGTAGTGGCGTCAGCCATGGTAAAGGGTACATCCAGCAGGCGAGCCAGGGTCTCGGCCAGCAGGGTTTTACCCGAGCCGGTGGGACCGATCAGCAAAATATTGGACTTGCCGAGTTCCACGCCATCGGAACTGGTCGCATTGCGTAACCGCTTGTAGTGGTTGTACACCGCCACCGCCAACACCTTTTTGGCGTGGTCCTGACCGATAACATAATCATCCAGGTGCGCACGTATCTCGTGGGGCGTGGGCAGCGCCTCACCTTCCCGCTTGGGGGAAATGTCTTTGATCTCTTCGCGAATGATGTCTTCGCACAGCTCGACACATTCGTCACAAATATAGACGGAAGGGCCGGCGATCAGCTTACGCACTTCGTGTTGGCTTTTACCGCAAAAAGAACAATACAGCAGTTTGCCGCCGTCCCCTTCACCCCTGCGTTTGTCTGTCATTCAGTCACCTCTTATGCGTACAGGCGACGGAGCGCTCGCCACTCATATTGAGAGTGTATAACACCCCACCCCGCTTTGCTCAATCGCGCTTGTGCAGTACCTGGTCGATCAGGCCATATTCCTTGGCTTGGACTGCCGACATAAAGTTGTCCCGGTCGGTATCCCGCTCCACAACCGACAGCTCCTGCCCGGTGTGTTCGGCCAGCAGACGATTGAGTTTCTCTTTAATATACAGAATTTCCTTGGCATGGATCTGGATATCCGATGCCTGCCCCTGGAAGCCGCCCAGCGGTTGATGGATCATCACCCGGCTGTTGGGCAGGGCGAAACGCTTGCCGGTGGCGCCACCGGCCAGCAGGAAGGCGCCCATGGAGCAGGCCTGCCCCATGCAGACGGTACTGACGTCCGGCTTGATGAACTGCATGGTGTCATAAATGGACATGCCGGCGGTCACCGAGCCTCCAGGGGAATTGATATAAAGGTATATATCCTTCTCCGGATTTTCCGACTCCAGGAACAACATCTGGGCACAGATCAGGTTGGCCATATGGTCTTCCACCTGGCCGGTCATAAAGATCACCCGCTCTTTCAGCAGACGAGAATAAATATCGTAAGAACGCTCACCCTTGGCGGTTTGCTCCACCACTATGGGTACCAGAGCAGCCAGGGGCCCGTCCATCAGCGAAGTATCATTATTTGACATAAGGTCTTGTCCCCTAAATAAAATGGCCCGAGTGCACTAACACTAGGGCCATTATACGCAACAGCTTATTGCTTAAGTCAAATGTTCTTAAGCGCCAACGCCCGGCTTGTTCATCAGTTCGTCAAAAGACACCTGCTTGTCGCTCACCTGAGCCTGTGCCAGCACAAACTCGATGGCCTGATCTTCGACCGCCAGGTTACGTACGCTTTCCAGCAGTTGCTTGTTATCGTTGTAATAGGCGATGACTTCGGCCGGATCTTCGTAGGCAGAGGCCATGGACGCGATGATTTCCTGTACCTTGGCATCATCGGCCTTGATGTCGTTCTGCTTGATCACTTCACCCAGCAGCAGACCTACGCGTACGCGGCGCTCGGCCTGGTCCTGGAACAATTCGGCCGGCAGTTGTGGCGCATTTTTAGTGTCCATGCCACCAAAGCGCTGCAGGGCCTGCTTGCGCAGGTTGTCGATTTCACCGTCGATCAGGGCCTTGGGCACCTCGATCTGGTTCTGGGCGATCAGGCCGTCGATCACCTGCTCCTTAACAGAGGCTTTCAGCGCCTGGGCCAGCTCGCGCTCCATGTTTTTGCGCACTTCGGCTTTCAGACCGTCGACAGAACCGTCGGCGATGCCGAAACGCTGTACGAATTCTTCAGTCAGCTCAGGCAGTTGCTGGGCTTCAACCTTGGTCACGGCGATGGCGAACTGAGCCGGCTTGCCTTTCAGGTTTTCGGCGTGGTAGTCCTCGGGGAAGGTCACTTCCAGGGTGAAGTCGTCGCCGACCTTCTTGCCCAGCAGGCCGTCTTCAAAGCCAGGGATCATTCGGCCGGAGCCCAGTACCAGCACGAAGTCTTCGGCGGCGCCGCCTTCAAACTCTTCACCGTCTACCGAGCCGACGAAATTCATGGTCACGCGGTCGTCGGTGGCGGCTTCACGCTCGACTTCAACCCAGTCGGCGTGCTGCTTGCGCAGGGTGTCGATCATCTTGTCCAGTTCGACATCGGTCACTTCGGCCTGCGGCTTTTCGACTACAACCGCATCCAGGCCGGTCACTTCCACTTCCGGGTAGACTTCAAAGGTAGCGGTGAAGGTGAAGTCTTCGCCGGCCTTGATGGCGGCAGGCTCCATGGTCGGCATGCCGGCCGGGTTCAGTTTTTCGGCCATCACGGCTTCGAAAAAATTACGCTGCATCAGCTCGCCGGCCACATCGGCTTCGACTGAGGGGCCAAACATTTTCTTGATAACGGCTAAAGGCGCCTTGCCAGGACGGAAACCATCGATACGACGGGTTTTGGCCAGCTGACGCAGACGGCCGTTGACTTCACCTGCCACTTTTTCAGCCGGTACAGTGATGGTCAGACGGCGCTCCAGGCCTTGGGTCGTCTCTACAGAAACTTGCATTATATTACCTCAATTCTCTTCAGCACCTTGGTGCTGACCCTGTGATGTAAATGAAGCAGCGAGCTGCTCCTTGAGTCCTGGTGAAGACCTGGGTCTTCATGGCAAATTGACGCGGCATTATAGCGAGGCAAAAAAGCAGCGTCGAGCGGCAGTAAAACTCCTGTTGGGCAATATGGGGGATCAATTCCGGTTTTCAACCCTGTTCAAGGACATTTTGGGGATCAGGGCATCGTCCGGTTAAATGCTTTCCATTTGTTCTGGGCCAGGATCACCCAGCGCGGTGTCGCAGCACCGGTACCGGCTGCCTGCAACTGGGGGTGCGCCCCGGCCACCCGTGCCAGGATAGCTTCCTGGGTCGGTTCCACATCCACAAAGAACACGTGCTTGCCCGCCTGCAGTGCGTCCATAAACTTGCGAAAGTCCCGGTGCGGATTCTGGATGCCGAACATGCCGCCTTCCCAGGCACCAAAACCCAGCGCCACTATCGCCAGGAAAATAAAGGGAACCCAGCCGACCGTTTCGGTGATGCCGGACAGATAGCTGAGCAGCAGTACAAAGCCGGCGGCAACGGCGCCGATCAAGGCCCCCACTTCGGTGGCATGGACCACATCTTTCTTCAGCACGGCCTCTACCTCATGCAGCCGGTGTCGTTCTACCTCCCCGTCTCTTTCACTGAGTACGTGGATCTGGGGCTGGGTAATGCCACAGCGCTCCAGTTCCTGCTCGACGGCTTCCAGATCATCCAGGTTGTCGCTGACATAATAATACCGCTTCATCACCAACCTCCCCGATCGGCAGGCGGCCGTGCCAACCGCGCGAACGACCGATCAGTATATTTAAAAGTATAATCAAAGCGGCTCTTCCCTGCCCCGCTACTCGTCAGGCAGCCGCCAGCACCGGATGTGCGTCCGGGGAAAAGGTAAATGAAGGCAGACCTTGCTATCTCCAAGCATAGGAGACAAAAAACGCCGGTGGGGTACCGGCGTCATCATTTACAAGGCTGGATGAACAGTGCTTAGAAAGAAACCCGGCGGTATTTACGGTATTCCGGGGTCCAGAAGTTGGCCTCTATCGCCTCGTCCAGGGCGGTATCGGAAATCTGCAGCGCCTGTCCCTGCAACTGGGCAGTTTTGGCCACCATCTTGGCAATCTGGCGGCTTACCTGCTGAATATCCTCCAGGGGGGGCAACAAGGAACCTTCACCGTTGATAGCCAGCGGCGAACAGGCGGCCAGGGCCCGGCTCGATGCCATCAGCATGGCATCCGTCACCCGCTTGGCGCCACAGGCCAGCACGCCCAGGCCGATGCCGGGAAAAATATAGGAGTTGTTGCACTGGGCAATTTCATACAGCTTGCCTTTGTATTCCACCGGTGCAAAGGGGCTGCCGGTGGCCACCAGCGCCTGGCCGTCGGTCCAGTTGATAATGTCTTCCGGTGTCGCCTCCACCCGCGAGGTGGGGTTGGACAGGGGGAAGATGATGGGCCGTTCACAGTGGGCGTGCATGGTTTTAACCACCGCTTCGGTGAACAGGCCCGGCTGACCCGATACCCCAATCAGGATATCCGGCTTGCCGTTCTGCATCACTTCCAGCAGGGAGATATTTTCCCCCTCGGTCTGCCAGTCCTGGATGCTGTCCATGGGCTGCGCCAGGGGCCGCTGGAAGTCCAGCAGGTTGGGCATGTTGCTGGTCAGCAGGCCGAAGCGGTCGACCATAAACACCCGTTCCCGCGCCTTGGCATCGCTCAGGCCTTCGGCCTTCATCTGGGCCACTATCTGCTCGGCAATCCCGCAGCCGGCGGAGCCGGAACCCAGGAATGCCACTTTTTTCTCGGACAATTTGCTGCCGCTGGCCTCACAGGCCGCGATCAGGGAGCCCAGGGTGACCGCCGCCGTGCCCTGAATATCGTCATTGAAGCAGCACAGCTCGTCCTTGTAACGGTTGAGCAACGGCATGGCATTCTTCTGGGCGAAGTCCTCGAACTGCAACAGCACATTGGGCCAGCGGCGCTTGACCGCCTTGATAAAGGCATCCACAAACTGATCGTATTCCTCACCGCTCACCCTGGGGTTGCGCCAGCCCATATACATGGGGTCGTTGAGCAGTTGGGGATTGTTGGTGCCCGCATCCAGTACCACCGGCAGGGTATAGGCGGGAGAGATGCCGCCGCAGGCGGTATAGAGGGACAATTTACCGATCGGGATACCCATACCGCCGATGCCCTGGTCACCCAGTCCCAGGATACGCTCACCGTCGGTGACCACGATCACCTTGACGTTGCGCTTGGTGGCATTTTGCAGGATATCGTCGATACGATCTTTGTCCGGATAGGAAATAAACAGGCCCCGGGCCCGGCGATAGATATTGGAAAATTCTTCACAGGCCTTGCCCACGGTCGGGGTATAAATGATGGGCATCATCTTGCTCAGATGATCTTCGACCAGGCGATAAAATAGGGTTTCATTCGTATCTTGGATGTTGCGCAGGTAGATATGCTTGTCCAGATCGTTCTGAAAGGAAATATATTGCCGATAAGCTCTGGATACCTGTTCTTCAATGGTTTCTATATTGTGCGGCAACAAGCCATCCAGGTTGAACGAGATCCGCTCTTCTTTGTTAAAGGCACTGCCCTTGTTCAGCAAGGGCGTTTCCAGCAGGGCCGGACCGGCATAAGGAACGTAGAGGGCGCGTTTTTCCTGTTTGTCCTTGGGCATAAGACATCTCGCTATTGTTGTCCCGTTGGGGGATATGGGTGGAGTCAAACTGGGCAAGGCCAGCAGTATAAGCCATGGCCAAGCCCGACGTAAGCACCCTGCACCTTGTTCTGTCCAGACAACTGCCTCAGGCGGCCAGTCTCTCCGGCATCACACAGTTACGCCCCCTGCTCTTGGCGGCATAGAGGGCTTCATCGGCCTGCCGCAGCAGCGCCTGCACCTGGCTGTCTTTATTACCTTCCACCACCCCTACGCTGATGGTGACATTGACCTCCCTGTCGTCCAAGGGGCTGACCACCGGCTGGGATTCCACCGCCAGACGCAAGGTCTCGGCCTGGCGCAAAGCCTGCGACAGCGACGTATCGGGCAGCAAGACCATAAACTCTTCCCCGCCATAGCGCGCCACCATGGCGTCCTGGCCCAGGATGTCCAGTATGGTATTGGCGACCGTGACCAGCACCTCATCACCCATCAGATGGCCAAAATCATCATTGATCCTTTTAAAGCGGTCCAAATCCAGCAGGAGCAGGCTATAGGGACGCTCATCCTTGCTCTGGTAGCGCACCTGCTCCAGTTGGCGCACGAACAGGCGACGGTTCATCAAGCGGGTCAGGGGATCCCGGGATGATTCCCGGTAGAGATCGAGCAGCATGCGCAACTGGCCGCACTGCACCCAGACCATGGCCAGCCCGAAGCTGAGCAACAGCCAGACCCTGTCCACCAGCACCCCGTTGGTCAGGCTGCCGTGATCCAGCCAGTAATCAGAGGCCAGCACCAGCAGGCTGATGGTCAACGCCAGCTTGATGCTGGATTGCAGCTGCAGGGGCAGCACCCCCAGCAGTCCCAGCAGGAAATAGGGGAAGGCGAGGTAACCGACGGGGACCGCCTCTCCCTGAAAGCTCCACAGGGCGACCCAGTTGAACGCCAGCATCACCCCCACCAGATAGTAGATGGAGGCCACCATCCAGCGGCGGTTGAGTTTGCACAGATAACTGAGCGGCAACAGGGGGGTCAGCATGGCGCCGGTGATCAAACGCGTTTTCCACAGCAAATTGAAATGCGCCGAATCCAGCACCAGCCAATCCATCGGTATCCAGCCGGCGATCCCGATGATCAACAGGGTCACCAGCCAGCGAAAGCGGATGGCGACCACCCCGACCCGGGTTAGCTTAAAATCTCGGGAGTGATAACGATCACTCCAGTATTCCTTAAGTTCCAACCTTTATCCCCTCTCCATATGCTTAAACAGCAAATTCGATAAAGCGCCAGGTGCAGGCATGCCCCGCGACAATACACGGAAACCGGCGACGACAGGACGATGAAGTGGATAACAGTACCCAAAGCCCGGGCCCGGTGCCAGTGTAAATTGGTCTGGCTTGAACCCGGCCCGCGGGTCTGTTGCGTCTCCGCAGGCCGCTGGCTCAGGTTGCAGCTGTTACGCCGAAATGCCAGAATCCAACCACGCTTGCAACAGGACCCCCCGATGACCATCAAACTTTACGGCATCAAGAACTGCGATACGGTAAAAAAAGCCCGTAAGTGGCTTGAACAGCATGCCATCGACTACCAATTTATCGATCACAGGATCGATGGCCTAGATCCGCTGGAATTACAGGACTGGCTGGCACGCCTGGGCTGGGAACAGCTGGTCAATAAAAGAGGCACCAGCTACCGCGCCCTGAGCGATGAAGACAAGGCCACCCTCGGCCCGGATACCGCCGCCGCCCTGCTCACAGCCACCCCCGCCATGATCAAGCGCCCCCTGCTGGTCCATGACGATCGGTTGCAACTGGGCTTTAACGCCGCTGACTATGCCCGTTTTTTTAATCAATAACGTATTTAATCGGTAAACAAGGACAACAATGACTGATTCCGCCGTCCTGGCCCTGACCAAAGACTTAATCAACCGCCCCTCGGTTACCCCGGAAGATAAGGGTTGCCAGGAGCTGATGGGCGAACGTCTCGCCGCCCTTGGATTCACGCTGGAAACCATGGTGTTTGAGGACACCACCAACCTGTGGGCCCGGCGCGGCAGCGAAGGGCCTCTGTTCTGCTTTGCCGGCCATACGGATGTGGTGCCCCCCGGCCCCCTGGATAAATGGCATACGCCCCCCTTCGAGGCGACAGAAATCAATGGTTACCTGCACGGCCGGGGCGCCGCCGACATGAAGGGCTCGCTCGCCGCCATGGTGGTGGCCACCGAGCGCTTTGTGGCCCAATATCCGGATCATCAGGGCTCCATCGCCTTCCTGATCACCAGCGACGAGGAAGGCCCCTTTATCAACGGCACCACCCGGGTAATCGACACCCTCGAAGCCCGCGACGAGAAAATCACCTGGTGCCTGGTGGGGGAGCCCTCCTCCACCGCGGAGGTGGGCGACGTGGTCAAGAATGGCCGGCGTGGCTCACTCACCGGCGACCTGACCGTCAAGGGCATACAGGGCCATGTGGCCTATCCCCATCTGGCCGACAACCCGGTGCACAGGGCCGCCCCCGCCCTCGCCGAGCTGGCCAATACCCTGTGGGATCAGGGTAACGAGTTTTTCCCGCCGACCAGCTTCCAGATAGCCAACATCCAGGCCGGCACCGGCGCCTCCAACGTGATCCCCGGCGAGCTGCATGCCCAATTCAATCTGCGCTTCAGCACCGAGCTGAACGAGGCCAAGATCAAGGCCAGGGTGCACAGTGTGCTGGATGCCCATGGCCTGGACTATGAGATCAAATGGCTGCTGAACGGCAAGCCTTTCCTCACCGACAAGGGGGACCTACTCGAAGCCACGGTCGCGGCGGTCACCGCCGTGCGCCATCAGGCTCCCGCCCTGCTCACCACCGGCGGAACCTCCGACGGCCGCTTTATCGCCCAGACCGGCGCCCAGGTGATCGAGTTGGGGCCGGTCAACGCCACCATTCACAAGCTGAACGAATGCGTGAAAATCGCTGATCTGGAGCAGTTGACCGATATGTATCAAGGCATACTGGAGCGGTTGCTGGCATGAGCCAGGCCGGCATCAGCAACGATGCCCTGCTGGGCCTGAGCGAGGATCACCTGGTCAGCCTGGCCGATGGTCATCGCCTGCGGCCCGGTGCCGCGGCCGCCTTTGTCAAACTGCAGGCGGCGGCCGCGGCCGCGGGCTTCAACCTGGTGCCGGCTTCCAGCTTCCGCAGCTTCGAGCGACAGATGGCCATCTGGAACGGCAAGTTCGACGGCAGCCGGCCGTTGCTGGATGCCGACAGCCGGCCGCTGGATGCCCTCAGCCTGGATGAGCCACGGCGCATCGCGGCCATCCTGCACTGGAGCGCCCTGCCCGGCACCAGCCGCCACCATTGGGGCACGGATCTGGATGTCTACGATCCGGCGCTGCTGCCCACCGGCGCACTGCTTCGGCTCGAGCCCTGGGAATACGGACCGGACGGCTATTTTTATCCGCTGACCAAGTGGCTGGATGCCAACCTGACCCGCTTCGGCTTTTTCCGCCCCTACCGCCTGCCGCTCGGCGGGGTGGCGGTCGAACCCTGGCACCTGAGCTACCGCCCCCTGGCCCGGCCCTGTGCCGCCCGGCTGACCCCGACGCTGGTCGCGGCGGCCATCAGTACTCGACCTGTGGCCGGAAAAGCGCATATCCTTACCTTACTGGACGAAATTTTCGCCCGCTATGTCCGCAATATCACCGAGGATTAAACCATGAGCACCTGGCTCTGGATCGCCCTGCCCCTGCTGTTTCTGGTCGGCCTGTTCGTCGGCGCCCTCAAGGACACCAAGAGGATTGAAAAGTCGGTGGAAAAAAACCGCGACAAGATGAATCTGAAAGACTGGGACACCGAAGAAAGCAAAAAAGACAACTGGGGCGTTCCCCCCGGCAGCTACCACCCCGATGACAAGGAGGGTAAGGACAAAGGGAATAGGGAATAGGGGTTGCAAGCCGGTCCCTAATTACCAATCCCGGTCACCAATCTAGAACAGCCCCAGTTGCCGGCCAGTCAGCGCCTCGAAGCTCAACCCCACAAACGGCAGTATGGCGTCGGCCACCGGCTTGAGCTGGCGGTCTATATAGTGCTGGTAATCGATGGCCGAGCGGCGGTACTCCTCGGGCTCCGGGCCGTTGAGGGTGATCAGGTAACGGATGTGGCCCTTTTGCTGATAGCGCAGCGGGCGTCCCAACCGGGCGTTGTGCTCGTCGGCCAGCCGGGCCGCCCGCACCTGGGGCGGCTGGCTTTTCACATACAGGGCCAGGGGCCGCCGCAACCGCTTGCGATAGACCAACTCGGCATCCCGCTCTCCGGCCAGGGTCTGCGCCAGGGCGGTACGCACAAAGTCGCTGGGATCCCGGTCCTCAAATACCAGCCGGTAGAGTCGGGTCTGAAACCACTGGGCCAGGGGAGTCCAGTCCGAACGCACCGTCTCCATGCCCTTAAAGATCAGCGACACCCGGCCGTCTTTTACGCTCAGCCCCGCATAACGTTTTTTCGAGCCCTGCTCCCGGCCGCGGATGGTGGGCATCAGGAAGCGGGAATAATAGGTCTCGAATTGCAGCTCAAGATGACTCTGCAGCCGGAACTGCTCGGCCAGCGTTGCCTGCCAGCCATCGTTGACCAGACCCGCCAGACGCCGCCCTTCCGCGCTGGCCGAGGCCTCGTCGTGGTTGCCGGCGAGCAGCACAAAGACCGAGTCGGTGTCGCCATAGATCACCCTGTGCCCCTGCTGTTCGATCCAGGCCGCGGTTTGCTGCATGATGTCATGGCCACGTAGGGTGATGGACGAGGCCAGCCGGGTATCATAGAAACGGCACCCCCCCGAGCCCAGTACCCCGTAAAAGGAATTCATCAGGATCTTGATGGCCTGGGAACGGGGCCCGTCCTGCTGCCGCTTGGCATGATCCCGCTGTTGCCACAGTGCCTCGATGATGGCCGGCAAAAAATGCCGGTGGCGGGAAAACTGTCCGCCACGGAAGCCGGGGATGGCATCCGCCTCCTGCAGCCCCAGCACCAATCCTAGGGGATCTATCTTGAAGGTACGGATAATGGAGGGATATAGACTCTTGAAATCCAGCACCAGCACATGGCGATAGAGGCCGGGCTTTGACTCCATCACATAGCCGCCTGGGCTTGCCAGGCCGCCGTCGGCGGGCAGGTTGGGGGCCACATAGCCCGCCCGGTGCACATGGGGCAGATAGAGGTGGGTGAAGGCGGCGACCGAGCCGCCGCTGCGATCCAGCTCCAGCCCGGTGAGCTGGCTGCGCAGCCGTAAAAAATCCAGCAGCCGGGTGTGCTCGAAGATATCCCACACCAGACGGCAATCTTCCAGGTTGTAGGCCGCCAGTTTGGGCTTATTATGGCGAAAATCCCTTTGGATGGTGGCCAGCCGGTTGGCCACATCCTCGGTTTGCTTGCCCCGTCCCAGCAGCCGTTGCGCCACCTGCTCCAGGCTGAAACTGTCGAACTGATAACAGGCGGTCTTGAGCGCGTCTATGCCGTCGATGGCCACCCGACCCGGCAGGGTGACAAACACCTGGCCGCTATGGCTGGCCTCGCGCAGATAGGCCCCCTCGCCCCCCCGGCCCAGCTTCAGCCGCAGCCCATGCAGGGCCGCGCGCTGCAGGATCAGCCGCAGATCGAAGTTGACCAGGCTCCAGCCGATGATCAGGTCAGGATCATATAGGTTGAGCTCCTGCTCCAGGGCCGTTAATAAGGCGGGCTCGTCGGCAACCCAGCGGATATCGGTCGCGGCGGACTCGGGCTGTCCAATCATCAGTACCCGGGCCAGCCCCTGGCCATAGAGGCCGATGGAGTAAAGCTCACCCTTGGCCGAACATTCGATATCCAGGGACAGGGTGCTGAATTCCGGCTGCCAGTCGCCGGGCTTGAGCCGGGGTTGGGTAAAACGGCGATAGCCGGAGGCCGGCAGCTGCCGGCCGATAAAATCCACCGAACCCTGGATGAAACGGCTGAACAGGTAGCGCTCATGGAGGCGAAAGTCGTCTTCATAGACAGCGATGGCGGCGGCCCTGAGCAGGGCCGCCGCCTGTTTATGGCTGGCGAGGCTGGTAAAATACAGCACCGCGACCGGCCTGTGCTCAAAGGTCTGCAGGCCGGGTTCGGCCCATTGATAGTCGATACCGGCCAGCAGGCCGGCTATGGGTGCCGCCTCATCGAGCGGCACCATCAGCAACGGTCGCTCACCCTCAAGCACCAGCTTAACCGGCCCCTGCTCGCTGCACAGCCAGTACACTATCTCGGTGTTACCCGCCAGATCCCGGCTGTGCCGGGTCAGGATAAACCCCCGTTGGATCTCATCCATCGACGCCCTCCCCGCGTTTATCCCACCACTGGAAAAGGGGAAGAACCGCGGTTACTTGATCAGATCGGTCCGCTCGAAGGCCTTGGCCAGCGTCCTGCTGAATTGGCCCAGCACCTCGGCTGACACCGGCACCCGATCCTTGTCATTGATCATGATGCTGGTCTGATTGCCCAGATCCCCTAACTGGATCCGATATTCATCCTCGGGAACATCCAGGGCCGGCAGGCCCAAATCCTGCCATTTGCCGTCGCTCAGGCCATCAAACTCGACGTCCAGATAACCCAGCGCCTGTTGGCGGTTGGTGATATCGAAGCCCATCTTCGGCAACAGGGTCACCAGGCGGCGCCAGGTACGGTCATAGCCTTGCGCCGCCAATATCCGGCCCTGGGCCGGATCCAGCTCAATCCCGATCGGCCCCTTGTCCAGCTCACTTTCCCGGGCCGTCAACGCGGACTGATAGTCCAGTGAAAAGGCGTTGAGCATGACCGCTTCCGCCCTTTGCCGATCCTGGGGGCGCAGGGTCGAATCGCCACGCTGCTCGGCGATGGTCACCGAGATCGCCACGGCGCGACGCACCGGATCCGGTGCAAACTGCCATACATACCGGAGCTCAGGCTCGCTCTTGGCGCCGACCCAGTCGGTCAACCAGCCCTGGTCATTCCTGTTGAAATCAATCTCTTGCTTATTCAAGAAGCTTTCCAGCGCCAGGGCCAGCTCCTGTTCCAGGGGCTGATCCAGGCGCTGTTGATAAAACCAGAGGGCAGAGCCCTGGTCCGCTACCTGTGAGCCACGGATCAGGGGCAAGACCTGGATCGGCGGACGGATATCCAGCTCGGTGCCTTTGGCACCCAGGGCGGCCTGGGCGGACAAGGCCGGTACCACAAACTCGTTGTTAAAGGCCGGGGCATCCAGGCCAGCCGGTATCAGCAGAGGCCTGATGCGCAAGGATTCCTGCTGATAATCAAAACCCCGGTTGGCCTGGCTGCGTTTTTCCGGGCTGCTGCAGCCCGCCAGGACAGTCAGGGCCAGCAGGCCGACCAGTGCCCTTTTATTCTTTACCATGTTATCCACGCCCTATTAACTCCGCTTGGTTCAACGCTGCCATCACCTTGTCCTGGCCGGAGGCACTCAGGGGGATCAAGGGCAAACGCGGCATATGTGTATCGATGAGCCCCAACTGCATACAGGCCCATTTCACTGGTATTGGATTGCTATCACAGAACAGGTTTTGGTGCAGAGACATCAGCCGCTCGTTGAGCGCCCGTGCCCGTGACCAGTCACCGGCCAAGGCTGCCCGATAGAGGCTCGCCATCTCCGCGGCCGCCGCATTGGCGGTGACCGAAATCACCCCATGCCCCCCCAGGCGGACAAAATCCAGTCCAAGATCGTCGTCACCACTGAACAACAGGAAGTCATCACCGCACAGGGACTTGAGCCGGCTCACCCGCTCGAGCCGGCCACTGGCTTCTTTGATGCCGATCACCTGCTCAAGTTCCGCCAGCCGAGCCACGGTCTCGGGCAACAGATCACAACCGGTACGCCCCGGCACATTATAAAGGATCTGCGGCAAGGCACTGGCCCGGGTAATGGCGCCATAATGGGCCAGCAGGGCATCCTGGGAAGGCTTGTTATAGTAAGGGGTCACCGACAGTCCCGCCGCCACCCCCATCCCTTCCATCTCCTGGCTGAGACGAATGGCCTGACGGGTGTTATTGGAGCCGCAACCACCGATCACGGGAATGCGGCCCCCGGCAAACGCCAGCACCGCCCTGACCACTTCCAGGTGCTCGCTCGTGGTCAGGGTCGGCGACTCACCCGTGGTACCCATGGCGGCGATGGCACGGGTGCCGCTGTCGATATGATAATGAACCAGCCGCTCCAGGCTGACAAAGTCTATTTCACCCTCAGCCGTCATGGGGGTGATCAAAGCCACTATGCTGCCGCTGAACATGGACATTCCCGTTGGTAATCAAGAGCCCGTATGGTAGTGGTCCCCCCCTTGGAATACAAGAGAGCCGCTGGAGCCCATGGCGATTTGTGCTACCATGGCCGGCTTGTTCACCAGCATTTTTCGGACAGCCTGATGACCCATCATCTTGTGGTGACCGCCATAGGCGAAAACAGACCCGGCATAGTCAACGAAGTGGCCCGTCATGTCACCGACTGTGGCTGCAATATTGTCGATAGCCGGCTCGGTATCTTCGGCAATGAATTCACCTTTATCCTGCTGTTGTCCGGGAGCTGGAACCAGATCACCCGTCTGGAAACCACCCTGCCCCTGTTCGGCCAGAGCCTGTCCCTGATCACCATGATGAAACGCACCCAGGTGCTGGTACAGCCCAGTTATGCCCTGAGCGCCTATGTGGAGCTGGTGGTGCCGGACCGGCCGGGGATCGTCAATCGCTGTACCCAGTTTTTCAGTGATCGGGGTTGGGATATACAGGCGATGCAAAGCCAAACCCTAAGCGGCGAAGAGTCGGGCATGTTCCAGGCCGATTTTCAGCTTAACCTCCCCGAGAGCCTGGCCGACGGCGAGGCCGAGCGCGCCTTCGAAACCCTCTGCCATGAGCTGGACAGCCAACGACACAGTTTTCGACTCAAACGCAAATAACCGGAGTGCAGATGACATACTTGAGCCAAGGCAGCACAGCGCCTGCGTTTACCCTGTTGGATCAAAACGGCAAGGGCATCAGCCTGAGCGATTTCGGCGGTAAAAAAGTCCTGGTGTATTTTTACCCCAAGGCGATGACGCCCGGTTGCAAGGTACAGGCCTGCGGCCTGCGTGACAGCCAGGCCGAGCTGACCAATCACGATGTGGTGGTATTGGGTATCAGCCCGGACCCGGTCAGCCGCCTGAAGAAATTTGAACTGAAGGACGAGCTGAACTTCACCCTGCTGTCCGACGAAGACCACGCGGTGGCCGATGCCTTCGGCGTCTGGGGCCCCAAAAAGTTCATGGGCAAGGAATACGACGGCATCCATCGCATCAGCTTCCTGATAGACGAGCAAGGTCGGGTGGAGAAGGTGTTCGACAAGTTCAAGACCAAGGATCATCATCAGGTGGTGGTGGATTACCTGAACCAGGCGTAAATGATAAAGGCTGCATCATCCCGGCAAGGAATCGCAGCCTTTTCATTGGGTTAGTCCAATCACCGTAGCGTCCGGCGACTCGAGCGACTTAAAGCTTACCGCTTCCAGCTACCGTCAGGCGGCCCACCAGCCAAAACCCTGCGCCCATCGCCAGGATAAAGACCCCCACCTGCCATTGCAGGCTGGCAGCCAAGCCGATGGCGGGGCCGGGGCAGATACCCGCCATACCCCAGCCGGCACCAAAGATCGATGCCCCCAGCAGCAGCCGGCCATCGATAACCGGCGCCGCTACCTTAGGCAAATCGGTCCCCAGCACGCATTGGCCGTGCTTGGTTCGCCAAAACCACAAGCCGGGGGCAAACACCGCCAGCGCACCGGCCATCACCAGCGCCAGGCTGGGATCCCAGGCTCCGAACACATCCAGAAAGCCCAGGACTTTGGCCGGATTGATCATGCCTGAGAGCACCAGCCCTAACCCAAACAAGGCACCGGACAGCAGGCCGATAAGATACAGCATCATCTTGGCCTCACTTCAGCATGGCAACGGTGGCAATACCGGCGGCGATAAACACCAGGGTCGCCGCCATGGAACGCCGCGAGCCACGGCCCAGACCGCAGATACCATGGCCACTGGTACAGCCATTGCCCAGGCGGGTGCCTATGCCCACCAACAGGCCGGCCAGCAGCAGTTTTCCGGGCGCCATCCCGGCCAGTGACGGCACCTCCGCCATCCCGGACTGAAACAGCAGCAGCGTCGCCGACAGCAAGCCGGCCACGAACGCCAGCCGCCACCCCCTGTCGGAGTGACCGCCGAGACCGATCAGGATGCCGCTGATCCCCGCCACCCGACCGGCAGCCACCATCAACAGCAAGGCACCCAGGCCGATCAGCATGCCGCCGAACAGGGCGCTCCAAGGGGTAAAGTTCACCACCGTCATGACGAGCTCCTTTAAATTAGCATATGCTAATAATAGCGATGATCATTGAATTATCAATCACCAATGCAATGAGCAGCGGCGGGGCTGTTGCGCGAGGGAAACAAGAAAAAATAGATATACAGGGGGTTATATTGACGGCCGCCCATGATACCGGGAACTGACCGAGGTGACGACGGCTGCCCCCCATGGCCGTCGCGCTGGGGACAGCTTGCGGCTTGTACCAGGCCGCTCAAGCCTGAGCCGGCGCTCTTCGCAGCGGGATCACCTTGCTTTGTTGCTCATCCAGCCAGAGCCATAACTCGGCCAGGCGGCAGTCGTCACAGTCCTGGATGTCCCGCTCAGGCTCGCTGGCCCGCAATCGGTTGGCATGCTCATGAACCTGAGTAAGCAAAGATAATGGTGTACGCATCACTGTATTCCCTGACTGGCGATTGGATGAGTTCAGCCTAACCCAAGGGATTGACAGTTTTATGAATCATGAGTGCTGCGCGGTGCAGGCTCCGCAATGACACCTAGCGGCGCAATACATGAACAGTAACCTAAATAACTGATACAAATACCGCTACATTTCGAGACAGAGGTCAGGATTCGATAAGCAGACCCTCTGCGCCAGGGCCGGAAAATGCTCCTGCCGTTCCGGCATTCCCGCCATCCATGGCGGTCAGTGGCACGCGGAGCCCCCAAGGATGGGTTTACGGCGAGTCTGCATTCGAGCCTGGGCTCTGTAGCACAATTAGGAACGGTTATTTAGCTACTCGCCGCCAGGGACTGCTCAACCCGGGGTTCCGTCTCCTGCTCGGGCTCTGGTTCCGGCAATTCCAGTTCCATCTGGCAGGCCTGAGCCTCGGCAATCTCCTCGGCTTCCATATCCGGGAAGACTTCTTCAAGGGGCACATCGACAAACTCTTCGTTACGGGGATCCAGCTCGACGATAATACCGGCCGTTTCCACCGGGGTCTGGATATAGTGGGCCTGCTCGATCACCGGCACCGACTTGCTCCGCCACTGCCAGATCCAAGTATAGATGCCGAGCAAGAAAGCCACCCCGGCACAGCCGTAATATAAGCCTTCAGCCCCCAGCAGCGTCATCATGCTCGAGCTGAACAAGGGGCCGAGGGAACTGCCCAGGCCATAACTCAGCAGCAACGTGGTACTGGCCGCCACAATATGATGGGCCTCCATACGGTCATTGGTAATCGCCACCGCCACCGGATAGATGGATGCGACCATGCCCATGTAAAAGGATGAAAAACCGATCAGCAGCCACAGGTGCAGATGGCCGAAGAACACCACGCTCAGGGCACTGGCGGTAATCAAGACATTGATCCATACCATGATCTTGCTGCGATCCAGCTTGTCGCACAACCGCCCCAGTGGCCAGGCAAACAGGATAAAGGTAAACACGGAAGCCGCCATGAAATAAGAAAGCTGATTGACCGGCAGTCCGACCTCAATGGCATAAACCGGCGCCATCGAATAGAAGCTGCTGATCAATATACCGCTGCACAGGGACGCCAGCAGCCCCGCTGGGGCATCCTTGATAATCGCCTTTACGCTGATCCGTTCACTGTGCTCTATCGTGGGGGCCTCCATCCGGCTGAGGGATAAAGGCACCAGGGCGGCGGTCAGCACGATGGCGCCCAAGGTAAAGGGTACGAAGGCCGCCGGATCCGTCAGACCGATCAGCAGCTGGCCGGCAGTGGCCGCCACATAGGTACAGATCTGGTAGGTAAAAAACAGGGTCGCCCGGTACTCGTTGGTTGCCACGGCGCTGAACCAGCTTTCGATGACAATGAAGCAGCCGGCCACCGCCACCCCACTTAAGGCACGCAGCAAGGCCCACACCATTATGCTGTCGGTCAGCGGAAAGATCATGGTCGAGCAGGCGAGGAAAGCACTGAATACCGCAAACGCCCGGATATGCCCGACCCGCTGAATCACCTTGGGACCATATAAGGAACCGAGCACAAAGCCGACGGAATAACACACCATGATGCTGCCGATCAGGGTCGGCTCGACCTTTTTCAGTCCCAGGTTGACTCCCAGCAGGGTCATCACAAAGGTATTTCCGCCCATCAGCAGGAACACGCTGAAAATCAGGGAAGAAAGGGAAACTACCAAGCGTTTGATCATGTTGCCGGTCCGTGCTGCTGTCATTAATTATTGGTTCAATTGGGCGAAAGACTAACAGGTTACATCCGATATTGCGCCCCAAAAAAACCATGATACTTTCGCATGGCGCAGATGAGTAAAATTCATGGCTTATAAACAAAAATCCCCGGACCAGCCGGGGATTTTTTGTGTCAGCTAACGCTTAACCTTGCGCCTTCAGCTTGCGCCGGTAGGCGTGCAGCAAAGGCTCGGTATAGCCGCTGGGCTGGGTGGTGCCTTCGAACACCAGGGCACAGGCGGCCTCAAAGGCGACACCGTCAAAGCCGGGGGCCATGGTGCGATACAGGGGGTCGCCGGCATTCTGGCTATCCACCACCGCCGCCATACGGCGCATGGATTCCGCTACCTGCTCTTTGGTGCAGATACCGTGGCGCAACCAGTTGGCGATATGCTGAGCGGAGATCCGCAGGGTTGCCCTGTCTTCCATCAGACCGACATGGTTGATATCCGGCACCTTGGAACAACCCACTCCCTGATCTATCCAGCGCACCACGTAACCCAGGATACCCTGGGCATTGTTATCCAGCTCCTGCTGGATCTCCTCTGCGCTCAGGGCCGCGGGATCGGCCAGCATCGGAATGGTCAGCAAATCATCCAGGCTGGCGGCCTGACGGCTGCGCAACTCGTCCTGACGGGCCGCCACATTAACCTGATGGTAATGGGTCGCGTGCAGGGTAGCCGCGGTCGGTGACGGTACCCAGGCGGTGTTGGCGCCGGCCTGAGGATGGGCGATTTTTTCCCTGAGCATATCCGCCATGTTGTCGGGAACGGCCCACATGCCCTTGCCGATCTGGGCTCGGCCCTTGAGGCCAGCGGCCAGACCCACGTCGACGTTGTTGTTTTCGTAGGCCTGGATCCAGGCCTGCTGCTTCATGTCGCCCTTGCGTACCACGGGGCCCGCTTCCATGCTGGTGTGGATTTCATCACCGGTACGGTCGAGGAAACCGGTGTTGATAAACACCACCCGTTCGCGGGCTTCATAGATACAGGCCTTGAGGTTGGCACTGGTCCGGCGCTCTTCGTCCATGATCCCCACTTTCATGGTATTAGGCTGGAGCCCGAGCACCGCTTCGATACGGCCGAACAGTTCGCAGGCGAAGGCCACTTCTTCCGGGCCGTGCATCTTGGGCTTGACGATATAGATGCTGCCGGTGCGGGAGTTCCTGAACTTGCCGTTGCCCTTGAGATCGTGGATGGCGATCAGGCTGGTGACCAGGCCATCGATGATCCCTTCGGGCACTTCGTTGCCGTCTTTATCCAGCACCGCTTCGTTGGTCATCAGGTGGCCTACGTTGCGCACAAACAGCAGGCTGCGGCCATGCAGGGTAAAGGTATCGCCGTCGGCGGAGCGATATTCCCGATCCGGGTTCAGGGTCCGGAGGATTTCCTTGTCGCCCTTTTGCACCTTTTCGGTCAGGGTGCCTTTCATCAGACCCAGCCAGTTGCGATAGACGCCAACCTTGTCTTCGGCATCAACCGCCGCGACCGAGTCTTCACAATCCATGATGGTGGACAGGGCGGACTCCAGCAGCAGATCCTTGATACCGGCCTTGTCGTCCTTGCCGACCACATGGCTAGGATCAAACTGCAGTTCGATATGCAGGCCGTTGTTGCGCAGCAATACCGCCTCGGGTGCCGAGGCATCGCCGTTAAAACCGACAAATTTCTCGGCCTGGGCCAGACCGGTTTGTTCGCCATTTTCCAGGGTAATTTGCAACTGGCCGTTGACCAGTCGATAGCCGACGGCGTCCGCATGGCTGCCTTTGGCCAGGGGGGCGGCCTGATCCAGCAGCCGGCGACCCCAGGCCACCACCTTGGCGGCACGACGGGGATTGAAGCTGCTGCCTTTTTCGGCTCCGTCAGTCTCGGCAATGGCATCACTGCCATAGAGGGCGTCATACAGACTGCCCCAGCGACCGTTGGCGGCGTTAAGGGCATAGCGGGCATTGTTGACCGGTACCACCAGCTGAGGACCGGCCAGGACCGCCAATTCGTCATCCACGTTGGTGGTGGTGACTTCAAAATCGGCCACCGAAGGCTGCAGGTAGCCTATTTCTTGCAGGAACTGTTTGTAGGCGGCCGCATCATGGCGTTGATGCGACTGGTGCCAGCTGTCGATCTGCTGCTGGAGGTGATCTCGCTTGGCCAGCAGGGCACGGTTCTTGGGCGCCAAATCGTTGACGATTTGTTCCATGCCGGTCCAGAAGGTGGCAGGCTCGACGCCGGTGCCGGGGATTATTTCATTAACTACCAGATCGTGGAGAACGGTAGCAACTTGTAAAGTTCCGAGGTGAGTACGTTCCGTCATATGTGGTTTCTTCTATTTGTCTGTTTATGTAACGACTGATTATTGACCCTATTGCTTGGGAGCCACAGTTTACCTTGGGAAGCCATATACTGGCAAAGCAGAAATGCAATGTTTAGTCACATATTTTTTACAAAATATGCATATTAAATCACTAATTTTTTGCCACACCTCGGGCAAGTCATTGTTATAACTTGAAATAACTTTCAGAGCCGTCTCCAATTCAGAATTATTTTGTGCAAAAAAAAGTACACAGAGCCCGGGAAGGAACTCAGGCTGTTACCCGTGATTCCAGGTCCCGGGATGGCTCAGCCGAATGACTCGCCCGGGCATGCTCCGCTCCTGTCCATGATTTCGTCGCCATCCCAACAAGGCGCTACGGTATCAACACAATGTATGAGTAATAACAGGACCCCTTAAACTGTTAGACAACGGCGGCCACCTCCGGCTACCCTCGAACACCCGTTTATCATTTTGTTCACCGAACCATTCCATGAAGCCACCTGAGCCCCTCGGCACAGAAGACTATCTCGACAAGCTCAGCAAGGCACCGGGCAAAGACAGTTTTCCCGTTTCCCTCTGGGCCATGCCGCTACGTTTAACGCTCTTTTATATGCTGATCGCCGCCGGCTGGGTGCTGAGTTCCGACGCCCTGACCAATCTGCTGATTGCCCGTTATGGCACTGAGCTTAGCTGGCTGCATACCATCAAGGGGATCGGCTTCGTGCTGTTAACCGGCTTGGCCTTCTACGGCCTGACCCGCTCCCTGGTACGGCAGGCCTGGAAGGCGCATCTCAAGTATCATCAGGCCTTGGCCCGGAAACAGGCCAGGTTGATCGAGCTGACCCATTTTGATGCCCTGACCCGGCTGGCCAACAGACGATCCTTTCATCATGCCCTGACGCGGGTCTGCGCCGCCCGCCGGCAGGGTTATCTGTTGCTGATCGGCCTGGATCGGTTCAAGCAAATCAATGACAACCTGGGCCACGAGGCCGGCGATGAGTTGTTGTGCCTGGTGGCGGCTCGGCTGCGCCAGCAGTGCCATGCCGACTGCCACCTGGCCAGGACCGGCGACATATTCTCCTTGCTGCTGCCCGGTGACGGCGCGCCCGCCGATGTGATGGCCTGGTCCCAACGACTGAAACAGCTGTTGGCCCAACCCTTCACCCTGGCCCAGCATACCCTCTTCATCACCGCTGGCATGGGTATCGTCCGCTGGCCCGACGACGGCCCGACGGCGGACGAACTGATGCGCCACGCCGAGTACGCCTTGGCAGAGGCCAAACAGAAAGGACGTAACAGCATCTGCGTTTATGCGCCCCCGGCCAAGGCCGAACTCCCCATCAGTACGGTGTCGCTGGAAAATGCCCTGCACCGGGCCTGGCAGCAGCAGGACTTCAGCCTCCATTACCAACCCAAGCTCTGTCTGCAAAGCCGCCGGATCCTGGGCTTTGAAGCCCTGATGCGCTGGCAGCCGCAAGAGCTGGGCCCGGTGTCGCCTGCCGTTTTTATCCCGGTACTGGAAGACACGGGTCTGATCATTCCCGTCGGTTACTGGCTGATCGAACAGGCCTGCCGCGATCTGCAACGCCTGTCCGAGCACGGTTTTGAGCAATCCATCGCCATCAATATCAGCGCCCGCCAGCTGACCCAGGACGATTTTGCCGAACAGCTGCTCACCCGGCTGCACCAGGCGGGTATTCCCCCCCAGCGGCTGTCGCTGGAGCTGACCGAAAGCAGCCTGATGCAGGAGCCAGAACGGGCCAAGCGGTTGTTATCCCAGTTACGCGAGGCACATATCTCCATTGCCCTGGATGATTTCGGTACCGGCTATTCCAGCCTGAGTTATCTGAAACGCCTGCCGGTCGACATGCTCAAGATAGATTGCAGCTTTATCACCGATATCGTGCAGGAGCAGGACGACAGAGGCATAGTGGACGCCATCATCCGCATGGCCCATGGCCTGTCGATGACGGTGGTGGCGGAAGGGGTGGAAACGGCGCCGCAGGTGGAATTGCTGCAAGCGTTCGATTGTGACCAGATCCAGGGCTACTGGTTTGCCAGGCCCATGCCTGTTGACGCACTGATCGCCTGGTTATCCGAGGCGGAAGGGGCCGGTGTCTATCGGAGGACTGACTCCTGAGCCGGGCCGATTAGCCATAAAAATATTCATACATAAAAAAGCGCCTGCCACTGGCAGGTGCAAACCAGACTACCCGAGTCTGATACCCATTGAGAAAGATCACAGGCGCTCGGCGTTCTCCGTCCTCCCCTCGCCCGAGCGAGCGTGGCGAGCCTGATACAATGGGGGCCAACCGCCCCCACCATTACAGGCGGACCGTCTTGCCGGTGGTATAGGACTCCAGCGCGGCATCGGCCAGGCGCAGGGCCTGTTCGCCTTCCTTGCCGCCGCTCAGACACTCGGCCCGACCCAGCGCCACGTCCACGAAATGCGCCCACTCTGCCCGGAAGGCCGCACTGTAACGCTCCAGGAAGAAATATTGCGGGTTGGCCGCACTGACCCCCTGACCATTGGCCAGCAGAACCGTGTTTTCCAGCTGGTTCTCGGCCCGGAGCAGTCCTTCCGAGCCCAGCAGTTCGATGCGCTGGTCGTAGCCGAAGCCCGAGCGGCGGGTATTGACGATGGTGCCCAGGGCGCCGGAGGCGAACTCCAGGGTGATGGTGGCGGTATCGATATCGCCGGCCTCGCCAATGGCCGGATCCACCACGCAGCTGCCGCGGGCGGTCACCGCCACCACCGGCTCATTGACCAGGTAGCAGGCCATGTCGAAGTCATGGATGGTCATATCGCGAAACATGCCGCCGGAGCGCTGAATATAGGACACGGGGGGCGGTGACGGATCACGGGAAACAATCAGCACCGACTCGGCCTTGCCGATCTGCCCTTGCTGGTAGCGGTTGCGCACGGCGGCAAAGTTGGGATCGAAGCGGCGATTGAACCCCACCAGCAGCGGCACCTTACATTCTTCCACCACCTTGAGGCAGGCCTGCACCCGCTCCAGGCTGAGATCCACCGGCTTCTCACAGAGGATGGCCTTGCCGCTGCGCGCCGCCAGCTCGATAAAGTCGGCGTGGGTGTCGGTGGCCGAGCCGATCACCACCGCATCGATGCTCTCGTCGGCCATCACCTCTTCCAGGGTTTTCACCGGCGCGCCGGTTTTCTCGGACAGGCTAATGGCCGCTTCCGGGAAGGCATCCACGATGGCCACCAGCCGGCTTTCCGGGTGGGCCACAATATTCGCCGAATGCACCTGGCCGATACGGCCGGCGCCAATCAATGCCACATTAATCATCTCTCGTCTCCTGTCCTTGTGTTCGACTTACTTGTTCTTGGGGTAGTTGTCTGAATTCACCCAGGCGTGATCGGCTTCCCAGGTAAAACGCCACTTGCGGATGGGGCCGGCCATGACATTCAGGTAATAGTTGTTGTAACCGGCAATGGTCGCCACCGGATGGTAGCCTTTTGGCACCTGCACCACGTCCTGGTTATAGGGCGCCATGCACTCGTCCAGCTCGAAATCGTCGGTATAGACCCGCTGCAGGGCAAAACCCTGAGGCGGATCGAAGCGATGGTAATAGGTTTCTTCCAGATAGGTTTCGCCCGGCTCGGCGTCCCTGTCGTGCTTGTGGGACGGATAGGAGCTGGTGCAGCCTTCATCGGTGAACACTTCCACCACCAGCAGGCTGTCCGCCTCGGCAGTGTCGGGCAGAATATTGTGTACATAACGCTGGTTGTGGCCCTTGCCACGCTGTTCGGCGTCGACCTGCTCCGGGCCGATCAGCCGCGCCTTGTGGTTGCCATGGCCCGGTGCGCGACAGACCGCCAGCTCCAGCCTGGTTTCGGCGGTAACGGTAAACTGATCGTCGTTGGGCACATACACGGAATAGGGTTTCTTGCGCTCGAAAGGACTCATGCGTTCGCCGATGGATTCGACACTCAATTCACGGGTGCGCACGCTGGCCTTGCCCGCCACCAGCACCAGGCAGACTTCCTGATCCTGGGTGTCCTGACTCAGGCTCTGGCCGGCTTCCAGTTCGTACACCTCGAAGCCCACATACCCCCAGCCGGCCGACTCCGGCGTAATGCGCTGAATGGCACCCTGACTGTCCGGTTGCTGGCGCCTGGATAATAACTTGGACATCCGCTCTTCCCTGGTTGATGAATTATTGATTCTGTTACAACTGACAATAAAACATTTATTTCACACTATGAAGCCGTGGATCTGGAAATTGAGCGCCTCTTTAACAAAGTTGTGACCAAAGACGCAATTTATTAACCTGACAACAGAGCATAAAGCCAGGCCCCGCCACCAGGGTGGCGAATTTCGGAAATACCTGTTTCACATATTGCCGGCGATAGTGCTCGGGGGCCAGCGTCCCGCGGCGGACAAAGGGTGGGGTCAGCAGGCCAGACTGACGGTCACACCCTGCTGGCCGCCTTAAACCCCTTGCCCTGCAAAAAGGTCAGAAAGGTCAGAAAGGTCAGAGTGACGGTCACATCCTGCAAATCCTTTGCCCTGCAAAAAGGCCAGAGAGTGACGGTCACACCCTGCTGGCCGCCTTAAACCCCTTGCCCTGCAAAAAGGTCAGTCAGAGTGACGGTCACATCCTGCAAATCCTTTGCCCTGCAAAAAGGTCAGGCTGGCGGTCACATCCTGCAGGCTGCCGGCGGCATTGCGCGGATCCCGCTCCTGCTCCACCGTGATATAGCCCTGATAGTCCAGCTCCCTGAGCAATGCATAGATGGCGTCGTAGTCCAGCACGCCCCGGCCGATGGGGCACATGACGCCCCGGACGCAGGCGGCAAAGAAGTCCACCGGCTCGGCCATCACCTCGGCATAGACCTGCGGATCGATATCCTTGAAGTGCAGATAGTCGATACGCCCGGCATGGCGCCGGATCCAGGTCACCGGATCCATCTTCGAGTAGTAGAGGTGGCCGGTATCCAGGCACAGGCCCGCCACCTCGGCGGGAATATCGGCAACCAGTCGTTCGATTTCGTCCTCGAATTCGATATAGCCGCCCGCGTGGGGATGGATCACCACCCGCACCCCGTAGCTGTCCCGGGCCAGGGTGCCGATGGCCTCGATGTGCGCCATGGTTTGCCGCCAGCGCTCGGGCGAGAGCCGAGGGGCGCGATCCGGATGACCGGCCACCAGGCTGCGCTCGGCATGGACATGGTCGATCAGCACCAGGTAGGGGGCAGCAAAGTGCTGGCCCGGCGCTGTGGGCAACCGGGGCAGCCTGGTGAGCAGGTCGCAGATATCATGGGTCTGCCTGAGCAGGTTGTCGAGGTTGGCCGGGTCCACCAGATCGTCGAAGATGGTGCCCGCCACCACGCTCAGGCCGAGGGCATCGAGGGCCGTGCCGACCCGGTCGATATCCAGCGGCAGATAGCCGTAGGGCCCGAGCTCTATGCCCCGGTAGCCGGCCTGGGCCGCCTCGCTCAGTACCCTTTCCCACGGCGGCAGGTGGGGGTTGTTGATGTCCTCCACGCCCCAGCAGCAGGGGGCACTGGCAATATACATGGTCATAATGGCACCTAAAACAGGGCGTTAAGCCGTTGTTGAACTGGGTTGTTAAAGTCAAAAAACAGGCAGAGCCAATACTCGATTTGTTGCGCTTGATGGCCGCTGGTGAACAACGGGGTTGCGCCATATGGCGGCCTTGTCACCACCAGACCTGCAGGCTCCGTTGCAGGAAGTGCAGTCCGGAGAGAAACAGCAGGTCGTAACACAACCGATAAATAAGCTGCTGGCTGGCGGTCTTGATCAGCCAGACGCCGATCCACACCCCGACCGGCACCAGAGGCACCAGCACCAGCGAGGTTTGCATATTGCCGGCGTTAAGCTGGCCCAACAGGGCATAGGGCACCAGCTTCATCAGGTTGATCAGGCCAAAGAGCATCGCCATGGTGCCGATCAGCAGCCGTTTTTCCAGCTGCTGGGGCAGGAGGTACATGCTGGCCGGCGCCCCGCCGGCATGAACGGTCGTGCTGAACAGGCCGGCAAACATGCCCCACAGGGTGCCCTGCCCCAGTCCCCCGGCCCTGGCCGGCACCGGCGGAGTAAACCAGTGGTGCAGGCAGAACAGCACGGAAGCCAGACCCACAAAACCGGTCAGCAGCCAGTCCGGTGCCCGGGCCATCAGCTGCCATGCCAGTACTACCCCCACCAGGGCGCCGGGAATGATCTGGCGGATCTGGCGCCAGCATATGTGACGACGGTGCGAGGCCACCGCAAACACGTCCATCAGGCACAGCAGCGGCAGCAACACGGCGGCGGCGGTGGTGGGATGCGTGGTCAGGCTGAGCAGGGGCACCGCCACCACCCCCAGGGCACCGCCCAGCCCTCCCTTGCCGATGCCGTAGATCAGCACGGCGGGAATGGCAGCCAGATAAAAGTAAGGGTCGGTAATCACCTGGCCTCCTTCGCATACAAAACAGGCAGGAGCCTGGGGCCACCTGCCTGAATTAAGGGCAAATCACAACCGGTTACGGGATCAGCGTTTGGCCCGGTTACGGCGCATGTCGATCACCACGGCCCCGACGATGATGCCGCCCTTGATGATGTCCTGCATGTAGGTATCCACCCCGATAAAGGTGAAGCCGCTCTTCATCAGGCCGAGGATGATGGCACCGATCACACAGCCGGTGATACGCCCCACCCCGCCCATCAGGCTGGTGCCGCCGATAACCGCCGCGGCGATGGCGTCCAGCTCGTAGGCCATACCCATGCTGGACTGGCCGCTGCTTACCCGCGCCGCCATCACGATGCCCGCCAGGCCGGACAGGGCCCCGGCGATGGAGTACACAATGACCAGGTACTTGTCGACATTGATGCCGGAGACCCGGGCCGAGGTCATGTTGCCGCCGATGGCGTATACATACTTGCCGTAGCGGGTGTGCTTGAGCGCGATATGGAAGATCACCGCCACCACCAGGAAGATCACCACCGGCATGGAGCCGCTACCGATGGCGGTAAAGCCGTCGGACAGGAAGCTGATGGGGTTACCCTGGGTGTAATACTGGGCCAGACCACGGGCGGAGACCATCATGCCCAGGGTGGCGATAAAGGGCGGGATCCCGGTTTTGGTGATCAGATAGCCGTTGATCACACCACATAACAACCCCACCCCGATACCCGCCAGTATCGGCACTATGGCCGGCAGATCGACCAGGGCCGGATACATGGGCGAAATGCTGTCGGCAGTCTGTGCCAGACTGGCCGCCACCACCGCTGTTAGCGCCACCAGCGAGCCGGAGGACAAGTCGATGCCGGTGGTGATAATGACCTGGGTCACCCCGACCGCGATAATGCCGATAATCGCCACCTGCAGCACAATCAGCACCAGCCGGCCCGGGTTCATCAGGAAAGTCTGGCCACGGAATACCCAGCCCAGCACTTCAAACACCAGGGCGATGCCGATCATCACCAGGAAGATGCCCATGTCCTTGGGCATTTTTTTCTTGAGATTGTCCCAGATGCCTTCCTGATTGGCTGCAGGCGCCACCACGTCTTTATTCATCTTTATGTTTTCCATAGTCCAAGTCCTTTTAACCGATTATTCCGACGCCAGCTCGAGGATTTTTTCCTGAGTGGCGTCCGCCTTGTCCAGAATGCCGGTGATGTGCCCTTCGTGCATGACCATCACCCGATCACTCATGCCCAGGATTTCCGGCAATTCGGAAGACACCATGATGATGGCCACGCCACGATTGGCGAGCTCGCTGATCAATTTGTAGATTTCGGCCTTGGCCCCCACATCGATACCCCGGGTTGGCTCATCTAGGATCAGGATCTTGGGCTGAGCCAGCAGCCAGCGGGCAATCAGTACCTTCTGCTGGTTGCCGCCGCTCAGGTTGTTGATAATCTGATCCATGGTCGGGGTCTTGATATTGAGCTTCCGGATCTGCTCCAGGCAGTCCTTCGCCATATCCGAATGTTTGACGAACCCCCTGTTGTCGATGTACTTGGGCATCTTGACGATGCTCATGTTCTCCAGTACCGACAACACCAGGAACAGGCCGGATTTCTTGCGGTCTTCGGTGAGGAAGGCCAGCCCCAGATCGATGGCCTGGGCGGGCGAGCCGATGGTGACCTGCTGGCCTTCGAGCACTATGCTTCCGCTGTCCGCCGGGTGCACACCAAACAGGCTTTCCATTACCTCGCTGCGCCCGGCGCCGACCAGGCCGGCCACCCCCAGGATCTCGCCGCGCTTGAGAGAGAAGCTGACATCATGGAACTTGCCGACACGGCTGAGGTTGTCGATGCGCAGCACTTCTTCACCGATGTTGTCATTGAACTTGGGGAACATCTGGGTCAGCTCACGGCCCACCATCCTGGTGATCAGGGTCTGGCGATCGAAGTGTTCGGTCTTGTCCGAGCCGACATAGGTGCCGTCCCGGAAGATGCTGATCTCGTCGGTGATTTCGAAGATTTCGTCCATCTTGTGGCTGATGTAGACGATGGACTTACCCTGCTCCTTGAGATCGTTAATGATACGGAACAGGTGAAACACCTCGCCCTCGGTCAGTGCCGAGGTCGGCTCGTCCATGATCACCACGTCCGCATCGTAGGACACCGCCTTGGCGATCTCGATCATCTGCTGGGTACCGATACTGAGCTCACCCACCATCTCATCGGGCTTTACCTTGATATTGAGTTGCCTGAGCAGCTGGTCGGTTTTCCGGTAAAGGATATCGTGATCGACAAAGAGACCTTTCATCGGCTCGCGACCCAGCCAGATATTTTCCGCCACCGTCATGTAGGGCACCAGATTCAGTTCCTGGTGGATCATGGAAATACCGGAGTGCAGCGCATCCATGGTATCGCAGAAGCTCATTTCCTTGCCTTTGACCTTGATGGTGCCGGTATCCGGGGTATAGATACCGATCAGGCACTTCATCAGGGTGGACTTGCCGGCGCCGTTTTCGCCCATCAGCGCATGCACACTGCCCGGCCGTATCTTCAGGGTTACGTTGTCCAGTGCCTTGACACCGGGGAAGCCTTTGCTGATGCCTTCGGCTTCGAGCACATATGGGTACATCTGATTTCCTCCAAGACGTCTCACTGGACCCCGCCGGGTGGCGGGGCCCGTGCCAAACCTTAGTTACGCCCAACGTACAGCTTGTAGTTATCCGCAGTAACGAGCTCGTAGGGGATCATGATGTCCTGCTCCACAGCCTCACCCATGGCCATCTTGTAGGCGGTCTCGACGGCCGCCGCCCCCTGGCCCCTGGCGTCCTGGAACACGGTCACATCCAGCATGCCTCGGTCAACAAAGGCCAGGGCGTCGGGGGTGGCGTCCACCCCGCCGATAATCACCTCTTTCAGCCGGTTCTTGCCCAGGGCCATGATGGCACCGATGGCCATCTCATCATTGTTGGCGGCAATGGCGTCGATTTCGTAGCCGGACAGCAGCCAGTTATTGGTCACATCGATGCCTTCCTTACGGGCAAACTTGCCGGTTTCCTTGGCGATGATGTGGATGTCTGGATACCGGGCGGCCACTTCCTCCACCCCACTGGTGCGGTCGCGGGTCGCCTCGTTGGACAGCTCGCCCATCAGGATGGCCACATTGCCCTTGCCACCCAACTTCTCGGCGATATATTCCATCTGCAATTTGCCGGCGACCTTGGAGTCCGAACCCACGAAGGCCATTCCATCGGGCAGTTCGACTTCGGGACGACGATTGACGAACACCAGCGGGATACCGGCTTCACGAGCCCGCTTGATGATGGGTGCCACCGCCTGGGTATCCACCGGGTTGAGGATAATGACGTCCAGTTTCTGGTTAACGAAACTTTCCACCTGCTGTAACTGCTGGCCCACGTCCGACTTGGCATCTTCAAACTGGGCGTCAACGCCTTCCAGCCCGGCCGCCTTCTCCTGCATGGCCTGACGGACCAGGGCCAGGAAGTTGTCATCAAACTGAGCCATGGACACCCCAATTTTGATGTCGTCGGCAAGGGCACCGAAAGGCAGGGCGGAGGCCAGGGCGGAGGCAACAATCAGCTTTTTGAATTTCATGGTCTTACTCCTTGTGAGAAACCGGATATGTTTCGTTCCTTGCTCGGGCCATCCAACCACTTGACCGCCCGATAAAATAGTTACCCGTGATATTGAACTGTTAATTGAATGTTTATTTCGAAATCAATAATGTTGGAACTTGTAACTTTATGCAAGACAACAGTACTCCTGGACATTGTGAAAATAACAATTCTTTGACATGGATCGTGTTATAACGCTGTTAACCCCCATAAACCAGGCAACACAAACAAATAAAATACATTTAAATCAAATACTTAAAAATAAATCAGAAAGCAGGGAAAATATTGCCGGCCCAGCTCACCGAACATGGGAGAGCCGGCCAAAGGTGAAAAAAAAAATGAAACGCGGATTTCAAATAAAAAAGGGCATGGAGCCTAATATGACGCTGACCACAGCCATAACTCATGATTAGAAAACAAATAAACACCTTTAAATCATAAGTTTAAGAATTAAATATAAACGGAGGGAACACAGCATGCCCTGCACCCGGACATGAAATAGCAGGAACAAGGGTGAAAAAAAAAATGAAATACGGTTTTCAACAAGTCGCGGTCAGCACCTAACTCCCCAGGTTCTCCCGGGTGATCAGGGAAAAATCAATGCGCTCCCCGGCACCGGGTGCACTGCCCTGCTCAAGATAACCGAGCAACAGCTCCAGAGCGCGAAAGGCATGCAGCCTGGGGTTCTGATCCAGGGCCAGGTGCATCAGCCCCCGGCGTAACAGGGTCTCGGTAGTAGCGTGTCGTTCATGGCCGATCAACACACAGCGACCGCCCAGACCCTGTCGTTCCAGCAATCGGGCGATGATAGCGTTGCCGGGACCCGTGTTGTACACAGCCACCACCCGGCCCTGATTGAGCCGCTCCCGTACCAGCGACTCGATAAGGCCGTTCTGCTCCCTGCCCTCCAGTACCAGCGGCGCCAGCCGGAAACCGGACTCGGCCAGCCGCTCCCGGCAGCCCCGGACCCGTTCTCTGTGCACCAGTACTTCCTGCGGGCCGCATACCAGCAGCACCTCTCCCGGCTGATGGCACCACTGATCCAGCAACCAACCCGCGGTGCGGCCGGCGGCATACTGATCGATCCCCACATGACAAAGCGGTCGGGTGCCGGGCAGCTCGGTCACCAGGGTGATCACAGGTACTCCCCTGGCCATGGCGGCATTGACCGCAGCCACCACCTCGGGGTGATCCGAACCAAACAGGATGATGCCATCCCGCCTGGCGGCGGCCTGGGTCAGTTTTTTCGCCAGGCGGGCCGGATCCGCTTCATTGACAAGGGTGCGATGTAGCACCAGGCGCCGCTTGCCCAGGCTGTCGGCGGCCTGCATGAAACTCAGACTCAATTGCTTGAAGAAATAGGTATCGCTGTCACTCAGAAACACCTCCACATGGCGCAGCCGGTGCCACTCGTCGGGCAACACCCGTTTCATGCCCAGCTCCCGCGCTACCCGGATCACCCGCTCGGCGGTGGCCGGTGCCACATTGCCTCTTTCGTTCAGCACCCGATCCACCGTGGCCTCCCCTACACCGGCCAGCCGGGCCACCTCCGCCAGGGTGATCTTCTTCATGGTTTTCCCCTTCCACTGTCCTGAATCCCGCCAGTATAGCCGGAATGATGGTTTTCCATCATCACAGTCTTGGTGTTTGCTCCCCACACCTGCTTATAGTGCGAGGCATGAAATACAGGTCCCCACGATCCGGACATGATGAAACATGCAGGCCGGTTCAAGACGGATACCGGTGAGCGTCGGCACCCTGCTCCGACGATAACTTGATGTTTTATATGGAGGAAACCATGACAATCAGAATCGGTGTTATCGGCACGGGCGCCATCGGCGAAGACCATGCCCGGCGTATTACCCATGTGCTTTCCGGCGGGCACATCGTGGCCGTGACCGACGTCAACCGGTCACAGGCCGAGGCGGTAGTCGCGCGCCTGGGGCTGGACGCCAGGGTGTACGACGACGGCCATGAGCTGATAAAGGCCGCGGATGTGGATGCCCTGCTGGTCACCTCCTGGGGCCCCACCCATGAAGAATTTGTACTGGCCGCCATCAAGGCCGGCAAATATGTGTTCTGTGAAAAGCCGCTGGCCACCACGGCCCAGGGCTGCCTGAACATCGTCAACGCCGAAGTCGCCGCCGGCCAGCGCCTGGTGCAGATCGGTTTCATGCGCCCCTACGACAGGGGCTACCAGCTGCTGAAGCAGGCCATAGACGACAATCAGATCGGTGAGCCACTGATGGTGCATTGTGCCCATCGCAACCCGACGGTGCCCGAGAGCTATATCACCAGCATGGCCATCGTCGACACCGCCATCCACGAGCTGGACGTGCTGCGCTGGCTGCTGAACGACGACTACAAAACCGTGCAGGTGGTTTATCCCAGGCGTACCCGCAACCGCTTCGAACACCTGGCCGATCCGCAGGTCGTGCTGATTGAAACTCACAAGGGGGTGCGCATCGATCTGGAGATCTTCGTCAACTGCCAGTACGGCTATGACATCCAGTGCTCTGTGGTGGGTGAAACCGGCATCATTAATCTGCCCGAGCCGCAAAGCCTGCTGGTGCGCAGTGATGCCAGGCTGTCCACCGCCATCCTCACCGACTGGAAACAGCGCTTTATCGACGCCTACGACATCGAGCTGCAGAACTTTATCAATGGCATTGCCCAGGGTCGCATCGAAGGTCCTACCGCCTGGGACGGCTATGCCGCCGCCGTGGCCGCCGATGCCTGCGTCAAGGCCCAGGAAAGCGGCCAGATCGAGGCGGTGGTCATGGCCGAGCGCCCTGCTTTCTATAACCAGTGATCCGGAGCGAAATCAAAATGCCTCAAATGAACCTGACCTTTGCACTGAACCATATGACGGCGCCCGGGCTCAGCGCCTTCGAGCTGCTTGATGCCGCCAAGGCCCTGGGCCTGAAGGCCGTCGAGCTGCGCAACGATGTCGCCGACAACAGCGTCAGCGAGCTGGACAACGCCCGCGCCATCGGCACCAAAGCCACCGCGCTGGGTATGGAGACCCTGAGCATCAACGCCCTCTATCCGTTCAATATCTGGAACGAGGAGCGTGCCGCCCAGGCCGAAAGGCTGGCCGAACTGGCCGCCGCCTGCGGCGCCACCGGCCTGGTGCTGTGCCCGCTCAACGACGGCAGCGACCTGGGCCCGGAAGAACAGAAGCAGGCCGGCCTGGAGCAGGCGCTGCAGGGGCTCAGGCCGATACTGGAGAAACACGGCCTCAAGGGCTTCGTCGAGCCGCTGGGCTTCCCTATCTCCTCCCTGCGGCTGAAGAAGGATGCGGTGGCCGCCATCAAGGCGGTGGGCGGTGAAGACTGCTTCGCCCTGGTGCATGACACCTTCCATCATATGGTGGCCGGTGAGACTGAATTCTTCCCCGAGTTCACTGGTCTGGTGCACATCTCCGGAGTGGAAGACACCGCCATCGGCTATGAGCAGATGCTGGACGCCCACCGGGTGCTGGTCGGCCCGCAGGATCGGCTGAACAATATCGGTCAAATCAGGACCCTGCTGTCGTCCGGTTATCGGGGCTACCTGTCGTTCGAACCGTTCGCCCGGGAAATCTGCGAGCTAGAACAGCCCCTGCCCGTCGTTCAGGCCAGCATGCAGTGCATTGTCGAGGGTGTAAACGGCTAGGCCTGTTCTCCGGCGACCCTGGTCGCCGGAGTCGTCTGCCGCCAACGGCTTTCCCCTTTGAACCTGTTTACGATCTTTGCAAGACTGCCTGGCGCATCCAGCGAAGAGGCGGCAGGGCCACCTCCTCCGACACACTTCAAGCACATCCCTGTGACGGTCGGTGGAGGCAATCCCTGTCGCCTCCTTCAATCCCCGGCGCTGTCTGAAAAAAACACCGGCAGTCGGATGCGCGGCGGAGCAGTGCGCTTTGCCCGAGTACTAAAGAGCTCAAACAGCTTCTTATATCGGCCAAAGGCTGACCGTGGTGTTTTCATTCCGTCTTGAGGTGGGATTGCCTCAGCACCAGGGCACCAGATAGCGCGAGGGCGCCTCGTCCGCCGTCAGCCGCCGGATGGCCTCGGTGATCAGAATCTGCAATGGCTGCCGGCTTCTCCCCTAACCCGTAATGCTTCCAGCGCCCCCATCGCCAGGATGTCGTTTTCGCAAAACAATGCCTCGACTCTTTTATCCCGGGGAGTCACCTCCAGATACTGGTTCAGGCTTTGATAACCGAAATCGCGTTGGTAGTGCGCATGATGGGCTACAACGACTGGGTCAGCCTGGAGATGGAAGACTTCACCATGTCCACCGAAGCGGGCATCCAGTCCTCCATCAACGCGCTAAAACAAACCATCAGCAGGTAATACCCGACTGCACCGTCAGTCATCCGGCAGCCAATGGTTTTCATCAGTGGTTGCCTGTTTCAAAGCCGGACCATATTGAAGTGGCCGGCTTTTTTATTACTGGCATTCGTATGAATGCCATATGTCACATCATTTGGTCGCCAGGGCGTGCTCCGAAGCATATCGCGAAGCCTTTGCGGGCTAGAGTCAGGCCGATGACCCACCCCATGTTGCCCGAGCCTACTATACCTATCCTCATCACCCCTCCCCAGGCCCGGTAAACCGGCGATGTCCAGCCGACCGGCCAGCACTTCGCCAGGCTAACGCCTGATATCGACGACCATCATCAGGCCCTAGGTTTCCAACTCCGGGGTAGATTGAGGGCAAAGATTCAAGGACCCCATCACCCTTAGTCCCCGCCTGAGGCGGGGACTAAGGGTCAGCACCAAGCGGTGCCGTCAGCCGGCACCCTTGCTGGCGTAGGGGGGCGGCACCCACTCGAAGGAGGGGCCACCATGGCGGCCCTCCGGGTCCTCGGCGATGGGGGTCGTCATCATCTGCCGCGCCACCGGCGTCAGGCTGTGCATGCCGTTGACAATGGCGGTGTAGAGCACCTCGGGGTTGCCGTTGAAAGCCTGGGCTATCTGGTCGAGCATCAGGGAGTAGGCCGCATTGAATTGATGGTTCCAGCGCGCCATCTGTTCATCACCACCGTAATCGGCCGCCTTGGGGTTGCGGATGATGGGATAGACTGCGGCGAAGTCCACCTCGAACTGCGTCCCCGTGGGCGGCTCCTTGGGATGGTCGTCCGGCCGGTAATGACGGCCGAAGGCGATTTCCCTGAAGCGGAAGAAGTGGGCCACTTCCAGAGGCTGGTCGAAGTAATGGCGATCGCCATCCATCAGGCCGCCGCCTGCCCCCTCCCCCTGCTCGATGATCAGCTGCAGCGCTTCCCTGGCGCTGGCCAGGGTCGTGATCACCACGGGCTTGCCCCCGCCGGCCCAGTAGTAGTTCTCGTCGATCTGGTGGGCGGGATCGCCACAGAACACCTCGGACTCGGGGTACTGGGCACACATCTGCGCCAGCTGCTGCTCGATCATCTGGTAGAAGGCGCCTATGGTGATGCCGGGCACCTCGATTTCGGCGAACGCCTTATAGCTCGGCTCCCGATCCATCCAGTCGGTGGGCATCTCTATCTGCATGAAGGTGTCCAGGCCAGCCTCACTGAAGGGCGCCAAATCCACCTCGAACTGCCGATCGCGAAAGCGCTGGCCCTCGAACTCCATCGACAGCGGATAGGCGGGGAGGTTTCCCTCGCCCAGGGCCACCCGCCCGCCCAGGCTGGCAGTCAGGTTGCCCACCAGGGTCATGTGCAGCATTTCCTCCATCATCACAGTGCGGATAAGGTTGGCCGCCACCCGGTTGGCCTCGGGCCGGATGCTGAGCAGGGCGGTCAGGTAGGGGGGTATGGTCGACAGCTCCAGCTCCATGGCGGTCTGCAACAGGGGGAAGAGGGCGTTTTTTTGCTCTTGTAGGCTCTGCATGACGACTCCTTAGGCAACCGGGTGGCTGATGAGGTGATCGCCCAGCCGCAGCGACAGGGCGGTAAGGGTCAGGGTCGGGTTGACCGCCCCCAGAGACGAGAAGGCCGCGTTGGAGCAGACATAGAGGTTGTCGACACCGTGGACCTTCATGTGCCGGTCGGTCACCCCTTGGCTGGGGTCATCACTCATGCGGCAGGTACAGGCGGCGTGATCGGCCCGCCAGGAGATGCTGACCTTGGGCAGCAGCTCCACGCCCATGCCCTCGAAGATCCCCTGCACGTGCTGCTTGATCTCCTCCATGCGCCGATCGAAACCGGCGGCCTTGGAGTAGTCGACTATGGTTTCCTTCAGGCCAATCTGGTTGATCTGGTCCAGGTTCATCACCCGGTTGGGGAGTTCGCTGAACACCTCCACCATGCCGTGCAGCTGCACCTGATTCTGGCCCAGCACCGCCTGGTCGATGTCCTCCCGCACCATGCCGGCCTGCATGGCGCCCTCCAGGTTCACCCCTGGCGAGCTGGGCGGATTGATCAGGATGAACTTGCCCTTCTGCTGCTGCTCCGGGCTGTCGAAATGGCGCGAGCACAGGGTGGGAAAATTCATTTCCGGCTGCAGTTTCAGGGGGTTCCCCTTCTGTACGCCGTTGAACATGAAATAGGGGTGGGTGATGAGGTTACGCCCCACCAGATCGTGATCGTTGCCGATGCCGTTGGGCCAATGGTCCGAGGTAGAGCGCAACAGCAGCTTGGGCGACTCAATGGCGCCGGCGGCGATGATGATGCGATCCGCCTCCACCCTCAGGGTTTCGCCCCTGGCCTTGTCGTAATACACAACGCCCTTGGCCACCGACTTGCCGTCCAGGACGATCTCCTGCACCACACAGCCGACCCTGACCTCGAAGTTCGGGTAGGCGCACCACTGGAACATGTCGTTGAGGAAGTTGGTAGCCGCATAACGGGCGCCGAAGGGACAGTACTTGCAGGTGCCCGTGGTCTTGCAGGGGGCATGCCGCGAGGTGGTGTCGGTGATGCCGTGCCGGGCAATGGGCAGATGGGAGTACTGGATGCCGAGGGAGGACATCGACCGTGCCACGGGTTGATCCTCCAGGGTGTAGGGGAAGGCCGGGAAGGGATAGTCCTCGCTGCGCGGCACCGTCGGATCATGGGAATCGCCCGACACCCCGATGTAGGCCTCGGCCTGGCCGTAATAAGGCTCCAGCTCGTCGTAGTCGAACGGCCAGTCGATGCCCTGGCCGGTGTTGGTCTTGAGGGCGAAATCCTCCGGCTTGAGGCGGAACGACCAGCCGCCCCAGTGGATGGTAGAGCCACCGTAGGTCATCACCCGGGAGCCCGTCAGGGGCACTTCGGTCGCCCCTATGCTCAGGTTCTGCCCTGGCTCGTCCCGCTCGGGGTACGGCAGGTCCTTGTACTTGTCGTAGGGCAGCTTACCGGTGATCAGGTAATCCTCCCACAGGGCCGCATCCTGCATCTTCACCTTGGCCCCGGCTTCCAGGATCAGGATGGCGGCGTCGGGATTGGCACCCAGCAGGCGCTGGGACAGGGCGGCAGCGGCCACACCGGAGCCGATGATCAGGGTCTCGACTTTCATCCGTCATTCCTCCGCCGTGCGATAGGGGGCCGGTTGGCCGGGAATATTGGCGCCGCCGATAAAACCGGGGTAGTTGTCGGCGCCGAAGACTCGGAAGCCGCCTTGGGCCAGCTGGAAGGTCACGAACTCGTTGGATACCTTCTGCCGGGTCACCGCCAGGGGAGTTTCGGCGGGGGGCTGATTCGCCTGGGCATCGGTAAACAGCAGCCGGTAGGCCTGCTCCTGGCCCTGCTCGGCGATCAACTGGTCGAGGGTCTGCCGGGCCAGCTGATAGTACTGGTGGTAGATGGGCCGCAGGTTGATGCGGTTTTGCATGAAGGCATACAGCCGCGAACGGTAGGCCTCGGCGTCGTCCAGGTTGCGCCAGAAGATCCCTATCTGCCTGAACAGCTCGAACATGGCCTCGAAGGTCTCCCCGTCGAGGGAGTCCAAGGATTGCGTCAGCGGATGCCGGACTTGCTGTTGGTACATATCACCGTCCTTAGTTGTTTGACTGGCCAGGATCTACCGCGATCCCTGAGGCCCGGATGTTGTGCCCGGGCCAAGGCCGCCGATCCCCTGCTCCACCTTCTCCCGCCGCCATGGTGTGAGGTGCGGCGGCGCAAAGGCGTGATTCAGCCTAGTTAAAGATTCAAACGAAAACCAACCGACTGAGTGGCTTTCGCGCTGGGGTGTGCGCTCGCCCGCACTTCCTGCCCGGGCCGGACCAGGTCCGGACGGGAGCGACAGGTGAATCGCATTGACGCCGCCGGCCTGTCCGCCTGCTAGCTGTCAAAACACATGGCCACACTCAAGCCTGCTTGCATGGCGAAGCGGTAGCCGTCGAAGACGCCGTCGTTGTTCATCAGGATATCCAGGCGTAGCACGCCGTCCCGGGTCGCCACCTTGAGGCCGCTTGCCTGGTCGATGCTCAGTATGGTGCCCGGTTTGATGCCGTAGTTGTCCTCCCGCAGGGCCGTGGCCTGCAGCAGCTGGACCTGGTTGGCTGCCATCCGGAGCAGGCTGCCATACTGGGGGTTTCCCGCCCGTACCATGTCGGCGATCTCGGTCGCCTCCTGCCGGCGCCAGTCCACCCGCAGCTGGGCCGGCGTCGGCAGCGGCGCCAGGCTGGCATCCTCCCCGGCCTGGGGCCGAAGCGGTGGCTGCCCCCCAGTTGCCACCAGCTGCTCGACCACCCGCTCGGCCAGTTGCGGCAGCCAGGCCGCCATCCGCCCGAGCAGGGCATTCAAGGTGTCGTAGGGCCCTATCTCGAAGGGCTCCTGGAGCAGCACCGGGCCTGTGTCCATCCCTTCCTCGACCCGCATCACGCTGTATTGGGAATGGCGATGGCCCTCCCTGATCAGCCAGTATAGGGGCTGGGCGCCGCGGTAAGCCGGCAGGTGGGAGGGGTGGATGTTGTAACAGCCCCAGGCCGGCGCCGCGCGCAGCGCCTCGGGCAGACGATGGCGAAAGGCGCAGATCAGGCCCAGATCCGCCCCCAGATCCCGCACCGCGGCCACACAGCCGTCCGGCTGGTCCGGTAACAGGGGCAGGCGGGCGATACCGGCCTGCTGCAATTGTTGCTCGAACAGGGCAAACTCGCCGTCCGGACGCGGCGTCAGCACCACGGCGGCCAGCCGGCCCTGATCATGCAGGTGCAGGATGGCGGGCAAGGCCAGCAGGCTGGAAGAGAAGAACACGACCTTGACGGCCTCGTCCTGGCGGACGTCGGAATTCATCTTGGTCTCCTAGGCCCAGGTGGGCATGAAGCCGGGCTGGCCGGTCAGCTTGTAATAGAACTGGATGTGATCGCCGCTCTTCAGCAGCAGGTCGTCGGGCTCGGCGGCGCGAGGCCGGAAGTCGATACACACCGCAGTGTCGGGCAGCGGATGGCTGATGCCCGAATCGTACTCGCGGACCCCTTCCTGGCCGAAGGTGGTCGCCTCCACGCAATAGAGCATCAGCTTGTGCGACAGGTCCGGCTGATCCTTGGGCAGCTGGACCCGGCCGCATTCGAGTACCGAAGCCCCCTGCCCCAGCTGGATTTCCTTGAGCTGCCGCAGCGAGTCCAGGGTCAGATCCAGTATGGCGCCCAGCTCCACCCGGGTAGCGGCGGCCTCCGGCTTGACCTTGCTGGAGTGGGTGTAGCCGGCGTCCTGCCACTGGTCCACGAACTCGGCTTGGCCCTCGTTGAGGAAGGCCCGCACCCTGATCCGCTCGGGGATCATCAGGGCATCCGCTGCCAGGAAGCGGCTGAGGTGCCGCGCCATGCTGAGGTGCCCCTCGCGGCTGAACCCCCGTTGCATGGCTTCCAGCACCAGCAGATCCACGGGTTGGGCCGGCCGGTAGTCCATGACGTCCATGCACAGGACGTCTTCGATATAGTCTTCGATGTCCAGGTCCCGGATCAGGTTGTGCAGCACCTGCACTGCCCCTTCCTGGATGTCGATCAGGGTGATCCGCAAGGGACGCAGCCCGGCCTGGGGCTGGGCCTTGTAATGGCGGATCAGCGGCAGCAGCAGGGGCGCGAAGGGACCGCAGGCCGGATACAACACGTGCAGCGGCTGCGCCGATCCCTGTGTGCTTTGTGCCCGGATGGCCTGGTCGATGCCGCGGATAAAGGCCCGGACCCGATAGATGTCCTTGCAGGTATGCACGGCGTCCTTGACCGCCATGACGCAGCCGGTGCGGGTGAAGAACTGGCGGGTATCCTGCGCCTCGCCGAGCTCGCTCTGGCGATAGACCCTGAACAGCTGGCTGGCAGTCTCGGCGAAGAGGTCCACCAGCTGTTGATGATCCGCCTGGCCGTCCTGCAGCAGGGTCGAGGCCAGGGTCTCCATCTGCTCCCTGAGCTGCTCCTGCTGTTCATCCAATGGCACCGCTTGCAGCAGGTTTTCCAGCTGGCGCCGCAGCGACTGGGTGAAGAGTCTCTCCAGTTGCGGATCGACGAAGGCGGTCTCCGCCTTGAGCGGCCGGGTCGAAGGGGCGGCGTCGCCGGCCCGGTGCTGTGCCTGTTCCAATCTCATGGCCTTTCCTTTTCCGTCTCGAATGGGGGTTCCGTTCTTCTTGTGCAGGCCCTTCGGCGAGCGGCCTGGCGCCAGGGCGCAACCGGCGCCGTGGCTCCGGTCAATCAGCTACGCTGGGGATACTGCCCGGCACCGCTGCCCAGGATCACATAGGTCACCGCCTGGACCGGGCTCTGGATGGGGAAGGACTGCGAGCCGCCGCTATTCCCCACCGCCACGTCCCCCTGGATCTGTAGATCGCTGAGCTGGGCGTTGCTCCGGATGGCGCCGCCGTTCAGGGGGCTGTCCGCGGTATTGGAATAGCCGTTGGTCACCGGGCTCAGGCCCGCCGTCGCCGTCGCCAGGTAATTGCCTTCGGCGGTGGGGGTGTTACCCTGGCCACCCTTAACATAGAGGGTGCTGGTTACGGTGATATCGGCACTGGCCGAAGTGATATCGATGGCCGCCTGGTGGCTATGGCTCGGCAAATGGAGGGTAGACAATATCTGTGTCGGGGAACCGGCACGCTGACCCAGATCATAGTCGTACAATCCCGGTCCCTGGCCGGTGCCGACGGCGGCCCGGCCACGCAGGTCGGGCAGGCCGAAAGTCACCCGCCCGTCGCCGCCGAAAGCATCTCCCATCAGGCTGTAGAGCGCCGTTTCCTCGGTGATCGCCAGCAGCCGGCCATCGCAGGGATAGGCATTTCTCGGGGCAAAGGTAATGCCCAGCGGCAATATGGTTCCCATGGTCAAGGTATCTTGCATCTTAAGTCTTCCTTGTCTGCCGGCAAGCCGGCGTGGTTGCTATCAAAGGCTCCCCGGTGACCGCCCACTACCACCGGGGGAGCATCCCTAAAATTATTCGCTGCCCAGGCAAACCTGATTGAAACGGGTGTGCCTCTGTAAAGATTCAATAGAAAATTTCAAGACAAACCACGGCCGGCACCGTGGCCACCAACATTAAGGCCGCTGGGGATACAGGCCACCGGCCAGGATCACATAGGTCACCGCCTGGACCGGATTCTGGATGGAAAAAGCCTCCGACCCGCCGGTATCACCCACCTCGACGCCGCCCTGGATCTGCAGGTTGCCGAGCTGGGCCAGGCTGGAGATAGCGCCGCTATTCAGGTTGCTGTCCGCGGTATTGGAGTAGCCGTTGGTCACCGCAGACAGGCCCGCCGTCGCCGTCGCCAGGTAGTTGCCTTCGGCGGTGGAGCTGTTGCCCTGGCCGCCCTTCACATAGAGGGTACTGTCCACGCTAACGTCGGCGCTGGCCCCGGTCACGGCCATGGTCGCCGTGTGGTTATGAGTCGGCATATTGTCGACCGACAACTTTTGAATCGGGGAACCGGCACGTTCACCCAGATAATAATTATCCAGCCCCGCTCCCTGGCCGGTGCCGACGGCGGCACGGCCACGCAGGTCAGGCATGCCGAAATTCACCCGCCCGTCACCACCGAAATTCGTCCCCATCAGGCTGTAGAGGGCCTGCTCTTCGCTAATGGGTACCAGCTGGCCGTAGCATATGTAGGTATTCGCCGGGGCAAAGGTAATACCCAGCGGCAGTATGGTTCCCGTCGTCAACGAATCTTGCATGATAACTATCTTCCCTGTTATGCCGGCGCACCGGCGTGATTTGCCTCGTTCGTTCCCCGGGAACACCCCACCACCGCCCGGGAACGCCCTTCACTACCCTAAAGTAATTTCCGAGGTACGCAAGCAAAACAAGGCTCCAAACTGGTCCGACTGGCTGAGTTAATAGAGATGGCCCGTCATGGCTTTATCCATGTCGGCAGCTGTGAATCCCGTGTCGCTTCGCCATTTGGATATGGGCTGCAATAACAATCAGCAACATTCTAAATCAAGCTAGTAGAACTCGATCGACACCTTAACCCGCTATATAGCGCGCCGATATCTTATCTGCTCATTCACCTGTGGAGCACAAGCTGGCTTGACGAATGCGCAACCGGGCGCGCAACAATGACAGGTCAGGTAATGGTGTGAAAGAGGCACTCAAGGTAAGCAGAGCGCAGAGGCTGGCTCGTTGTCGGCGCGACTCCTGGGGTATATCGCTCCCAGTCAGCGATGTCAGTCCCGACGCAGCACCCTGCTCTTTCATGGACCTAGGGTGGCGCTCGTAAAAGAGCCTGCACAAGGCAGGCTCCTGATTACCCTTGTTCGGTCGCTTACTTCATGGTCGGCATGGAGAACTCGGCGGCCTGCTGGGGCTCGGAAGGCCAGCGGCTGGTCAATGTTTTCATACGGGTGTAGAAGCGTACGCCATCGGGGCCATGCATATTCAGCGGACCGAACACGGAGCGCTTCCAACCACCGAAGGAATGGAACGCCATCGGCACCGGGATCGGCACATTGATGCCGACCATGCCCGCCAGCACATCCTGGCCGAACTGACGACCGGCATGGCCATCACGGGTGAAGATGGCGGTGCCGTTGCCATATTCGTGGCTGTTCACCAGCTCCAGCGCCGAAGCGTAATCGGGCACACGCACCACCGCCAGCACAGGACCGAAGATTTCTTCCTGGTAGATGGTCATCTCCGGCGTCACCTTGTCGAACAGGGTGCCGCCGACGAAGTAACCGGCCTCATGGCCCGCGACCTTAAGGCCACGACCATCCACCACCAGCTCGGCGCCCTCGGCCTCGCCCTGGTTGATGTAGCCCACCACCTTGTCTCTGTGGGCCGCAGACACCAGGGGCCCCATGTCGTTTTCCTGCCCCTTGACCACGCCCGGGCCGATGCGCAGGGCTTCTATCTGGGGCTTGAGCCGGGCAACCAGTTGATCGGCCACTTCATCACCCACCGCCACCGCCACCGAAATGGCCATGCAGCGCTCGCCGGCGGCACCGAAGGCGGCGCCCATCAGGGCATTGGCCGCCAAATCCAGATCCGCATCAGGCATGATGACGGCGTGGTTCTTGGCGCCACCCAGGGCCTGACAGCGCTTGCCGTGGGTACTGGCGGTGCTGTAGATATACTCGGCGATAGGCGTGGAGCCGACGAAACTGACCGCCTGCACCCGGTGATCGGTCAGCAGCACGTCCACCGCTTCCTTGTCGCCGTTGACCACATTGAATACCCCATCGGGCAGACCCGCTTCCTGCAGCAGCGCCGCTAGGCGCAGGCTGGCAGACGGATCCTTCTCGGAAGGCTTCATCACGAAGGTGTTGCCGCAGGCGATGGCCACCGGGAACATCCACATGGGCACCATGGTCGGGAAGTTGAACGGCGAAATACCGGCACAGACGCCCAGCGGCTGCATCATGGAATGGCTGTCGACATTGGTGCCCACATTCAGCGAATGCTCGCCCTTGAGCAGATGAGGAATGCCACAGGCAAATTCCACTACCTCCAGGCCACGGGTCAGCTCGCCCACCGCGTCGGAATAGACCTTGCCATGCTCGCTGGAAATGAGCCTGGCCAGTTCATCCATGTTCGCCTCCAGCAGTTCCTTGAACTTGAACAGGATGCGGGCACGGCGCAGCGGGCTGGTGGTGGCCCAGCGCGGGAAGGCCTTCTGGGCAGCGGCAATGGCGTCACGCACTTCGTCGGCGGAGCTCAGCACCACTTCCCTGCTCTGCTCGCCGTTCGCCGGATTGTACACGGGGGCGGTGCGGCCGCTCTGGCTGGCGGTCAGGGTTCCATTGATAAAGTTTTGTACTTGTTCCATCTTGTTTCTCCGTTACAGCAAGCCTGCGTCTTTGGCGAACGCATGTAAGTGGTTGTGACCCAGGGTGGCATAGGTCAGGGGATGGGCGACGGACGGATCCTGCTCGGCTTCAACCACCAGCCAGCCCTCGTATTCCGCTTCTTTCAGCACCCGGAACAGGCCGGGATAATCGACGCAGCCATCACCGGGCACGGTGAAGGTGCCGTCGAGCACCGCATTGAGGAAGCTGGCGTTCCGGTTGCGTGCCTCTCTCAATATGTCGGCACGAATATCCTTGCAATGCACATGATTGATGCGTTTGGACCAGCGACTGGCCAGGTCAATCGGATTGCCGCCGGCAAAGGTGATATGACCGGTATCCAGCAGCAGACCCACTTCCGGGCCGGTATGTTCCATCAACGCATCCACTTCGGCTTCGGTTTCGATCACGGTGCCCATATGGTGGTGATAGGCGACCTGCACCCCCTGGGACTGGGTGTAGCGGGCAAACTCGGTGAGCCTGGCACCGTATTCCTCCCAGCGCTCGGCGGGAAAGCGGGGCCGCTCGGAGACGGGTTTGTCCTGCCGGCCGTGGATGCAGCCGGTCACTTCGCAGAATACCATCACCTTGCAACCCATCGCCTTGAGCAGTTGCAGATGTGGCTGCACCGCCGCGATTTCTTCTTCCACCGACCGTTCCAGCAGCTGACCTGAATACCAGCCGGATACCAGCTCCAGCTCGTGCCGGTGCAGGATGGGCTTGAGCAGCTCCGGAGCCCGGGGGAACTTGTGACCCAGCTCGAAGCCGGCAAAACCGGCCTGCCTGCCCTCATCCAGACAGGTGGCCAGGGGGGTATCACCGCCCAGGCTGGGCAGATCGTCATTGGCCCAGGTTAACGGGTTGATGCCCAGTTTTACGCTCATGGTGTTCTCCAATATATTGCACTCCAGGCAGACAATTCGGCTGCCGGGCGGCGGGACTGATTGGCCGCTAAGCCGCCCCTCCGCGCCAGGGATGGCGCGGCGGAGCCCCCATGGATGGGTTTACGGCGTGTCGGCGTGAGGCCGGTCAATCCCGCTTTCCAATCAAGTGGCAGATGCCGGTTGTCAGGCCCTGCCGGAATATGGCTTACAGATTCTGCTGCTGGCGGGCCTTGTGGGTCTCGTAGCGGGCGCGGGCTTCCTGCACCTGGCTGCGGGGCGACACTTCCGGCACCGCCACCTCCCACCAGGAGCCCCCCTCTTCGCTGACCACCAGGGCATCGGTATCCAAAGTCACCACATAAGTGATGTCCGAGGCCCTGGCCCGCTCCAGCGCCGCCTCCAGCTCACTGATATTGCCTACCTTCTCGCCTTTCGCCCCCAGGGCGATGGCATGGGCGGCAAAGTCGGTCCTGGGGGCGCCGCCTGCCACCGTCAGGCAGTCATCCAGCATATTGTTGAAGCCGGGTCCGCCGCAGAACTGCTGCAACCGGTGAATACAGCCGTAGCCGCGGTTGTCGAGCACCACCAGGATCATCTTCCGGCCCAGCATCACCGAAGTGGCGATTTCCGAGTTGAGCATCAGATAAGAGCCATCACCCACCATCACGAATACCTCGGAGTCGGGCCTGGCCATCTTGACCCCCAGGCCGCCGGCGATTTCGTAGCCCATGCAGGAGTAGCCATACTCCATGTGGTAGCCCTTGTCATAACGGGTGCGCCACAGCTTCTGCAGCTCGCCGGGCAGACCGCCGGCGGCACAGACCACGATGTCCTGCTCGCCCGCGGCCCGGTTGACCGCGCCCACCACCTCGGCATCGGTGGGCAAGCTGGTACCACGGTCCGTGGTGGCCACCTCCTGGACGTGCAGCCACTCGGCCCGCAGCCGGGCGGCTTGCTCTACCCAGCTGCCTTCGAGCCGCCAGCCTTCAAGACCCGCATGCAGCTGCTGCAGGGTCAGCCTGGCATCCCCCACCAGCGGCAGGGCCTTGTGCTTGACCGCGTCGAAAGAGCCGACATTGATGGTAATGATGCGTGCATCGGGGTTGTACATGGCACGGGAGCCGGTGGCGAAGTCGCCCAGCCGGGTGCCCACCGCCAGGATCAGGTCGCAATCGGCGGACAGCGCATTGCTCGAAGCCGCGCCGGTAACACCGATGGCGCCCATGTTCTGGGCATGATCCCAGGGCAAGGCACCCTTGCCGGCCTGGGTCTCGCCCACCGGCAGGTGGTATCGGGTAGCCAGCTGATCCAGTTCCTTCAGCGCGCCCGAGTAGTGCACCCCGCCACCGGCGATCAACAGCGGTTTCTTCGCGGCGCGAATAAGCGAGATAGCCTCATCCAGCTCCACCTGGTCCGGCCCCTGGCGGCGCAGGCGGTGTACCTTTTCATCAAAAAAGTGCGCCGGATAATCAAAGGCCATGGTCTGCACATCCTGGGGCAATGCCAGGGTGACCGGGCCGCACTCCACCGGGTCGGTCAGCACCCGCATCGCCTGGGGCAGCGAGGTCAGCAGTTGCTCCGGACGGGTGATGCGGTCGAAGAAGCGGCTCACCGGCTTGAAGCAGTCGTTGGAGGTCATGGTGTGATCACTGAATACCTCCACCTGCTGCAATACCGGATCCGGCTGGCGGGTGGCGAAGGTGTCCCCCGGCAGGAACAGGACCGGCAGGCGATTGACATGCGCCACCGCGGCGGCGGTCACCATATTGGTGGAGCCGGGGCCGGCGGAGGCGGTACAGGCCATCATGCGCCGGCGGTTGTGAGTCTTGGCAAACGCGATGGCCGCATGGGCCATGCCCTGCTCGTTGTGTGCCCGGTAGGTCGGCAGTTGATCGCGCACCTGGTACAGCGCCTCGCCCACACCGGCCACGTTACCGTGGCCAAAGATGGCAAACACCCCCTCGAACAGGGGCAGGATCTCCCCGTCGATGTCCACTTTTTGTGCCGTCATAAACTTCACCAGGGCCTGTGCCATGGTCAGACGAAGAGTACGAGACATGCTTATGCTCCTTGATGACGCTGACGCCAGAGGGCGATCAGGTTGTGGTATTTCTGTTTGATGGCGTCGATCAGGCCCTGGTCATCAATACGCCCGGCCAGCCAGTCCCGGGACGGCGCCCCAAAAATGCTGCGACCGATGGCGAAGCCCTTGACCAGCGCCTTGCCGGCGGCGGCATTGAAGCCCACCCGCAGCTCGTCTTCAGGCGCATCCAGCCCCAGGATAACCACCCCGTGGCAGTGGGGGTCGCGCTCGGTCACCACCGCGGTCACTTCATCCCAGCCATGGCTGGACAGGGGCGGCAGCTTCCACCAGTCGGGCTTGACGCCGATGTTGTAGAAGCGCTGCAGCGCCCGAACATACAGTTCATCGCTCTTGACCATATCGGCCGGCAGTATCACCTCGAGCAGCAGTTCGTGACCGCTCTTGCAGCAGGCCTGATACACCTCGGTGATCAGCCGCTCCTGCTCCAGGCGCAGCGCTATCTGATCTTGCGGATGGTAGAACACCAGACACTTGACAATATGCTCCAGCGGCCAGTCGATCAGCTGGCTGCCGATATTGCCATGCTCCAGCCGCAGCGGGCGCGAGCTCGGCAGCTCCAGCGGCCGGCCAATCCACCAGCCCTGGCCGGTAATTTCGTTGAGCACCGGCTGGCCGAAGGTGGTGTCGGCCAGGATTCCGGCCTTGCCCTTGAGCCCTGCCTCGCTCGCCACCTGACGACCGGCCTTGAGGATCAGTTTTTTCAGGTGTGGGATCGCATCGATATCGGCCCCTGCCTCGATGGCCATATCCACGAACTGGCGGCGATGGTCAAAGGCCAGGATGCACAGGTCGTCCCACTCCCGGTCCCGGGTAGTGACCCGGTGCAGGTGATTGAGCCGCGCATCCAGATCCGGCCGCGGCACCGACTCGGCACGGGACAGGTAGTCATCCAGCTCTTCCTTGCTCGGCATGGCCGGCGCACAGCCGTGACGGGACACCACCAGGGCACCACAGGCATTGGCGTAACGGCAGGCCTGCTCCCAGCCCTCGCCATTGAGGTAGCCGCGCAGCAGGCCGGACATAAAGGCATCGCCGGCCCCCAGTACATTGAGTACCTCCACCCGGACCCCGTACACTGTCAGTCCCTCGTCCAGGGTCGCGGGGATGGCCGCCTCGAACACCGAGCAGCCCAGCGGGCCGCGCTTGCAGACCAGGGTGGCGTCGCTTACCTCACGCACGGCGTTCAGTGCGGTAATGGTATCCGTGCTGCCACCGGCAATATGAAACTCTTCTTCGGTACCGACTATCAGATCAAACTGGCCCAGCATGGCCTGCAGTTCGGCGGTCACCCCGGGGGCATCCAGGTAGCGGGTTTCGCCATCGCCCCGGCTGGTCAGGCCCCAGAGCACAGGGCGGTAATCGATATCGAGGGCGGTTTTCACACCATGTTTGCGGGCATACTCCAGCGCCAGCGCAACCGCGGCACGGGTATCCGGGTGAGAAAGATGGGTACCGGTAATGGCCAGGCACTTGGCCGAGGCAATAAAGTCCTCGTCGATGTCTTCCGCCCGTATGCCCATGTCGGCGCAGTTTTCCCGGTAGAAAATCAACGGAAAGGTATCTTCATCCTTGATGCCGAGCACCACCAGGCCGGTCAGCCGCTCGCTGTCGGTTTTCAGGTGACTGACATCGACGCCCAGGCGTTCCAGCTCTTCGCGCAGAAAACGTCCCATATGCTCATCGCCAACCCGCGACAGCATGGCCGACTTGAGGCCCTGGCGGGCAGTGCCATAGGCAACGTTACCGCTGGATCCCCCCAGGTATTTGGCAAAGGTCGCCATATCTTCCAGCCGGGCGCCGACCTGCTGTCCGTACAGGTCAACGGCCACCCGTCCGAGGCAAATTACATCAAGATGTTTTCGTGCTGACATTCCGCTCTCCTTACAAGGGCCGATTGGCCATCATCCCTATTGAATTTTTCACATGAATCCACTCGCGACGCTCGACGAACAGGGCGGTGGCATGGCAACAGCGGATAGAATCGATACCGATCAGAGCCACTCGTGTTGCTGCCGCCTTCATCTCAATCTCATCGCCTCGGGAAAAGTCACATTTCATTTTTCCATTTATACGAAATGATTATTCCATTATCAATATGGAATGAAATATTTACATGTAAATGTGATGTGACACACATTTTCGCCATTCTCATCGCCCGTCTTTTGGAACCGGCACAACAAAGAAATAAAAAACCATTTAATATCAAAATCTTAAAATAAAAAATCTGAGTTGACATGATGAATCTGGGGCGCGGAAGCGGGTTGACCGCAGCCAGGGATGTAAAAAAGCGTGTTACGACAGGTTCAACCCCTTCCCCTGAGTTTCCCCATCCAGGGCCAACCCTGCGTGGAGAATGACTAAATAACGGATACAAATACCGCTACATTTCGAACAGGGGGTCAGGATTTGCCAAGCGGCCCCTCCGCGCCAGGAAGGGTGTGGTGGAGATCCAGGGACGAATTAAAGGCGGGTCCACTGCAAATGCTTATAAATTCAGCATAATCATAAAAATTTATTGGGTTTAACGTTATTATTTATGGTTAGGCATGGCGCGGCAGTATCGTCGGAGGGATGGAGGAGCCATCAGGGTGGTTTTTTGCCAGCTGAATCGATTAATCTAAAATGAAATATTTATTCTGACCAGATGTTTCATTTATACTGCAACCAAGTTACCGGCCAGTACCAACAGCCTGTCATCCGTCTGCCTTTTCGAGAGTGTCCATGTCAACACCGAACAACTATTCCGAGTTACAGGATGTCATCCGCAGCCGCTATGGTGAACTCAGCAGGCGCCTGCAGCAGGTGGCCGCCTACGTGCTCGATAACACCAACAGTGTCGCCTTTGATACGGTGGCGGTTATCGCCGAGCAGGCCGATGTGCCGCCCTCCACCCTGATCCGTTTCGCCAATGCCTTTGGCTACAGCGGTTTCAATGATATGAAGCAGGTATTTCGCCGCCACCTGATGGAAGAAACCGCCAACTACACGGAAAGGGCAAAAATGTTTCGGGATCTGGAAGATCAGCCATCCCCGGAACAGCCGGAGGAAATACTGAACGAGTTCGCCCGGGCCAATGTCCAGGCCTTGCAACAACTGGCGGCCCAGACCTCGGCAGAAGATCTGAATAAAGCCGTGCAGATACTGGCCGACGCCGAGAATATCTATGTGATTGGCCTGCGCCGCTCCTTCAGCGTCGCCACCTACCTGACCTACGCCCTGCGCCACCTGAACCGGCGGGCATTCCTGATCGATGGTCTGGGCGGCATGTTCCAGGAACAGCTGGAGCTGATCGGCCCCAAGGATGTGGTGGTCGCCATCAGCTTCTCTCCCTATGCCAGGGAAACCCTGGCCTTGACTGAAACCGCCTCCATGGTAGGTGCCAGGCAGATCGCCATTACCGACAGTCAGGTCAGCCCCCTGGCCTCATTCAGCGACATTTGCTTCGTGGTGAAAGAGGCCCAGGTAGACGCCTTCCGCTCCCAGTCTGCAAGCCTGTGTCTGGTGCAGTCCTTCGCGGTATCCCTCGCCTACCATGATAAAGACCACAAAAAAGATACAGACGACAGAAAAACCCCCATGTCCGGAACGTGACCAGCCTTTCCAATAGCAGCTCCCCCGGCCTGGCGCGGGAGATAACCGCCGAAGTCGGCCTGACATCAGCAAGATGGCTGAGCGGAATATCCCACTCAGCCACCGATTGCCACCGCCCCCGCTCGACGGCACCTGTGATACCCATCTCATTAAACATTCGATCTTTTTGGCGGTCATGCCCATCTCGGACAAAGGGTCTACTCCGCCGACTCGCCGTAGTCTAAGGCCACCTGCGCTGGTTAACGGCTGCGAACATTCACTGGATGTTCGGTCTGTCACCCAGCTTGGTGCAGGCAGCAAGCTGCCCTATGGAGGCTCAGCCGCACCGTCCGTGGTGCGGATGATCGGCTGAGTAGATCCCTTTGCCCTCCTTGAGGCTGCAGAGTCACCTGCTGGCCACTCGGAGCTCAGGATGAGGCAACAGAGACGACCTCCCACGACCGTGAAATGCCACGGATGGCATTTACGAGCCCTCAGGGACGAGTTTATGGCGTGTCGTGGGAGGCGGCTGTGTTGTCTCTGAGTTCGGACTTGGATCTGCGCAAATACCCCGGACTTGGGGACAAGGCCGGGGTAAAGATGATAACCACAGTCACCGAATGCGGTAGCCTGTTCGTCAGCTACTCGCCCGCGGGCATCATGCCCACCACGGAAATTACGCCAGCAGGCGCTTCATGCCGGCCAGCATGGCACTGGCCACCTCGTAATGATCCGCCTCCCACAACTGATCATTCAGAAACTCACCGGAGTAAAAGCCGTCGTAGCCTGTGCTTTGTATGGCACTGGCCCATTCCTGCAGCGGGATCTCGCCATCCCCCAGCAAACAGCCGCGCAACAGCTTTTCATCCACCCAGGGAGCATCGACGTCGGGACGCAGACCATCCGACAGATGAACGTTGTAAATCAATGACTTGTCAATCCTGGCCATATCTTCGGGAGTCGCACCGCGGCACGACCAGAAATGCCAGGTATCCAGAACAAAACCAAAGTTGTCGCGCCCGACCGTATCATGGAGCCGGTAGTAATGCTCCAGGGTGGCAATCGGCGTCCAGGCGGCCCCTTCGTATTGAAAGCGAATACCGTGCTCTTTACCGATATCGGCAATATTGCGGATATTCTGGGCGGTAATACGAATGTTGTCTTCCACAGACAGGCCGGTCAGTGCCTCAAACGCATTCAACTGTATGGTGGGTGCACCAATATCGGCGGCAAACCGGCATAAGGTTTCTGCATCCCTGAACAGCCGGGATTGCTGTTCCTTTCCTGTACTTTCCACCGAACCGATAATATCGATAGCCGACGGCGCTATCTGCGCCTCGTCCAGCCGCGCTTTCAGTGCCTGGCTGGTCAGCCCGGCCTGAATATAGCGCCACAGCTTATCGGTGTGTATCTCCAGCCCGTCGTAGCCCGTTTCTTTGGCCAATCGAATATCACTCACAATATTGCTGTGCAGTGAACACATTCCATGCAGTGCGTAGCGCATCCTTTAATCCTTCCGGTTCAATATAAATGACAATTCCAGTTGCCAACCACACCCTGAGATGGCTCAGCAACGACTTCTGATCCAGGTGCTGAGCGAGCAAGCCCCCTGGTCGGTAACCGCGCCGCTTGTCGCGCTGTGGTCTGCCTCACGATACCAGCTCGATGCCTCTAATAGACCATCATTCGGCGCCATGCCCCAGACCGCGACATGCCGCGGCTGCCCCACCCTCGTTGAATTGCTCTTTCAGGTGCGCATTGTCGTTTGGCACAGCATCGGAAATGTCTGGATCACAACAAGCCCGCCAAATCGAAAAATATTTTCTAAAAATGACAAATGACATCCTATCCCCTTAAAAAAACCACGACAACAAGTACCGTATTCTTTTTGTTTAAAATGTTATACGGATCAAGTTATTAACGATCACAAAAGACGAAATAAAACTTAAGTTATTGTTTTTATATATATAAAATTAAAACCCCCATCCCTTTATTACACTGTGGTCACAAAGTGACACTTAATGTGAAATATCGAAAAAGAGATGAAAAATATTTTTCATTTGGTGTTTTTATTGTTTATACTCCTCCCCAATGATGAAGGAGCGATGCAGGTAATGACGGTTGAGCTGGGCTGTGCGAGGTGATGTCACCGGCTGGTACATCCAACAGGACAGAAGAGTCAACTTCATCTTGCTGATATACAAAGACAAATTATGGAGAAGAAGCATGAGTAAGGTGCAATATGGAATCAGCCCGCTGACCTGGACCAACGACGATATGCCGGAACTGGGCGGCGAGATACCGCTGGAAACCTGCCTGAGCGAAATGGCCGAAGCCGGCTTCACCGGTACCGAGATGGGCACCAAGTACCCGAGAGATCCCGAGGTGCTGATCCCGCTGCTGGAACAACATGGCCTGGTACTGGCGTCCGGCTGGTTCAGCGGCAACCTGATGACCCACACCGCAGAACAAGAAATTGCGGCCATGCAGAGCCATATCAGGCTGTTGAAGGCCGCAGGCTGCAAGGCCATGGTCTTTGGTGAAGTCAGCAACACCATTCATGGCGATATCAACAAACCGCTGTCACAGCGTGTGATCCTGAGCATGGATGAATGGAAAACCTATGCCGAAAAGCTGACCCAGGTCGCCGATTACCTGCTCGGTGAGCATGGCATCAAGCTGTCTTTCCACCACCATGTGGGCACCATCTGCGAAACGGAAGACGATATCAACCTGCTGATGGAGCTGACGGGCGACTCGGTTCACCTGACCCTGGATACCGGCCACATCACCTATGGCGGCGGCAACCCGGTCACCATGATCAAGCGCTGGGGCCACCGTATCGGCCATATGCATTTCAAGGATCTTCGTCTGGACGTCATGAAGGCCGCCCGCGATGCAGATAAATCCTTCCTGAATGCCGTACTCGATGGTGTCTTCACCGTTCCCGGCACCGGCGATGTCGATTATGACGATGTCTTTGCTGCCCTGAAGGAACGTGACTATGAAGGCTGGTTGCTGGTTGAGGCCGAGCAGGACCCTGCCAAGGCACACCCGCTGACCTATGCCAAAACGGCTTACGAGAACATTACCGGCTATGCCAATAAATATGGCCTCTAGGCTGTCATTATTCCGTCCTTGCCGGGGACACTGGTCCCCGGTTCAAACACTGGCCGCTCAATAACCGGAAAAAAAACCTGCAGCCAGGACAAGGAAGCCACTTTTCGTGTGTCGAAACTCGAGGAAGAATATGAAAACTGTACGCCTGACTGTTGCTGAAGCGCTGGCCAAATACCTTGCGGCGCAAATGATAGATATTGACGGTAATAAAGAGCAGCTTTTTGGTGCCAGCTTTGCCATTTTTGGTCACGGCAATGTCACCTGCTTTGGACAACAACTTAAAAATATCGAAGACAAGATCCCCACCTGGCGCGGTCAGAACGAACAGTCGATGGCGACAGCCGCCATTGCCTATGCCAAGGCCAATCAGCGCCGCCGCATTGGTATCGCAACCAGCTCCATTGGTCCGGGCGCGACAAACATGGTGACCGCCGCGGGGATTGCCCATACCAACCGCCTGCCGCTGCTGCTGATCTCCGGTGATGCCTATGTCAGCCGCCTGCCCGACCCTGTGCTGCAGCAGCCGGAAAACTTCGAAGACCCATCCATCACCTGCAACGATACCTTCAAGCCCCTGACCCGCTACTGGGATCGTATTGTGTCGCCGACCCAGCTGATGCATACCCTGCCCCAGGCGATTGACACCATGCTGGACCCGGCCACCTGCGGCCCTGTCTTTATCGGTCTGCCGCAGGATATTCAGGGTGTGGCCTATGATTACCCGGAAGTCTTCTTTGCCGAGAAAGTGCACCGGATCCGCCGGCCAGAGCCTGAAATGGTGGTGCTGGAAGAAGCCATGGACATCCTGGTCAAGGCCAGACGCCCGCTGATCATCTCCGGTGGTGGCGTGCATTATTCACTGGCCACCGATGAACTGGCCGCATTTGCAGCAAAACACAATATTCCCGTGGTGGAAACCATTGCCGGTCGCGCCACCATGCTGCAGGACAATCCGCTCAACGCCGGACCGATTGGGGTCACCGGCTCCAATTCGGCCAACTACATGGCCGCCCATGCGGACGTGGTGGTCGCCATCGGTACCCGGCTGCAGGACTTCACCACCGGCTCCTGGAGCGTGTTCCGCAACCCGGAGATGAGGCTGGTCAGCATCAACGTCGCCAGGTTTGACGCGGTCAAGCATATGTCCTACCCGGTACTGGGCGACGCCAAGGCGTGCATGACCAAATTGTCCGCACTGCTGGGCGACTGGCGTGCGGACCAGGAATGGGCAGACACGGCAAAGGCACAGGCCGATGAATGGAAGGCGCAGGTTTACAAACGCACCCATCCGCAGGAAGGAGACCTGCTGCCGGGCCTGTCTTCCTATGCCCAGGTGATTGGCAAGCTGAACACCTCGATGGAGCCGGGAGATACCATTCTCACCGCCGCCGGTGGCCTGCCTGCCGAACTGGCCATGAACTGGCAGAATTACCAGATCGGCAAATTCGATATCGAGTTCGGCTTCTCCTGCATGGGCTACGAAATAGCCGGGGGCTGGGGCGCCAAAATGGCCAATCCGGACCATGATGTGGTGGTGCTGGTGGGGGATGGTTCCTACATGATCCAGAACTCCGATATCTACTCCTCGGTCCTGACCGGCCACAAGATGATTGTGGTGGTATGCGACAACGGCGGCTTCGCGGTGATCAACAAGCTGCAGAACAATACCGGTAACGAATCGTTCAATAACCTGCTCTCCGACTGCCGCCGGCCGGATGGCGAGCTGGCCCGCGTGGATTTTGCCAAGCATGCCGAAGCACAGGGCGCCATCAGCGAGAAACTGACCTCCATTGACGAGTTTGATGCGGCATTTGCCCGTGCCAAAGCCGCCGATCGTACCTATGTGATAGTGGTAGACGTCGATCCGGTTTCTCCGGCGGCATGGTCCAAGTGTGACTGCTGGTGGGAAGTGGGCCTGCCCGAGGTGACCCGCAATGAGGATACCGCCCGCACGGTGGCGGAATGGGAAGAAGGCCGCCGCCACCAGCGCCCCGGCGTATAAGTCACGTAACATATTGTTGTTCATACAGTTATCTTAAACCGCAGGTCAGGCACCTCCCCCTGCGGTACGAGTAAGGGAGCAGAAACATGTTTAATGAAGAACGTCGCTTTGAACAACCGATTCGCTGGGCCATGGTCGGTGGCGGACGGGGCAGCCAGATCGGTTATGCGCATCGTAGTGCCGCCCAGCGTGATGGCCTGTTCAGACTGGTGGCCGGTGCCTTTGATCTTGACCCCCAGCGCTGCCGCGACTTTGGTACCAACCTGGGTGTTGACGCCGATCGTTGCTATGCCGGTTACAAGGAGATGTTTGAAGCCGAAGCCGGACGCGCGGACGGGATTCAGGCGGTTTCGATCGCTACCCCCAACTCGACCCACTATGAAATCTGCAAGGCGGCACTAACAGCCGGTTTGCATGTGGTGTGCGAGAAGCCCATCACCTTCACCACCGAAGAAGCCGAGGAGCTGAAAACCCTCGCCGCAGAAAAGGGCCGTGTCATTGGCGTCATGTACGGCTATTCCGGCTTCCCCATGGTGCAGCAGGCACGCGAGATGGTACAGCGTGGCGACCTGGGTGAAATCCGTGTCATCAATATGCAGTTTGCCCACGGTTTTCATAACGAAGAGTACGAAAAGAACGACCCGGGCCTGAAATGGCGGGTCAGTCCGCAGGCGTCAGGCCCGACCTATGTGCTGGGTGATATTGGGACCCATGTCTTTTTCCTGGGCGAAATGATCACCGGGCTGGAGGTGGAACGCCTGTCCTGCATGCGTCAGAGCTTCATCCCGTCTCGCGCGCCGCTGGAAGATAACGCCCACGTCATGATGCAGTTCAAGGGCGGTGCGGTCGGCACCCTGTGGGCATCGGCGGTCAATGCCGGTTCCATGCACCAGCAGAAAATCCGTATCGTCGGCTCCAAAGCCTCGATCGAATGGTGGGACGAATACCCGAACCAGCTGCGCTATGAAATTCAGGGCGAACCGGCCCGTGTGCTCGAGCGCGGCATGAATTACCTGTATCAGGATGCCGCCGGCGTCTCCGCAAACCGTATTGGCGGCGGCCATGCCGAGGGATTCTTTGAATCCTGGGCCAACCTGTATCACCGCTTTGCCCTGGCCTTCGATGCGGCAAACCGTGATGACCAGGCCACCCTGGGCGAGCTCTGGTTCCCGGGTATCGATGCCGGTATCGAAGGGGTTCGCCTGTGTGAGAAATGTGTCGAGTCTGCAGATCAGAATGCAGCCTGGGTTGAGTACAAGTAACAGGAAACCATCATGACAAAACTTGCACTTGAACAAGATCGTCCACTTGATGCCATCGTCCTGGGGCGCGCGGGAGTCGATCTCTATGCCCGTGAAGCGAACATGGATATGGCGGATATTTCCGGATTCAACAAGTTCGTCGGCGGCTCGGCCGCCAATATTGCCGTGGCCATCAGCCGACTGGGCGCAAAGACAGGATTTATCGGCTGTGTCGCCGAGGACAGCTTCGGCGATTATGTCTGCCGCTACCTGGCCGGCCAGGGGATCAACCTTGACGGCATGATGACAGACGCATCCGGCTCGCGCACCTCGGTGGCGTTTACCGAGATGAAGCCGAGCGATTGCAACGTACTGATTTACCGTAACCGGGCGTCGGATCTGACCCTCAAACCGGAGCAGGTTGACCCCGACTATATTGCCAGTGCCAAGATGCTGGTGGTGACGGGGACCGCCCTGTCCGAAAGTCCGAGCAGGGAAGCCACCCTGATTGCCATGGAGCACGCCCGCCGCAGCAATACCGTCGTGGTGCTGGATGTCGACTACCGTCCCTACTCCTGGCGAACCGATGTGGATGCGTCCATCTACTATGGCATTGCCGCCGGTTTGTCGGACATCGTTATCGGTAACCGCGAAGAGTTCGACATGATGGAAACCGTACTGGCCCCCGGTAACAAGGACGATGATGCCACGGCTGCGCGCTTCCTTCGGGGCCATACCCAGGTGGTGGTGATCAAGGCCGGTGAGCTGGGGTCGAAAGTCTACTGCCGCGATGGCCACCAGTTCCGGCAGGGCATCTTCCCGGTCGAGGTCAAGAAGCCGTTCGGCTCTGGCGACTCCTTCGCCGGTGGCCTGGTCTGGACCCTGGCCAATGGCGGCGAGCTGGAAGAAGGGGTCAGGCTTGGCTCGGCCGCCGCCGCCATCAATGTCAGCGGTGACAGCTGTACCGAAGCCATGCCGACCCGGGAGCAACTGTTCGCCTTTATCGAGACCAGAGAGCAGGGCCGATAGGCCCGGGACCATACCACGGATTATCAGACAATCAGGACGCCATGGTGATGCAGGCACTGCCGCCGCATGGCAAGTGAGGAGGAAAAAGTAATGGGCAAGCATATCCCGCCATTTGACAACAAGAACCAGCCCATCATCGATATCAACGATGAGGTGACGCCGCTGTGTTATTTCAACCAGGTCCGCCTGAAACAGGGTGAAACCCACCAGCACGAGGTCGAGGGGTACGAGTCGGTCATTGTACTGGCCGGTGGTACCTGCAGCATCAAGGTCAGCAAGCAGGGCCAGGCACCGGTGGTGTTTGACAACATCGGGCAGCGCGCCTCGGTCTGGGAGGGTAACCCCGAATCCGTCTATGTGCCACTGGGCTACCGTGCCGAAATCGAGTGTGTGAGCGAGCAGGCCGATGTCATGATCGCCGGCGGGCGTTATGAAGAGTCGCTGGAACCCTTCTGCGTTCGCCAGGACGATGTGGATATGGTCCAGTATGGCTCGGACGAGACCAAAACCCACCGCAAGATCAAGCACGTACTGGGGCAGTCCAACGCCGACAAGCGCGGTCGCCTGCTGGTAAGCGAGCTGTTTACCGTGGGTGCCGGTGGCTGGTCGGGGTTCCCGCCGCACAAGCACGACGAGGACCGCATCAAGGAAGACGGCAGCAAGGAAACCCTCTACCAGGAGGTCTATCAGTTCCGTTTCAACCCGGATTTTGGCTTCGGTGCCCAGTTTCTCTATGAGCACGAAGACGATTTCGGCCCTGTCTATCACGTTCGTACCGGCTCGGTGATCGCGATCGACAAGGGCTATCACCCGAGCGTTGCCGCGCCGGGATACGAGATGTACTACTTCACCATCATTGTGGGCAAGACATCCAAGTCGCTGATCCAGCATTTCGATCCGCACCATGAATACCAAGTCAACACCATACCCGGTATCAAGGACATGATTGCCAAATTCAAATAACGAGGAGTTCTTATGCTGGTCAATTTAAACGATTTATTGCCGGAAGCGGCAGCATCCAAGTATTCGGTTCCCTGTTTCAACGTCTTTGGCTATGAGGATGCCAGGGCGGTGGTCGAGGCGGCCGAAGAGGTCAACAAGCCGGTGATCCTGGCCTGCAACAAGGATGTCATCGACTTCTACGGGGTCGAAACGGCAGCCGCCATGTTCCTGCACCTGGCCCGCAGCAGCACGGTACCTGTGTGTCTGCACCTGGATCATACCTATGAGGAAGAGATCGTATACCGCGCGCTCAAGGCGGGCTTCAGCTCGGTGATGTTCGATGGCTCTCAGCTGTCACTGGAAGAAAACATCGCCCGTACCCGCAAGGTGGCAGAGGTTGCCCATGCCCTCGGTGCCTCGATAGAGGGCGAGATAGGCTCGGTGCCCTATGATGAAGGTCGTGATCATATCAAGTCCATCGACACGGATCCCGCCGATGCGGCGAGGTTTGCCGCGGAAAGTGGTGCCGACTGCGTCGCCATCTCGGTCGGCAATGTCCACCGCCTGACCGAGCCCACCTGTACCATTGACTTTGGCCTGCTGGATCGCATCGCGGGCGCGGTATCCATCCCCCTGGTCATCCATGGCACCACGGGCATCAAGGAAGAGGACATGCTCAGGCTGAAGCAGAGCCGGGTTTCTAAGTTCAATATCGGTACCTGCCTGCGCCAGGCACTAGGCCATAATCTGCGCGATTTTATGAACGATGAGCCACAAAAGTTTGATCGCATCTACTTTATGCAGAAGGCCATGCCCTATGTGAAGCAGGAAGCGATTCGACTCTTTGAATTATTGTCTTAAAATGTCCGCCCCGGGGCGAACTTCCCCGGGGCTTGTGAGTTTATTATTGGCTTGTTAACGGGAGAGCACTCAGGTATGGCCATCAAGGATACCCAGCTACAACTCGTGCCGGACGATCTGGACACACTGCGAGAGCTGATTGCCAAGCGTTATGACAAGCTGAGTAACCGCCTGCGGCAAGTGGCCGACTATGTGATGGCACAGCCCATGCTGGTTGCGGTCGAGACCATGGCGACCATAGCCGAACAGGCGAATGTCCCCCTGTCGACATTGAGCCGCTTCTCAAATGCCATGGGCTTTAGTGGCTTCAGCCAGATGCAGGCCCTGTTTCGCGACCAGTATCTGAATCGTCCGCGAGACTACAAGGAGCGGGTACGCCGGGCCCGTGAGCAGGATGAACTCGGGCCCGAGTCGCCCATGGCGATTTTTCAGGATTACGGCAATGCGAACATCGAAGCCATGGAGCAGCTTCAGATGTCGGTATCGCCACAAAAGCTCGAGCATGCCGTGGCGCTGATGGACAAGGCCGATACCATCTATATCCAGGGAGCACGCCGGGCCTACCCGGTTGCCTTCTATCTCTGGTATGCCCTGATGAAATCGGATAACAATGTGGTGCTGCTTGATGACCATGGCGGTATGCTGACCCCGATGACACGCCGGATGTGTGAACGGGATGTGCTGGTAACGGTCACATTCAGCCCTTACGCCCCCGAGACCAACCGTCTGATTGAGCAGGCCCATGGCAAGGGGATACCAATAGTGGCGATTACCGATAACCTGATGGCAACCCACGGCGGCATGCTGGCGGTATGCTTTGAGGTACAGGAAGGAGAAGTCATGGGCTTTCGTTCTCTGAGCAGCTCCATGTATATGGCACAGGCCCTGGCTGTCAGCCTGATGTGCAGGGAAACAAGTTAAACAGCCTCCGGCAAGACCGGAGGCTGTCAGGCAATATCCTGCCGTTTACCGATCCGCATCCAGCATCTTGTAGATATCCTCTTCGCTGGTATGGCGCACGTCCTTGCCTTTGACGAAGTAGATGATGTATTCGCAGATATGCTGGACCCTGTCCCCTACCCGTTCCAGGGTGCGGGCACAACCCATCACGTTGAGCACCTGGGGAATGGAGCGGGGATCTTCCATCATAAAGGTCATCAGTTCACGAATGATGGACTCATATTCCCGATCGACCTTGTCGTCTTCCTTGTGCACCTCGATGGCCGCATTGACATCCATACGGGCGAAGGCATCCAGTGACTCGTGCAGCATCTTGACGGTGCGGCGGCCCATGTTTTCCATGGACACCAGCGGCGGCTGGGTCTTGTTGGCATTATCCAGCACCATGCGCGCTATCTTGCGCGCGCTGTCTCCGATACGCTCCAGATCGTTGATGGTCTTGATGATCGCGAGTACCAGCCGCAGATCGGAGGCGGTCGGCTGGCGCTTGGCGATGATACGGGTACATTCCTCGTCTATCTGCATCTCCAGGGCGTTGACCTTGGCATCGTTCGCCATGATCTGCCGGGCCTTGTCCATATCCTGCTCATGGACAGTGGTGATGGCATCGCCCAGTTGCTGCTCGACCAGACCACCCATCACCAGCACCTGATTGAGTACCCCGTCCAGCTCGGCATTGAACTGGCCGGAGATATGTTTATTGAGATTTAGCTTTTCCATCTAATACTGCCCCTTAACCGTAGCGCCCGGTAATGTAATCTTCGGTTTTCTTCTTGCTGGGAGTGGTGAACAGGGTATTGGTATCGGAATACTCGATCAGCTCGCCCATGTACATAAAGGCGGTGTGATCCGACACCCGTGCCGCCTGCTGCATGTTGTGAGTCACTATGACCACAGTGTACTGTTCCTTAAGGGTATTGATCAGCTCTTCGATCACCAGGGTCGAGATCGGATCCAGCGCCGAGGTCGGCTCATCCAGCAGCAAGACTTCGGGCTCGATGGCGATGGCCCGGGCGATCACCAGGCGCTGCTGCTGACCGCCGGAGAGGCCGAAGGCGTTGTCGTGCAACCGGTCCTTGACCTCGTCCCACAGGGCCGCCCCCCGCAAGGAGCGCTCCACCGCATCGTCCAGCCGGCGCCGGTCATTGATCCCCTGCAGGCGCAGGCCATAGACCACGTTCTCATAGATCGACTTGGGGAAGGGGTTCGGTCGCTGAAACACCATGCCCACCCGGCGACGCAGGGCCGCCACGTCGACCGACTTGTCATAGATATTCTGGTTATGCAGCAATATCTGCCCGTCGATACGACAGCTTTCCACCAGATCGTTCATCCGGTTGATACAGCGCAACAGGGTGGATTTACCACAGCCGGACGGGCCGATAAAGGCCGTCACCTGCCCCCTGGCGATCTTCATGTCCACGTTGAACAGGGCCTGCTTCTCGCCGTAGTACAGGCTCAGGTCCTTGACTTCCAGTGCGATCTGCTCTGCCGCCAGCGCGTTCACATTCAAGGTGGCATCCTGGTTCATGGTGGGTGATACATTAATCATCTTAATACCTCAAATCTGTGGCTGCCCGGAGCTTAGTGCTCAAGGGAGCGGAATTTTTCACGCAGGTGGTTACGAATAGCGATGGCGGTCAGGTTCAGACCCACTATCACGGTCACCAGCAGGAAGGAGGTGGCATACACCAGGGGACGTGCCGCCTCGACGTTCGGGCTCTGGAAGCCGACATCGTAAATATGGAAGCCCAGATGCATAAATTTGCGGTCCACATGCAGATAGGGGAAGTTGCCATCCAGAGGCAGGCTGGGCGCCAGCTTGACCACCCCCACCAGCATCAGCGGAGCCACCTCCCCGGCGGCCCGGGCGATCGCCAGGATAAGGCCGGTCATGATCGCCGGGCTGGCCATGGGGATAACGATGCGCCACAGGGTTTCCGCCTTGGTCGCACCCAGGGCCAGCGAGCCCTGACGCACCGCACTGGGAATACGCGACAGACCTTCCTCGGTCGAGACGATCACCACCGGCAGGGTCAGTATGGCCAGGGTCAGTGCCGACCAGAGCACCCCGGGTGAACCAAAGGTCGGGGTCGGCAGGCTTTCCGGATAAAACAGCTTATCGATAGAGCCACCCAGCATATAGACGAAAAATCCCAGGCCGAACACACCGTAGACGATGGAGGGCACCCCCGCCAGGTTGATCACCGCGATACGGATAACCTTGGTCAGGTTGTTCTTACCGGCATATTCGTGCAGGTAGATGGCCGCCACCACCCCCAGCGGGGTGACGATAATGGCCATCAGGATCACCATGAACACTGTCCCGAAAATCGCCGGGAACACGCCGCCTTCGGTGTTCGCTTCCCGTGGCTCGCCGCTGATGAACTTGCCCACTTCCGAGAACCAGGACAGCGCCTTGGCCGCCGTGCTCATGTCGTTGGGCCAGGTCACGTCCAGCACCTCACCCAGGGACAGGGTCACTTCCTGGCCGCGCATGTCCCGGATCACCACGCTGTCCCGGTGGGCCTGATCGCGCAGCGAGAACAACTCGGTTTCCAGCTGCCGGTAATCGGACTTCAACTGTTCACTTTCGCTACGCAGGGCGGCAATGGCCTCATCGGTGGCCTCACCGTCCAGCTCCAGTCGGCGCTCCTCCAGCCGCAACTGCTCCAGCTCATGGTTGATGCCACCGATCTCACTGCGTTGCAGCGAGCGCATCTGTTTGTTGAGCTCGAGCACCCGCTCGATCCGTTGCTGCAACTGGGCGTTGACATCACCGCTGACGGCGCTGTCCCCCTCCAGTACGCGCACCACGTAGCCATAGAAGTTGCCATGGTTGGAACGCTCCAGCATCGCCAGCTCGGCCGGTTTGGTGCGGGAGACGATGTCGGTTTCCAGCAACCAACGGAAATCCAGGTTAACAAACTCCCGGTTACCGGTCTTGACCAGGTAACGGGTCAGACTGTCGGTGGTCACCCCTTCCAGCGCCAGACCAGAGCCTCGCAGCTGGGCAATGGGGACCTGTTCCCGGTCGTGAATTTCCCCTATCACCGTCTGCCGGCTGCCGTCTGCCGCCGTGACCTGCCATTCATAGATGGTATGGGGCCAGAAGTAGGTCAGGCCACGCCAGCCGATCAACAGCAGCAGACCCAACACCGCCACCAGGCTGAGGCTCACCGCCCCGCCGGTCATCCAAATCCAGGGCGAACCCGATTTAAACCATTTACCCATAATCGTTTTCGCCCCTTACATTGAACTGTATTTGTCACGCAGTCGCTGACGCACGAACTCAGCCACCGTGTTAAACAGGAAGGTAAACACGAACAGTACGAACGCGGCCAGAAACAGTACCCGGTAGTGGGAGCTGTTCACCTCGGCTTCCGGCATTTCCACCGCGATATTGGCGGCCAGGGTCCGCATGCCACTGAAGATACTGAAGTCCATTACCGGGGTATTGCCGGTGGCCATCAGCACTATCATGGTCTCGCCCACGGCCCGGCCCAGGCCCATCATCACCGCCGAAAAGATGCCCGGGCTGGCGGTCAGCATCACCACCCGCACCAGGGTTTGCCAGGGCGTGGCGCCCAGCGCCAGGGAGCCGTTGGTCAGGTGCTTGGGCACCGAGAATACGGCGTCTTCGGCGATGGAGAAGATGGTCGGGATCACCGCAAAACCCATGGCGATACCCACCACCAGGGAGTTACGCTGGTCAAAGCCGATACCCAGTTCATTGGTCAGGAAGGCCCGGGCGTTGCCGCCGAAGAACAGGGCTTCAACCTCGGGGCTGAGGGCAAAGGACAACCAGCCCACGATGATCACCACCGGCAGCAGCAGTATGCTCTGCCAGCCATCGGGCACCAGGTTCTTGATGGCGTTGGGCAGCTGATGCCAGGCGAAGGCGGTGGCCAGCATGGCGATGGGCATCATCACCAGTATCATGACGATACCGGGCAGATGCGACTCCACCAGGGGGGCCAGCCAGAGCCCGGCCAGGAAACCCAGGATAACGGTGGGCAGGGCCTCCATGATCTCTACCGTCGGCTTGACGAACTTGCGCAACCCGGGCGACATGAAGTAGGCGGTGTAGACGGCCCCGGCGATGGCGATGGGCACCGCGAACAGCAGGGCGTAGAAGGCCGCCTTAAGGGTGCCGAAGGAGATCGGTACCAGGCTCAGCTTGGCCTCGAAGTCACTGCTGCCGGAGGTGGACTGCCACACATACTGGGGCTCGGGGTAGCCTTCGTACCAGACCTTGGTCCACATCGCTTTCCAGGTCACTTCCGGATGATCGTTTTCCACCTGGAAGGTAGACAGCTTGTTGCCTTCCGCCAGCATGATCATATTGTTGCGGGGCGAGATGGCCAGGCCGGTGACCTCGGCTTCGGCCAGCCTTTGCGAGAACAAGCGGCTGCCGCCGGTGGTATGGAAGATTTCCAGGGCACCATCGGCCGACACGGTAGCAAAGCCTTTGCGGTGGGATTCCGGCGCCAACAGGCGTACCGCCCCGCTGGCCTCGAATTCACGAATAAAGGTGAATTCGCGCTTACCGCCCCTGGCGACCTCAAACCACTGGGAAATAACGCCGTTGTCATTGGCCACCAGCATGGAGTTGCCGCCGGCCAGCAGGCTGACGGAGCTAATGTTACCGCCGCCGGCATTCATATCCAGGACATTGCGCAGGGTAATATTTTTGGTGTTGCGGATATCGAAGATCGACACCTGGTTACCGCTGCGTGCGAACAGGAAACGCAGGTTGGGCGTCAGCAGCAGCTGATCGACCTGCGCGGGAAGACGGGGTATGGTCACCCGTTCGACACTTAGTTCGATGGCGCCGGTGATAAAGTTTTCCTTACCGGAAAAACGACTGAGCACCCCTTCGCCATCCTCGGTCATGGCGACCGCCACCATGTCGTTGCCGCCCTGCTGGAAGGCCAGCTTGACCAGCGGACGACCCCGTTCGTCCAGCATCAAAGGCGCTTCGCCCAACGGGTATTCAAGCTCGGGGGTGATCCGGCGGATGTTGTCCGGGTAGCTGACGTTAAACTTGGGTGCCAGCACCCGGATGGTGCCGTCATCCAGGCCATAGGCCACCGCGTTGGAAGTCCGGCTGCGGCTGGCGCTCAGTATCTTGCCGGGCACCTGGGCGTTTAACACCCGACGTCCCTGCTCGGGCAAGGAATAGACATTCACCTCCCCCCGGTCATTAAAGCGAAAGACCAGCTCATTTTGCTCTTCCGTGCCCAGCAGCACGGTTTCACCGCCGCCGACCATCTCTACCTGCTGCAGCGGCTCGACCTTGGCGCCATCAAAGATCGGCTTCACCACATAGAGCAGGTAGAAAAAGATCAGCAACAGGGCGATCAGTACCAGTATGCCACCGGCAGTCACCCCGTATTTCACCAGTCTGTCTTTTAGCCAGCGGCCCCTGCTGCCGGCCAGCTCTATTGTTTGGGTTTCGGTTGACATCAAGCCACCTCAATAGGATTCCAGTTGGGGGAATTATATGGCGATTAAATGACAGTTTTGTTACACCCATCCCTAAACCACAAAAGCAGCTACCAAAATTTTCTTAAGGGTGTATCGTTAAAATGCTCACTCGCATGCCAAACACCCCGACTAACTGGTTGTTTTTTATACCTAAACCACAGAGCGACTCGGGAAATCAGCAGCGAGCCTGTGCAAGGATTAGTCAACGAGCACTTAGCCATCAAGGAGAAGCGTATGAAAACATTGGTTGCCACCCTGATAGGACCCGACAAAACCGGCCTGGTGCAACAGCTTGCCCGGCTGATCAGGCAGCATAACGGCAGTTGGCAAAGCAGTGCCATGAGTGAGCTGGCCGGGCACTTTGCCGGCATAGTGGAAATCCAGGTACCCGAAGAGCACGCGCCTGCCCTGTCCAAGGCCCTGCGCGGCCTGCCGGAATTTCAGGTGCAACTGGTCGAAGGCCTGGCATCCGCACCTCAGGGGCAAACGCTGCAGCTGACCATCACCGCCAATGATCGCCTGGGCATCGTCGACGAGCTGACCGCCGTGCTCAACAGCCTCAACATCAGCGTGAAAAGCCTGAAAACTGCGAGTCACCCGGCACCCACTACCGGTACCCAGCTGTTCGAGGCCCACAGCACGGTGGTGCTGCCTCATGGCCAGACCCAGGAAGACCTGCAAGGCCGGCTCGAGGCCCTGAGTGATGACCTGATCGTCGATATAGAACCGGAATAGGTCGTCACAAAAGCGTCATATGAGTATGTCATAAAAGTGGCTTAAAAATGACATAACTCTCTTGACGGGAATACCGATGAGCACGGACCACAGGTTACTGGAAAAAGAGCTGAGCTGGCTTGCCTTTAACGAACGTGTACTGCAAGAGGCCATGGATAAAAGCGTACCCCTGATAGAGCGGGTACGTTTTTTGGGTATCTTTTCGAGCAATCAGGACGAATTTTTCAAGGTCCGGGTGGCCGACGTCAAACGGCGGGTGATGATCGATGCGGATCAGGGCAGGACCAATGGCGCCGCCAGCCTGCTCAGGGCCATTCAACAAAAAGTCATCAAGCTGTCGAATACCGTCGATGATGTCTACAAAGAGCTGATCGTGACCCTGGCCCGGCAGAATATCTTCCTGCTCAATGAAAACCAGCTGTCCCCTGAACAGGAAGCCTGGGTCAAACATTATTTCGAAACCGAGGCCCGCGCCTATATCTCCCCCATCATACTGCGTCCCGGGATAGATCCGATCCGCTTCCTGAAAGACGAGTGTACCTATCTGTGCGTGGGCATGAGCAAGGGTGAAGAACACAATTATGCCCTGCTGGAGATCCCCACCGATGTGTTGCCCCGCTTCGTGGCCCTGCCCCCGGTAAAGACCCGGCGCAAGAAAAGCATACTGATCATGGATAATGTGCTGCGCCTGTGTCTCAACGATATTTTCGCCGGCTTCTTCGAATACGACGACATTAGAGCCTATGCGTTCAAGATGACCCGGGATGCGGAATACGATGTCTCCGATCAGTTCGATCAGAGCCTGCTTGAAAAGATGAGCGACGGCTTGAAACAACGGCTGACCGCGCTGCCGGTCCGCTTCGTACACGATCGGGAAATGCCGCCCGACATGGTACAGACCCTGGTGCGTAAGCTGAAAATCCATGGCCATGACGCCGTGATGTACGGTGGCCGCTATCATAACTTCAAGGATTTCATCGGTTTTCCCAATGTCGGCCGCAAGCACCTGGTCAACCCTCCCCTGCCAGCCCTCCATTGCCGGGAGTTCAGGGACAGTCCTTCCTCGTTCGATGCCATCCGCCGCCGGGATATTCTGCTGTATTTCCCTTATCACAGCTTTAGCCATGTCACCGAATTCATCCGCCAGGCCTCGTTCGATCCCGCGGTGACCAGCATCAAGATGAATGTCTACCGGGTCGCCAGCCTGTCGCGCATCATGTATTCGCTGATGGATGCGGCCAATAACGGCAAGCAGGTGACGGTGGTGATTGAACTCAGGGCCCGCTTCGACGAGGCCGCCAATATCGAATGGGCCAAGATCCTGACCGAAGCCGGCATCATCGTCGAGTTTGGCGTCCCCAGCCTGAAAGTTCACTCCAAGCTATGTCTGGTAAGCCGGCGGGAAGGGGAACGGCTGGTGCAATACGCCCATATCGGCACGGGCAACTTCAATGAAAAAACCGCCAATATTTACACGGACTTCTCGCTGCTGACCTGCCATCCGGAGATCACCGGTGAAGTGGCTCAGGTATTCAACTTTATCAAGCACCCCTACAAGAGGGTGAAGTTCAATCACCTGCTGGTCTCCCCCATCAATGCCAGGGGACAGCTGTACAGCATGATCGATAACGAACTCGCCAATGCCCGCCAGGGACTGCCCGCCAAGATCATCCTGAAATTGAACAACCTGGTCGACCACGGCCTGATCAGCCGGCTGTATGCCGCCGGCCAGGCCGGCGTCAAGATAGACATGATCATCCGTGGCATGTGCTCCCTGGTAACGGGGGTGCCCGGGCTCAGTGACAATATCCGCGCCATCAGCATCGTCGACCGCTACCTCGAGCACCCCAGGGTACTGGTGTTCCATAACAACGGCCAACCCAGGGTCTTTATTTCGTCCGCCGACTGGATGACCCGCAACCTGGATTTCAGGGTTGAGGTCAGCACGCCTATCCTGGATCCCGAGCTCAGCATGCGGATCCTGGATATCCTTAATATCCAGCTGTCCGACACCACCAAGGCCAGGGTGCTGGACGCCGAGCAAACAAACCGGTATGTGGACAGGGGCAATAAGCGTAAGATCCGCTCTCAGACCGCCATCTATGATTACCTGAAAGCACTGGAGGGATAAGGGCGCATGTCAGAGCAATACCTGGCTACCATCGATCTGGGTTCAAACAGTTTCCATATGGTGATAGCCCGATACCATGGCGACAGCCTGCGTATCGTCGATCGTTTGAAGGAGCGGGTCCGGCTGGCCGATGGCCTGGATGAGCATCGCCGACTGAATGAAGCGGCGATGTCCCGTGGGCTGGCCTGCCTGCAGCTGTTTGGCGAGCGGTTGCGCGGCTTCAAGGCCGCCCAGGTCCGCGTGGCCGGCACCTTTACCCTGCGCGAAGCTATCAACGCCCCGTCCTTTGTGCAACAGGCACAGAAAGCGCTGGGATTTCCCATCGACATCATCAGCGGCAACGAAGAGGCCCGCCTGATTTATCAGGGGGTGGCGCATACCCAGAATACCCGGGGCAAGGTGCTGGTGGTGGATATCGGCGGCGGCAGTACCGAGCTGATTATCGGCGAGGGATTTGACTGCCAGCTGGTGACCAGCCGCAGCATGGGCTGCGTCAGCTTCACCAGCACCTACTTTAGCGACGACGAGCTGAGCGAGCAGGGCTTTGAACGGGCCATTGCGGCGACAGAGTATCTGCTGGCCCCCGTGGTGGGTCGCTATCTCAGGCTGGGCTGGGATCAGGTGCTGGGCAGCTCGGGCACCATCAAGTCATTGCTGGATATCTGTGAATCGGTCACCGGCGAACAGGGGATCAGCCTGGCCGGCCTGCTGCATATCAAGGCCCGGTTGATCCAGGCCAACCGGATAGAAAATATCGAACTGGCCGGCTTGAGCGACGATCGCAAGCCCCTGCTCGCCGCCGGACTGGCCATACTGCTGGGACTGTTCCGCAGCCTCAACCTGGATCGGATGGGCTTTTCCGATGGTGCCCTGCGTGAAGGCCTGCTCCATTCCTTTGTTGGCCGGGCCGGACACCACGATACCCAGGCCAATACCATCCAGGCTCTGAGCCAGGAATATGTCATCGACACCGAGCAGGCCCAACGGGTCAAAAACACGGCCCTGGCCCTGCTCGCCCAGGTCAGAGACGCCTGGCAACTCGATGACAGCTATGCCCGTCTGCTGGGCTGGGCGGCGCAACTGCATGAAGTGGGACTGCATATCAACTTCAGCGCCATCCATCGCCATTCGGCCTATATACTGAGCAATGCGGATTTACCCGGGTTTACCCAGGAACAACAGAAGGCGCTGGCGGCACTGGTCCGCTTTCACCGCAAGGCACTCAAGCTGGGCGAATTGGCGCCGCTCAACTACCTGCCCGAGGTGCAACTGTTGCGCCTGATCCGCCTGTTGCGACTGGCGGTGGCCCTCAACCGGCGCCGCCAGGATAATGTCCTGCCCGAATTGGAGATTGAGCCTGTCGACGAACTCGTTCGCCTGCGGCTGCCCGCCGGCTGGTGTGATAAAAATCAGCTGCTGATGACCACCCTGGAGCGGGAGCAGGACTACCAGGCCAAGGTGAACTGGCCATTGGAACTGCTCAGGCTCTAGGGTGTGTTCCGTTGCTGTGCATAAATGACGATAAGGCTGTGCCGCTTCGTGGCAAGGTGCGCACCACACAGTTTGGTAGGCCCAAATCAGTGGTAAGCAACGCCGCAACGGGGCGGCACAGCCTCAGCCCTTCGGGTCGTGGCCCAACAGGGCGCGCTCTGCGTTAGCAGCCTGACCCATAGGCCCACTATGCGCTACGCCTGCTGCCTTGATCGTGCCCTGTTGGGCGGCGGCGACATCATGAGCAATATCGGAACACACCCTAGCCGCCTTGGCGGCTTTTTTTTCGGCCCGACGACGCCTGAAAAAGGCGCTGAGCTGGGTTGAGCAGGGCTCGGCCAGCACCCCGGAAGTCCAGGCGACCCTATGATTGATACCGGGGCTGTCCAGCAGCCGCAGTACCGAATCGACAGCCCCGGTTTTGGCATCGGCCGCGCCGTAGACCAGACGCTTGATCCGACTGTGCACCATGGCGCCGGCGCACATGGTACAGGGCTCAAGGGTGACATACAGGGTGGCATCCAACAGGCGGTAGTTGGCCAGCGTCTGGCCCGCCGCCCGTAACGCCATGATCTCGGCGTGCGCCGTGGCGTCATGGCTGCCGATGGACCGATTCCAGCCCTCGCCCACGCATCGGCCATCCAGCACCAGCAAGGCTCCCACCGGTACCTCGCCTTCCTCCTCAGCCCTGGCCGCCAGGACCATGGCCCGTCTCATCCAGTATTCGTCTTGTTCACACATAAACCATCTCCGCTAGGCGCTCATTATGGCAAAAGCGGCCACGCCTTAACATACGCAATGCCGCACGGCAGCGGGGGAGAAATTAAAAATGCTGAAAAAATAACAAGCTTGACGAAGAAAACACCAACCGCACCGAATTGGACAAAATAGGCTTGCAGCCTCCGCCGGGCAGCTATATAGTGCACCCAATTCGGCGTGTAGCGCAGCTTGGTAGCGCACTGTCATGGGGTGTCAGGGGTCGGAGGTTCAAATCCTCTCACGCCGACCAAAAACCCTGAAAAGCCTTAAGGTTACCCTTAAGGCTTTTTTATGTCTTAGATTCCATCAGGATCACCTTCCATACCTGGCCTTGACGGGCCAGTTCGCGTTGTTCCAGGCTGACAAATCCCATGTTCTCAAAAAACGGCTGGGCGGTGATGCTGGCTTCGCAATACAGCCGCGAAAGTCCACGAGACGCCGCTTCCGCCCTCAGGCGCTGCATCAGGGCCCGGCCTATGCCCTCTCCCTGATGTTGATGATGCACGTAAAACATATCGATACGACCATCCTCGCCCAACTCGGCAAACCCCAACAACAGGTTGCCATCCATTGCCACCAGGGGCTGGGTGCGGATAAAACGGCTGACCCAACGTGGCTCATCATATTGGTCTGGCGCCAGCACCGCCAAGGCCTGCTCGCTGTAATCGGCTTGATTGATGCTGTGTACGGTATCATGGAACAAACGCCAGATACTGCTGGTTTCACCGCTGCGTATCTTCCTGATCTCCATTGTGACTCCTGCCTCTTCCTCCCCTATTCTAGGCACAGATACCGGCAATAAAAAAGGCGGCCATCAGGCCGCCTAGGGTATTTGCTGAATTTATTGCTTACAGACCCAGTTTTTTCAGGTCGGCTTCGATAACGGCCATAGGCACGGGCACATAACCGTCTTTATCGACGATCTGCTGGCCTTGCTTGGACAGCATCAGCTTGATGAACTCGGCTTCCATCGGACCCAGCGGCTCGTTGGGGTGCTTGTTCACATAGACGTACAGGAAACGGGACAACGGATATTCACCGCTGATGGCATTCTCAGAGGTGGCAGCCACGAAGTCGGTGGAGCCCGCCTTGGCCAGCGGCACGGCACGTACGCTGGAAGTGCTGTAACCCAGGCCGGAGTAACCGACGGCATTCAGGGAAGAAGACACGGATTGCACCACGGAGGCGGAACCGGGCTGCTCGTTGACGGTATTCTTGAAGTCTCCTTTACACAGGGCTTCGTCTTTAAAGTAGCCATAGGTGCCGGATACTGAGTTACGGCCGTACAGCTGAACATCACGCTTTGACCAGTCGCCGGTCAGGCCAGCCTGTCCCCAGTTGGCGATCTGCTCTGCGGAGCCGCATGCCAGGGTGCTGGAGAAGATGGCATCCACCTGATCCATGCTCAGACCTTCGATGGGGTTGTCTTTATGGACAAACACCGCCAGCGCATCGATGGCCACGCGGACCGCCGTCGGCTTGTAGCCGTAGCGTTTTTCGAAGGCTTCGATTTCGTTGCTCTTCATGGCGCGGCTCATTGGGCCGAACTGGCCGGTACCTTCGGTCAGGGCGGGTGGCGCGGTGGAGGAGCCGGCGGCCTGGATCTGAACGTTGACGTTAGGATAGTTGCGTTTGAACTCCTCGGCCCACAGCGTCATCATGTTGGCCAGGGTATCCGAACCCACGGAAGACAAATTACCGGAAATGCCGCTTACTTTTTCATAGTCAGGCAGGGCACCGTCAACGGCAGCCAGGGCGGAAGTGGAGGCCAGTACGGCAGTCAATCCGAGCGCGCTTACCAGTTTGTTCAATTTCATCCTTAATCTCCAATCTGAGTTCGGTCTTTCAAGACCCGGCCAGTATTGCCTTAGGTGGTGACAAATATATGAACTGAAAGTGACGTTTTTATGACAGGGGAAGCATAGGCGGCAATAAGTAAGGCAGCCAGGCTGCCTTGCATATAAGCTCAGGCAAACTCCAGGGAGGAACTGTCTGAGATAAGCAGTCGTTCGGGCAGGTTAAAGCTGAAGCAGCTGCCCTGACCCGGCCGGCTCTGGATGTCCAGCTGGGAGTCATGATGGCTCAGGGCATGCTTGACGATAGCCAGCCCCAGACCCGAGCCGCCGGTATGCCGGCTGCGGGCTTTATCCACCCGGTAGAAGCGCTCGGTCAGGTGGGCAATATGTTCCGGCGCTATGCCTTCACCGTTGTCGGTGACAGCAAAACGGCCATAATGTCCGACCCGGCCCCACTCCACCTTGATATGGGTACCGGCGGCGGAATGGCGAATCGCATTGTAGACCAGGTTGGAAACGGCGCTGCGCAACTGTTCCTGATCGCCCCGCACCTTCAGCTGTGCATCCACCACAAAGGTAAAGCTGTGGCCTTTATCACCGCTGAGCGCCATCGCCTCCTGCTTCAGCATCCCCAGCATGGCCGGCAGGTCGACTATCTTGTTGGTGTCGATATCGACCGAGGCTTCAATACGGGACAGGGTCATCAGCTGGTTCACCAGCGCATCCATGCGCAGGGTCTGCTCCATCATCACCTGCTGGGTCTTATGCCACCTGTTCGCCGGAGGCAGCTCTTCGGCCATTTCCAGGTACCCCTTGAGTACCGTCAACGGCGTGCGCAACTCATGAGAGACATTGGCGACAAACGACTTGCGCATCTGCTCAAGGCTGCGGATGCGGGTAACATCACGCACCACCAGCATGGCCTGATCTTCCGCATAGGGCATGATCCGGCACTCCAGCAACTTGTCCTCGTTGACCGGCGAAGGCAGTTCAAGCGGCTCGTTGAAATCGCCCCGTTTCATATAGGCGATAAAGACCGGCGTGCGGATCAGGTTGCCGATATATTGCCCGGCATCATCGGGCCAGCGAAAGCCCAGCAGCTGCTGCGCCAGGCGGTTACACCAGATAATGCTGCCATCCCGGCGGATCACCACGGCGGCATCGGGCAGCGCCTCAGCCCCCTCACGAAAACGTCGCACCAGATTGGCCAGCTCGCGCCGGCGCGCCCGCTGCCGCTGCTGCAGCCGATAGATGCCGTTGAAAATGATCTCCCAGCTGCCCTGACCTTCCGGCGGGATCAGGCTGCGATCCCGCCACAACCATACCGCCAGCCGATGCTGAAAACGATAATGCCAGACCAGATGCAGGCTGGTGCCTGCCAGCAGGGCAAGTGCTATATCATGGGTAAGCAACCCCAACAGCAAAAAAGCCAGGTAGTACAAACACAGCCGCCACCACAGGCCATGGCTGGATTCTTGTAGCTGCATACAACCTCATAGGCGGGTAGAGAAACGGTATCCGGCACCGCGCACCGTCTGGATCAATTTGTCGTGGCCCGACTCCGACACCGCTTTGCGCAGCCGACGGATATGCACATCCACTGTCCTGTCTTCCACATACACATTGGTGCCCCACACATTATTTAGCAACTGCTCGCGGCTGTATACCCGCTCGGGGTGCGTCATAAAAAAATGCAGTAACTTGAACTCGGTAGGACCCATCTCCAGCTGCAGATGATTAGCGGTCACCCGATGGCTGGCCGGGTCCAGCTTCAGCCCCTGTACCTCGATGACATCCTCGACCGCGGTGGGCGCGACCCGGCGCAACACGGCCTTCAAGCGGGAGGTCAGCTCCTTGGGAGAAAAGGGTTTGGTGATATAATCATCGGCGCCGACATCCAGCCCTTTGATCTTGTCGTCTTCCTCGGCCCGGGCGGTCAGCATAATCACCGGGATCTGGCGGGTCAGCTCATCCTGTTTCAGCTGTTTTATCAGCTGAATACCGCTGCCTCCCGGTAGCATCCAGTCGAGCAGAATAAGCTCCGGATAGGGCTCTTTGATCAATGCCAGTGCCTGGTCATAATCTTCGGCCTCCTGGGTGGCAAAGCCTTTTTGTTCCAGAACAAAACACAGCATTTCGCGGATAGGTGCTTCGTCTTCGACTACCAGTATTTTCCGTGTCATTCTTCAACCGCCTCTTTAAGGGTCTTGTTGGTATCTGACCCATTATTGGAAGCAAGTATGACATTTTTATGAATTTATGACGCCAGGGTGTCAGAACATTGACAGCAATAAGGTGTTTTTCATTCAACAGGCCCGGTAACCCATCCGATATTCCGGCTGCCCGGTGTTGGGATCTATATCCTCATCCGTGATGGCAAAGCCATGCTGCTGATAAAAATGCACGGCCACATCATTTTCGGTAAACACCTTTAATTCCAATCGCCTCCTCAAGTGTTTAGCCATCGCCAGCAGGGCCTTGCCGATACCGTTTTGCTGGCAGTCGGGACGCACAAACAAGGCGGCGAGATAGTCATCCACCAGGGCGATAAAACCCTGTACCTCCCCTTCCCGCTCACAGACCCACAGCTCGGCTCCGGGCAGATAACGGACACGCATCCGTTCCAGTTGCTGCCACCAGAAGGCTGCCGGTACAAAATCATGGGCTTGCAGGGAGCCCAGCAGCCATACTTCGAGTATGTCTTCCATGTCTTTAGCCGTGGCTTGTCGTATCATCATCTCTTTCCCCGATGGCCTTGCTTCAAGTGTATGAAGCCGGCCACCAGGCCATCCGGGTTTTGTGGCTGTCTGTGAGCCAGATCGGCTTGCATCATTCAGGAATGACACCCTGATCACAAACTGACTTTGCAGTACAATGGCTCTTTTCCTGCCGTCACCGAGGACGCTATGTGGTTTAAAAATCTACAGATATACCGTTTTACCCGCCCTTTTGAACTCAGCCTCGAAGATCTTGAGCAACAGCTGGAAGCCTTTCCTTTCAGTCCCTGTGGTGGCCAGGATCAAGCCAAATTCGGCTGGATTTCCCCCCTGGGCAAACAGGGTCAGGCCCTGACCCATGGCGCCGGTGAGCAGATCCTGCTCTGTGCCAAAAAAGAAGAAAAGATGCTGCCCGGCGCTGTGGTCAACGATGCGGTGACCGAAAAAGTCGAGGCCCTGGAAATCGAGCAGGGCCGGGCCCTGAAGAAAAAGGAAAAAGAAGCCATCAAGGAAGAGGTGATCACCAACCTGCTGCCCCGGGCCTTCAGCCGCCATCAGCAGACCTATGCCTGGATCAACCCGCAAGCCGGTTTCATCGCGGTGGATGCCAGCAGCAGCAAACGGGCCGAAGACCTGTTGGCGCTGCTGCGCAAGAGCATCGGCTCCCTGCCGGTGGTGCCGCTGGCCATGACCACGCCGCCGGAAATCACCCTGACCGACTGGCTGAAGGAAGGCACGGCACCCGCCGGCTTTGCCCTGGAAGACGAAGCGGAACTGCGCTCCGCCCTGGAGCATGGCGGCATCATCCGTGCCAAACAGCAGGATTTACTGAGCGAAGAGATGAAAGCCCACCTGGATGCGGACAAGCTGGTCACCAAACTGGCACTGAACTGGTCCGATACCATCAGCTTCGTGCTGGCCGATGATATGAGCATCAAACGTCTCAAGTTTTCCGAAGAGCTGCGTGAACAAAATGACGATGTGGTCAGCGAAGATGCCGCCGCCCGTTTCGACGCCGACTTCGCCCTGGTCACCGGTGAGCTGTCCCGCTTTATTCCCGAGCTGACCGAGGCCCTGGGCGGTGAAGAAACCCACTGAGCCTCCCTTCTCTACCGGTCGCAGCCCCGCGACCGGCCCCCTCAAGCATGCCCTTTACCGTCCGAAGTTGTCCGAGCGAATGCCGTTTTTGCCCCTATTTTCCTGATTTTCGGGCTGGCCGTCTTTCGCCCTCGCCGCACTCACTTAGGATATCGACCAGATCCCCGCCGAGGAGGCTGCAATGCGCAATAGATGGATTACCGGTCTGATTGGCCTGGGCTGGCTGATCGCCATCGGGGCCAACGCCCATGAACAACATTACCAGCCCCGTCATGACCATGGTTATACGCCCCGTTATGAACATTTCCATGATCGGCGAGACGATGGGCGCTATGACGGTCGTCGCGACCGGCTGCACGTCACCTCGGTGGCCAGGGCCCGGCGCATGCACGACGACCGCCATGTGCTGGTCTCGGGCCACATCGTCAAACGGCTGCGCGGCGACAACTACCTGTTCCGGGATGACACCGGTACCATTCGCGTGGAGATCGACGATGACGACTGGCGCTGGCTGCGCGGACACCGCCGGGACCGGCTGCTGCTGTGGGCCACCGTAGACCGGGATCGGGACGGCGTCGAGCTGGAGGTCGACCGCTGGCGGGTCGCCCGCTGACCCGGGCCGCATGTAAACTCGAAATTGCCGGCCCCAGGGAGTAGAATGCCGTCCCGGCCGCCATCCGGTGGCGGCCTGCTGACCTGAGATCAGACGAGAAAATTTATGTTCAAGCCCGAATTGCTGTCCCCCGCCGGTACCCTGAAAAACATGCGCTACGCCTTCGCCTACGGGGCGGACGCCGTCTACGCCGGCCAGCCCCGCTATTCGCTGCGGGTGCGCAACAACGAGTTCAATCACGAAAATCTGAAGATCGGCATAGACGAAGCCCATGCCCTGGGCAAAAAGTTCTATGTGGTGGTCAATATCCAGCCCCATAACTCCAAGCTGAAGACCTTCCTGCGCGATATGAAACCCGTGGTGGAAATGGGACCGGATGCGCTGATCATGTCCGATCCCGGGCTCATCATGCTGGTACGGGAACATTTTCCCCAGGTGCCCGTCCACCTGTCGGTCCAGGCCAACGCGGTCAACTGGGCCTCGGTCAAGTTCTGGCAGGACTACGGCATCGAACGGGTGATCCTGTCCCGGGAGCTGTCACTCGAAGAGATCGCCGAGATTCGCGAGCACTGCCCGACCGTCGAGCTGGAAGTATTCGTGCACGGCGCCCTGTGCATGGCCTATTCGGGCCGCTGCCTGTTGTCCGGTTATATCAACAAGCGCGATCCCAACCAGGGTACCTGTACCAACGCCTGCCGCTGGGAATACAAGGTGCACGAGGCCAGAGAAGACGACGCCGGCCAGATAGTCCATAGGCAGGAACCGATCCAGATCCAGCAGGTAGCGCCGACCCTGGGTGCCGGCCACCCCACGGATCAACTGGTATTACTGGAAGAGGGTAACCGCCCCGGCGAGTACATGGCTGCCTATGAAGACGAGCACGGCACCTATATCATGAACTCCAAGGACCTGCGCGCCGTGCAATACGTGGAACGCCTGACCCAGATGGGGGTGCACTCCCTGAAAATAGAGGGCCGTACCAAGTCCTTCTATTATGTGGCCCGCACCGCCCAGGTCTATCGCAAGGCCATCGATGACGCCGTAGCCGGCCGTCCCTTCGATGCCACCCTGATGGGCACCCTGGAAAACCTGGCGCATCGGGGTTATACGGAGGGCTTTTTGCAGCGTCATGCCCACAGCGAGTACCAGAACTATGACACCGGCTACTCGGTCTCCACCAGCCAGCAGTTTGTCGGCGAAGTCACCGGTCGTGACGGCCGCTGGGTTGGAATCGCGGTGAAGAACAAGTTCCAGGTGGGCGACAGCCTGGAGCTGATGACTCCCAAGGGTAACCTGACGTTCACCCTGGATGCGCTTAAAAACCGCAAGGGTGAGTGGGTTGAAGTGGCGCCGGGCAGCGGCCACACTGTGCATATACAGCTCCCGGAAAGTGTGGATGCGGAATTTGGCATCCTGCTGCGCCACTTGGAAGAGCGGCAAAGCACCCGTAAACCGCACCAACAACCCGAGGTAACTCATGGCACTGCTGATCACCGATAAGTGCATCAACTGCGACATGTGCGAGCCCGAATGCCCCAACGGGGCCATCTATTTCGGGCCCGAGATCTATGAGATAGACCCGGCGTTGTGCACCGAGTGTGTAGGCCACTATGACAAGCCCACCTGTGTCAGCGTCTGTCCCATCGACTGCATCATCACTCATCCCGAGCACCGGGAGAATGAAGAGCAGTTGTGGGACAAGTTTGTACTGCTGCATCATAAGCCGTAGGCTGGCAGGATCAGCGCCGCCCGAATAACGCCCCCACCGGCTCACAACGATGGGGGTTGTCCGGCCATTACAGACCGGTCGCCGGCAACGCCTGCTCCTGAGGCATCAGGAACCACACCACCAGGCCGGCAAAGGCCAGCAACAAGCCGCCCAGTACAATCTGGTTCATTTCCGGCAAACCGCCCTGCACCAGCAGGAAGACACCACCGCCCAGGTTGGAGCAGCCCCCCAGCAGGGCACCGGCGGTGCCGCTATGGTATGGAAAAGGCGATACCGCCTTGGAGGTCGCCACCGGGAATAACAGGCCGGCACCGGCAAAATAGAGGCCGCCGCCCAATACCAGACCTGCAACACTTATCTGACCATTGAACCCGGAGAGCAGCACCACAGCAGCCCCTATCAGCAATCCCATGGCCGACAGCCACTGCAGTTGACGCACGGACCAGGAAGCGGCCTTCCAGGACGCCACCATGGCGCCGGCAAAATACAGGGGCAACGGCAAAATAAACAATATGCTGATCTCGGCACTGGTCAGTTCACTCTGCCTGCTCACCACTACGCTGAACACGGCTTCATACAAGATCACCCCGGCGAAGGCGGCGATCAGCATACCCAGCTGGCGACGGAAGCTGGGGTTGTGCAGCACATATTTATAGGCCGGCAGTATGGGCTGCATATGACGTCGCTCCGGCGGCAGGGTTTCCCGGAAAAACGCCACCATGATCAGCGTGATCACCAGGCCCACAGCCAGCAGGAACCAATACATCGACTGCCAGCCGAAATACTGGTTCAAGTAACCGCCAATCAAGGGAGCCAGCAAGGGAGCCAGCATGATGCCCATGGACACATAGCCGTTGTAACGTACCAGATCCGGGCCATCGAAACGGTCCCGCATCAGGCTGCGACACAGGCTGCCAGCCGCGGCCGTGCCGGCGCCCTGGATAAGGCTGCCGATCAGCACAGCGGGGAAAGTAGCCCAGTACAGAATAACCGCCGAGCCCAGCACATAGACGAGCAAGCCGCTCAGCAAGACTGGCCGACGACCGAAGCGATCGGACAAGGGACCGTAAATAAACTGGAATAGGCCGTAGGGGATCAGGTAACAGGCCATCACCAGGGACAATCGGCTTGCGGAGACGCGCATATCTGCTGCCATCTCGGCCATGGCGGGCACGTACAGAGTCTGGGTCATTTGACCCGCGGCCACCATTAAAACCGTTAGCAACACCAAAGTAAGGCCAGACATGACCAGGATCTCCCAAATGCCCAGACGGGCAGCTTATGATATGGAGCCCATGATAATGAACAGCTATCTTCACTGGCAATATGGGCCAGCACGACCTTTTATAATGGCCAGACCTAGTTTTTTTAATCAGAAGTTATAGCGGTAATTGACGCTCCAGGAAGACAACCCTTCGTTCGGCTCCTCGATACCGGCGTTAGACAAATGCCCCCCCTCCAGGGCCAGGCTGTGTTTGTCCAGCGCCACGCCCAGTCCGGCCCGGCTGGAAAACTGGAACTGGGTCGACAATTCCCGGTTACCCAAACGGGTTTGGCTGATCCAGGCCGGTCCTACACCGACAAAGGCGAAAGGACGCAGCCCCCGTTTTGCATGGCTATAGCTCAGTACCGGCGCCATGCTGAGTGCGACCAGATCGTCATCGTCCAGTTGCCAGTAACTGCTGTCAAACCAGAGACCGTAGCCCAGCTGGCCCTGCCCAAGCGAAATCCAGGGCGTGCTTTGATTCCACTCAACCCCCAGCTGATAACGCTCGGCGCCATCACCGCTCCCGGCCCCCAGGGCCAGACCCCAATCGGCCCAGACAGGAGAGGCTATCAATGCAAGCAACAACAAACTCCCTTTGTTCATTGTTCAGGTTCCTTATCTGGTGAGATATTTTTACTTAGTAAACCATAGCTTAGCGGGTCGCTGGGGATCCTGCTGGCTTTGAGTCACCTGCGCCGGAAATGCCTGCTTGATGAGCTATCTTCCCCTGCAGGCCAGGCAGCCCTGGCAGGGGAACAAGGGATCCGAGCCCCGGTTAAAAATCGCACGGGGATAAAGGCTTGTCAGCCCCCCTGATACTGGTATAATGCGCCGCTCAAATTTCGTTCTTTAACATCAAGTGGGTTCACTCATATGCATCCGATGCTGAATATTGCGGTGCGCGCTGCGCGCAACGCCGGTCAAGTTATCGTCAAAGGTTTCTCCAACCCTGACTACGTGGAGACAACGCAAAAAGGCCAGAACGATTTTGTCACCAACGTCGATCTTGACGCGGAAAACGCCGTAGTAAATACCATCCGCAAATCCTACCCGGAGCATACCATCATTGGTGAAGAATGCGGCGAGCTGCTTGGCAGCAACCCGGATTATCAATGGATAATAGACCCGCTTGATGGCACCAACAACTTTGTTAGAGGCATTCCTCATTTCGCCGTTTCCATTGCCCTGCGGGTAAAAGGCCGCACCGAACAGGCAGTGGTATACGATCCTATTCGTGACGAGCTGTTCACCGCCAGCCGCGGTGCCGGCGCCCAGCTGAACGGCTATCGCATCCGTGCCGGCAAGGCGAAAGATCTGAGCAATACCCTGCTGGCTACCGGTTTTCCCTTTAAGCAAAAGCATCAGCTGGATGCCTATCTGGCCATGTTCAAGGCCATGTTCGTCCAGTGTGGCGACGTGCGCCGGGCCGGTGCCGCCAGCCTGGATCTGGCCTATGTCGCTGCCGGCCGGGTCGACGGCTACTGGGAACTGGGCCTCAAGCCCTGGGACTCTGCCGCCGGCAGCCTGATTGCCCGGGAAGCCGGTGCCCTGGTTACCGACTTCGTCGGCGGTCATAACTATGAGCGTAGCGGTAACGTAGTTTGTGCCAATCCCAAGGTGCTGAAGATCATGCTTGCCACCCTGCGAGAGCACCTGCCGGAATCCCTGGCAAACTGATTTAAGTTCTCTTGTTACTAAGTCCTTAGCCCCGGTTAATCTGGGGCTTTTTTTGTTTTTGCACCCGTTTTCTTGCCCTCGCTCCCACGCAGAGCATGGGCGCGAGAGTAATAGCAATCCCAATAAATAAATGATCAGTATCAACGGAGGATAAAGGGACCACTCCACCGACTCGCTCAGGCTCATCCATGTGATGCTCAGCACATGGCATCTGGCCTCCAGGGATGGGGATGGCGGGAATGCCGGAATAGCAGGAGCCCTTTTCGGCCCTGTCATGTGATGGTCGCTGGAGCAGATCCCTTTGTCCTCCGTGATGCTCCAGAGGCGCCTGTGGGCAATACCTACAGGCAACGCCGTGTTCCAGAAGAGGCAACAGAGATTACCACCCACGACCGTTACATGCAGGGATGGCATGTCCGCATGGCGTGTCGAGGGAGGTAGCTGTGCTGCCGTTGAAGCCTGGGTCCAAAAGATGATCAGATACTTACTGTGATTGGTATAAGAACAGCAAAACCGCTGCCATCCTCTCGAAGGCAACGGTCCATAGGCCTTTTTCAGTCAAAGCGGGATATTTCAGATAAGTGCGCCCTTCCCTGGAGTCCAGCCGTCGTGGAAATGACCTTGTTGCTGGGATGGGTTACTCGGAGTTTGGGGCTAACAGACCCAATCACCATGCCACCCATAATAAAAAAGCCTGCCGATCACTCGGCAGGCTTTTTAACATGCAGTCTGGACGACTAATCAGCCATTCAGGCGCTTGTCGTTGCGACGGGGACGGAACTTGCCGCCACGGTCATCGTCATTGCGCGAACGGAAGTCACGACGGGCCGGCAGCGGGCCGCCTTCGTATTTAGCCAGGTTCAGCGGACGCTGACATACCCGAACCTTCTGCAGCACTTGCTGTACTTCGCTGGTCATGCCCTCGGGCAGGTCCACGGTGGAAAACTCATCGTGGATCTGGATCTGGCCGATAAAACGGGACTCCAGATCCGCCTCGTTGGCGATGGCACCGACCAGGTGACCCGGCTTAACGCCGTGCACCCGGCCCACATCCACCCGGAAGCGCTCCATCATCACACCGGACACATCGTCACGGCCGCCGCGGGGACGATCAGCACGAGGACCGCGCTCACGACCACCGTCACGGCTTTCACGCACATCCGGACGACGGGCGGCCATGGGTCTGTCTTCGACAAACAGCGGGCGGTCACCTTGCAGCAGGCGAGCCAGGCCGGCGGCCAGCTGGGCGCTGTCCAGGCCTTCTTCCTGCAGACCGTTAACCATCTCCACGAAAGGCGCCAGGGCTTTTTCGTCGGCTTCTACGCTGGCACGGATGCGGGACTTGAAGCGCTCCGCGCGCTTCTTGTTGATGTCGTCGGCAGACGGCATCTGCATTTCTTCGATCGGCTGACGGGTATGGCGCTCCAGGTTGTACAGGCCTCGCTTCTCACGACCGGTAACAAACAGGATGGCGTCACCCTCACGGCCGGCACGACCGGTACGACCGATGCGGTGCACATAAGACTCGTTGTCGTGGGGCATGTCGAAGTTGACTACATGGCTGATCCGCTCTACATCCAGGCCTCGGGCGACCACGTCGGTGGCCACCAGGATGTTAAGGCGGCCGTTTTTCAGGCGATCAACCACTTTTTCACGCAGCTTCTGGGGAATGTCACCGTGCAGGGCTTCACAGGCGTGACCTTCGCGGCCCATCATGTCAGCCAGATCTTCGGCGTCTTTACGGGTACGTACGAATACCAGCATGGCATCCATGTCTTCGGTCTCGACCAGACGGCACAGGCCTTCATGCTTGGACATGCCACGCACGAACCAATAACGCTGGCGAATGCTGGAGTTGGTACGGGTCTTGTTGGCGATGCGCACTTCCTGCGGATCATTCAGGTATTTCTGGGCAACACGCTGGATAGCCGGCGGCATGGTGGCCGAGAACAGGGCGATCTGACGGGTAGCCGGAGTCTGTTCGAGGATCCACTCGACATCGTCGATAAAGCCCATGCGCAGCATTTCATCGGCTTCATCCAGTACCATGGCTTGCAGGCTGTCCAGCTTGAGGGTACCGCGGCGCATATGGTCCATGACCCGGCCCGGGGTACCGACCACGATATCGACGCCGCGCTTCAGTGCACGGATCTGGGTATCATAGGCCTGGCCACCATAGATGGACAGGATACGGATGTCTTTCTGGTATTTGGCATAGCCTTCGAAGGACTCGGCAACCTGGATGGCCAGTTCGCGAGTCGGCGCCAGTACCAGAACCTGCGGGGTAGCACTGCCGCCGGTAATACGGCTCAGCAAAGGCAGCGCGAAGGCGGCGGTTTTACCGGTACCTGTCTGTGCCAGACCCAGAACATCACGACCACTCAACAGGGTGGGGATAGCGGCGGCCTGAATAGCGGAAGGCTGCACATAACCGGCATCGGTCAGTGCATTTAATACGGCAGGCGCCAGTCCAAGATCGGTAAAAGCAGGCACGTTAGTCGCAGGTACAGTAGAAGTATTTGTCATTTAACAGTTCCGAATAAATAGAATGTCGGCGGACTGATACGTAAAAGGCCAGGGACAGCCTGGCTCGCAGATAGCGAGGGCTTCCCATCACAGAGTGTGTATCACACTAAGATTCACAAGGCTAATCTGGCCGTTTTTGTCTCAACACCGCCATGGTTAACTGCCTGATAAAAACCAGTCAGTTTTTCTCATCATGGATGTCGATCTGCCAGACTTGTGTCGTCGCGCCCAAATGGAGGGGACGTACGGTTCCCATGACAGGGCCGCTTCGTTTGGCGCGGACGTGATTTGCGTTAACCTCCAGACCAACGCAACAATAACCCGCTTCAACGCACATATTTTGGCAGCTACTAAAACCCAGGGTTCTGGCGAATGCATCTGGTGCATCGCCACGTAGCATGCCGAATAGGCGGGTTATTACGATTCTCAAGCAACACATTTCAGCTTAAATACCGTGACCCACATCACAAAAGGTCATGCCCAACTGGGCTGAGGGCGCATTCTCCAACAGTTGCTTCGAACTGTCCAGCGTAAATTGCTTATTTTACATAAAAATAACGCGGGGACTGGGGCTGTGGGATTGGAAAGCGTCAAGCTCCCGGGTCCCCACTCCCCTGCCCCTGTTCCCTATCTTCGCCTGATTTTTCCCACCACATAGATCAACAGCACGGCACCGATCACCGACATGATCAGGGAGCCGAGCAGGCCGGTGGCGGCCAGCCCCAACAAGCGGAACAACAGGCCGCCGAGAAAACCGCCGACCAGGCCCACCACTATGTTACCGAGCAGGCCAAAGCCCCGGCCCTTCATCAGGTTGCCGGAGATCCAGCCGGCCAGGCCACCGATAATCAAACCCCAGAAAAGGCCCATATGCAACTCCTTGTCGTGTTACGCCAACAAGCTTAGCAGAGCCTGGACCGGGTGTTTGATACCCTGGCCTTCCATCCGCTTGACCTGGCTGCGGCAGGAAAAGCCGGTGGCCAGGCAGCGCTGTTGCGGCAGCTTGGCCAGCGGCTCCTGCCAGCTCAGGCCATACAGGGTCTTGGAACCTTCCACATGCTGGCGTTCATGGCCGTAGGTACCGGCCATGCCGCAGCAGCCCACGGAGACCGGCTCCAGCCTGGCGCCCAGATGCGCGAAGATGCGGCTCCAGTCCTGGTGGGTTGCGGGCTTGGCGGTCTTTTCGGTGCAATGGGCAAACAGGTACCAGGGCTCGCCGGCCACCGGCTTCTGCGCCAGCTTGTCGATCACCTGCAGCAGCCACTCCTGGGGCAGCAGCACCTCGAAGTCGCCCCGGGCCGGACCCAGGATCTTGTCGTATTCGTCCCGATAACAGAGTACCAGCGACGGATCCACCCCGACCAGGGGGATATTCAGCCGCGCCAGCTGATTGAGAAACTGGGCGCTGTCGGCGGCCATGGCGGCGAAGCGGCGCAGGAAACCTTTGACATGGGCCGGCTTGCCGTTGGGCTTGAACGGCAGCACCACAGGGTTCAGGCCCAGAGCCGTGGCAAGGCGAACCAAATCGTACACCACCTGAGCATCGTAGAAGGAGGTAAAGGGATCCTGCACTATCAGCACGGTGCCGGCCTTTTCCTCTCCGCTCATTCCCTGCAGCCGCGCCAGATCAAACTTACCGGCCGGGCTGTCGGCCAGCAGCGTCTGCAGGCTGGGCTCGCTGACCAGCGGCATGTCCACCATGCCCAGCACCGACTTGGCACCGGCCTGCACCCATTTGTGCTTGAGCAGCGGGTTCACCAACCCGGGGGCCTTGGCCATCCAGGGACTGTAGCTTTCCACCCAGGACACCAGATAATCCTTGGGCGGACGCTGATAACGCTGATGATACATCTGCAGGAAGCGGGCCCGGAAGGTGGGCACATCCACCTTGATCGGGCACTGACTGGAACAGGCCTTGCAAGCCAGGCAGCCGTCCATCGCCTCTTTCACTTCATGGGAAAAATCGTATTCGCCGCGGCTTTTCCGCCAGGTGGCTTTGACCCGCTCCACCAGGCCCTTGACGCTGGTGCCCCGGCTCATCACCGCCGCTTCTTCCGCCATGGGATCGAAGCCCTGGGCCGACAGCTGGCGCAGCCATTCCCGCACCAGGCCGGCCCGGCCCTTGGGCGAATGGCGGCGATCGGCGGTCAGCTTCATCGACGGGCACATGGGCGAGCGCACGTCAAAATCGAAACACAGGCCGTTGCCGTTACAATCCATCGCCTGGGTAAAACCGTCGCGCACATGCACCGGGATCTGTCGGTCGAAGAAGCCGCGCTTGGTGGCATCCACCGACACCAGCTGCTCCAGGCTGTCGAGCGGGGTACAGATCTTGCCCGGATTGAGCCGGTTGAAGGGATCGAACGCCGACTTGATACGGCGCAGCTCGGTAAACAGGGTCTCGCCGAAGAAGGTGGGACTGTATTCGGAGCGATAACCCTTGCCGTGCTCGCCCCACATCAGGCCGCCGTATTTGGCGGTGAGCGCGTTTACCCGGTCGGAGATGGTGCGCAGCATCACCTCCTGCTCGGGATCCGTCATGTCCAGCGCCGGACGCACGTGCAGCACACCGGCGTCCACATGACCGAACATGCCGTACTGCAGGCCATGCTCGTCCAGCAGGGTGCGGAATTCACTGATATAGTCGGCCAGGTGCTCGGGCGGCACCGCGGTATCTTCCACAAAAGGCACCGGCTTCTTGCGACCCTTGGCATTGCCCAACAGGCCCACCGCCTTCTTGCGCATGCCGTAGATGCGGTTAAGGGAGGCCAGATCGTCACACACCTGGTAGCCGATCACCCCGGCCTCGCCCCGCTCGATAAGCCCGTCCAGCCGGGCACAGAGGGCCGAGACCTTCTGCTGCTGGGCCTGCTCGTCCTGATCGGCGTATTCCACCATGTTCAGGCCGTCCATCACCTTGCCCGGCACGTCCCGGATAAGATCGCTGACCGAATGCCAGACGATGTCTTCCCGGGCCAGGTTGAGCACCTTGGAGTCGACGGTTTCCACCGACAGCGCCTCGGCCTCCACCATCAGCGGCGCGTTGCGCAGGGCGGACTGGAAGCTGTCGTATTTGACGTTGACCAGGGTGCGGTAGGCAGGAATGGGCGTCAGATCCAGCCAGGCCTCGGTGATCAAGGCCAGCGAGCCTTCGGAGCCACACAGCAGCCGGGTCAGATCCAGACAGTGTTGCCCTTGGTCATAGACATGCTTGAGATCGTAGCCGGTAAGGAAGCGGTTGAGCTTGGGAAAACGCCGCTCGATTTCGTCGGCATGGCCGGTCACGCTGTGGTAGACACAGCGGTACAGCTCCCCTTCCCGGCTGTCTTCGGCCAGCTTGGCGTCCAGCGCCTCACCGGAGACGGGTCCGGTTTCGATGATGCTGCCGTCCACCAGCACGGCGGTCACCCCGAGCACGTGATCCGAGGTCTTGCCGTACACCAGGGAACCCTGGCCGGAGGCGTCGGTATTGATCATGCCGCCAATGGTTGCCCGGTTGCTGGTCGACAGGTCGGGGGAGAAAAACAGCCGGTAGGGTTGTACCAGCTGGTTGAGCCTGTCCTTGACCATGCCGGTCTGCACCCGGACCTTACGGCCGTCGGCATCGACCTTCAGCAGCTGATGCATGTGGCGGGACATGTCCACCACTATGTTGTCGTTCAGCGACTGGCCGTTGGTGCCGGTGCCGCCGCCTCTGGGGGCAAAACGGATATCCCGGTAGGCATCCTTGCCGGCCAGGGTCAGCATCATTACCAAATCCTGGGTCGAACGGGGGAACACCACCGCCTGGGGCAAGCACTGGTAAACGCTGTTGTCGGTGGCCACCGCCAGCCGGCTGCCATAGCTGCGTTCTATGTCACCGCGAAAACCACTGTTGGTCAGAGTATCGAGAAAAGAAAAGTAGGTGGGGTTTATCTGCTGTTGCAGATCTAACCTTGGGATCATGAGAGCTGTCCCCTGTGTCCTGTAAAATGCGCCCGAGAAGCGGCCAGTATACACCCGGCGAGGGACCTTAGGCGAGCGGCGAAGCTCGCCAATACTGGCCGCCAGGAGCCCAAGGCCCTCCCGACTGCCCGGGCTGACAGTATCCGAATAACGGCGCCGGGCGAGCCATGGCAACCTTGATTTCCCACGCCTGAGCCTACGCCGGCTCAATCTATTCATAGTTTTTTAGCTATATAAGCCATATACAGAATGTATTTAATCGCAATATTTAAATGATGTTAATTTTCTCCGCGCTCATCAGAAATTATTATCGGCGAGCTCGCGTTATTTCACGGTTGAAATGGATGTAAATTCTGCTTTTCGCATTAAAAACGGATTTAAAAGTTAAAGATCGGACTCGTTATATTGGAAATGCATGAATTAAATGACAAGGAGTCGTGCCTATGAATGCAATCGTGTTGGCCATCGTGGTAATGGTGGGCTTATGCCTGGCCAGGGTATCCGTGGTGTTCTCCCTGGTGGTAGCCGCGCTGGTCGGCGGCCTGTACTCAGGAATGTCGGTCGAGGAAGTGATCGGCGCCTTCAATAATGGCCTGGGTGGCGGCGCCACCGTCGCGCTGGCCTATGCCACCCTGGGGGCCTTTGCGGTGGCATTGTCGCGCACCGGCATTACCGGGCTGGTATCTCAGCATACCCTGAAGATGATCGGCGGAGGAGCCGGCAACGGCCGCCTGAACAGCATCAAGTGGGCTTTGTTTGGCGCCCTGATCCTGGTGGGCGCGGCCTCGGGTACCATAGTGCCGGTCCATATCGCCTTTATTCCTATCCTGGTCCCGCCCCTGCTGGGGCTGATGAGCATGATGCAGCTGGATCGCCGGGCCGTCGCCTGCGTGATCACCTTCAGCATCACCATCATGTATATGACCACGCCGGTCGGCTTCGGCACCATTTTCCTCAATGACATCCTCACCAATAATGTCAACGAGGCAGGAGCCGAGCTGGGCATGACGGTCACCGCCGCCATGGCGCCGAAAGCCATGCTGATCCCCGCGGCGGGCATGGTGCTGGGGCTGCTGGTCGCGGTATTTTACAGCTACCGTACTCCCCGCCAGTACCGACACTCGGAGGCTGCCGCCCAATCCCAGGGCGACAAAAGCGCCAGCCTGTCCCGCCTGCAGCTCTTCATTATCCTGGTGGCCATCGTCGGCGCCCTGATCGTTCAGCTGACCACCGGCTCCATGGTGCTGGGTGGCCTGCTCGGCTTCGCCTTGCTGTCGATGAACGGCATGTTCAAATGGAAAGAACAGGACGATGTGTTTACCCAGGGCATGCGGTTGATGGCGCTGATCGGCTTTATCATGATTTCGGCCTCCGGCTTTGCCAGCGTGATGAAAGCCTCCGGCGCCATTCCCGAACTGGTCACCAGCTCGACCGCCCTGATCGGCGACAGTCCGGCATTGGCGGCCCTGATCATGCTGCTGGTCGGCCTGTTTATCACCATGGGTATAGGATCTTCTTTTTCTACCGTGCCCATCATAGCGGCGATTTATGTGCCGCTGGCCCTGAGTTTCGGCTTTTCACCCCTGGCGACCCTGGCGCTGGTGGGCACCGCCGGCGCCCTGGGGGATGCGGGCTCTCCAGCCTCAGACTCGACCCTGGGACCCACCGCCGGGCTGAATGCGGATGGTCAGCATGATCATATCCGGGACTCGGTTATCCCCACCTTTATCCATTACAACATCCCGCTGATCATCTTCGGCTGGATAGCCTCTCAGGTACTTTAGTAAAGGTTCGGCCGACAAAGTCCATAAACAGACGTGCCGGTACGGACGCGGTAAATCGCCGTGACCGTGCCAGCACGACTCTTTGCGGTGGAAAGTCATCCACCAGCGGCAGGCAAACAATGGGATAACCGTCGTAACTGCGATCACCCACCGGCCGGGTACAGGACAGGGCCAGGCCATGGCCGTGGGCAACCAGTCCCCTTTGCATCTCGAACGACGCCGTGGTGTAGGTGATGTTGGGTTTGATATCCTGATGCCAGAACAGCGACATGAAATATTCCCGGGTCAGCGGCAAATCCTGAAAGATCAGCGGCTCATCGCTGATCTCTGCCAGGGCCACCTTTTCTTCCACCGCCAGTCGGTGCCCGGCCGGCACCAGCACATAGGGTTTCAGCTCATCCAGCACCCGGCTGTCTATGTCCTGCTCCAGGCCCAGATCATAGCTGAGCGCCAGCTCGGCCCTCCCCTGGGTCAACGCCTCGCTGACCCCGGCCAGATCCTGCTCCAGCATCAGTAGCTTGATGCGGGGATAATGGCGCCCGAATTCATTGATCAACCTGGGCAGATAATAGGGCGCTATATCCCTGAAACAGGCGATGGCCAGCTGCCCTTCTACCTGGTGTTCGTCCTCCTGTATGCTGGCCAGCAGGTTGGTCGAGGTGGTCAGGATCAGCTGTGCTTCCTTCAGCAGGATCTCCCCTTTGGACGTCAGACTCACCCCCTGGCCCCGGTGGCGCTGGAACAACGGCTGCCCCAACAGGCTTTCCAGTTGATGGATGGCGATAGACACCGACGGCTGGGAAACATAGAGCGCTTCCGCCGCCTTGCTGATATTGCCGTGCCGGGCAACGGTGACGAAATAGCTGAGCTGGCGGAAGGTAAATGGTATAGCCATTTATCTATATCTCGAATACAAAAAGTGTATTTATAACCTATGTTACTTGTCTGTTAAAGTCATCCCTGTCGTTCATCACCGGACAAGAAGGACTTATCGACATGCGGACACTCGGCCCGACCCTGCTCACCCAGGAGCAGAAAGACACCTATCAACGCGATGGTGCCATCGTAATCAAGGGGATGTTCAAAGACTGGATTGAACCCCTGCGGGAAGGGTTTGAACAGGTATTGCGCGCACCCGGGCCCCATGGCCGGGAAAACGTCACCAGTGGCGCCGGCGGTCGTTTCTTCGAGGATTATTGCAACTGGCAGCGTATTCCCGAGTTCAAACGCTGGATAGAACAGTCGCCGGGAGCCGCTATTGCCGGGGAAATCACCGGCTCCGACTATATCCAGGTGTTCCACGAGCATATTCTGGTGAAGGAGCCCGGCACTTCCAAGCCCACCCCCTGGCATCAGGACATGCCCTACTACTGCGTCGACGGCGAGAAAACCGCAAGCTACTGGATACCGCTGGATCCGGTCACCAGGGACAACACCCTGCAGGTGGTGCTGGGCTCCCACAAGTGGCCCAGGCTGATCCGCCCCAGCCGCTGGTCCACCAATGAATCCTGGTATAAAGACGACAGCCAGTTTATGGAGATGCCCTGCATTGACGGCGGCGAATTCGACATCCTGACCCCCGAGCTGGAGCTGGGCGATGCGCTGATCTTCAACTTCAAAACTGTGCACGGGGCGCCGGGCAACCAGACCCGGCGTCGCCGGCGGGCATTTTCCACCCGCTTTATGGGCGACGATGTACGCTTCGCCGAGCGGGGCGGAGAAACCTCACCCCCCTTTACCGGCATCGGCCTGCAGCAGGGCGATGCCATGCGCGAAGACTGGTTCCCCGTGGTATGGCGCAAAGACGTCTGATGAGCCGTTGGCCAGGGTGTGCCCCGCTACTGTTGATGATTTAGCCGCCGCCCCAACAGGGCGCGATCAAGGCAGCAGGCGCAATCACCAAAAACGAGGTCAACGTCGCCGAGGCGGCCAAGGCATCCCTGCCTTACTGGCTCATCTTGCTGATGGCGGTTGCCCTGCTGACCGGCTTTCCGTCCCTCGCCCTCTGGTTACCCGATATCATGCAATAACGGTCCGCCGCCCCCGCCGGGCAGGCGACCTACTCCCCCCGACATCACCGTCTCATAGCCAGCGCCTGACCTTGGCACAGTAGGCGCGGTAGGCTTCCCCGAAGCGCTGCGCCAGGATGCGCTCTTCGGGCAGGATCTGAAAACGGTTCATATAGCCCACATAGCCGGCAAGCAGCAGCAGGTTGGCCAACTGCCCAAGCCATAAAACCCAGGCCAGCAGCAACAGCAGATCCCCCAGATAAATAGGGTTGCGGGACCAGCGAAATACGCCGGTCACCACCAGCGTAGAAGTATTGCCGGGACGCAGCGGGTTGACCGTAGTCCTGGCCCGAAGCAAGGCGCCGGCGGCACTGCCGATCAACAACAAGCCGCTTCCCAGCAACAGGCCGATCACCAGATCCGGCCAGACCAGCGTAAAGCGGCCGCCCCCCAGTTCCTGGGCGCATACCCACATCATGAGCCCGAACAAGGCCACCACCAAAGGGGGCGGTATCAACAGGTCCAGGGACACGCCGGGCTTATTGGTGCTCATGGTGCTCTTCCTCTTCGACAGTGAAAGAAACACCCTATCAGCAAGACGGTCGCAAAAAGCAGGCGCATCTATACGACCGGCACGCGTCCGAGAATGGCGGGGCGCTCAACGGCCATGCCCGGTGGCACTCGTCAGGGGCACGACCTTGCCGGCTTCCGGCTCAGGAGTAACCGGCTCTGACGCGACCGACACCGGCGTCTCGGGTTCCCGGTAATGGCGGGTCTCAAGCAAGGCCTGGTAGGTGTCGGGGTAGATATGGATACCTTCTTCCCCCACCCGGATCCCGGCCTGTTTAAACCAATGCGTCACTTGGGTACGCCGCCCGGCCATCACCATTTGTATTCCACGACGTTTCAGCTCCTTGTGCAGCTCGGCCACCATGCTCATCACGCTGATATCCTGATGGGTAAAGCAGGCCACCGCATCGATCACCAGGCATTTGGGCGGCACCGGTTCCTGGGCCAACAGATGCAGCACCCGGCGCTTGAAGTAAGAAGCGTTAAAGTAGGTCAGTGGCGAGTTAAAGCGATAGATCAAGGCCCCGGGAACGGCTTTGACTTTCTCGCTGCGGCCCATGGTGTGCACCACCCCGGCTTCGTTCATGCCCAGCAGTTGTTCGGTGGGGCGCATGACATTGCGCAGAAACTGAAACAGACCGAGCAACACCGCCAGGGTAATACCCGGGATCACCCCCATGGCGAGCACGCTGATAAAGGTGATGCCCGCCAGCCAGAACGCCGAACTGTCGGAATAACGCAAGGCCCACAGTCCCTTGACGTCGAGCAGTGACACCGATGCCATGATCAGCACCACTCCCAGGGCCGCGGTGGGGATATATTGCAGCGGTGCCGTCAGATAGAAGGTGACCAGGGCGATGGCGGCGGCGGCGATGATCGATACCAGCTGGCTTTTGCCGCCGTTGGCGTCGTTCACCGCGGTACGCGAATCGGCACCACTGATGGCAAAGCCCTGGGACATCGCCGAGGCCAGGTTGGCAAAACCCAGCGCCCTGAACTCCTTGTCCGCATCGATCTCGTAGCCATTCCTGGCGGCAAAACTACGGGCGGTCAGCATCATGGAAACGAAGCTCACCATCGCCAGGTTCAGCGCCGGCAACACCAGTTCCCGCATCAGGCCGGGCGGAAACTCGGGTATCTGCAGCAGGGCCGCCGAGCCCACGGTGCCCACGGTGGCAATGCCCTGCGTACCGAGATCCAGCGCCCATACCAGGCCGCCGCTGATGGCCAGCGCCAGCATGCTGCCCGGCCACTGGGGCCGCAAGCGCTTGCTGAGCAGCAGCAGCACCAGGGTAAGCAGGCTGATGCCCAGGGTGGGCAAATGAATGCGGGAGAAGTACCCCAGGCTCTCGGCAATCCGCTCGATCAGATGGCGCTGATCAAAGGTAAAACCCAATACCTTGGAAAGCTGACCCACTATGATGGTAATGGCCACCCCGTTGAGCAGTCCCATCAGGATCGGGCGGGACAGGAAGTCCGCCAGCACCCCCAGCTTGAAACGACTGGCGATCAGGCACCAGAACCCGGTCATCGCCGTCATGGTCATCACCAGCTGCCAATGGCGGGTCGCATCACCGGCCGCCAGCGGCGTGACCACGGCGGCAATAACGGCGCAGGTGGCCGCATCCGGCCCCACAATCAACTGCCGGGAGGTGCCAAACAGGGAGTAGGCCACCATCGGCAAAATACAGGAGTAAAGGCCGACGATGGCCCCCACCCCCGCCAGCTCCGCATAGGCAATAGCGACCGGCAACGCCACCGCCGCCACCGACAGGCCGGCCCGCAGATCCGGCACCAGCCAACTGCGCTGATAATGAAGCAATACCGCAAGCCCGGGCATCCAGCGCGCCAGGGAAAATAATTCGCTCATTATATAACCACTTGAGTAGATTTTTATGATGAGACCAGGGGGCCACGCCCTCACGGCCTCAAATCGGGGGCCATATACTGCATGCAGAGCCGCCGGCACTGCAACAGGTGAAAGATTGGCAACAGCAAAAACCGGACCAGGCCGACCCGATAAGGTTGTTATTTCATTATTAGCCAATATCGTCCGGCTTGCCCGCCCCGCTGAGAAAGATGGCCGGCAGGGCCGGTAACAAAAACGCCCCACCCGGGTACAGTCCGCGGATGGGACGCCAACAACGGCCAACGGCTGGAAACGACGGGTTAGCGGGTGACCATATTGCGGATTTGCTCGGCCCGCGCTTCATCGCTCAGCTCGGAAGGAGGCGGGGTGACGATGCCTTTCTGGCAGGCCGGACGCTGGGCCAGTTCGCCCAGCCAGCGCTGCAGGTGGGCAAGCCCTTCGATATCAATCCCGCTCCATTCGTAGCCACGCACCCAGGGCCAGGTGGCCATATCGGCGATGCTGTATTCGTCACCGGCCAGATAACGGTACTTGGCCAGCTGGCCATCCATCACCTCGAACAGCCGGCGGCCTTCGTGCTGGTAACGATCGATGGCGGCCGGGATTTTTTCCGGGAAATAGCGGTAAAACACATTGGCCTGGCCCATCATAGGGCCGACGCCGCCCATCTGGAACATCAGCCACTGGATCACCCGGGAACGCTTGTTGGCATCATCGGGCAGGAACTTGCCGGTTTTTTCGGCCAGATACAACAGGATGGCGCCGGACTCAAACACCGCGAAATCGTCGTTGTCCCGATCGACGATGGCCGGGATGCGGCCATTGGGATTGATCGCCAGAAATTCCGACTGCTTCTGCTCGTTGGCGCCCAGGTCCAGCGGATGAACCTGGTATTCCAGGCCCATCTCCTCCAGGGCAATGGAGATTTTAAAACCGTTGGGCGTCGCAGCGGTATAGAGGTCGATCATGGTCATCTTCCTGGTTCGGGTGGTTTATAGGGACACGATAGCAGGCCGCGCTGCCAACTGCTGCTGCCAGCGTTGCAGGTGGGGCAGGCTCTGATCAGCCTCGATATCCATACGGCCGATGAATTCCATCAACACATAGGCACAGATATCGGCGATGGAATACTGCTCGCCGGCCAGATAAGGCGATTCGGCCAGCCGCTGGTCCAGCCTGGGCAGGAAGGCCTGCACCCGCGCCTTCGACTCATGGCCCCAGGCCTCGACGCAGTTTTCCCGGTCCTGATAGACCCGGGTCAGGTTACGGAACGCCTGAAACGCCGGCACCAGACCGTCCAGCTCGACGATACGATGCCACATCTCCACCCGGGCACGCTCCAGGGGGGTATTACCGAACAGCGAGATGTCCGCAGGGTAGCGTTCGTCCAGGTAGCGGCAAATAGCCACCGACTCGCACAGATAGCTGCCGTCATCCAGCGCCAGCAGCGGAATGCGGCCGTTGACGCTCATCGCCCTGAAGGCGTCGCTCAGGTTTTCGCCCCCGCGGATATCCACGGGTACCCGCTCGATTTCAATGCCCATTTCCGCCAGAAAAATACCGACACGCCGGGCGCTCGGCGAAGGAGCCAGTTCATAGAGCTTCATCATCAATCCTCTTTACAACCGCTTGGTTTGACTAAAATTTACGCCATTACAGAACAATCGGTCAATCATCGGATTGCCCCTTGAGGTGAAGCAAGATGGCCAGGAGCTGCAGCTTTGACAGACAGGAAAAACGCATCAAAGCCAAGGAGCTGTTCTGACACAAGGCGGTGCCGGTGAGGTGTTGCCGGACTACCTTGCCTCCTTCAAGACGACGTCTTAGGCAGCTGCTTCAGCCACTGGCTTGGCGAAAGCCCCAGCTGTTGCCTGAAGGCCTTGGCCAGCGCCGGTGACCCGCTGTAGCCCACGGTGCTGGCCACATGATCAGTCGGCTTGCCTTCTTTGAGCAGGGCCTGAGCCAGGCACAGGCGCCACTGAATAAGGTATGCCCCCGGGGTCTGCCCCAGGGTGTCGCGAAAGGCTACCGCAAAACGGGCCCTGGACATGCCGGCCCTGGCCGCCAGTGTGACCAGTGTCCAGTTCGCCGACGGCTGCTCATGGATGGCGATCAGCGCCTTCGACAGCCGCGGATCGGCCAGCCCGGCCAGCAGCCCGACATCAAGATCACCGGACTCCATCAGGTAACGATAAAGCTGAATGATCAACAGCTCACAAAGCCTGTCCAACGCCGCCTGACGGCCACAGCGATCGTTAAACGCTTCCTCGAACAACAGCGCCAGGGTGCCGGCCAAGGAGTCCAGTTCTTCCAAGGGGATCACGATAGGATGAGCCATCGCCCTGGCCAGCGGGTTGCTGGCGGCCGAGCCAAAGGTGAAGGTGCCGCAGACGGTTTCCGCCCCCGCCTCGCCCGGGATCAGGCGGTGACCGCCGGGCTCCATAAAGAACATCAGGCTGGGCCGGTCGATGATGATATCCCCGGCATCGGCGCTTTCAAGCGTCAGGCTGCCGCGCTTGAGGATATGGATATAGCCGCCGCCCTCGCCGCCGTGATAGCTGGCGGCACCACAGAGCGGGCCGGTGTTAAATACCCGGGCATTGAGATGAAAATGCCGGAGCAGTGCCGCGAGTCGATCCATATTGATACCAATGGATAAAAAATATGGACTATAAGATATCACCCGTCTTGATTTATCGTCCATGCTTACTGCAGAGACCGACCGGCCCCTATTGGCTCGCGCCATGACCAGGTCCGGCCAATGTTAACGACGGCAGGAGCTGAACGATGAACAAGATAATACCGGGTACCTTGCTGGCCGCCTTGATGACGGGGCCATTATCCGCCACGGCGGCCGATCTCGCCGAGCAAACCTATGGCCGCTACGTGGATCAACAGGGGGGGATCTCGCTACCCCAGGATGCACGCTCAAGCTGGCCCCATTTGGGTTCTTGGATAGTGGAGGATCCCGACGCGCCCGGCCACGGATTCCATGACGTCTATACCCAGCCGGAGGCGGTGCAGGGGTACAGGGAAAAAGGGGTATTTCCAGACGGCACCATATTGATCAAGGAAATCCGCAGCATTGAATCGGGCACCAAAACCACCGGCCAGGCCCAGTGGGCTGGCGAACCACAAATATGGTTTGTCATGGTCAAAGACGACAAGGGCCGTTTTGACAGCCCGCACTGGGACAAGGGGTGGGGATGGGCCCTTTATGAAGCCAAGGATCCCTCGAAAAATGTCTCCACGAGTTTTGCCGAAACCTGCCAGGCGTGCCATCTTCCGGCAGAGAGCACCGGCTGGGTATTCACCGAAGGATATCCGACTCTGAAGAAATAGCGGTCGGCGGTGCCTTCATATGGCACCGCCTTTGTTATGCCTGGCCGTCGCGCTGTTGACAAAAGATCCCATGGCGTCGAGCCTTAGGGTGTGACACTCGCTCACTTGACCATCCGCCCGGCTTGCTGGACCCCTTCTCTTCGCCGGCTCGCCAGGGCTGTTGCAGGAGTCATCAAGATGCTCACCGATCAACAAGGAAACCCGCTCACCGGGGCCACGACAGAGGCCGCCGCCTTGTTCGACCAGGCCGTCACGGCATTCAACCTGTATCGGGGCGACCCCATCGAACTGCTCGATCGGGCCATGGCGGCCGCCCCCGGTTTCGCCATGGCACCCATCATGAAGGCCTGGCTGTTCGCCGTGGCGACCGAGCCACAAGCCACGCTATACGCCCGCGACCTGCTCGATCACATCAAGACCCTCAGGCTCGGCGAACGCGAGTCCTCGCTCCTTGCCGCCCTCGAGCTGCTGCTCGCCGGAAACTGGACCGCCGCGGCCCTGGCACTCGACCGGCACTGCATGCGCCTGCCCCGCGATCTTGTCGCCCTCCAGTGCGGACACCTGCTGGACTTCTATCGCGCCAACGCCCGCGAGCTGCGCGATCGCATTGCCCGGGCGCTGCCGCACTGGTCGCCCGAGACGCCGGGGTACTCCATCCTGCTCGGCATGTACGCCTTCGGGCTGGAAGAAAACGGCGATTACGCCCGGGCCGAGGCCGCCGGCCGGCAGGCCGTGGCCATGCAGCCGCTCGATTGCTGGGCGCACCATGCGGTCACCCATGTGATGGAAATGCAGGGCCGGGCCGAAGACGGCATCGGCTGGATGATGACGCGCGAACCCTATTGGTCCGGCGATGACAACTTCTTCAAGGTGCACAACTGGTGGCATCGGGCGCTCTACCACCTGGATCTGGATCAGCAAGACCAGGCGCTGGCCCTCTATGACGGGCCGATCCGCGCGGGCCACAGCACCATGGCGCTCGATATGGTCGACGCCACGGCGCTGCTGTGGCGCCTGCAACTGGCGGGAGTGGAACTCGGTGAACGCTGGCAGGAATTGTCCGAGGCCTGGGACCGGCACGCCGACGGCCGCCTCTATCCGTTCAACGACTGGCATGCCGCCATGGCCTGTCTCGGTGCCGGGCGGGAGCCGGAACTGGAGCGGATCCTGCAGGCCTGCCGCGCCGCCGGCCGCGAAACGGGAGAAGTGGCCGCCTGGACGCGGGAGACGGGCCTGCCGCTGATCGAAGGCTTCGTGGCCTTCTGGCGGGGCGACTACCCGCTGGCGGCGGAAAAGCTCCATGGGGCGCGCCATATTGCCAACCGCTTCGGCGGCAGCCATGCCCAGCGCGATATCATCGACTGGACCCTGACCGAGGCGGCGGTGCGCGGCGGGCTCAATGATCTCGCCCAGGCACTCGCCCACGAACGCCTGGCGCTCAAGCCCCACAGCGCCGTCAACCGCCGTTTCCTTTCCAGCATCATAACGAATGAATGAATGAATGAATGACAGGCCGCCCGCATGACCCTGCCGCGGGTGGCCTTATCGAAAGCGGGCCGCTAGAATGGCCTTCTTTTCTTGCCGGACTAAGACTCATGGATCTCACCGCCCTGCCCACCCTGTACGCTCACCTGCACAGCGCCCTCGGCGAACTGCCCGACGAAGCGAGGCGGCTGTTCCACGGCCGGGGCCGTTGCTGGCCGGGGCTGGAGCAGCTGACCGTGGACTGGCTGGACGGCCAGTTGCTGGTATCACTGTTCAGGGAGCCGGAGCCGGCTTTTTTGTCGGGCCTGCATGCCCTGTTGCAGGAGCTGACCGGGCAGGACGTCTGGCGGAGCAGCGGCGCCCGCGCCTTGCTGCTGCAACACCGCAGCCGGGAAGGCAGCCCCCTGGAGGTGCTCTGGGGAACGCTGGAGCCGGAGCCCAGGGTCCGCGAACAGGGCCTGAACTATCAGCTGGTGCTGGGCCGCAACCAGAACCACGGCCTGTTCCTGGATATGCGCTATGGCCGCCGCTGGGTGCGGCGGCAGGCCAAAGATAAGCGGGTGCTCAACCTGTTTGCCTACACCTGCGGGTTTTCGGTGGCCGCGCTGGCCGGCGGCGCCAAGCAGGTGGTCAACCTGGACATGGCCAGCTCCGCCCTGGCCCGGGGACGGGACAATCACCGGCTGAACGGACACGACCTGGGCAAGGTGACCTTCCTCGGTCATGAGCTGTTCAAGTCCTGGGGCAAGGTGCGCAAGCTGGGTCTTTATGAGCTGATCATCATAGATCCGCCCTCCTTCCAGAAAGGCAGCTTTGCGCTGACCCGGGACTACCAAAAAATCCTGCGCCGACTGCCCGAGCTGCTGACCGACAACGGCCGGGTGCTGGCCTGCGTCAACGATCCGGACATTCCCTGCCGGTTCCTGATCGACGGCATGGCGGAGCAGGCCCCCCGGCTGCGCTTTGTCGAACGGCTGGACAACCCGCCCGAGTTTGCGGATATCGACCCCGAGGCCGGGCTCAAGGCCCTGGTATTTGACCACCGGGCTTGATTGACGGCACCGTTTGTCCTCCTCGAAAAGCCCCCTCCATACAAGACGCCCCGCTGGATAAACCAGGCCGGGGCACGTATCTGGTTAAGCCGATGGCGTCAGTCGAGGATATGCTCCAATATCAGGTGAATATTCCTGGTGGCAATCTCAACCAGTACCGCATCCCGGCCGACCCGGTGCCACTCATAGCCATCATAATGGGGCAGCCGGCTGTGCAGGTGCGGATCGAATTGCTTGGCAATCCCCGGGGGCAGCGGCTTGCCCCGTTGAAGGTTCATGCGAATACCCGGGGGCAGGGCCTCATAATCATGGTGGTGACGGTCAAACTGGCGGTGGTAATCACGGAAGATCAACCGTACCCGGGCCTCGTCTATCGAGGGGCCGTGGCCATGATGATGGCCCCCCCGATCGTCATTGCCGTGGTAGTCGTCCCTGTGATTATCACGACGATGCACCCGCTCTCTGTCGTTGCCCTGATCGTTCCCCTGGTGATCATTATCTTCATCTTCATAGCGGTGAGCCTTGCCATGGGCCGATTTGAACTCTTTATGCGCCCCATGGCCCTTGCCTTCCGGCGGCTCGGCCAGTACCGGCGCGGCGGCCAGCAGCAGACCCATGGCACAACTCAGCAGTGAAATACGGGGTTTGTAGAAAACAGCCATAGTGCGTCCTGTAGCAGGGGGGAGTTCACATCAGCATACTGCCTATGCCGAACCCAGGCAAAACGCCGGCCGCGGCAACAAGACCTTTCCTGTCGCCTGCCGCACGGCTCCAGACCGGGGGTAGACCTATGCCCTGTCTCATTCCGTTATCGCGGGACAGTTTCCATATAGCGGCCAGCCTCACGCCCTGAATGGAGCTGACTTCTGTCCGCATCCCGTTACAATGGGACGGCATTCCATGCGTGGCCCAAACACCCCGGCCACCCTACCTTGAGGATAAGATATGTTGGTTCGTTCACTGCTTGCTTCGGTCATCCTGTTAACCACCGCCGCAGCCCAGGCCCATGAATATCAGGCGGGCGCCTTGCAGATCGATCACCCCTGGAGCCGGGCGGTACCGCCCATGGCGAAAGTGGCCGGCGCCTTCCTGAGCATCAATAACCAGGGCGGCGAAGAAGACGTCTTACTGGGCGCCCGTACCCCGCTGGCGGAAAAGGTGGAAATCCACCAGAGCATGCTGGAAGGCGACATGATGCAGATGCGGCAGGTCTCGGCCCTGCCGATTCCGGCCCATGGCGAAGTGGTTCTGAAGCCGGGCGGCTACCACCTGATGCTGATCAACCTGAGCAGCCAGCCCGGGGAAGGCGACAGGTTCCCGCTGATCCTGCAGTTCGAAAAGGCGGGTGAGGTGGAGGTAGAAATCGCCGTGGAGGCGGCAGTCAAGAAAGACGCACATGCCGGCATGCACCACTGATGACATGACGGCATAGGCCCCTGACGATCATCCACCCGGACGTCAGGGACCCATCTGCTTACGGCCTTATCCGGCGCGGGATAAAGCTCCCAGGGCCGGCGAAAAAATCATTAGCGATAAGCCGCAATTGAGCATCAATTGGTCGCATATGAGACCATGATTATTTCCCTGAGCCCTCAGACTCGAGAAGACGCACCATACTCTCAGGGATGTAGACCATATGAAAAGCTCACTTTCGGCCCTTGTGCTGGCCCTTTCGACACTGATGCCCCTCCACGCCGTTGCCGAAACCAAGATGGATTTCTCCAACGAATACAACTACAGCTCGATACACGCCGAAGGCGACAGCTACTTCATCGGCAAGGTCAGCGAGCTGACCAACAACGAGGTGAACATCACCCTGCATACCGGCGGCGCCCTGGGCTTCAAGTCGGCGGATCATTTCTATGCGGTGGCCGACAACGCCATCCAGATAGCCGACACCCTGGCCGGCACCCTGGGCGGCATAGACCCGATATTTTCCCTGTCCTCCCTGCCCTTCCTGGCCAGCAACGAAGACCAGGCAGAAAAGCTGTACCGGATCGCCCGCCCCCATTACGAAAAGGTCTTCGCCGACAACAATCAGGTGCTGCTGTACGCTTCCCCCTGGCCGGCCAGCGGCATCTGGGCTAAAAAGGAGGTGGCGTCAAGGGACAGCATTAAAAACCTGAAGATCCGCACCTATGACAAGAACGGCACCATTACCCTGCGGGAAGCCGGTGCCTCGCCGGTGAACCTGTCCTGGGCCGATGTGGTACCCCAGCTGTCGACCGGCGGCATCGAAGCCGTGCTGACCTCGGCGGAAGCCGGTGCCAACGCCAGCTTCTGGGAACATCTCAATCACTACAGCGCCATCCAGTACGCCATTCCGCTCAATATGGTGCATATGAACAAGGATGAATTCGACGGGCTCGACGAAGCCCGGCAGCAGGCCATCCTGGAAGCGGCCAGGCTGACCGACGAGCATAACTGGCAGGAAGTCCGCGCGCGGGTGGCCAAGAACTATCAGCAGCTGGGTCAGCACGGCGTCAGTATCAACGACCAGCTGCCCGGGGAGTTCACCACCCAGCTTGAGCAGGCGGCGGCAAAAGCCATCGAGAAATGGGTGGAGGAAACCGGGGAGCGCGGCCGGGACATCCTGACCCGGTTCAAGCAGGAAGGCTGACCCATGGCCCGCCTGTTAGGCTTAATCACCCGCCGGCTCAACCAGCTGGCGGGGCTGCTGGCCATGCTGCTGATCCTCTATATTGCGGGGCATATTCTGCTGGAGATCGGCATGCGGCTGTTCGGCGCCTCCACCTTCGTACTGGACGAGTTCGTGGGCTACGCGGTGGCCACCCTGACCTTCCTGGGGCTCGGCTACTCGCTGGAGCGGGGCTCCCTGATCCGGGTAAGCATGTTGCTGGACAAGTTGCCGCGCCGGCTGCACTGGCTGCCCGAGCTGGCGTCCACCCTGCTGGCGCTGTTTTCCTTCGCCACCCTCGCCTGGTACTGGGGGCACAACGTCTGGCGCAGCTATCAGCGCGGCACGGTCAGCGACACCCTGGCCGAAACGCCGCTGTGGCTGCCCGAAGGCATGGTGCTGCTGGGCATGCTGCTGCTCTGCCTGACGCTGCTGGCAAGGGCCCTCAGCCTGGCCGCCGGCGAGTTGCCCACCACGGCAAAGGGAGAGCTGTAATGGAAACCGTATTGATAGCGGCCGGGGTCATCGGCCTGATCTTCCTGGTGCTGGGGCTGGGTACCTGGGTGTTCGCCGGCCTGGTGGCGGTGGCCCTGGGGTCGCTGGTCTGGCTGGGGGACTTCAACCTGGATCGCGCCGGGGTGATCCTCAGCCGTATCCTGTTCCGTGCCGGCAATTCCTGGGAGCTGTCGGCGATCCCCCTGTTTATTTTGATGGGCGAGCTGATCTTCAGATCGGATATTTCCGACCGGCTGTTCCGGGGGCTGGAGCCCTGGGCCCAGAAGGTGCCCGGCGGCATTTTGCATACCAATGTGTTCGGTTGCGCCATCTTTGCCGCCGTGAGCGGCTCCAGTGCCGCCACCACCGCCACCATCGGCAAGATCACCACCAGCGAGCTGTCGCGCCGGGGCTATGATCGCAACCTGTCGATCGGCTCCCTGGCGGGCGCCGGCAGCCTGGGGCTGTTGATCCCGCCCTCCATCGTGATGATCGTCTACGGTGTGCAGGCCGAGGTGTCGATCAGCCAGCTGTTTATGGCCGGAGTGATCCCGGGACTGCTGATCGCCCTGCTGTATTCGGGCTATATCGTCACCGTCGCCCTGAGCCGGCCGGACAAGGCCCCCCGCCGGCTGACGTCCGATGTGTCCATCCTCTCGAGCCTGGCCTTGCTGGCCCCGGTGATCATCCTGATCCTGCTGGTGATGGGCTCTATCTACTCGGGCATCGCCACGCCCTCGGAAGCGGCGGCGGTCGGCGTTGCCGCCACCCTGGTGCTGCTGGCGCTGGAACGGCAGCTCAGCTGGAGCCTGTTCAAGGAGTCGCTCGCCTCCACCGTGCTCAACTCCACCATGGTGTGCAGCATACTGGTGGCCGCCGCGCTGCTTTCCACTGCCATGGGCTACCTGCACCTGCCCCGGGAGCTGGCCGGCTATATCGCCAGCCTGGAGCTGTCCCCCGCCCTGCTGCTGGTGGCGCTCGCGCTCTTCTATATCATGCTGGGGCTGTTCCTGGACGGCATATCCATTACCGTGATGAGCCTGCCGATCACCCTGCCCATCGTGATCCAGGCCGGCTTCGACCCCATCTGGTTCGGGGTGTTCCTGGTGATCATGGTCGAACTCGGCCAGATTACCCCGCCGGTCGGTTTCAACCTGTTCGTGCTGCAGGGGCTGACCGGCGAGCGCATCGGCCGCGTCGCCTGGTCGGCCATCCCCTTCTTTGTGCTAATGTGCCTGGCGGCCGCCATCGTCAGCATCTACCCGGGCATAGTGCTGTGGCTACCGAATTATCTTTCCGGCTGAGCCGGGTGAACCTGCCTGACTAAACGACAAAAGCGGCCCTCGAATTATCACCGGGATAAATCAAGGGCCGCTGTTTTACCATTTGGCGCCTGGCACGGTTTGCGCATTTCGGTATCCGGGCGAGCGTTATTTCCGTGATATTGATGGGCTCGCCATCATGACGTTTAAAAGCAGCGCTTTATGAACCGCCTCTAACCGTATCTGTCGCACATAAGCCAGGGGCTAGGGGATAACGGATTGCAGCCAGGCCTGCAGATGGGCATGGGCACTGCCGGCTGTCGGTTCCTGCTCTGCCAGCAGGCAGTAGCCGCTGCCGTCTTCCGTAAAGCCCATGGGGGCAATCAGTACGCCGGCCTCCAGATCGTCACGCACCAGCTGATAGGGACCGATGGCCACGCCGAGACCGGCCACCGCCGCCTGCAGGCTGAAGTAGAAATGCTCGAAGGTTTGGTCCGGGGCCCTGTCGGCCAACGCCTGACCGGATGCTGTCATCCACTCCTGCCATGCCTGCGGGCGGGTCTTGGTATGCAGGCGCGGCGCCCGGGGCTGCAGCGACGGGGCAGCCGCCATATCAAAAAACTGCTCGACCTTGCCGGGATGGCACACGGGGCCAATCCGTTCATTGAACAGGCGGCAGGCGTACAGGTTGGCGGGCCAATCAAAATCATTGCGGCGAATGGCCAGATCGATGCCGCTGTCAAAAGAGAAGAGCCCGCCCCCGGCCACCAGATGGACGTCCAGCCCGGGGTGCAACGCCTGGAACGCGGGCCAGCGCGGGATCAGCCAGCGCATCAGCAGGGTCGGTTCGCAGGAAACCACCAACGGGCGTGACTGTGCCTTGTCCCGCAGCTCGCGGGAGGCCTGGCGGATCAGCCCCAGGCCATCGCCTACCGCCCGGAACAGCTTGTGCCCGGCATCGGTCAGAAAAACCCCGCGGTTGCGCCGCTCAAACAGCGCCACACCCAGGTCATCTTCGAGCTGGCGCACCGCACGGCTGATGGCCCCATGGGTGAGATGCAGTTCATCGGCGGCCCGGCTGAAACTTTCGGCCCTGGCCGCCGCCTCGAAACAGCGCAGCGCCGTGAGCGAGGGAAGCTGAGACGCCTCTTTCTGTGAGCCAAATTCACACTTCATGTCAGCATTGATCGTTATTCATCACGGCTCTTCCGCTTTAAGATCAGGTTCGTTCTTGAACCTTTAGGGATACTCATTATGACTGAACTGTTAGCAGTAATCACCTTTACCCTGTTCGCCGTGGTCAGCCCCGGCCCGGACTTCGCCATGGTATCGCGCAACAGCCTGATGTTGTCGCGCCGGGCGGGCGTGCTGACGGCGGTGGGTATCGGCCTGGGGGTGCTGGTGCATGTGGGTTACACGGTGCTGGGGGTGGGCCTGCTCATCCAGCAGTCGCTGTGGCTGTTCAACGCCATCAAGCTGGCGGGAGCGGCATACCTCGTCTACCTGGGCATCGGGATGCTGCTCGCCCGGCCCGGCCAGGTGGCCGATATGACCAGGTTGACCCCCTTGTCGGACATCAGCGTCCTGCGCACCGGCTTCTTCACCAACGCCCTGAACCCGAAGACGACCATCTTCATCGTGAGCCTGTTCATGCAGGTGGTGCAGCCCACGACGTCGCTGACGGTACAGGCAGGCTACGGCGCCTTCATCTCGCTGGCGCACATCGCCTGGTTCGCCGTGGTCGCGCTGTTCTTTTCCAGCGATTCGGTGCGCGACCGGCTGCTGGCGGTCCGCCACTGGATTGATCGCGCCTTCGGCGGCCTGCTCGTCGGCTTTGGGCTTATCCTGGCCGCCGCCAGCCAATCACGGTAACCCGGCAGCGGTTAACGGCCGGTGGCTCAGCTGTCTGTGGGCTTCTTGCGCTTCATCGGTGCCATGCCGTCATCGGAGCCCAGGCCGGTACCCGGCTGGAAGCGGTCGCCGCGATCCTGGGGCGCCTTGACCACGGCCTTCCCCGGTTTGCGAGCGGCCGGGCCCCCCTTGCCCTTGTGGCCGGCGTGCCTGGCCGCCGGGGCCCCCTTCGGCGGGTGAGCAGGCTTCTTGACTACGGGCTTCACGCCCTTGAACTTGCCTTCCAGCCCGGCGATGGTCATAAAGGCGATCTCCTGCTGCAGGAAGCGTTCGACCCGCTGGAAGGCATCCCAGTCTTTGGGGCCGACCAGGGAGACCGCCACGCCCTTGGCCCCTGCGCGGCCGGTACGGCCGATGCGGTGCACATATTCTTCCGCCTGCTTGGGCATATCGAAGTTCACCACCAGCGAAACCTGCAGCAGGTCCAGGCCCCGGGAGGCGACGTCTGTGGTGATCAAAATCTGCTGCTGGCCACGGCTGAAACTGTCCATGATGCGGTTGCGCTCCGCCTGGCTCATCTTGCCGCTGAGCGCGGTGGTCGCCAGCCCTTGCTCCTGCAACAGGGCCGCCAGCCGATCGGTATCGGCACGGGTGGCGGTGAACACGATCGCCTGCGGGTAGCTTTCGCTGGCCAGGATGTGATGCAGCAACGCCTGTTTATGATCCAGGTGATCACAGAGATAAAAGCGCTGTTCGATATCCAGGTGCTCGGCGTTGGCCGCCCCCACCGCAATACGCTTGGGTGACTTGAGCAGCTTCTCGGCCATGGCGTCCACTTCGGCGTGATCGAGGGTGGCCGAGAACATCAGCGTCTGGCGGCGGCGATGATCGGCCGCCTCGTTGATCTGGTTCAGCTCCTTGGCGAAGCCCAGATCCAGCATGCGATCCGCCTCGTCCATGATCAGCAGTTCGAGGCCGTTGAGGTTCAGCGAACGCTCATCCAGATGGTTCGCCAACCGGCCCGGCGTGGCCACAATCACATGCGGCTCTCTGCGCAGCGCCTTGAGCTGATCGTTGAAGTTTTCACCGCCCAGCACCAGGGTGATATTGATGGAGGTACCGCTGGTCAGGGCGCGCAGCTGCACATACACCTGCTTGGCCAGTTCCCGGGTCGGCGCCAGGATCAGCGCACGCGGATCGCGCTTGCTCAGGGCCCGGGTCTTGATCAGGCGGTGTATCGCCGGCAGCAGGAACGCCAGGGTCTTGCCGGAGCCGGTTTTTGATGACGCGATCAGATCATGGCCGGTGAGCGCCGCCGGGATCGCCCGGGACTGGATCTCGGTGGGGGTGTCTATGCCCAGATGATCCAGTGCCTTTAACAGGCGGGTATCCAATCCAAAATCTTTAAACTGTTCAGTTTGCTGCGTCAACGTGCTGCTCCGATCAAATGATGAGTCATGCCTGGGTGCGTATCCAGGGAGGAAACAGGGGGAAAAGGAAGAAAAAAGAACGCCTATTGTACAGAAAGTTTAACCGCAGGGCCAAATCCGTCGCATTCGGCATGGGGAAGTTCATCGCCGCCCGGGCCCGCGGCTCTTGAGCAAGGTCCCGCGCGGCTGGTTAATGTGTTGGCATTGAGCCATTGCGAAGACGATGAATTACCTTAACTGGCTGTCCTTGCTCCCGCGCCGGTTGATGGCGGCCAGCGTCGTCCGCTGCTTTTCCAGCGCCGACTGGCAGCCGACACACAGGCTGACGCCGGGCAGGGCCTTGCGCCGCGCCTCGGGGATCACCGCATCGCATTCCTCGCAATGGGTCAGGCTCTCGCCCGCCCCCAGGCGGTTTCTGGCTTCCTTGACCGCATCTTCCACACTGGCATCTATCTGATCCTGTACCGCCCCGTCTTTCGCCCAACCACTGGCCATCCCCTGCTCCTCTTCCAACCCGCCATCCATCGCTACAACCGTTTCAGTTGATCCCGCTTTGAGTATACCTGCCGCCGGGAACTGATGGTGTGCCGTTACCCCGAATATCCCTTGATGCTACTCCTTGCGTCAACGAGAAAATATGCAGGGAAACATGTCCAGGGCTTCGGCCAGGCCCTGCTCGCAACGGTACGCCTTATGGCGCCAGAGGAGCGCTTTCAGCTTGATCCTATTGATGCACTACTGAGCCCGTTTGTTAAATTCCTCACCCGGCGAGCAGACGGGCAAGTGTATATACCACCATGGCGAGCACTGAAATCGAACTGACAGTCCAGAGGGTGGCCCGAACATCGTGCAACTGCGCCGTTGCGTACGCAATGAAATGCGCCGCTCGGGCAATGACGTACGCCCAGATTAGCACTTGAGCTAACAAGAGTGGCGGATCCATCAGTACGAATAGCAATCCAGCAACAAGAAACGCGGGAATACTCTCCAGATCGTTCAAGTTCATACGCCGCGAACGCTCAACATATTCGCTCGGATCCAGTTGACCGGGCACAGGATTCGGATTGAGAGGACTCTTCTTTGCATCCTCGGGGCTACGAAAGCCACCGCGTACCTTCATCATTCGAAAAACCGTTATCCACGGCTGCAACATGAGCTTCAACAGCATAATCGACGCCGCGAGCACATATGCAAAGTAGACTGGATTATCCAAACTCAAAATCGTGGTTTCTGTTGTCATACGTTTCTATCCCTCTGTGCTGGTACGCCCGCCCGTTGTGCCGCATAACCCCTTTGCTGTAGAACTGCCCCCCTCGGGATTGAGTGCCATTTTTAAAAACGCTCTTCATCTTCGAATCAAAAGGAATCAAAAGCGAATCAAAAGCGAATCAAAAGGGTAATCAAAAGGGTCAGAGTCATTGGTTATCTTTTGCTTCCTTGTATTTTTGGGATTTTCTATCTCCTCCCCTTGGCAACGGCGCTGCTCGCCTACCCGTTTGTATCTCTATTTGTTGCCTGAATCGTTCATTCCCCAATACCCAAGCTTTATTGGTAGCATCCCGAATTTCCTTTAACGATAAATCCGGAATGTGGTATTTGAATAATTCTCGGTATTGCGCCTTACGTTGTTCATCATCTTTACCCAATGACAAGTAGATTGAGTGTGGCGTGATCAGATCTATTACCTTGTCTAACGCATTTCCTTGATAACTGCTCCACGGATACTCCGCTGGATGCTGTACCATATTTGCTCTAACGGGATTAAGTTCTATGTAGCGACTCACCAACAATAGGTAATTTTCGCTGTCTACCAAGCCGGATTTATAACGCCCCTCCCATAGGGTACCGGTACGACGATGGGTTTGATTAACATAGCGTACATAATACCTCCCCAATGACTGCATTAGCTGGCTGATGCCTTTTTCCGTATGCGGCGTCATTAGCAAATGGACGTGATTGGTCATTAACACATAAGCGTGCACATCAGCCTGATATTTCTTTGCATATTCCTTTAATTTATCCAGATAAACAGCATAGTCCTGCTCAATAAAAAAGCTGACTTGTCGATTGTTACCTCTTTGCACCACATGCTGAGGAATATCAGGCAGATTGAGTCTGGGGAGTCGTGGCATTACCTATACCAAAGTTGGGCACCTTCTTTAAGGTTAGCTGTTAAAAACATTAAATCAATGACTCTGACCCCTTTGATTTGAATCAATGACTCTGACCCCTTTGATTTCGAGAACTCTCCAAATCAAAGAAAGCACCTGCACCATAGATCTTTGTATGATGTCGATCTGCGACATTAGAAACTAAATACTTAGACATCTTTCCTCCGTAACGTATAACGCTTAATTAAGGGGCCGGAGCTGCGTAGCAGTGTAGGTCCCAGCCCGCCTGCGGGCGACTTGAATTATTTGTTATACGATTTCGCTATTACTTCGACCTGTTCCCATAGATCTATTTTGTTCAGTAATATTCGGTTTTCAAAAACGTAAGGATGCCACCGATGCCAGATACCAGCAGCTAACGGAGTAATGTATTTTTGTATTGCCTTAGAGTCATAGAAATCAGTTTTCAGCTCATATCCAACACTCTCAATTATATTGAGGAGACCATTTACCCGGACGCGTGATTCTGCATCTTCACTCAAGTTCTCAGCATTGATATCTACTACATGGAGCTCCCGTTGAATACTCCTAATTTGTGCATCAATATCAGCCAAATATGACCGAGTATCCTTTTGGATTTCACGTTTCAAGGACTGTTCTGAAACCAGCCATGATCTGGCGGCATAAAGTATGCTGAGCGCGACAATCAAATGGCCAATAGCCGTTAGCGCTAAGCTGTAGTGTTCGTATTCAGTCATATAGATGTCCAGTCGTATAACGCCAGCATCTTGGGCTGGCGGCGCGAAGCAGCGACAGTCCCAAGCATGCACTTGTTATGTTTATTGATCCAATCAACTTCGCTCTTCTTTCAGCTTCATATATTCTTTCAAACCAAGATGAACCTTGAACCTATTTGCATTTGCATCCCAACCCAATTCTGGATTGGCAAATTTTGATTTCCATCCTGATCCGCCATATCCAGAACGAGCTTCATATTCAATAACGCTGAAGTTGTACAGCTCTTCTAATGACTGCTCTTCTGAATATGTTTTTGTAGCTCCAGAGTTAATGCTGGCATAGGCTGAAACGTAGTCTTCTTTTGTAAAATATATTTTTCCTATTCTTGATAGCGACTGAAGACATACCTCCCAATCCTCCCAGTGCGTAAGGATTTCATCATCTAGTTCTAGCTTCAAATACTCTGAATATTTGGGTCGGGCGTCAACTACATCTCTATTTTCAAAAACAAGATGCTCGTCATTTCTCTTCTTGGTTGTTTCTAACAATATATTGAGAAATGAGATCGCATCCCTAGGCCTCATGAGTGTCCTTTCAATGATGTGCTTCCATTTAGGCTGTTTGTTGATTCTTTTTCCGTCGTCAATATCATCCCATGTACAATCATCACCTAGTAAAACCTTAATTCGTTTTTCGATTAGTCCGAATAATTGTTCTTGATCCCACTCAATAAATTCTGAGTTAGAGGAAGATATTTTGTTTTTGTCTGAGAATTTCAGCTCATCCCATATATCTCTTCTTAAATAGACAACCGATTTAAAAATTGTCGAGCTGCCTTTTAAAATCTTTGCTATTTCTTTAGACGCCAACACAAGGCCAATAATCATGTCTTTTCTAGATTCGCTTAGAGTTGTTATTCCTCTATCGAGCTCATCAAAATGAACAAAAACTTTCTCTATTTCTGCAACCTCGGCCGCCCTTCTTACATGCCTAAGAATTTTATCTGTTAAGGCGTTTAACTCTGCGCCTAGTTTTACATCACCGTCATTCCTAGACAATGATATTTTCCCTAGTTTACAGCCCAGAACTTGTGGTTCAAGATCACCGCTAACCTTAAGTCCGGAAGGAGAAAATATGCTTTCTATTTTTGGGTCGTTGGTTCCATAGTTGTCTTTTAAGAATTTATTTAGCTCGACAATCTCTGTCATTTGATAGCGTTCTGACAGCTTTACGACTAATTTTGCAAACTCAATAACAATTAAATATTTCCAGGATGCCACATAAGACTCTACATGTTCAACTCCAGAGTCTTTTATTTTCTCGTGTACCTTCCAAGGGTATCCGTTTAAATTAAAAGCAGACGAATTATTAGATTGTGATTTCTCTGTAAAGTATCTAAATAAGGCAGTTTTTCCAGACCCTTTTCTTCCAAGCACTAAGAAAGCATCATTACAATCTACGTTTTCGGTCACATTCATTTCAACGAAGTAATCAAGAACCGCATCATCCTCTGCTTCAACTTTGCCGAAATTTGCAATATCTCTTAACCCTTTCATAGATAACCTTATTCTTAGTAAATTTATTGTGAAGCACGCAAGGTGACTTCGGAAACATAACGCAAAGCTAAGCGGTGAGCGAACGTGTGCCATGTTTGAGCGAAGCGAGTTCGGCACGCGTTTGCGAATCCGTCTTAAGCGCCTTGTTATGTTTTACGTTTGCCTAGAATGTCCATTAAACCTTGAACTTGCTTATCGGTCTCTAACTGTTGTTGGTCTAAACCTAAACCAAGTATACCGCTAACTGAGTTAGTACTTGAGCTCAAAGGTGAAGACGACGTTTTAGATTTCAAAGTTGATAACTCTGCTTCCAGCTGGTTGATTTTACTATTAAGGACACTGTTTTTTTTACATAAGTCCTTAACACCTGCGCGATAAATACTAATAAGAGATTCATCTAGTTGTACAGCGAGATCATATGGATCTGAGTAGTACGAGGGATTATGTCTATTAATAACCTGTTGCTTAAAACGTTCAAATTGTAAGCGCTTCTTTTTGTACAATGGGTCTGACTTGTCATCGTGAGATTTTGGGTCATCATTATCGACATTCTTAAAATATGCAATTATGGGCTTACCCATTTTCAGAGCCGTAGTGTACTCCCACCAAGTGATGCTTTGTGTTTCGTTGCCGGTCATGCTTTTTAATATCGAGCCAAATCTATCGCCGATAAGCAGAACAACAAAATCACTTTCTTTTATACCGTTGAGTATTTCATTTTTAGAGGACTGACTAGAAGCTGGTCTAATATCTAGTGCATTTACATTTAGTCCTCTAGCTTTCAAAGCCTCAGCAATTGCAGTTCTATCTTCGTATAAATCAACAAATGTTGAGCTAATAAAAGCAGATGGATGTGATGTGTGCATATTTACTTTCATTGGTCGACATTCCTACTGTTCTAGTTCTAAAACATAACATTTTAATACTGCGCATGCGCATTTACACGCCAGCCAGCTTACGTTTAAATCCGGCTAAGCAACTGAATATAATAGATAATTTAAGTTCCAAAACCATTCTCCCCCGTTGAAAACGCGCATGCGCGTTTGTGCGCGAGGCTATGCACGGTATCCAACCGCCTTACGTCCGCAAGGGATTGATATTTTAGCATTTAAGGTACTTATCCCCGTGTAAACCGCGCATGCTGTTGCTTTGATTCGCGCATGGCGGCGGGATGACCCTCAATATACTGTATATCAGCGGATGTATTCGCATTAAGGTTTGTTGTTGATCGGGCATGCTACCGCCCCAACGTTACGGGCCGCCACTCCCTGACGAACAATTTCATTTGAGGCTATTCTGTCGGCAAAACCCTATCAGGGCAATTGCAAACAGCAATCACCGGGAGGCAGTATGGTTGTTCGGTTTAATTTTAAACAAGCCGACTCTCGATATGCGTTTTCAGGCTGACTCACTGCGCATCGCTACTTACCCAGCAGTTCCCCCAGCGGCCGCAGGTTGGTCACGTGGTCGCACAGGGACTTAATCACCATCAGCATCGGGGTGGCGATAATCAGCCCCACCGGGCCCCACAGCCATCCCCAGAACGACAGGCCGACAAAAATCGCCACCGGGTTGAGGCTGGAAAGGTGGCTGGTCAGCCAGGGGGTCAGCAGATAGCCCTGAATGCTGGTCACCACCAGCGAGGTGCCCGCAACGATAAACGCCATATCCAGGGTACCGAATTGCAGGAAGGCGGCTATCCCCGTGCCCAGCAAGACCAGGAAGGGGCCCAGGTAAGGAATACCGCTGGCGATACCGGCGAGCACGCCCCACAGGCCCGCCTGCTCCACCCCCAGGATCAAGAATGCCAGCCAGGTGAATGCGCCAACGAAAATGGCACTCAACAGCATGACAAACAGGAAACTTCTGACCTGATGATGAAAATCATCCATGATCCGTGCGGCTTTGCGCATCCGTCCAAACGAGGGCCCGGAGATCCTGACCACTTTTCGCCGGTACAACTTGCCTACCGCCAGCAGAAAATACACCAGCAGCAAGGCGGAAAAACTCTGGGACACCAACACCAGCGCGGACGATGCGCCTCCCATCAGATATTCCTTAACATCAAATGGCTTTCTCACAATCTGCACCGGCGTGACTCCCGGGGTCTTGGGTTTGCTGTCACTGGCGCTTGCTTCAATTTCCTTGGCCGCCGCCTGGGCTTTTTCTATGATGCCTTCTTCTTTGGGCGGGGCACTGGCAGCGCTGCGCTGGAACTTGTTGATGGCCACCGGCACTTTATCCAGCATGGCCACGGCTTCACGCTGCAGGGGGATGCTGGCGCTGACCATCACCGCCAGCAAGGCGGTCACCACGACCCCGGCACCGAGGGGGCGAGGCACCTTGATACGATCAAAGGGCGAAACCAGTGGGTCCAGGGCATAACTGATCAACACCGCGACCACCAGCGGCATCAATACCGCCTGCGCCCAGTCGATAAAATACACGGTCGCCATACTCGCCAGGGCGATCAGCGATGCACTGCGCACGTTTACCGCCTCGATCAAGGTTCGCTTGCTTGCTGATGGCTCTTCAGTGGCTGAAGACTTTTTAACAGTGTCGGTCATCGGCTGAATTCCTTTCCGGATTCTGGCGGCGACACGAGGACGTGTCAGACACCTGCATGGCTACCTGATGATCAAGTATAAGTGGCCGCTATCGCTCAACCAGTCAGCTTGCGGGGGCAGGGCTACGCCAGCAGGCGACACTAGCGCTCAGGGGAGGATAAAGGGTGCTACTCCGCCGATCCTCTGCGCCAGGGATGGCGCGGCGGAGCCCCCAGGGATGGGTACACGGCGTGTCGGCGGAGCAGTGCGCTTTGGCCGAGTGCTGCAGATCTCAAACAGCTTCTAAGATATCAGGCAAATAAAAACCCCCGGCAGGAAAACCTGCAGGGGGTTTTTAACGGAGCGTTAAACCGGCTCAGGCCAGTTCAATCACCTCGAAGCTCACTTCCGGGTTGACGTCGGCATCGTAGTCGACGCCGGTCAGGCCGAAGCCGAACAGGCGCAGGAACTCGTCCTTGTAGCCCTGGTAGTCGGTCAGCTGATAGATGTTGTCGTCTTTCACCTGGGTCCAGATCTCGCGGCAGGCGTTCTGCACTGAATCGCGCAGTTCCCAGTCGTCCAGGCGCAGGCGGTTCTGCTCATCCATGGGGACGGCTTCGCCGCTGTACAGGCAGGTGGCGAACAAGCGCTGGATCTGCTCGATGCAGCCTTCGTGGATGCCCTGCTCTTTCATCACCTTAAAGGCCATGGAAATATACAGCGGCATCACCGGGATGGCGGCGGAGGCCTGGGTGACCACCGACTTGAGCACGGCCACGTTGGCGGAGCCGCCCTTGGCTTTCAGCTTGGCGTCGATGGCATGGGCGGCGCGGTCCAGATCTTCCTTGGCCTTGCCCAGGGTGCCGTGCCAGTAAATCGGCCAGGTCAGATCGGTGCCGATATAGGAATAGGCCACGGACTTGGCGCCGTCGGCCAGCACACCGGCATCCGCCAGGGCATTCATCCACAGTTCCCAGTCCTGTCCGCCCATCACCTTGATGGTGTCGGCAATTTCCTGCTCGTTGGCCGGCTCGACCACGGCTTCCACCAGCACATCCTTGTTGGTGTCCAGGGCGGTGGACTTGTAGGGTTCGCCGATCGGCTTGAGCGCGGAGCGCACCAGTTCGCCACTGTCGGGCATCTTGCGCACCGGCGAGGCCAGGGAGTAGACCACCAGATCGATCTGGCCCAGATCCTGTTTGATCAGCTCAATCACCTGATCGCGGCAGGCATTGGAGAAGGCGTCACCGTTGATGCTCTTGGCATACAGGCCTTCTTCCTTGGCGACCTTGTCGAAGGCGGCGGCGTTGTACCAGCCGGCGGAGCCGGGCTTTTTCTCGGTGCCCGGCTTTTCAAAGAATACGCCGATGGTGGCGGCACCGCTGCCGAAGGCGGCATTGATGCGCGAGGCCAGGCCATAGCCGGTGGAGGCCCCAATCACCAGCACCTTTTTGGGGCCCTGTTCCAGGCCGCCCTTGGCCTTGACGTAGGCGATCTGTTCACGCACATTCGCTTCACAACCAACAGGATGGGTGGTGGTACAAATAAAACCACGAACCTTGGGTTTGATGATCATTGGGAAGTTTGCCTCGGTTGTTCGTAAAGAAAGGCTAAAGATACCTTATTCCGGGGCAAATGTGAGGCCTGATGTGTTGTTTGAAGCTGCTGGTGATATAGGATCTGTGAGTCATTCGAGGTGTCAGTCGGCTGAAACGCCCCTCCGCCGACACGCTGTAAATACATCCCTGTACGCTCTGCCGCTTCATCCCTGAAGCGGAAGGTCGGCCGAGGGGGCTTTCCAGCCTCTTATCGCCTTCACAACCGTCTGCCAAATGACGAGCCCAAATCCATGGCGGGATTTCAGGGGCGGGTAAAGCAGGACGCGGTTCACCGTACTTTTGTTTATTTTCGGCGCACAATATTTGAGTGGCGATGGCAGGATAAAGCAAAGCCGACCGTCGACGCCAGGGATGGCGTCGTCTAGCCCCCGGGATGGGTTTATGGCGAGTCGGCGTGCTTAGCCTGCCGTCGCCAGCACGGCTTCAAAACTGGATAAGACATGTTTACCCTAAGACCCTATCAGCAGGAGGCGGTGACCCGCACCCTGGAGTATTTTCGCCGCCACAATGAGCCGGCGGTGCTGGTGCTGCCCACCGGCGCAGGCAAGAGCCTGGTGATCGCCGAGCTGGCGCGCATCGCCCGTGGCCGGGTGCTGGTGCTGGCCCACGTCAAGGAGCTGGTCGAGCAGAACCACGCCAAGTATCAGTCTTACGGGGTGCAAGCCGCGATTTTCTCCGCCGGGCTCAAGCAGAAGCAGAGCCATACCCAGGTGGTGTTCGGCTCGGTGCAGTCGGTGGCGCGCAACCTGGAACGCTTCCGGGATTTCAGCCTGGTGATCATCGACGAATGTCACCGGGTATCGATGGAAGACGACAACCAGTACCGGCAGGTGATCGATCATCTCGCCACACAAAACGCCCGGCTCAAGGTGCTGGGGCTGACCGCCACCCCCTACCGGCTGGGACTGGGCTGGATCTATCAGCATCATTATCACGGCATGGTCCGCAGCCGGGAGCCGCGCTTCTTCAGGCAGTGCATCTTCGAGCTGCCACTGCGGCTGATGATCAAGCAGGGCTATCTGTGCCCACCCACCCAGCTAGACGCCCCCGTAGTGCATTACGATTTTTCCCGGCTGTTCGAGCAGGGGCTGTTCAGCGAGCAGGAGCTGGACAAGGCGCTGGCGCGCCAGCCGCGGGTCACCCCCCATATCGTGCGGCAGATCGAGGAATACGCCGCCGACCGCCAGGGAGTGATGCTGTTCGCCGCCACCGTGCGCCATGCCCAGGAAATCGCCGGCCTGCTGCCCGAGGATAAAACCGCACTGATCACAGGCAGCACCCCGGGCCCGGAGCGGGACACCATCATCCGCCGCTTCAAAGAGCGGGAGCTGAAGTTTCTGGTCAACGTGGCGGTGCTCACCACCGGCTTCGACGCCCCCCATGTAGACATGATCGCCATACTGCGCCCGACCCAGTCGGTGGCCCTCTATCAGCAGATCGTCGGTCGCGGCCTGCGGCTGTCACCGGGCAAGCAAAACTGCCTGGTGCTCGACTACGCGGGCAATAATATGGATCTGTTCGCGCCCGAGGTGGGCGAGCCCAAGCCCGCCGCCGACACCACCCAAGTGCAGGTACCCTGCCCCGCCTGCGGTTTCGCCAATATCTTCTGGGGCAAGACCGACGACCAGGGCCGGCTGCTGGAGCATTTTGGCCGCCTGTGCCAAGGCCTGTTTGAGGATGACGACGGCCACGCGGAGCCGTGCGGTTATCGCTTTCGCTTCAAGTCCTGCCCCGCCTGCCTGCAGGAAAACGACATCGCCGCCCGGGAATGCGGTCACTGCGGCCAGTTGCTGGTCGATCCGGACAAACAGCTGAAAGAGGCGCTGGCACTCAAAGATGCCCTGGTGCTACGCTGCGCAGGCCTGAGCCTGGCGCAGGCCAAGGGCAAGTACGGCCCGGCGCTCAAGGTCACCTACCATGACGAAGACGGCACCGAACTGCAGCAATGGATAGGCTTCGACGACAAGGGCAAACAGGGCCGGTTTTATCGGGATTTTGTGCAACCCCACTGGCCGGCGCCCGGATCCGAGCCGAACTTTACCAGCCTGGACGAGGTCCTAGAGCAGGCCCAGAGGTTCCGCCATCCCGATTTCGTGATCGCCCGCCAGAAGAAGCGGGGCTGGCAGATTAAAGACAAGATTTTTGATTACCAGGGCAGGTATCGCACCGCCCATTCGTTATAAGTGAGACTAATGAGACCAAGCCTGTTTGCTTTATTAAAGTCGCAATTGAGTACCTTGAAAGACGAAGGAAGGTACGGCACGCCGACACGCGGTAAATCCATCCCTGGACGCTCGATGACGCCATCCCTGGCGTCAACGGTCGGCTTAGCAAGCACCTTCCTCCGTCTTGCCCACCTATGCCCTTCGCCAAGCTACAAACCAGCTTTGACCATGCTGTTGCTGGGTCTGAGCGGGCTGGCCAATGCCGCCACCCCGCCCGCCAACAGCCAGCTCGGCTGGATGCTGGCCGATGCCGACAGTGGCCACATCGAGGCGGCCCAGGGCGAAGATCTGCTGCTCAAGCCCGCCTCCACCCAGAAACTGGTCACCACCCTGGCCGCGGCCCTGCAGCTGGGCCCAGACTGGCGTTACCAGACCCACCTCAAGACCCGGGGCCAGGTGCAAGACGGCACCCTCAAGGGCGATCTGCTGATCGACTTTGTCGGCGATCCCAGCCTGACCCGGGAGCAGCTCAAGGCCCTGCTGGCCCTGCTGGCCCACCAGGGCATTCGTCGCATCGAGGGCGATATACTGCTCAACCAGCAGCAGTTCAGCGGCTATAACCTGGGCAACGGCTGGTCCTGGAATGATCTCAGCGTCTGTTACAGCGCGCCGGTGGCGGCCCTGATCCTGGATCGCAACTGTGTGCAGGGCGCCCTCTATGCCAAATCGGGTCAGGATGCCCGCGCCACGGTGCCGGCCCATCAGCCGGTAGAGGTCAGCGCCCGGGTGCGGGTGCTCAACACGGCGGAGCGGGAACAGAGCTTCTGCGCGCTGGAAGTGGAGATGAGCCCGCCCAACCAGTACCGGCTGACCGGTTGCATAGGCCCGCGCAAGGAGCCATGGCCGCTGCGCTTTGCCATTCAGGATGTGGACGACTGGGGCCAGCAACTGACCCGCTGGGCCCTGACCCAGGCCGGGGTAGTCTTAAGCGGCAAGATCACCGCCAGCCGGCTGGATGCCGCCGACTGGCGTTCGCTGGCCCGTCACGACTCGCCAACCCTGCGGGAACTGAGCGGGCGTATTCTGCTGCATTCCGACAACCTCTATGCCGACAGCCTGCTGCGTACCCTGGGCCGGGTGCATTTCAACCAGCCGGGCAGCTTTCGCAACGGCGCCCAGGCGGTGCGGGAAATACTGCAACAACAGGCCGATATCGACCTGGGCCCGAGCTGGCTGGCCGACGGCTCCGGGCTGTCGGCCCATAACCTGCTGCGCGCCCGGGATCTGCTGGCGGTGCTGCTGTTTATGGCCGAGGACCCGCGGGCAAGCTGGCTGATAGACAAGCTGCCGATCGCCGGTGAAAGCGGCACCCTGCTCTATCGCCGCAGCCTGATCAATCCGCCGCTCAGGGGCAAGGTACAGGCCAAGAGCGGTACCATCGCCCATGTGCAGAACCTGGCCGGCTTTATCGACACCAAAGACGGCCGGCGCAAGGCCTTCGTGTTGCTGCAAAACGGCCTGTCGGTCAGTCCCGCACACGAGCAGCAAATTGCCCGGGGCCAGGATGAATGGCCAGCCCGCCGCTTCGAACGCCAGCTGCTGGAGGCCGTGATCCAGGGCCAGGCAATAGTCAGAGCCGATTAATAGCTAATACACTAACGATTTTAATTCTCGATTGCCGGCCTTTATACTCGCGGCAGTCTAACGAAACAGGAGAAGGCAGATGTTTGCAGTCATTTTTGGTCGCCCCGGTTGCGCTTTTTGTGTTCGCGCCAAAGAACTGGCGGAAAAACTAACCGAAAGCCGCGAAGATTTTAAATTCCGTTATGTGGATATCCACGCCGAGGGCATCAGCAAGGAAGATCTGGAAAAAACCGTCGGCAAGCCGGTGGAAACCGTGCCGCAGATTTTCCTCGACCAGAAACACATCGGCGGCTGCACCGAGTTTGAAGCCTACGCCAAGGAGCACCTGGGCCTGTTCCAGTAATCGTATATTTCGCATCGAGCGGCCTGCGGGCCGCTTTTTGGTTAAAAATCCCCTTTGACCGCAAATTTTAGCGAAAACCCCCTATTTGCCTCTTTTCATCCGTGAACCAAAAGCCCATTATGGGGCCAATACACGATTCCCCTGGCTCGCTTGCTCCCGGATCTATTCCAGCCCCGGCTTCATTCAAATAGGATGAACTTGGCCCGGCATCAAATTGTTAGTCAGCAGTGATCATTGCCAGTTATTGAACACGAGGCCGTTAACACCCATGTATTCCATAGAAAAATCACACAAACTGGATAACGTCTGCTATGACATTCGCGGTCAGGTGCACAAGGAAGCCCGTCGCCTGGAAGAAGAAGGCCATCGCATCCTCAAGCTCAATATCGGTAATCCGGCCCCCTTCGGCTTCGAGGCGCCGGAAGAAATCCTCAAAGATGTGATTTCCAACCTGCCCACCAGCCAGGGCTACTGTGAATCCAAGGGATTGTTTTCGGCACGCAAGGCGGTGATGCAGTATTACCAGCAAAAAGGGCTGCGCACCACCGATCTGGACGATATCTATATCGGCAACGGGGTATCCGAGCTGATCGTGATGGCGATGCAGGCGTTGCTCAACAACGGCGACGAGATCCTGGTGCCCTCGCCCGACTATCCGCTGTGGACCGCCGCCGTCACCCTGTCCGGGGGCAAGGCGGTGCACTATATGTGCGACGAAGAGGCCGACTGGTACCCGGATCTGGACGATATCAAGGCCAAGATCAGCCCGCGCACCAAGGGCATAGTGCTGATCAACCCCAACAACCCCACCGGCGCCGTGTACGGCACCGAGTTCCTGCTGGAAGTGGTGGAAATCGCCCGTCAGAACAAACTGATCATCTTCGCCGACGAAATCTACGACAAGATCCTGTACGACGATGTCGCCCACCAGTCGGTCTGTACCCTGTGTGACGACGTGCTGGTCGCGACCTTTAACGGCCTGTCAAAAAGCTACCGCGCCGCCGGCTTCCGCCAGGGTTGGATGATGTTGAGCGGTCCCAAGCACCTGGCCCGGGATTATATCGAGGGGCTGGAAATGCTGGCGTCCATGCGGCTGTGTGCCAATGTGCCGATGCAGCACGCCATCCAGACCGCGCTCGGCGGCTATCAGAGCATCAACGAACTGATCCTGCCCGGCGGCCGCCTGCGCCAGCAGCGGGACAAGGCCTGGGAGCTGCTCAACGCCATTCCCGGGGTATCCTGCGTCAAGCCCAAGGGCGCCATCTATATGTTCCCCAAGCTGGACCCCAAGGTCTACAAGATCAAGGATGACCAGAAGATGGTGCTGGATCTGCTGCTGCAGGAAAAGATGCTGGTGGTGCAGGGCACCGGCTTTAACTGGCCCAAGCCGGATCACTTCCGCCTGGTCACCCTGCCGCGGGTGGAAGACATCGAAGACGCCGTCGGCCGTATCGCCCGCTTCCTCAAGCACTATCAGCAGTAATCCGGTAGGTCGGCCCAAGGGCCGACCTGCTCACTTATTCAGTCGTGCTTGTTGCTTTTCTCGAAGGCGGCTTTCTGCTCGGCGGTGGCCTCGCCCTGATACTGGGCCTTCCACTGCTCATAGGGCATGCCGTATACGGCTTCCCGGGCCTGATCGTAATCCATTGCCACGCCCCGTTCCTGGGCGGCGGCCAGATACCATTTGCTCAGGCAGTTGCGGCAAAAGCCGGCCAGGTTCATCAAATCAATGTTCTGCACATCCTTGCGCTTGTCCAGGTGGGCGACCAGGGCGCGAAAGGCGGCGGCCTCCAGCTCGGTTTGGGTTTGCTTGTCCATCGTCTTCTCCATTGAACCAAAGGGTGCCATTATAGCCGGAGAGCCGCCCAGACCAACAGGAACGCCCATGAACCGCAGCCACTTTTTTGCCCATATGGCCAGAATGAAGCTGATCCAGCGCTGGCCGCTGATGCGCAACATTGAGCCCGAGAACGTCGCAGAACACAGCCTGCAGGTGGCCATGGTGGCCCATGCCCTGGCCGTTATCAAAAACACCTTTTTCAACGGCCGGCTGGATCCCAACCAGGCTGCGGTGCAGGCGCTGTTTCACGACGCCAGCGAAGTGCTGACCGGCGATCTGCCGACCCCGGTAAAATACTTCAATGAAGACATCGCCCGCGCCTACAAGGATATCGAAAAAACCGCCGAACACACCCTGACCAACATGCTGCCCGCCGAACTGCAGGCTGCCTATGCGCCCCTGCTCAGCGGCCAGCATGACGATGAATACGGCCGGCTGGTCAAGTCCGCCGACATCCTCTGCGCCTACCTGAAATGCGAAGAAGAGCTGACCGCCGGCAACCGGGAATTCGCCCAGGCCAAACAGCGTCTGCACGACATGCTGGAGCAACGGATGAACGACGAAATCCGCTATTTCCTGGAGGTGTTCGTGCCGAGCTTTTCGTTGTCGCTGGACGAGATTTCCACCCCCGAGTTCTGAGCTATGTGGTGGGAGCGGCGACCCTGCCGCGATGATATGCGGCAGCATTCACTCGGCCCAAGGTCCGGCCTCCCACAAGGTAGTGGTCAGCAGGGGAATATGGCCGGGCTCATGGGGCCTCCTGCCGATCCTTGAGGTCATCGAACATGGCGATGGCGTGCCGCCGGGCCCGGGCATGATCCACCACGGGCGGCGGATACGCCTGGGCCATGCCGTGCCGGGTCAGCCACTCGTGGGGCGCATGGATGGCACTGACCGGCACCTCGGCCAGTTCCGGCAGCCAACGTTTGATAAAGCGGCCCTCGGCATCGAAACGCTCGCTCTGGGTGGTGGGGTTAAACACCCGAAAATAGGGCGCGGCATCGGCCCCCGTGCCCGCCGCCCACTGCCAGCCGCCGTTGTTGGCGGCCAGCTCGCCGTCGATCAACCGGGACATGAAGTAGTCCTCACCCCGGCGCCAGTCGATGTGCAGATCCTTGGTCAGGAAGCTGGCCACTATCATGCGCAGCCGGTTGTGCATCCAGCCGGTTTCGTTCAGGCAGCGCATGGCCGCGTCCACCAGCGGATAGCCGGTCCGGCCCCGGCACCAGAGATCGAACGACAGCTGGTTGTTGCTCCATTTCAGGGCCCGGGTTTCCGCCTTGAAGGGCTGATGCATGGACAGGCGGGGGTAGACCACCAGCAGATGCCGGTAGAACTCCCGCCAGATCAGCTCATTGACCCAGCTAAAGCCAGGCTCGCCCCGGCTCAGGGGCAGGCAGCCGAGCTCGGCCTCCACCGCCGCCAGACACTGATTGGGCGACAGCACCCCCAGCGCCAGATAGGGCGACAGCCTGCTGGTGCCCTCGGCATCCGGGTAATCCCGCCGCTCGCCGTACTCCCGGAGGCGTTCATGGCAAAATACCGCCAGCTGTCGGTGCGCGGCCCGCTCGCCGGCAAGCCAGGCTTCGCTCGAAACCTGTCCATCGGGCAGGCTGACGGGGGCCACCGCCAGGGCTTGGCCCTGGGCCCGGGGAGCGGGCAACAGGCGGTAGCCCTCGGCCCGTACCCTGGCCAGCCAAGCCTTGGCATAGGGGGTAAATACCTTGTACATATCACCACTACGGGGCGCCAGGCTGCCATGAGCAACCACGCAGTCACCGTTGTATACCCGGACGGGAATAGACAGGGTCTGCTGTACCGCCCGGTCGCGGCGCCGCTCGTTGACGCCGATCTCCTGGTTGGCATAGAGGGCGTCTATACCCCGTTCGGCCACCAGCCGGCCGAGCAGTTCGGGCACCTCGACAAAGGTGTCGGCCTCCAGCAGGGTGAAGGGAATGCCCAGTGCGGACAGCTCGCTGCTGAGGGCCGCCAGGTTGCGAGCCAGAAAGTCCCGCTGAATGTCGGCCATGCCATGCTGCCGCCACTGGCCCGGACTGGCGATAAACACGGCGCTGAGCTCGGCACCCTCGATGGCGGCCTCGAACAGGGCCGGGTTGTCGGCCACCCGCAGATCAGTTCTGAACCAGATCAAATGGCGCATGCGGCCCCCTTGCGATGTCATTGATACTGACGGCGAACGGCCGGCCCAGCCAGCCCTGCCGTTGATACAGGGTGCCCAGCTCGCCGACAAAACAGCTGTTGTCGGGCCAGTGCGGCGCCATCTCCTTGAACCAGCCGGCGCTCAACCCCGCCCCCAACAGTACCACCAGGCCATCAAACCTCAGTCGTCCGGACACCAGCGGCAACTGCTGCGGTGCCAGCCGTCCCAGGTTGATGCTGCGGCATTCCAGCCCCTGCAACTCGAACTGGGCCATCACGGCACTCAGCTCGTTGACTTGGCCCACCCGCCCCACGGCGATGCGCGGTCCGCTCTGGATGGTCAGGATCTGGTACAGCACCCGGGCCAACAGGGCGCGGGCGCCCTGCTCGATCAGCTCCCGGTCAGGCCGGGCCTGCCTGGCAAGCGCAGCCAGCCAGGGCTCGATCACCCGGCGCAGCAGCAGCTCGGCCGGATACAGGCTGGCCAGCTCATGGAGCTCGGTTTCCAGCCGCCCCAGGTTCAGCGCCTGTGCCGCATCCAGCAGCCGCGCCCTGGCCTGCTCCCAGTTGGAGCCGCCGATCACCGGCTCCGGGCTGGCCAGCAGGCCCTTGACCTGGCCTATGCTCACCCCCTGCTCCAGCCAGTGCAGGATCTGCCTGATCAGGGCGACGTCGTCATCCGAATACAGGCGATGGCCCTTTTCGGTGCGGGCCGGCTTGAGCAAACCGTAACGCCGCTGCCAGGCGCGCAGGGTCACCGGGTTGATGCCGGTGAGCCGGGATACGTCCCGGATCGGGTATTTGGGATCAGATGCCATAACGCAGCCTTAAGGTCTCCGGATGGGGATTGAGGTATACCTGCCGCTGCAGATATTCGTTGGGGTGCTCGGCCAGATAGTGGCGCAACAGGGTTATCGGCGCCAGCAACGGCAGCAGGCCATCCTGGTATTGATGGATGGTATGGGCCAGCTCCTGGCGCTGACGCGAGTTCAGCTGCCGTTTGAAATAGCCCTGCAGATGCTGCAGCACATTGGTGTGATTGTTACGATTGGCCCGGTGGGCGAGTGCCGCCATCAGCCCGGCAATGTAGTGTTCGGCCTTTTGCTCCGGCTCGGCGGACAGGTCCGCCAGCAGTTGCCCCAGCTGCTGATAGCCGCTCCTGTGATGGGCCAGCAGCAGGTATTTATAGCGGCTGTGGAAGGCAATCAGGCTGGCCGGGGTGATCCCCTGGCGGACCAGGCTTTGCCAGTCGTGATAGGCGTATACCCGGGTGATAAAGTTTTCGCGGATCAGGGGATCATTAAGCCGGCCGTCTTCCTCCACCGGCAACAGGGGCTGGCCGCGCATCAGCTCGGCGGCGTAGACGCCGACCCCCGACTTCTCGCTGCCCCCGCCACTGGCGTGATAAACCCGCACCCGCTCCATGCCGCAGCTGGGAGATTTGGCACAGAGGATATAGCCGCTCAGGTGACCGAGCTGGCCGGCCTGCTGCCGGCCGTAGTCGCGCAGCGGTTCGGAAACATCCCGCCCCCTGGAGGTGATCGCGAGGATGTCGGCATCACGCTGCACCAGCCTGATGCTGGGTCTGGGCGAACCCAGGCCGATGGCCATTTCCGGGCAGACGGGAACAAAATCCACCAGCCTGGCCAATTCCCCGGTGCAGAAATCGGAGCGCTTGTGGCCGCCGTCGAAACGTACTCCTTGCCCCAACAGGCAGCCGCTGATCCCTATCTGCACCTTACCCGCATCAAACTTGTACATATAAATCACTCTTGTACAACCATAGCTACACCATAGCCAAGGTTGTACGTCATGGCAAATTTTGTACAACAAATAATGCGAGAGCGACGAGCCCGCCGCGATTATTGTGCGGCACAGGCTTATCGGCCCAGGGGCTGAAAGCAAAAAATCGGCCAGGGGCCGATTTCTATGCTGTGCGGAAAGAGGGGTTATTCGGGCTTGAGGCGGGTGATTTCCTGTTCATCGCGGAACTGGCGGCGCAGTTCGGATTTGCTCTTCAGCACCAGCTCGCCACCCTTGGCGATGGTCATGAATTCGGGATTGTCATTGTGCATCGACTGCCAGGCCAGCACGGCCTGCATGCTGTTTTCTTTCTGCTCGGCGGTCAGGGGATTGCCGTCGGGCCATTTTCCCAGCTCTACCGCTGTCCTTAACCGCTCATATACCTCTCGGGGCATATTGGCGACCACTTGTTGAAACGACATAGTTTGCCCTCCTTTCGGGTATGTCCCGTTAGTGCCCTACTTTACCACCAGAAACACAAAAGGGGCAGCCTGTGCCCCTTTGCGCTACTCACCCGAATTATAAGGCAGGCAGGTCCATCAGGTTGATGCCGGCCATCTTTTGCATGACCCGCACTACCTGGCAGCTGTAGCCGAACTCGTTGTCGTACCACACGTACAGCACGGCACGATCGCCGTCCACTATGGTCGCCAGTGAGTCGACGATGCCGGCGAAACGGGAGCCGACCATATCGGTGGACACCAGCTCACTGCTGGTGCTGAAGTCGATTTGATTATGCAGCGGCGAATCCAGGGCGACCTGACGCAGGTAATCGTTCAACTCTTCAACCGTGGTGGCCTTGTTCAGGTTCAGGTTGATCACCGCCATCGAGACATTGGGCGTCGGCACGCGAATGGAGTTGCCGGTCAGCTTGCCTTTCAGCTCGGGCAGCGCCTTGGCCACCGCAGAAGCGGCACCCGTGCTGGTCAGAACCATGTTGAGGGCGGCACTGCGACCACGGCGATCGCCTTTGTGGTAGTTGTCGATCAGGTTCTGGTCGTTGGTATAGGAATGCACGGTTTCCACATGACCGTTTTTCACGCCATAGGCATCGTGCACCGCCTTCAATACCGGGGTGATGGCATTGGTGGTACAGGAAGCGGCGGACATGATGCGGTCTTCCGGCAGGATCATGTCGTCGTTGACACCGAATACGATATTCTTGATATCGCCCTTGCCCGGAGCGGTCAGCAGTACCTTGGCGGCCCCCTTGGCCTTGAGGTGCAGGCCCAGGCCGGCTTCATCACGCCATTTACCGGTATTGTCGACTACCAGGGCATTGTTGATGCCGTACTGGGTGTAATCGATCTCTTCCGGGCTGTTGGCATAGATAATCTGGATGTAGGTGCCGTTAGCGATGATGGCGTTGTTTTCTTTATCGATTTCGATTGAACCGTTGAAAGGACCATGCACGGAATCACGGCGCAACAGGCTGGCGCGTTTTTCCAGATCGTCGCTGGAACCACGAACCACGATGGCACGCAAGCGCAGACCGTTGCCGTTACCGGCACGCTCGATCATCAGCCGGGCCAGCAGGCGGCCAATACGGCCGAAGCCGTACAACACCACATCCGAAACCTGGGAACTGGTGCCTTCGGCCAGTGCCGGAGCCAGTTCGGTTTGCAGGAAGTCTGCCAAGCCGGACTCATCATTGTGAGTTGCCCAATAGTGCACTGTCAGCTTACCCAGATCGACGGTGGCCGGTGCCAGCTCGAGCTCACTGATGGCTTTCAAGACCGGGAAGCTCTGCTCTACCGACAGTACATGACCTTCATGGCGGCGCACCACACGGTGGGCCTTGAGAATGTCAATGGTAGAGGCGTTCAGCAGTGGCCGACCGTATACACAGGTTTCGATACCCTGGTTGCGATACAGTTTACCGATAAGGGGTTGCATAGACTCCGCCAGTTCCTGGCTTTGTTGCCAAGCGGACAGGTAGCTCTCGTGGGTCATCGACCAGATCCTTTTATTTCACGTAACCGTTTTAGTATGTAGTGGGCAGCATGACGTGCCTCACCTGCTTTGTGTGGAAGCAGGGCTATTTTAGTGGATAGGGGGGGGGATTACCAGATCGGGGCCCGCCAATTGAGCCTCAAACGAGGCTCAAAACATCCTAACTTGGGATAGATCCCCGCCTCTTATTAACAGGCTGTGAGCCGGATCCCACTCATACGCAGGAAGAAAACATCCATTTGAGACCACGCCTTACCCAGAGCGGACAGGGCGGCCACTCGGCGGCTCCTACCCTGCGATAGAGACAGGCTGGCCCCCGGGCAAACGATCATCACCTTGAAAGCGTAAAAGGTGTCAAGGATCAAGGTCCCCCCTGAATTTCACCAACATACTAAAATGAAAATAAGCGTATTTGTTCGCTCCGGCACTCAGCGCTATGCCCTGCCGACATGGATAAAAATGGGTTAGCCCGCGAATAAAAAGAAATTTAATTTCACAAAAGTGTGCTTAATTACAAGATTCACCCCCACTCAAGGTTGACTGAATCGATTTTTTTTGTAATTTTACTAGCATCAAATTTCATAAAACTTACACTTTCATAACTTATAGAGTCAGGTGAATCTTATGACAATCAAGGTAGGTATCAACGGTTTTGGCCGTATCGGTCGCTTCGTATTCCGTGCCGCTTTCGAGCGCAACGACATTGAAATCGTTGCCATCAACGATCTGCTCGATGCCGACTACATGGCCTACATGCTGAAATACGACTCCACTCACGGTCGTTTCAAGGGCACGGTCGAGGTGAAAGACGGCCAGCTGGTTGTTAATGGCAAAACCATCCGAGTCACTGCCGAGCGTGACCCTGCCAACCTGAAATGGGATCAGGCAGGTGTTGACGTGGTGGCCGAAGCCACCGGCTTGTTCCTGACCGATGAAACCGCCCGCAAGCACATCCAGGCCGGAGCCAAAAAAGTGGTATTGACCGGTCCCTCCAAGGACGACACCCCCATGTTCGTAATGGGCGTCAACCACGGCCACTACGACAACCAGGACATCGTGTCCAACGCCTCCTGCACCACCAACTGTCTGGCCCCCCTGGCCAAAGTCATCAACGACAAATTCGGCATCGTAGAAGGCCTGATGACCACGGTTCACGCCACCACCGCCACCCAGAAAACCGTTGACGGTCCTTCCGCCAAAGATTGGCGCGGTGGCCGCGGGGCCGCTCAGAACATCATCCCCTCCTCCACCGGTGCCGCCAAGGCCGTGGGCAAGGTGATCCCCGAGCTGAACGGCAAACTGACCGGTATGGCGTTCCGGGTGCCGACTCCGGATGTGTCCGTGGTAGATCTGACCGTGCGTCTGGAAAAAGCCGCCAGCTATGAAGAGATCTGTGCCACCATTAAGGCCGCTGCCGAAGGCGAACTGAAAGGCATATTGGGCTACACCGATGATGAAGTGGTCTCTACCGACTTCCTCGGTGAAATCTGTACCTCGGTGTTCGACGCCAAGGCCGGTATCGCCCTGAACGACAACTTCGTCAAGCTGGTGGCCTGGTACGATAACGAGATCGGTTACTCCAACAAGGTACTGGATCTGATCGCCCATATCTCCAGATACCGCTAAAAGTTGTTGAGTTATCAGCTTAGAATGGAAGCGGCTTCGGCCGCTTTTTTTCGTTTAATCACACCGGACATCCAAGCATGCTGCCCCAGCTCACCCGAAAAAGTGCCCTTTCGCCCCGGACACAACTGATGTGCAATGCCGCCGGCCTGCCCTTCCTCCAGATAGACAACGCCCATGCCAGCGCCCTGATCAGCCTGTTCGGCGGCCAGTTGCTGCACTACCAACCCCACGGCCAGCCGCCGCTGCTGTGGTTGAGTGAGGCCGCCGTGCTCGATGGCAGCAAGGCGATACGGGGCGGCATTCCGGTATGCTGGCCCTGGTTCGGTAAAGGCGCCGAAGGGGAGCCCCAGCATGGCTTTGCCCGCCTGCAGACCTGGCAGTTGGACAGCTTGGAAGAAACCGAGGCCGGTACCCTCCTGACCCTGGAGCTGACGCCTGAGCTGTGTCCGGACCATCAAGGTGAACAGTGGCGATTAGCACTGGAGATTGAGATAGGTGCCGAGTTGACGCTGCATCTGCACAGCGAGAACAAAGGCACAGCTCCCATGCCGTTACAGGCTGCCCTGCACAGCTATTTTCATTGTGGCCATGTGCACCAATGCCGGATTGAAGGCCTGGGCCATGACTATTTCGACAGCCTGTTGCAACGAGCCTGCTACAAGCCGGTAGAAACGGTATTCCGCGAGCCGGTGGACCGTATTTATGCGGCTCCCGTACCGCTCACCCGGCTGTACAACTCCCACCATGAGACCAGCTTGCGGCATCGGGGCAATGACTGCCTGGTACTGTGGAACCCGGGCCCCCGGGTGCCCGCCGATATCCCGGCCCTTGGCTGGTCGGACTTTGTCTGTGTCGAAACCGCCGTACTCGGGCTTCAAGGCCTGGCGGCCGGCGACCGGCATACGCTGTCACTTAGCTGTTCAGTTCGGGGGATATAAAGAAAGCAGACAAAAAACCGGAGCCTGGGCTCCGGTTTTTTTTATCAGGCGTTGCCTTTTACCTTGAGCTTGAGCTGTTCGGCAAAATTAAGCATGCGATCGAGGGGGATCAGGGCCTTTAGCCTGGTCTCCTCATCCACATGAATTTCGTGGCTGGCACCACCCTCTTGCAGGGCGTCCCGGATCGCCACCAGGCCGTTCATCGCCATCCAGGGACAATGGGCACAGCTGCGGCAGGTGGCGCCGTTGCCGCCGGTGGGCGCTTCGACCATCTCCTTGTCCGGACAGGCCTGCTGCATCTTGTAGAAGATGCCTTTGTCGGTGGCCACGATCAGCTTGTTCTGGGGCAGGGTCTGCGCCGCCTTGATCAGCTGGCTGGTCGAACCCACCGCATCGGCCAATTCGACCACTGAAGGGGGCGATTCGGGGTGCACCAGCACGGCCGCATCGGGGTGCTGGGCCTTCAGCTCTTTCAGGGCCTTGGCACGAAACTCGTCGTGCACGATGCAGGCGCCCTGCCAACGCAGCATGGAAGCGCCGGTCTGCTTCTCGATATAAGCGCCCAGATGGCGGTCCGGTGCCCAGATAATCTTGTGACCTTCGCTGTCCAGGTGCTCAACAATTTCCAGGGCGATGCTGGAGGTCACCACCCAGTCGGCCCGAGCCTTGACCGCCGCCGAGGTGTTGGCATAGACCACCACCGTATGATCCGGATGGGCATCGCAAAATTCGGTGAATTCCTCAATCGGACAACCCAGATCCAGGGAACACTCGGCTTCCAGGGTGGGCATCAGCACGGTTTTTTCCGGGCTCAGTATCTTGGAGGTTTCCCCCATGAAACGAACTCCGGCCACTATCAGGGTTTCGGCCGGGTGGTTTTTGCCGAAACGGGCCATCTCCAGGGAGTCAGACACACAGCCCCCGGTTTCCTCAGCCAGCGCTTGGATCTCGGGATCGGTATAGTAATGGGCAACCAGGACCGCATTCTTTGCCTTCAGTAGCGTCTTGATCTCATCCTTTAACTGCAGCCGCTCTGCGCTGGTGAGCGGTGCCGGCTTGGCCGGAAAGGGGTAGTCGAATTCGATAATATCGACGGCTTCAGTCATGACCTTATCCCAGTAACTCGTATCCAAACACTTCAATATGCGGACGATTATAACGCCGGTCACGCCTTAACCCAATCGGTTAGCAACAAAAGAGTCATAAATTGCGGTAATTATGCAGAAAACAAGGGAGAAACAGGCGACATCAGGTAGGAAAGCCGTATCATCGGGACGCTATGACAACTCAGGCGGGGATTCGGGCGATGGTGGGTCGTGCAGGATTCGAACCTGCGACCAATTGATTAAAAGTCAACTGCTCTACCAACTGAGCTAACGACCCGTCAAAACGGTATTAATAAGATGGTGGACGCTACTGGGATCGAACCAGTGACCCCCTCCTTGTAAGGGAGGTGCTCTCCCGGCTGAGCTAAGCGTCCGGGCAAAGATGGTGGGTCGTGCAGGATTCGAACCTGCGACCAATTGATTAAAAGTCAACTGCTCTACCAACTGAGCTAACGACCCAAGTTCGTGGTGGGTGGTACTGGGATCGAACCAGTGACCCCCTCCTTGTAAGGGAGGTGCTCTCCCGGCTGAGCTAACCACCCACAAAACTTGTGCGCGTTTGTGAAAACGCAAAACTGGTGGACGCTACTGGGATCGAACCAGTGACCCCCTCCTTGTAAGGGAGGTGCTCTCCCGGCTGAGCTAAGCGTCCGGGTAAAAATGGTGGGTCGTGCAGGATTCGAACCTGCGACCAATTGATTAAAAGTCAACTGCTCTACCAACTGAGCTAACGACCCAAGTTCGTGGTGGGTGGTACTGGGATCGAACCAGTGACCCCCTCCTTGTAAGGGAG